>CAWDXV010000009.1:0-151540 GCA_963806345.1 uncultured Actinomycetota bacterium | reverse complement strand
GACGGTCCAGAGCAACACCGGCGTCGGCCAGGAGTTCATCTACATCATCTGCGCCGTGGTCGGCGGCTGCCTCATGACCGGCGGCTACGGCTCGGCGATTGGCGCGGCATTCGGCGCGCTGATCTACGGCATGGTCAACCAGGGCATCGTCTACTCGGGCTGGGACAACAACTGGCTCAAAGCGTTCCTCGGGGTCATGCTGCTGGGAGCGGTGCTCCTCAATGAATGGGTTCGCAAGAGGGCGGAGACAGCACGATGACCAACGAGAAGAACAAGACTGTGGACGAGGCCGCATCGCCGGTCACCAACGTGTTCCAACCGGCCGAGCGCGGCACCGCGGTCATGGAGGTGCGCGACATCGGCAAGCGCTACGGCAACATCATCGCGCTGAGTGACGTCTCGACGTCGGTGCGTGCAGGGGAGGTGACGTGCGTGCTGGGCGACAACGGTGCCGGCAAGTCGACGTTCATCAAGATCATGGCGGGTGCGCACCAGCACACCGACGGACAGCTGCTGATCGACGGCGAGGAGAGGCACCTCTCGAGCCCTCGAGCCGCGCTGGAGCTCGGCATCGCGACGGTCTACCAGGACCTTGCCGTGGTCTCGCTGATGCCGGTGTGGCGCAACTTCTTCCTCGGCAGCGAGATCACCAAGGGGTTCGGGCCGTTCAAGAAGCTCGACGTCGACTTCATGAAGAAGACGTCGAAGTCCGAGCTGGCGGCGATGGGCATCGACCTGCGTGATGTCGACCAGCCGATCGGCACGTTGTCGGGCGGTGAGCGGCAGTGCGTCGCGATCGCTCGCGCGGTCTACTTCGGTGCCCGTGTGCTGATCCTCGACGAGCCGACGGCGGCGCTGGGTGTCAAGCAGTCCGGTGTCGTGCTGAAGTACATCGCCAAGGCCCGCGACCGTGGCCTGGGCGTCGTGTTCATCACGCACAACCCGCACCACGCCTATCCGGTCGGCGACCGGTTCATGCTGCTGCGCCGCGGCAAGAGCATGGGTGACTTCCCCAAGTCCGAGATGACGCTCGACGAGCTGACCTCGATGATGGCCGGAGGCACCGAGCTCGAGTCGATCGCGCACGAGCTGGAGCGCTCGATGGGTCCCGACTCGCAGGTGGCGCAGGAGATGAAGGCAGAGATCACGTGACACCCGAGCTCCGCGTCGGCATCGTCGGACTGGGCTGGATGGGCCAGGTCCACGCCCGAGCGCTGAGCCGGCTCACGCAGCACTACACCGACAGCCCGTTGCGGCCACGGCTCGTCGCCGTGGCCGACACGGCTGACGACGACCGTACGGAACGCGCCGCACAGGCCTTCGGCTTCGAGCACCAGCTCACCGACTGGCGCGAGCTGGTGACCCGGGACGACGTCGACCTGGTATGCGTGACCGGCCCCAACTTCATCCATCGCGACGTCGCGGTCGCGGCAGCCCAGGCCGGCAAGCACCTGTGGGTCGAGAAGCCGGCCGGTCGCAACGCGGACGAGACGGCCGAGATCGTCGCGGCGGTCGACGCTGCTGGCGTTCAGACCGCCGCCGGCTTCAACTACCGCAACGCGCCGGCGGTCGAGCTGGCCCGCGAGCTCATCGCATCGGGGCGCCTCGGCACGGTCGAGCACACGTCCGTACGCTTCGTGTCCGACTACGCCGCGCACCCCGACGGCGCGCTGTCGTGGCGGTTCCAGAACGAGTTCGCCGGCAGCGGCGTGCTCGGTGACCTGGTCAGCCACGCGGCCGATCTCGTCCGACACGTGGTGGCCGACATCGACGAGCTGATCGCCGACCGGGCGACGTTCATCCCCGAGCGGCCCGAGGCTCGCTCCGGCGCGATGCACTACGAGCACGGCTCCGGTGCGATGGGGCAGGTGGAGAACGAGGACTACGTCTCCGCGCTGCTTCGGCTCAACGGTGGCTCCCGCGGAATCCTCGAGGCGAGCCGTTCGGCAGTCGGCGAGCAGAACACGTACGGCATCGAGGTGCACGGCACGAAGGGCGCGCTCAAGTGGGACTTCCGGCGCATGAACGAGCTGCAGGTGTGCGTCGACCAGAACTACCAGGACGCGTTCTACGCGACGCGTTTCGCGACGCCGGGCGACGGCGAGCTCGCCGCTTTCCAGCCGGGGGCCAACAACCCCATGGGCTTCGACGACCTCAAGGTCATCGAGGCCCGCCGACTCGTCGAGTCGATCGCGACCGGCAAGCCCCACGGGGCAACCATCCATGACGCGCTGATCGCAGCGCGCACCGTCGACGCGATGATCGTGTCGGCCGACGAACGAAAGTGGGTCAAGCTGTGAGCTTGCGAGTGGGCGTCATCGGGGTGGGCGCCATGGGCGCCGACCACATCCGGACAATCTCGTCGAGCGTGCCGTCGGCGCGGGTGTCGGCGGTGTACGACTTCAACGCCGACACAGCCCGTGCGGCGGCCTCGCCCGTGGGAGCAGACGTCCTCGCCTCGGCCGAGTCGCTGATCGAGTCGGCATCGGTCGATGCCGTCGTCATCGCGTCCCCCGACCGCACCCACGCCGACCTGGTGCTGGCCTGTTTGGCGGCGGGCAAGCAGGTGCTGTGCGAGAAGCCCCTGGCCGTCACGGCTGACGAGGCCTACGGCGTCGTCGAAGCCGAGGTGGCCGGCGGGCGGCGCCTGTTGCAGGTCGGATTCATGCGCCGCTACGACCCGGGATTTGTCGCGCTCAAGCGCACGATCACCGGCGGGACAGTCGGCGAGGTCCGTCTCGTGCACGCGATCCACCGCAATGCCTCGAGCAGCACCAGCACCGACGATGCAGGTCTCATCACCGGGTCCATGATCCACGAGCTCGACACCATCCCGTGGCTGCTCGACGACGAGATCTCCGGCATCCGGGTCGAGTCGCCCGTGGTCGACGGATTCCGTGATCCGCAGCTGGCCACGATCTGGACGCGCGGCGGGGTCATGGTCACGGCCGAGGTCTTTGTCAACGCCGGCTACGGCTACGACGTGCGGTGCGAGGTTGTCGGCTCGAAGGGCACCGCATCCCTCGTCCCGGCCGAGTCCGTCAGTACACGGGTCGCCGGGGTCGACGGCGTGTCGGTGCGGGACGACTTCGTCGCGCACTTCGCCGATGCCTATCGCATCGAGCTGTCCACCTGGGCCAGCGAAGCTCTCTTGGGTGCCACGACGGGGCCGAGCGCCTGGGATGGCTACGTCGCCAACGCGGTCGCAGAGGCCGGAGTGGCGTCGCTGGCCTCGGGCGCCCGCGAAACCGTGACGCTGCGCGAGCGGCCGGGCCTCTATTCGGTCTGAGCCGGCGCGGGGCCGGTCGTGGCTCGCGCCACGAGGCGAGGATTCAGCACCAAGTCGTGCGGGGCATTGCCCGCCAGAAGGTCGAGGGCTCCGTCGATGGCGCCCTCGGCCATCTCGGCGGCATTCTGTGACACCGTCGACATCCGGGCGTGGGCACCGATCGCGAGCCGCGAGTCGTCGTAGCCGATGACGGAGACGTCGGCCGGTACGTCGACCCGGCGGCGGACCAGCACATCGAGGATCCCCGCCGCGCAGCGGTCGTTGAAGGCGATGACGGCCGTGGGACGAGGGGCCACGTTCAGCACGCCGGTGACGGCCGCAGCCCCGTCCCGCTCGGTCGTGCCGCCTGGCACGATCCGCGTCGTCGCGGCGAGCCCGTGTCGTTGGGCTGCGAGTACGAAGCCCTTGCGGCGGTCGTCCGCGCCGGGGGCGGCACCGCCGTCGACGTGGACGAGGTGCCGGTGCCCGAGGGAGACGAGGTGGTCGACGGCCAGCCTGATGCCCTCCACGTCGTCGGTGCGAACCGACGACACGCCGGCGACCTCGCTGCGTCGGGCGACCAGGAGCAGAGGCACCCGGGCGGCCATCGTCGCGAGCGCCTCGGCGGATGAGTGCGGTCCGAGCATCATCGCGACCTCGCACCGCTCGCGCAGGAGGGCTCGCAGGGCGGTGTCCTCGTCCCGCGTGGGGGCCACGGCGCTGATGGCCAGGTCGTAGCCGTGTCGGGCCGCGGCGGTGTAGAGGTGCTCGACGATGTCGCCGTGAAACGGCTGCTGCAGCTCGAAGGTGACTCCGATGAGGCGCGACGAGCTCTGACGCAGCTTGCGAGCCCGCTCGTCGGGGACGTACCCCATGTCGTCCGCGATCTGCCGGACCCGGTGTCTGGTTTCCTCGCTGGCCCCCGGAACATCGCGCATGACGATCGAGACGAGCGCCGTCGAGACACCCGCCGCTCGCGCGACGTCGGCCTGGGTCGGATCGGCCACAGGCCCTCCTCGCATGGCGTCGGCGCGCCTGTTGACGCAGCGTCGAGCGCCAGTATATCCTCACATTACTAGTACGTACTAGTCCTGTCATTGCAGGACATTCGACGAATGGAACAGCTATGCCCCTCTCCGTCCGCATCGGCCTGATCGGGGCCGGCCGCATCGGCGCGTCCCACGCTGACGTCATCGCCCACCGTGTCCCCGAGGCGACTCTCGTCGCCGTCGCCGACCCGCGCCCCGGCGTCGCCTCCGAGCTTGCCGAGCCGCTCGACGCGCGAGGCGAGACCTCCGTCGAGACCGTGCTGGCAGCCGACGACATCGACGCCGTCGTGATTGCCGCATCGTCCGTCGCGCACTCCGAGCTGATCGTCGCCGCGGCCGAGGCCGGCAAGCACGTCTTCAGCGAGAAGCCGGCCGGCATGACGCTCGACGAGATCGATGCCGCGCGCATGGCCACGTCGAAGGCTGGCGTCGCGTTCCAGGTCGGCTTCAACCGCCGGTTCGCCCGCGAGTTCGCCGCGGCGCACGACGCCATCGTCGGGGGACGCCTCGGGGCCGTCCGGCAGCTCCGGTCGCTGACACGGGATCCGGGCCGGGGACCTGCCGATCCGTCCGCCGTGCCAGCGTGGACCATCTTCACCCAGACGCTGATCCACGACTTCGACACCCTCAACTGGCTCAACCCCGGCGCGCACGCGGTCGACGTCGTGGCGACGGCCGACTCGCTGACCTCGCCGGGCCATCCCACGCTGCTCGATCACGCGACCGTCGTCATCCGTTACGACAACGGCGCGATCGCGACGGCCGAGGCGAGCTTCGCCGCGACGTACGGCTATGACGTCCGCGGCGAGGTCCTCGGCTCCGAGGGCATGGTCACGATGGGTGAAGGTGCCCAGTCGTCGCTGCGCCTGCACAACGCCGACGGTCGCGTGGCCGCGACGTCGCACAGCGACACCGAGCTGCTGATCGATGCCTACACCGGCGAGTTCGTCGAGTTCGCCCAGGCCGTCCAGGCCGGCCGGGCGCCGTCCGTCACCGGCGACGACGCCTTCGCGGCGTTCGCGATCGCTCAGGCCTGCATCGACTCGATGACGTCGGGCACCCGCGCCGCCGTCGCCCAGGGCGTCTGACATGGCCTTCACCCTCGCCATCTGCTCCGAGATGGTCTACACCGACCTCCCGCACCTCGAGCGCGTCGAGCGCATTCACGCGGCTGGATTCGCCGCCGAGATCTGGGACTGGACCGAGAAGGACGCCGCGGCGCTTGTCGCGACCGGCGCACAGTTCACGTCGATGACGGGCTACGTCACGGGCGATCTGATCACGCCCGACGGTGCCGACGACCTACTGCGTACCGCCGAGGCGTCCATCCCGTTCGCCCAGCAGATCGGGTGCCCGTCGCTGAACCTGCACGGCACAGGCCTCGGTGAAGGTGGAATCCCCGTCCGGCCCGTGGAGGTCGTGGCAGGTGGCATGTGGCTCGCTGCCGTGAAGACCCTGACCCGCGTCGCGGAGCTGGGGGAGCAGCACGGCGTGACGTTCGTGCTGGAGAACCTGAACACCGAGGTCGACCACCCGGGCACGCCGTTCGCGAAGGCAGCTGACACGCTGGCGCTCGTCGCAGCGGTCGACAGCCCACACCTGAAGATGAACCTGGACCTGTATCACGCCCAGATCGGCGAGGGGAACCTCGTTGAGCTCATTCAGCGGGCTGCGCCCCACGTGGGCGAAGTTCAGATCGCCGACGTCCCGGGACGCTGCGAGCCCGGAACGGGGGAGGTGCGCTGGCCCTTCGTGGCCCGCGCCCTCGCCGACGCCGGCTACGACGGCGTCGTGGCAATGGAGGCTTGGGCGATCGATCCGACAGTAGAAGGCAGCGACCGAGCCCTGGAGTCGTTCCGCCAAGCCTTCGCCCTATGATCAGGACCGAGATTTGGTCAATCGTGCACCAGAACGAGCCTCCACGTGGTGCACGATTGACCAAATCTCGGACAGGGACCTTCCGTGCCGTGGGATGGCTACGTCGCCCGATGAGGTCGCGAAGGCGGGGTGCTCTCGTCGGGCGCGTGAGCCCGTCGTGCTGCGGAAGCGTCCTGCCCTCTACCGGAGCTGACAGCTGAGGGGTCGGGGTAACGACCCCGACCCCGACTGATCAGTCCGCCAGCGTGACCCACTCGTCGCGGCGGGCGTGCACCGCCTGCCACACCTCTTCGGCCTCCTCGAGGGTCATGAATCCCTCGAGCGGTCCGTCGGGCACGTCCATGGCGGTCGCGAGTCCCTCGAGGACATCCAGGCTCAGGTCGAGAATCTCCTTGCCGTGCTCGGCGCTGGACTCTGCGACGTCCACCCCCTGGGCGAAGCGTCGCAGCGCGCTGGTCGCCCCGTCGTCGACACGTGTCAGATCCACGAGGTCGGGGCGGATGTGCAGCAGCTGGGAAACCTCGTAGCGTCCGGCATGATCGCCCTCGAACGTGCCGGCGACGAGCTCGGGATCGCTCTTGGCCACAACCTTCAGCGGGGACCTGCGCGTGAACTCCTCGACGACCAGACGCAGATCGTCCTGGTTCCCGTTGTGACCGGTGACGACCATGGCCAGCCGGAAGCCGGCGTTGCGGAAGGCGCGGAGCTGGAACACCAGCAGGCGCAGGACGATGTCCGGCGGCACAGCGGCAAGCAGCGGGTTGACGTCCCCGACGACCTCTCGTAGCCACGGAGCGTGAGGCCCGGTCTCGTGGACGTGGTATCCCTGGGTCGGGGCGACGACTCCACCGTGGCGACGCGCTGACTCCTCACAGAGGTAGTCGGCCTTGATCGTGTCCAGCCCGAAGGCGGCGACGTGCCCGTGCGGTTCGCATATCCCCATCGGGAGCCAGACGACCGGGTGGGTGTCCCTGCGTGCGACGAACTCCCTCGGAAGCAGCTCTTGCCAGCGAACGCGATCTGAAGATGTCATTTCCAGTGCCCCATGTTGTTGAAGTTCTTGACGAACCGGTGCCGGGTCGCCAGCGTTCGGACGAGTTCGTCGCTGAGTGGTGCCTCGTCCATTGCTGCGATGTTCGCGGCTGCGAACTCGGCGACGTGCATCGAGGTCAACGCGGTGGTCACGCCCGGCCGCTCGGCCACGAACTTGAGTGCAAGTGCTGCCAAGCTGGAGGCGTGCTCCGGCACGTACTGACGCAAAGCATCGACCTTCTCGAGGTAGACCTCTCGAGGAATGGTCGCGTCGAAGTAGCTCGCGCGGTAGTCGTCGGCTGCGAACTCGGTCTCCACCGTGACGCCCCCGGTCAGGCCCCCCTCGTCCAGGACGCACCGGGCGAGGACTGCGACGTCGTGGTCGACGCAGGCGGGCACGAGATTGTCCAGAGCGAGCGGGTCGAAGATGTTGATGATGGTCTGGACGGCATCGATTGCACCGGAGTGCACGAGGGGGAGCGCCATGTCCGACCGATGGTCGGGGATGGAGACGCCGATGTGCCTTACCAGGCCGCGTTCCCTCAGGCTCATGAGCTCGTCGAGCCAGTGGCCCTCCACACCCCACGTCGGCCACCACACGTGCAGCTGGAGGAGGTCGACGTGGTCGACGCGCAGCGCGCGCAGCGACTCTTCGGCGCTTCGGACCACCTGGCCGGCGGGGAACACCTCGTCGGCGGCAACGGGCACGGCCCAGCGAAGGTTGGTCGCGCCGAGCCCCTCGACCTTGGTGGCGAGGAACGGTGGCGGGCCGGACCATTCGCGCAGGGCGTCGCCCACGACGCGTTCGGACTCGCCATAGGCGCGGGCGGTGTCGATGACCGTGACGCCGGCCTCGAGCGACGACAAGAGGCTGCCGCGCCAGTTCTTCTCATCGTCGGCTCCGAACCACCCGGCGAAGCCCATCGCGCCGAACCCGAGGGCACTCACCTCCCGACCGTTGGCCGGCATTGTCTTCGTGATCACTGCTTCTCCTCGATGCGTCCGGCGGCCTCGTATGGGACCGGTCCCATAATAGGGCAGCACGTGTTCACAGTGCACCTCTTGATGCCGATGCGAGTTCGTGCGATCCTGTTTGGGACCGGTCCCACCGACCTCCCCCTCCTTCAAGGAAGCCGCACATGAAGACACGCGAACGTCTGCACTTCTACGGGCTGTCGAGCGCCGGCACGACCTTCGCCGAGGAGGCCGGGCTGGCCTCCTCCGACGACTGGTTCAAGACGCCGGTGCCGCGCAAGCGGATGAAGGAGCTGATGCGGCGGTCGGACTCGCCCGCCATCCGAGACACCGCCCTGTGGATCGGCATCGCCGTGGCCTCGGCCGGTATCGGCATCGTCTTGTGGGACACGTGGTGGGCGGTTCCGTTCTTCCTGGTCTACGGAGTGCTGTACGGGTCCGCCTCGGACTCCCGCTGGCACGAGGCAGGCCACGGCACCGCGTTCAAGACACGCTGGCTCGACAACGCCGTCTACAACCTCGCCTCGTTCTGCATGATGCGCGAGCCCACCGTCTGGCGTTGGCAGCACACCCGGCACCACACCGACACGCTGATCGTCGGCCGGGACCCGGAGATTGTCGTCATGCGGCCGGCGCGGTTGGCGCGCATCCTGCTGAACTTCTTCGGTCTCCTGGATGTTCCTGCCTCCTTCAAGTTGATGGTGATCCACGCCAGCGGAAGGCTGACGTCCGACGAGTCGACCTTCGTCCCCGACACCGAGCGAAACAAGGTTGTCTGGACGAGCCGGCTGTGGCTGCTGATCTACGCCGTGACCATCGCGACCGCCGTGGTCTTCACGACCTGGCTGCCGATCGTCCTCATCGGTGGGCCGCGTGTCTACGGCGCGTTCATGCACGTGATTTACGGACTCACGCAGCATGCCGGCATGGGCGAGAACGTCCTCGACCACCGGCTCAACACCCGGACGATCAAGATGGGGCCGGTCAACCGGTTCCTGTACTGGAACATGAACTACCACGTCGAGCACCACATGTACCCGATGGTCCCGTACCACCGCCTCCCCGCACTGCACGAGGAGATCAAGCATGACTGCGCCGAGCCGTACCCGTCGCTGTGGAAGGCCTACAAGGAGATCGTTCCCGCCGTGCTGAAGCAGTTCAAGGACCAGTCGTACTTCGTCAAGCGGGAGCTTCCCGAAGGAGCTCACCCCTATCACGGCCCCGCCCGTGGCCTCCTGCCCGAGGCCGAACGGGTCTGACGACCCGGACGTCCGACCACTCAGCAACGTACGAAACGAGGACAGCACGTGCCGACTTGGATCAGAGCCTGTGAACCCGAGGAGATCGACGAGGAGGACGTCGTCCCCTTCATCGGTCCTGACGGCAGCGAGTACGCCATCTATCGCTCGGAGGACGATGAGTTCTTCGCCAGTGCGGGCTATTGCACCCACGAGAAGCAAAAGCTCTGCGATGGTCTCGTGATGGATGGGGTCATTGAGTGCCCCAAGCACAACGGGAGGTTCGACTTCCGTACCGGCAAGGCGATGGGAGCACCGGTGATCGTCGACCTCAAGATGTTCGATGTCAAGGTCGAGGGCGGCCACGTCCACATCGATGTCGACTCATGACCGCGGCGGCGACCACGGGATGGTCGTCGTCGGAGCAGGGGAGTGCGGCGCGAGAGCCGCGCTCGCCCTGCGCGAGAACGGGTGGCAAGGGCCTATCACGCTGATCGGCGACGAGGCGGTTGACGCCTACGAGCGGCCCCCGCTGTCCAAGACGTTCCTGCAGTCGAAGGCCGCCCCCGAGCTCGTGCACCCGTTCGCCGCGCAGACGTTCGCCGACTCCGAAATCGACGTCCGTCGGTCCACCCAGGTAGTCGCTGTAGAGCCCGGGAAGCACCGGGTGGTTCTCGCAGACGGTGAGGGCATCGACTACGAGAAGCTGCTCCTCGCAGTTGGCGCGCAGGCCCGGCGCCTGCCGGGCGACCAAGGCGAAGGGGTGTACTACCTGCGCACCCACGCCGACGCCATGGCGATCCGCCCCCTGCTGTCGGACGGGCGGCATCTTGGCATCCTCGGTGCCGGGTTCATCGGTCTGGAGATCGCTGCGAGCGCTCGTGCGCGTGGCTGTAACGTCACGGTGATCGAGTTCACCGACCGTGCTCTCGCCCGGGCTGTGCCGGCCGAGGTCGCAGCCGAGGTCGTGGCGGAACACCGGTCCCGGGGGGTCGAGTTCGTCTGGGGCGAGGCAGTGGTGGAGACGCGTCCGGCGGGCGGTGGGACGCGGGTCCGGCTCACCCATGGGGCTGTCAGGCACTTCGATGCGCTGGTCGTCGGGATCGGCGCAGCGCCCGCGGTGGAGCTGGCCGTCGCCGCGGGGATCGAGGTGGAGAACGGCATCCGCCTGGATGACCGGCTCCGGAGCAGCAGCCCGGACGTCTTCGCCGCCGGCGACTGCGCATCCTTCCCCCACCCGCTCTTCTCCTCCACGCGGATCCGGCTCGAGTCGTGGCGCAGCGCTCACGACCAGGCCGCGACGGTGGCGAGGAACATGATGGGCGGCGACCTCGCCCACACGGCGGTGCCCTGGTTCTGGTCCGACCAGTATGACGCGAGCCTCCAGATCGCCGGGCTGCCGCACCTGGCACGGCGTCATGCGGTTCGTCGACGTCCGGACGGTGTCGAGGTGCACTTCGGCCTCGACCACACCGACCAGATGGTGTCGGTCAGCGCATTCGGCCCTGGGAACGCCGTGGCGAAGGACATCCGGTTGGCAGAGATGATGCTGCAACGCGGAGCCCGACCAGATCCCGGACAGCTGACTGATCCCGGTGTCAACCTCAAGTCCCTGCTGGCCGCGCACGCGTCATAGGACTGCTCGATGGCTGGAGGGGGTCACGGGCCAGGAGAGCGACGTGACGGCAGGCGACTACGACAGGGCGCCGCAGGATCGCCGCACCTCCAGGCGCGGCGTGAGGAGGTGTTCTCGTGCGGGGGAGTCCGGCGTGGCCATCCGCTCGACGAGGAACCGGGCGGCCAGCTCGCCGACCTGGACACCGTCGATGTCCACGCTCGTCAGCGAGATGTGCCGCATGCGCGCCAGATAGCTGTTGTCGAATCCGACGAGCGCCAGGTCGTCCGGCACCGCCAGCCCGGCCTCCGAAGCCGCAGAGATCACGCCGAGGCAGGAGAAGTCATTGGCCGCGAAGATGGCGGTGGGACGCACCCCCGGTGATTCGAGCAGCGTCTGGGCGGCGAGGTATCCGCCGGACTCCGTGCTGTCGCACTCCGCGACACGGATCCCGGACGCCAGACCGTGTTCGGTCATGACGCGCTCGTAGGCCGCGCGGCGCAGGCGGTAGACCTCTGCGCCGTATCCCGCGACGTGACCGATGTGGCGATGCCCCAGGGAGATCAGGTGTCGCACCGCGACCTCCGCGCCCAGGTCGTCGTCCTGGGCGACGACGTCGACGTGGTCGAGCGTCAGGTCGCGACTACCGGCGACGACCGTGGGGATCCGACGGGTCGCCTCCAGGATCGGCCCTGACCCCAGCATCGATCCGGCGAGGACCAGCCCGTCGACCCGCATGCCCATGAAGACCTCGACCATGCTCGTGTCCGCCGCGCGGTCGAGCCGGGCTTCGCCGACGAGGACGTGGAGCCCCTCAGCGTGCAGCACTTCGTTCAAGCCTTCGAGCATGTCGACGAACCACGGTTGGCGCAGGTCGTTGCACAGCACCCCGATCAGCCGGGTCCGTCGTTCGGTCAGGCTGCGGGCCATTCCGTTCGGCCGGTAGCCCAGTGTGCGAATCGCGTCTTCGACGGCCGCGCGACTCCGATCGCTGACGTGGGGCGACCCTTGAAGCACTCGGGACACCAGCGACTTGGAGACTCCGGCATGGGCGGCGACGGCACGCAACGTCACGGAACCGGGACCCGGTTCAGCGCCTTCTGCCATGATGTGTGCCCCTTCGGTCCCGGGTCGACCCGTGTCCGCATGCTATCGCGGTCCGCAGGACCGAGATGCTCGTCCGGTGGCGGGCGCACGACCTGTTCGGCCCTCAGCGGAAGGCGGGAGGTGCGTTGTACGGGGTCACCACCTGGATCGCGGAGTGCGCGGAGCGCACCGGGCCCGGGAGAGCGCCGTGGGCTTGCAGGATGATCCGGGCCGCGCGACGGACGTCGTCGCGCAGGTCGTGATGGACCACGGCGGACAGCCGACGCTGCCGGAGCAGAGCCACGTTCTCGTCGTCGAGGTCGTGTGCCACGAACGCTAGGCACGTCCTCCCCATCCGCCTGATTGCCTCGAGGGTCGCAGTGTTGCCGCCTCCGATCGAGTAGACCGCGTCGATCGACGGATCGGCCGCCAACTCGTCCGACACCGCCGCCAGCATCGTGTCGTAGAGCCCGTCCGTCCCCGCGAGCTCCCGCAGCGGCCTGCCGGGAGCCAGGTCGGCCATGGCGTCGCGGAAGCCACGCGCCCGATCCTCCTCGCCCCGGAAGGTGCTGCTGCTCAGCGTCAGGAGCACGGCGCCGGCGCTGCGAGGTGTCCATCCGGACACGAGGTAGGCCGCTGTGGCGCCCGCTGCACGGTTGTCGATCCCGACGTACGCAACGCGGCGGCTGGCGGGGACGTCCGTCACCAGCGTCACCACCGGTATCCCTTCAGCGACGAGCCGGTCGACCGCCTGTGCGACCTCGGGCGCATCCGGCGCCTTGAGCAGGACCCCCGCGGAGCCGCGCTGGGCGATGCGGTTCAGCACCTCGACGATGTCGGCGGGACGACTGCCTTCCTGCAGGTGGTACCTGGACCGGACGACGGCGGGCCGGACGTGTGGAAGCTCGGCCTCCAGTGCTCGCCGCACGGCGGAGGAGAACCGAGCCGGTGTCTGCATCACGAGATCGACCACATACGTCCGCGCGCCGAGGCGTAGCTGCGTCGCCTGCCGATCGAGGTCGGCGATGGCCCGTTCGACCTCGGCAACCGTGCTGGCCCGTACGCCCGTCCGGCGGTTGAGCACACGATCGACGGTCGCCAGGCTCAGGCCGGACTGCTGGGCGATCTCGCGCATTCGGTACGGATGGCCCATGTGGTGCGTCTCACTCTGAGGTGTTTTTGAGGTGTTCTGACCATCGTACGCAAAGGTTCACCGCACTAGCGTCGACGATGAGCCACCCACACCGAGGAGATCAATCATGTCCGCCACCTTCCCGACGAACGTTTCCCGTCCTGTACGCCTCGAGGAGTCCGACTGCAGCGTCGCCGACTTCGCCGAGGTCGTCTCGGCGACGACCGACATCGCAGACTTCCCCCGAGCCGACAGCGTCGAGCAGGGCGTCCTCGTGTACGACTCCGCCACGCTGCGTCGCGCCGTTCTCAGTGCCGACGGTCGTGTGGAGGTCGAGGGCGAGCTCGTCCGAGCTCTCACCGACGGGCCGGGGCTCGTGGTGATCAAGGGGGCCTTCGACGATCTGGACGTCGTGGACCGCGTGACGGCCGCGTTCGACGCGATGATCGCGGACGAGCGCGCGGCAGGTGCCGCGCCCGGCGATCACTTCGCCAAGCCAGGAGCCAACAGCCGCGTCTGGAACGCGCTGGAGAAGCTCGCGGTGCGCGATCCCGAGGCGTTCGTCGACTACTACGCCAATGACATCCTTGCCCTGATCTCCGGCGCCTGGCTCGGCCCGGGATACCAGGTGACGTCGCAGGTCAACGTGGTGCGTCCCGGAGGCGTCGCACAGGACCCTCATCGCGACTATCACCTGGGCTTCCTCGCCAACGACGTCGTCGAGCGCTATCCCGCGCACGTGCACCTGCTGTCGCCGGTGCTGACGCTCCAGGGTGCCGTGGCCCACTCGGACATGCCTGTCGAGAGCGGGCCGACGATGTACCTCCCGCACTCGCACAAGTACGTCCCGGGCTACCTTGCGTGGCGCCTGCCCGAGTTCCGCGCGTACTTCGCGGACCACTTCGTCCAGCTGCCGCTGGCCAAGGGCGATGCGGGCTTCTTCAACCCCGCGCTGTTCCACGGTGCCGGCAACAACGTCTCCGCAGACGTCCAGCGCATGGCAAACCTGCTGCAGGTCTCGTCCGGTTTCGGCCGTGCGATGGAGACCGTGGACCGCGTGCGCACGTCCAAGGCGGTCTACCCCGTGCTGGCCGCCCGGAAGGCCGCCGGCGCGACCGAGCAGTTCCTTGCGAACGCGATCGCGTCATCGGCCGAGGGCTACCCGTTCCCGACCAATCTCGATCGCGATGCCAACGTCAATGGCCTGACGCCCGTCACCCAGGCCGAGCTGATCCACCAGGCGCTGGACGAGGGGTGGGACGTCGGCCGGACAAACGGGGCCCTCGACGCATACGCGGACCGTCGGCGCACGCATGGCTGAATCGTTGCTGCAGGGGCGTGTCGTGCTCGTGAGTGGCGGCACGCAGGGGGTCGGCGCAGGCATCGCCCGTGCCGTGATCGAGGAGGGCGGTTCGGTGGTGGTCAGCGGACGCACCATCGGCCGCGGGACCGAGCTCGTCGACGCACTGGGCGACCGCGCGACGTTTGTCCAGGCCGACGTGGGCGACGTCGATCAGGCTCGGCGAACCGTCGCGGCGACGATCGAGCGGCACGGGCGCATCGACTCGCTCGTCAACGCGGCCGGGCTCACCAGCCGGGGCACGCTCCTCGACACGACGCCGGAGCTCTTCGACGCGCATGTCGCCGTCAACCTGCGGGCGCCGTTCTTCCTGATGCAGGCGGCCGTCGCGGACATGGTCGCGAGGGGGAGTGGCGGCACGATCGTCAATGTCATCACGATGACGTCGCACGGCGGCCAGCCGTACCTCGCGCCGTACGCGGCGGCCAAGGCGGGACTTGCCGCGCTGACGCGCAACGCGGCTCACGCGCACCGCTGGGACCGGGTGCGGATCAACGGCCTCAACATCGGCTGGACCGAGACCGAGGGCGAGGACGCCGTGCAGCGGGAGTTCCACGGTGCAGGCGACGACTGGCTCGAGAAGGCGGCGGCATCCCAGCCGATGGGCAAGCTCGGGCAGGTCGACGAGATCGCCGCGATGGTGGCGTTCCTGCTGTCCGATCGAAGTGGCGTCGTGACTGGGTCGGTCATCGACTGGGACCAGGTGGTTCCCGGCGCTTACGACTGACCCGGTTCACGCTGTCAGCGAACAGCCGTGTTTTCGCGTGTGTTCGAACCCCGGGCCGTCTAGGTTTGGGGACGTGAACACACCGGATACCCACAGCCCCATGTCGCCGAGAATGGCCGGCGAGGCCGGCCCCTCGGATCTCGATGGCCACATCTACCAGCGGCTGCTCAAGGAACGCATCGTGTTCCTGGGCTCCGAGGTCCGCGACTCCAACTCCAACGCGATCTGCGCCCAGATGCTGCTGCTCAACGCAGAGGATCCGCAGGCCGACATCTACCTCTACATCAACTCGCCGGGCGGCTCGGTCGACTCCGGCATGGCGATCTACGACACGATGCAGTTCATCTCCAACGATGTCGCCACGTTCGGCATGGGCCTGGCTGCCTCGATGGGCCAGTTCCTGCTCGCCGCGGGCACGGCTGGCAAGCGCTACGCCCTGCCGCACGCGCGCATCATGATGCACCAGCCCTCGGGCGGCATCGGCGGCTCGGCGTCGGACATCAAGATCCAGGCGCAGCAGAGCCTGCTGCTCAAGAAGCAGCTCAACGAGCTGCAGGCCCAGCACAGCGGTCAGACCGTCGAGCAGATCGAGCTCGACTCCGACCGCGACCGGTGGTTCACGCCGGAGCAGGCCAAGGAGTACGGACTGATCGATCACGTCGTCGCGAGCGCAGGAGACCTCACATCATGAGCTATTACATTCCCCAGTGGGAAGAGCGCACGTCCTACGGCTTCCGCCGCATCGATCCCTACGCCAAGCTGTTCGAGGACCGCATCATCTTCCTCGGCACGCCGATCAGCGACGACGTCGCCAACGCCGTCATGGCCCAGATGCTGTGCCTCCAGGCGATGGACCCCGATCGCGACATCAGCATCTACATCAACAGCCCCGGCGGCTCGTTCACCGCGCTGACGGCGATCTACGACACGATGCGCTACCTCAAGCCCGACGTGCAGACGATCTGCCTCGGCCAGGCCGCCTCGGCCGCCGCCGTGCTGCTCGCCGCGGGCACGCCCGGCAAGCGTCTGGCGCTGCCCAACAGCCGCATCCTGATCCACCAGCCCTACACCGAGGGCACCGGCGGACAGATCTCCGACCTCGAGATCCAGGCCAACGAGATCCTGCGCATGCGCGAGCTGATGGAGAAGATGATCTCCGACGCGTCGGGCAAGCCCGTCGAGGAGGTCAGCAAGGATGTCGACCGCGACAAGATCCTCACCGCCGCCCAGGCGCTGGAGTACGGCCTGATCGACGAGGTCCTCGAGACCCTCAAGGTCCCGGCAGTCTGACGACACGCCTATGACAACCGGCGCCGTGACCGAGACGCAGCACACATTCGCCGCTAGGGTGAAAATAATGCTCTCCCGGTCACGGGCCGGCTCCGGCTCACACCGCGCTGAACCAAGAAGGGACTCTCCACGTGGCACGCATTGGTGAAACGGCCGATCTGCTGAAGTGTTCTTTCTGCGGAAAGAGCCAGAAGCAGGTCAAGAAGCTCATCGCCGGACCAGGCGTCTACATCTGCGACGAGTGCATCGACCTCTGCAACGAGATCATCGAGGAAGAGCTCGCCGAAGGTGCTGAGCTGAGTCTTGGCGAGCTGCCCAAGCCGCACGAGATCTACGACTTCCTCAACGGCTACGTGATCGGCCAGGACGGCGCCAAGAAGTCGTTGGCCGTCGCGGTCTACAACCATTACAAGCGGGTCCAGGCGCAGGTCGGCAGCTCGCGGAGCAAGGACGACCAGGTCGAGCTGGCCAAGTCCAACATCCTGCTCGTCGGTCCCACGGGTTGCGGCAAGACCTACCTCGCGCAGACCTTGGCCCGCATGCTCAACGTGCCGTTCGCGATCGCCGACGCGACCGCCCTGACCGAGGCCGGCTATGTCGGTGAGGACGTCGAGAACATCCTCCTCAAGCTCATCCAGGCCGCGGACTACGACGTCAAGAAGGCCGAGACCGGCATCATCTACATCGACGAGGTCGACAAGATCTCGCGCAAGAGCGAGAACCCCTCGATCACGCGTGACGTGTCGGGCGAGGGTGTCCAGCAGGCTCTGCTCAAGATCCTCGAGGGCACCACGGCATCGGTTCCTCCGCAGGGCGGACGCAAGCACCCGCACCAGGAGTTCATCCAGATCGACACGACCAATGTGCTGTTCATCGTCGGCGGTGCGTTCGCCGGGCTCGACCAGATCATCGAGCAGCGCAGCGGCAAGACCAGCCTCGGCTTCAACACCGGCCAGGTCGACATCGGCAAGGCCGTCGCGCCCGAGAAGCTCTACTCCAAGGTGCTGCCCGAGGACCTGCTCAAGTTCGGACTGATCCCGGAGTTCATCGGCCGTCTGCCGGTCATCGCTGCGGTCGACAACCTCGACAAGGACGCCCTCGTCGCGATCCTCACCGAGCCCCGCAACGCCCTGACCAAGCAGTACGTCCGGCTGTTCGAGATCGACGGCGTCGAGCTCGAGTTCAGCACCGACGCGGCTGAGGCGATGGCCGACCTCGCGCTGGCGCGGGGCACGGGTGCCCGCGGACTGCGCTCGATCATCGAGGCGGTGCTCGAGCCGGTCATGTACGAGATCCCGAGCCGCGACGACGTCGCCAAGGTCATCGTGACCGACGCGACCGTGGCCGGCACCGAAGGCCCGACGATCCTGACCCACGACGAAGTGGCCAAGAAGGCCTCCTAGCCCCTCCGCCCATACCGTCGGTAGGTTGGCTGCATGACCTCAGTCGACATCGCCCTGCTCGGAGCCACGGGATTCACCGGCGGCCTCACCGCCGACTACCTGGGCGAGCACCTGCCGCCAGGCGGCTCATGGGCGATCGCGGGCCGCAACCAGGCCAAGCTCGAGGCCGTCGCCGACCGGATCGAGCGGCTCGGGGGAGTGCGTCCGGAGATCATCTCGGCCGACATCAGCAACCCCGACTCGATGACCGCGCTCGCCCGCAGCACCCGCGTCCTGGTCACGACGGTCGGCCCCTACCTCAAGTACGGCGAGGCGGCGGTCAAGGCGAGCGTCGAGGCCGGCATCGCGTACGTCGACCTGACCGGGGAGCCCCAGTTCGTCGACGACATGTGGCTCAAGTACCACGATCGTGCCGTCGAGACCGGCGCACGGATCATCCATGCCTGCGGCTTCGACTCGATCCCGTACGACCTGGGCGTGCTGTACGCCGTGGAGCAGCTGCCCAAGGATGTGCCGATCCAGGTGCGCGGCTACATCCGGGCCAATGCCGAGTTCTCCGGCGGCACCTACCACTCGGCGATCAACCAGTTCTCGTCGATGCGCGAGTCCGGCAAGGTCGCCGCTGCCCGTCGCAAGGCCGAGCCCAGGCCCGAGGGTCGCAAGGTCCGCGGGTCCGGCAAGGTCGGCAAGGCGTCGGAGCTGGGCGGCTGGGGCGTCCCGATGCCGACGATCGACCCGCAGATCGTGCTGCGGTCCGCCAGGTCCCTCGACCGGTACGGCCCGGAGTTCACCTACTCGCACTTCGCGCACTTCAAGACCCGCCGCA
Source organism: uncultured Actinomycetota bacterium (assembly GCA_963806345.1). Classification (GTDB taxonomy): domain Bacteria; phylum Actinomycetota; class Actinomycetes; order Propionibacteriales; family Nocardioidaceae; genus Aeromicrobium. The sequence continues at coordinate 132,661 of CAWDXV010000009.1, read as the reverse complement.
TGCTGGCCGCGTCGGGCCTCGGACTCGGCGTGGCATTCGCCGGCGCGCAGCTCCCGCCCACGCGCGCGCTGCTGCTCAAGCTCAAGGATCCCGGCGCCGGTCCGTCGGAGGACAAGCGCGAGAAGTCCTGGTTCAAGTTCACCGTGTTCGCCGAGGGTGGCGGCGAGAAGGTTCGTGCCGAGGTCACCGGCGGCGATCCCGGCTACACCGAGACGTCCAAGATGCTCAGCGAGTCGGCCCTCTGCCTGGCGTACGACGACCTGCCCGACGTCGCCGGTCAGACCACCACGGCGGTCGCGATGGGCGATGCGCTGATCGAGCGCCTGCAGAAGGCCGGCATCACGTTCCGCACCGTGTGACATATTCCTCGCGCGGACCTTCTCACACCCGCGCGACGGGGTTTGCCGATCGCCCAGACGTAGGGTGAAGACATGGACTTCGCCGGAGTCGTCACCACCGTCCTGACCTCGAGTGATGCCCCTCCGGGCTTGCTCCCGGCCCGAGAGCAGATGGCGCTCTCGCTGGGTTGGCACATCATCCTCGCGTGCTTCGGGGTGGCCTTCCCGACGATGATCTACGTCGTGCACCGCCGGGGCATCGTCCGCGACGACCCGGTCGCGCTGGGCCTAGCCAAGCGCTGGGCCAAGGTGTCGGCCGTTCTGTTCGCCATCGGCGCGGTCTCCGGCACGGTGCTGAGCTTCGAGATGGGCATCCTGTGGCCCGGGCTGATGGGCAAGTTCGGCGACGTCCTCGGCCTGCCCTTTGCCTTCGAGGGCCTGTCGTTCTTCGTCGAGGCGATCTTCCTCGGCATCTACCTCTACGGCTGGGACCGGATGCCGCCTCGCCGGCACCTCATGATGCTGATCCCGATGGCCATCGCGGGCGTGGTCGGCACGTTCTGCGTCATCTCGGTCAACGCCTGGATGAACAATCCCACAGGTTTCAAGCTGGTCAATGGCGAGGTCACCGATGTCAACCCGTGGCGGGCGATGTTCAACGACGGGGTCTACCTGCAGTTCGCGCACATGTGGTTTGCCGCGTTCATGGTCGTCGGCTTCGTCGTCGCAGGTGTGTATGCCGCCGGCATGCTCAAGGGACGAGTCGACGCTCATCACCGCCTCGGGTTCACGGTGCCGTTCGTGTTCGCGACCGTGGCGGCTCTGGTGCAGCCGTTCATCGGCCACATCCTGGGCCTCCGTGTAGGCGAGACCCAGCCGTCGAAGCTGGCGGCGTTCGAGCTGGCGACGACGACCGAGCAGCCGGCACCGCTGCGCATCGGCGGCGTGCTGATCGACGGCAAGGTGCACGGGGCGATCGACATCCCCAAGATCGGCTCCCTGATCGCCCGCAACTCGTTCGACAAGCCCGTGCCGGGGCTCGACACCGTCCCGGCTGCGGATCGGCCGCCGGTCAACATCACCCATCTGGCGTTCCAGTCCATGGTCGGCATCGGCACGCTGCTGGCGATCGTCGTGGTGCTGTTCTGGCTCGCCCGCTGGCGCGGCCATGACCCGCTGGCCAAGCGCTGGTTCCTCCGTGGTGCGGTCATCGCCGGTCCGCTGGCGATCCTCGCCATGGAAGCCGGCTGGATCGCGACCGAGGTCGGGCGCCAGCCATGGGTCGTCTGGGGCATCCTGCGCACCGAGGACGCCGCCAGCCAGAGCGCAGGACTGTGGTGGAGCTACGCCGCCGCCGTCGTGGTCTACGTCGGCATGACGATCGGGGCGTTCGTCGTCCTGCGCTCGATGGCGCGGCGATGGCGGGCCGGCGACGAGGACCTGCCGAGTCCCTACGGGCCCGGCAGCGCGACGGTCGACGAGGCGGGTGCCCGATGAGCCTCGCGGTCGTCGTCGCCATCGCCATGTTCGCCGGGATCGTCCTGTACGCCCTGTTCGGCGGCGCCGACTTCGGCTCGGGGTTCTTCGACCTGACGGCCGGTGGTTCTGAGCGCGGTGGAGAGCTGCGCGTCCTGATCGACCACAGCATCGGTCCGGTGTGGGAGGCCAACCACGTGTGGCTGATCTACATCCTGGTGATCTGGTGGACCGGCTTCCCGGAGACCTTCGCCGCGGCCACCACGACGCTCACGTTGCCGCTCGCGCTGGCGCTCGTCGGCATCGTGCTGCGAGGCGCCAGCTTCGCGTTCCGCAAGTACTCCGCGACCCTGGCGCAGGCGCGGCTCTTCGGCGCGGTGTTCGCCGGATCGTCGTTGATCACGCCGTTCTTCCTCGGTGCTGCTGCCGGTGCGGTCGCGTCTGGGCGGGTGCCGGCGGAGGGCAACGGCGACCAGCTCAGCTCGTGGATGCACCCGACGTCGCTGTTCGGCGGGCTCATCGCGGTCGGCACGTGCGCCTTCCTCGCCGGGGTCTTCCTGACCGCCGACGCCGCGCGCTCGGGCCATGGCTCACTGAGCGAGACGCTGCGCATCCGTACGATCGGCGTCGGCGTCGTCACCGGGATCGTGGTGTTCGCCGCGCTGGTCCCGATCAAGCACGACTCGCCGACTCTCAGTGACCGACTGCTCGGACCTGCTGCGCCGATCATCGTGGTCTCCGCCATCGCCGGGCTCGCGACGCTGATCCTCCTGTACGTCCGACGCTTCTCCCAGGCGCGCCTGGCGGCCGTCGTGGCGGTCGCGGCCGTCGTGATCGGCTGGGGTGTCGCGCAATATCCCTGGATGCTGGTCGACGAGGTCAAGATCTCGGCGGCCGCGGGCGCCGACGCGACTCTCGCGGGGCTCCTGGTCGTCGTCGGCCTCGCCGGTGTGATCGTGGTGCCCGCGCTGGCCTACCTGTTCTGGCTGACCCAGAGCGAGCGCTGGACCGAGTCGCACGAGACAGCAGGCTAGGCGCGCACGACCTCGGGAAGCGGGGGGAGGTCATCGGGGCCGGGCATCGTCGAACCCGGCAGCGATGCGGCCGCACTGCCGTAGGCGACGGCCAGCGAGAGACGCCCCTCCGCATCGGCGGACTCGAGTGAGCCGATCACGTAGCCCGCCAAGGCTGAGTCGCCGGCTCCCACCGTGCTGCGGGGGATGACCTTGGGTGCCGCCGCCACCCAGACTCCCTCAAGGCTGATCAGCAGGGCGCCCTTGCTGCCGAGGGTCAGGAGGATCTCGCCGACGCCCCGGTCCAGGAGCGGCCGTGCGGACTCGAACGCGAGCCAGGGATCGCCCTCGAACGTCGACGCGGGTAGATCGAGCAGCTCACCGAGCTCGTCGGAGTTGGGCTTGATCAGGTCGATGCGATCGGCAGCGCGATCGAGCGTCTTGCGCAGCGAGGGTCCCGAGGTGTCGACCGCGATCCGGAGCCCGTCGCGGTGGACCCCGTCGATCACATCGGCGTACCAACCGGCGTCGACGCCGGGCGGCAGCGACCCGCTCAAGACGGCCCAACGTGCTCCCGCCGCTTCGAGGGCGACTTCCTGGATGAGCTGGTCAAGGTGGTCGGGTGCCAGCTCGGGCCCCGGTGCGTTGACCTTGGTGGTGACCCCGTCGGGCTCGGCGAACGTCAGGTTGACGCGGCACGGGAGACCGGTTGCCACGGCCCGGTGCGTCACCGCGAGCTGCCGCAGGCGGGTCAGCAGCGGGTCGTCGTGGTCCCCGGGAAGCACGGCGACTGCCGGGTGTCCGGCCTTGCGAACGACCTGAGCGACGTTGACGCCCTTGCCGCCGGCATCGTCGTGAGCCGTGACCGAGCGAATGACTCCACCGCGCTCGAGGGGCTCCGACAGCTCGATCGTGCGATCGATGCTCGGGTTGGGGGTGAGAGTGACGATCACGCGAGCACGACCTGGACGCCGTGCTCCCGCAGTGCCTCGACGTCCTCCTGGCTGGCGTCCTTGTCGGTGATCACGACGTCGAGATCGTCGTAGGAGGCGAACGCAAAGACGTGCTCGGCAGAGAACTTGGAGGAGTCCAGCAAGGCGATGACCTTGTGGGCTGACTTCGCGAGCGCGCGCTTGACTGCGGCTTCCTCGCTGTCAGGCGTACTCAGACCGTGATGGGCGGAGGCGGCGTTCGTGGCGAGGAAGCACACGTCCACCTGGACCGTCGCCAGGGCATCGACGGTCGACTGCCCGACAGCCGCAGCGGTGACGCCGCGCACGCGCCCGCCGAGCAGGTGCAGATTGACCGAGGGGATGGCGGTCAGCTTGGACGCCGTCGGGATCGAGTGCGTGATCACGGTCAAGGGGTGATCCAGCGGGATGTTGTCGACCAGGTGGCTGATGGTCGTCCCGGCGTCGAGGACGACGCTTCCGCCGGGTTCGGGCAGGAATGCAGCGGCCTCGCGCGCGATGCGCTCCTTCTGCTCGGCGTTCGTGGTGGTGCGTTGGGCGAGGCCGGGTTCCAGGACCGTCAGGGCCCGCGCTGCCACCGCTCCTCCGTGCACCCGCTGTGCCAGGCCGTCCCGCTCGAGCACGGCCAGATCGCGGCGTATGGTCTCGCTGCTGACGTCCAGCTCCTCGGCCAGATCGATGACGGCGAGCCTGCCGTCCTGGTGCAGTCGCTCGGCGAGGAGTTGCTGGCGTTCGGCGGCGTACACGGCACTCCTCGCTTGGTGGTCGATAGTCACGACTACGAAGTGGGTTTGTGTGGCTTTCACCACCTGTACGTATTGTTTTACGTCCGAATGCGTGTAAAGTCAAGCAACACCATGGGGGAGTGGCACCCTCCTCCGCAACGCTGAAGGAGCGTCATGGCGTCGATGATTCTGCACGGCAACGGTGTGGTCCCTGGAATCGGTGTCGGACCGGTCGTCCGTCCCATGCCTCGCCCCAGCCTTCCGCTCGACGAGGAGAGCCTCGACCCGGAGGACGGGGCCGCGCGATTCAGTGCGGCGGCCACGCTCGTGGCTGATCGACTCGCCGCGCGAGCGAGTCACGCCAGCGGAGCAGCGGCAGAGGTCCTGATGGCCACGTCCTCGCTCGCGCGAGATCGCGGCCTTGTCGCGCTTGTGCAGAAGCGGCTTGCCGATGGCGCGGGCATTTGCGCCTCGACGGCTGGGGCGATCGAGGAGCTCAGTGCCATGTTCGCCTCCGCCGGGGGGCTGATGGCCGAGCGGGTCACGGATCTCCAGGACATCCGTGACCGTGTCGTCGCCGAGCTCACGGGACAACCCGAACCCGGCATCCCGACGCCGGACGTCGCATCGGTCCTGTGCGCCGACGACCTCGCGCCCGCCGACACCGCGGGCCTCGACCCGGTCTCGATCGTCGCGATCGCCACCTCCTTGGGCGGGGCCACGAGCCACACGACGATCATCGCCAGACAGCTCGGCATACCCTGCGTTGTCGGCACGGACGGTCTGGACGACATCGCCGAGGGCACGTCGGTGCTCGTCGACGGCTCGACGGGTGAGGTCATCCTCGACCCGGAGCCGGGCCTCGTCCATGAGCGCACCGAGGCCGCCGCTGCACGTGGTGTGGCCGCGGCATCGTGGCGTGGTCCCGGAGCCACGTCGGACGGCCACGCGGTGGACATCCTCGCCAACGTCCAGGACGGTGCGGGTGCGCGCAGGGCGGCCGACACCCAGGTCCAGGGCGTCGGGCTGTTTCGCACCGAGCTGTGCTTCCTCGACCGTGACGTCGAGCCCACGGTGGACGAGCAGGCCGCCATCTACGGGGAGGTCTTCGCAGCCATGGGTGAGCGCAAGGTCGTGATCCGTACGCTCGATGCCGGCTCCGACAAACCCGTCAGCTTCGCCACGATCAAGGACGAGCCCAACCCGGCGCTCGGCGTTCGTGGGATGCGACTGGGCCTGCGCGACGAGGGGCTCATGGACCGACAGCTCGATGCGATCGCCCTTGCTGCCAAGGACTCGACCGCACCGGTATGGGTCATGGCCCCGATGGTCGCGACCGAGGACGAGGCCGAGTGGTTCGGCGCCAAGGTGCGCGAGCGCGGTCTGGTGCCGGGCGTCATGATCGAGATCCCGAGCGCCGCGCTGCTCGCGGACCGCATCCTCCGTCACGTGGACTTCGTGTCGATCGGCACGAATGACCTCAGCCAGTACGCCTTCGCGGCGGACCGGATGGCCCCGTCGTTGTCGCGACTGACGGATCCATGGCAGCCGGCACTCCTGGCGCTCATCGAGAAGGTGGCGCGTGCTGGGCTCGAAGCCGGCAAGCCTGTCGGAGTCTGCGGCGAGGCGGCAGCTGATCCGCACCTCGGCTGCGTCCTGGTCGGGCTCGGGGTGAGCTCCCTGTCGTCGGCCGCCACAGCCGCACCTCTCGTGGGTGCCACCCTGGCCGGCGTCACCCAGGAAGCCTGTTCAGCCGCCGCAGAGGCGGCCCTTGGGGCCAAGGGGCCCGCCGAGGCCCGCGAGGCTGCCGCCGCGCACCTGTCCTGACACAGCGAGATGCCCGACCCCCTGGGTGGTCGGGCATCTCGGCTTCGGTGCTGTTGTTACTGCTGCGGCTCGATCGTGACCTTGATGCCCTCGCCACTGCGGACGATGTCGATGGCCTTTGGCACATCGGCCAGCGGCAGTCGGTGGGTGATCAGATCGAGGACGGGAACTGCCCCGGTCGCGATCCGGTCGAGCGCATCCTTGTTGTTGGCCGGTGACGACCCGTTGGCGCCGACGATCGTCAGCTCGCGGTAGTGCACGAGGTTGGAGTCGAGGGTGATCGTCGGCTTGTCCTTGGGCAGGCCACCGAAGAAGCTGATCCGGCCCTGCCTGGCGGCGTACTGGACGGCCTGCTCCTGCGCGATGCCGGCGGCCGTCGCGGTGATGGCCACGTCGACACCTCGGCCGTTGGTGAGGTCCATGACCGCTTCGACGACATCAACCTCGCCGGCGCAGATCGTCTCGTCGGGCTTGACGATGCCTGCAGCCTGCTCGAGGCGGCTGCGGTTGAGCTCGATCAGCGTGATGCGGCGAGCACCGTTGGCCCTTGCGAGGCGGACGTGCAGACAACCGATCGGTCCGGAGCCGACCACCACGACGTCATCGCCCTCGCCGACTCGCGCGAGTGTCTGTGCGTTGATAGCGCAGGCGAACGGTTCGGCGACGGAGGCCTCGGCATAGCTCAGCCCCTCGGGTATGCGGTTGAGGCCGTCGACCTTGAGCACCGCGCGGGGGACGATCATGTACTCGGCGAATCCGCCGTCGAACTGATAGCCCATCGAGACCTGGTTGGGGCAGACCGACATCTTGCCGTGGGTGCACTCCTCGCACTCCCCACAAGGCACGGCGGCGATGACCTGGACCCGGTCGCCCGGTTGCCAGCCGTCGACCGAGGAGCCGACCTCGACGACTTCTCCGGCAATCTCGTGGCCGATGACGCGCGGCGGGTCGAGGTTCTGGTGCCCGGCGCCGAAGATCTTGACGTCCGTCCCGCACGTCGACGTCGCCCAGACCTTGATCTTGACCTCGTCGGGTCCGGGGGTCGGCTCGTCGGCGTCCTCGTAGCGCAGGTCACCCGGGGCGTAGAAACGCACCACCTTCATGAAATGTCTTCTCCTTCAGAGGGTTGCAGGAGGGCCAGCACCGTGTCGGTGTCAGATGCCTCGCGCAACTGCTTGGCCTGGTCGGGGTCGACCAGGATCGTGGCCAGCTTGGACAAGATGCCCAGGTGGTCGTCACCGACGGCAGCGATGCCGATCGCGACGCGGACGTCATTTCCGTTCCAGTCGACACCCTCGGGGAACCGGACGAATGACAGCGCGTTGCGCTGGACCGTGTCCTTGCTCTCGAGCGTGCCGTGCGGGATCGCGAACCCTTCGCCCATGTAGGTCGACACGGACTGCTCACGGGCGAGCATCGCGTCCACGTACGACTCGGCGACCGCGCCGACCTCGACGAGGACGCCACCCGTCAGGCGGATCGCCTCCTCGGCTGACGCGGCGGACGCCTCGAGGCGTACGGCCTCGGCCGTCAGCAGGTCAGCCACTGACGTCGCCGCCGTCCTTCAGGGTCTGGACGAGGGCGTTGACGGCTGGATCGCCGAGGAACACCTGGAACGTCACGACGGGCTTGCCCGGGGCACTGGAGCGGGCCCGCTCGGCGAGCGACTGGTGACAGAGCACGACGTCGGCGTCGGCGGGAATCTGGCCCACGGGTGTGTGCTCGATCGAGATGTCGGTCTTCTTGAGCTGGCCCTTGAGGGTGCTGGCCAGCATCACACTGCTGCCCATGCCGGCGTCGCACGCGACGACGAGCTTCTTGACGTCTGCAGCGTTGATGGTGGTGGTCATGCTCAGGCCTCCTGGAGAGCGTTGGTGTCTTCGACTTCAGAGTCGTCGCTCCCGCGGCCAAAGCCAAGCAGCACCGAGCCGACGGCGAACGACACCGCAGTCGCCACAGCCACGCCGAGGAGCATCCCGGCGTAGTTGCCGAAGCCCTTCGGGGTCTGCGCGAGATAGGCGAAGATGCTGCCCGGAGAGGGCGAGGCGACCAGACCCGCGTTGGTGAGCTGGAACGTGGCAATGCCCGCTGCTCCACCGGCGATCGTGGCGAGGATCATCTTCGGCTTCATCAGGACGTACGGGAAGTAGATCTCGTGGATGCCGCCGAAGAAGTGGATGATGATGGCCGCTGGTGCCGACGGACGCAGGGACCTGGGTCCGAAGAACCAGTAGGCCAACAGGAGTCCGAGTCCGGGGCCGGGGTTCGACTCCAGCATGAAGAGCACCGACTTGCCCTTGTCGGCTGCCTCGGCGGCGCCGAGCGGAGTCAGCACACCGTGGTTGAGCGCGTTGTTGAGGAACAGCACCTTGGCCGGCTCGATGATCAGCGAGGCGACCGGCAGGACGTTGTTGCTGACCAGCTTGTCGACGCCGTCGCCCAGCCAGTTGGTGAGGTGCTCGACGATCGGGCCGGCGCCCTTGAGACCGACGATCGCCAGCGCGCCGCCGACGATGCCGGCGGAGAAGTTGTCGATCAGCATCTCGAAGCCGGGCTTGACCTTGCCCTCGATCGACTTGTCGAACTTCTTGATGACCCAGCCACCCAGGGGCCCCATGATCATCGCGCCCAGGAACATCGGCACATCCGTGCCGACGATCACGCCCATCGTTGCCACGGCGCCGACCACACCACCACGGTGCCCATGGACAAGCTTTCCGCCCGTGAACCCGATCAGCAGGGGCAGGAGGTAGATGATCATCGGGGTCACGAGCTCGGCGATGTCCTTGTTGGGAATCCATCCGTCGGGGATGAACAACGCCGTGACCAGCCCCCACGCGATGAAGGCGCCGATGTTGGGCATGACCATGCCGGCGAGCTTGGCGCCGAACCGCTGGATGTTGGCGCGCAAGCCGTCGCCGGTCGCCGCCGGGGTGAAGTTGGACATGTGGACTCCTTGAAGGAAGCGGATCACTTCGCTGTGACGTGTGTCACCGGGTCCATCAAATGCCCGAGTCTGTGGTTTTGTCAAGGTTCGATGCGGTTTTATGTGGAAGTCAGCGTGTAGCGATCGTCAGACGGACCGAAATGGGCATGCTGAAGCCCTCCCGGCCGCGCCCGGGAGGTGAAAGCGGAGATCAGTCGACGAGGGCCGGCGTCGCGTCGACCTTGAAGCCGTCGACGGCCTCGTCAGCGACGTACGTCGGCTCGGCGACGACGCGACCGGCCGCAAGGACGTCCGCGATCGCGAGGCGAATCAGATCGAGCCGCGCCTTGGTGGCGCTGATCGTCAAGCTGCTGATCTCGGTCTTCTGGCTGACCTTGGCGATCGACTTCGCACCCCGGATGTCGGCCAGGACTGATGCTGCCGAGCCCAGCAGCGCCGGGTCGTGGCTGTCCGTCGTCAGGTCGACGTCGTTGACCGGCCACGCGGCGCGGTGGATCGAGCCCTCCTGCCACCACGACCAGACTTCCTCGGTCACATAGGGCAGGAACGGCGCCAGCAGGCGCAGCTGGACCGACAGGGCGAGCACGAAGGCGCTCCTCGCGGAGCGGCCCGCGGCGTCGTCGCGGCGCGAACGCTCCTTGACGAGCTCGAGGTAGTCGTCGCAGAAGTCCCAGAAGAACTTCTCGGTGACCTCGAGGGCCGTGGCGTAGTCGTACTCGTCGAAGCGTTTGGTGGCCTCGTCGACGACCACCCGCAGACGGCTGAGCATCGCCAGGTCGATCGCCTCGGTGACCCGCGACGGGTCGAGGTCGGTCGCACCGGCGCCCAGACCGTACGCGTCCTCGGACGCCAGGACGAACTTGCTGGCGTTGAGGACCTTCATCGCGAGGCGGCGGCCGACCTTCATCTGTGCCTCGTCGAACGGCGAGTCAGCGCCCGGCCGGGCGCCGGCAGCGCGCCAGCGAACCGCGTCGGCGCCGTACTTGTCGAGGATCTCGTCGGGACGACGACATTGCCCTTGGACTTGCTCATCTTCTTGCGGTCCGGGTCGACCACGAAGCCGGACAGCGCCGCATGCGTCCACGGAGCGACGCCGTGCTCGAGGTGCGCGCGCACGATCGACGAGAACAGCCAGGTGCGGATGATGTCGTGGCCCTGCGGGCGCAGGTCCATCGGGAACGTCCGCGCGAACAGGTCGGGGTCGCGCTCCCAGCCGCAGACGATCTGCGGCGTCAGCGACGACGTGGCCCAGGTGTCGAGGACGTCGGGGTCGGCCAGGAATCCGCCGGGCTCGCCGCGCTGCGCCTCGGTGAATCCCGGCGGGAGCCTCCGACGCGGGATCGACCGGCAGGCTCGCCTCGTCGGCGAAGATCGGGTCGTCGTAGTCAGGCTCGCCGTCGGCATCGAGGCGGTACCAGACCGGGAACGGGATGCCGAAGAAGCGCTGGCGTGAGACCAGCCAGTCGCCGTTGAGCCCGTCGATCCAGTTGGTCAGGCGTGACTGCATGTAGGCCGGGACCCAGTCGATCTCGTCGCCTCGGGCGACGAGCTTCTGCGCGGAGGTCGGCGTCGCGACCGCCGTTGGTGATGTACCACTGGCGGGTCGACACGATCTCGAGCGGCTTGTCGCCCGCTCGTAGAAGTTGGCCATGCGCTGCGTCGGGGTGGGCTCGCCGTCGAGGTCGCCGGACTCCTTGAGCGCCGCGACGACTGCCTCGCGGGCCGTGAACGTGGTCTTGCCGGCGATCTCCTCGTAGCGCGCGGCCGCGTCGTCGGTGATCCAGTCCGGCGTCTCGGCAGCATCCGACCGTCGCGACCGATGATCGTGCGGTTGGGCAGCTGCAGCTCGCGCCACCACTGAACGTCGGTGAGATCGCCGAACGTGCAGCGACATGACGATGCCGGAGCCCTTCTCCGGATCGGCGAGCGTGTGCGCGACGACCGGGACCTCGACGCCGAAGAGGGGTGAGCGTCACCGTGGAGCCGAACAGCGACTGGTAGCGCTCGTCGTCGGGGTGCGCGATCAGCGCGACGCATGCGCCGATCAGCTCGGGACGTGTCGTCTCGACGATGCACGGCGGATTCGCGGCCGTGGAACGCGACGCGGTGATAGGCGCCGGGATACTCGCGCGCCTCGAGCTCGGCCTGCGCGACGGCGGTCTGGAACGTCACGTCCCACAGCGTCGGCGCGTCCTGCTGGTACGCCTCGCCGCGCGCGACGTTGCGCAGGAACGCGCGCTGCGACGACCTGGCGCGTGCCTTGTCTCCCATCGTCGTGTACTGCTGCGCCCAGTCGACGCTGAGGCCCAGCGTGCGCCACAGCTGCTCGAAGACCTTCTCGTCCTCCTCGACGAGCTCGTTGCACAGCTCGACGAAGTTGCGGCGGCTGACCGGGACCTGCTTCTTCGCGTCGGGCTTCTCAGGCGGCGTGAAGTCGGGCTCGTACGGCAGCGAGGGATCGCAGCGCACCCCGTAGAAGTTCTGGACCCGGCGCTCGGTCGGCAGTCCGTTGTCGTCCCAGCCCATGGGGTAGAAGACCTCCTTGCCGCGCATGCGCTGGTAGCGGGCGATGAGGTCGGTGTGCGTGTAGGAGAACACGTGGCCGACGTGCAGCGAGCCCGAGACGGTCGGCGGGGGAGTGTCGATCGAGAAGATCTCTTCGCGGGTCTTCGTGCGATCGAACGTGTAGGTGCCCAGCTCGGCCCAGCGGGCGGACCAGGTGGCCTCGAGGCCTTCGAGGACGGGCTTCTCCGGGACTGTGTTCACAGCAGGCAAGTCTATGTGTGAGACGTGAGCGCAAAAGCATCGGCGTCGCGGGCCACCGAAGTGACCCGCGACGCCGATGTGTTGGTGCTAGGCGCTCGACTGGCGACTTGATCACGTCGTCACCCGCCGGACCGACCGGGACGTCCTCCTTGTGGGCCAGCTTGCTGGGCCACCAGATGTGCCGCCCGATGTCCAGGTTGAGCGCCGTCACGAGCACTGAACGCACGATGATCGTGTCGAGCAGCACGCCGACGGCAACCGTGAATCCGAGCTCGGCCAGGAACACGATCGGGATCGAGGCCAGGGCGGCGAACGTGCCGGCCAGGACGAGACCGGCCGAGGTGATGACACCGCCTGTCGCGCCGAGGCCGATCAGCGCTCCACGGCGGGTGCCCTTCTGCAACGACTCCTCCCTGACTCTCGTCATGAGGAAGATGTTGTAGTCGATCCCCAGCGCCACCAGGAACACGAAGGCGAACAACGGGAACGAGGAGTCCGCGCCGGCGAAGTCGAACACGTGCCGGAACACGAGCGCGCCGATGCCGAGGGCGGCGCCGAACGACAGCACCACGGTGCCCAGCAGGATCAACGGTGCCGCCAGCGCTCTCAGCAGGAGCGCCAGGATGATGAACACCGCAACCAGGACGATCGGGATGATCAGCCTGTTGTCGGCCGAGGACGCCGACTGCACGTCCTTGTTGACCGCGGTGTTGCCGCCCACCAGCGCATCGGCGCCAGGGACCTTGTGGACCGCGTCGCGGACCCGGTCGACCGTGTCGAACGCCTTCGAGGAGTCGGGCGCCGAGGTCAACGTGCCCTCGAGGTAGGCGACGCCCTTGGCGCTGCCCTTGACCTCGACGCTGGCCGGGTCGATGCCCTCGACCGATGCAAATGCCGACTTCACGGCGTCCGCGTGGTCAGCCTTGGCAACCACCGCGACCGGGGACCCGGCCCCGCCGTCGAAGTGCTTGGCCAGCTCCTTGTCAGCCGTGATCGACGGCTGGGTCTTGGTGAAGCTGTCCTCGTTGCTCAGGCCGGTCGCGTCGAGCTGGAAGATGCCCAGCGAGAACGCGCCGAGGATCATGGCGGTGACGATCCAGACGAACCTGGGCTTCTTGGAGATGCCCCGGCCGACACGACCCCAGATGCCGGACTCGTTGCGCTCCGGGTCTCCGAAGTGCGGGATGAACGGCCAGAACACCCAGCGTCCGAAGATCACGAGGAGGGCAGGCAGCAGGACCATCATCATGAGGAGGGCCATGACGATGCCCGCCGCGGTCACCGGACCGAGGCTGCTGGTGGAGTTCATCTGGGCGAACATCAGGCACAGCAGACCGACGATGACCGTCGCGCCGCTGGCGATGATTGCCGGGCCGGCGCGGTGCAGCGCGTGGGCCATTGCCTCGTGACGATCGGCGTAGTGCCGCAGCTCCTCGCGATAGCGAGCCACCAGCAGCAGCGCGTAGTCGATGCCGGCACCCAACGTCAGGATGCTGAGGATCGCTGCGCTCTGACCGTTGACCGTGAGTCCGAAGCCCTTGGCAAGCAGGTAGACGAAGCCTTGGGCAGTCAGGACGCTCGCGATGCCGCAGATCAACGGGATCAGCCACAGCACGGGACTGCGGTAGGTGAGCAGCAGCAGGATCACGACGACTCCGAGCGCCGACAGCAGCAGGATGCCGTCGATGCCGGCGAACGCCTTGGCCTGGTCGGCGCCCAGCGCCGCGGGACCGGCGATCTTGACGTCCAACCCCCCGGCGTCCTTCTCGGCGACCTTGCGGATGTCCTTGACGGCGTCGGGAAGCTTGTCCCAGCCGTCCTCGTCCATCGTGATGGTCGGGATGACCTGGAGCGCCTTGCCGTCCTTGGACGGGATCGGACCGACGACGTCCTGGTCGACGAGCTTGACGTCGGCGAATGCCGCGACGTCGGACTTGGCCTTGGCCAGGTCAGCTGGGGTGATGCCGGAGTCGCGGACGTAGAGCACGACCGCGGGGGCACTGTTGGGGTCGGAGAAGGCCTCGGACTTGTTGATGACCTTGGTCGACTCGGCGTCGCCTGGCAGCCACGCTCCGATGTCGTTCTCCTGGATGCCCGTGAGCTTCGCGCCCAGGGAGGCCAATGCGCCGATGAAGATGAGTGAGACGACTAGGGTGACCCATTTGGCCCAGCGGTGGGCGATCCAGCCCGCTATCTGGCGGTTCATGAAAATTCTCCCTCGGGTGAGCGTCCGATCGGGACGCGAGACACGGTGACAACATCATGACGTAATGCACCGACAAATGTGACATAGGTGGTGCCCCTGATTCTTCCCCTGATGTCCTGCGACAATGGATCGCGATGACACCCACCTACGCGGAGGTCGAGCGCGCGCTCCTCGGCCGGTGGCCCGAGACACGTCTCGAGCCGTCCCTCGACCGGATCGCTGCCGTCTGCCGACTCCTCGGAGACCCGCAACGCGCCTACCCGGTCATCCACCTCACCGGCACCAACGGCAAGACGTCCACCAGCCGTATGGTCGACACGTTGCTGCGTGCCCTCGACCTGCGGACCGGGCGTTTCACCAGTCCGCACCTGCAGTCCATGACCGAGCGCATCTGCCTCGACGGCGTGCCGTTGTCCGAGGAGCTGTTCGTCGACGCGTTCGCCGATGTCGCGGCGTACGCCCAGATCGTCGACGACTCGTCGGAGCACCCGCTGTCGTTCTTCGAGATGATCACCGCGATGGCCTTTGCGGCCTTCGCCGACGCTCCGGTCGACGCGGCAGTCATCGAGGTCGGCATGGGCGGCTCGTGGGACGCGACGAACGTCGCCGACGGACAGGTCTGCGGTCATCACGCCGATCGGGGTCGACCACGAGCGCTATCTCGGCGACCGTCCGGAGATCATCGCGGTCGAGAAGGCCGGCATCATCAAGCCCGGCTCCCACGTCGTCGTCGCACAGCAGGAAGACGCCGTCATGGACGTCCTGATGCGACGTGCGGTCGACGTCGGCGCGATCGCCCTGCGCGAAGGCGTCGACTTCGGCGTCAACCACCGCACCACGGCCGTCGGCGGCCAGCAGATCGACCTGCAGGGCGTCGCCTCGGCCTACTCCGACATCTTCCTGCCGCTGCACGGCGCCCACCAGGCCCACAACGCGGCGTACGCGCTGGCGGCTGTCGAGGCGTTCACCGGCAGCAAGGAGCTCGACCCGGACCTCGTACGCGAGGCGTTCGCCCAGGCCACGTCGCCCGGCCGGCTCGAGGTCGTACGCCGCAGCCCGACCGTCCTGCTCGACGCGGCGCACAACCCGCATGGCGCGCAGGCGACCGTCGAGGCCATCCAGGACGCCTTCACGTTCAGCCCGCTGATCGGGGTCGTGGGGGTCATGGCCGACAAGGACGTCGAGGAGATGCTGCGCCGGTTCGAGCCGGTGATGGCCGAGATCGTGTGCACCCAGAACAGCACGCCGCGGTCGATGCCGGCGGCCGAGCTGGCCGAGCTGGCCGGCGACATCTTCGGCGACGAGCGGGTCATCCTGGTGCCTCGGCTCGACGACGCGATCGAGCGCGCCGTGGCCATGGCCGACTCTGCCGAGAGCAACGACGACGCGATCGGCAGCGGCGGCGTGCTGGTCACCGGATCGGTCATCACGGTCGGTGAGGCGCGGGTGCTGTTCGGCGGCACGCCGTCGTGATGGGACTGCGCGCATGAGGGGCATGTGTGCCGCGATGCTGCTGCTCGAAGCGGTCATCCTGGCGCTGGCCGTGCCGGTCATGATCTCGGTCGAGGACGTCAGCACGCCGTTGGCGCTCACCTCAGGGCTCGGCCTCGCGGTGCTGTGCCTCCTGACGGCCGGAGCGCTTGCGCCGCCCTCAGGCGTACCTCGTGGGTCACGCGATCCAGGTCGGGGCGATCGCTCTCGGCTTCCTCGTCACGGCGATGTTCTTCGTCGGCGCGATGTTCGCGGCGCTCTGGTTCGGGGCGTTCTTCCTCGGCAAGCGCATCGAGGAGGACAAGGCGCGGTGGGCCCGCGAGGCTCGCGAGAGCTGAGGGGTGTGCGGCACGGCTCTCCGGGCTAGTGTCGAAGGCATGGTGCGCGTCCTGGCAGTCGCCGACGAGGAGGTCCCCGCGATGGAGTCGCGGGTGCGTGACCTGCGCGTCGACCTCGTCCTGGCAGCCGGCGACCTGCCGTGGGGCTACCTCGAGTCACTCGTCTCGCTGGTCGACGCCCCGGCCGCGTACGTGCCCGGCAACCACGATCCGAGCACCGCACGCGGCAAGGGCCCTCGCGGACTGATCGACCTCGACGGACGCGTGCTCACGGTCGGCGGACTGCGCATCGCCGGCCTCGGCGGCTGTGTCCGCTACAACGAGGGCCTGCACCAGTACACCCAGCAGGAGTACGACCGGCGAGCCCGTCGGCTCCTCAAGGACGCCGGCAAGGCGGGTCAGGTCGACGTGCTCCTGACCCACGCGCCGCCGCTACGGGCTGGGTGACGAGCCGGACCCCTCCCACGTGGGCATCTCCGCTCTGCACGGCGTCCTCGAGACGCTGCAACCGGCCTGGCACCTGCACGGCCACATCCACCCGTACGGCATGCACAAGCCGGATCGGGAGCTCGGACCCACGACGATCCGCAACGTGATCCCGTGGCAGGTCATCGAGATCGAGCCGGCCTCGACGCCCGCGGTCGCCGGGACGGGAAGGCGGGCCTGAGATGGTCAGCAGCTCAGGATCGCCGCGGGTCGACGCCGAGAGCGACTTCATGCGCGCGCGGCGCCACCAGGTGCTGTCCGGGCTCGCGGCGCGGCTGCGCAACGACACCGACGACGTGGTCCAGTCGATGTCGTTCGACGACGTCGTCGAGGCGCTGGGACGCAAGGCCGAGAACTACCTCGGCACCAAGGTCATCCCGCTCGACGCCATCGTGGGATCGGTCGACAAGGTGCGCGACTTCGACCGACGCTTCCGGCCGACCTCGGCGGTCAGCAGGCAGCGCTGGGAACGGCTCGCCCGTGCCAGCCGCAGCGGAGAGGTCATCCCGCCGATCGACGTCTACCAGATCGGCGACTACTACTTCGTCCGCGACGGCCATCACCGCGTCTCGGTCGCCCGCAGCCTCGGCATCGACCTGATCGAGGCCAAGGTGACGGCGATCGAGACATTCCTGAGGCCTGTCGGAATCGGCGCTCGCTCCGACCTCGAGCTCAAGTACTGGCGACGCCTGATGCTCGAGCGGGTCCCGTTCACGGGTGAGGCGCGGGCGGCGGTCGCGGTCAACAACCCGTTCGACTACGGCGTCATCGCCGAGACCGTCGAGGCATGGGCCGCGCGCATGATGCATGCCGAGGGCGCCTACATGGACAAGGCGACGATGGCGGCGCGCTGGTACGCCGAGGAGTTCAAGCCCGTCGTCGGGATGATCGAGGACGCCGGGGTCCGCGGCAAGGACGAACGGCCGGCCGAGGCCTACCTCCGTGTCGCGTGCGAGCGCTACCGGCTGATCCGCGAGCACGAGTGGAACGCCGAGGTCATGGAAGCCGTCACCAGCAAGGGCAAGCGCAAGCGTTGAGCATGCCGCTTTCGAGGCTCCAGGCCGCGCGGCCTTGACCTCGACGGCGATGCGCTAGAGGCCGACGGTGAGGTTGTCGCCGGTCGACGGGTCGAACAGGTGCATCTTGTCGGTGTCGATGAACAACGTGGCGTCGTCGTCCTCCTTGACCTTGCTGTCGGAGTCGAGCGAGACGACGAGCTGCGTGCGCAGCGAGTCGCTGTCGGCCTCGCGGGCCAGCTCCTTGAGCTGGTCCTGCACCTTGGCCTCGGCCTCGTAGGGCACGTACGCGTACTGCTGGTCGCCCAACCACTCGCGTACGTCGATGTGCGCCTTGAAGGTCTGAGCGGTGTCGACGTTGCCGCCCTGGATCACCGAGACGTCCTCGAAGTGCTCGGGGCGGATGCCGGCCATCAGCAGTCCCTTGCCGGCGGTCTTCTCGGCCTTGGCGGCGGGGATCCTGAACGTGCCGAACGGCAGCGTCACCTGGTCGCCCTCGACGGTGGCGGGCAGGAAGTTCATCGGCGGCGAGCCGATGAAGCCCGCGACGAAGAGGTTGACCGGCTGTTCGTAGAGCTCGCGCGGGGTGGCGAGCTGCTGCAGGATGCCGCGCTTCATGACGGCGACCCGGTCGCCCAGCGTCATGGCCTCGGTCTGGTCGTGCGTGACGTAGACCGTCGTGATGCCGAGCCGCTTCTGCAGGCGGGCGATCTCGGTGCGCATCTGGCCGCGGAGCTTGGCGTCGAGGTTGGACAGCGGCTCGTCGAACAAGAACGCCTTGGCCTCGCGCACGATGGCGCGGCCCATGGCGACGCGCTGGCGCTGGCCGCCCGACAGGTTGCCGGGCTTGCGCTGCAGGTGCTCGTCGAGGTCCAGCGTCTTGCTGGCGTCGCGCACCTTCTCGTCGACCTCCTTGTTGCTCATCTTGGCGAGCCGGAGCGGGAACGCGATGTTCTCGTAGACCGTGAGGTGCGGGTAGAGCGCGTAGTTCTGGAACACCATCGACAGGTTGCGGTCGCGGGGCGCCAGGTCGTTGACCCGGTCACCGCCGATCAGCATGTCGCCGGACGTGATGTCCTCGAGCCCGACGATCATCCGCAGCAGCGTCGACTTCCCGCAGCCCGACGGGCCGACCAGGATCATGAACTCGCCGTCGGCGACGTCGATGCTGACGTCGTTGACGGCGGGGAAGCCGTCGCCGTACTTCTTGACGATGTTTTTCATCTCAATGGCAGCCATGGATCAACCCTTCACTGCGCCGGCGGTCAGGCCGGCGACGATCTTGCGCTGGAAGAACAGGACGAGGACGACGATCGGGACCGTGGCGACCACGGCGCCCGCGGCCAGCAGCGAGGCGGGCCGGTTGAACGGGTCTTGCGCCGACGAAGAACGACAGCGCGGCCGGAATGGGTCGGGCACGTCTCGGTCGAGGTGAGCGAGATGCCGAAGACGAAGTCGTTCCACGCGAAGAAGAACGTCAGGATCGCCGCGGTGAACACGCCGGGCGCCGCGAGCGGCACGATGACCTTGCGGAACGCCTGCCAGGCGGTGGCGCCGTCGACCTGTGCGGCCTGCTCCATCTCCCACGGGATCTCGCGGAAGAACGCCGACAGGGTCCAGATCGCCAGCGGCAGCGTGAACGACATGTAGGGGATGATCAGCCCCAGCCAGGTGTCGTAGAGGTGGAACGTGCGCCACATGTCGAACAGCGGGCCGACCAGCGAGACGACCGGGAACATCGCGATCACCAGCGCCGTGGTCAGCACGAACTTCTTGCCCTTGAACTCGAGGCGGGCGATCGCGTACGCCGCAAGGGTCGCGATGATGACCGACAGGAGCGTGGCGATCAGCGAGATGCCGATCGAGTTGAAGATGGCGTGCTTGAACTGGCCGTTGTCCAGGACGTCCTTGTAGTTCTGCCAGCCCGCTCCGCCGCCGTCGGACGGGAAGAAGCCGGGGCTGCCGTTGGTGACCGCCGCCTGCGACTTGAACGACAGCGAGATGATCCAGACGACGGGCAACAGGCACCAGGCCAGGATCACGGCCACGCCGAGAGCGGTGCCGATCTTGGACTTCGCATCGGTCTGCATGTCAGTTCTCCTGCCGTGCGTCGGCGAGATCGACCTTGAAGAGCTTGACGATCACGAAGGCCACGACCAGCACCGACAGGAACAGCAGCACCGAGAGCGCTGAGCCGATGCCGAGCTGGAACTGCTCGATCACCTGTCTGTAGGTCAGGAACGAGATCGACTCGGTCTTGTTGGCACCGGCCGTCATCACGAAGATGTTGTCGAAGATGCGGTAGGCGTCGAGCGCGCGGAACAGGACCGCGACCATGATCGCCGCCCGCATGTTGGGCAGGATCACCTTGTAGAGCCGCTGCCACCAGGTGGCGCCGTCGACCTTGGCGGCCTCGAGCATGTCCCCGGACACCTGAGCGAGGCCGGCCAGCAGCAGCAGCGACATGAACGGCGTGGTCTTCCAGATCTCCGACGCCATGATCGCGATGAGCGAGGAGTTCCGCTCCGCGAACCAGTTGAAGTCGGTGTCGATGAACGGCAACCAGCTGTTGACGAACCCGTTCTGGTAGGAGAACGCGAACTGCCAGGCGAAGCCCGAGACCACGGTGATGACGCCGTAGGGGATGAGGATCGACGTGCGGATGACGCCGCGGGCGAAGATCACCTTGTGCATGACCATCGCGAACGCGAAGCCGATGACGAGCTCGAACGCGACCGTGACGATCATGATGAAGACCGTCGTGAAGGTGTCGCGCCAGAACAGCCAGTCGCTCAGGGCCGTGGCGTAGTTCTGGAAGCCCACGAACTCCTTGTCATCAGGAGCCGTCAGCGAGTAGTCGAACATCGACAGGTAGAGCGCCCGCAGCATCGGGAACGCCGTCACCAGCAGCATCAGGATGAGTGCCGGCGCCACCAGCTTGCGCGCCAGGTTGTTCTCTGCGCGGGTGCGGTCCGAGTCGGGTGGCCTGGGCGCGGTGTCGGGGTCCTCAGCCGCGGTCTGCACGTAGGTCGTCACAGGAGTGCCTTCCCCTTGAGGATTGCCGTCAGGAACGAGGCGGACTTCTTGGGTGTGCCCGGGCCGACCGAGGTGGGCGAGTGCCATCTCGACTGGATCGCGCTCGAGATCTGGCTGTAGTACGCGCTCTTGGGCCGCGGTCCGCCCTCGTCGACGCTCTGGCTGAACAGCGTGAGCAGGTCGGCGGGGTAGGCCTTCTTGAGCGCGTCGGAGTCGTAGACCGACTGACGCGACGGCATCAGGCCCTCGTTGACCGCCAGCTGGCTCTGGGCGTCGGCGTTGGTCACGCAGACGGCTGCCTCCTGGGCGAAGTCGAGGTGCTTGGAGTAGGCGCCGACGCCGATGTCGATGCCACCGATCGGGGGCTTGGACTCCTCACCCTCGACGGTCTGGGGGTAGCGCACCCAGCCGAGGTCCTCGAACCCCTGCTTGTCGGTCGGACCGCCCGGCTTGCCGATCAGGCCCTCGTAGTTCTTGTAGACGAACGTCCAGTTGGTCATGAACTCGCCGGCGCCGTCGGCCGGGAACATCAACCCGAGGCTCGTGCCCTCGTTGGACGTGGAGAAGTCCGGCTGCGCCGCCTTGGAGCGGGCGAGCTCGCGGATGACCGCTGCCGCATCCTTGCCGGCAGCGGAGTTGATCGTGACCTTGGCGTCGCGGCCCTTCTCGACCGTCGCCGGGTCGAGGATGTTGCCGCCGGCGCCCTGGATCAGCGCGTTGATCCAGACGACGTAGGCCTCGTACTTGTTGGCCTGGACGCCGACCGTCCCGCCGTTGTCGGCAGCGGCCTTGATGACCTGGTCCCACGTGACGGGCTGGGTCATGTCGAGACCGGCCTTCTCGGCGAGCGAGCGGCGGTACCAGAGCACCTGGGTGTTGGCCCACTGCGGTGCCGCGACGACCTCGTCGTCCCACTGCACGGTCTCGGCGGCGCCCTTGAGGACGTCGTCGTCGAGCACCTGGTCGGCCTGCTCGCCCTTGAACGGTGCGAGCCACTTGGCGTTGGCGAACTCCGGCACGAACACCGGGTCGAGGCTCATCAGGTCCGTCGAGCTGTCCTTGGCGGCCAGTCGGCGGGCGAGCTGCGTCCGCTGGTCGGTCGCGCTGGCCGGGAGCAGCTGGATCTTGATGTTGTAGTCGTCTGTGCTGCAGTCCTTGGCCAGCTTGTTGAGCGTGACCTGGCCGTCGGGATTGATGTACCAGTTGAGCGTTGCCTTGCCGCCGCTACCACCGCCACAGGCGGCGAGCAGACTCGCGGACAAGGTCACCGCGGCAGCGCCTGCGACGACCCGACGAATCGAACGTACGGCCATTCCTCCCCCAACCACGTCCCCTCAGCTGGCCGCACACGTGATGCGGGTCACAGGGACGAATCGAACCTAACGGGATGCCCGGGGGAGTGCAACCGTTGGGTGTCAGGCGCGCAGCCAGACCGTCTCGTCGGTGCGAATGGGCGCGCCGTCCGGCCGGGACAAGCTGCCTGCAAGCACGGTCATTCCGTCAGGGAGCGGCACGTCGACGCTGCCGAGATTCGCCAGAACGGTCACCGCGCCGTCGGCGGACTCGACCTCGAAGGCCAGGACGTCGTCGGTGAATCCGTCGAGCCAGGTCAGGGTGCCGCGACCCAGCCGGAGCTCGCGCCGCAGCCGCAGCAGGTCCTGGTAGAGCGTGAGCGTCGAGCCCGGCTCGTGGCGCTGCCGGTCGGCGGCGAGCAGACCGTACTCGACCGGCTGAGGCAGCCAGGACTGGTCGCCGGGACCGAATCCGTACGACGGCACGCCGCCCTCCCACGGGATCGGCACGCGGCAGCCGTCGCGGCCCACGGACGCGCCGTTCGGTACGCGCGAAGGTCGGGTCCTGGCGCGCCTCGTCGGGCAGCAGGGTGGCCTCCGGGAGGCCCAGCTCCTCGCCCTGGAACAGGTAGGCCGAGCCGGGCAGCGCGAGCATCACGGCCGTCGCCGCACGAGCGCGTCGCAGCCCGAGCTCGGCGTCCGGCTGGGGGTCGTCGGCGCCGATGCCCTCGATCTTCTGCAAGCCGGGTGACTGCGGGTAGCCGAGCCGGGTGGCGTGGCGTACGACGTCGTGGTTGGACAGCACCCAGGTCTGCGGCGCGCCGACCGCCTCGGCCTGGGCGAGCGAGTGGGTGATCGTCGCGCGTTGGTCCGCGGCCAGCCACGGGGTCATGAGGTACTCGAAGTTGAACGACTGGTGGAGCTCGTCCTCCCGGACGTACTGCGCGAGGGCCTCGGCCGGCAGGACCCACGCCTCGGCGCACAGGATGCGGTCGGCGTCCTCGCCCTCGGCCGCGTACGAGTCGGTGAGCCGGCGCCAGCTGCGGTAGATCTCGTGGACGCCGGGCTGGTCCCACATGGGCGCCAGCGCGGTCGCGTCGGCATGCCGGTCGTGGCTGAGGTCCGCGTCGGGCAGTCCGTCGGCCTTGACCAGCCCGTGGGCGACGTCGATCCGGAACCCGTCGACCCCGCGATCGAGCCAGAATCGCAGGACGTCCTCGAGCTCGGTGCGTACCTCTGGGTTGGTCCAGTCGAAGTCGGGTTGGGTCGTGTCGAACAGGTGCAGGTACCACTGGCCGGGCGTGCCGTCGGGCTCGTCGACGCGGGTCCACGCGGGACCCCCGAACAGGCTCTGCCAGTTGTTGGGTGCCTGCGCGCCGCCGTCCCGGCCGTCGCGGAAGATGTAGCGAGCCCGTTCGGGGCTGCCGGCCGGCGACGCGAGCGCCTCGATGAACCACGGGTGCTCGTCGGACGAGTGGTTGGGGACGATGTCGACGATGACCCGCAGGCCGAGCTCGTGCGCCCGCGCCGCGAGCCGGTCGAAGGCGGCGAGGTCACCGAAGACCGGATCCACGTCGCGATAGTCGGCGACGTCGTACCCGGCGTCGTGCTGGGGCGAGGTGTAGAACGGCGAGAGCCAGACGGCGTCGACCCCGAGGTCGGCGAGGTGGGGGAGCCTGGCCGTGATCCCGGGCAGGTCGCCGATCCCGTCGCCGTTCGAGTCGGCCCACGACCGCGGATAGACCTGGTAGATCACCGCATCACGCCACCACTGCTCGCCCGAGCCCGCCATGTTCGTCTCCCTCCGGGCACCGGACCGGCGCCGCACCCAACGTACGCAGTGCCGCGGACGGGCGTCCACGTCGGGCGTACGACCGCGCAGGATAGGTTTTGGCCATGTCGCAACGCACCCTCGTCCTGATCAAGCCCGATGCCGTACGCCGCGGCCTGACCGGCGAGATCCTCTCCCGTTTCGAGTCCAAGGGACTCACGATCGTCGCGCTGGAGCAGCGCACGATCGACGCCGCCCAGGCCGACGCCCACTACGCCGAGCACGTCGACCAGCCGTGGTACCCGCCGCTGCGTGAGTTCGCGGTCTCCGGCCCCTTGGTTGCCCTCGTCCTCGAGGGCGACGAGGCCATCGCCGTCGTCCGCCTGCTCAACGGGGTCACCGACGGGCGGCAGGCCGCGCCCGGCACGATCCGCGGTGACCTGTCCCTCTCCAACCGCGAGAACCTCGTGCACGCGTCGGACTCCGAGGACTCGGCCAAGCGCGAGATCGCGCTGTGGTTCCCTGAGCTGTCATGACCTCGATCGGCGTGCTCGGCACCGGGATCGTCGGCCGTACGTTCGCGGCCCGGCTCGCTGAGCTCGGCGTCGATGTCCTGGTCGGTGCGCGTACGGCCGACTCGGCCAGCCTCGAGCCGTTGGCCGCCCTCGGCGTGCGGACGGGATCGTTCGCCGATGCGGTCGCCCACGCCGACGTCATCGTCAACGCCACGAACGGCCTGCACTCGATCGACGCTCTCGAGAGCGTCGGCGCGGAGGCCCTCGCCGGCAAGACCCTCATCGACGTCTCCAACGAGCTCCAGCCGGTCGAGGGCGGCTTCCCCAAGCCGCTCGCATCCGCCGACGACTCGCTGGGTCAGCGCATCCAGGCGGCGTTCCCGGACCTGTACGTCGTGAAGTCGCTCAACACCATGAACTGCACCGTGATGGTCGATCCGTCGATCGTCGAGGGTGACCACGTCGTGTTCCTCAGCGGTGACGACGCGGGCGCCAAGGACCGGGCCCGCGAGCTCCTCGCCACGCTCGGCTGGCGCCCGGCGCAGATCATCGACCTGGGTGGCATCGACACGGCTGCGGCTGTCGAGATGACGATGTCGCTGTGGATGCGGGTCACGATCGCGCGGGGCTCGGGCGCCCCGCGATTCAACTGGGCCATCAACTCCGGCTGACTAGACGTACGTCGGGGGCCGCAGATGGTGCTCGACCTCGTGGAACTGGCCTCGTACGTCCTCCGGGAGCCAGATGACCTGGTTGGAGACCGACGCCAGGTCGACGTCCTCCTGCAGCGTGAAGACGTCGACGACCTGACGTGGGAAGTCGCGCTCCCGCTCCTCGAACTCGAGCAGCGACACACGTACGGTCACGCCGAACGGATTGGGGTTGACCAGGCCGATGCCCCAGAACTCGCTCGGTATGTCGGTCGCCTTCTGCTCGAGGTCGATCATGACGCTGCGCGTGTCCTTCTCGAGCGCCGGATGATCCAGCTCCTCGACGGCGGCCAGCTCGACGTGCACGCCGCGGACCTGGCGGCTCCCCGGGCCGTCGAACCGCAGGATGTCGCGCAGTGATCCGCCGGCGGGCAGCAGCGGTCCGCCGCGGTGCGAGCCGTGCACGGTCTGCGTCACGACGTTGGGCAGCTCGCGGCCGTAGACGTCGAGCGGGGTGAACGCCAACGTCGGCTGGACCGTGACCTCGGTGTGGTTCTCGACCGTCAGGACCTGGTCGGGCCCTCCGTCGGCCGCAACGGGCACGTACGAGAGCGAGAACGGGCGCTGCTGCCGGGGTTTGCGTCTCACACATCGAGCCTAGTGGGACCGATCTACCTGCCTTTGCGCTGTCGGGGCGACGCAAACGCATGGAGATCGGTCACCCACGGCGTTTTCGCGCGGTGGCGGGCAGCGCCTAACCTAGAGGCATGTCCGTCGAGTCCGTCTTCCCGCGCCTGGAACCGTTGCTGCCCTCCGTCAGCAAGCCCATCCAGTACGTCGGGGGCGAGCTCAACGCGACCAGCAAGGAGTGGGACTCCGCCGAGGTGCGCTGGACGCTGATGTACCCCGACGCGTACGAGGTCGGCCTGCCCAACCAGGGCGTCCAGATCCTCTACGAAGTCCTCAACGAGCGCGACTGGATCCTGGCCGAGCGCACGTACGCGGTGTTCTCCGACATGGAGAAGGTCATGCGCGAGCAACGACATCCCGCAGTTCACGGTCGACGCGCACCGACCGGTCAAGGCCTTCGACCTGTTCGGCATCTCGTTCTCGACCGAGCTCGGCTACACCAACATGCTGACCGCGCTCGACCTCGCCGGCATCCCGCTGCACGCGGTCGACCGCGGCGAGGACGACCCGATCGTGATCGCCGGCGGCCACTCGGCGTTCAACCCCGAGCCGATCGCCGACTTCCTCGACGCTGCCGTGCTCGGCGACGGCGAGGAGATCGTGCTGGCGATCAGCGAGGTCGTCCGCGAGTGGAAGGACGAGGGCCGGCCCGGCGGGCGTGACGAGGTCCTGATGCGCCTCGCGAAGTCCGGCGGCGTGTACGTCCCGAAGTTCTACGACGTCAGCTACCTCCCCG
This sequence comes from uncultured Actinomycetota bacterium, assembly GCA_963806345.1. Taxonomy (GTDB): domain Bacteria; phylum Actinomycetota; class Actinomycetes; order Propionibacteriales; family Nocardioidaceae; genus Aeromicrobium. The sequence goes on along the minus strand of CAWDXV010000009.1, from coordinate 106,371 downwards.
ACGGCCGCATCCAGCGCGTCGTGCCCAACCGGCCGGGCGTGCCGTGGCGCGTCGCGAAGCACACGCTGATGGACCTCGACTCCTGGCCGTACCCCAAGAACCCGCTGGTCCCGCTCGCCGAGACCGTGCACGAGCGCTTCAGCGTCGAGATCTTCCGCGGCTGCACGCGTGGCTGCCGCTTCTGCCAGGCCGGCATGATCACCCGCCCCGTGCGCGAGCGCTCGATCGAGGGCATCGGCGCGATGGTGCAGAACGGCCTCGACAAGACCGGCTTCGAGGAGGTCGGCCTGCTGAGCCTCTCGAGCGCCGACCACACCGAGATCGGCGAGGTCGCCAAGCAGCTCGGCGACCGCTACGAGGGCACCAACACCTCGCTGTCGCTGCCGTCGACCCGCGTCGACGCCTTCAACATCACGCTGGCCAACGAGTTCAGCCGCAACGGCCGCCGCTCGGGCCTGACGTTCGCCCCTGAGGGCGGCAGCGAGCGCCTGCGCAAGGTCATCAACAAGATGGTGACCGAGGAGGACCTCATCCGCACGGTCGCCGCGGCCTATTCGCACGGCTGGCGCCAGGTCAAGCTCTACTTCATGTGCGGCCTGCCGACCGAGACCGACGAGGACGTCATGCAGATCGGCGAGCTCGCCAAGCGGGTCATCCAGACCGGCCGCGAGGTCTCTGGCCGCAACGACATCCGCTGCACCGTCTCGATCGGCGGCTTCGTGCCCAAGCCGCACACGCCGTTCCAGTGGGCCTCGCAGCTCGACCACGAGACGACCGACGAGCGGCTCAAGAAGCTGCGCGACGAGGTGCGCGCCGACCGCAAGTACGGCAAGGCGATCGGCTTCCGCTATCACGACGGCAAGCCCGGCATCATCGAAGGACTCCTGTCGCGCGGCGACCGCCGCGTCGGCCGCGTCATCGAGGCGGTGTGGCGCGACGGTGGCCGTTTCGACGGCTGGAGCGAGCACTTCTCGTACGACCGCTGGGCCGACCCAGACCGCCGAGGCGCTGGCCGACGAGCCGGTCGACCTCGACTGGTACACCGTCCGCGAGCGTGAGTACGCCGAGGTGCTCCCGTGGGACCACCTCGACGCCGGTCTCGACCGCGACTGGCTGTGGGAGGACTGGCAGGACTCGCTCAACCCCGACGGCGCGCTCGAGGTCGAGGACTGCCGCTGGACGCCGTGCTTCGACTGCGGCGTGTGCCCGCAGATGGACCTCGAGATCCAGATCGGCCCCACCGGCAAGACCCTGCTGCCGCTCACCGTCGTCTGAGCCTGCGGTAGGGCGGAGGATCCCGTGCATAGGCGTTGATCGTCATACTGGTGATCGTCAAAGTTGGGGCGAGGCCAGGAGACCCATGCCAGCAGCATCAAAAATCCGAGATCTGCCGGAGGCGTTGAGCTGGCTGCTTGTCCTCAGCTCGATTTGGAAATTGAGATCGGCCCCACCGGCAAGAAGCGGTGGCGCTTTCTGTGGTCTGACCTGCGTAAACGCGAGCTTGTGGTTCTCTAGTTGTTGATCGTCATACTGTCTGGTTGACGGCAGGTGCTCGCGCCTAGAGTTCCGGCATGACACAAGAGATCCCATGGGTCCACGGCGAGCTTCCTTGGCTTTCCGGTCCACTCCACCGCGTGCACGCCGGCGCTTGGCCGCTGGTGGACGAGTTCCTTCGGCGATGGGACTACCGCATCGTGATCCTCGACGGGCGGGCAATGACCTCGAACTTCGACGCCCACTCCGCGCTACATGTGGCATTCGGGTTTCCCGACTGGTGCGGCCACAACTGGGATGCCTTCAATGATTGCTTCGGCGACTACGTCGAGCAGAACGATGGCGCCCGCATTGCCGTCATCTGGCATGACATCGAAACCTCGGCACGCGTCGCTCCGGCCACGACCGCCGAGGTCGGGTGGGGTCTGCTGGACTGCAAGTTCGCGCACATGCCGACCCTTCCACCACGAACCGCTGGTTCAGTGGTTCTCGACATCTTCGCCGTCGGCGAAGGGGAGGACTTCGAGTCCCCGCCGCGATAAGCATGTCCCGATCCACCTGACGCTGCCTGCGTACCGCTGCCGGCTTGCCTCACACGCTGGTTCTAGGAAACGTCGCGTGTGCCCGCAGATGGACCTCGAGATCCAGATCGGCCCGACCGGCAAGACCCTGCTGCCGCTCTCTGTTGTCTGAGGCGCTCCCGCGCCGGGTGGTCTGAGCGCCTTAGGCCGGCTCAGCCGCAGGTCAGCGCAAAGATAGGGCATGTGTCCGATGTGGGGGACCCACCTTAGAAATCACGATGGAGTCATCGAGATTCAAAGGAGTGGTCACCATGACTGCATCGGACTACGTCGAGTACGCGCTCTACCGCCAGCACGAGCAGGAGATGAACCTGCGCAACGAGCGTCGCCGCGTCGTCCTGGAGCGTCAGGGCGTACGAGCCAAGGCACGCAGGACGCGGGGACGGGGCGGCCTGCCGTACGTCGTGCGGCATCGGCTGACTGAGCTGTTCTCCGACGCGCCTGCACGTGGCTGAAAGCCACCGGCTGGGGAGCGCTGAAAGCCACCGGCTGGGGAGCGCTGAAGGCGCTGGATTCGTCGGCGGGAGGTGGCACGATGAAGTCGTGCACCTCCCGCCCTCCAGCGCCACCCTGATCGGCCGCGCCGCCGACCTTCGTGAGCTCGATGCGCTCTATGACCAGGTGGTCGCGGGTGAGCCCAGGGCCGTCGTGGTCGCGGGTGAGGCGGGCATCGGCAAGAGCCGGCTGCTCGCGGAGTTCCTCGACCGGTCCGCCGCCTCCGCCCGGGTCCTGCGGGGCCAGTGCGTCGACCTCGGCGATGTCGCGCCGCCCTACGCGCCGATCACGGACGTGCTTCGCGAGCTCGTCGCCCAGGTCGGCACCGATCGGGTGCTCGAGGCTGCCGGCCCGGGGTGGGACACGATCGGGGTGCTGCTGCCTGAGCTGGGTGATCATGCCGCGGGCAGGGCCAGCGAGAACCGTCTGCACGAGGGTGTCGCCATACTTCTCGAGCAGTTTGCCCGTGAGCGCCCCGTCGTCCTCGTCATCGAGGACCTGCACTGGGCCGACGACGCGACCCTGACCGTGCTGCGGTTCCTGCTGCGCGCCGTGGCGTCGGGACCGATCATGATCGTCCTGACCTACCGCAGCGATGACGTGCACCGCGGCCACCCGCTGCGGGTGTTCCTGACCGAGATCGAGCGCGGCCGCCGGGCCAAGCGGCTCGAGCTGCGCCGGCTGACCCGCGCCCAGGTGCGCAAGCAGGCGCACTCGATCCTCGGACGTACGCCCGACTTCGACCTGGTCGAGAGCGTCTTCGAGCGCAGTGAGGGTGTGCCGTTCTTCGTCGAGGAGCTCCTCGCGAGCGAGGACTCGGTCCTGCCCGAGACCCTGCGCGATGTCCTGCTCGCCCGCTACGAGCGGCTCGACGACGCAACCCAGTACTTCCTCCGGGTCGTCTCCGCAGGTGGCCAGCGCGTCGAGCACACCTTGGTCGAAGAGGTCTTCGACCAAGGCGCCGACCATCTCGACGCCGCGGCACGTGCCGCGGTGGTGGCCAATGTGCTTGTCGTCGACGACAGCGCCTACACCTTCCGGCACGCTCTGGTGCGCGAAGCCGTGCACAGTGATCTGCTGCCGGGGGAGCGCACCCGCTTCCACGCCCGCTACGCCGAGGCACTGGCCGGCCGCGAGAAGCCCGGCGACATCACCGAGATCGCCTACCACTGGCACGCGGCCAACAACCACGCCAAGGCATTCCCCGCCAAGATCGCCGCGATGCGCAGCGCCTCGCAGGCCTACGCCTATGCCACGGCCGCCCAGATGGGGGAGAGCGCTCTCGAGATCTGGGACGCGATCGACGACGCCGAGGCTGTCGCCGGCATGCCGCGATCGGTGCTCATGGGCAAGGTGGCCGCCTACCTCCACGCCGCGGGCGAGCCCGAACGTGCCCTGGCCACGATCACCCTTGCCATCTCGCTCGGCGAGGCCCAGGGACCTGCGCTCGCGCGGCACCTGATGCTCAAGGCGCAGTGCCTGCACAACATCGCCAGGCTGGGCGCGGTCCCGCTGCTCAAGGAGGCCCTCGAGCTGGTCCCGCCGGGGACCGACGAGACGCTCAGAGCGACGATCCTCTATCGCCTCGCAGCCCGCTACATGATCGAGGTGGGCAAGCCTGACGCGGTCGAGGTCGCCACCCAGGCGCTGGACCTCGCGCTCGAGCTGGGTGATCCCGAGGCTGCGTCGATGGCATCCAACATCCGCGGCGTGGCTCGCGCCCACGGCGGCGACGTCGAGGGTGGGGTCGCCGACCTCGAGCGGGCCAAGGACCTGGCCGAGGGCAATGCGGACGCGCTGCTGCGGTTCCGGGTCAACTACTCCGACATGCTCAATCTTCTGGGCCGCTATGACGAGTCGGTGGCGGTTGCCGACGAGGGGCTCGATCGCTCACGGGAGCTCGGCGTCGAGCGGACGTCTGGCGCCATCCTCGCCTCCAACATGATCGATCCGCTGTTCGCGCGGGGTGAGTGGGAGCGTGCGAATCGCCTGCTCGACCGGGTGATCGCGCTGTCCCCGCCGCTGACGTTCCGGGTCTACCTGCTGCAGTCCAAGGTCTGGTCGACGCTCTGGCGAGGTGAGATCGAGGCGGCCGAACGGATGTTCAAGCACTGGAGCCCGCACATGATCGCGCTGTCCGAGGTGGAGATCCAGACCCGCATGCAATACACACGCCTGGCTGGTGAGCTCGCGCTGGCCCAAGGCGACGCTGCCACAGCATGGGCCCATCTGGCTCAGGTGATTGCGGACGACTTCCACTCCCAGCCCGGCCACGTCCTCCCGATCTACGCCCAGACCGCTCGAGCGCTGGCGCTCATGCGCGCCGGAGGTGACACACAGGTCGACGTGGACGACGCCGAACGGCGCCTGCGCAAGAGGCTCGAGGCCGACTCGTTCTGGCCGACGGCCGGTCATTGGACGGCGGTCATCGACGCAGAGCTGGGTGGACCGACCCGCACAGGCGACGGGGCAGAGGAATGGCAGCGTGCGCTGGAGTGCGCGGACTCGCTCCCGGCGCAGATCGCGTCCCTATCTGGTGCTCAGGCTCGCGATGGCCCAGCATGCAGCGGGCCAGCGAGCGGAGTCGGCGACCACGTTGCTGCAGGCCATCGAGGCCGCCACCACGCTGGGGGCCGGGCTGTTGGTGACGGAGGCGCGTTCGTTCGCCCAGCGCGCAGGGCTGCCGCTCGGCGGGGCGGCCAGCCGGCACGAGACCGGATCAGTCGAGCTGACCGCTCGCGAGCAGCAGGTGCTGGCACTGATCGCCGAAGGCCTCACCAACCGGCAGATCGGCGAGCGCCTGTTCATCAGCGTCAAGACCGCGAGCGTGCACGTGTCCGCGATCCTGCGCAAGCTCGGCGCGTCGAGTCGGACCGAGGCGGCGATGATCGCCGAGCGCTCCACCATCCCGGTCTAGGTACGTCTGAGGTACCTCAGACGTACCTAGGCCGAGAAAGCCCCTGGAAGTTAGGGCATCCGCCCGATGTGGGAGGGCCACCTCAGCGACGAATGTAGGTGATGTCGAAAGGCACTCCAGAAAGGGAGCCCATCATGATCACCGACTACATCGCACAGGTTGACATCCAGCAGCACGAGACCGAGCTGGTCGAGAAGCTCGAGCGTCGCCGGGCCGTCGCGGAGCGCGTCGCCGCACGGCGTTTCAACGGCGATCGTCTGGCCCTGATCGCCCACCTGGCCCGCCAGGCGCGCGCCACCCGCGCCGTCGCCGCTCGCCCCGTCAGCTGCTGATCTCGCGCGACCCGTGACCGAGGGTGTCCTCGAGTGTCACGGGTCGCGCCACGAACCAGCCGGCGACCGCGATGACGACGGCCAGCCCCATGAGGGCGATGAGCGGAGCGGTCCACGAGCCTGTGGATCGTGCAGGACCCCCGCGCCGAACGGTCCGATGCCGGCGATGAGATATCCGGTGCCCTGCGTGAAGGCCGACAGGGTCGCCGTACCGGCTGCGGTCCGCGTTCGCTTGCCGATCATGGTCAGCGTCCACGTGAACGCGCCGCCGCCAAGGCCCAGCAGGATCGCCCACAGCCACGTCACGGTTGTCGGCGCGAGCAGGACGCCGAGCCAGCCCCCGGCCGTCACCGCGGCGAACGCGAGCGGCAGGACGGGGCGGTCGCCGACCCACCTCATGATCCAGGGCAGTCCCAGCGTCAGCGGGATGCCCACCGCGCTCAGCAGGCCGAGCATCGTCCCGGCCTTCGCGTCACTCAAGCCCGCGTCTGTCAACATCTCGGGGAACCAGCCGAACTGGGCGTAAGCGCCGGCCGACTGGGAGCCGAACAGCAGGACCATGGCCCAGGCCAGCGGTGAGCGTACGACGTCCCGGATGGCCATCCGGTCCGCCGTCGTCAGGTCGGTGCGCACGTCGTGCCGCACGAACGCGAGCCACGGGATCAACGCGACGAACGAGAGAGCCGCCCAGATGCCCAGGCCTCCTCGCCAGCCCCCGAGCACGTCGGACAGCGGCACCGTCGAGATCGAGCCGAGGGTTGCCCCGGTCATGAGGGCAGCGCCGTAGAGCGCGCTCACCAGCGCGAGTCGGTCCGGGAAGTGCACCTTGACCAGCGGCGGCAGGATGATGTTGCCCATCGCAGCGCCGCCCAGCGCGATGACGGTGCACACCAGGAACAGCGCTGTGGTGTCCACGACGGCCCGGGCGACGAGTCCAACGGTGATCATCGCGAGCACCAGAGCGGCCGTACGGTGCAGGCCCAGGCGCGTCACGACACCGTGGGCCCCGACGCCGAACACCGCGAAGCAGATCACCGGCACCGTCGTGAGGATGCCGCCGACGGCCGTCGAGATGCCCAGGTCGTCGCGCACCGGACCCAGCACGACTCCGAGGCTGCCGACCGCCACTCGCAGGTTGAGCGCCAGCAGCACGATGGCCGCGCCGACCAGCAGGCGCCCGCGAGTGGTCGGTGTGGACGCGTGGGGAGTCACTGGGCCCATCCTGCCCTGTGGGGTCTCGGTCAAAGATCGCGCGGGTAGTCTCGTCGGGTGACGACGCTCGAGGGGACGCCCAATCCCGAAGCCCCCAACCCGCAGCTGCCGATCGTGCAGAAGCTGCGCATCCGCTACGCCAAGCGGGGCCGCCTGAGGTTCACCAGCCACCGCGACTTCGCGCGAGCGTTCGAGCGAGCGGTCCGCCGCGCGGGCATCCCGATCGGCTTCTCGTCCGGGTTCACGCCCCATCCCAAGATCTCGTACGCCAACGCGTCGCCGACCGGCGCCGCGAGCGAGGCGGAGTACCTCGAGATCGGGATGACGAGACCGTGCGACCCAGCCGAGGTGCGGGCCGCGCTCGACTCGGCGCTGCCGGACGGGCTCGACATCGTCGACGTCGTCGAGGCGAAGCCGGGCGCGCTTGCCGAGCGTCTGCAGGCCAGCTCCTGGGAGATCGCACTGCCTGGAGTCAGCCCCGAGCACGCTCAGTCAGCGGTCGCCGCGTTCCTCGCCACCGACGAGGTTCTGATCGAACGCATGATGAAGCGAGGCCTCCGTACGCTCGACTGCCGCGACGCGGTGCTGGCTCTGTCGGCGCGTTCCGACGAGACCCGCGACGGCCCATGTGCGATACTGGCTGTGGTTGTACGACACGACACACCGTCGATACGACCGGACGACGTTCTCGCCGGACTCCGATCCAGCGGCGGCCTCGAGGTCGAGCAGACGCCCATCGCGACTCGCTTGGCCCAGGGCCCTCTGGACACAGAGACCGGCACGGTAGGCGATCCATTTGCCTTCGACCGCGACGCATCCTGACCGGGTGCCGACCGCGGCGGTGAGTGTGGGAGCTGATGTGACAGGCCGAGGAACCCGTCAACACCCCGGCGCGTGGCGCAGGGGTTGACCGAAGGCTTAAGGCCCGCTTGCCGGGCCGCAGACGTGCCCAGACCGATCTCGATCGGCCTCGGGCGAAGGAGAGCACATGCTCGACGACAACGAAACACCCGCTGAAACCACCACAGAATCCCAGCCCGTACGACGCCGGGCCGCCGGCCGCCCAGCCGGACCGCCAGCAGCAGTCAGCTTCGCCGCCCCCGTTGCGCCGCCCAAGGCCAAGGCCAAGGCCAAGGCGACACCGCCGAGGACGACGCTCCGGCCGATCCGCAGGCCAAGAAGGCCCCCGCCAAGCGTGCGGCCGCCAAGGAACAGTCCGCAGCCAAGGACGAGCCGGTCGACGCGGACAAGGACGAGGCTCCGGCCAAGAACGCCCCGCGCAAGAAGGCCGCCAAGAAGACCGCTGCCGCGAAGGATGACGGCGAGGCGGCCGAGAAGTCCGCACCGGTCTCCGCGACCGCGGCCATGTTCAAGGCGCCCGAGCCCGGCCTTGCGCCCGCTCGCCCCAAGCCTGTCCAGGCCGACTCCGACAACGACTCGGACGACGAGGACGACGACGATCCCGATGCGCCCAAGCGTCGCCGCCGCAGTCGCGGAGGCCGCCGTCGCCGCAAGGGCGACAACGAGGGCGACGAAGCCTCCAACGACAGCGACAGCAGCCGAGGACGACGAGTCCGAGGACGACGGCAACGGCGACACCCGCCGTCGTCGTCGCCGCGCCCGCGCGGGCGAAGGTGCAGACGCCTCGCCCGACGATCCCGAGAACACCGTCGTCCGCGTCCGCAACGGGCGCACCGCCGAGGACGAGATCACGGGTGTCGCCGGCTCGACGCGCCTCGAGGCCAAGAAGCAGCGCCGTCGCGAAGGCCGCGAGGCCGGCCGTCGCCGCGCCCCGATCGTCTCCGAGGCCGAGTTCCTGGCCCGTCGCGAGTCGGTCAAGCGCGAGATGGTCGTGCGCCAGCGCGACGACTACACGCAGATCGCGGTGATCGAGGACAACGTCCTGGTCGAGCACTACGTCGCCCGCGAGTCGCAGATCTCGATCATCGGCAACGTCTACCTCGGCAAGGTCCAGAACGTCCTGCCGAGCATGGAGGCCGCCTTCGTCGACATCGGCGCCGGCCGCAACGCCGTGCTCTACGCCGGTGAGGTCGACTGGACCACGCTCGGCAACGGCAAGCAGCGCAAGATCGAGGACGCTCTCAAGCCCGGCCAGACGATCCTGGTGCAGGTCTCCAAGGACCCGATCGGCCAGAAGGGCGCCCGGCTCACGAGCCAGATCAGCCTTCCCGGCCGCTTCCTGGTCCTGGTTCCCGGCGGCCAGACCAGCGGCATCTCCCGCAAGCTGCCCGAGAACGAGCGCGCCCGGCTCAAGACCCTCCTCAAGGAGGTCCTCCCCGACGACACCGGCGTCATCGTGCGCACGGCTGCCGAAGGGGCGACCGAGGAGCAGCTGACCCGCGACGTCACCGCGCTGTCGGCCCGGTGGGAAGTCATCGAGGGCAAGGTGGCAGCCGGCAAGGCGCCCGAGCTGCTCTACTCCGAGCCCGACCTGATGATCAAGGTCGTCCGCGACCTGTTCAACGAGGACTTCCACGGTCTCGTCGTCGAGGGTGACGACGCCTGGGACATGATCAAGGGCTACATCGACCATGTCGCGCCCGACCTCGCCGAGCGGGTCAAGCGCTGGGAGAACGCCGACGGCAAGGACGCCTTCACGGCGTACCGGCTGGACGAGCAGATCCACAAGGCGCTCGACCGCAAGGTCTTCCTGCCGTCGGGCGGTTCGCTCGTGATCGACCGCACCGAGGCGATGACGGTCGTCGACGTCAACACCGGCAAGTACACCGGCTCCGGGGGCAACCTCGAGGAGACCGTCACCAAGAACAACCTCGAGGCGGCCGAAGAGGTCGTGCGCCAGCTCCGGCTGCGCGACATCGGCGGCATCATCGTCGTCGACTTCATCGACATGGTCCTCGAGAGCAACCGCGACCTCGTGCTCCGCCGGCTCGTCGAGTGCCTCGGCCGTGACCGCACCCGTCACCAGGTCGCCGAGGTCACGTCGCTGGGTCTCGTGCAGATGACCCGCAAGCGCATCGGCACGGGCCTGCTCGAGTCGTTCAGCCACGAGTGCGAGCACTGCAACGGTCGCGGCGTCATGATCCAGGACGCACCGGTCGAGCCCAAGAAGGACGAGCAGCGCCGTGGCGGTCGTGGCAGCCGCGGTGGTGGCAACGGCGGCGGCGGTGGCAACGGTGGTGGCCGTGGCGGCAACCAGGGCCGTGGCGGCAACGACTCGAGCCGCAACGAGTCCGGCGGCGACCATGCGCCGGACCACAAGCGGGCCGACGACAAGCCCGACGACAAGCCGGCCGACAACAAGCCGGCCGACAACAAGCCGACTGACAACAAGCCGGCCGACAACAAGTCCGAGGACAAGCCAGCGGACAACAAGCCGGCCGACGACGCCAGCCAGTCGGGCGACTCGCCGACGGTCGAGCGTACGCCCGACGTCGAGGCTGCGGCCCCGGCCAAGAAGACCCCGCGCAAGCGCGGTTCCGCGTCCAAGCCGGCCGGCCCTCCGCCGCCCGTCGAGAACGCCGCCGCGCCCGGCAACGGCACGACTTCTGAGCCTTCTGGCCAGGGCGGGGACGACCCCGTTTTGACCAGCGAGGGTCAGGCTCCGTAAACTAGTCCTTCGGTGCGCTCTGCGTGCCGTTCTCGCGCGTCCCGCTCTCCAGCGGTCGTGCCCCCAGAGTTGAAACGAGTGAGGAATCCCGTGGTGTACGCAATCGTCCGCAGTGGCGGCAACCAGCAGAAGGTAGCCGTCGGCGACGTCATCCAGATCGACAAGGTCGCACAGGCCGAGGGCGAGACGCTGTCCCTTCCCGCGGTGCTGTTCGTCGACGGCGACACCGTCACCGCTGACGCGGACTCGCTCGCCAAGATCACGGTGACCGCCGAGGTCCTGGGCCTCTCCAAGGGTCCCAAGATCGTGATCCAGAAGTACAAGAACAAGACCGGCTACAAGAAGCGTCAGGGTCACCGTCAGAAGTACACCCAGGTGAAGATCACCGGGATCAAGAAGTAGGGGACTGAGCACATGGCACACAAAAAGGGCGCAGCCTCCACCAAGAACGGCCGCGATTCCAACTCACAGCGCCTCGGCGTCAAGCGCTTCGGCGGTCAGCTCGTCAACGCCGGCGAGATCATCGTCCGTCAGCGTGGCACGCACTTCCACCCCGGCACCAACGTCGGCCGTGGCGGCGACGACACGCTCTTCGCGCTGTCCGCAGGCTCGGTGGAGTTCGGCCGTCGTCGTGGACGCAAGGTCGTCAACATCGTCCCCGGCGTCCCGGCGGAGTAACACGAGCGAACACTCTCTTTGAAGGGGCAGTCCGCAGCTGCGGGCTGCCCCTTCGTCCCATTTCAAGCCCAACAGGCCAGTCCGGCCCCCAGGGCCCACACGAAAGGAGCGGCCGGTGGCTGTCCCCAGCTTCGTCGACAAGGTCACGCTCCATGTCACGGCCGGGTCCGGCGGTGACGGTGTGGCCTCGGTCCACCGCGAGAAGTTCAAGCCGCTCGGCGGTCCTGACGGCGGCAACGGCGGGCACGGCGGCGACGTCATCCTGCGCGTCGCCGCCGACGTGACGACCCTCGTCGACTATCACCACGAGCCCCACCGCAAGGCCACCAACGGCGCTCCGGGCGCCGGCAGCAACCGCAGCGGCAGCAACGGCGAGGACCTCGTGCTCCGGGTGCCCGACGGCACCGTCGTCCGCAACGAGCAGGGCGAAGTCCTCGCGGATCTCGTCGGCCCCGGCACCGAGCTGGTCATCGCCGCCGGCGGTCGTGGCGGGCTCGGCAACGCCGCCCTCGCATCGTCCAAGCGCAAGGCCCCCGGTTTCGCGCTCAAGGGCGAGCCCGGCGACGAGCTCGTGTTCACCCTCGAGCTCAAGGTCGTCGCCGACATCGGCCTGGTGGGCTTCCCGAGCGCCGGCAAGTCCAGCCTCATCGCCGCCCTGTCGCGCGCCCGGCCCAAGATCGCCGACTACCCGTTCACGACGCTCGTGCCCAACCTCGGCGTCGTCACGGCGGGCTCCACGACATTCACCGTCGCCGACGTGCCCGGACTCATCGAGGGCGCCAGCGAGGGACGGGGACTCGGCCACGACTTCCTGCGCCACGTCGAGCGGTGCGCCGCGCTGGTGCACGTCATCGACTGCGCGACGGTCGACCCCGGACGCGACCCGCTGACCGACCTCGACGTCATCGAGGCAGAGCTCACCAAGTATGCCGAGACGACCGGCAGCGACCTGAGCGACCGCCCCCGCCTCGTGGCGCTCAACAAGACCGATGTCCCGGACGCCAAGGAGATCGCCGAGTTCGTCCGTGCCGATCTCGAGGCTCGCGGTCTCGACGTCTTCGACGTCTCAGCAGCCAGCCATGCGGGTCTGCGCGAGCTCTCGTTCGCGATGGCCGAGATCGTGGCGTCTCGCCGCGCGGCCGATCCGGTCGCCGAGGTCACCCGGATCGTGCTGCGGCCCAAGGCCGAGGCGGGCGTCGGACGCGAGTTCACGATCACCCAGCGCGACGGCCAGTGGGTCGTCCGCGGCGACAAGCCCAAGCGCTGGGTTCGCCAGACCGACTTCAGCAACGACGAGGCGGTCGGCTTCCTCGCCGACCGGCTCAACCGCCTGGGCGTCGAGGACGAGCTGCTCAAGCTCGGCGCCAAGGCCGGCGACGACGTCATCATCGGCGACGAGAACGACGCCGTCATGTTCGACTTCGATCCCCAGATCCCGGCCGGCGCCGAGGTGCTCGGGCGCCGTGGCGAGGACCTGCGCATCGACCAGTCCGATCGCCGCACCAACGTGCAGCGGCGCGAGGAGCTCGCCGCCCGACGGGCGTACGAGGCCGAGAAGCGCGAAGCGCGCGAAGAGGGTCGCGGCGCCGACCCTTCGACAGGCTCAGGACAGCTGGAGCTTCCCCGAGGATGATCCTGACCTGGCTGATGAAGGTCCGGACGGTGAGCTCGCCGACGAGGATCCGCGCTGATGAGTCGGATCGTCGTCAAGGTCGGATCGTCCTCGCTCAGCTCGGCTGAGGGCGGCCTCGACGGGCAACGCGTCGACGCGTTGGTCGACGCGCTCGCGGCTGGTCGCGCGCGCGGCGACGAGATCGTCCTGGTCAGCTCGGGTGCGATCGCGGCCGGCCTCGCGCCGCTGTCGCTGCCGCGCCGCCCCCGCGACCTGGCGACCCAGCAGGCTGCGGCGAGCGTCGGCCAGGGCGCGCTGATCGCCAGGTACGCCCAGCGGTTCGCCCTGCACGAGCTCGTCGTCGGCCAGGTGCTGCTGACGGCCGATGACGTCACCCGCCGCAGCCACTACCGCAACGCCTACCAGACGTTCGCGCGGCTGCTCGAGCTCGGCGTCGTGCCGATCGTCAACGAGAACGACACCGTGGCGACGAGCGAGATCCGCTTCGGTGACAACGACCGGCTCGCGGCGCTCGTGTCGCATCTCGTCCATGCCGACCTGCTCGTGCTGCTCTCCGACGTCGACGGGCTCTACGACGGTGATCCGCGGCGCGACGGCGCCAGCATCGTCACGGACGTCCATGGTGAGGCCGACATCGCCGAGCTCGACATCGTCCGTCCGAGCGCGTCGGCGATCGGCACCGGTGGCATGGTCACCAAGATCGAGGCCGCGCGCATCGCGACGGGCGCAGGCATCCCGGTCGTCCTGACGTCCGCGCCGCAAGCCGCCGCGGCCCTCGAGGGGCAGTCGGTCGGCACCACGTTCCACCCCACCGGACGCCGTCGCCCGACCCGGCTCCTGTGGCTCGCGCACGCCAGCAACACCAAGGGCGGCGTGCATCTCGATGCCGGAGCGGTGCGGGCCTTGGTCGTCCGCAAGGCCTCGCTGCTCCCCGCCGGCATCACAGGAGTCAGCGGCACCTTCGTGGCCGGCGACCCCGTCGACCTCATCGGTCCTGACGACGTCGTGATCGCTCGCGGCATCGTCAACTACGACAGCGCCGAGCTGCCCAGTCTGCTCGGACGGTCGACGCGCGATCTGGCCGCCGAGCTCGGGGCGGAGTACGAGCGTGAGGTCGTCCACCGAGACGACATGATGGTGATCTGACGATGAACCCGCAGGAGAGCCGCATGAAGGACCAGGTCCACGCCGCAGCCCGTCGTGCCCGCGTCGCCGCCGCAACGCTGGCGATGACGCCGCGATCGGGCAAGGACGCCGCCCTGATCGCCATGGCAGACGCACTCGTCGCGGGCACCGACACGATCGTCGCCGCCAACGAGCTCGACGTCGAGACGGCTCGCGCCGGCGGCACGGAGGAGAACGTGATCGACCGGCTGCGCCTCGACCCGTCGCGCGTCGCCGCGTTCGCTGACGGGCTCCGGGACATCGCCGCGCTGCCGGACCCCGTCGGCGAGGTCGTACGCGGCTCCACCCTCCCCAACGGCCTGCGCATGCAGCAGATCCGCGTCCCGATGGGTGTCATCGGCATGATCTACGAGGGCCGGCCCAACGTCACCGCCGATGCCGCAGGGATCTGTCTCAAGGCCGGCAGCGCCGTGCTGCTGCGTGGCTCGGCGTCGGCAGCCCGCTCGAACGCCGCGATCATCGAGATCATGCGCAGCGCGCTTGCCGAGGCGGGGCTGCCGGCCGACGCGATCCAGATGATCCCCACTGACGACCGCTCCTCGGCGACGCACCTGATGCAGGCTCGCGGCCTCGTCGACCTCGTCATCCCGCGCGGTGGCGCCGGCCTCATCCGCGCTGTCGTGGAGGACTCGACCGTCCCGGTCATCGAGACCGGTGTGGGCAACTGCCACGTCTATGTCGACGCGGACGCCGATCTCGACATGGCGCTGGACATCGTCCTCAACTCCAAGACCCATCGCACGAGCGTCTGCAACGCGGCCGAGTCGCTGCTGGTGCACAAGGCCGTCGCCGACGCGTTCCTCCCGCGAGTCGTCGCGGCGCTGCAGGCGCGAAGGCGTGACGATCCACGGCGACGAGTCGTTCTGTGCCGTCCAGGCCGACATCGTGCCGGCGACCGACGACGACTATGCCGCCGAGTACCTCTCGCTCGACATCTCGGCCCGGGTCGTCGACTCGATCGATGATGCGATCGAGCACATCCGTACGTTCTCCTCGGGACACACCGAGGCGATCGTCACCTCGTCCCTGGCCGCCTCGTCGCGGTTCACCGCCGGCGTCGACTCCGCGGCAGTGATGGTCAACGCGTCCACCCGCTTCACCGACGGCGGAGAGTTCGGCTTCGGTGCCGAGATCGGCATCTCGACCCAGAAGCTGCACGCGCGTGGCCCGATGGGCCTGACCGAGATGACGACCACGACCTACGTCGTCACCGGCTCCGGGCACGTGCGATAGATTGGCGGCATGTTCTCGAACCTCGTGGCGGCCGAAGAGCCCCTTCGCGACATCGGCATCGACCCCTGGGCAGTTGGCGGCATCGCTCTCGCGATCCTGATCGTCCTGGTGCTGGGTCTGCTGTCGTTCGGCAAGGGTCGCGAGCACTCCTGAAAGGCATGACCCGCAGCGAGGGCACGGAGCGCCGACGCGTCGGCATCATGGGCGGCACGTTCGACCCGATCCATCACGGCCACCTCGTCGCTGCGAGTGAGGTGCAGTCGTGGTTCGACCTCGACGAGGTCATCTTCGTGCCGACGGGGGAGCCCTGGCAGAAGGCCGATCGCGAGGTCTCGCCGGCCGAGCACCGCTACCTGATGACCGTCATCGCGACGGCGGCCAACCCTCGCTTCGAGGTCAGCCGCGTCGACATCGACCGGGTCGGTCTGACCTACACGATCGACACGTTGCGCGAGCTCAAGGCGTTGCACCCCGACGCCGACCTCTACTTCATCACCGGCGCCGACGCCATGGCGGCGCTCCTCACGTGGCAGGACCACGAGGAGCTGTTCAAGCTGGCACACTTCGTCGGCTGTACGCGACCGGGCCACGAGCTCACCGACTCGTCGCTCGAAGGCCTGCCCAAGGACCGCATCACCCTGGTGGAGATCCCCGCCCTGACCATCTCGTCGACGGACTGCCGTCAGCGCGTCGAGCGCGGTGAGCCGGTCTGGTACCTCGTGCCCGACGGCGTCGTGCAGTACATCGGCAAGCACGAGCTCTACCGGAAAGAACTCTGCATGACTGCGACAGAACGTGCCGTCGAGCTCACGAAGGCAGCGGCTGCCGCTGCCGAGGACAAGCTGGCGCAGGACATCATCGCGTTCGACGTGTCCGAGCTCCTGGCCATCACCGATGTCTTCCTGCTGTGCTCCGCCTCGAGCCCGCGCCAGGTCAGGGCCGTGCAGGACGCCATCGAGGAGCGCATGATCGAGCTCGGCGCCAAGGCCGTACGCCGCGAGGGTGAGCGGGAAGGTCGCTGGGTCCTGCTCGACTTCGCCGACATCGTGGTGCACATCCAGCACCAGGACGAGCGCGTGTTCTACGCACTCGAGCGGCTGTGGAGCGACTGCCCGGTGGTTCCGCTGTCATGACGACTCGCCAGGTGATCCTCTGGCGCCACGGTCGCACGCAGTGGAATGTCGAGGGACGCGTCCAGGGGCAGAGCGACATCCCGCTCGACGAGGTGGGGAAGGCGCAGGCCAAGGCGGCCGCCGCACGGCTTGCTGCCCTCAGGCCCGACCGCATCGTCAGCTCGGATCTCGTACGCGCCGCCGACACGGCACGGATGCTGGGTGAGCTGACCGGCACTGAGGTCGAGCTCGATCCACGCCTGCGGGAGCTCAACTTCGGCGAGCGCGAAGGCCTCACGTGGCGGGAGGCGTGGACGGCGTTTCCTGATGGCATGCAGGCGTGGGTCGAGGGCGACGAGACCCAGATCCCCGGCAGCGAGACGCACCGGCAGGCGGGGGACCGGTTCGCCGCTGCCCTGCACGACCTGCTCGACGACCTGCCGCCCGAGGGAGTCATGGTCGTCGTGGCGCACGGAGCCGTCCTCCGCACGGGTGCGTGCGCATTCCTCGACATTCCTGAGGCGCACTGGGGCACGTTCGGTGGGCTCGGCAACTGCGCGTGGTCGGTGCTCGAGGAGTCGCGCCACAAGGACTGGTTCCAGTGGCGCCTCACGGAGTGGAATGCCGGAACGCTGCCGGAGCCCGTGCTCTCGGACGACGAGTGACCCGGTTTGGGCATGCGTGGGGTCAGCGGCTAACATTGGCGAGGCCCAACACACGGGCTGCAGCGGGGCATTGGCGCAGTTGGTAGCGCGCTTCCATGGCATGGAAGAGGTCAGGAGTTCGAATCTCCTATGCTCCACAAGATCACGAGGCCCGAGCGCTCTTTGCTCGGGCCTCGTGGCTTGTTTACCGACAGTGATTCGAGGAGGAGCGTGCGTCCCGTCTCCCGGTGCCGGTGAGGATGGGGCGGGCCTCAGGCACGACCGCGCGCGACGGAGTCACGACGTGAGCCGGACGACGCGTGGGTCATTGGTACGGTGTGCGCGTGCCAAGGGTGACTCTTCGGACGGTCTTCGTCTCCGCTGCCTGCATCGTCGCCCTGATCCAGCTGGTCAGCGTGACGCTGGCGGCGCTCCCGCCCAACCGCTACTCGGACGCCGCACGTCCCCACGTCACGTACCTCAACCCCTACTTCACCCAGAACTGGCGACTGTTCGCGCCCAACCCGGTGGCGAGGACCGCGACGTCCTGTTCCAGGGCTCCTACAAGGATGCGATGGCCGGGACAAGCAGACGCCGTGGCTGGACTGGACCACGGTCGAGCTCGACCTGGTGCACCACCGACTGGTCGGCGGCCGAGCCGGCTACATCACGAACAAGCTGTTCAGCCCCCTCGGTTCGACGCGCAAACGGCTCACGAGCGAGCAGCAGACCGCAACACTCAGCACCGACCCAGGACGCGCCGCCGACTGGGCCGAGCTCCGCACCCAGCTCCTGGCGCTCGGCGACAACCCGCTCACCGTCGGCACCTACCTGCGTTACGAGCGGGCCACGACACAGCTGGCGACGGACGCCCTCCAAGCCGATAGCCTGGCCGGCACTTCACCGCCGTGCGTTACGCCCTCCAACGGCAGGAGGTCGTGCCATACGCCGCATCGCAACGAGCCGCAAGGCGCAGCGGGACGCGGCGACGACCTGCCGAGACCCAGCAGCCGAGCGGCTGGCGGCCGCCTACCCGGGCGGCACCGCCGAACGCCGCGTCGTCGCCGACTTCTACCGGAGGCACCGGTGATCGCGCGGGCCATGCGAATGGCTGACCGGCGCCAAGCACTCGACTGTACGGACTCGCCGTCACGCGGATGATCCTCGGATTCATCGTCGCAAGCCAGCTCCTGGTCAACTGGCCCGACCGCCACTACACCTGGGGTGACGGCGCCCGGTGGACCGAGCTGGTCCGCGAACTCCAAGGAGTGGCCGGGATTCCTCGGGCTGTTCAAGGAGATCGGCGGCGTGGGATTCGACCTGGCGTACCTCGTCACGATCCTTTTCGGCATCCTCCTGATGCTCGGGCTCTACACGCGTCCGGTCGACCTTCATGACGCTGTTGCTCTGGATGTCGCTCTACGTGGCCAACCCGTTCGTCGGCTCGGGTGGCGACGCCGTGCTGCGCATGGTCATGCTCTACCTGTGCTTCACCGACGCCGGGCAGCGGTGGTCGATCGATGCCAGACTGCGAGCCGAGCGGGGGGCGGTGCGACCGCTGATGCCCGACTGGTTCAACGCACCCTGCACAACCTGGCGATGATCCTGATCATGCACCAGGTCGTGATGGTCTACGTCGGCTCAGCCTTCTGGAAGCTGCAGAGCGAGGTATGGAAGAACGGCACGGCCGTCTACTATCCGCTGCAGACCGAGGCGTACTCGCCGTGGCACGACGTGCTCCACCCGGTCTACACGAGCGGCGCCGATCATCTCGGGCGCGACCTACATGGCCATCGTCGTCCAGCTGTTCTTCCCCGTGCTGCTGCTCTATCGCCCCACACGTTTCGTGGCCCTGATCCTCATCACCGGGATGCACCTCGGGATCGGCATCTTCATGGGCATTCTTTACTTCTCGCTGGTGATGATCGCGGTCGACATGATTCTGGTCAGCGACGCCTCGTGGGAGCGCGCTGCGCGGTGGGTCGAGGACCGGCGATCGGGCCGCAAGGATCTGGCAACCGCCGAGAAGTGACACGTCTCAGTGGGCGGCGCGGGTGGCGACCTCAAATCTGAGAATGTGGTTAAATTGCCCGCGGTGCTCGAACAGCCTGTAACGGGTAAAACGGATAACCTATCGAGCCCGCGTTCGTTGTTGTTGCAGCAACTCCCACAAACACGCAAGGGGATCTCCTCGTATGAAGAACAAGCTCGCCAAGAATTCTCTGGCGGTGGGCCTCGTGACGTTGATCGTCACCGCAGGCCTGTCGTTCTCGGCAAACGGCGCTGACGACCCGGTCTCACAGGCCACGGCTAGTGCGGTAAAGGGCACCGGCCCACTGTTCAACCCCGTGCTTGACGGCGGAGAGTGCGACGCCGTGTTCCCGACCGGCACCGCGACGGGTGACTGCGGAAACGGCCTCGACACCCCCGGCATCGATGCCTACTCGCAGAACGCGACGGCCAGCGCTGCCGGCGCCTCGCACGCAGACGCCACGGTCGCACCGATCGACATCGCTCCCTTGGGACCGTCGCTCGACCTGACGAAGATCGTCGACGGACTCGCCAACATCAACTCAAGCGTCGTGCTCGACGCGATCCTCAAGCCGCTCGGACTCACCGCGCAGCAACTCAGCCTGGTCCTCGGCCCGGTCGACGACGCGCTGCAGGACGCACTGGGCACGATCGACGGCGTGCTGCCGATCTCGCTCAAGACCGGCACGATCTCGTCGACCTGTGATGCGACTCCGGGCGCCGCAAGTGGTTCGAGCACCGTCGCGCCGCTCACGCTGACCGTCGGCACCGGCGACGCAGCCATCAACGTGCCGCTCAACGTCTCGACGACGCCGAACTCGGACCTGATCATCAGCGACGCGGCTGCCGAGTCGGCCGCGAAGCAGATCGTGGATGACGCGATCGACGGAGTCATCGCCTCGCTGAACACCAGCCTTGGTGGAGCGCTCGACTTCTTGAACCTGGTCCTCCCGACGATCAAGCAGGACGTCGTCGGAGCCTTGTTCAACGCGATCCAGCAGCCGCTGCTGAACCCGATCGGCCAGGCCATCAAGCCGCTGGTCTCCGGTCAGGTCAACGTCCAGGACCCGGTTTCGCCGACGACTGGCGCCATCTCGGTGACCGCTTTGCACCTCGAGCTGCTCGGTGCGGCCAACTCGCTGGACCTCGGCAAGGTCACCTGTGGCCCGAACGCTGGTCCGGCGGCCGACGCTGACACGCAGCAGGATTCGGACACGAATGCTGACGCGCAGCAGGATTCGGACACGAACGCTGACGCGCAGCAGGATTCGGACACGAATGCTGACGCGCAGGAGGATTCGGACACGCAGGAAGATTCGGACGTTCAGGCTGACACCGTTGCCGACTCGGACGAGGACACGGATGCTGACGCAGCTGTCGACTCGGACTCGGACTCGGACACGAACGCTGATGCCGACGCTGACGTGAACGACACGCTGCCCGACACCGGTGCGCCGAACCTGGCCCCGCTGTGGATCCTCGGACTCGCGTTCGTGGTCTTCGGTAGCGCGATCCTGGTGAACGAGAAGCGGCGCTCGATGCAGTCCTGATCACGTCGCTCCAACGACTGCCGGTGGCCTTCCAGGTCACCGGCAGTCGTGCGTTCAGGCCTGCATGATGCGGCCTCTCACGACACCTAGGATGGGTCCATGCCGACACCGCGGAGCGACTCTCTGCCGCCGCGACCGTGGCAGAGGCGATTGATGGTGGGCCTGGTGGCGGTGGTGGCGCTGCACTCCGTCGTTCTGGCACTGTGGCTCTCGCCGGCCAACCCGGCCCGCGACTCTGTCGGGAGCTCGACCCTCCGCTCGTACGTCGAGCCCTACTTTCAGCAGTCCTGGGACGGTCTGGACCCACGAGCCCAGCGCGTCGACGAGTCCTTCCGCATCCGGGCCAACGTGGCCACACCGGACGGCAAGAAGAAGACGCGGGTGACGCCGTGGATCGACTTGACGAAGATCGATATCGGATCGCTCCGGCACGACGTGAACCAAGCCCGTGTCCACCTCATCGCGCGCCGCCTGGCCACGAACCTCAACGCCGCGATGTACGCCATGGCACCTGCGCAGCGCAGGCTGGTGACGGCGAACTACATCACGACCCCCATCTCGACGCTCGAACAGCGCCTGCTCAAGGCGGGCCCGGATCGTGCCGCCGTCCAGATGTACATGGCGTACGACGAGATGGCGACGCAGTTCGCGTCGTTGTACGCCCGGTCTCGGTGGGGTGACGACACGATCCTCGAGGTGCAGTACCTCGTGGGACGCAGGACTGTTCCCGACTACGCTGATCGCGGGTCGAAGACCCTGAAAGACGTTGACTACCTGTGGTTCGCGTTCGGCTATCGCAAGGCGTATCGCGCGACGTACGACTCGCAGGTCGTCTTCGACTCCTACGTGAAGAAGTGAGAGTGTGCTGAACGTTCGGGTGGGGCGGTCGTTGCCTGCGTCGTTGACCAGTCGCCAGCGCAGACTCGAGGACTGGTTGTTCAGTGACCTCCATGGGGCCTGGGCAGCTGCTGCCTGCCGGATCGGCGTCGGGTTGTCCGTCGTCGGGCTGCTCCTTTCCAACTTCTCCACCCGCGAGATGTGGGCCGGCCCCGGCAGCGTTTGGGCTGAGCCGGCGCGCGCCGTCAGCACGTTCCCCGAGATCGCGCTGCTGCGCAATGTGAGCGCAGACCTCGTGACCTTGATCTATACCGTGACGCTGGTGGCGGCAGCAGCCTTCGTGCTGGGCTGGCACACCAAGGCTGCCAACGTCGTGACGTTCATCGGGTTCATCGCGATCGTGGCGCAAAATCCCGTGGTGAGCGACCAGGGTGACAATCTCATCCGGCTGACCCTGCTCTGGCTGCTCCTCATGCGCACCGATGAACACTGGTCCCTGGACGAACGACGGCGCCGCCGCCGGGAGGATTCCGGGTCGCGGACTCGGCGCACCGACGATGCGCTCCCGCCGTGGCTGTGGACGAGTCTGCACAACGTCGGCCTCGTCGGTCTGGGCGTCCAGACCGTGCTGGTCTATCTGACTGCCGGGCTCAACAAGGCATCCGAGAGCGAGTGGCAACACGGCAATGCGCTCTACTACACGCTGCAGCTGCCGGAGTATCGACACTTCCCGTGGTTGTCGGACCTCCTGAGCCAGAGCTCGGTGCTCCTCGCCCTCGCGACCTATCTCGTCCTGTTGACCCAGCTCTTCTTCGCGCCGTTGCTGCTCAACAAGGCTGCCCGGGGAGCGATCGTCGCCGTCGCGATAGTCGCGAATGTCGTCTTCGGTGTGGTCTTCGGTACGCCGTGGAGCTCCTTGGCGATGATCGGCGTCACGTGCCTCTTCGCGTCGTCCGACGCGTTCGTCAGACTTGACGAGCGGATCCGCGACCTCAGCGCCCCCGTCGTGGACTGGCTCGCTGTGCGTTGGTACGACGTGATGGACTGGCTCGACGCCGTTCGCCATCGCGTCTTCTTCCCTGTCGTCGACTGGATTCGCTACTCAGTTCTCCGGCGGCCCTGAGCGTTCGCCATGACGAGTCCTTCACGTCACGCGACCTCGATTCCGCCCGCCTCCCGTCGGGTCTGGGTCCTGTTCCTGGCGATCCTGCTCGCGGTGCACTCGTTCCTGGTGCTGATGTGGGTGATGCCGAGCAACCCGGTCCGCGACGCGGTGGGCAATGAGCGGGTGTCGGCCTACATCAACAACGACTACGTCAGCTTTCAGCAGTCCTGGTCGATCTTCGCGCCCGTGCCACGCCGCGCCGGAGAGAACGTCCAGGTGCGGGCGACGTTGGGTGGATCGGACGGTCGTGCGGGCGAGACGACCGAGTGGTACGACATCACGGCCGACGAGGACCGTCGCGTCCTGCACCTGGTCAACCCCTCACGCATCCATGCGGTGACGCGCCGGGTGGGCAGTGACCTGATCCAGAGCGTCGCCTCCTTCAACGACGTCCAACGAGGGATCGTCGCGGCCGACCTGCGATCAGGACCGCGGCGGCACCCTTCAACGGCGCCTGGTCTCGGCCAACAACGCCGGTCCCGTGGGGGAGCAGGCGGTCGGCAGCTATCTGTCGACCGAGGAGAGGCTGGTCCGGTTCAGCACGATGTACGCGATCGCGCGCTGGGGTGACGATGTGACGGCCGTCGAGCTGCGGGTCGGCCGCCGCTCGGTGCCGCGGTATGCCGTCCGCAACGAGTCCAGCTACGCCGACGTCCCTCTCACCTTCACCCACGTCGGCTGGCGCGCAGCGATCAAGGGCGACGCTGCAGCTCAGAAGGCGTTCAACGCGTACGTGCCAAGAGCGCCCGCCGGATCTTCCGCCAAGGTCGGCGAGTGATGGTGCGCGCGATCGCGGCGAAGGTGCTCGACCTGGTGCGGGAGTGGCGCGACATGGTCGAGACATGGGTCTTCACCGACAAGCACGCTCTCTACGGCGTGGCGCTGGCGCGGATCCTGTCCGGCTGTGCGGTCGTCGGACTCCTGGTCACGAACTTCAGGGTGCGGGAGCTCGTCTTCGGGCGGGGAGCCGTCTGGGACGAACACCTTCGAGAGGCCGGGAGCTTCTGGCAGCCTGAACTGGTCCAAGGCCTCGGCTCCACCACGTTCCTGGCGTTCTACGTCGCGGTCATCGGCCTGGCGGCGTGCTGGGTCGTCGGCTGGCACACCCGGCTGGTCGGCATCCTCATGCTGATCGGGCACGTCTCGATCATCGAGCGCATCCCGGTCCTCGGCGACCAGGGCGACAACATCCTGCGCGTCGGGATCTTCCTGATCCTGTTCATGAACACCAGCGAGCACTGGTCGCTCGACGCTCGCAGACGAGCGCGGACCCGGCCCGAACCGATGGGCCGGGGAATCGGCGCTCTTGGTGCTGCCATCAAGAATGCCTACAACGGCCACCGTGTGCTTCCGCTGTGGTTCACCAACGGCGTCCACAACGTCGTGCTCATCGCGCTGGCGTGGCAGCTCATCATGATCTACTTCTCGGCCGGCTGGTTCAAGGCACAAGGATCGCTCTGGTACCACGGCACGGCGCTCTACTATCCGCTGCAGCTGCAGGAGTACAAGCCGTTCCCGTTCCTCACCGACGCGTTCACCCACGTCGGAGTGATGGTCGGACTGTCAACGTACGTCGCGATGTGCGTGCAGATCGGCTTCGGATTCGCGCTGCTGCACCCGATCGCGCGACGCGTCGCGATCTTCTGCGCGATCATGTTCCACCTGTCGATCGCGGTGCTCATGGCGCTGCCGTGGTTCTCGCTGTCGATGATCGCGTTCGATGCGATCTTCGTGAGCACCTCGACGTTCATCCTGTTCGACAGGTGGATCCGCGAAAAGCTGAGGCCCGTCGCCGACCTGTTCTTCGACGTCACGGACCCGATCGTCGACAAGCTGCCGGGACGACCCAAGCAACCCGCCCTGGTCTCGCGCGGCGCCGACTAGGCCGCTGTGGCGGCAACCCGGCGGCCCGACAGCACCAGCGCGATGACCGGCAGCGTCAGCACGGCCGCGGCCGCGTTGAGGGTGCCGTAGCCGCTCAGCGCGACCACGATGCCCGCCAGCAGGCCGCCGAGGGCGCCGGACAGGTTCATCACCAGGTCGGAGAACCCCTGCACGACCGGGCGGTTCTCGACGGCGAGCGACGCCGTGAGCTTGGCCGCACCCGCGATGACGGATGCCGACCAGCCGATGCCGAGCAGCACGAGGCCGATCGTGATCTGGACGTCCGAGTGGCCTGACGTGCCGGCGATCGCCACCGCGACCAACAGGATCGACTGACCGAGCAGGATCGTCCGGTCGGCGCCCCAGCCGTCGCTGAGCCACCCCATGAGGGGCGACAGGGCGAACATGCCGGCGATGTGCAGGCTGATCGTCAGGCCGATGACCGAGAGGGCAGAGCCATGGTCCTCCATGTGGACCGAGGTCAGCGCCATGACGGCGACCATCACGGCGTGCGACGACCCGATCGCCCAGATCGCCGTGAATGTTCGACCGCGGATGTGGGGGAGGGCAGCGCGTATGCCGCGGGCCGCCGGCGCCGCATCGGCCGCGTGCACCAGGGGATCAGGGCGCAGCAGGAGGAAGGTCAGGACCCCGGCGACCGCGAAGCCGGCCGCCGAGAACACCACGGGCCCGGCGAGGTCGGGGAGTCCCAGCTGATCGGCGAACGCCGCACCCGGACCGGTGAGGTTGGGGCCGACGACCGCTCCGACTGTCGTGGACCACACCACGAGTGACAGGGCGCGACCGATCTGGTCCGGAGCAGCCCGGTCGACGGCAGCGAAGCGGGACTGCAGGTTGGCCGCTGTGCTGGCGCCGAACAACGTCAGGCCGGCCAGGATGACCCACAGCGACTCCAGCTCGGCGCCGAGGACCACGATGGCGGCACCGACGGCTCCGCTCAGCCAGCCGAGGGTGAGGGCCGGGCGGCGGCCTGTGCGCGCCGCGATCGAGGAGAGCGGGATCGTGAATGCGGCGGCCCCGAGAGTCAGCATCACGACCGCCATGCCGGCCCAGCCGGAGGAGCCGCTGACGTCCTTGACGAGGATCGCTCCGACCGCGAGACCGGCGCCGTTGCCGACCCCGCCGATGACCTGCACCAGCGAAAGAACCGCGACGATCCGCCGCTGCGCCGGATCGGAAGGTGAGGTCACCCGAGCAATCTAGCGGCTCACCAGATCGTGACGCGGTCTGCTTCTTCGAGCCAGAGGGCGTCGTCGGCGGTGACGCCGAACGCCTCGTAGAAGGCGCCGATGTTGCTGACGACCTGGTTGCACCGGAACTCCGGCGGCGAGTGCGGGTCGACCGTGAGCCGGCGCACCGTCTCGGCCGGACGTACCTTGGACTGCCAGGCCTGCGCCCAGGAGATGAAGAACCTCTGGTCGGGGGTCAGCCCGTCGATCTCGGTGTCATCGGGATTGGTGAGCCGGAACGCCTGGTAGGCGATGCCGAGGCCGCCGAGATCGCCGATGTTCTCGCCGATCGTGAGCGAGCCGTTGACCGTGCGATCATCGGCGCCTTCGGGCGACAGAGCGTCGTACTGGGCGATGAGGGCTGACGTGAGCTTCTCGAAGGATTCGCGGTCCTCGTCGGTCCACCAGTTGCGCAGCGCCCCGGTGCCGTCGTACTGCGAGCCCTGGTCGTCGAAGCCGTGGCCGATCTCGTGCCCGATGACCGCGCCGATCGCGCCGTAGTTGACCGCGTCGTCGGCGTCGGCGTGGAAGAACGGTGGCTGCAGGATCGCGGCGGGGAAGACGATCTCGTTCATCGTCGGGTTGTAGTAGGCGTTGACGGTCTGCGGCGTCATGTACCACTCGTCGCGGTCGATCGGCGAGCCGATCTTGGCGAGCTCGCGGTCGGTCGCCACGGCGATGGCGCGGCGGGCGTTGCCGAGCAGGTCGTCGGGCGCGGTATCGAGGGCCGAGTAGTCCTTGAACTCGTCGGGGTGCCCGATCTTGGGGTTGAAGGTGTCGAGCTTCTCGTGCGCCTGCTTCTTGGTCTCGTCGCTCATCCACGGCAGCGCGGAGATGCTCTGCCGGTAGGCCTCGAGGAGGTTGTCGATCAGCTCGGTCATCCGCTCCTTGGAGGTGGGCGGGAACTCCGTGCGTACGTAGATCTTGCCGACCGCCTCGCCCATCGCACCCTCGACGAAGCCGACGCCGCGCTTCCAGCGGGGGCGCAGCTCGTCGGTGCCGCTGAGGGTCTTGCCGTAGAACTCGAAGTTGGCGTTGACGAATGCGGACGACAGGTAGGGCGAGGCGCTGTGGACGACCTGCCAGCGCAGCCAGTCCTTCCAGGCCTCGAGCTCGTCCGGGACGAGCAGCGTCTCGAGCCCCTCGAGATAGGACGGTTGCGCGACCACGACCTCGGCGATCACGGGCGCGGGGATCTTCGCGGCCTCGGACCACGTGCTCCAGTCGAACGACGGGGCGAGCGTCTGCAGGCCCTCGAGCGTCTTGAGGTTGTAGGTCTTCTGCGCGTCGCGGGACTCGACGCGGTCCCAGTGGAACTTCGCAAGACGGGTCTCGAGGTCCATGATGCGCTGCGCGCGCGCCGCGGTGTCGTCGAGTCCGGCCAGACCGAGCATCGTCGTGAGGTGTCCGACGTACGCCTCGCGGATCGCAGCCGAGCTCTCCTCGCGGTAGTAGGCCTCGTCGGGCAGGCCGATGCCGCCCTGGCCCAGATGCGTCACGTAGCGATCGGGCTGGCCGCTGTCGGGGCCGATGTACATGCCGAAGACGCTGCCGACACCCTGGCGGTCCAGCGTGCCGAGCGTCGCGATGAAGACGGCGATGTCGGTGATCGCATCGACCTGGGCGAGCTCACCCTCGAGCGGCGAAGCACCGAGCGCCTCGACGCGGTCCTCGTCCATGAAGCTCGCGTAGAGGTCGCCGATCTTGCGCTGCTCGTCGTCCTCGGGCGCCTTGCTCGCGGTCTCGATGATCTCGCGGACCTTGGCCTCGGCCTCGTCGACGAGTGTCACGAACGAGCCGGCGGTGGCCCGATCGGGCTTGATCTCGGCTGTGCGCAGCCAGGGGCCGTTGACATGTCGGAACAGGTCGTCTTGAACGCGGATGGAGGGGTCGAACTGCGTCATGTCGATGCCGTGGGTCACGCCAGTAGGCTACACAAGTGAGCAAGACCCTTCCCGTCCAACTGACCGTGATCCGGACCGAATTCGTGGCGCCCTCGATGCGACGCGTCGTGTTCGGCGGCGACGGATTCCCCGAGTTCCTGAGCCGCCACCAGTCACTCAGCGGCTCGTTCACCGACGAGTACGTCAAGCTCGTCTTCCTCGCCGCGGGATACACGTATCCCGAGCCCTTGGACCTCGACGCGGTGCGCGAGACGATGCCTCACGAGGCGTGGCCGGTGCTGCGGACATACACGATCCGGTGGGTCGACCCGAAGGCGCAGGAGGTCGCGATCGACTTCGTGGTGCACGGTGACGAAGGCATCGCCGGCCCTTGGGCTGCGTACGCCGAGCCCGGTGACCTGATGCACCTGCGCGGGCCCAACGGGGCATACGCGCCAGATCCCGACGCCGACTGGCACCTCTTCGTCGGCGACGAAGCAGGCCTGCCTGCGATCAGCGCCGGACTCGAGGCGTTGCCCGCTGGCGCCCGCGCCGTGGCGTTCGTCGAGGTCGGGGGACCGGACGACGAGATCGCGATCGCGACGGTCGCCGACCTCGAGATCCACTGGCTCCACCGCGGTGACGCCCCCGCCGGCACGACGACGTTGCTCGACGACGCCGTACGTGGGTGGGACTGGCTCCCGGGCCGGGCGCAGGCGTTCATCCACGGCGAGTCCGCGCTCCTCAAGAGCGTTCGCCCGTACGTGCTCAACGAGCGTGGCGTGGCCCGTGCCGACGTGTCGGTGTCGGCCTATTGGCGGCGAGGTACGACCGAGGAGGGCTTCCGTGAGTGGAAGTCGGCCCAGAAGGACGCGGTCATGCGACCGGGGGCGTCCTAGAAGCCTGCTGACGGTAACCTCGTCGGGTGACTGAACTCCGCAATGTGGCTGTCGTCCTGGCCGGTGGCACCGGCACGAGGGTCGGCCTGTCGATCCCCAAGCAGCTCATCAAGATCGCCGGCAAGACCATCATCGAGCACACGATTGCGGCGTTCCAGGCGTCTCCGCTGATCGACGAGATCGTGATCCTCATGGCTCCGGGCCACCTGGATCCCGTACGCGCGATCGTCCAGAACGGCGGCTACGGCAAGGTCACCCAGATCGTCGAGGGCGGCGAGACCCGCAACGAGTCGACCAGCCGTGCGCTCGAGGCCCTGGGGTCCGACGAGTGCAACGTGCTGTTCCACGACGCCGTGCGCCCGTTGGTGTCGCAGACCATCATCGGCGACGTCGTCGCGGCGCTCGCGACGCACGAGGCCGTCGACACCGCGATCCCGTCGGCGGACACCGTCGTGCAGGTGCACGACACCCCCGACGAGACCAACACGATCTCCGACGTCCTCCCGCGTCACCTGCTGCGCCGCGGGCAGACCCCGCAGGCCTTCCGCCTCTCGGTGATCCGCAAGGCGTACGAGCTGGCGTGGCAGGACCCAGACTTCACCGCGACGGATGACTGCACCGTCGTGCTGCGCTATCTGCCCGAGGTGCCGATCGCGGTCGTCCAGGGCCACGAGCGCAACATGAAGGTCACCGAGCCGATCGACGTCTACATCGCCGACAAGCTCTTCCAGCTGCACTCGGCCGACAAGCCCGACCAGCTGAGCGACGAGCAGTACCGCGCCGCCCTCGAGGGCAAGACGATGGTCGTGTTCGGCGGCTCGTACGGCATCGGCGGCGACATCGCCGAGCTCGCGCGTGGCTTCGGTGCGACGGTGCACTCGTTCTCGCGCTCGTCGACCAACACGCACGTCGATCGCCGTGAGGACATCGCCGCTGCTGCTGCCGCCGTGCTCAAGGAGTCCGACTCGATCGACTTCGTGGTCAACACGGCCGGTGTGCTCGTGATCGAGGACCTCGCCGACACGTCGGAGGAGACGATCTTCGCGGCGACCGAGATCAACTACCTTGCGCCGATCTTCATCGCGCAGGAGTTCTACCCCCACCTCGCCCAGTCGTCGGGCTCGCTGCTGCTGTTCACCTCGTCGTCCTACACGCGCGGTCGCGGTGGCTACTCGCTCTACTCCTCGGCCAAGGCCGCCGTCGTCAACCTCACCCAGGCTCTGGCCGACGAGTGGGCCGGCGAGGTGCGGGTCAACTGCGTCAACCCCGAACGTACGGGCACGCCGATGCGCACCAAGGCGTTCGGCGAGGAGCCCGAAGGCACGTTGCTGAGCTCGATGGAGGTCGCGCGGCAGTCGCTCGACGTGCTCCTGGCCGAGCAGACCGGCCACATCATCGACATCCGGCGCGAGGACGGTCCGGCCGCGGTCGGCGGAGGCTCGTAGGCCGATGGCTGGGGGGCCGGTCGACCCGGATCGGTGGGTCGTCGACTCACCGGCCCTCGGGTCTGGGCTCCAGCCCTCGCGGTTCCGCGGTGACAAGCCGCCCCGCAAGCCACCACGATCGGCGGCGCCGGTCGCCCTGACGATCTCCGGCGGCGGGTTCCGGGCGACGCTCGCCGGGCTCGGTGCGATCCGGCTGCTCGCCGACGCCGGGATGCTGACGGACCTCCGTTACGTCTCGTCGGTCTCCGGGGGATCGTTGGCGAACGGCCTGCTGGCGTCACGCTGGCCGGTGCTGCGCGAGGCCGGATTCAGCGGCGCGGCTGTGCAGGAGCACCTGATCGACCCGTTCATCGAGCGGATCTCGTCGCAGTCCCTCAAGTGGTCGCTGGTGTGGGGCATCTGGCGCACGATCGGGCCGTCGACACGTACGGACCTGCTGGCCCGGCGCTTCGACGAGTGGTGGTTCGACGGGGTCGAGCTCGAGCAGCTCGACCGTGGGGTGCGCTGGATCGTCAACGCGGCCAACCTGACGACCGGCGTGCGCTTCGGGTTCGAGCGCGACATGGTCGGCGACTACACGATCGGCCACGTGCCGACGACGGGGACGGGGCTGCGGCTCAGCACCGCGGTGGCCGCATCTGCCGCAGTGCCCGGTGCGTTCGCGCCGGTCGTGCTGAACTCGCCGGAGTTCCCGGGTGCCGAGCAGGCGCCGGTGCTGATGGACGGCGGGACGTACGACAACACGGGCCTGCAGGCGCTCGACGACAAGGCGTACCGGGACGTCTTCCTCGTGGCGCTCAATGCCGGCGGTCTGCTGCGACCGGGGCCGTACGGCCGGGTGCCGGTCATCCGCGACCTCGCTCGGGCGAACTCGCTGCTGTATCGGCAGAGCGTCGCCCTGCGAACCACGAGCCTGGTGGCGCAGTTCCAGCGCGGTCGCAAGGCCGGCGCGGGGGCGCTGCCTGCGGATGCCCGACGGGGTGTGCTCACCGGCCTCGTCACAGCGTTGCCGGATCCCGGGCCTGCGCCGCTGCGAGCCTGGCGTGCGGCATTCCCCGAGGCGCGTACGTACGACGGTCGCGACCTCGCGCTGGTGCCGACAGTCTTCGACAAGCTGGAACCGGCGCTGTGCCGGGCCCTGGTGCATCGCGGCTGGTGGACCGTCGGCGCAGCGCTGGCGACGTTCTTCCCCCGCCGTCTGGGCGACTTCAGCGAGTGGGCCGCGCCGGAGTTGTGAGTGGGACCGCTGAGTCGACCACAGCGCCGGATCCAGGCGTGGGGTGCGCCCGCGATGATGTCGTCAGCCACCGCTGGGCTGATGGGTCCGTATCCGGTCAGGTCGACGGGCTCACCGTCGTCCTGCGCGGTGAACGTCGCTGCGTCCATCACCAGCTGGACCTCGACATTGAGTGTCCTCGGCATACCGCTGCCCGGTCACCCGCTCCACCAGGGTTTGGGTCATGATCTGCCCGACAGTCCGTTCGTCACCGGCCGCTCTCAGCGCACGCGCGTGGTCGTCCAACGCCGTGTGGGTGGCGACGATCTGCTCGGCCGGTCCACGGATCTGCAGGATGGCGACGCCGTCGGTGTCGGGGAACATCGACACCCGCTGATCAGCCCGGTTGCTGTTCGGCTCTCTGGCGGGCAGCATCGGCATCGATCCGGATGACAGCACGTGCGGTCAGGCGGCCGGCTTCTCGTGCAGTGAGGCCGGGCAGCAGGGAGTGACGTTCCGGTCAGCGACACACCGCGACCACCCGACCGGAACGTCACTCCCAGCGGGGTTTCAGGGCAGGTTGAGGAAGCGGACGTCTTCGCCGGTGACGAGGACGACCCGGCCGTCGGGCAGGCCGAGAGTGCGGACCTGGGCGGCGTCGTCGCCGTACTCGACGGACCGGACGTTGCTGCTCAGGCGACCGTGGGTCACCTTGAGCACGACGAGCTTGACCTGCCCTTGGTGCTGGATCACCGTGAGAGCGGTGTCGCGCAGCGGCAGCCAGGTGAAGGATCGGGGATCCTGCGACACGAGGGCATAGGCACCGGGATAGCTCTCGACCGCCGTACGCCGGACGTTCGCGAGATCAGCGGTGTTGAACAGGCCGATCTGGGCCCCTGAGCCACCGCCACCATCGCCGATCCCCAGCATCCAGGCGTCACTCAACGGGTGCAGGTAGTCGCTGTAGCCGGGGATCTTGAGCTTGCCGAGCAGCCGCGGCTTCGCCGGATCCGCGAGGTCGACCGTGAACAGCGGGTCGGTCTCCCGGTACGTCACCAGCACCGCGAGGCCGTCGAACCAGCGGACGCCCTTGAGCTCCTCGTTCCTGCCCAGGCCGTCGAGCCGGCCGATCTCGGTGAGCTCCTTGCCCTCGCGGCGGAACGTGACGACGGAGTTGAAGTTGCCGGTCTCGCTCGACGGCCCCACCGCGACGCGCAGGACGTCGTCGGCCTCGTCGAGCGACCACCGGTCGGCGATCCTGCCCTCGACCTCGCCGGAGGCGACGTGGACCGCGTCGATGCCGTCGAGCGTGAAGTCGTACAGGTGCGTGGTCCCGTTGCCCTTCGGTGGCACGAAGGGTTCCATGCGGCTGTCGAACATGCACCTGCCGCAGTCCCACGGTGTCTGGCCATCGGCGAGGTAGAGGTGGTCGGCCGACTCGTACGCGATGGTGGTCGAGCCGGCGAGCCCGATGGCGTGCGGCTGGGTCGGCGACTTGGCGGTGAACCCGACGATGCTGACGGTGTCGAGACCGGCTGAGTCCGGGGGCACGGCGACATTGGTGCAGTCGAGCAGCTGCTTCGAACCGTCGCCGGCGTCGTACGACGGCAGCCAGTCCTTGATCGTCGACTTCTCGACCGCGCGACGGTTGGCGGCCAGTGCCTGGCGCTCGGTCAGCTTGCCTCCGGGCTGGACGAAGTCGAGCGTCGGCAGTCCCGCGGCGAGGACCAGCCGCACGGTGGACCTGTGCTGCCGAGCGGAGATCACGCGCGAGGAGAACGTCACCGTGGACGTGATCTCGGGGTCGGCCGGATCAGCGAGGGAGACCGCGATGACGCGACTGCCTCGGCGCTCACCGGTCAGCTCGTCCCTGGCGCTGACTGCATCGGAGCCGATCGCCACGACCCTGGAGCCGGACAGCAGGATCTCGCCGTCCTCGAGGCGCGGGAGGTTGAGCGTCGCCCGCTTGACCATCGTTGGGCCGGACGCGTCGTAGACGATCAGGTCCCGGCCGCGCAGCCGCACGACGAGGTCGCCGTCGGTCTTGACCGTGTCGGGCTCGTCGACGCCGGTCTCCTGCACGTTCGTGCCGGTCTCGCTCGACGTCTGCGAGCGTTGGCCGCCAGACGTACGCTCGGGAGCCGCCTGGTCCGCCATGTCTGCACCAAGGTCTTCCGCCTTGTACGTTTCGCGCCGGTCGCCGAATCCCCAGCCCCACGCCGTGACGATGCCCAGGCCGCGGTCGCGGTACGACTCGAGCAGCTGGGCGCAGCTCTGCGCCGGCTCCAGGTCGGCCTGGAACGCCGCCGGGCTCGCGTCGCCGCGCGATGCCGAGACCTGGGGACCGGGCCCGTTGCCGACGGCGGCTCCGGCGACGAAGGCGCCGACGACCGCCGCCGTCGCGCCCACCGCCAGCACGGTCTGCCTGAGCTTGCGACGCCGAGCGGCTTCGGCCCGACCGGCAGCCAGGATCGCGTCGACAGGCGGCTTCCCGGTCGGCGTGCCGTCCCAGAGGTCTTCAAGCTTGCTCATGGTCGCGCTCCTCGGAGAGTTCGGTGAGGTGGTGGGAGCCGGCCAGTGCAGCGAGCGCGCGCGAGAGCCGGCTCTTGACGGTGCCGGCCGGCACGTTGAGCGCCGCAGCGGTCTGTGCCTCGGTCAGCTGGACGAAGTAGCGCAGCACGACGACATCGCGCTGCTCCTTGGTCAGCCCTCCGAGGGCCTGGTGGACCGCGTCGGCGAGGACGACCTGGGCGCTCGCATCGTCGACCCGGCCATCCGGCTCGGCGTCGACGCGGCTGCGCCACCAGCGCGTACGCCTGACGTCGCGCAGCTGGTTGAGCAGCATCCGGTAGACGTACGCATCGCGGTTGTCGGCGTCGGTGACGCGTTGCCAGCTGGCGTAGCAGCGAACCAGGGTCTGCTGCGCGAGGTCCTCGGCCTCGTGCGGACTGGCACCGAGGAAGATCGCGGCGCGTACGAGGTCACGCCACTGCGTGCGTACGAACTCCGCAAAGCTCGCCTCGGACGTCGCGTCCACGCCGCCTCCTCAGATGACCTGTCACCTTACGACGGATCCGGGGGCAGTTCGGTTCCCTGCAGGCTCAGGTTCCGACGGGAGTGCGCGGGTGAGCTCGCTCCCACCAGCTGCAGCCCAGCATCACGACGGCGGCCAGGAGCCAGCCGGCGAGGATGTCGACGACGTAGTGCTCGCCCGCGTAGACCAGGGCCACGCCCATGAGCAACGGGTAGGCCACCAGCAGCCAACGCCACGGGCTGCGCAGGCGGCTGATCGCGTAGATCGCGACCAGCATCGCCAGGCCCCCGTGCAGCGACGGCATCGCGGCGACGGGGTTGCCGACCTTGGCCAGGAGGATGTGGAACCCGCCGAGGCCCAGGTCGTCCCAGCCGCGGCCGGTGAGCCGCGGGATGTGCTCGGGGATGTAGCCCTCCTTGGACGCCAGCCACGGGGGAGCCATCGGGTAGACGATGTAGACGACCAGCGCCGCGAAGTTGATGACCAGGTAGCGGCGCATCCAGGGGATCCACGCCTCACGGTTGCGCAGCCACAGGACCACCGCGATCGTCAGCCCGGTCACGAAGTGCGAGAAGTAGACCGTCGTGAGGACCGCGTCGTACCAGCGCGGATCGGTCGAGCTCGTGCACGGCGCGGCGCACCAGGCGTCCTGCAGGCGGGCGGTGGGGATCTCGCCGCCGCCGAGCCACTCGTCGAAACGGATCGGGAACGTCCAGTGCACCGACACGGGCAGCAGGTTGTCGGACATGCCACGGCTGTAGAGATAGAGGATCAGGCCGGCGAAGATCAGCCACCAGTCGCGGACGAACGCCAGGTGCGAGCGCACTGGCGCCTGGATGTTCCAGACGATCGTCGCGAGCCACAGCCAGCCGAACATCTGGTAGGGGTCGGTGGGCACGCCGACCAGCACGATCCAGATGACCAAGGCGATCGCGTACGCAGCCAGGGCTGGGCCGCGCCACCGCCACGAGGTCTTGGTCGGCTGATCGGTACGGGTCGTCATGGGCACACCTTCGGGACTGCGGGCAGGGTACGTGTTTGGGTCGTCAGCAACCAGATCGACCTGCCACAGATCGTTGCCACCTTGCGATAGCCGTCACGGAGCAACGCCTCCGTGCGACCGGGCTCGATGCCCCATGAGTTGAGTCCCGACCAGTTGACGACCCAGGTGGGGTGTTGCGGTGAGGCCATGACCTGTGAGAGCTCGCGCAGGTGCGAGTCCCTCGTGCGTACGGGCAGGCTCCAGAGGTAGCGGTAGGGGCTCGACATGTGGGCCTCGTAGAGGACGTTGGGCTGTCCGAAGGCGACGACGCCGGTGTCCCCGGGCTGCCGCGCCTCGCGCAGCCAGGTCCCCACGGTGTGCTGCTGCCCGTTGTCGTCGGGCTGGAAGCCGACCGACCAGACCAGGTTGGCCAGCGTCAGCGCCACCGTCGCGATGCCGAGGCGGCGCATCAGGTGTGACGGCACGCGATCGGCCAGGAGCCCGATGCCCAGGCTCGCTGCCGGAACCATCTGGATGAGGTAGTGCGCCCAGTAGCTGCCGCCGAACAGGGCGATGACGAGGCTGCACAGGAGCGTTGCCGCGGTGGCCAGGAGCAACGGGTCCTTGCGGCGGACGCCCTGCCACACCGTGAGGACGGTGGCCGCGCCCAGCCCGCTGACAGTCCACGTACCCATCATGACAAGCAGACGCAAAGGAGTCGCATCGCTGGCTGATGACCGGATCACCTCGCCGGCCTCGGCCCGGAACCTGATGACGGCATCGAACAGGTCCGACGGCGACGTCCCACGCGCGTTGGCTCCCAGCACCACCACTGCGAGCGTGAGCACCGCGACCAACGCGCCCCAGGCGAGCACGCGTACGACGACGCCGCGCGACTCGCGGCGTTGCACCGCTGTCGCCAGCGCCAGAGCGAGGGCGAACACGAAAGCCTCGATGACGCTCTGCTTGATCGACAGCGCGCCGACCGCGAGGATCCCGGCGCCGATCGCCGCCGGCACCCGCCACGTCGTACGCGTGACGGCGTGCAGCGTCAGGGCGATGCTCCACGCCACGAACGGGGCGGCCAGCATCTCACCGTTGACCCGGGCGATCCCGAGCCATTGGGCGACGCCGAACAGCGCCGCCGCACCGGCTGCCCACCGAGCAGCATCTGCGCCGCGGGCGAGCTGCGCCGCCCAGGCGGCACCGAGCACGGTCAGCACGGACGCGGCGAGACCGAGGAACCGCAACCGCGTCACGCCCCCGGCGAGGTCGTTGAGCCACAGCAGCAGGGGAGGGCGGTCGACCCAGTAGTTGCCGTAGAGCGACGTGCCGTCGTGCCAGTGGTTGCCGACCATGAGGAAGCCGGCCTCGTCGCCCCCGAGATACGTCCGGAACATCACGAGGCGCAAGGCGACCAGCACGCCGATGGCAGTCGGGATGACCGCCCACGCCGGAATGCGGCGACCTACCGGAGTCGACACGCCTTAGATCCCGTTGGCGCCGCGGGCCTTCGCGGCATCCCACTCACGGTCGCGGATGGCCATGACGTCCTCACAGGCGGCGATGAAGCGGGCCGTCGCCACGCCCGGACTCGGATCGCCGAGGTAGTAGTCGATCAGGGCATCGCGATCGGCCTTGGTCGGATCGGCCGACAGCTGCTCGCCGACGATCGCGGCGAAGTCGTCGGTCGCCGCCAGCTGGGGCACGACCTGCATCAACCGGCTCGGGGGATAGGCGACGAGCGGTGTCGTCACGAGCAGCGGCTTGCCGGTCGGCAGCCAGTTGAGCGTCACCGCCGAGACATCGGTGACGAGCAGGTCGGCGTCGGCGAACGACTGCTCGAGGGTGACGTCGGTGTCGACGCGGTTGGCCAGCCCGCGTACGACGGCATCGGCCGCGGCGTACGACGAGCGGATCACGCCGTTGAGCGGGTGCGGGCGGTAGATCACCCGGTACGTGGGGGACAGCGCTCGGACGAGCGCCTCACCGTGCGTCTCCAGCGAGCCGTAGGACACCGACGGCTGCGAGGCCTCCCACGTCGGGGCGTACAGCACGGTCCGCCGGCCGTCGGGGGACGGCGTACCGCTGACGGCCGCCGCCCCGTCGAGCTGCGGCTGGCCGATCAGGATGCTGCGTGCGGGCGCGTCGTAGAGCATGACGGCCGACGCCGTACGGTCGAGTGCCGCCTGGCCGGCGAGGAAGCACCAGTCGTACGCCTTGACCTGGTTGGAGACCGAGACGCCCTTGTCGCTGTCGCCGTGCCCGAGATAGACGTGCACGAGCGAGGTGAATCGCAGCGACTCGAAGTTGACCGGGTCGTGATTGATGTAGAGCGCAAGCTTGACGTCGGACATCGACAGGATCTCGTCGAGCTGGCCATAACGCGCGAGTGTCACGCAGTCGAAGCCTGTCTCGTCGCGCACGACCTTGGCGGTGCGCGAGTCCTTGAAGACGAACACGATCGGGTGGACCTCGTCGAGAGCCTTCAGCGCGTGGTACCAGGGCCGCAGCTGGTAGAGGCTGTCCTGAGGGGTCGGGAAGTAGACCATGACCTGCTGGTCGAACGGCGCGCCGAGCCGCGACTCGTCCGTCAGCTTGTCAGGCATGCCGACGGGCAGGAATCGCGAGCGGCGCAGGCGACCGATCACCCACAGCTGGAAGCGGCGGACCAGCCCGACGCGCGCCTCAGAGGCCATGATCGGCGAAGGCCTTCCCGTCCTTGAAGTGCGGCGCGAGCTTGTTGTCGTACATGCTGAGCGCCGAGCCGATCGCCATGTGCATGTCGAGGTACTGGTAGGTCCCGAGCCGGCCGCCGAACAGCACGTCGGTCTCGTTCCTGGCCAGGTCGCGGTAGGCCAGCAGCCGCTCGCGGTCCTGTGGGGTGTTGATCGGGTAGTACGGCTCGTCGCTGTGCTCGGCGAAGCGGCTGAACTCACGCATGATGACGGTCTTGTCGGCCGGGTAGTTGCGCTCGGGATGGAAGTGACGGAACTCGTGGATGCGGGTGTAGTCGATGTCGGTGTCGGCGTAGTTCATGACCGTCGTGCCCTGGAAGTCGCCGACCGGCAGGATCTCGGTCTCGAAGTCGAGCGTCCGCCATGACAGGTCACCGTGCGCGAAGTCGAAGTAGCGGTCGACCGGCCCCGTGTAGACGATCGGCACCTGGCCGACAGTCGCGGCCTTGTGGTGCGGCTGCGACTCGTCGAAGAAGTCGGCCTCGAGCGTCACCGTGATGTTGGGGTGGTCGGCCATGCGCTCGAGCCACGCTGTGTAGCCGTCGACCGGCAGGCCCTCGTAGGTGTCGGAGAAGTAGCGGTTGTCGTACGTGTAGCGGACCGGCAGGCGCGAGATGATCTCGGCGCTGAGCTCGCGCGGATCGGTCTGCCACTGCTTGGCGGTGTAGCCCTTGATGAACGCCTCGTAGAGCGGTTGCCCGATCAGCGAGATCGCCTTCTCCTCGAAGTTGGCCGGCTCTCCGGTCAGCTGCGATGCCTGCTCGGCGACCCACGCCCGCGCCTCGGCGGGGGTGAAGGCGGATCGGTTGAACTGGTTGATCGTGCCGAGGTTGATCGGCATCGAGAAGACCTCGTCGCGGTACGTCGTGAAGACGCGGTGCTGGTAGGGCGTGAAGTCGGTGAACTGGTTGACGTAGTCCCAGACCCGCTGGTTGGAGGTGTGGAACAGGTGGGCGCCGTAGCGGTGCACCTCGATGCCGGTCTCGGGCTCGATCTCGGTGTAGGCGTTGCCACCTATGTGAT
Source organism: uncultured Actinomycetota bacterium (assembly GCA_963806345.1). GTDB lineage: Bacteria > Actinomycetota > Actinomycetes > Propionibacteriales > Nocardioidaceae > Aeromicrobium. Next base: position 67,329 of record CAWDXV010000009.1, on the reverse strand, counting down.
CCCTGCGGTCGATGACCTGCACCTGCAGGCCGAGCTCACGGGCACACCGGTCGGCGATCGTCAGCCCGAAGAACCCGGAGCCGACGATCAGGAGGTCAGCGGTCATTGGTCAATTGTGCCGGTACGTCCGCAGGATCCATCGGACGCCACGTCTTGTCCCGCCACAGCGCCCGATTGGCCCGGAATCCCCGTGCCAGGTCGCCGAGTCCCTTGAGCGTGTGCTGTACGACCACGAGACGGAAAACCTCCTTGGCCAGCGTCAGCGCCGTGCCGATGCCGAAGCCGACGCGGTTGAGCTTGCCGTACTCGGCGAAGTACTTGCCGACGTACGCCCGGTTGCGGATCACGTGGAAGCGGAACAGGGGGCTGCCGTCGTTGAGGTGGCGGATGCCGAGGTTGACCTGCTTCTGCTCGCGCTTGCGCTTGAGGACGAACGCGTCGACGTAGACGACGTCGGTGTGCTGCGCGGCCAGCCACGCGTAGGCGGCGTCGTCCCACGAGATGAAGAATCGCGGGTCGGGGAGGCCGATCTTGCGCACGATCTCGGCGCTGATCAGCATGCCCTCGAACGTCCCGGAGTTGGTCACGGCGTAGCCCTCGCGGCCGAACTGCTTGCCGCTGTAGGGCAACGGCACGCCGAGGAACTCGTTGAACTTGGCCTGCCAGTAGAACGGGGTGCCGTCGAAGTCGTAGCGGCGGCCGTGGATGACCTGGAACCGCTGCATCCACGGGGCAAACTGCTCGAGTGCGTCGGGCAGGATCTCGACGTCGTCGTCCATGAGCCACACCCAGTCGGCGCCGAGCTCGAGCGCGACCTTGGTGCCCTCGCTGAAGCCGCCCGAGCCGCCGGTGTTGGTGTCGAGCCGGTGATTGACCAGGAGATCGGCGGGGAAGTCCTTGGCGGCGGCCGCGAGGACGTCCTGCGTGTCATCCGTGCTGGCGTTGTCGACCACGACGATCTTGAACGGCGGCGTGTCCATCGTCGCGGCGCTGGCCAGGAGCTCCTTGAGGAATGTCGATCGGTTGAACGTCACGATCGCGATCGCGATCTTCCCAGGAGCCGAATTCACCCGGTCAACCTTACCGTCGCACGCCCCTGCCTCCGAATGCGCTCCGCTCGCCAGCGAGGCCGCCCGCGGCCGAGCGTGAGGGAGCGCCAGCGACCGAGGCGCAACCGACGTGAGGTTGACGGGTCACGCGAGCAGTTCCGCGCACGTATGCCCCTTCGCTTCGCTCACAGTCGGCCGCGGGCGGCCTCCTTAGGGGCCGAGGGACTCCCAAGCCGCGGGCGGCCTCCTTAGGGGCCGAGGGACTCCCAAGCCGCTGGCGGCCTCCTTAGGGGCCGAGGGACTCCCAAGCCGCTGGCGGCCTCCTTAGGGGCCGAATGGTTACAGCGCTGCTTGTTCTTCGGAGTCGCTGGGCTCGACGGCGTACGAGGTGCCGCGGTAGTCCGCGCGCTCGGCCTCCGAGCGAGCGACGAACGCGTCGATCGAAGCCGCGAACGACTCGAGGGTGCGCTGCTCCGGCGGCCCCAGCAGGTAGGTCGCCAGCTCGGCGCGGGCGCCGGCCTGGGCGTCGGGAGCCTTCTGCGTCACGACGTCGATGAACTCCGCGATGCCGCGACCGTCACGCCCGATCGTCGTGCCTGCGCCGGTGGACGGGTAGTCGGCTCGGAACGTCGCATCGTCGTCGTCGGTGTGGTTGAACACGGCGTACGGCTTCTCGCTCGCGAGGAAGTCGCTGACGACGCTCGAGATGTCGGTGATGAGCGCGGAGGCGCGGTTGAACCACTCGTTGATCGAGCCGCCCTTGATGACCCGGTGGTCGACGCCCGTACGCGCGGCCGCATCGTCGAGGAGCCCGGCGATGCGGGCCAGGACGGCGCGGTACTTGGCGTCGCGCTGGCCCGTGAAGGGGTGGGCCTTGAACACCACGCGCACCGGCGGGTCGGCGGCCAGCAGGGCCTTGACGACCTTGACGCCGACGGCCGACACCGACGAGTACTCCTGGTCGTGGTTGACGCCCTCCCAGGTCGGCGCGTAGAGCACCGTCGGGACGGCCTCGGCACCCAGCTGCGGCTCGCGGGAGATGCCGTGCACCTGCGGTCGGCCGACGAAGCGGTACTGGTCCTCGTGCACTCCGAGCTTGGACCGGCGGTAGCGGTCGGCGCCGGCCTCACCCGCGACCCACAGCTCGTCGTACGCGCGGGAGAACGGGTTGTTGGAGGCGCTCTTGTCGCTGTCACCGTGCCCGATGAACGCACTCATGAGCGTCGGCAGCCGCAGCAGGTGGATGTTGTTGCCGGTGTTGGACGGGTAGAGCGCGACGCGCGCCGACGAGAAGTCGAGCATCAGCAGCTCGCCGGGATCCTTGAGCTCCAGCGTCGGGATCGAGGTCGACGCAAGCCTGGTGAACAACGGATGGTCGCGCAGCACGATGAACACCCGGCGATCGAGGGCCTCGAGGCTCTCTAGCCAGGTGTTGATCTGATAGCCGGCCTCGGCCGGGCCGCTCAGGTGCACGACGACCTCGGGCTGGTAGTCGTCGAGGAACTCCTGGATCTGGCGCAGCGGTGCGGTGAACCCGGTGGCCCGCTTCTGCTGCCGCAGGGCCCAGGAGCTGCGGGCGTCAGGAATCGTGACGGTCGCGAGCACCGCGATCGCGACGACGCCGGTGAGCAGGACCTGCAGCCAGGGGGCGCCGAACAGCACCGGCGCCAGCACGAGGAGCTGCGTGACGACGACCTCGAGCGCGCGGCGTGGTGGAGCGTCGTGGATGCGCGGCGAGCCCGGGATGTTGCGGGTCTCCATGGGCTTGAGGGGGCCGACCCGGCGGTACTCCTGGTGCAGCGCCCGGGCACAGAGCACCAGGACGTACGCGACGGCGACTGCGGTGAACGTACGCACCGCGCCCTCGCCGTCGAGCTGGTCACTCACCACGAGGCCGGCGAGGACGCGAAGGGTGAACCGCATCGGGATCCCGAACTCGGCCTGGTCCAACAGCTCGGACGACTGGGACGATCGCACCTCGAACGGCAGCTCGCCGACGACCGACAGGAGCAGGAACACCAGGGCGCCGATCTCGAGACCGAGCACGGCGCACAGCAGGGCAAGGAAGAGGCAGCCGACCGAGAGCAGGAAGCCGGGCAGCTCCTCGGTCCGGCCCAATCGGGAGAATGCGGCCTGAGCAGCACGAACGGGCGAGACCATGCCGACGAAATTATCACGCGTGTCTGTGGCGTTCTCTGCGGTAACGTCATCGCGTGCCCCGCCCTCGGAGCCTTCGCATCCCTGCCGCGATCGCACATCCCGTGCGTCTGTTGCCTCTGACGTTCCTGACGCTGATCCTGATCGGCACGGTCCTGCTCCTGCTGCCGTTCGCGCGGTCCGGCGACGGCTCCGCGGGTTTCATGCCGGCGTTCTTCACGTCGGCGTCGGCGGTCACGGTCACCGGCCTGGCGACGGTCGACACCGGGACGTACTGGTCACCTGCGGGCCAGGGCATCATGCTGGCGCTCGTCGAGATCGGTGGCCTCGGCATCATCGCGCTGGCGACGGTGCTGGGCCTGTTCATCGGCGGCCGGTTGGGGCTGCGCACCCGCATGGTCGCCCAGGCCGACATGCACGTCGTCAGCCTCGGCGAGGTGCGCCCGCTGTTTCGCCGGGTCGCGGTCACGATGCTGTTCTTCCAGTCGGTGACGGCGGTCATCCTGACGATCCGTTACCGCGCGCACTACTTCGACGACCTGCCCACCGCCGTGTGGCACGGCGTGTTCGACTCGGTCATGGCGTTCAACAACGCCGGCTTCTCCCTCAACCGCGACAGCCTCACCAGCTATGCGGGCGACGGCCTGATCATCATCCCGATCTGTTTCGCGGTGTTCGTCGGCGCGATCGGCTTCCCGGTGCTCGCCGAGCTCTTCCAGGAGTGGCGTACGCCGGCCCGGTGGACGATCCACACGCGGTTGACGGTGTGGGGCTCGATCGGGCTGCTCCTGGTCGGCGCGATCGCGTTCCTCGCCCTCGAGTGGAGCAATCCCGACACGCTCGGCGGGCTGTCGTTCGGTCACAAGATCGTGTCGGGCATCGAAGGCGGGATCATGCCGCGCTCGGGCGGCCTCAACAGCTTCGACTGGGGGTCGGTGCGGCCGGAGACCCTCAACATCGGCGTCGTCATGATGTTCATCGGCGGTGGCAGCGCGAGCACCGCCGGCGGCATCAAGATCACGACGTTCCTGCTGCTGGCGTACGTCATCCTGGCCGAGCTCCGAGGCGACCCGCACGTCACGGTCGGCACCCGGTCGATCAGCTCGGCGGTGATCCGGTCGGCGCTGACGATCGCGCTGCTCGCGGTCATGCTCGTCTCGGTGACGACGTTGCTCATCATGCTCATGACCGACTTCGGGTTCGACGCTGCACTCTTCGAGAGCACCTCGGCGTTTGCGACGGTCGGTCTGAGCACCGGAATCACGCCAGACCTGCCGGCAGATGCCCAGATCGTGCTGATCGTCTTGATGTTCTTGGGCAGAGTGGGCACGATTACGGCTGCGTCCGCGTTCGTCCTCCGACAGCGCGTCCCCAGGTACCGCCTTCCCGAGGAGCAACCGATCATTGGCTAAGAGCGCTGACTCCCCAACCGCCCCCGTCCTCGTCATCGGCCTGGGGCGCTTCGGCTCGTCCGTGGCCAAGTCGCTCGTACGCCTCGGCCACGAGGTGCTCGCCGTCGACGAACGAGCCGACATCGCCCAGAAGTTCGCGGGGGAGTTCACCCACGTCGTCTCGGCGGACAGCACCGACACCGAGGCGCTGCGGCAGATCGGAGCCGAGCAGTTCCACCGTGCCGTCGTGGGCATCGGCACCGACATCGAGGCCAGCGTCCTGACCGTCCTGAGCCTCTCCGACCTCGGGGTCAAGGAGATCTGGGCCAAGGCCATCAGCGGCAAGCACGCGGCGATCCTGGAGCGGGTCGGCGCGACGCACGTCGTACGCCCGGAGTCCGACATGGGCAAGCGCGTCGCTCACCTCGTGACCGGCACGATGACCGACTACATCGAGTTCGACGACGGCTTCGCGATCGCCCGCACGCGTACGCCCCAGGTGGCCTGCGGCAAGACCCTCGCCGAGTCGGCACTGCGCCAGAAGTACGGGATCACGGTCGTCGGTGTGAAGACCCGCGGCGAGGACTTCACCTACGCCCGGCCGGAGACCTCGATCTCGCAGTCCGACGAGCTGATCGTCTCGGGTCCGACCCACAAGGTCGAGGCGTTCTGCGCCCTGCCCTGAACCCGGTCCCGAGCCAGCCTGCGCAGGGTTGAGACCGCGGCGGGCTGGCCGGCGAGCACTCCACCGAGCACCAGGACGACGCCGAGGAGCTGGGCGGGGCCGAACGCCTCGTGCATCACGGCGACGCCGAGCGCCGTGCCGACGACCGGGTTGACCAGACCGACGAGTGCGGTCGAGCCGGCGGGCATACGGCTCAGCCCGTGGAACCAGCACACGTACGCCAAGCCGGTGCCGATCGTGCCGAGGTAGACGTACGCCATGAGGTTCGTGCCGTCCACGTGCGGCGGGCGGCCCTCGACGAGCAACGCGATGGGCACGAGCACGAGCCCTGCGGCCGTCAACTGCCAACCGGTGACGGTGATGAGGTCCGTCGGCCGCTCCCACCGCTTGACCAGGACGAAGCCGATCCCCGAGACCAGCACCGCCCCGATAGCCGCCAGGAGCCCGATCGGGTCGATCGCCGCATCCGATCGCAGCACCAGGAGCGCGACGCCGGCGACGCCGACGATGCCGCCGCCGATCCCGGCGAGCGTGGCGCGTTCACGGATCAGCACCGCGGCGATCAGCATGACCGCCAGCGGCGACATCGCGGTGACGGTCGAGGCGAGTCCTCCCGGCAGCCGGTACGCCGCGGTGAACAGCAGGGCGAAGAACAGCCCCATGTTGCAGGTGCCCAGCACGAACGACTTCCACCACCAGGAGCCGCGGGGGAGCTGGCCCCGGGCGGCGACGATGACGAGCCCGATCGGCAGCGCGCGGACCGCTGCGGAGAACAGGGGCCGGTCCGGCGGAAGGAGGTTCTCGGTGACGACGTACGTGCTGCCCCAAGCCACGGGAGCGACCACGGTGACAGCGGGTGTGCGCCAGGTCCACGAGTTAGTTTCCATGGAAGACATAATACCTTCCGAGGAAGATAATATGCAACGATGGACATCGTGGACCTGATCGTTGAGCAGTGGGAGGTCGAACGACCCGACATCGACGCGAGCCCGATGCACGTCATCGGGCGCATCTCGCGGCTCGCGGCCGACCTCGACCCGCTTCTGGCCCCGGTCTTCACGTCCCGGGGGCTCGGCGACGGGGAGTTCGACGTCCTCGCGACCCTCCGGCGCTCGGGCGAGCCGTTCGAGCTGTCGCCGGGCGACCTCGGCGCCTCGATGATGGTGACCTCCGGCGCCGTGACCAAGAGAGTCGACCGGCTGGAGCGGTCCGGGCTCGTCACGCGTCGCGTCAGCGAGCTGGACGCTCGCGCCAGGCTCATCAAGCTGACGGCCAAGGGGCGCACGATCGTGGACGAGGCCGTCGTCGACCACGTTGCGAACGAGGAGCTGCTGCTGTCCGGGTTGAGCACCGCCGAGCGGGAGACCCTCGCGGGCCTTCTGCGCAAGCTCGGCGAGTCGATCGACACGGTCGCCGGTCGGAATGCGGGCCTTGACCGGCGGGAGTAACGTGCGCTGAGGGTCCCGCCAGGGGGGTGGGGTTGAAGCCCTTCTCGAACGGAGACCGTCCGTGATCCACACCGCCGACAGCACGTTCAGGCTCGACGCCAATGCCATCGACTACGTCATCGTCGCGCTCTACTTCGCGGTCGTCGTGGGCATCGGCCTGATGGCTCGACGCCAGGTGTCCACGAGCCTCGACTTCTTCCTGTCCGGCCGGTCGCTGCCGGCGTGGGTGACGGGTCTGGCGTTCATCTCGGCCAACCTCGGCGCGGTCGAGATCATGGGCATGTCCGCCAACGGTGCCGAGTTCGGCATGGCGACGGTCCACTACTTCTGGGTCGGCGCCGTCCCGGCGATGCTGTTCCTCGGCATCGTGATGATGCCGTTCTACTACGGCTCCGGGGTCCGCAGCGTCCCTGAGTTCATGCGGAAACGGTTCGGCACAGGGGCCCACCTGGTCAACGCCATCAGCTTCGCGGTGGCGCAGCTGCTGATCGCCGGCATCAACCTCTACCTGCTCGCCACGATCGTCAACCGGCTGCTGGGCTGGCCGCTGTGGGTCTCCCTCGTGGCGGCGGCCGCGATCGTGCTGTCGTACACGGCTCTGGGTGGTCTTTCGGCGGCGATCTACAACGAGGTCCTGCAGTTCTTCGTCATCGTCGCCGCGCTGCTGCCGCTCACGATCGTCGCGCTGCACAAGGTCGGCGGCTGGGAGGGCATCAAGGACAAGGTCCAGCCCGGGCAGGAGCAGCTCTCGTCGTGGCCCGGCACCGACCTGACCGGCATCGACAGTCCGCTGCTCTCGGTCATCGGCATCATCTTCGGCCTGGGCTTCGTGCTGTCGTTCGGCTACTGGACGACCAACTTCGTCGAGGTGCAGCGCGCCATGGCGTCCGACTCGATCTCGGCGGCCAAGCGGGCACCCATCATCGGCGCCTTCCCCAAGATGTTCATCCCGTTCATCGTCATCATCCCCGGCGTGATCGCGGCGATCATCATCCCCAAGCTCGCCGACCTGAAGGAGACCGGCAAGGGCGACGTGAAGTACAACGACGCGATCTTGCTGCTCATGAAGGACCTGCTGCCCAACGGCATGCTCGGCATCGCGATCGCGGGCCTGCTCGCCTCGTTCATGGCCGGCATGGCCGCCAACATCTCGGCGTTCAACACGGTGTTCTCCTACGACCTGTGGCAGCAGTACGTCAAGAAGGACGAGGAGGACACCTACTACACGAAGGTCGGACGCATCGCGACGGTCGCCGCGACGCTCATCGCGATCGGCACGGCGGGCATCGCGTCCAACTACTCCAACCTGATGGACTATCTCCAGACCCTGTTCGGCTTCTTCAACGCACCGTTGTTCGCCACGTTCATCCTGGGCATGTTCTGGAAGCGCATGACGGCCACGGCCGGCTGGACCGGCCTCGTCTCGGGCACGGTCGCCGCCGTGCTGGTCGCCTTCCTCAGCGAGGACACCTTCGGCTCGGCGAGCTGGGGAGTCCTGGGAGTCAGCGGTCAGGGCGCCAGCTTCGTGGCCGCGGGGGCCGCGTTCGTGGTCGACATCATCGTGAGCGTCGTGGTCACGAGCTTCACCAGGCCCAAGGACGAAGAAGACCTCAAGGGACTGGTCTACTCGCTGACGCCCAAGGAGTCCCTCGTCGACCCCGACGAGGTGCACCTCCCGTGGTGGCAGTCGCCGCCCAAGCTCGCCGGGGTCGCCCTCGTGCTGGTCATCATCCTCAACGTGATCTTCTGGTAAGGAGCTCCTCATGGCTGCCAACGGCAAACGTACGGTCGGGTTGTTCGACATCCGATTCATCATCGGCGGACTGATCGGGCTCTACGGCGTGATCCTCACGTTCCTCGGACTGTTCAACGCGACCGACAAGGAGCTCGCCAAGGGCGACGGGCTCAACATCAACCTGTGGGCGGGCCTCGGGATGCTCGTCGTCGGCGCCGCATTCATGGCCTGGGCCAGGCTCCGCCCCGTCATCGTCCCCGACGACGTAGAGTCCACGCCCTCAGCGCCGCTCGGCGGGTGATGCGTCACCGGTAACATTCGGGCGGTGACCACGCCTGACCTGACCCCGGCTCCCTACCGCTACACGAGCGCGCTCGCGGGCGAGATCGAGCAGCGGTGGCAGGAGCGCTGGGCCGCCGAAGGCACGTTCGAGGCACCCAATCCTGTCGGCGACCTCGCCGGTGACGTCACCGGCGACAAGTACTTCATCATGGACATGTTCCCGTACCCCTCGGGTGCGGGCCTCCACGTCGGTCACCCGCTGGGCTACATCGCGACGGATGTCGTCGGCCGCTACCGCCGCATGCGTGGCGACAACGTGCTGCACGCGCTGGGCTACGACGCGTTCGGGCTGCCGGCGGAGATCCACGCCGTGCAGACCGGCGAGCACCCGCGCACCAACACTGAGTCCAACATCGCCAACATGCGCCGCCAGCTGCGCCGCCTCGGGCTGGCCCACGACCCGCGCCGCAGCTTCGCCACGATCGACCCCGACTTCATGCGGTGGACGCAGTGGATCTTCGTGCAGATCTTCGAGTCCTGGTACGACGAGGAGCAGGGCAAGGCGCGCCCGATCAGCGAGCTGCGGGCGGAGTACGAGTCGGGTGCCCGCACGGCTCCCGACGGAACGGCGTGGGCCGACCTGACGCCGATCGAGCGCAGCGTCCTGATCGACTCGGTCCGACTGGCGTACGTCGACGAGTCGCCGGTCAACTGGTGCCCGGGTCTCGGCACGGTGCTGGCCAACGAGGAGGTCACGGCCGAAGGTCGCAGCGAGCGAGGCAACTTCCCGGTCTTCACCCGCAACCTCCGTCAGTGGAAGATGCGGATCACGGCCTACTCGGACCGCCTGATCGACGACCTGGACCGCATGGACTGGCCCGAGTCGGTCAAGAACATGCAGCGCAACTGGATCGGCCGCTCACACGGCGCACGGATCAGCTTCCCGGTCGATGGGCTCGCGACGCCGATCGACGTGTTCACGACGCGGCCCGACACGATCTTCGGCACGACCTACATGGTGCTGGCGCCCGAGCACGAGCTCGTCGACCAGCTGACCGCCGAGGCCTGGCCCGAGGGCACGCCGCGGGCGTGGACCAACGGTGCGGAGACGCCGACGGAGGCCGTCGCGGCATACCGGGCGATGGCCGCGGCCAAGACCGATCTCGAGCGCCAGGAGAACAAGGAGAAGACCGGTGTCTTCACCGGCGCGTACGCGGTCAACCCGGTCAACGGTGCCGAGATCCCGGTGTTCATCGCCGACTACGTCCTCACGGGCTACGGAACCGGCGCGATCATGGCGGTGCCCGGCGGCGACGAGCGCGACCACGAGTTCGCCGAGACGTACGGGCTGCCGATCATCCACACGGTGCAGGCGCCCGACGGGTTCGACGGCGGTGCCTGGACCGGCCAGGGCAAGGTCATCAACTCGTCCAGCGACGACCTCAGCCTCGACGGCATGGAGATCGACGAAGCCAAGGCCGCAGTCATCACCTGGCTGCAGCTGCATGGCGCCGGCGAAGGCACCACGACGTACCGCCTGCGCGACTGGCTGTTCAGCCGCCAGCGCTACTGGGGCGAGCCGTTCCCGATCGTCTACGACGAGGCCGACCAGCCGATCGCGCTGCCGGACTCGATGCTGCCGGTCGAGCTGCCGGAGGTGCCGGACTACTCGCCCAAGACCTACGAGCCGGAGGACGCGGGCAGCAACCCCGAGCCACCCCTGGCGCGCGTGCCGGAGTGGGTCAACGTCGAGCTCGACCTCGGCGACGGGCCCAAGATGTACCGCCGCGAGACCAACACGATGCCCAACTGGGCCGGATCGTCCTGGTACGAGCTCCGCTACACCGATCCGCACAACGCGGACCGGCTCACCGATCCCGCGAACGAGCGCTACTGGCTCGGCCCGCGTGAGCCGGGCGGCACCGGCGGCGTCGACCTCTACGTCGGCGGCGTCGAGCACGCCGTGCTGCACCTGCTGTATGCCCGGTTCTGGCACAAGGTGCTGTTCGACCTCGGCCACGTCTCCAGCGAGGAGCCGTTCCACAAGCTGTTCAACCAGGGCTACATCCAGGCGTACGCCTACACCGACGCCCGCGGTTCCTACGTCCCGGCCGACCAGGTCGAGGAGCGGCTCGACGAGTCGGGCCACGCGACCTACTGGTTCAACGGCGCGCAGGTCAATCGCGAGTACGGGAAGATGGGCAAGAGCCTCAAGAACATCGTGACGCCCGACGAGATGTACGACGCGTACGGCGCCGACACGTTCCGGGTCTACGAGATGTCGATGGGTCCGCTCGACGTGTCGCGCCCGTGGGAGACCCGCGCGGTCGTCGGTGCACAGCGGTTCCTGCAGCGCGTGTGGCGACTCCTCGTCGACGAGGAGACAGGTGAGCTGCTCGCGGACGACTCCGAGCTGGATGCCGCGACGCTGCACGTCCTCAACGTCACGATCGACGGCGTCCGGGGCGACATGCAGGACATGCGGTTCAACACCGCCGTCGCCAAGCTGATCGAGCTGACGAACCACCTGACCAAGGTCGGCGTACGCAGCCGGGCAGCCGTCGAGCCGCTCGTGCTGATGATCGCGCCACTGGCCCCGCACCTCGGCGAGGAGCTGTGGGCCCGACTCGGCCACGCGGAGTCCCTGACGCACGAGCCGTTCCCGGTCGCCGACCCGGCGCACCTCGCGGCGGCGTCGGTGACCTGCGTCGTTCAGGTGTTGGGCAAGGTGCGCGGCAAGATCGAGGTCAGCCCCGACATCTCGGACGAGGAGCTCACCGCGCTCGCGCTGGCCGAGCCCAACGTCGTACGGTCGATCGACGGCCGCGAGATCCGCAAGGTCATCGTGCGAGCGCCCAAGCTCGTGAGCATCGTCGTCTGAGGAGCGCGCTGCTCGTTCCTCGCAGCACCCGCGGCTCGTTCCTCACCGCGGCCGGGCTCTTGCCTCGCTGCGCTCGGCCTGTGGTTGCGCCGAGTACAGATAGCATTCCCGCATGACCAAGATCGCAGTCGTCACGGACTCGACGTCGTCGCTGTCGCGCCCTGACGCGGAACGCGAGGACATCTCGGTCGTACCGCTGCAGGTCATCATCGGCGCCGAGACCTACACCGAAGGCGTCGACGTCACGGCCGACATGATCGCCGACGCGCTCGCGTCGTTCGTGCCGGTCAGCACGTCCCGGCCCACGCCGGACGACTTCCTGGCGGTCTACGAGCGGCTCGCCGCTGAGGGTGCCGACGCGATCGTCTCGGTGCACCTGAGCGCCAAGATGTCCGGCACGCTCGACTCGGCGATCCTGGCCTCCAAGCAGGCTTCGGTGCCGGTGACCTGCATCGACTCGACGCAGGTGGGCATCGCGACCGGGTTCGCAGCCGGCCGCGCGGCTGCCGCACGGGACGCCGGCGAGGATGCGATCGGCGTGGCTGACGCGGCTCGTCGCGCCGGTGAGGCCTCCACTGTTCTGCTCTACGTCGACACGCTCGAGTACCTCAAGAGGGGCGGGCGCGTCGGCGCCGCAGCGGCCCTGATCGGGTCCGCGCTCGCGGTCAAGCCGATCCTCACGATCACCGACGGTCTCGTCGTGCCGCTCGAACGCGTACGCACGCAGGCCAAGGCGCTCGGCCGCCTCGAGTCGTTGGCCGTGGAGAAGGCAGGCACGTGCGACAACGGCTTCGACATCGGCGTCCAGCACCTCGCGAGCCTGCCCGTGGCAACCGCAGTCGCCGAGCGCCTCGCGGCGGCGCTGGGGCTCGACGCGATCGGCGTCGACGAGGTCGGTGCCTCGATCGGCGCCCACGTCGGTCCCGGCATGATCTCCGTGACCGTCACCCCCCGCTGACCCGTCGCCCGTTGAGCGGTGACTTGGTCGCCCTTCTTGATGTGGTGCGGTGATCTAATCGCCCGACAAGGGCGGTGCTGGGCGACCAAGTCACCGCTCCACCCACGCGACGCGAGTTTTCCACGGAACGTACGCCGCTCGGCACCGTCCACAGCCGCTCTTCAACCCCATGCTCGACGTGACCCGCCCTGCCTAACGTCAAGGCGTGAAGCCCAGGCGCCAAGCTCCTCCGACAGACGAGACCCGCGCCGAGATCGCCCGGCGACGGCTGGCGCAGCTCGCGGCCTCGTTCGACGCCGAGCTGCCGCCGGCCGAGGAGCCTGAGCGCGCTCCCGTACGCCGCACCGTGGAGCTCCCGCATGCCAAGGTCCTCGCGACAATCGCCGTCGCTGCGTCGGTGCTCCTGGTCTGGTGGCTGCTCTCGGGCCGGCCCGAGAGCAGCGAACCCGCGGCGCCCCTGGCCTTCGGCGAGACGACCGCGTCCGTCGGGCCGTCAAAGCCGCCGGCCGCCGAGCTGATCATCGACGTCGTCGGCAAGGTCCGCAAACCCGGCATCGTCACGGTCCCCAAAGGGTCGCGGGTCTACCAGGCGATCGAAGCCGCCGGGGGGCTCAAGGGCCGCGTCGACACCGCCTCGCTCAACATGGCGCGTGTCCTGACCGACGGCGAGCAGATCGTCGTGGGCATCGAACCGGTCGCCGCGCCAGCTGGTGCACGGCATCAGGGGCCGCAGACACACCGGCCGGGGGCAAGGTCAACCTCAACACCGCGACCGCCGAGCAGCTCGACACGTTGCCGGGGGTCGGCCCGGTGACGGCGCAGGCGATTCTCGACTGGAGGGAGGAGAACGGCCGATTCGGCTCGGTCGAGGACCTGCTCGACGTCAAGGGCATCGGCGACGCGACGCTTGCTGAGCTCCGCGATCACGTCTCGGTCTGATGCACGACCTCCGCATGGTGCCGTCGGCACTCGTTGTCTGGGGCGCGGCGGCGTGGCTCGTCACGGCCAGCTCGTACGTCTCGGTCGTCGTCGCAGTGGCGGCGGTCATCAGTGCGGGCGTCCTGACCAGGTGGGGTCCACGCCGAGGGATGCCGTGGCTGCTCGGTGCGATCTGCCTCGCGGCGATCGCCGCCTCATGTGCCTGGCGCCTCACCTCGATCGAGCACTCACCGCTCACGAGCCTGGCCGACGATCAAAGGCTCGCGACCCTCGATCTCGAGGTCCGCCGCGACGCCCGGACGTTCACGCATCACGGCCACGACTCGGTCGTGGTCGAGGTGCTCGTACGGCGAGCCAGTCAGCCGCGGCGTCGACATCACGACACGCGACCACGCCACGGCATTCATCGATGGCAACGCTGATGACCTCGTCGTCGGTCGCCGGTTCACCGCCGTCGGCCGACTCGCCCCGTCGGACGCGTCGGACGAGGCTGCGGTGATCGACGTGGTCCGCAGGGGCCCCGCGGACCGCGCGACCTGGTGGTGGGAGGCATCCGAGCGGGTGCGCGAGGGTGTGCGCCAGTCGGTGTCACCCGTCAGCGACGAGCCCCGCGCCTTGGTCCCTGCCCTGGTCGATGGCGATGACGGGCGGGTCAGCGACAAGGTCGAGGAGGACTTCCGACGCAGTGGGCTCACCCATCTCATGGCGGTCTCGGGCACCAACCTGACGATTGTCCTGGCGGTCGTGATGGCGGTCGGGCGGGCTGCCGGCATCCGGCGACGGGGTCTCTGGCTGCTCGGGGCGCTGTCGATCGTCGCGTTCGTGCTGCTCGCCCGGCCGGATCCCAGCGTCATACGAGCCGCCGCGATGGGTGCGGTCGGTGTCGCCGCGCTGGGCTTCGGCGTGCGCGGTGGCGTACGCGCGTTGGCCTGGGCCATCGTGGGCCTGCTGTTCCTCGACCCGTGGCTGTCGCGGTCGGCCGGCTTCATCCTCTCCGCGACGGCGACGGCCGGAATCCTGCTGCTGGCGCCGCCGTTCGCCCGTCGCCTGGAGCGTTGGATGCCGCGGTGGTGTGCGCTGGCGATCGCCGTACCCATCGCCGCGCAGCTGGTCTGCACGCCTGCGATCGCGGCGATATCCGGGCAGATCTCTCTCGTGGCGGTGGTCGCGAACCTGCTCGCGGCGCCGGCGGTCGCGCCCGCGACCGTCGCCGGACTGCTGGGCGGGCTCGTGGCGCTCGTGTCGGTGCCGCTGAGCCAGGTGGCCGGAGTCGTCGCGGGCGCGTGCGCCAGCTGGATCCTCACGGTCGGCCATCGTGCTGCGGCGCTCGACGCCGCGTCACTGGAGTGGCGGTCGCCGTGGCAGTGGCTGCTCGTCGTCGTCCCGCTGGTCACGGTCACGATCCTCACGATCTCGTCACGCCCTGTCCTGTTCATCGGGCTGTCAGCGGGCCTGCTCATCGCGGTCTGGCGACCACCCCAGACGGGATGGCCACCGGCGGGCTGGGTCATGGTGGCGTGCGACGTCGGCCAAGGAGACGCCACGGCGCTGAACGCCGGTGGTGGCTCCGCTGTGGTCGTCGACGCCGGGCCGGATCCAACCGCCGTCGATCGCTGCCTCGACCGGCTCGACGTCCATCGCGTACGCCTCATGGTGTTCACCCACGCCCACGCCGACCACATCGACGGCTGGCCCGGAGTGCTCGGTGGCCGGCGGGTGGACCAGATCGCGGTCGGCCCGACCGGAGGGCCGGGCGGTGCTGCCATACCGCAGCACGTGGCCACGCCGGGGGAGTCGTTCACCGTCGGCGATGTCACGGCGCAGGTGCTGTGGCCTTCTGCTTCCGGGCCGATGCGGGTGGGCAGCGACGGGTCGACCGCCAACAACGCCAGCCTGGTCCTGCGCGCGCAGGTCCGCGGCGTACGCCTGATGCTGTCGGGTGACGTCGAGCCCGAGGCGCAGGAGGGGATCCTGCGCGACAATCCCGACCTGGCCGCCGACGTGCTCAAGATGCCGCACCACGGCAGCGCCAGGCAGTCCAAGGAGTTCTTCGAGGCCGTCGGTGCGCGGATCGCCACGATCAGCGCGGGGGAGGACAACGACTACGGACATCCCGCCGCGGCAGCACTCGGACTGCTCCGTCGCGAGGGCGTGAGCTGGTGGCGCACCGACACCGACGGCGACATTGCCGTCGTCGTCCGCGACGGGCGACTTCTCGTCGTCACTCGCCACTAGTCTTGGTCCGTGGCCACGGCATTCGGCAAGATCCTGCTCATCACCGGCAATGCCGAGTTCCTTGCCGACCGCACGCGTGCCCGAGCCGTCAAGGCTGTGACCGCCGAGCACCCCGAGTGCCAGGTCGCCGAAGCGAGCGCCGCGGGCCTGCAGCCCGGCGAGCTGGCCGGGCTGACCAGCCCGTCGTTGTTCAGCGATGTCAGCGCGCTCGTGCTGACCGAGCTGCAGGACCTTCCAGACGTGGCTCAGGCCGAGCTGCTGGCGTACGCGGCCGAGACGTCGCCCGACATCGCCGTGGTGCTGGTGCATGGCGGTGGCACCAAGGCCAAGGGCCTGCTCGACAAGCTGCGCAAGATGAGCACCGTCAGCGAGGTCAAGCTCGAGCAGCCCAAGTACGAGCGCGACTACGCCCGCTGGGTCTACACCGAGATCCGTGACCTCGGTGCGCGCATCGACGAGGAGGCGGCGACGCTGCTCGTCGCGGCCGTCGGGCAGGACCTCCGGGCACTCGGCGGCGCGGCCGACCAGCTCGTGTCCAACCTCGAGAAGGGCGCCGAGATCAGCGCCTCGCTCGTACGTCAGTACTTCGGCGGCCGCGCGGACGTGCGCGGCTACGAGATCGCCGACGCCGCCATCGACGGGCGGATCAACGTCGCGCTCGAGGCTGCGCGCTGGGCCGAGACTGCCAAGGTCGCGCCGGTGCTCATCACCAGTGCATTCGCCAGTGGGCTGCGATCACTGGCCAAGCTCGCCAGCGCCCCCGACGGCATGCGCGACAACGACCTGGCGGCGCACATCGGCGCTCCGCCGTTCAAGATCCGGTCGATGCGGCAGCAGCTGCGGTCGTGGGAGACCGACGGGCTCGCGCACGCGCTCGGCGCCGTGGCGCAGGCCGACCTCGACGTCAAGGGCGGCTCGGCCGACCCGGCGTACGCGATCGAGCGCATGGTCCTCCAGGTGGCCGCGGCGCGCCGCCGCCACTGATGACGACCCAGGTAGGCGCGCGGCAGGAGCCGGCGACCTCCCGGGCAGGACGGGTCGAGGCGATCGACCTGGCGCGCGGCGTCGCCCTGCTCGGCATGATGCTGGTCCATCTCGCGGCCTATTGGGTCGACCGTGACCCACCAGTGGGTCACATGGTCGCTGGCGGCCGGGCTGCGCCGTTGTTCGCGATGCTCGCCGGCACCGCGCTCATGCTGGTGCACGACCGGGAGCCGCGCGGCGCCGGATCGACACGGTCGACTCTGATCAGAGCAGTCCTGCTGATCGCGCTCGGCCTGGGCCTGGGATCCCTGCACGACATGCCGGTGCTCATCATCCTGGCCTATTACGGCGTCCTGATCGTGGTCGCGCTGCCGTTCCGGCGTCTCTCGACGCGAGCCCTTCTGCTCGTGGCCGGCGTATGGGCGGTGGTGACGCCGGTCCTCGTGATGTGGGCCAAGATCGAGCACTCACGCGTCGAGACCGGCCAGGCCGAGCTGTCGGACCTCAAACACCCCTTGGACCTCGTCATGGAGATCCTCGTGTGGGGCGCCTATCCGGCTGCGGTCTGGTTCGCGTACGTCCTGGTCGGCCTCGCGGTCGGACGGCTCGACCTGCGCCGGACGGCCGTGGCCTGCCGGCTCGTGGGCGCCGGCGCTGCCCTCGTGGCGGGGACCCTCGCGGCCGGATGGGTGCTCATCAGGACCGGCACGGTGGACGACCGCTACGAGATGGGCTGGCGCCAGCTGTTCGCCCAGAGCTACTGGCCGTTCGACTCAGCGCACTGGAACGATCTCCTGCAGGTCGGCGAGCACACATCGACTCCGCTGAATGTCTTCAGCTCGATCGGCTCGGCGATCCTGGTCGTCGGCCTGTGCGCCCTCGTCGTCAGGGCGCCGTGGGCTCGACTGCTGCTCACGCCGATCCGGGCGGCGGGTGCGATGACCCTGACGCTCTACACGATCCACGTGCTCTGGGCCTGGCGTCTGCGCGTCGACCTCCTCGAGGATCACCCCGAAGGCTTCTCGAAGGGGAGCTACCGCGACTGGCTCATCCAGGTCGTCGTGCTGTTCCTGGCGGCGGCGCTGTGGCAGCGGTTCGTCGGCAAGGGCCCGCTGGAATGGGTCGTCCGCCGGCTCTCGGTGTGGCGCAGAGGGCGACCCAGGGCATGAAAAAAGCCGCCCCGAAGGGCGGCTCAGTTCAGGCGTGCGTCAGAGCGACGCGGCCTTCTTGGCGATGGCCGACTTGCGGTTGGCCGCCTGGTTCTTGTGGATGACCTTCTTGGAGGCAGCCTTGTCGAGCTTCTTGGTGGCTTCGCCGGCGAACTTCTTGGCGTCGTCGGTGTTGCCGGCCGTCACGGCCTCTTCGAAGCGACGCACAGCGGTCTTGAGGGCCGAGCGCACGGACTTGTTGCGCTCACGAGCCAGCTCGTTCTGCCGGTTGCGCTTGATCTGCGACTTGATATTCGCCACGGGGCAAACCTGTTTCTCTCGAATGTGTGAATGCTGCGAAAAAGTTGTTGGACGTGCCGAGGCACGCGACCGCCAACTCTATCAGTGAGCGGGCCACCCCTTCAAATTCCGCAGGCCGAGCGAGCTCTGCGAGCGAGCGCCGGAGGAGGTTTGGGGGTCCCCCACGAGCTCTGCGAGTAGGGGGCGCGATCGCGGCGAAGCCGCCTGATGACGAAACCTCGTGAGGTGAGCACCCAACGCTGGGAAGTCATCTCACCCAGCTCCGCCTCGCTTCGCTCACGTTCGGCCGCGGGCGGCCTCACTGGCGGACGAGGGGTCGCCAGCCGCAAGGCGTACACCCACGTGGCACGAGCATGCCCGGGGTGATGGGACAATGGAGCCATCATGAGCACCAGCCCCGTTCCCCAGCCCGGGGCCACCGACCCGAAGGTCCTGCGCAACTTCTGCATCATCGCGCACATCGACCACGGCAAGTCGACGTTGGCCGACCGCATGCTGCAGCACACCGGAGTCGTCGACGGCCGGGACATGAAGGCGCAGTACCTCGACCGCATGGACATCGAGCGCGAGCGCGGCATCACGATCAAGAGCCAGGCCGTACGCATGCCGTTCGTGAAGTCGAGCGGTGACGACGCCGGCACGGTCTACGTGCTCAACATGATCGACACGCCGGGACACGTCGACTTCACCTACGAGGTGAGCCGGAGCCTCGAGGCGTGCGAGGGCGCTGTCCTGCTCGTCGACGCGGCCCAGGGGATCGAGGCGCAGACGCTCGCCAACCTCTACCTCGCGATCGACGCGGACCTCGACATCATCCCCGTGCTCAACAAGATCGACCTGCCCGGCGCGCAACCGGAGAAGTACGCCGAGGAGATCGCCGGCATCATCGGCGGCAACCCCGATGACGTCCTGCGGGTGTCGGCCAAGACCGGCCAGGGCGTCGAGGAGCTGCTCAACCTGATCGTCGACGAGGTCCCGCCGCCCAAGGGCGATCCTGACGCGCCGCCGCGCGCGCTGATCTTCGACTCGGTCTACGACACCTACCGGGGCGTCGTGACGTATGTCCGCGTCGTGGACGGCAAGCTCTCGCACCGCGACCGGATCAAGATGATGTCGACCGGCGCCGTGCACGAGATGCTCGAGGTCGGCGTCATCTCCCCGGAGCCGGTCAAGGCCAGCGACCTCGGTGTGGGTGAGGTCGGCTACCTCATCACCGGCGTCAAGGAGGTCCGCCAGTCCCGGGTGGGCGACACCGTCACGTCGAACATCCGCGGTGCGACCGAACCGCTCGGCGGCTACAAGACCCCGAATCCCATGGTCTACTCGGGCCTCTATCCGCTCGACGGCGATGACTACCCGACGCTGCGTGACGCGCTCGAGAAGCTGCAGCTCAATGATGCCGCGCTGGTCTACGAGCCGGAGTCGTCCGGCGCCCTGGGCTTCGGTTTCCGCATCGGCTTCCTCGGCCTGCTGCACCTCGAGATCGTGCGCGAGCGGCTCGAGCGGGAGTTCAACCTCGAGCTCATCTCCACCGCGCCCAACGTCGTCTACCGGGTCGAGATGGAGGACGGCAAAGAGATCACGGTGACCAACCCGTCGGAGTACCCCGAGGGCAAGATCGACAAGGTCTACGAGCCGGTCGTCCGGGCGACGGTGCTGAGCCCGTCGGACTACATCGGCGTCATCATGGAGCTGTGCCAGGCCCGCCGCGGCCAGCTCATCGGCATGGACTACCTCTCCGAGGACCGTGTCGAGATCAAGTACACGCTGCCCATGGGCGAGATCATGTTCGACTTCTTCGACGCGCTCAAGAGCCGCACCAAGGGCTACGCCTCGCTCGACTACGAGCCGACCGGCGAGCAGGCCTCCGACCTGGTCAAGGTCGACGTGCTGCTGCAGGGCGAGGTCGTCGACGCGTTCAGCGCGATCGTGCACCGCGACAACGCGTATGCGTACGGGGTGTCGTTGGCCTCGAAGCTCAAGGAGCTCATCCCGCGCCAGCAGTTCGAGGTGCCCATCCAGGCCGCGATCGGCGCCCGGGTCATCGCCCGCGAGAACATCCGCGCGATCCGCAAGGACGTGCTCGCCAAGTGCTACGGCGGCGACATCTCCCGCAAGCGCAAGCTGCTGGAGAAGCAGAAGGAGGGCAAGAAGCGCATGAAGATGGTGGGCCGCGTCGAAGTCCCGCAAGAAGCCTTCATCGCAGCCCTCTCCACCGGCGACGCCGACAAGTAGCCGACTCCTTCGCGGATTGTGACGGTGTGCACCGTCATCCGGCCGCGAGGCGTGCATATCCTCACAAATCGCGGGGCGTCTGCCGATACCCTCGGGCGCATGGCATTCGTCGAGTCGGTCAACGTCGGCCGGACCATCGACGTCCCGTGGGGCCAGCTCAAGCGCACGGCGATCGACAAGCGTCCGGTCGACGGGTCGGTGCACGTCCACCACTACGGCGTCGGGCATGACGAGATCGCCGATCTGCAGCACCACGGCGGCCCGGTCCAGGCGGTCTACGCGTACGCCCGTGAGGACCTTGCGGTGTGGGAGGCGACCCTCGGACGTGAGATCCGCGCCGGGCAGTTCGGCGAGAACCTGACGACGTACGGCATCGATCTCAACGCGGCCAAGGCGGGGGAGCGGTGGCGAGTCGGCGGCGCCCTGCTCGAGCTGTCGGGCGTACGCATCCCGTGCTCGGTGTTCCAGGGGTTCATCGACGAGAAGCAGTGGGTCAAGCGGTTCACTCTCGAGGGCCGGCCGGGCGCCTACTTCCGGGTGCTGGAACCGGGCCACGTCGAGGCCGGCGATGCCATCGAGGTGGTCGAGCGACGAGACCACGACGTGACGGTTGACCTGCTGTTCCGTGCGCTGACGACCGAGCGGCACCTCATTCCGCAGCTGGCTGACGAGCCGCGGCTGGACGCGTTCGTCGCACGTCGGTTGGGTGCGCGGAGTCACAACACAGCGACGTGACTCAGCGGTAAGTTAGGGTGATCCGCACCACAGCTCCACCAGCCTGTACGCCTGCGCCAGAGGACCCTTCATGACCGTGACAGTCGCCACCCCTGAACAGATCGAGATCGTCAACGACCGGGCCCCCAACATGGGTGCCGCGTTCTTCTCCAGGGTCGAGCAGTCCGGCCCGCGCGAGGCCTACCGCTACCCCGACGAGGACGAGAACTGGCACTCGCTGACCTGGACCGAGACCGGCGAGCGGGTGACCCGCCTCGCGGCCGGACTCGTCTCGCTCGGCATCGAGGCCGAGGAGCGCGTGGCGATCGCCTCGGGCACTCGCCTGGAGTGGATCCTGGCCGACCTGGCCATCGTCGCCGCCGGTGCCGCGACGACGACGGTCTACCCGTCGACGATGTCCGACGACGTCGCCTACATCCTCGCCGACTCCGACAGCCGCATCGTGTTCGCCGAGGACGACGAGCAGGTCGCCAAGCTCCGCGAGAAGCACTCCGAGCTGCCCTCGATCATCAAGGTCGTCGTGTTCGAAGGCACGACCGACGGCGACTGGGTCATCGGGTTCGACGAGCTCGAGAAGCTCGGCGAGGCCTACCTGGAGGAGAACCCCACGATCGTGGCCGACCGGGTCGCGGCGACCAAGCCCGACTCACTCGCGACCCTCATCTACACGTCCGGCACGACGGGCCGGCCCAAGGGCGTACGCCTGAGCCACGACGGCTGGACGTACGAGGGCGCGGTCATCGTCTCCGGAGGGTTCCTCAGCGAGGACGACCTGCAGTTCCTCTGGCTGCCGATGGCGCACTCGTTCGGCAAGGTCCTGCTGTCGACGCAGATCGCGATCGGCTTCCCGACCGCGATCGACGGTCGCGTCCCCAAGATCGTCGACAACCTGGCCGTCATCAAGCCGACGTTCATGGGTGCGGCACCCGCGCATCTTCGAGAAGGCGTACGGACGCATCGTGGGCATGGCCGAGGCCGAAGGCGGCGCCAAGCTCAAGATCTTCCGCTGGGCCGAGAGCGTCGGGCTGGAGCACTCCCGTGCCGTGCGGGCCGGCAAGACCGTGTCGCCGGTGCTCAAGGCCAAGTTCGCGGTCGCCGACAAGCTCGTGTTCTCCAAGGTGCGTGACCGCTTCGGTGGTCGCGTGCGCTTCTTCATCTCCGGCGCGGCGGCGCTGTCGCCCGAGATCGCCGAGTGGTTCCACGCGGCGGGCGTGCTGATCCTCGAGGGCTACGGCCTGACCGAGACGTCGGCCGGCGCGTTCGTCAACCAGCCCAGCGCGTTCAAGCTCGGCTCGGTCGGCACGCCGTTCCCCGGCAGCGAGGCCAAGATCGCCGAGGACGGCGAGATCCTGATCAAGGGCCCGCACATCATGCAGGGCTATCACAACCTCGACGCCGAGAGCGCGTCGTCGCTGACGCCCGAGGGCTGGTTGCACACGGGCGACGAGGGACGCATCGACGAGGACGGCTTCCTGTTCATCACGGGGCGCAAGAAGGAGCTGTTCAAGACCTCCGGCGGCAAGTACGTCGCCCCGCCGCACATCGAGGGCATGTTCAAGGGCATCAGCTCGCTGACCAGCCAGATCGTCGTGCACGGCAACGAGCGCAACTTCTGCTCCGCCCTCATCACCCTCGACCCCGACGGCGTCGCGGAGTGGGCCGGCAAGCACGGCATGGGCGGCAAGTCGTACGCCGAGGTCGTCGCGTCGCCGGAGATCCACACCCTCGTCCAGGGCCAGATCGACGAGCTCAACGCCAAGCTCAACCGCTGGGAGACGATCAAGAAGTTCGCGATCCTCGACCACGACCTGAGCGTGGAGAACGGCGAGATCACGCCCAGCATGAAGGTCAAGCGCAACGTCGTCGAAGCCAACAACAAGGAATTGCTCGACGGCTTCTACGCTTGACCATGTGCCACTGACCGAACGACCGCTCCCGAGGCTCGGCGAGCGACCGTTCGGCGTCTACGTGCACGTGCCGTTCTGCTCGGTGCGCTGCGGCTACTGCGACTTCAACACCTACACCGCGGACGAGCTGGGTGAGGGCGCCACGCGCGCGTCCTACGCCGACACGGCGATTCTCGAGATCGAGCAGGCCGGCCGCCGGCTGACCGGCGCGCCTGCGGTCGACACGGTGTTCTTCGGCGGTGGCACGCCGACGCAGCTGCCGTCCGCCGACCTCGTACGCATTCTCGATGCCATCCGCCGGACGTTCGGGCTCGCCGACGACGTCGAGGTCACGACCGAGGCCAATCCCGACAGCGTCACGCCCGAGTCGCTCACGACCCTCCGCGAGGGCGGCTTCACCCGCATCTCCTTCGGCGTGCAGTCGGCAGTCCCGCACGTGCTGGCGACCCTCGACCGTACGCACGACCCGGCGGGTGTGCCGCAGGCCGTCCGGTGGGCGCGTGAGGCCGGGTTCGAGCAGCTCAGCGTCGACCTGATCTACGGCACGCCGGGGGAGTCGATGGACGACTGGCGAGCCAGCATCGACCAGGCGATCGCACTGGAGCCCGACCACATCAGCGCCTACGCCCTGATCGTCGAGGACGGCACGGCGTTCGCCCGCAAGGTCCGGCGCGGTGAGGTCGTGATGCCCGACGACGACGAGACGGCCGACAAGTACCTGCTGGCCGACGAGCTCTTCTCTGCCGCGGGCCTCGGCTGGTACGAGCTGTCCAACTGGGCCCGCGACGAGGCGGCGCAGTGCCGGCACAACGTGCTCTACTGGCGCAGCGACAACTGGCTCGGCATCGGCCCGGGCGCGCACTCACACGTCGAGGGCGAGCGCTGGTGGAACGTCAAGCACCCGGTCGCGTACGCCCAACGGCTCACCGCAGGGGAGTCGCCGCGGCACGACGGGGAGACGATCGACGCGGCAACCGCCCGCGTGGAGCGGATCATGCTGGAGACCCGCCTCCGCACGGGTCTGGGGCTCGACTCGCTCGGCGCCTCGGCCCAGGCGGCGGTGCCCGGCGTCGTGGCGCGCGGTCTGGCAACCCACGAGGGCGACCGGCTCGTCCTGACCCGTTCGGGGCGGCTGCTGGCCGATGCCGTGGTGCGCGAGCTCGTCGAATGATGGCGTTCCGCTGAGGTAACGCGGAGTTACGGCCTACGCTCCGAGCAGGGAGTGGGTCCATGGGAGCGGACCCTGGGAGCTCGGGGGAGAAACGGCGAGGGAGTTATGCGCCACGCGCATGGGCCGGTGCGACTGCTGGGAGCTGCGGTCGCGCTGGTCATGACCTTCTGTGCGGCACCGGCACAGGGGCTGTCGATCACCGTGCTGTGCACGGGGTTCGTCGGCTGCTCGACGGTCGGGCGCACCGATGGCGGGTATGGCGCTGTCTACCTCCGGTCGTTCTGGGGCATGACCGCCGGGCACAACTGCACCAACTACATCGCGTACCGGCTGACCCATGGCCGGCTCGTCGCACGCCCGCCGGGCACCAACAGTGCGATGACGTGGGGTGCGGCCGCGGTCCGGGCGCACGTCCCGGTCGACGACGTCCCGGCCGTCGGGGACGTGGCGTGGTGGGAGGCCGGCATCGGCGGGGCTTCGGCGACATCTGGGCACGTCGCGTATGTCGAGGCGGTGCTGCCGGGAGCCGTGCTGGTGTCGGAGGACAACCTCCACGGCGACTTCCGCTGGCGACTGATGACGCGCTCGGACGGCACGTGGCCGTCAGGGTTCATCCACTACCCGGCGTCTGACGGCTCGCCGACGGGGGAGTTCATCTCCGTGACATCGCCCGATGCCGGCACCCTCGACTTCTGGGGGTCGGCGTCAGATCCCGACGGCCCTTCAGGCAGCAGGACCTATCTGGTGAGCCTCGGAGGTCCACGAGGCACCGACGGCGCGGAGTCGTACACGTTCGAGAGCGAGTTCTTCCGCTTCCACCGCATCAGTCACGTCGGCACGAGGGGCCCGACCACGATGTACCTCTACGCCTTGAACGCTCCGGGCACCGCCGGCAGCGACGTCCTCCTCGGGCAACGGGCCGTCACGGTCCGCTCGAAGTCGGCAACGCACGCGTCGTTCGTCGACTCGTCGATTGCCCGGACGCAGCACCCCAAGCTGCGCGTCAGCCTCGCGCCGACCCGGGCGAGTGGCACTGTCGACGTCATGCGGGGCTCGACCTTGTTGAAGCGGGTCTCGCTGCTCAGCGGCACGCGGACGACCGTGACCCTGCCCCGGCAACGCAAGGGGCGCTGGACGATCAGCGTGCGCTATCGCCGTTCCGTGGCGTTCGTCGCCAGCAGCGCGACGGTCCACCTCACGGTGCGGTGACGAAGTCGATGAGCTCCTCGACCCGGCCGAGGAACGCGGGCTCGAGGTCGGCGTAGGAGTCGACCCGGCTGAGGATGTGCTTCCATGCCCGGGCGATGTCGGCCTGGTCGCGATGCGGCCAGCCCATCGCCTCGCAGATGCCGTGCTTCCAATCCGTGCCGCGCGGGATGACCGGCCATGCCGCCATGCCGAGCCGGTCTGCCTTGACCGACTGCCACACGTCGACGTACGGATGGCCGACGACGAGCACGTGCGGACGCCCCGAGACCTGCTGCGCGATGCGGGTCTCCTTGGAGCCCGCCACGAGGTGATCGACGAGTACGCCGAGACGCCGGTCCGGGCCGGGCGAGAACTCGTCGACGATCGAGGACAGGTCGTCGATGCCGCCGAGGTACTCGACCGCGACGCCCTCGATCCGCAGGTCGTCGCCCCACACCTTCTCGACGAGCTCGGCGTCGTGCCGGCCCTCGACGTAGATGCGGCTCGGGAGGGCGACGCGGGCCTTGGCGCCCACGACCGCGCGGGACCCCGATGCCGTACGCCCGGACGTCGCCTTGGTCGCGGCCGACGGCGGCCTGAGGTTGACCGGTTTGCCGTCGAGCAGGAAGCCGGGGCCGAACGGGAACGAACGGCGGACGAGCCGGCGATCCTCGAGGATCATCATGCCGAGGTCCTTCTCGATGATCATGACCTCGCCGCAGAAGCCGGTCGTGGCGTCCTCGACGACCATGCCGTGCTCGACGACGACATCGACGGTGCGCCCACGAGGCGGCTTGCGCCAGTCGCTCGACAGGACGTCCGTGCCGTATCGGTCAACCATGCAGTGCCCCCAGAAGTCGTTGGTGCAGCGTCTCGACGTCGTCCTTGGTGATGTCGGCGCCGAGGATCTGGACCTGACCCTCCATGAGCCCCAGCGCGAGGTCGACCGCAACGGGCCAGCTCGGCGGCACGTTGGCTGGCAGGTCGTCGGCCCACAGATCGCCGATCGCGACGTAGCGGACGGTCTCGTCGAGGCCGATGAATGTCGCGGTCATCACGAGCTCGCCGCCGACCGGGCCGTCGCCGAGATGTGCCACCTCGACGAACCAGCCGCCGCCGAGATCCGCCGCCCATACCGACGACATCTCGCCACCTTGTGACTCGTGGGCGACCGTGGTGCCGTCGTCGAGCGTGATGAGCCGGGGCGTGTATGTGAGGGATCGCTCAGTGCCATCGACCACGATCGCGCCGTCGTCGTTCGTCCTGATTCCCCTCACATCGCTAGACTGGCACTTGACCATGGAGAGTGCCAGCAGGCTCGCGGAGAGGGACTCGGTGATTGGGGATGGCAATGTCTGACGACCGCCGCCTCGACGTGCTGCGAGCCATCGTCGAGGACTACGTCTCCACGCAGGAGCCGGTCGGTTCCCGCTCGCTGCTCGACCGCCACCAGCTGGGCGTCTCGCCCGCGACGATCCGCAACGACATGGCCGCCCTCGAGGACGAGGGCTACATCATGCAGCCGCACACCAGCGCGGGCCGCATCCCCACCGACAAGGGCTACCGGATGTTCGTCGACCGGCTCGCGACGGTCAAGGCGCTCTCGCCGGCCGAGCGGCGGGCCATCGAGACGTTCCTGACCGGTGCTGTCGACGTCGACGACGTCGTCCAGCGGTCCGTACGCGTGCTGGCGCAGCTCACCAACCAGGTCGCGATCGTGCAGTATCCCTCGCTGACCCGGTCGACCGTGCGGCACATCGAGGTCGTCGCGCTCGAGGGCGCCCGCGTGCTGCTCGTGGTCATCACGAGCAGCGGCCGG
Source organism: uncultured Actinomycetota bacterium (assembly GCA_963806345.1). GTDB lineage: Bacteria > Actinomycetota > Actinomycetes > Propionibacteriales > Nocardioidaceae > Aeromicrobium. The sequence continues at coordinate 40,061 of CAWDXV010000009.1, read as the reverse complement.
GTCGAGCAGCGCATCATCGAGCTCGTCGAGACCCCGACCGAGCACCTGATCGGCGAGATCCGTTCGCGGATCACGCATGCGACGGTCGGCCAGCGGCTGCCGGAGGCCTCGCTGCGCCTGGCCGACATGATCGAGACGTTCGCGCCCAACGACCGGCCGATCGTCACCGCGATCGTCACGACGCTGTCGCAGACCTTCACCAACGAGCGCTCCGACGAGCGCATCGCGGTCGGCGGCACCGCCAACCTCGCCCGCTTCGGCAGCGACTTCGACACCGCGATCAAGCCGGTCCTCGAGGCGATCGAGGAGCAGGTCGTGCTGCTCAAGCTGCTCGGCGAGGCGACCGGAGGCCTGACGGTGCGCATCGGCACCGAGACCGGCCACGAGAGCCTGTCGAGCACGGCTGTCGTCTCCTCGGCGTACGGTCTGGATGACCAGGCCCTCGCGACGCTCGGCACCGTCGGGCCGACCCGCATGGACTATCCCGCAACGATGGCCGCCGTCGGCGCCGTCGCCCGCTACGTCGGCCGCATGCTGGCCGACAACTGAACCCCCACGTGATCAAGGAAACCCACCACTGATGGCCCAGGACTACTACGCAACGCTCGGCGTCGGACGCGACGCGGAAGCTGACGAGATCAAGAAGGCGTACCGCAAGCTCGCGCGCCAGCTGCACCCCGACGTCAACAGCGAGCCCGACGCCTCTGACCGCTTCAAGGAGGTCACGGTCGCCTACGAGGTGCTCTCCGACCCGCAGAAGCGCTCGACGTACGACCGGGGCGGCGACCCGCTGAGCGCCCACGGCAGCGGTGGGTTCGGCGGCCAGGGCTTCAACTTCGACGACATCATGGACGCGTTCTTCGGCCAGAACGCGAGCCGTGGCCCGAGGCCGCGCACGCAGCGCGGCCAGGACGCGCTCCTGCGGCTCAACGTCGACCTCGCCGAGGCGGCATTCGGCGTGACCCACGAGATCAAGGTCGACACCGCGGTCACCTGCACGACCTGCAAGGGCAGCGGCGCCGCCAACGGCTCGCAGCCCGTCACGTGTCGCACGTGCCACGGCCACGGCGACGTGCAGCACGTCCAGCGCTCGTTGCTCGGCGACATCCGTACGTCGCGGCCGTGCCCCACGTGCCACGGGTTCGGCACGGTCATCCCCGAGCCGTGCCCCGAGTGCGCCGGCGAGGGACGCGTGCGCTCGCGCCGCTCGATCTCGGTCACGATCCCGGCGGGCGTCGACCAGGGCACCCGCATCCAGCTGACAGGTGAGGGCGAGGTCGGCCCGGGTGGTGGACCGGCCGGCGACCTCTACCTCGAGATCAATGTCGCCCGTCACGCGGTGTTCCAGCGCAAGGGCGATCAGCTGTTCTGCCAGATCACGGTGCCGATGACGGCGGCCGCGCTCGGCACCCACCTCGACCTGCCGACGCTCGAGGCCGACCTGCCGGAGCCGCCGGAGGGCTCGACCACCGTCGAGCTCGACGTCGCTCCCGGCACCCAGTCGGGCGACACGTTGACGGTCAAGGGGCACGGCGTGCCGCGGCTGCGCGGCTCCGGTCGCGGTGACCTCAAGGTCCAGGTCATCGTCGAGACGCCGGCGCGACTGGACGACGAGCAGCGTGACCTGCTGGTCCAGCTGGCCAAGCTCCGCGACGAGGAACGCCCCGAGGCGCTGATCGCCAACAACCACAAGGGTGTCTTCGGCAAGATCAAGGACGCGTTCAAGTGAGCTTGCGAACTGGAACTGACAGGGGATGCACGTGAGTGTCACCGATCCCGACTGCCTGTTCTGCAAGATCGTCGCGGGCGACATTCCTGCCGAGATCGTGTCGACCACGGAGCACACCGTGGCGTTCCGCGACCTCGATCCGCAGGCCCCGACCCACGTCCTCGTGATCCCCAAGCGCCACGAGCCCGACATCGGCAGCCTCGCGGCGGCCGATGCCGAGGCCACGATCGCGCTGCTCGCCGAGGCGAAGCAGATCGCGGAGACGGAGGGCAACGGCTCGTACCGCCTGGTGTTCAACACCGGCGCCGATGCGCACCAGACGGTGTTCCACTGCCACGCCCACGTGCTCGCCGGCCGCGAGCTCGGCTGGCCCCCTGGCTGAGCGGGTGGGCTAGTCCTGCTCGGCCAGCCAGGTCGCGAAGTCCGGTCCGGCGATGACCGCGTCGGGGCCCGGCAGGGTCGCGCCGTCCGCCAGGGCCTGACTCTGGACCTCGGTCTCGACCGTGACCTGCTCGCCGCGGTGTGCAGCGAGCTGCCGGACCAGGTCGCTGAGCTCCTCGGGCTTGGGTCCCGCGAGCTCGACCTGCGTACGGGTCTCGGTGCCGTCGGCGAGGGCGAGCAGCAGCTTGGCGATCTCCTCGACCGCAACCGGCTGGGTCTTCATCGCGGGGAGCGTCACGACGTCGCCCTGGCGATTCCAGTCCAGCATCTGCGCGGGGAAGTTGAGGAACTGGGCGGCTCGCAGGATGCGGGCACCCGGGGCGTGGTCCTTGACGGCCTGCTCCTGGGCGAGCTTGGCGAGGTAGTAGCCGTAGTCGGGTGCCGCGTCCACACCGATGATCGACAGCACGACGGTGCGGGCGACCCCTGCCTCGGTCGCGGCCTCGCCCAGGTTGCGGGCCACGGTGGTGAAGAACTTCTTCGACTCGTCCCCGTCGATCCCGGGGCTGGCCGTGACGTCCACGACGGCGTCGACACCTGCGAGCCGATCGGCGAGCCCGTCGGGGGAGGTCAGGTCGATGCCGTTCTCGCGGGCGAGGCCCACGACCTCGTACCCCGCGGCGGTCGCGGCTGCGACGACGTTGCGTCCGACGAGTCCGGTGGAGCCGGCGACAGCAATGCGCATGATGTGATCCTCTCAATGAGTCGGACAACTGTTGTCCGAGTATGTGCCGATCATACTCAGATATAACGTGTCCGGGTATAGTCGGGGCCATGAAGATGTCTGCCGGAGTCGAGTGGGCCCTGCACTGCTGCACCGTGCTGAGCACGGCGAGCGCTCCCGTCCCGGCCCACCGGCTCGCCGAGCTGCACGGGGTCTCCAAGACGTACCTGGCGAAGCACCTGCAGGCCCTGTCGCGGGCGGGCCTGATCCACGCCGTGGAGGGGCGCGACGGCGGCTACGAGCTGTCCCGGCCGGCCGGGGACGTCACGGTGTACGACGTCGTGCGCGCGGTCGACGGTCCTGAAGCGGCCTTCCGCTGCACGGAGATCCGTCAGCAGGGGCCGCTGCCGACGACGGGGGACGCCTGCAAGATCCCCTGTGGCATCGCGAAGGTCATGGCCACGGCCGAGAGCGCGTGGCGCGACTCCTTGCGCGCCGTCACGATCGGTGACCTGGCCGCGACCGTCGACGTGAACCTGCCGGGCACGTGGGACAGCGTGCGGCACTGGCTGGGCGCCCGAGCCGTCTGAATTGGCACGCTGTCACTGCGATTGCGTACGATTGAGACCACATGACTGATGACACCACGCCTGCTCACACGTTCACGATCCCGTCGAGCGTTCCGGCAGTTGCCCTGCTCGGGCCCGCCGACGAATTCCTGCGCCTCATCGAAGACTCCTTCGAGGCGCGCATCCACGCGCGCGGCAACACCATCACCGTGACCGGATCGCCAGCCGAAGCGGCGATGGTCGAGCGGCTGCTCGACGAGCTCGTGACGATCGTGCGGACCGGCCAGAACCTCACCCGCGAGACGGTCGAGCGCAGCATCTCGATGCTGCGCACCGAGACCGAGGAGAAGCCCGCCGAGGTCCTGAGCCTCAACATCTTGTCCAACCGCGGACGCACGATCCGGCCCAAGACGGTCAACCAGAAGCGCTACGTCGACGCGATCGACAACCACACGATCGTGTTCGGCATCGGCCCGGCCGGCACCGGCAAGACCTATCTCGCGATGGCCAAGGCCGTCCAGGCGCTGCAGGCCAAGGAAGTCACCCGCATCATCCTGACCCGGCCTGCGGTCGAGGCCGGCGAGCACCTCGGCTTCCTGCCCGGCACCCTGGGCGAGAAGATCGACCCCTACCTGCGGCCGCTCTACGACGCGCTGCACGACATGATCGATCCCGAGTCGATCCCCAAGCTGCTGACGTCGGGAGTCATCGAGGTCGCACCGCTGGCCTACATGCGGGGGCGCACGCTCAACGACGCGTTCATCATCCTCGACGAGGCGCAGAACACGACCCAGGAACAGATGAAGATGTTCCTGACCCGCCTCGGCTTCGGCTCCAAGATCGTCGTCACCGGCGACGTGACCCAGGTCGACCTGCCCAACAGCACCAAGAGTGGCCTGCGCGTCGTCCAGAACATCCTCGACGACGTACGCGACATCCACTTCTCGCAGCTGACTGCCTCCGATGTCGTCCGGCACAAGCTGGTCGGACGCATCGTGGCCGCTTACGACTCGTTCGAGGCCGATCCGCCTCAGCGCCGCGTGGCCGAGGCGGGTGCAGAGCCGCATGAACGTCGACGTACTCAATGAGTCCGGGGCCGACGTCGATGTCGTCGGCCTGACCCGGCTGTGCCGTTTCACGATGCGGCGCATGCGCCTGCATCCCGCGACAGAGCTGACCGTACGCCTCGTCGATCCCGACACGATCGCCACGCTCAACGAGCAGTGGATGGGCAAGAAGGGGCCGACCGACGTCCTGTCGTTCCCCATGGACGAGCTCACGCCCGGCCGTGATGACGCCGAGAGCCCCGAGGGCTATCTCGGTGACATCGCGCTGTGCCCTCAGGTCGCCGAGCAGCAGGCGCCGGCCGCAGGTCACACGGCCCAGGACGAGGTCGACCTGCTGACCGTGCACGGCATCCTCCATCTCCTCGGCTACGACCACGCCGAGCCCGAGGAGCACAAGGAGATGTTCGGCATCCAGGGCCGTCTGCTCCTCGAGTGGCAGCAGGCCGCCGAGGGCAAGGACCCCGAACAACCGTGACGAGCCCACGATGAGCTGGGCGCCGATCGTCGTGTCGGTCGCCCTGGCGCTGGTCGCGGGCACCTTGGCCAGCGTCGACGCAGCGATCTCGGCGTTCTCCAAGGCGCGCGCCGAGGAGCTCGAGGACGACGGCCGCGGGGGAGCCGGCCGCCTCGCGCAGATCCTCGAGGACCCCGCGCCATTCCTCAACTCGGTCCTGCTGGTCCGCGTCATCGCCGAGACCTCGAGTGTCGTGCTGGTCGCCCTGTTCGTCGCCGATCACGTCGACGGGTTGTGGCATCGACTGCTGATCGCGGTCGGCATCATGGTCGTGGTCAGCTTCGTCCTGATCGGCGTCGGCCCCCGTACGCTCGGGCGTCAGCACGCCGAGTCGATCGCGCTCGCCTCCGCGCTCCCGGTCATCGGCGTGACGCGGCTGCTCGGGCCGATCCCGCAGTGGCTGATCCTGCTGGGCAATGCCGTGACGCCCGGCAAGGGCTTCCGCGAAGGGCCTTTCGCCTCGGAGGTCGAGGTGCGTGAGCTCGTCGACCTTGCCGCCGCCAGCTCGGTCATCGAGTCCGACGAGGGCAAGATGCTGCAGTCGGTGTTCGAGCTGGGCGACACGATCGCGCGCGAGGTCATGGTGCCGCGCACCGATCTGGTGTTCATCGAGCGACACAAGACGTTGCGGCAGGCGATGTCGCTGGCGCTGCGCAGCGGCTACTCGCGCATGCCGGTCGTGGGGGAGAACCTCGACGACGTCATCGGCATGGCCTATCTCAAGGACGTCACCAAGCGCGTGTTCGACAACCACGTCGCCGAGACGACGGAACGCATCGAGTCGATCGCCCGGCCATGCCTGTTCGTGCCCGACACCAAGCACGCCGACGACCTCCTCAAGGAGATGCAGGCCGAGCGCACGCACGTCGCGATCGTCGTCGACGAGTTCGGCGGTACGTCCGGCATGGTCACGATCGAGGACATCCTCGAGGAGATCGTCGGCGAGATCACCGATGAGTACGACTCCGAGCCCGAGGAGAGCGAACAGCTCCCCGACGGCTCGTGGCGGCTCAGCTCGCGGTTCGAGGTCGACGACCTCGAGGATCTCTTCGACATCCCGATCGAGGACGAGGACGTCGACTCGGTCGGCGGTCTCATGGCCAAGCACCTCGGCAAGGTGCCGATCCGCGGCAGCGTCGTCGAGGTCGGGGGCCTCCGGTTCGAGGCCGAGGGCCCCTCCGGTCGCCGCAACCGCATCGGTCAGGTCGTCGTCAGCCGCATCGACCAACCCACAGACAACACGGCATCGAGAGGTTCGGACCATGGAACTCAGTCCTGAGGACGCCAAGCTGGTGACGCTCGCGCGTGCCTCGCGCGCCCGCACCGGTGCGGCAGAAGGCGCCGCCGTGCGTGACCTCGACGGTCGTACGTACGCCGCGTCGACCGTGGCGCTCGACTCGCTGCAGATTGCCGCTCTCGACCTCGCCGTGGCGATGGCCGTGTCGTCCGGGGCCAAGGGCCTCGAGGCGGCGGCCGTCGTGACCGACGCAGAGTCGGTCGACCCGCATCGTACTGATCTGGCGGGCCGTACGCGATCTGGTCGGGCCACGGCATCAGACGTCTATCATCGCCGAGCGCCGAGCGGGATCATGCCATCGCTCGGTATCGTGGGTTTTGCGTGGAGGTGAGGCATGAGCGAGTTCAAGTCAGGCTTTGCCTGCTTCGTCGGCCGGCCCAACGCCGGCAAGTCCACGCTGACCAATGCGCTGGTCGGCGGCAAGATCGCCATCACGTCTTCCAAGCCGCAGACCACGCGCCATGCGATCCGCGGACTGGTCAACCGACCAGACGCGCAGCTGGTCCTGATCGACACCCCCGGCCTGCACAAGCCGCACACCCTGCTCGGCGAGCGTCTCAACGCGCTGGTCCGGTCGACCTGGTCCGAGGTCGACACGATCGGCATGTGCCTGCCGGCCAACGAGACCGTCGGCGAGGGCGACAAGTTCCTCATCCGCGAGCTGGCCCAGATTCGTCGCAAACCGGTGTTCGCGATCGCCACCAAGACCGACCTCGTCAAGCCCGACAAGCTGCGGGACCACCTGCTCCAGATCCAGCAGGCCGGCATCGATGCGGGACTCCAGTGGCAGGAGATCATCCCGGTGTCGGCGGTGGCGGGCGACCAGGTCGACCTGCTCGCCGACCTGCTGATCGGCACGCTGCCCCAAGGCCCGGCGCTCTACCCCGAGGGTCAGCTGACGGACGAGCCCGAGGAGACCCTCATCGCGGAGATCATCCGCGAGGCCGCGCTCGAGGGCGTACGCGACGAGCTCCCGCACTCGATCGCCGTCGTCGTCGACGAGATGGTCCCGCGGCCCGACCGCCCTGAGGACAAGCCCCTGATCGACGTACGCGTCAACGTCTACGTCGAACGCGACAGCCAGAAGGGCATCATCATCGGCAAGCAGGGTGCCCGCCTGCGCGAGATCGGCACCAACTCCCGATCGCAGATCGAGAAGCTGCTGGGCACTCCGGTCTACCTCGACCTGCACGTCAAGGTCGCCAAGGAGTGGCAGCGCGACCCCAAGCAGCTCCGCAAGCTCGGCTTCTGAGGTGGAATCGCGCTGGGAGTGACGTACTTGCCGCGACACGCCGTCGTCGATCGCAAGAACGTCACTCCCAGCGCGCTGGGATTCAGCTTCCGGTCAGTCGATCCAGGACCTTGCCCGGCACCAGCTCTGCCAACGGTCGTCCGACCGTTCGTACGGCGATCTCTGTGACAACACCCCATGCAGCCATGACCAGGAAGAGCCACGGGACGGGGCTGAGGGAGATGGCGAAGATTCCGCCGCTCCCGCCAAGTCCGCTGCCGAACGTGGAGCTGGTCGTTGTCACGATGCCGAGCGCCGTGAGCAGTGCCCCCGCTCCGGCAAAGGTCGAGACGAGCCAGAACGAGTCCCGCGATGTCCTGGGACGGTCCGCTGAGAGCCGGGCGAGAACCGCGACAGCGACGGCGAGGGAAGCGATCGCGAGCGGGATCAGCACGAGCAGGATGCGGTCCACGTCATCGCTGAACAGCCAGATGAAGGTCGCACCTGAATCGTCGCCGAATGCCAGCCCCGGCACCTCGACGCCGGCGAGCTGACCGAAGGTGATGGCGTACACGCCGATGTTGAGGATTGCCAGCGGGAACGTCAAGATGGCCTCCGCCTCACCGTTGGCGATGGCGTAGATGGCCGCTGCCGGCACGAGCAGCGCGACGAACACGGCGAGGTAGACCGCCACGCCTCGGACTGATGCTCTGAGCTCGGCAGGCAGGCGGGACACCGCCCGGCGCCGCGCGACGGGGCGTCGGGCGACAAGGGCTACGGCCGTCCCGAGCACAGACGCCCAGAACAAGATCGACAACGTCCCGGCATGCCCGAAGTCGCCGTCGATACGCACTCGCGCCGTGAACGCCACGGCCCAGGTCAGGACGGCGAAGGTCACACCCGTCACGGTCGACGCAGCAAGCACTGCTCGTCGCGACGGGGTCGGGCGGCGACGCTCGGCCCGGCGACTGGCCAGCCACAGCGCCGCGATCATGAGGCCGAGGACGGTCAACGAGATCGTGGTGAACTGTGAGCTCGACGTGATCTCTCCGGCGATCATCGAGTCCTCGTCCACCTCACTCGGAGGGAGCTCGTCGCCTTCCTCGCCGAAGTCTTCGCCGTCCTCGCTGAACTCGTCGTCAAACTCGTCGTCGAAGTTCACGGTCGTCGTGTAGTCGAACGTTGCATGCGACGACATGGCAACAGCTTGGCCAGGAGTGGTCAGGTACCACGACCACGGCACGTCGTCATCCGTCGACGCCGCGAGCAGCGCGGTGCCGGTCAACAGGAAGGTCACGACCCACACCGCCGCGTACGCGGTGGCGCCCGTCCGCACCGCGTCGAGCAGGGACGACCGCGTGTGGTCGACCGACTCGAGGAGCGTCGCTGAGCGTGGTGCCGGGTCCGGCACGTCTGACGTCGTCACGTGGATCCTTCCGTAGGGTCACCGCATGATGTCAGCGATCGAGCCGTCTCGCCCCGGGTTTGGGAGACAAGCTGGCCGAAATGATCGCGACGAGACCTAGCGGGTGGCGAGACCGGCGAGGATCTCGAGCATCCGCTGGTTGGTTGCGGCGTCCTTGACCGCGAGCCGGACGGCTCGGTCGCCGATGACGCTCCCCATGTTGGTCGCATCCCGCAGGTAGAGGCCGTGCGTACGCGCGAGAGCCACGACCTCGGCACCTGAGGGGCCGTCGTCGGGCACGTGCGCCAACAAGAAGTTGGCGCAGCCCGGGACCACGTCCCAGCCGAGCTCGACGAGCCCTTCCGCCAGCGTCTTCGCGGAGCCGATGGGTCTCGGCCCATCGTGTCTCGTAGTACGCCGTCGACTCGAGCGCGCGCGTCGCCGCGACCTGGGACGGCAGGCCGATGACCCACGGCGGCGTCAGGCCGCGCAGATCCTCCAGCTGGTGCGGCCCGGCGGCCAGGTAGGCAACACGAGCGCCGCTGAGCGCGTACGCCTTGGACATCGACTTGCAGACGATCAGGTTGTCGTGTCGCCGCGTCAGCGGCTCGACGGTCTCACCGACGTAGTCGACGTACGTCTCGTCGATCCAGAGCCGGGTCGACGGAGGTGCTGCCCGGAGCAGGCTCTCGATCTGGGCAGCCGTGATGAACTGCCCGGTCGGGCTGTTGGGGTTGACCAGGATGACGAGGTCGGGGCCGGAGGCGATCATCGCCTCGAGCTGCGCCAGGTCCGGGCGATAGCCCGTCGAGCGTTCGAGCGGGACGCGATCGACGTGACAGCCGACGACCTTGTCGAGGACATGCGCGTACTCGCCGTACGTCGGGTCGAGCAGGAGGACGCGTGAGTCGCGCGACAACCAGTGCGGCAGGGCACGAAAGATCAGGTCGGACGATCCGGCGCCCGGAAGGATCGACGCGACGTCCAGATCCCGTGCCGAGGAGATGGCGGCGACCAGACCCGCGCAGTCGACCGGCGGCGAGGTGCGCAGCAGCCACGGCAGCTCATCCTCCACAGCCGTGATCACGGCAGGTGCAGGCGGGAACCACGCGTCCAGCACGTCGGCGTTGATGACGTCGCGACGGCGCCCGAGGTCGTCGAATCCGGTGCCGATCGCGTCGAACGACTCGCCCCCGTGGAAGCAGGCCGCCGGCTTGCGCAACGGCACGTGCAGGCGCCACTCCACCGACCGCTCGATCGAGGCGATGACCGGCTCGAGGGCGTCGAAGTCGGAGCGGACCTGGGCGACATCGGCGTACATCAGCTCGAAGTTCACCGCTCCTGAGCTGACCGACAGACCGGTGGGCAGCATCCCGCCACGCAGGTACATGCCCGCGACCTCGTCCCGCCCGATGGCGACGACCATGCTGCCGCCCCTCGCCTCGATCCAACGGAATGCCGCCACCATGAGGGTCGCAGCGAGGTCGGAGTCCCGGTGCTCCTTGAGCACGGTCAGCAGGCGGATCTCGTAGGTGCCGGTGCCGATCTCGAACGGCACCTCAGCGCGTTCGAAGTACTTGTCGATCGAGTAGCCGTGCTCACCCGGTGGGGTGATGCTCACGAACGCGGCGAGCGTCCCGTCGCGGACCGCAACGAGGTAGCGATTGACCTCATCGAGCCTGTCGCGCAGCAAGCCCTGGCCGTTGGGCTGATGCTGGCCCAGCTCGAGGGCGTACACCTCGTGGCGGGCCCGGTAGATGTCCTCGCGGTGGCCGGCATCTGCTTCGAGGATGACGGTGCGGTGCGGACTGAGACTGGTAGTCACGCAGCCATCCTGCCCGACGACAGCTGCAGATCAGCGTGCTTCGGCCTTTCGCAGCACCGACTTGAGCTGCTTGCTGAGCGCGCTCGCTCCGACGACCGGGATCAGTGCGCCGATCAGCTTGCCCTTGAGAGAGTTGCCCACGCGAGTCAGCGTGACGTGAACGTCGGTGCCCTCGGCGACCGGCTCGAGCTCATAGAGCCACCCGCTGCCGGGCCCCCACAGGTTGGACTCCACTGTGTCGACGGTAACCGTGCCGGCAGCACTGTCCCACATGTAGTGGCTGCGCTCCCAGCCCATCGCGGTGCCCTCGGTGACATCGGCGGTGGTCGCGCCGAGGTCGTGCACCGTGAAGTGCGCCTTGTCGATGCTCGGCCAGATGTCGGGCCGCTCGGGTCCGAAGTCGGTCAGCAGACCGAGCACGTCGCTCTGCGCCAGGCTCGTGTGCACGGTGAACTTTGTCTTCGGCATGCTGCGTATCCTTCGCGTCGCGCGGCGGGGGAATCCGCCGATGGCTAGATCCTCCCGCACAACTGGCTGCTCCGGGTGCCGATCTCAGCGCACGTCGAATCCGCGCAGGCCTTCCGGTTCCTCCTCGCTCACGTCGACGGCGGAGACCTCAGCCCGCGCGGGCCCCTGACGACACCACGCGACCAATGCCTCGACGTCCTCGTCCGCGCCCTCGAACACCGCCTCGACCGATCCATCTGGGCGATTCGAGACCCAGCCCGCGACGCCGTGCCCGGCCGCCTCCTGCTGGCACGAGGCCCTGAAGAAGACGCCCTGCACGCTGCCCCTCACCACGACGCGTCGGCGGATCATCGTCCCAGCGTATTAGGCTCCCGGCGTGGACCGCCGTCTCGATCTCGTCGCCGACTGCAGCAGCTGCTTCGGGCTGTGCTGCGTCGCCCTCGCGTTCGAGAAGTCGGCCGACTTCCCGATCGACAAACGAGCCGGCGACCCGTGCGTCAACCTGGCCGCCGACTTCAGCTGCGGGATCCACGATCGGCTCCGTGACGAGGGATTTCGCGGCTCGGCCGTGTACGACTGCTTCGGCGCGGGACAACAGGTGGCACAGGTGACGTTCGGCGGGGTGAGCTGGCGGGACGCTGCTGAGACGTCGGCGCTGATGTTCGCCGCGCTCCCGGTGATGCGGCAACTGCACGAGATGCTCTGGTACCTCGCTGAAGCGCTGGCCCGACCTGCCGCCGAGTCGCTGCACCCCGCGCTCGAGCAGGCGTACGCCGCGACGGAGGCTCTCACGCGTACGGACGCCGACACCCTCGCTGGACTCGATCTCCCGGACCACCGCGCAGGCGTCGATCCCTTGCTGCAGCGGACCAGCGAGCTCGTACGATCGGCGCACCGCGGGCCTGAGCGACGCGGCGCCGATCTCGTGGGCGCCAAGCTCCGCGAGGCTGACCTCCGGGGCGCCAACCTCCGAGGTGCACTGCTGATCGCTGCCGACCTGCGCGGTGCGGATCTCCGCGAGGCGGACCTGATCGGCGCGGACCTGCGCGACGCCGACCTGGGTGGCGCCGACCTGACCGGGGCGCTGTTCCTCACCCAGACGCAGGTCAACTCCGCGCGCGGCGACGTGCGCACGAGAATCCCGGCCCTGCTCGTGCGCCCCACACACTGGGCGGGGTAGGAGAGTCGTATGGATCCTGTCGAGGCGCTCAAGGAGATCGGGTTCTGGCTCGAGCGCGAGCTGGCCAAGACCTACCGGGTCGAAGCCTTCCGCAAGGCGGCCGCAGCGATCGAGCACCTGACTCCGGCCGAGGTCGAGAAGCAGGTCCAGAACGGCAGCCTCAAGAGGATCAAGGGCATCGGCGACCGTACGTTCGGCATCATCGCCGAAGCGGTCGCCGGTGAGGTGCCCGGCTACCTCGCCGACCTGCGCGAACGCGGAAAGGCGCCGCTCGCCTCGGGCGGCGCGAAGCTGCGAGCCAAGCTGCGCGGCGACCTGCACAGCCACTCCGACTGGTCCGACGGTGGCTCCTCGATCCAAGAAATGGCCCGCGCGGCGACACGCCTGGGCCGGGAGTACCAGGTCATGACGGACCACTCGCCGCGACTCACGATCGCGAACGGACTGTCGGCCGAACGCCTGGCCGATCAGCTCGACGTCATCGCGCAGGTCGATGCCGAGCACGACGATCTCAGGCTGCTCAGCGGCATCGAGGTCGACATCCTCGACAACGGCGAGCTCGACCAGACCGACGAGATGCTGGGACGCCTCGACGTCGTGGTCGCCAGCGTGCACTCCAAGCTCAAGATGGACCGCGACCTCATGACCCGCCGCATGGTCAACGCGATCGCCAACCCGCACACCAACGTGCTCGGCCACTGCACCGGTCGCCTCGTCGCGGGCTCGCGCGGTGGACGGGACCAGTCCCGCTTCGACCCCGAGATCGTGTTCGCCGCCTGCGAGAAGTTCGACGTCGCCGTCGAGATCAACTCGCGGCCCGAGCGGCGTGACCCGCCCAGCAACCTGATGCAGATGGCGCTCGACTACGGCTGCCTGTTCGCGATCAACACCGATGCCCATGCGCCGGGGCAGCTCGACTTCCTCGACTACGGTGCCGAGCGAGCGGCGGCCAACAAGGTTCCGGCGTCGCGCATCGTGACGACCTGGCCCGTCGAGCGCCTGCTCGAGTGGTCACACGCCAAACGCTGAGTCAGCCGAGGGTGTCGGCCAGCTCCCGGATCTCGTCGGGAGACACCTCACGCGCGATGCGGCCGGTGACCTCGTCGTACACGTCGATCAGCCCGGCCAGGTCCTTGACCATGCGCCGTGCCCGGGCCGGCTCGCTGCCACAGTCGGCCCGGCACTCGCCGGATGCGGCCACGAGGTGCGCGATGACGTGCGCCTTCGCGGCGTACGCCTCGGCGGGCCCGAGCTCAGGCGTCATGACGAACGCGAACACCCTTGACGCGTTCAGGTGAAAGCTCGTGTGGACGGGGTCGAGATCGCCGGTGTGCCGCGGGTAGGCGATCGCGCCATCGATCGCCTGCTGGACGTCTGTCGAGTCACCGTCCTGGTTGAGCCACGCCTCCGCCTCCACGATGGCCGCGATGACGCGTCCGCGGGAGTCGGGCTCAAGGAGCGCCATGACCTGGCGCGCCTGCGTGATGCGGAGCTTGGCGCGAAGCTCGGGGGAGTCCTCGGTCGTGCCGAAGAGCCGGCCGATCAGCGGGACGAGCCGCGCGCGGTCGCTGTCGCGCAAGAGGTCGTTCGTCGTACGCGCCTCGTGCGCGAGCATCGGGTGCGTGCACTCGGGGCGGTCGCTCCACTCCTCGCCGGCGAGCAGCGAGACGTACTCCATCACGCAGGCTTCGCCGTGCTCGGCGTCGTGGGAGCCCGCGGACAGGGTCGGCAGGGCATCGGGCACGGTCATGGTCACTCCCTCGTTCTGCAGCAATTCTCCACCCGCGTGCAAAGGAACGCGACTGCTCAGTCCATGAGCAGTGCGGCCAGGGTGCCACCGAGCTCGCGGGCCGCGTCGAGCTCGGCGTCGCCGACGTCGCCCAGGATCTCCAGGACATCGGCCGACTGCACCCAGGACAGTGCCTGCACGATGCTCTGGACCGACCGCACGGCACCCGTCGTGTCGTACCGGCCGTGCACCCACAGGCCGTACGGCTTCTTGCCACCTGCACCTTTGCCTGCGGAGCCGTCCTCGGCGAGCGAACCACCGGCCTCGAGGAAGATCGTGTCGAAGAAGTGCTTGAGTGCTCCGCTCATGTAGCCGAAGTTCGCCGACGTCCCGAGCAGATAGCCGTCGGCGCCGAGCACGTCATCGGCACCCGCCTCCAGCGCAGGACGTACGACGACCTCCACGCCCTCGATCGCCGGGTCCGACGCACCGTCGACGGCCGCCTCGAGAATCCGTTGCAGGTTCGGCGTGGGGGAGTGATGGACGATCAGCAGGCGTGACACGTTTCGACGCTATCGCCAATTCACTGCGGGAGTGTGCTGACCATGCGCCAGCCGACACTCGCCGGTACAGGCACGGCGGATGATCCTCGGGACGTCGCGGTCGGCGTCAAGGTGGGCACAGGTTGCGTCAAAGTCCCGAAATCCGCGGTCGGCGATTTCTGACGGCCGGCTCTGCACGCGCGGTGAGCGAAAGGCCAGCCGCCAAGCTCCCTTCCCCGGTCGCATAGGGTCGTTCTCATGACGCGCCCCAACTCTTCGACCAGAGGTCCACGCCGGGTGAAGGCCGCTTTGCGCAGAGCCATCTCGACTTTGCCATCCCCGCGCGACGAGGCAGCGATCGCCGCAGCCCGCAATCTGCGTGCCGCACTGACCGGAGCGACTCCGCCTGCCCCGAAGCCCGCCACAGGCATCACGCCAGCATCCCCGGCGCGTCTCTCGAGTCCTGGTGGCGTGCCGGGCCGGTGGCTTCGCGTCGTACGCACTCCGGAGTACCCCGAGAACCATGTGAAGCCGATCGATCGTGAGACGACGGACGCATTCGAGGCTGCGGCGGTGCGCGCCGGCTGGCTCCTGATCGACGCGCACGAGCGGCTCAGCAAGGCTGCTGCGGCGAAGGCGTTCGGGCATGAAATGCGGGCGTGGGTCGACTACTCCAACGACACGATGCCCAACCTGAAGCACCCGCCCGGCAGCGACATCCACACGGAGGAGAGCGATGCCAACCGGCTTCGCTACCGCCGGACGATGGATTTCGTTCGACGCGGCGAGCGGTTGTTCGACGTCGGCTTCGGCCGGGGCTACCTGGCTGCCCTGCTGCTCCGCGACGCCGGCGTCGAGAACTATTTCGGGATCGACATCGTCGACGACTGGGTCGACACGAGCCGAGCCGTGGTCGCGACCAACGGCCTGGACGGTGACGCCGTCACCCTTGAGCAGGGCGACCTCTTCGACCTGACCCGCGACAAGATCGAGTCGACGGGCGCATCGCTGGTGATTTGCTGCGAGGTGCTGGAGCACGTCGACGATGCGGAGAAGGCGCTGCGCATCCTCGCCGACGCCCTTCCTGAAGGCGCCGAGCTGCTGTTCTCGGTGCCGTTGCACGGCCGCCTCGAGAGCGTGTGGGGACACCTGTCGGTCTTCGACGTCGCCCGGCTGAAGGACATGCTCGAGGGCGCGGGACTCTACGCACATCACGTCGAGCCGCTGGCCAACACCTGGAGCCTCGTCGTGGCCTCGCGCTCGCCGGAGCCGTCCGCACGCGTGCGCGATGCGGGGCGACGTCCACCCGTACGGTCGTCAGTGCCCCTCGTGCACGAGCGGGTCTTCGTCGATGTCCCGGCGTCCGACTTCTCAGCCACCTCCGGTCCCAACCATGACGCCAAGATCGCGCAGTCCGACGCTGGCACGGTCGAGTGCCAGGTCAGTGGTTCAGGCGGAGTGACGTTCCCGGTTTCCAGTCTCGAGGCATTCCGGCTGTGGTTCGAGTTCAACGAGGCCGAACACGTCGAACAGTTCACGGTGACGGCCTACGCGGGCAAGGACCGTGCCGGAGTGTGGGTCTGGGCGCCCAAGCAGCCTCCTTCGGGTCGGGCCCGGGTGTCGTTCCGTCCCGGTGAGAACGCATCGGCCTTCTCGGTCCGGCGCAACAACAACGTGGCCTCAGCCGATCGCGTCGAGGTCGTCGCAACCGTCGAGTCAGGGCACACTGCCGCATTCGAGCTCAAGGCCGCCTACCTTCCGTAGGGGCCCGAACGCCGCTTTTCGGTGCACGTTTGGGCTGATGTGACTACCATCACGTATGGACTTCGAGACCGCTGCTCGGGCCATTCTCGCCAACATCGAGAAGGTCATCGACGGCAAACCTGAGGCCGCAGAGGCCGCCCTGGTCGTATTTCTCGCCGAAGGACACCTCCTGATCGAGGATGTCCCGGGAGTCGGCAAGACCGTCCTCGCCAAGGCGTTGGGCCGTTCGGTCAGCTGCTCGGTGCGCCGCATCCAGTTCACGCCCGACCTGTTGCCGTCCGACATCACGGGTGTCTCGGTCTACAACCAGGCCGACCGCGAGTTCGAGTTCAAGCCCGGTGCGGTGTTCGCCAACATCGTCATCGGCGACGAGATCAACCGCGCCTCGCCCAAGACCCAGTCCGCGCTGCTCGAGGCCATGGAGGAGCGCCAGGTCACGGTCGACGGCACGACGTACGTGCTGGCCAGTCCGTTCACGGTCGTGGCGACGCAGAACCCCTACGAGATGGAGGGCACGTACGCCCTCCCCGAGGCCCAGCGCGACCGCTTCATGGCCCGCATCTCGATGGGCTACCCCGACTCTGCTGCCGAGCTCGCGATGGTGCGCGGTCGCGATGCCGAGAACCCGTTCGACGACCTCGAGTCCGTCGCCTCGATCGAGGACGTGCAGGCCATGATCGCCGCGGCCCGGGCGATCTACGTGTCCCCGGCGGTGGAGCAGTATGCCGTCGACATCGCGCAGGCAACCCGCGTCGACGCCGACCTGCGCCTCGGCGCGAGCCCGCGTGCCACGCTCCAGCTCGTACGTGCGGCCAAGGCTCGCGCGGCCGTGCAGGGCCGCGACTTCGTCCTCCCCGACGACATCGACGCACTCGTCCCCGTCGTGCTGCCGCACCGCCTGATCCCGATGCGGGGCGCGTCGAGCGTCGAGGACGTCGTCGACCGCATCGTCGCCGAGACGCCGGTCCCGGCCGGCGCCGTCCAGCCGAGCTGACGAGCATGCCGACCGACACGTCCGCCGGCCGCCTCCGAAGGGCCGCGAGCTCGGTCGTGCTCACCCGCCGCGGCGCGGGGTTCCTCTTTGCGGCCGTCGTCAGCTTCATCGCCGCTCCGGTGCTGTCACTGCCGGCGCTGCTCTACGTCACGGGCCTGATGCTTGCGCTGGTGCTGTTCTCCGCGGTCTTCGTGTTCGCGGGCCACTCCCGCGTACGCATCGAGCGCTCGTTCGCGCCTCAGGTCGTGCCGCCGGGCCAGATGTCCCATGCGACGGTGCGCATCACCAACCTGTCGGTCCTGCCGTGCCTCGAGGCCAAGTGGTCGGACGACCTGCCACCCGGCATCTCCGGCGACGCATCCGGCATCCTGCCCGCGCTCGGCGGGAGCCACGGCACCGACTCGAGGGTGTCCTTCTCGTACGCATTGCAGGGCCTCCGACGGGGTCGCCACCCGATCGGGCCGTTGCGGGTCAACGTCCTCGACCCGTTCGGGCTCGTCTTCCGGCGGCACAAGTTCGGCAGCCCCGAGCTGTTGACGGTCCTGCCGCGCCGCGTCGACCTGCGACCCATCGCCCCGCGCGGCACGAGCGAGGACGGCGCGACGCGTCCCGCACCACAGCACGTCGGGCTCGGTGAGGACGACGTCATCGCGCGCAGCTATCTGCCCGGCGACGCCATGAAGCGACTGCACTGGAAGGCCACCGCCCACCGCGGTGAGCTCATGGTGCGCCAGGAGGAGCAGCAGCTCACCCCGCGTGCGGCCGTGATCCTCGACTGTGAGCCCGTCAGCCAGGGCACGGCCCAGGATCGGCAGGGAGTCTGGGAGTACTCCTCCGTCTTCGAGTGGTGCATCGTCGCGACGGCATCGATCTCGGCGCACCTGGTCAAGGCCGGGTACGTCGTGGTGCTGCAGTCCAGCGGCCGCGCCATCGACCGGTTCATCGCCGACGGGCAGGACACCCTCGAGGACGCGATGGTCGACCTCGCCGTGGTCGAGCCCGAACGACTCGACAACGAGCGACTCGTGGCGCCCGAGCGAGCCGCGTTCATGGTGCTGGGGCGCGTGAGCGTCGAACGCGCGCACTACTGGGCCCACGTGATGTCGACGTCGCGCGCGGTGCTGGCCCTGGTCGCCGCCAACACGTCGGCTGAGGCACGCGGGATCCTCGAGGACGCGCGCTGGCGCATCGTGACCTATCAGCCCAACCAGGACATCAGCGACCTGTGGACCGAGTTCGACGGGGCGCGTGCGCATGCTGCGGGCTGAGGCGTCGACGCAGCGGCTCACCGGCCGCACGACTCGTGACACGGTGGTGGATCACCTCATCATCGCGGTGGCGTTCGCGCTGCTCCTGTCGGGCTTTCGCAGCGTCATTGCTGGCAACGACTGGTGGATCACCACGATCCTGGTCGCCACGCTCACGGGTCTCGCCTGCGCCGTCCTTCGCGCGGTCGGCCTGCGCTGGGTTGCGCCGATCGCGATCGTGGTCGAGTTCCTCGCCCTCGCCTGGATCTTCGTTCCTGACACCCTGATCGGCATCGTGCCGACGTTCGACACGTTCCGTGAGCTCGGCAACCTGGCGTCGGCAGCGCAGGACATCATCATCGAGGAACAGGCACCCGTGGCCGCCGCCAAGCCCGTCGTGCTGGTCGTCGCGAGCTCGTTCGGCCTGCTGGTCATCGTCGCCGACATGCTGCTCGAGCGCCGTCGGGCGGCATCGGCGATCGGCCTGCTGCTGCTCTCGGTGTTCGCGACGCCGGCGCTGATCTCGGGCGACACTCCTTCGGTATGGCTGTTCGTCGCGGTTGCGGCGCTCTGGCTCATCATCCTGCGGTCCCGTACTGCCCTCGGCGGTACGCTCGCGCGTCGCCAGCGCGGCCCCGCCGTCGTGCTGGGTGTCGCCGCACTGGCCGCTGCCGTGGCCTTCCCGGTCATCTCGCCTGATGTCAGCGCCGTGGCGACCTCGTGGGGCAAGCCACCACCGGCGGTGTTCGGCCGCGGCATCAATCCCATGCTCGAGCTCGGTCAGAACCTGCGTCGCAACGGCACCACGACGGCGCTGACCTACACGACAGGCCTGCCCCAGGCGCCCTATCTCAAGGTCGCGACGTTGCGGGACTTCACCGGCAAGACCTGGAAGCCGGGCACCACCCAACAGTTCGCCGCCCCCGAGGGTGCCGAGGCGCTCAAGTTCAGCCCCGACATCAAGGTCGAGAAGGAGCTGACGACCATCACGATCCGGCAGCTTCGCACCACGATGCTGCCGGTGCCCTACCCGTTGGACAAGGTCTCGGGCCTCAAGGGCGAGTGGCTGCTCGGGTTCGGCCGCACCATGACGTCGCCCGACGACGACACCCGCGGCCAGACGTACTCCGTCACGAGCCTCGACATCCAGCCGACCGCCACCCAGATGCGCGCGATCTCGTCCAACCCCAGGGACCTGCTCCTGCAGGAGGAGGTCAAGCTTCCCGACAAGATGCCGGCGATCATCGAGGACACGGCTCGCAGGGTCACCAAGGGCGCCACCAACCAGTACGACGAGGTCGTCGCGCTGCAGGACTACCTGCGCAACGACGGCGGGTTCACCTACTCCGAGACGGCACCCGTCGCCGACGACTACGACGGCAACGGCATCGACGTCATCGCGAAGTTCCTCGACAAGAAGTCCGGCTACTGCGTGCACTTCTCGTCGGCGATGGCGGTCATGGCCAGGACGCTCGGCATCCCGTCGCGGATCGCGGTCGGCTACGCGCCCGGCAGCGTGGTCAACGTCAAGGACGGCCAGAACCAGTACGAGGCGACCTCGGACGACCTGCACGCGTGGACCGAGATCTACTTCGAGGGCGTCGGCTGGGTCACGTTCGAGCCGACTCCGGGCGTCGGATCGGCCACGGCGTTCAAGGAGCCCGGTGCGCCGGCCTCGAACTCGGACGACGGCGAGTTCTCCGGCAGCCCGCGCAGGGCGGCGCGTGACGAGTCCACCAACGTCGACAGCGGAGCGACGCCCACCTCGAGCACGACGAAGACCGCACCGCGTACGGCCCTGATCACGTTCGCCGTGCTGCTGGTCATGATCGGCATCCCGGCGCTGCTGCGGTGGGCGCGTCGCCGCTGGCGGATCAGCCGGGCCGGCTCGTCGGTCGACCCGCTGTGGCGCGAGCTCGAGGACACCGCACGCGACTTCGGGCTGCCGTTCTCGCCGACCGACACGCCTCGCGGCTTCGCCGCACGTCTTCGCGCCCGCGACGGCATCGACGACGAGGCGTTGAACCGGCTGCTGCGCAGAGTCGAGAGAGCCCGCTTCGCCCGCTCCGGTGTCGCCGATGGTGACGGCGTCGACGATCTCCGCACGGTGATCGCCTCGCTGGCGCAGGGCGCATCGCGGCAGGAGCGCTGGCGAGCGCTGGCGCTGCCGCGATCCCTCTCGGGTCGCAGGGCGTACGCACCATCGGGTCCGCTCCAGGCCGCATCAACGCTCGGGTAACGGTGGCGTGCCGTCACCGAAAGGTGCGCCGCCGAGCTGTTCGCGTCCATGTGGCGTCAGCCAGACGTCGGTGTCGGGACCCTTGGGGACGATCCCGGTGGGATTGATGTCCGACTGCACCACGTAGTAGTGCTTCTTGATCTGCGCGAAGTCGATCGTCTCGCCGAAGCCCGGCGTCTGGAAGAGGTCGCGGGCGTACGCCCAGAGGACCGGCATCTCGGTGAGCTTGTTGCGGTTGCACTTGAAGTGGCCGTGGTAGACGGCGTCGAACCGCGCCAGCGTCGTGAACAGGCGAACGTCGGCCTCCGTGATCGACTCGCCCATGAGGAATCGCCGGGTCGCGAGCCGCTCCTCGAGCCAGTCGAGTGCACGTGAACAAGCGGTCGTATGCCGATTCGTACGCCTCCTGCGTGCCGGCGAACCCGCAGCGGTAGACCCCGTTGTTGACCTCGGTGAAGATGCGCCGCATGACCTGCTCCATCTCGTCACGCACCTCCGGCGGCCACAGGTCGGGCGCGCCGGCGCGATGGAACTGCGTCCACTCGGTCGCGAAGTCATGCGTGATCTGCGGGAAGTCGTTCGTGACGACCTTGCCGCTGGCGATCTCGACGATCGCCGGGACGGTGATGCCGTGCGCATAGTCGGGGAACCGCTCGAGGTATGCCTGCTGGAGCCGTTCGATGCCGAGCACCGGGTCGACTCCGCCGGGATCGAGGTCGAATCGCCAGCTCCGTTCGTCGTGGGTCGGCCCGCAGTAGCCGATCGAGATGGCGTCCTCGAGCCCGAGCAGCCGCCGCACGATGATCGACCGGTTGGCCCACGGGCACGCCCGGGCCACGATCAGGCGATAGCGACCGGCCTCGACGGGCCAGAGCGGCCGGTCCGAGCTCGCCGAAGGGTCGCGGACGATCCGGTCGGGGATGTAGTCCATGTCGCGGTCGAACTCCCCGTCCTGCTCGACATACGAACCCTTCGCCGTGCCAATGCTCATGCTGATAAAGTACCCAGCAACATGCGGATCAAGAGCCTGCTCCTTCTTTGCCGCGTCGAGGTCCTCTAGGTCGGACCCCTCGGCGCGGAGTTTGTCACGTCCCGGCCGCAACCCAGCCAGACAAACCGCATCCTTGCCAGGAGTTCCTCATGTCCGACCCCCGCTCGACCACCCAGAAGCCCAGCGGCATGCCGCACCAGCGCTATCGCGCGTTCCCGCCGATCGACCTGCCCGACCGCACGTGGCCCGGCAACGTCATCACGGCGCCGCCGCGGTGGCTCTCCACCGACCTGCGTGACGGCAACCAGGCGTTGATCGACCCCATGACGCCGGCGCGCAAGATGAAGATGTTCGACCTGCTCGTCAAGATGGGCTACAAGGAGATCGAGGTCGGCTTCCCGTCGGCGAGCGAGACCGACTTCGCCTTCGTGCGTCACCTGATCGAGGGCGACCTGGTCCCCGAGGACGTCACGATCTCGGTCCTGACCCAGGCACGCGAGGACCTGATCGAGCGCACCGTCCAGTCGCTGGTCGGCGTCCCGCACGCCACGATCCACCTCTACAACGCGATCGCGCCGCTGTTCCGCCGGGTCGTCTTCCACGCCGGCAAGGACGAGATCCGTGCGATCGCCACGCGCGGCACCGAGATGGTGATGAAGTACGCCGAGGGCTACCTCGACAAGACGGTCATCGGCTACGAGTACTCCCCGGAGATCTTCACGAGCTCCGAGATGCCGTTCGCGGTCGACGTGTGCGAGGCGGTCTCGGACGTGTGGCAGCCCGAGGACGGTCGCGAGATCGTGCTCAACCTGCCCGCGACCATCGAGGTCGCGACGCCGAACGTGTACGCCGACCAGATCGAGTGGTTCGGCCGCCAGCTGACCCGCCGCCAGAACACCGCCATCTCGCTGCACCCGCACAACGACCGGGGCACGGCGGTGGCCGCCACGGAGCTGGCCATGATGGCGGGCGCCGACCGCGTCGAGGGCTGCCTGTTCGGCCACGGTGAGCGCACGGGCAACGTCGACCTCGTCACGTTGGGCATGAACATGTTCAGCCAGGGCATCGACCCGCAGATCGACTTCTCCGACATCGACGAGATCCGGCGCACCGTCGAGTACTGCACCGGACTGCCGGTCCACCCGCGTCACCCCTACGCCGGCGACCTGGTCTACACGGCGTTCTCGGGATCGCACCAGGACGCGATCAAGAAGGGTCTGGAGGATCTGGAGGTACGCGCCGCCGAGCAGGGCATCCCGGTCTCGGAGATCGCTTGGGAGGCGCCCTACCTGCCGATCGACCCGCACGACGTCGGCCGGTCGTACGAGGCGGTCATCCGGGTCAACAGCCAGTCCGGCAAGGGTGGCGTCGCCTACATCCTGCGGTCGGAGCACCAGCTCGACCTGCCGCGCCGGCTGCAGATCGAGTTCAGCCGCGTGGTCCAGGAGCTCACCGAGGGCGAGGCCGGCGAGATCGAGCCGAGCGCGATCTGGGCGGCGTTCACGAGTGAGTACCTCGACCGCGACGAGCCGTACGCCCTGCAGACCTACCGGTCGGTGACCGCGGCCGACGGCGGGGACGAGCAGGTCGTCGACCTCCGAGTGCGCGGCCAGGTGAAGGAGTTCACGGGGCAGGGCAACGGTCCGGTCGCCGCGTTCGTCGACGGCATGCACCAGGCCGGTGCCGACATCCGCGTCCTCGACTACTCCGAGCATGCGCTGTCCTCGGGCGGTGACGCGCGTGCCGCGGCATACGTCGAGTGCGAGATCGCCGGCGAGATCGTGTGGGGCGTCGGGATCCACAGCAACATCGTCACGGCATCCCTGCGAGCCGTCGTGTCGGCGGCCAACCGGGCTGCCGCGCAGACGATCCCCGGCTGACCAGCCGCAGGGGTCCTGCCGTGCGGGCTGGTGTCAGTCCGGCGGCAGGACCCACCCCAGGGCGTGGTCGACCGCGCGGTTCCACTGCGTCGACTCACGCTTGCGGACCGCAGCGTCCATCTTCGGTCGCCACACCGCGGCCACGTGCCGGTGGTGGCTGAGCGTCGCCAGGTCGGACCAGTAGCCCACGGTGAGCCCGGCAGCGTAGGCCGCGCCCAGGCACACGGTCTCGGAGACGAGCGGGCGCTCGACCGCCACGTCGAGCACGTCGGAGAGCATCTGCATCAGGAGGTGGTTGGAGGTCATGCCGCCATCCACGCGCAGGGTCTCCAGCGTCAGGCCCAGATCGTTCCGGATCGCCTCGACGACCTCCCAGGTCTGCCAGGCCGTGGCCTCGAGCACGGCGCGGGCCAGATGGGCTTTCGTCACGAACGAGGTGAGGCCGACGATCACGCCTCTGGCGTCCTGGTCCCAGCGTGGGGCGTAAAGCCCCGAGAACGCCGGGACGATGTAGCACCCACCGTTGTGCTCCACCGAGCGCGCCAAGGTCTCGATCTGCGGCGCCGTCGGGATGATCTCGAGGGCGTCCCGCAGCCACTGGACGAGGGACCCGGCCATCGCGATGGAGCCCTCCACGGCGTAGACGGGGTCGTCGTCACCCAAGGCGTACGCGACGGTGGGCAGGACCGACGGGCCAGGTGTCGGCCGCTCCTTGCCGGTGTTGATCAGCAGGAACGCGCCGGTGCCGTACGTGCACTTGGCATCACCGGGCTCGAAGCAGGTCTGGCCGAACAGCGCCGCCTGCTGGTCGCCGAGGGCTCCCGCGATCGGCACACCCTGCAGGGGAGTGACGCACGTGCCGTAGACCTCGGCGTTGGAGCGGATGCTGGGCAGTCCGGCGCGAGGGATGTCGAGCAGGTCGAGCATCGAGTCGTCCCACTGGCCGGTCGAGAGGTCCATCAGCATCGTGCGGCTGGCGTTCGTCACGTCGGTCACGTGCACGCCGCCGTCGACGCCGCCGGTGAGATTCCAGATCAGCCAGCTCTCCATCGTGCCGAACAACAGCTCGCCGGCCTCGGCGCGCTGGCGCAGCCCGCGTCGATGGTCCAGCAGCCAGCGAAGTCGCGGGCCGGCGAAGTACGTACGGGGCTGCAGGCCGGTCACCGCCATGATCTTGTCGGTCGCGCCCTTGGCGACCAGGTCGTCGACCAGGTCCGACGTACGCGTGTCCTGCCACGTGATCGCCGGCGCGACGGACCTGCCGGTGGTGCGGTCCCAGACGACCGTCGTCTCGCGTTGGTTGGCGATGCCGAGCGCGGCCACCTGCCGGCGGTCGAGGCCCGCTTGGGCCAGTGCCTCGGGGACGAGTCGCTGGACGTGGCGCCAGATCTCGTCGGCGTCCTGCTCGGCCCAGCCCGGCTGAGGAAAAACCTGGTGGTGCTCGCGTTGTGCCAACGACCGCGTGCGGCCCTGCCGGTCGAAGATCATGCACCGGGTCGACGTCGTGCCCTGGTCGATCGCGGCGATGACGGTGTCGTTCACGCGTGCAGGCCCAACGAGCGGGATATCGACGCGGCGGTGTCGGTCGTGGCCTGCACGATCGAGTCGAGCGGGGGCCCGGCGTGACGGAACACCTTCTCGACCGGCCCGGTGACCGCCAGTGCACCGACGCCGATGCCGCCGTAGCCGCGCAGGGGCACCGCCACGGCACCGATACCGGGGGTCAGCTCGCCGCCCTCGGACGACCAGCCGCGCGCCCGGATGCGGTGCATCTCCGCGTCCAGGGCTGCGCGGCTGACCAGGGTGCGCTGGGTGTAGCGCTCGAGCATGCGTGGACTCGACGGCGTACCGGCGACGAAGCCGAGCATGATCTTGCCCAGGGCGCTGGCGTGGAACGGCAGCACCTCGCCGATGCGTAGGTGCTGCTTGGCGCCGCCCGGCCGGAAGACGTGGTGCACGATGCGGGCGCCGTCGGGATCGGGGAAGCCGATGTGCACCTCGAGCCGGGTGCGTGACGCGAGGGCATCCGACCAGTTCATGGCGTGCGAACGCAGGTCGTTGGGATCGAGCCCGGACTCGTGCAGGTTGCGGATGCCGTCACCCAGCGAATAGTCCGATGTCGCGCGGTCCTGGTGCACGAAGCCCACGTCTCTGAGCGTGCGTACGAGCCCGAAGATCGTCGGCTTCGGCAGGTCCAGGGCGTCGGCGATCTCCGAGAGTCGCAGCGGACGGCCTGCCCCGCCGAGGATGCGTAGCACCGCCGCAGCACGCTCGACAGATTGGATCGCCCCCGGCATGTCACCGACGTTAGCGCGGATGTGGTGACACGTGTTGATCGGCCGTTCGACGATGTCGAACGATCGACCTTGAGGCACGTCATACCCGGTCCTAGCGTCGCTCGAGGCGGCACGAGCCGCCCGGACAGTGAGGTTTACGACATGAAGAAGAACACTCTGTGGGGTGAGATCTCAGCTGAGCTGCTCGGCACGATGGTCCTCATCCTGTTCGGCACCGGTGTCGTGGCGCAGGTCGTCACGGGCGACGGTGCAGCGGGCGATCACGACTCGATCGCCTGGGCATGGGGCATCGGCGTGACGCTCGGCGTCTACGTTGCGGCGCGCATCTCGGGGGCGCACCTCAACCCGGCCGTCACGATCGCCCTCGCGGCGTTCAAGGGATTCGAGTGGCGCAAGGTCGCGCCCTACATCGCAGCGCAGGTCGTCGGCGCGTTCATCGCGGCCCTGATCATCCGGGCGACGTACGCCGACCTGATCGGCAAGGTCGATCCCGGCCACACCTACGACACCCAAGGCATCTTCTCGACCTCGCCGACCGCCGGCGTGTCGATCCCGTCGGCATTCCTCGACCAGGTCGTCGGCACGGCGATCCTGGTCTTCGTGATCTTCGCCCTGACGACTGCCACCAACAACCCGCCGATGGCCAACATCGGCCCGGTCGTCGTGGGTCTCCTGGTCGTCGCACTGGGCATGGCCTTCGGTGGCAACGCCGGATATGCCATCAACCCGGCACGTGACTTCGGACCGCGCCTCGCGTCGTGGATCACGGGCTACGGCGATGCCTGGTGGAGCACCAGCGGCAGTCACCCGCTCTACTTCTGGCTGCCGATCGTCGCGCCGATCCTCGGTGGTTTGATCGGTGGCGCGATGTTCAAGTACCTCATCGAGAGCCACCTGCCCGACGAGCCCGAGGAGATCACCGTCTCCGAGCCCGTGCAGGAGCCGGCCCGCCAGGCCGCCCGCGACGACGCGGACAGCCTCGTATGACCGCCCCGCACACCCGCATCCACCTTCACTCCACCGAGAGGAACCACCATGGCTGAATACGTAGGATCCATCGATCAAGGCACCACCAGCACGCGCTTCATGATCTTCGACCACAGCGGCAACGAGGTCGCCCGTCACCAGCTCGAGCACGAGCAGATCATGCCGCAGGCGGGCTGGGTCGAGCACAACCCGGCGGAGATCTGGGAGCGTACGTCGGCGGTCATCCAGACGGCACTGACCAAGGCCGGCCTCGGCGCCGAGGACCTCGCCGCCCTGGGCATCACGAACCAGCGCGAGACGACCGTCGTGTGGAACAAGAACACCGGCCGGCCCTACTACAACGCGATCGTGTGGCAGGACACCCGGACGGACCGGATCGCCAGCGCCCTCGACCGCGATGAGCGCGGCGACATCATCCGTCGCAAGGCAGGACTGCCACCGGCGACGTACTTCTCGGGCGGCAAGATCCAGTGGATCCTCGAGAACGTCGACGGCGTCCGCGAGGCGGCTGAGAAGGGTGAGGCGATCTTCGGCAACACCGACAGCTGGATCATCTGGAACCTCACGGGTGGCCGCAATGGCGGAGTCCACGTCACGGACCCCACCAACGCGAGCCGGACGATGCTGATGGACCTGGAGACGCTCGAGTGGGACGACGAGCTGCTCGGGTTCTTCGACATCCCGCGGGCGATGCTCCCGGAGATCAAGCCGTCGTCGACCAAGGATCCGTACGGCGTGACGCTCGAGAACGGGCCGTTCGGCGGCGAGGTGGCGATCACCGGAATCCTCGGCGACCAGCAGGCGGCGACCGTCGGCCAGGTCTGCTTCGCCCCCGGCGAGGCCAAGAACACGTACGGCACGGGCAACTTCATGCTGCTCAACACCGGCACCGAGCTGGTGCGCAGCAACGCGGGACTGCTCTCGACCGTCTGCTACCAGTTCGGCGACGACAAGCCCGTGTACGCCCTCGAGGGCTCGATCGCGGTGACCGGGTCGGCGGTGCAGTGGCTGCGTGACCAGCTCGGCATCATCTCCGGAGCTGCGCAGTCGGAGTCACTCGCCAGCCAGGTCGAGGACAACGGTGGCGTCTACTTCGTGCCGGCGTTCTCGGGACTCTTCGCGCCCTACTGGCGTTCGGACGCACGCGGGGCGATCGTCGGCCTCTCGCGCTTCAACACCAACGCCCACCTGGCGCGCGCGACCCTGGAAGCGATCTGCTACCAGTCCCGCGACGTCGCCGAGGCCATGGAAAAGGACTCCGGCGTCGTGCTCGAGGTGCTCAAGGTCGACGGCGGTGTCACGGCCAACGAGCTCTGCATGCAGATCCAGTCCGACGTCCTCGGCGTCACGGTCAGCCGTCCGGTCGTCGCGGAGACGACGGCGCTCGGTGCGGCGTACGCCGCGGGCCTCGCGGTCGGCTTCTGGAGCTCGACGGACGAGCTGCGGGAGAACTGGAACGAGTCCAAGCGGTGGGAGCCGCAGTGGGACGACGAGCAGCGGGAGACCGGCTACGGCCAGTGGAAGAAGGCCGTCACCCGGACCCTCGACTGGGTCGACGTCAGCTAGCCCAACCGCACACCGAGCACCACGACATCGAGAGGTACGAGCATGAGGTCAGCACCCCTGTCCCCGCAATCCCGCGAGGACGCACTCGAGGCGATGGCGGCCACGACACTCGACGTCCTGGTGATCGGGGGTGGTGTCGTCGGGGGCGGAGCAGCCCTCGACGCCGCCACCCGCGGGCTGTCGGTCGGCCTGGTCGAGGCGCGTGACCTGGCCTCCGGGACGTCGAGCCGTTCGAGCAAGCTCATGCACGGAGGGCTGCGCTATCTCGAGATGCTCGACTTCCGGCTCGTGGCCGAGGCGCTCAAGGAGCGCGGTCTCCACCTGCAGAGACTGGCGCCCCACCTGGTGCGCGAGATCCCATTCCTCTATCCGCTGCAGCACCGCGGGTGGGAGCGGGTCTACGCCGGCGCGGGCGTCGCCCTGTACGACGCCATGAGCAAGGCCTCGGGGTACGGAGCAGGCGTCCCGCTGCACCGGCACCTGACGCGGCGAGGAGCGCGGGCCATCGCGCCGTCGCTGCGCAAGGACGCCCTCGTCGGTGCGCTGCAGTACTACGACGCCCAGGTCGACGACGCCCGGCACACGATGTTCCTGTCGCGGACCGCAGCGGCGTACGGGGCGCACGTCGCCACCCGCGCCAGGGTGATGTCGCTGCTCAAGGAAGGCGGCCGGGTGGTGGGCGCCGAGGTCCGCGACCTCGAGTCGGGACGCACGATCACGGTGCGTGCACGACAGGTCGTGAATGCCACCGGCGTCTGGACCGACGAGACCCAGGCGTTCGCGGGGGAGCGCGGACAGTTCCACGTGCGTGCCAGCAAGGGCGTGCACCTCGTCGTGCCGCGCGACCGCATCCGGAGCGAGTCGGGCCTGATCCTGCGCACCGAGAAGTCGGTGCTGTTCGTGATCCCGTGGGGCCGGCACTGGATCATCGGCACGACCGACACGGACTGGTCGCTGTCCAAGGACCACCCGGCGGCCAGTCGCAGTGACATCGACTACCTGCTGGAGCACGTCAACAAGGTGCTCGTCGAGCCGCTCACGCACGACGACGTCGAGGGCGTCTACGCCGGGTTGCGGCCCTTGCTCCACGGCGAGGACGAGGCGACCAGCAAGCTGTCCCGCGAGCACGCGGTCGGTCATGCGGCGCCGGGCCTGATCGTCGTGGCGGGAGGCAAGTACACGACGTACCGGATCATGGCCAAGGACGTCATCGACGAGGTGGCCCATGGCCTGGAGGGACAGCTCGAACGGCGGGTGCCGGCGTGCGCGACGGAGCACATCCCGCTGCTCGGCGCGGAGGGATGGGATGCCGTCACCAACCAGCGGCAGCTCCTGGCGCGCGACTCCGGCCTGCACGACGAGCGGATCACCCACCTGCTCGGCCGCTACGGATCCCTGATCCATGAGCTGCTGACCCTCGTCGCGGACGACCCCGACCTTGGCCTGCCTCTCGAGGGCGCGCCGGACTATCTCCGCGTCGAGGCCGTCTATGCCGCGACGCACGAGGGTGCCCGGCACCTCGACGACGTGCTCACCCGGCGGACACGCATCTCGTTCGAGGAGTTCGACCGCGGCGTGACGGCGGCGCCGGTCGTCGCCGAGCTGATGGGGCGGGTCCTGGGCTGGGACGATGCGCAGCGGGCCAACGAGGTCGATCACTACCTCAAGCGGGTCGAGGCCGAGCGGGAGAGCCAGACCATGCCGGACGACGACACGGCCGACGCAGCCCGCAAGGGCGCTGCGGACGTCGTGCCGGTCTCGGTCCGCGTCTAGGCTGCGCGGGCCTCGCGGCGCTGATCGATCACGAGGGTGATGAGGGCCAGCGCCGCAAGCATGGCAACCGCCGCCGAGAACGACGTGCCGGCCGACGTCAGGCCCCACTTCTGTGCGGCCAGTCCCTCACCGATGACCGGCAGCGAGATCGCGATATAGGCGACGACGAAGAAGGCCGAGGTCACGCCCGCCCGCTGGTGCGGGTCGACCTTGGCCAGCACGGAGGCGAGGCCCTTGCTGAACGAGATGCCCTGGCCGGCGCCCGCCGCGACTGCGGCCAGCACGATCAGCGGGACCGACTCGGCCTGCAGGCCCCAAGCGAGGACCGCCATCCCGGCGACCAGCAGGGCACACCCGGCGTTGACCGCGTGTGTGGTCGACACGCCCTTCAGGGCGACCTGGGCGACGACCGACGCACCGAACACCGTGAACACGACGAGCCCTTCGAGGGCCGGGCTCGGGCTCGCGAGCGCCTGGGCGACGAACCTGGGGGAGACGGCCACGAACAGGCCCATCACGGCGAACCCGGCGAACGCCGCGATGCCTGCGCCGATGAACGTCGTGCGTACCTTCGCCGGGACGATCAGCCGCTGGAAGCCGGGCCGCGACCCGGGCACGACGTCGACCGTCTCGGCGACGCCCCAGACGAGCGCGGCAGCGACAAGAGACAGCACGATGTGGACGATGAACGCGAGGTGCAGGTGCCACGGCAGCCAGTCGACGAGCATGCCGGCGACGAGCGGGCCGAGGCCCAGCCCGCCGATGTTCGCAGCCGTCGCAAGCAGGGCCGCCCTCGGGCGCCAGCTTGCGGGCGCCGCCTCCACGACGGCCGCGGTCGCCGTCCCGACGAAGATTCCTGCCGACAGGCCCGAGAGCACGCGGCCGACGAGCAGCGTCTCCGTGTTGCCGGCGAGCAGGAACACGACGTCGCTGATGATGGCCACCGCGAGGCCGCCGAGCAGGAGCGGCCGCCGCCCCAGCGTGTCGGACCACCGGCCGAACACGAGGAGTGCCGCGAGAACGCCGAACGCGTACGTCGCGAAGATGACCGTCGACATCGTGATCGAGAACCCGAACTCCCCTTGATAGATGACGTACATCGGGGTGGGGAGCGTCGTGCCCATCATCGTGACGGCGAACGTGAAGGCGAGCGCGGCGAATGCGCGGCCTCCGCTGAGGGGTGTCATGCCCGAAGTCAACCAGCAGCGCCGCTCACGACTTCCCGACGTGCCGCGGGTCACTGCACCGGCCGGTACAGTAAATGGCCTTGGTTCGCGATACGCTCGAGGGGACGCCGACAACCCTCGGCGCAGTGTTGCACCGCGGTGAGATCCACCCCGGTCGTGAGGAGGATTCGTGGCGCGCATCATCAACCAGGTCGCGGTGTTCGGGCTCGGCAAGGTCGGCGAGCTCGTCGCCGTCATGCTGGGCGAGTCGGGCTTCAAGGTCATCGGCTACGACTCCGCACCCCGCGACGATCTCGGATTCGAGGTCAAGCCCCTCGACGTCCAGGACACCGCCGGACTGCGTGAGTCGCTGCGTGGGGTCGACGCCGTCGTGTCATGCCTGCCCTATCACCTCAACATCGACGTGGCCGAGGCTGCGTACGACGCCGGGACGCACTACTTCGACCTGACCGAGGACGTGCCGACGACCAACCGCGTCATCGAGCTCGCCGGGCAGAGCGAGTCGGGCGGCGCCGGTGCGGCGTTCGCACCGCAGTGCGGACTTGCTCCCGGCCTGATCGGCATCATCGGTGCCTCGATCGCCAAGACCTTCGACGAGATCCGCTCGATCGAGCTCAAGGTCGGCGCGCTGCCGCAGAACCCGACCGGCCTGCTCGGCTACGCCATCAACTGGTCGCCCGAAGGCGTCGTCAACGAGTACCTCAACGACTGCGAGGTGCTGCGCTCGGGCAACCGCCAGATGGTGCCCGCGATGACCGAGAAGGAGCGCGTCTTCATCGGGGGCATCGAGCTCGAGGCGGCGCTGACCTCCGGCGGACTCGGCACGATGTGCGAGACGTACGAGGGACACGTGCACCGCCTCGACTACAAGACGCTGCGCTACCCCGGCCACTTCGACCAGATGCACTTCCTGTTCGACGAGCTCAACCTGCGGGAGCAGCGTGATCTCGTCGGCAAGATGCTGGTCGACTCCAAGCCGCCGGTCAACGACGACGTCGTGTTCATCCACGCCGCGGTCGAGGGCCGCAAGAACGGGCACCCGTTCCGTGAGAACCACGTACGCGCCTACAAGCCGCTCGACATCTCGGGCCGCACGTGGCGCGCGATCTCATGGACGACGGCCGCCTCGGCGGTCAGCGTCGTCGAGCTCGTCGCAGATGGCACGCTGCCGCACACTGGATTCATCAAGCAGGAGGACATCACGCTCGAGCAGCTGTTCTCCACACAAGCCGGACGCCACTTCGCCGAGCAGGGAGAGGTCTGACATGACCGACATCGCCACACGTACGCAGGACATCCTCGACCGCCTCGGTGCGGGCAACCCGTTCGTCGCCGACGGCGACCTGGTCTGCCGGTCGCCGATCGACGGCGGCGAGATCGGCCGGCTGCGGTCACACACCGCTGACGAGGCCGCCGATGTCATCGGCCGCGCCCAGTCGGCGTTCGAGCAGTGGCGCAGCGTGCCGGCTCCCGTACGCGGGCAGTTCGTCCGCGAGCTGGGCGAGCTGCTGCGTGAGCACAAGGACGATCTCGGTGCCCTGGTGTCGATCGAGGCCGGCAAGATCGTGTCCGAGGGCCTCGGTGAGGTCCAGGAGATGATCGACATCTGCGACCTGGCCGTCGGCCTGTCTCGCCAGCTGCACGGCCTGACGATCGCCACCGAACGTCCCGGTCACCGCATGATGGAGCAGTGGCACCCGCTGGGTGTCGTCGGCGTCATCTCGGCGTTCAACTTCCCGGTCGCGGTCTGGTCCTGGAACGCTGCGCTGGCGTTCGTGTGCGGCGACGCCGTGGTGTGGAAGCCGTCGGAGAAGACGCTCCTGACCGCTCTGGGTTGCCAGGCGCTCGCCGCTGAGGCCGCTCGCCGGGCCGGCGTGCCCGAAGGGCTGTCCGCGGTGCTGCTGGGTGACTACCGCATCGGTGAGGTGCTGGTCGACGACCCGCGCGTGCCGCTGGTCTCGGCCACCGGCTCGACCCGCATGGGCAAGCAGGTCGCCCCCCGTGTCGCGGCCCGCCTCGGACGTACGCTGCTGGAGCTCGGCGGCAACAACGCCGCGATCGTCGCGCCTTCGGCCGACCTCGACCTGGCCGTGCGAGGCATCGTGTTCTCCGCGGTCGGCACCGCCGGTCAGCGCTGCACCTCGCTGCGCCGCATCATCGTGCACGAGTCGATCAAGGATGACCTCGTCGCCCGCCTCAAGGCCGCTTACGAGACGCTGCCGATCGGCTCGCCGCTCGAGGCCTCCACGCTGGTCGGCCCGCTCGTCGACAAGCCGGCGTTCGACGCGTTCGGCGCAGCGGTCGAGCAGGCCACCGCCGACGGTGGTGACCTCGTCACCGGTGGCACGGCCGCCGATGTCGACGGCGACGGGCACTACGTCCACCCGGCGATCATCGACATGCCCAAGCAGACCGACATCGTCAAGGCCGAGACGTTCGCGCCGCTGCTCTACGTGCTGACCTACTCCGACCTCGACGAGGCTTTCGCGCTGCACAACGAGGTCGCCCAGGGCCTGTCGTCGTCGATCTTCACGCTCAACGTTCGCGAGGCCGAGCAGTTCATGTCGGTCGTCGGCTCGGACTGTGGCATCGCCAACGTCAACATCGGCCCCTCCGGCGCCGAGATCGGCGGCGCGTTCGGCGGCGAGAAGGAGACCGGCGGCGGCCGCGAGTCCGGCTCCGACGCGTGGCGCGCCTACATGCGCCGGTCAACCAACACGGTCAACTACTCGACCGAACTCCCGCTCGCACAAGGCGTCGAGTTCGTCTGAGCCGAGGCCGCCGCGGCCGACTAGACCCAGATCGCCGGAGCCACGTGATCGCGTGGCTCCGGCGGCAGGCGCTCTGCCAGCCCGTCGGCGAACCGGCGCGCGGTCCACGCCGTTGCAGCGGCGTCCAGGACGTCGTCGACCGCGAACCCGCGGGCGACGTTGGTGACGACGTCGAGCCCGTGGTCGGCGAGCAGTCGCCGGCGGTGCGCCTCTCCGGCGGCAGTCGTCTTGCCCTCGACCAGGACGCTGCCGTTCATGGCCGCGAAGCACACCTCCGGGTGCGCCTCGACGACCGGCGACCGGTCACCGGAGGCGAGCCAGTCCCGCACCTCCCGGATCTTCGGCACGAGGTACCACGTCTGCTTGCTGAGCCCCAGTCCCAGCGCCTCGCGGTTGGCGGCGTTGGCTGCGTGATAGTCCGCGGCGTCGAGCACCGAGGCCGCCGGCGCGTTGAACACCGTCGATGCCCGTCCGGGCAGTCGTGCACGCGCGAGCCGCTCGACGGTCCGCGGCTGGTCCGCCGGCAGGCCGATGGGGATGTCGATCGCGATCGCCTCCAGCTCTCCCGCACGCGCCACGAGCGCATCGATCGTCGGTGCCACGAGAACCGTCGTGGTCTGCTCCCACAGCACACCGACCCACCCGGCCCGGCACCCGTCCACGCCCAGCACAGCCATGCCCCGATCCTTGCACTGGCAACTGTCGGTGGGGCGCGGGAGAGTGGCGGCATGACCAGAGAATTCCAAGTCACGTTCGACTGCGCCGATCCGGCCGCGCTGGCCGCGTTCTGGGCCGAGGTGCTCGGCTACCAGGTCGAGGCGCCGCCCGAGGGCTTCGAGACCTGGCCCGACGCCCTCAGGGCCTTCGGTGTGCCCGAGGACCAGTGGAACTCCAGGTCCGCGATCAGACCCGTCGAGGGCGACGGTCCGCGGGTCTTCTTCCAGCGCGTGCCCGAGGGCAAGACCGTCAAGAACCGCGTGCACCTCGACGTACGTGTCGCGCCCGGCACGACGGGCGACGAACGGATGGACCTGTTCGAGGCCGAGGCGACACGACTCGAGGCTCTGGGTGCGACGCGGGCCTATCGGGTCGATCCGGCGCCACCCATGGAGCACGGGTTCATCACGATGCACGACCCCGAGGGCAACGAGTTCTGCCTCGACTAGCGGACGCGGTTCTCCTTGCGCCACATGAGCTTGAGGCCCGACCAGTCGGTGTCGATCGCGGCGACCTTGACGTCGACCAGGCCCAGCTCGAGAGCGCCGTCGCGGATCGCGTTCTCGGTCACGTCGCTGACGTGACCGGCCGCCTTGCGGGGCCAGGCGATCCACAACGACCCAGCCGGGAAGATCCATTCACCCCACGCCGCGAGGCCGTCGAGCTCTGCTGCCGACCGTACGAACACGAGAGCGACGTCGGTCGGGCCGTCCGGCACCGGCTCCACGTCCTCGAGCGGCTCGGCGAACTCCCACTCGTCGGCGGCGCCGACGACCGTGAGCCTCAGGCCCGGCTTGATGCCGAGCTTCCTGAGCTGAGGGGTGCCGGAGTAGCCGGAGTCCTGCGCCATGGCCACGAGAGTAGTGCCCGGCGGGTGCCGGACACCCTCTCGCGAAGGCTTCTGCGTCTGCCGATACGTTGCTCCGCATGAACCTCTTGAAGCCCGGCGTGGGTGTCGCCGCGCTCGTCCTCCTGCTCTCGGCGTGCTCCGGTGGAGACTCATCCTCGGGCCGACCGAGCAGCGACGACATCGCGGATGCGATCAGGTCCGGCAGCTCCGGCCTCGGTGTCTCCGAGGACAAGGCCGACTGCGTCGCGAAGGTGCTGGTCGACTCCGACCTCTCGGACGAGGCGTTGCGTCGCTATACGGGTGACAACGATGCCGAAGATCTCAACGATGCCGACGACAAGGCGTTCGAAGGGGTGCTGAGCAGCATCCAGGACCGCTGCAAGGTGTCGCAAGGCGCCGTCTGACCCTCAAGCGTGCCGGGGCCCGATCGTCGGTGCCACACGGCACAATGGACGGGTGAGCCTCTACCGTGACGCCGGCATCGTGCTGCGCGTCCACAAGCTCGGCGAAGCCGACCGCATCATCACGCTCCTCACGCGTGACCGCGGCATCGTGCGCGCCGCCGCCAAGGGCATCCGCAAGACCACGTCGCGCTTCGGTGGCCGGCTCGAGCCGTTCATGCACGTCGACCTGCAGCTCGCCGAGGGCCGATCGCTCGACATCATCACGCAGGTCGAGACGATCAACGCGTTCGCCAAGGACCTCGGCGGCGACTACGCCGCATACACCGCCGGCACCGCGATGCTCGAGACCGCTGAGCGGCTCGTGCAGGAAGACGGCGAGCCTGCCGTGCCGCAGCTCCAGCTGCTCGTCGGCGCACTGCGTGCCCTCACCGAGGGGCGCATGACGCCGAGCCTGATCCTCGACTCCTACCAGCTGCGCGCACTGTCGATCGCCGGGTATGCGCCGACGTTCGATGCGTGTGCGCGTTGTGCCGCAGAGGGCCCGCACCGCAACTTCCACGCTGCCTCCGGTGGCATGCTGTGCGACGACTGTCGCGTGGCCGGCTCCGCGGCACCGTCACCGTTCACCGTGACCTTGCTGGCCGGGCTGCTCAGCGGCGACTGGAGCACCGTCGGCACGTCCGACGACCGGTCGCGCCGCGAGGCCAGCAGCATCGTCAGTGCCTACCTCTCGTGGCACCTCGAGCGCGGCCTGCGCTCCCTGAGCCACGTGGACAGGTAGCCGCATGAAGCGATCCGTACGCCAACCGGTGCCGCACGCCTCGGGGGCGAAGCCGCCCTCGATCCCGCTCGAGCAGGTGCCTCGCCACGTTGCGATCGTCATGGACGGCAACGGCCGCTGGGCCAAGCAGCGCGGCCTGCCCCGCACGGCCGGCCACGAGATGGGCGAGGCGGCTCTGTTCGACGTCGTCGAGGGTGGCATCGAGATCGGCGTCAAGGCCATCTCGGCCTACGCGTTCTCGACCGAGAACTGGAAGCGCTCGCCCGACGAGGTGCGGTTCCTCATGGGCTTCAACCGTGATGTGATCCGTCGGCGCCGCGACGAGATGCACGAGCTCGGCGTGCGCGTCCGGTGGGCCGGCCGTCGTCCCCGCCTGTGGCGCAGCGTCATCAAGGAGCTCGAGACCGCCGAGGAGATGACCAAGCACAACGACGTCCTGACCCTCACGATGTGCGTCAACTACGGCGGCCGGGCCGAGATCGCCGACGCGGCGGCTGCTCTGGCCCGTGATGTGGCGGCGGGCAAGGTCAACCCCGACAAGGTCAACGAGCGTACGTTCGCCCGTTATCTCGACGAGCCCGACATGGCCGACGTCGACCTGTTCTGGCGCACGTCGGGGGAGCAGCGCACCAGCAACTTCCTGCTGTGGCAGTCGGCCTACGCCGAGATGGTGTTCTCCGACATCGCCTGGCCCGATGTCGACCGCCGGGCGCTCTGGGCCGCGATCGAGGAGTACGCCGCCCGCAACCGCCGCTACGGCTCGGCCTGATCCGGCCATACGAGCACCCGACAGGCCGGCCGCAGGAGCGACCAGCCCGAGAGGTGCGACGAGTCACGCGTCGAGACGTACCCACGCCGCGACGGCCACGACCCACAGCGGGAGCAGCACGAATCCGATGAACCCGAGCGGTCCCAGCGGAGCGATGACGCCGATGACGATGGATGCGACGGCGAGCCACTTCGGCAGTGCGTGCCGGCAAGCCCGAGCAACTTCACCACGCGATCTTCTTGGGCGCTGGCCGGAGCATAGGCGTTGCGGGCTTGTGAGGGCAGCGCCGATTCCTTCAGTGCAGACTGACCGCCATGAACGACGCTCTGACCCTGGACCAAGCGGTCGATCTCACCCGGACCGGTGACCTGTGGCTGTTCCGCGGTCGTACGGCGGCGGATCGCGCGATCCGGACGCTGACCAACTCACCGGTCAACCATGTGGGGATGGCGGTCGTCATCGACGACCTGCCACCGTTGATGTGGCACGCCGAGCTCTCCAGGGTGCTGACCGACGTCTGGACGGGCGGCAACCACCGCGTCGTACAGCTCCACGACCTGCGCGAAGCCGTCGACCGGTGGTCGGGCACGTACCGCCAGCAGGCCTGGCTGCGACAGCTCACGCCCGAGGTCGGACGATCCCAGGAGGACGCGCTGCTCACCGCGATCGCGCCGACTGGACGGGGTGTCCTTCCCGAGCGCGGTGAAGCTGCTCGCCCGCTGGGGTTCCGCGCCCGCGATGCGTACGTCGCCCGCAAGCACCGTGGCCGCAAGGTCCGCCCCGAGCAGGCCTTCTGCGCCGAGGTCGTCGCGACCACCCTGCAGGACATGGGCGTGCTCGCGCTCGACCGGCGGGCTCAGTGGTTCGACCCCGGCACGTTCTGGAGCGGGGACTTCCTGCCACTCAAGGACGGCTGGCACTACGGCCGCGAGGTGAAGGTCGGAGCGCCCGGCGCCGGACGCGCGCCGAGCGCTCGGGACCGTTGGCGCTAGGGCCTTATCCACAGCTGACGACTGGCTCGTTTCCGCACCTGCCCGACGCGGGAACCCTTCCTCCACGCAATTGCCAACCCAGTGGAGGACCACCATGACCAGTCGACTCCTTGCCGAGTTCGGGGCGATGACCCGCGTCGCCGCCGACCAGCGGCAGGCGCGCAACACCCTGATCAAGATCCAGCACCAGCGTCGCGAGGCGGTGCTCGACCCCGACGCGCTCGGCAAGATCCTGCCCGCGCACGAGGTGGTCGCGACCTTCCGTGAGGTCAACCGCGCCACCCGTGCCGGTCTCTGGGACGTCGCCCAGCGGTGCGAGGACCTCAGCGACGGGGTGCGCGAGGTGCGCAACCTCTTCCGCGCGGTCGACGGCGAGATCGCCGAGCGCTTCGAGGCCCTCCTCGGCGGTCGGCGATGAGCGCCCGGGTCGCCCACGCGTCCGACCTCGAGGCGCAGCTCGGCGCCCTCGGCGCAGAGATCGCCGGCATCATGGTCCGCTCCTGGCGCCGCTGCTGGAGAAGTGGGAGTGGGTGACCGGCGACGACGAGCAGGTGCACGAGACCGCGCGCCGGTGGCGGGCGATGTCGGAGGCGGTGTCGCAGGTCGCCCTCGACGAGCAGACCGCGATCGCCCGGGTCGTCGGCGAGTGGGAGGGCGCCGCACAGCAGTCCTTCGACGACGCGGTGGAGGAGGTGGTGCGCGACCTGAAGGAGATCGCGGTCCGCACCTCCGACGTCGCCGACCTCCTCGACGATGCGGCCGTCGCCGTACGACGTGCGGAGCAGATCGTGCGAGAACTGATCCGCGAGCTGATCGAGTGGGCCGCCCTCTCGCTCGCGATCAGTGCGGCCGGCGCGATCATCACGCTGGGCGCGTCCGCCGCAGCCGGTGCCGCAGCGGCCGCGGCGAAGGCCGGCATCGTCGGCGCGAGGATCGCCGCCCAGCTCAGCCGGCTGGCCCTGGAGCTGCGACGGATCCAGCTGGTCCTCGGGGTCTACGAGTCGTGGATCACGCAGCTGAGCTTCGTGCAGAGGCGGCTCGTGAGCATGGTCCAGGCGATCGTCGTGAAGGCAGTCGCGCCCATCGACGGCAACTGGAAGCCGCCGGTCGTCGACCTCGCGAGCATCTGGGTCGAGCCCGAGCGGTGCTTCGAGCAGCCCAGCGAGGGGCCGCGTTGGTGACGGCTACTCG
>CAWDXV010000008.1:0-71311 GCA_963806345.1 uncultured Actinomycetota bacterium | reverse complement strand
CGCTCAGCCTCCTCGCCGATGCCGCCGCGGCCACCAGCCACCCCCTCGCCGCCCAGCTCTACGACGAGCTAGCGCCCTGGGCCGGGCTCGCCATCGCCGTGCCGTCGCTGACGTGCCTCGGCTCGGCTGATCGGTACCTCGGCAAGCTGGCGGCGGCAACCGGTCGCGCTTGGGTTGCCGAGGCCCACCTCGAGGCGGCGTTCCGCTTCAACCAGCAGGCACGGTGGTCTGGGAGGCCCGTTCAGCGCTCGACCTCGGGCGCCTCCTGTCGCCGGGGCACCGCCACCCGAGGGCGGGAGCTCCTGGCCTCGGCATGGCGGACGGCACGCGCCTGTCGGGGCCGTGGCCGCCGCCCGCCGCGCCGAACAGGCATTGGAGGCCGCTGCCCGCGCCGCCCGTTTCGGTGACCGCAACGCCGGGGTTGAGCGAACGCGAGATCGAGGTGCTGCGTCTCATCGCCGCAGGCCGCACCAACCGTGAAGTAGGTGCCGCTTTGCACACCAGCCAGCACACCGTCGCCAACCAGGTCCATTCGATCCTGTTGAAGACCGGCTGCGCCCAAGCGCGCCGAAGCGGATCGCGTGGGCGCTCCCGCGCCAGGCTCCTGGGTTGATTCAGCTGTAGGCGTGACCGGTCACCGAGCCGCCGCCGAACAGCGCCGGGTTCACCTCGCTGACCTCCACGATGGCGTAGGCGGGAACGCCGAGCGCCTTCGGCCTGCGCCCGCAGCGCCTCGGGATCAGTCGCCTCGTACAGGCAGTAGGCCTTCTTCCCGTCCGCCGAGAGGAAGCTGAACAACCAGCGAAGACCGGCATCGCTGTTGTACGCCTCGACCTCCTCGATGAGCGTTGTGTCGGGCAGGACCTGCTCGGCGAACTCCCGCTCGATGATGAAGAGCGCCATGTTTGTAGCCTTAACCACCGCTCGAACCGCAGATCCTCGCCTGGGGGGCCGCTGGGGCACCGCTCGCCGACCGTTCCGTGACACGTTGCGCCGCATGACCGTCATCCGCCACGGGTCGAGCGCCTGGGTCTGCCTCGCCGGGCCCGCGCCACACGTGGCAGACTCCCGGCGCCGATCGCCCGGAACACGGATCAAGGCAACGGGCTGGCGCCGAGCTCGACCGGAACGAGCTCCTGTCCATGGTCCTCGAGCACCTCGAGCGTCAGGTGGCGACCTCAGCCCAGCACACTTCGTTGAACTCAACCGCTTGACGAGACCAGGATCGAGCTGGATTCCAGGGGATCAAACTGTTCAGTCCGGTCGGCCAGTTGCACCAAACGATCGTCACCTAGCGCCGTCCGGTATCAGGTTCGATCGCCGCTACAGTCAACATCGCCGGGCACCAGACGAATGTCTTAGGCCCTAGTCGACCGGGAGCGCAACGCGGTTACCGGCACCCGGGTATGAGTAACGGAGGAGCGGGCATGCCCCGGTCCTCGAACCGACGAAGACCGGTCCGGATGGCAAGCCGCTGCGGGAGACGCGGTGGCGAGCGGGTACCCAGACCCAAGTGGCCACAGCAGGTCGCGGACCTTCGACCGAGATGGATGCTCACCAATTCATCGCCGGCGTCGCCAGCGACATGGATCGCGGACGCTGGGCGGACCCGACGCTGCAGCGAACGACCTTCGACGAGTGGGCGGCGCGGTGGGTCGACACGCTTGACGTCCGTCCCTTCACAAGGCATGGCTACCTTCACGGCCTGTGTCGGCTGCGGGTCCGGTTCGCCGGCAGCGGGTCGCGACGATCGAGCGGGCGGTGGTCCGGGCATTCGTGGCCCAGACGCGTTGAGACGGGTACCGCCGAAGACGATTCGTTCGACGATCCTTGTCCTGAAGCTCATTCTCGACCTCCCCTCGAGGACAAGGTGATTCGAAACGCTGCCGTTCGTCAGTAGGAGCTCGGGAGCGGTGGCTCCCGAGCCGACTTCCTGAGCGCCAAGCAGCTCAACGCGCTACGACACAGCCAGGCCCCCATGGACCGCGCTGATCCTCTTCGCTGGCTACACAGGCCTGCGGCCCGCCGAGTCGCAGGGCTGAAGGTCATGCGCCTCGATCTCTTACGTGGACGGGTGGAGGTGCGAGAGACGATCACGCTGGTCAACGGCAGCCTGAACGGGGGGCCGACGAAGTCCTTCGAGACCCGTTCCGTACCGTTGCCATCGTTCCTTCGAGAGGTGCTGGCCGCCCATCTGGCTGCGCGTGTCGCGCATGTTGGAACGGCGCTGCGGGGCGACGACTTCGTCTTCGTCGGCCATCAGGGTGGCCCGCTGCGGAGTAACCAGCTGCATTATGTGGACTATCGGATATGTGGAGTCGCTGTGCGCTGATCGTATGGCAGCGGAACAGTTCCGCCTTGCTCTTCACATAATCAGGAGGACCTCGACGAAGGCGAGGAGGCCTGGAGCGGTACCTCCCGAGTGCCTGGGCCGGGCAGCCCACGGCTCAAGCCATGCGCCTCCAGCGACGCACTGCGCACCAAACTGCGTTGATCGATGAGCCGGCCAGCGGTCATCGTGGCGACGCTTCCGACATCGGGGCCTCCCTCTAATCGGCGGTAGGAGACTGCGCGCCACTGATGAGCGCACGCGAATTATGTAGAACACCTCAGCACGCGCCCCGCCCTGACCAGCATCAGCGCGGCCGCCTGACCCCGAAAGTCCACATAACCAGGTGATCCACATAATGCACCTTATGGAGAATTCCTCATAACGTCCACGGCTCGTCATTCGCGCGGCTGCCCGAGAAGCCGGCTTGCCCGACGACCTTCGCACGTACGACCTGCGCCACACGTGTGCCTCGCTCATGATCGCCGCCGGTGCTCATCCCCGGGCACTGATGGAGCGACTCGGCCACGAGGACATCAAGACGACGCTCAACGTCTACGGCCACCTCCTTCCCGAGCTCCAAGAAGAGCTGAGCGATCGTCTCGACACCATCTACCGGAGAGGATCCGATCGCGGGCGGGTCGGCTCGGTGCACGAGCTCGGTCGCTGATGCGCACTCCGCGTGCGCATCACGATCGACGGATCGTTGGGGCGGGGGGAGGCGTGCGTTAGCAGTCCGGGGGGTCCCACGTGACACGATAACGACACAGCACAACCGCGCGACACAGATATCCGGGTCAATGGTGGGTTTGAGCGGTCACTCATGGACAGGCAAAAGACCAGGTGGGCGTCGCTTTTGGCTAAGGACGCCCTGGTCACGACATCGCATTGCGATGCGTTCAAATCCCACTCCCGCCACCAAACTGAGCGAAAGGCCCAGCCCTACGCCCGACACATGACGAAGGCCCAGGTCAGCGACCTGGGCCTTCGTCAGTCCCGCGGGCTCGTCACCGGCGCCGTCTACCGGGTGCTTTCGCCACGCTGTCAAGGGCGATTGGTTTCTCCCCGCTGGCGGTCACGAGTTCTCCCCGTGGGTGGTCACGTGATTTCTCCGCGTGTGGCCGTGCGTTCTCCCCGGGGTGGTCAGACCAGGGCCGTCACCCCCTTGCCGGTGGTGCCTTGGGCGAGGCGGACGCTGTCGCCGGTGGTGGCGCAGAGGTGGGCGTGGTGCAGGAGAGCCGGTCGACGGTGGCGCCGGCGAGGGTTTGGGCATGTCTCGTCGAACCCAGACCGGATGCCGTTCGAGGGCGAACGCGCCCTGTGGCAGGTTATGTGCGCCCACTCGGGGATCGCCCGGTCGACGCCGCATGGCTGGTCATGGCGGCCGATTGCTTCCCGCTCCCCGCCTTCGCTCGCGTCGAGGCCCCGACCGGCGCGATGAGCGTCGACCTCACGGTCCACGTCCATCGGTGCGGGTTCGCCCTCGGGGATGGTGAGTGGCTCACCGGCTCCTTCGAGATCCCCGACAGCACCGGTGGCATAGCGGTGGAGCGGGGCCGCATCAACCACATGGACGGCACCGTGGTGGCCGAGTCGTTCCACACCCGGCTCACGGCTCGGAACTGAACAGCGTATCCGCACCCTCCCGTCGGGCGTTGACGATCGCGTCGCTGGCGACGCTGGCGACGTTCCTCGACACCACGATCCTCTACGTCGCCTTCCCCGACACGATGCCGTCGTACGTGAGGACGTAGAAGCGTTGGTTGCGGGCGACGATGTACTACCATCGCACGATCGTCAGCCGGCCCCAGCGAGCTGACGAGATCGGGTCCAACCCAAAGGTCGCCGAAGTCAGGGCGCCAGCGCGCTGGTGTACCGACGAGCCGTCGTGAAGAACCGGCCTCGACGATACGGCTTCAACGGCAATTTCCAGATTCACGATGGACGCTCCGTCACGGTTAGTATCATCATGGAATCGTCGTTGACCGAGGCGACCGCCGGAAGCTGTTCCGATGCGGGATCGTCACCGTTCGATCGATCCAAGTCCGTCGGTCAGTGGAGGAAGCGATGTCTGAGTCGAGTGAGTACGCCCCGAGTCCGTGGGACTGGTGAGGAACCAGGTGAGGAGTACGAGGCGTCGGGAGGACAGCGTGGGAACACGCTGCTCGACACTGGCATGCCGATCATCGTGTTGACGACGAAGGGCGCCAAGTCAGGTGCGATCCGCAAGGCGCCGCTGATGAGGGTCGAG
The DNA here is from genome assembly GCA_963806345.1 of uncultured Actinomycetota bacterium. Lineage (GTDB taxonomy): Bacteria > Actinomycetota > Actinomycetes > Propionibacteriales > Nocardioidaceae > Aeromicrobium. Next base: position 66,731 of record CAWDXV010000008.1, on the reverse strand, counting down.
CACGATGGCGAGTACGCACTGGTGGCGTCGTTGGGTGGCGCTTCCAAGCATCCGGTCTGGTACTACAACCTGCTGGCGCATCCGCATGACGTGCGTGTTCAGGATGGGCCTGAACCGTTCGGCGTGGTGGTCCGGGAGGTTACGGGCGACGAGAAGGCGCAGTGGTGGGAGCGGGCGGTCGCTGCGTACCCGCCGTACGAGGAGTACCAGGCGAAGACCGAACGACAGATACCGGTTCTCATCGCTTCGCGGAGTTGACCCCGGCCTGGGCCCACCGGGCTTAGTGTCGTCTCGTGTGCCGGACGTTCGAACCGTGGCCGTTCGTCCAGCGCGACCGCCGAACAGTACTCAGTTCCATCATGAAATCAACGGCTGAGGTGGACGCGCTTGTGACGACACATCAAGACTGGGCCCCTGACTTCGATGCGATAACCGTCCGTGTGGGCTGTGTCGCCAGGATCGAACTGGGCGCACTTCTTCGTGCCTGACCCTACTGTCTACATCGGGCTCGACGACAGCGTCGACACCGTCGGCTTGCTCGACGAGCTTGCCTTGATGACCAAAGCTGTCACGCAGCACGGCGCTATCCGACAGCGTCGAGCCACCGATCTGGCGGCCACCAGGCGCCCCGTCGAGTCCCGGGACCCCGCCGGTCCGGTTCTGCTGCTTGAGGGTGCTGGCCGTGGAGATCGAGCCGCCGTCGAGGCAGCGCACAGGCCCGGAGCCACACCCGACGACAACTCTTCGAACACTCACGTGCGAGGAGCTCCGCCACTCATCGGCGCAGGGCGGGTCGTGGGCATCAGATCTCTGTGGTGTTGAGTATCCGGTCCAAGTCGGCGGCGATCTGCTCGTCGTCGAGTGCCACGGCGTGGGAGTAGTGACGCAGCGTCGTGGTGCAACTGCGATGCCCGAGCCGGGCTTGGGCTCGCAAGATGCCGCCGTTGTTGACCAGATGGGTGGCGAGGCTGTGGCGTAGCCGGTGTAGGCTCGCGCCCGGCGCCCCCGCCCAGCAGCGAGCCGGGCGAATCGTTTGGACAACAACTCCGCCGAGACATGGCCGCGCGCGACGGGTCTGCTGAGAACAGCCAATCATCCGCATCGCTGTGGACGGGCCAGCGCTCGAGATGCCGTTCGATGATCGCCACCGTCGTTGCGCTGAGCGTCATCCGCCGGGCCGTCCCGTCTTTGTCGTGGTGATCCCTCCATGCGAAAGACCTCGCTCGATGCTCAACACCGACCCGTCTATGTCACCGGCGCGCCGCACGCCAGTTTCGCCCTCGACCCGCCCCGAGTCAGCGGCCAACCGGAGCAGCAGAAAGATCTGATCGGCGACGAACGCGTCGACCGAACCGGCACACCTCGCCCGGACTTCACTGGCGCGCCGTTCCGCGGTGGACAGCAGCCGCCGCACCTCGGCCAGGCTCAAATGCAGCCGGGGGGCGGGTCGAGCAGGACCGTGGACCCCGAGCAGCGGGTTCGCCGCCAGCAGGTGTTCCCGCACCGCCCATGAGAACGCCGAACGCAGACCAGCCACCGCGCTGACACTGTCGAGATCGACGCCCCCGGACGCTTGCCACCGACCAATCGCAGCGAGAACCGAACCCGCCGTGGCGGAAATCAAGACACGGCGAACGAACATAGCGGGTCCGACCCCCGATCGAGGCGAGCAACGTACCGGTGCGAGGACCGCGTCGCCGGGCTTCCACGACTGCGGCAGGCGGTCACAAACGCGTCCAACAGTTCCCCAACCGTCAGCCGCGCCGCAGCGGAGGCCACCGTCGGCCGACAAGCACCCCATGAGCAGCGGCGGGCTCCGCCCGGCGAACCTGAGCAACGATCTTGGTCGCCGTGCACCGTGAAGGAACGCTGCACTCTCCGACCCGTGACCGGGTCGTTGCCGACCAACACCCGGATCTCCCACACGCCAGGCCGCCGCTCGCGATCGACCCCTCACCACGGCGTGCCCGACCGCCCATCCCTATTCGCCACGTCCATCCCTACAGCTAGTAGGGACAGCGATAGGGACGACAACCCCGCCGAGCCAGACCCCGAGCAGGCCAGCGGCACCGCTAACAGGTCAAGTCATCTGCGCGCTCGGAGGGACTCGAACCCCCAACCTTCTGATCCGTACGTGCCCGGGACTGCCCGATACGCCCCCTGACCCGGGAGAAGAACTGCCCGCCAGCGCCCGGGAACGACGATCATCGACCGGGGTTCCCTGCCGGTTGGTTCTCACCGCAGTTTTCAGGGCGGTGTCCGTTGATGCCGAGCTGGATGCCGGTGTGTCCACTCTGGCGTAGCGGCGCGTGGCCACGGGTCAGCGTGAGGAATGCGTTGATTCCGCGGACCACGATGCGGTGCGACCGCGCCCTTGTGTCCCTTGATCGTCACGCGACCTACGTCGTTGCAGCCTTCCTGGTCGCCGCGGCCCGCTGACGAGCCGCTGTGCGAAGCGCTCAGCTGACCTTTAAGTACCGGCGGAGCGCCTCACGGACGACCTCCGAGGCGGTCGTGTCGTCCGCGGCGGCACGCTCGTCGAGAGCTCGTCGAAGGTCCGGTTCCAGACGGACGGGAAACGATTCGGCCGGAGCGGAGCCCATGGCCGGCCGCCCGGGCCGCCTCCGGAGGTTAGTGATGTCGAGACCTTCCTCGGCCTCATCCGCCATCCGGTCGAGCACCTCATCGGTCAGCTCGACTCCGGCCTTGGAGCGGCCGTGGGACTTTCGCTCCGGCATCGCTATCTTCTTCACCGCGGAGGAACGGCTCGTACTCGGCGCGCATGCGCATGGCGTGGATGACGATCTCCGAGCCGTCCTCGCGAACCACCGAGACGACCTCGAGAAGGTTGGCGGCTCGGTCAGGACCGAGGTAGAGCACCTTGCCGTCGTCCTGCTCGCCAACCGCGACGGCCTGCTCGACGGCGTGCACGATGTCCTCATCGGCAATCCCGTGCCTACGGGCGGACCGGTAGATCTCCACGTGCCGAATATCGTATCGCGAAACCCGTGCGAGCGCTCCCGAGCATGCGGAGTCCCCACGGGGAGCGGAGACATCCGTCGATCTGGTGAGGGCTCCGTGGCGCAGTGCTCGCGCGTCCGACCACACCGCGGCCACAGACTGGTCCAGGTGGCAGCGCGCTACGTTGGCATGGGGACGGGTGGCCGGACGGGCCGCTCAACTTTTGCAGGTGGGCGAGCAGCCTCGCGGCGCTGCTCCTCCGTACCCGCAGTGCACTGCTTCTTGGGGGCGGAGCTTGGGCACTCATCCGTGCTGGCGCGCGGGGCGAACTTGAAGTATCGCGGCGGTGTGCTCGACGCCGGCGGCGCTCCATGGCGGGCCAGCACCTTGGGCGACCAGCCGGCGAGCTCGAACAGGTCTCGGTCCGCTTGTTCTTCGTTGAGTGGTTCCAGGCCTGAGACGAGGGCGGACACGTCGAGGCCGGCGGGGAAGGGGCGGCCGGAGCGGCCGGTGAAGGTCAGCTCGTAGTGGCGGTCGTCGACGGCCACGATGGCGGGGGGTCGAAAGGGTTCGGCATGGCGCTCGAAGGTCTCGGTGAGGAAGGTGGCGAACTCGGGGTAGTGACCGAGGTCGGGCTCGTGCAGGAGGGGGACGCCGCGGTGGCCTTCGGGCCGGTCGGGGACGCGGTGCACGGTCATCGTCGCACCGTCCGGACGGCGAAGTCGGCGAGCAGCGTGCCGATCTCTGTGCCGGAATCCTCTTGGAGGAAGTGCCGACCGGTCACCAGGTGGGTTCCCTCGGCGTGCGGCCACAGCTGGTGCCAGCGGGCGGTGAAGACGTCGGCGGCGAACACGTCGTCCCGCGGCCCCAGATCACGGTGGCTGGCAGCCGTAGCGTGGCGGCGCCCTGCTCGAGCCAGTTGAACCGGGTGGTCTCTATGTCGGTGTCCAGGCCCAGTGGTATGGACCGGGGCCAAAGCCAGGTGAGTCGGCGTTCGTCGGCGTCGGTGAGGACGGTCTCGTAGGCGTCGCGGGCGTCTTCGTCGTAGCGCGGGCGGTCGACGACGGAGAGGTAGATGCCGCGGCCGGGCATGGCCGCCTGGCGGCCGAGCAAGAAGGGGCCGAGCACGGGGGCGTGCATCGTCCGCCATGGCACCACCTGGTGATGGAACGCGGCCGACGGCTGTCGCCACGCCCAAGTGGACATGACGGCTACGGCTGCGGCGCGGTGCGGGCGGGTGAGCAGGGCGGCGAGACCGGTCGGGCCGCCCCAGTCGTGGCATGCGAACACGACGCGGCGCAGGTCGAGCGCGTCGAGGAGGGCGACGAGGTTGGCGGCGTGGTGGTCCAGGCTGTGGGCTGCGGTGGAGCGGGGTTTCTCGGAGAGGCCGAAACCGATCTGGTCGGACACGACGACGCGTAGCCCGGCCTCGAGCAGCGGCGGGATGGTGTCTCTCCACAGGTAGCCCCACGTCGGGTTCCCGTGGAGGAGGAGCACGGTGGTTGCGTCCGAGGGGCCTTCGTCCACATAGTGCATCCGCCAGCCGTTGGTGCGCACGAAGCGTGACCGGTAGGGGTAGCGGCGGGCGACGTGGTCGCCGAGGTGCTCGATCGCGGTGATCACGTGGGGCCTCCAGGGTGCTGCGCGGGTGGTGCGGGCTTGGAGGTTGCGTGGTCGGCGAGGTCATTGGTCGCGGCTTCGACTCGTTCGACGTAGACCTTGATCCCTTCCGGTTCCACGAGCGGCGCGAGCGGGACGGTCAACGACGCCTGGACCTCCGTGGGGAGCCCACAGGCGGCCTCGTCGCAGGCCTGGTAGGCGCAGTGGACGACGATGTCGACGGTCTCCTGGTCGAGGCCGTGACCGAGGCGGATGAGCTCGGACGTGACGGTGACCGGCACCGTGACGGTGACGGAGCCCTCGTGCACCGGAACGGACATGCCGAGCAGCGGCAGGTCGAGCTGGTGGGGCCCGGCCAGCGGGCGGGGCCGAAGCGCAGCCCGTCGCCGTCGAGGCGCAGCGCGGCCGGTGTGAACGCCTCCGGCGCCCCATCGGCGTAGAGGTGCAGGCCGGGCGCGACGTCGAGGCGGCACACGAGCGTGCTGAGCACTTCGAGGCGCAACACCGGGTCGGACAGGTGGACCGTCAGCGTGACCTCTTGGCCTGCAGCCGCCGTTTGCGGCGCGTCGGGCAGCACCCCGGGCACGGTGCCGAGGACCCGGTGCAGGAGCGCGGGGCCGGACAGGCGGCGGGCGTGGTGCTGGTGGAAGTCCTTGTCGACCACCACCCCGTCTGCGTCGACGATGTAGGTGCCGGGATAGGGGATCCCATACCAGCGCATGTGGGCGCCCTCGCCGGGCTGGACGAGCGTGTTCATGATGCCGAAGGCACGGATGACCGCTGAGTCCTCGTCGGAGAGCAGCGGGAACGTGACGGCGTGCTGCGTGGCAAACACTGCGAGCCGGTCGACGGTGTCGTTGCTGATGGCGAAGACCTCATAGCCGGCGGCGAGCAGCGCCGGGCGCACCTGTTGCAGCTGCACGAGCTGCGTCATGCACGGCGGTCACCAGTAAGCGGAGCGGTGGAACACGACCACCGCACCCTTCGGGCCGCGCTGCTCGGCGATGTCCACCAGCGCGCCGTGCTGGTCGGGGAGGCGACCGGCGGGAGCAGCGTCCCCACCTCTGGTCCAGTGGGGAAGTCAGCCTGGGGCTCTCGGCGGGCAGCACGGTCGAGCGGCATCGGGCTGTAGAAGCCGAACTCGTCGTAGTAACCGTGGTCGCTCATCGCGGGCCTCCCTGCCAAGGTTCGTACCTTGTACGAACGATGACGGATCGTACAAGGTACGATCGATCAGGTCCAGGGAGGCCCGCTGCGACGGGGCCGGTGGAGGAAGAGAGGGAACGGTGCCCAGAGGGGTCACATCGTTGAGCCGTCAGCGCATCGTCGAGGCAGCCGTCGGACTGGCGGAGCAGCGCGGCATCGAGGCGCTCACGATGCGGGACCTCGCGGCGTCCTTGGGCGTGGGCACGATGTCCCTCTATCACCACATGCCCGACAAACTCGCGCTGCAGCAAGCCCTCGCCGACCACATCTGGTCCCAACTCGTCCTGCCCTCACCCGAGGACTCCTGGGAGGAGCGGATGCGAAGCCTCGCAACTTCACCGAGGCGCTGCAGAAGGCGTTGCGCTCGCTCGAACGACCCGACGCGGCGTTCGACTGGCACAAGGAATGGGTCGACCTCGACAAGGACGCGCTGCTGCAGGAGATCAGCGTGCCGCACGACGGCCGGCTCAAGAAGGTCATGGACGCGATCCGGGCCGGTGCAACGCCCGAGGAGATCTTCGACGCGACCAAGATCGACCCGTGGTTCGTCGACCAGCTCGCGCTGATCAACGAGATCGCCGTCGACCTCACGTCCGCCAGGGAGCTGTCGCCCGCGTTGCTCCGGCGCGCCAAGCGCCACGGCTTCTCCGACTCGCAGATCGGCAAGATCCGCGGGCTGACCGAGGAGGTCGTGCGCGGCGTGCGCCACGCCCTCGGCGTACGCCCGGTCTACAAGACGGTCGACACGTGCGCTGCTGAGTTCTCGGCCAAGACGCCCTACCACTACTCGTCGTACGACGAGGAGACCGAGGTCGAGCCGCGCACCAAGCCCGCCGTGCTGATCCTCGGCAGCGGTCCCAACCGCATCGGTCAGGGCATCGAGTTCGACTACTCGTGCGTCCACGCCGCTCTGGCGCTGTCCGAGGTCGGCTACGAGACGATCATGGTCAACTGCAACCCCGAGACCGTCTCGACCGACTACGACACCTCCGACCGGCTCTACTTCGAGCCGTTGACGCTCGAGGATGTGCTGGAGATCGTGCACGCCGAGCAGCAGGCCGGTCCCGTCGTCGGCGTCATCGTGCAGCTCGGCGGGCAGACGCCGCTCGGCCTCGCCGCAGGCCTCGAGGCGGCCGACGTGCCGATCGTCGGCACGCAGCCCTCGGCGATCGATTTGGCCGAGGAGCGCGGCGCGTTCGCCAGGGTGCTCGCCGATGCCGACCTGCCCGCACCCAAGCACGGCATGGCGACGTCGTTCACCCGCGCACGTGAGATCGCGGACGAGATCGGCTATCCCGTGCTGGTGCGCCCGTCGTACGTCCTGGGTGGCCGTGGCATGGAGATCGTCTATGACGAGGGCACCCTCAAGGACTACATCGGCCGGGCCACCGAGATCTCCTCGGAGCGTCCGGTGCTGGTCGACCGGTTCCTCGACGACGCGATCGAGATCGACGTCGACGCGCTCTACGACGGCACCGAGCTGTTCCTCGGCGGCGTGATGGAGCACATCGAGGAGGCCGGCGTGCACTCCGGCGACTCGGCCTGCGCGCTGCCGCCCATCACGCTCGGCGAGGCCGAGGTCGAGCGCATCCGCGCGTCGACCGAGGCGATCGCCAAGGGCGTCGGGGTTCGCGGGCTCATCAACATCCAGTTCGCGCTGTCCTCGGACATCCTCTACGTCATCGAGGCCAACCCACGCGCGTCACGCACTGTCCCGTTCGTCTCCAAGGCCACCGCGACGCCGCTCGCCAAGGCTGCTGCCCGGCTGATGCTGGGGGAGTCGATCGCCGAGCTGCGCGCCGCCGGCATCCTGCCGGCGACCGGCGACGGCGGCAAGCTGCCCGACAACGCACCCATCGCGGTCAAGGAGGCGGTCATGCCCTTCAACCGCTTCCGTACGTACGAGGGTCGCTACGTCGACACGCTGCTGGGTCCGGAGATGCGCTCGACGGGCGAGGTCATGGGCTTCGACGCGGGCTTCGGCACGGCGTTCGCCAAGTCGCAGGCCGGCGCGCAGAACGGCCTGCCGACGTCCGGCAAGGTCTTCGTCTCGGTGGCCAACCGCGACAAGCGGCACATGATCTTCCCGGTCAAGCGGCTCGCCGACCTCGGCTTCGAGATCCTCGCGACGAGCGGCACCGCAGTCGTGCTCGCCCGCAACGGCGTCACGGCGACGGTCATCCGCAAGCTCAACGAGGAACCGCTGCCGGGCCAGCCGCGCAGCACGATCGTCGACAAGATCCACGAGCAGGACGTCCAGCTCATCATCAACACGCCCCATGGCGTGACGTCCGGCGGCAGTCCACGCATCGACGGCTACGAGATCCGTACCGCAGCGGTCGCCGAAGGCATCCCGTGCATCACGACGGTGCAGGGCCTCGCAGCGGCCGTGCAGGGCATCGAGGCGCTGATCGAGGGCAAGATCGGCGTGAAGTCCCTGCAGGACTGGGGCCGCATCGTCACCGAAGGGCGGTCGGCATGAGCTTCGGTTCGCGGGCTCGGGCGGCGATGGAGGCCTACGGGCCGGCGTGTGTCGGCATCGACCCGCACGCCTCGTTGCTCGCCGAGTGGGGCCTGCCCGACGACGTCGAGGGACTCGACCGTTTCGCCTCGACCTGCGTCGAGGCGTTCGCCGGCAAGGTGGCGTTCGTCAAGCCGCAGTCGGCGTTCTTCGAGCGCTTCGGTGCCCGCGGAGTCGTCGTCCTCGAGCGTACGATCCAGGACCTGCGCCACACCGGGTCGCTCGTCGTGCTCGACGTCAAGCGCGGTGACATCGGCTCGACGGCCGCTGCATACGCCGACGCCTACCTCGACGAGGACGCCCCGATGGCCGCCGACGCGATCACGGTCAACCCGTTCCTCGGATTCGGCTCGTTGCAGCCGTTCTTCGACGTCGCCGCCAAGAACGACGCCGGTGTGTTCGTCCTCGCGCTGACCTCCAACAAGGAGGGACCCGAGGTGCAGCATGCCGTCAACGGCGACCGCACGGTCGCCGGCGATGTCCTGGCCCAACTCGCCGCATTGAACGCCGACGCGTTCCCGATGGGCTCGTTCGGAGCAGTGGTCGGCGCCACGATCGGCGACGCGGCCGAGAACCTCGCGATCAACGGCCCCTTGCTGGTGCCCGGGTTCGGCGCCCAGGGCGGCACGGTCGATGACATCCGCAGGCTGTTCGGATCGGTCATCGACAACGTGATCCCGTCGACATCGCGTGGCGTGCTGTCGGCCGGGCCCGATGTCCAGGCGCTCCGCGATTCGGTCGCCCGCGTCAATGCCGAACTTGTAGGGTCATAGCGTTCAGGGTTGCCCGTTTCCCGAGGAGTACATGCATGAAGAGAACCGCCGCGATCCTGGTCACGACGATCGTCGGGATCGCGACTCTGTCGGGTTGCGGCGGAGGCGGCGATCCCTACTGCGACGCGGTCGAGAAGAACAAGAGCACCCTCAACACGTTCGGCCAGAAGCGCACCGACGCGGCGTACGCCAAGTACGCCAAGGTGTTCGGCTCGATCGGCAAGAAGGCGCCGGCTTCGATCAAGAAGGACTGGACGACGCTCTCCACGGTCACCACCGGCATCATCGACGCCCAGAAGAAGGCCGGCGTCAAGCTCGAGGACATGACCAACAGCGCCAAGGTCAAGAAGCTCTCGCAGGCGCAGCTCAAGGAGCTCAACACGGCCTACAAGACGTTCAACGACACGAAAGAGCAGCGCAACGCCGTGGTCAAGAACGTCCTGCAGAAGTGCGACATCAAGCTCAAGTGATCCAACCGCTCAACAGATGAGGTGAGGCAAGTGGCACTCCCGATATTGACGCCGGAGCAGCGCAAGGCTGCACTCGAGAAGGCAGCGGCCGCCCGGCAGCTGCGGGCCGAGGTCAAGAACCGCCTCAAGAACTCGCGGGCGAGTCTGACCGAAGTCATCCAGGAGTCGCGCGCCAACGAGGTCATCGCCAAGCTGAAGGTCATCGACCTCCTGCAGTCGATGCCCGGCGTCGGCAAGGTGCGGGCCCAGGAGATCATGCAGCGCATCGGCATCGCCGACAGCCGCAGGCTCCGAGGCCTGGGCGCCAACCAGGTCAAGGCCCTGATCGCCGAGTTCGCTGATAGAACAGGCCGCTCTGGCCGTGCCTGACGGGTCATCGCAACCCGTCACACGTCCCTCACGGCTCGTCGTCCTCGCCGGTCCCACCGCGGTCGGCAAGGGCACGGTTGCCGCCTGCGTACGCCGGAGCCACCCGGAGATCTGGATCTCGGTCTCGGTCACGACGCGTCCCGCGAGGCCGGGTGAGATCGACGGCGTGCACTACCACTTCATCTCGGACGCGGAGTTCGACCGGCTCGTCGCCGAGGACGGTCTGCTCGAGTGGGCTGTGGTCCACCGAGCCGCCCGATACGGCACACCACGCGCACCCGTGGAGGAGCGGCTCGCCGCAGGGACCCCGGCACTTCTGGAGATCGACCTCCAGGGTGCGCGCCAGGTGCGCGAGCGGATGCCGGACGCGCTGATGTGCTTCCTCGCGCCGCCGAGCTGGGAGGAGCTGGAGCGACGCCTGGTCGGCCGGGGGACCGAAGGGCCCGAGGAGCGTGAGCGACGCCTGTCGACCGCTCGTACGGAGCTGGCCGCCGAGCCGGAGTTCGACGTGACGATCGTCAACACCGATGTCGAGACCGCTTGCCAAGAATTGGTAGACTTGTTCAGATCCGGCACGAGCCGGGTGCATTCCTAATCTTTCTGTGAGGCTCTCTGTGTCCACGACACGCTCGACTGCCATCGGCATCACCAATCCGCCGCTGGACGATCTTCTGGAGAAGGCGGACAGCAAGTACAAGCTGGTCCTCTACTCCGCCAAGCGTGCGCGCCAGATCAACGCCTACTACTCGCAGCTCGGCGAAGGCCTGCTCGAGTACGTCGGACCGCTCCTCGAGACCGGTGTCCAGGAGAAGCCGCTGTCGATCGCGCTGCGCGAGATCAACGCCGACCTCCTGACGGTCGAGGACATCGATCCCGAAGCCGAAGCAGCAGCCGGCAAGGCCTGATCCTCACCTTTTCGTGAGTCCCTCCAGAGTGAGGCGGTAAGCATGAGCGAGCGCCAGCTGGGGGTCCCCCCACGAGCTCTGCGAGTAGGGGGCGCGAATCATTACGCCCTCATGTCATCGCCCTCGTATCGTGGGCTTCTCTTGAGGGGGACGACATGACGGAGATTGTGCTTGGCGTGTCCGGTGGCATCGCGTCCTACAAGGCCGCGGAGCTGCTGCGCCTGTTCACCGAGTCGGGCCACAGCGTCCGCGTCGTCCCGACGGCCTCGTCGCTCAACTTCGTCGGCGCCGCTACGTGGGAGGCGCTGAGCGGCAAGCCCGTCCAGTCCGGCGTGTTCGAGCACGTCGACGAGGTCGCGCACGTCCGCATCGGGCAGGGCGCCGACCTCGTGCTCGTGGCGCCCGCAACGGCCAACATCCTGGCCAAGGCGGCGCACGGTCTGGCCGACGACCTGCTGACCAACACGCTGCTGACGGCCCACTGTCCCGTCATGTTCGCCCCGGCGATGCACACCGAGATGTGGAATCACCCCGCCACCCAGGCCAACGTCGCGTTGCTCCGGGAGCGGGGTGCCGTCGTCCTCGAGCCTGCCGTGGGCCGGCTGACCGGCGTCGACACCGGCAAGGGCAGGTTGCCCGACCCCAGCGAGATCTACGCCGCAGCGCTCCAGGTCCTCGAGGGTCGGCCCCAGGACCTCGCCGGCAAGCGCGTCGTGGTGTCGGCTGGAGGCACCCGCGAGTACCTCGACCCGGTCCGCTACCTCGGCAACCGGTCGTCGGGCCGTCAGGGATACGCCCTGGCCGAGGCGGCAGTGGCACGCGGTGCACGCGTCACGGTGGTCGCCGCCAACGTGTCCCTCCCGGATCCCGCGGGCGCTGAGCTCGTACGCGTCGTCAGCACCGAGGACCTGCGCCAGCAGATGCACCTCGCCGCGGCCGACGCGGACGCCGTCGTGATGGCGGCGGCGCCGGCCGACTTCCGGCCCGCCGAGTTCGTCGAGGCCAAGATCAAGAAGACCGCCGACGGCGTGGCGCCCGACATCCACCTCGTCGAGAACCCCGACATCCTGCTCGAGCTGGTCTCCGCACGGACGAGCAAACGACCGGTCATCGTTGGATTTGCAGCCGAGACCGGCGATGCCCGGGCGAGCGTCATCGAGCACGCGCGCGCCAAGCTCGCCCGCAAGGGCTGTGACCTGCTCGTCGTCAACGACGTCAGTGCCGGCAAGGTCTTCGGCCAGGACGACAGCGAGGCCGTCATCCTCGGTGCAGACGAGACGGTCGAGGAAATTCCGCACGGTCCCAAGATCCGGCTGGCGCACGCGATCTGGGATGCTGTGGTCCAACGCATGGACTGACGAAACAACCAGTCATCTCGCTCGTTAGAATGCTGTACCGCCATCCAACCCAGGAGAGAATGTGAGCCGCTTCTTCACGTCCGAGTCGGTGACCGAAGGTCACCCGGACAAGATCGCCGATCAGATCAGCGACAGCGTCCTCGACGCCTTGCTGGCGCAGGATCCCAAGAGCCGCGTTGCGTGTGAGACCTTCATCACCACCGGACTGATCGTCGTCGGTGGCGAGGTCACCACCGAGGCGTACGCAGACATCGCCAAGATCGCGCGTGATCGCGTGCTCGAGATCGGCTACGACTCGTCGGTCAAGGGCTTCGACGGCGCCTCCTGTGGTGTCCAGATCACGCTCGACGCGCAGTCGCCAGACATCGCGCAGGGCGTCAACACCGCGTTCGAGGGTCGCACCGAGGGCTCGGCCGACCCGCTCGACCTCCAGGGCGCCGGCGACCAGGGCCTCATGTTCGGTTTCGCGTGCGACGAGACCCCCGAGCTCATGCCGCTGCCGATCACGATCGCGCACCGGCTCGCCGAGCAGCTGACCGCCGTACGCAAGGACGGCACGCTGCCCTACCTGCGTCCTGATGGCAAGACCCAGGTCACGGTCGAGTACGACGACAACGACAAGCCCGTCCGCGTCGACACCGTCGTCCTGTCGACGCAGCACGAGGACGGCATCGACCTCGACTCGCAGCTCACGGTCGACATCAAGAAGCACGTCGTCGACGTGATCCTCGCCGACTTCGACATCGACACCTCCGACTACCGCCTGCTGGTCAACCCGACCGGCAAGTTCGTCATCGGTGGCCCGATGGGTGACGTCGGCCTGACCGGCCGCAAGATCATCGTCGACACCTACGGCGGCTACGCCCGTCACGGCGGCGGCGCGTTCTCCGGCAAGGACCCGAGCAAGGTCGACCGCTCGGCCGCCTACGCGATGCGCTGGGTCGCCAAGAACATCGTCGCTGCCGGTCTCGCCACCAAGGTCGAGGTGCAGGTCGCGTACGCGATCGGCAAGGCCCACCCGGTCGGCTTCTACGTCGAGGCGTTCGGCACCGAGACCGTCCCGGTCGACAAGATCCGCGCCGCCGTGCTCGAGGTCTTCGACCTGCGTCCGGCCGCGATCATCCGCGACCTGGACCTGCTCAAGCCGATCTACGCGCAGACCGCTGCATACGGCCACTTCGGCCGCGAGCTGCCCGGCGTGGTCTGGGAGACGACGGACCGTGCCGAGGCTCTCAAGGCGCACGCCACCGCCTGAGCGTCACGTCCTCCAGAACAGCCCTCGCTTCGGCGGGGGCTGTTCTGCGTCTGCACGATGCGGCGGTGTGGGTGGCGGCTGATAGAACAGCACGGTGATGACAGACGAGGGTCCCGAGCAGCTGGCCCTGGTCCCTCCTGCGCCCACGACGCGCTCGCGCGAGCCCGCGGCCAAGCCGGCGCCAGAGGCGGCCCCGATCCGTCCGGTCGCCAGAGTCGTCGTCGACAGCGGCCTGGCTCACCTCGATCGGCTCTTCGACTACCTCGTGCCGGCGACGCTCGACGCCAAGACCGTCGCGGGCTGCCGCGTCAAGGTGCGGTTCGCGGGACGGCTGGTCGACGGGTTCGTGGTCGAGCGGGTCGACAAGACCGATCACGACGGTCGCCTCGCGTTCCTGGCCAAGGTCGTCTCGTCCGAGCCCGTGCTACACCCCGAGGTGCTGGCGCTGGCCCGGGCGGTGGCTGACCGCTATGCCGGCACCCTCGGCGACGTGCTGCGCCTGGCGATCCCGCCACGCCACGCGAGGGCTGAGGCAGCGCGAGCGGCCCGGCCCGAGGCGGCGCTACCGGTCGGCAGTGCCGCGGGCTGGCAGACGTACGCTCACGGGCTCGGCTTCGTCGCGGCGCTGCGTGCGGGGGAGCGGCCGAGGGCCTGGTGGAGCGCGCTCCCCGGTCAGGACCCGGCCCGGCTGGTCGCCGAGGCGGTGCTCGCGACACTGGGCTCCGGCCGCGGCGCGATCGTGTGCGTGCCCGATGTCCGCGACGTCGCACGCTGGGACGCGGTGTTCACCGAGGTGCTCGGCGAGGGCCGGCACGTCGCGCTCACCGCTGCCGAGGAGCCGGCCGATCGCTACCGCGCGTTCCTTGCCGCCTCCCGTGGTGACGTGCAGGTCGTGCTCGGCACCCGCGCGGCAGCGTTCGCCCCGGTCAGCGACCTCGGCCTCGTCGCGATGTGGGACGACGGCGACGACCTGTTCGCCGAGCCGCGCTCGCCCTACCCTCACGCCCGCGAGGTCCTCCTGCTGCGGGCCACGAACCAGGAGACAGCGCTCCTGATCGGCGGCCACGCACGTACGGCCGAGGGGCAGTCGTTGGTCGACAGCGGCTGGTGCGTCGAGCTGACCGCCGATCAGCGTGAGCGCCGCCGCGCCTGGCCGCGACTCACGGTCACCGACGGATCGACCGCGGGCGCCGCACCCGTACGCCTTCCGCAGGAGGCCTTCCGTGCGATCAGGGCGGCCAAGGGTCCGGTGCTGGTGCAGGTCCCGCGGCGTGGCTATCGCGAGTCCCTGTCGTGCCAGACCTGTCGCCAACCGGCCCGGTGCACCGAGTGTCAGGGCCCGCTCGGCCAGCCGTCCGCCTCGGCGCCGATTGCGTGCCGCTGGTGCGGTCGCGAGGCCTCGCCGTGGTCCTGCCCGCACTGCCACGGCACCGAGCTGCGCTCGCCGGTGGTCGGGGCGCTCCGCACCGCCGAGGAGTTCGCCCGCGCGTTCCCCGACCTCGAGGTCGTGACCTCGGGCGGTCAGACGATCCTCGACCAGGTCGAGCCCGGCCGGCGGCTCGTCCTCGCCACACCGGGCGCCGAACCACACGTCGCCGGCGGCTACGACGTCGTGATCCTGCTCGACACCTGGCTCATGCTGGCGCGCGAAGACGTACGCGTCGAGGAGGAGTCGCACCGGCGATGGTTCAATGCACTGGCGCTGGCCGGACCAGGTGCCACGGCAGTCGCGGTGGGCGACGCCCACACGCTGCAGGCGCTCGTGCGAGCCGACCCTGCTGGATTCGCCGCGCGCGAGCTGGCGAGCCGCGCCGAGACGCATCTCCCGCCGACCGCGCGACTCGCGACGGTCGCCGGCCCGGACGAGGTCCTGGCCGAGCTCAGCACGCGCACCTGGACGCCGCACACCGAGCTCCTCGGGCCCGTGCCCGTCGATCCGCGCTCGCCCGAGGCGGGGGAGCGGCTCATCCTGCGCGCCCCACGCCGTGAGGGCGCCGACCTAGCGGCAGCCTTGGCGGCGCTGGCCGCCGAACGCAGTGCCGCCAAGCTGCCCGGCCTGCGCATCCAGGTCGATCCGCTGTCGCTCTGACCGCGGCCACGGCATGCACAGCCCTCCCGCCTAGACTCGACGCCGTGAGAGTCGTCTTTGCTGGTACGCCCGAGACCGCCCTCCCGTCCCTCGAAGCACTCGTCGCGAGCCGGCACGATGTCGCCGCCGTGATCACGCGTCCCGATGCCCCGGCGGGCCGCGGCCGCACGCTCAGGCCGTCTCCCGTGGCGGAGGCCGCTGCCGCCCACGGCATCGAGGTGCTCAAGCCTGCGAAGCCCGCCGACCCCGACTTCATGGACCGGCTGCGCCAGATCGCCCCCGACTGCATCCCGATCGTCGCGTACGGAGCCCTGATCCGCCGCGAAGCTCTCGACATCCCGCAGTTCGGCTGGATCAACCTGCACTTCTCGGTGCTCCCGGCATGGCGCGGAGCCGCTCCCGTGCAGCGCGCCATCATGGCCGGCGACGAGGTGACCGGGGCCACGGTCTTCAGCCTGGTCGAGGAGCTCGACGCCGGACCTGTCCTCGGCTCGATCACCGAGCGCATCCGCGAGGACGACACGAGCGCCGAGCTGCTCGCCCGCCTGGCTGACTGGGGCAGCAAGCTGCTCGTCGACGTCGTCGACCACATCGAGGACGGCGACATCGCGGCAGTGCCGCAGCCAGAGGACAACATCTCGTACGCGCCCAAGCTGACGACCGAGGAGGCGCGCATCGACTGGAACCGCCCCGCGTTCGCCATCGACCGGCACATCCGGGGCTGCACACCGGCGCCCGGCGCGTGGACGCTGCTCGAGGGCGAACGCGTCAAGATCGGTCCGGCCACGATCGCGGACGACCGCACGCTCGTGCCCGGACAGCTGTCGATCGGCAAGCAGGAGGTCCGGGTCGGCACGACCACCACGGACCTCGTGCTGGGTGAGGTGCAGGCCTTCGGCAAGAAGCGCACGCGCGCCGCCGACTGGGCCCGAGGCACGACCTTCCCAGATGATCCGGCCTTTGCATGACCGATCCGTCCAGAGCAGTCGCGTTCCACGTGCTTCGTGCGGTCGCCGAGCGTGATGCGTACGTCAACCTGGTCCTGCCGGCGATGCTCGCCGAGCACCAGATCGAGGGCCGCGACGCGGCATTCGCCACCGAGCTCGTCCACGGCACGATCCGCCGGCAGGGCACCTATGACGCGATCATCGGACAGGTCGCCAGCAAGGGCCTGGCCTCGATCGACCCACCGGTGCTCGACGCCCTGCGGCTCGGCACGCACCAGCTGCTCAACATGCGCGTCCCGGCGCACGCCGCGGTGTCGGAGACGGTCGACCTCGTCCGGCGCGAGATCGGGCACAAGCCGGTGCACTTCGCGAACGCCCTGCTGCGCAAGATCGGCCAGAAGGACCTTGACGGCTGGCTCGCCGTCGTGACCGACGGCCTCGAGGGCGATGAGGCTCGTTCCGTACGCACGTCGCACCCGCTGTGGATCGTGAGGGCACTGCGCGAGGCGCTGGGCGGCCACGCGGCGCAGATCGACAAGCTGCTGGCGGCCGACAACGCGCCGCCCCGGGTCACGCTCGTGGCCCGTCCGGGGCTCTGCGACCCGGATGCGCTGCCCGGCACGCCGGGCAATCTCTCGCCGTACGCGCGCATCCTCGACGAGGGCGGAGACCCAGGCGCGATACCGCAGGTCCGCGACGGTCGCGCCGGTGTCCAGGACGAGGGCTCGCAGATGGTGGCGATCACGCTCGCCGAGGCTGAGCTCGAGGGCGAGGACACGCGTTGGCTCGACCTCTGCGCAGGCCCCGGCGGCAAGGCCGCGCTGCTCGGTGCGCTCGCCAAGCAGCGCGGGGCAGGGCTCGTCGCCAACGAGGTGCTCGAGCACCGGGCTGAGCTGGTCCGTCAGGGCGTGCGCCTGCTCGACAACGTGGAGGTGACGAAGGCCGACGGGCGCAGCGGCCCGTGGGAGCCGGGAACGTTCGACCGGATCCTGGTCGATGCGCCGTGCACGGGGCTCGGCGCGCTCCGGCGCAGGCCAGAGTCGCGTTGGCGCCGCTCCGAGGCGGACCTCGAGGATCTCGTCCCGCTCCAGGAGGCACTCTTGACTCGTGCGCTCGAGCTCGTACGACCCGGGGGAGTCGTGGCCTACGCGACCTGCTCTCCACACGTACGTGAGACGCGCGGCGTCGTCGAGGCTGTCACGTCCGGACGCGACGACGTCGATGTGGAGACCACCCAGCAGTGGTGGCCCCACATCGACGGCACCGATGCGATGTTCTGCGCGCTCCTACGCCGGCGCTGACACCGGCACGGCCGCCCTGCGCGGCGACCGCATCACGACCATCGAGATGACGAATGCCGTCACGGCGAACGCCATCGAGGTCAGGAACGCGGCTTCGGCTCCCGGCACGACCTCACCGGGCACGGCGCCCGAGGCGTAGACCGAGACGATCACGGCGAGACCCACGGCCCCGCCGAGCTGCTGCATCGTCTGCAGCAGCCCTGAGGCGGCTCCGGCGTGCTCGGGCTCGACGTCCGCGAGGATCGCGACGGTCGTGCGGCATGAAGGCCAGGCCGGCCGACGCTCCGCTCAGCAGCATCGGGCCGAGGACCGCACTGACATAGCCGCTGGTCGTGCTGAGCTGACTCAGCCACAGGAAGCTGATGGCCATGCCGACCGTGCCGACCGCGATGAGCCGCTGTGGCCCGAAGCGACCCACCAGACGCGCCGAGATCCGCGAGACGGCGAAGATCGCCAACGTCAGGGGCAGGAACGCGAATCCCGAGGCGAGGGGACCGAAGCCCAGCACGCGCTGGTCGTACTGCACCAGCAGGAAGAACATCGGGAACTGCGAGCCGACCAGCAACGACATCACGACCAAGGCGCCCGCTCGACGCCGGTTGCGCAGCAGGCCGAGACGCAGCAGTGGATGCGGTGCCACGCCGTTCGGTGCGCACGAAGATCACCAGCAGCGCCGCCGCGAGGGCGAAGCCGCCGATCGTGCCGATCGAGTCCCATCCGTGGTCCGGCGCGTTGATGAAGGCATAGACAGCGGCGACCGAGCCGAGCGTCGCCGTGGCCGCGCCCACCACGTCGAACCGACCGGGGCGGCGCGCCGTCTCGTCGACGTAGCGGCGGACGAGGGCGATGACCGCGATGCCGATCGGCACGTTGATCACGAGGGTCCAGCGCCACGAGCCGAGGTCGGTGAGTGCGCCGCCGAGGATCAGGCCGATCGAGCCGCCGGCTGACGAGACTGCGGTGAACAGGGCGAGCGCGCGGTTGCGCGAGGCCGCGTCGGGGGTCGACGTGGTGAGGAGCGCCAGCACGCTGGGCGCGGCGATCGCGGCGCCGACGCCTTGCAGGACGCGTGCCGTGACGAGCAGCTCGGGGGTCGGGGCGAGCCCGCCCGCGAGCGACGCGGCCGTGAACAGGCTGAGGCCGAGCACGAAGACGCGCAGACGCCCGAAGACGTCGCCGAGGCGGCCACCGAGCAGCAGCAGGCCGCCGAAGGCCAACGTGTAGGCGTTCAGGACCCAGGAGAGACCGGCCGGTGAGAAGTCGAGGTCGGTCTGGATGCGGGGGAGAGCGACGTTCACCACGGTGACGTCGAGCACCAGCATGAGCTGGGCGACCAGCACGATGGCGATGCCGTACGACGTGCGGCGGCGGGTGTCAGGTGGAGATGTGAGGGCGGTCATGGTCGGCTCCCTTCCAGGAGAGGGGCGGTGGCGTAGACTTGAACGGAGAAGGGCTCCGGTTCTTCGAACGACTATACGGAGAGTGTCTCCGGTTAGCAAGGGAGGTATGGCCATGGTGCCCGTCACGCCTGCCGAGACCACGGAAACGGAAGCAGGCGTCAGGCCGCTCCGTGCCGACGCGCAGCGCAACTACGACAAGCTCGTGGCGGCGGCGCGCGAGGTGTTCGCCGAGCGTGGCGCCGAGGGGTCGCTCGACGAGATCGCCAAGCGCGCGGGTGTCGGACCGGGCACGCTCTATCGCCACTTCCCGACACGTGACGATCTGATCGACGCCCTGATGCGCGACTGGTCAGCGCGGGTCCTCGCCGACAGCGAGGCAGCGGTCGAGGCGGACCTTCCGGCGCGCGAGACGCTCGAGCGCTGGTTCACCGACCTGATCAAGCACCTGACGCTGCATCGTGGTGCCGCAGCCAAGCTCAGTGCGGCCTTCGACGATCCGTCCTCGCCGATCTATCGCAAGTGCCAGATGCTCGCGGACGCCAACGACCTCGTGGTCAGTCACCTGACCGAGACGCAGGCGCTCCGTGACAATGTCGAGTCGCGTCAGGTCATGCGCCTGGTCAGCGGCATCGCGACCGTCGCAGATGCGTCGGGCATCTCAAGCGAAGAGACCGCTCCGATGCTCGGCATCGTGATCGACGGCATCCTGCGCGACTCCGCCACCTCCTGATCGGCCCGCGGCACACCACTACGCTGGCGGCATGGGCATCCAGATCACCCCGAGCATGCTGGCGTCGGACTTCGCGAACCTCGAGGCCGAGGCGGCTCGCATCTCGAGCGCCGACTGGTTGCACATGGACGTCATGGACAACCACTTCGTCCCCAACCTGACGCTCGGCGCGCCGGTCATCGAGGCACTGGCCAAGGTCGCCGCCCAGCCGATCGACGCGCATCTGATGATCGAGGACCCCGACCGCTGGGCGCCGACGTACGTCGAGGCCGGCGCCGGAAGCGTCACGTTCCACGTCGAGGCGGCCAAGGCGCCCGTACGGCTTGCCCGTGAGATCCGCGCCAAGGGTGCGCGGGCGTCGATGGCGCTCAAGCCGGCCACCCCGATCGAGCCCTACGAGGACCTGCTGCCGGAGCTCGACATGGTGCTCATCATGACGGTCGAGCCGGGCTTCGGCGGGCAGAAGTTCCTCGACCTCTGCCTGCCCAAGATCCAGCGCACCCGCGAGTTGATCGACAAGCACGGCGGCGACATCTGGCTGCAGGTCGACGGGGGAGTCTCGCTCGAGACCATCGAGCGCTGCGCCGACGCCGGCGCCGACACGTTCGTCGCGGGCTCGGCGGTCTTCAGTGCCGACGACCCCGACGCCATGGTGGCCGAGCTGCGCTCGCATGCCGGACGTCACACGCACTGAGTGGAACGCGGCGGCTAGACTTGAGCACAACGAGCAGCACTTTTGCTCGCGTGCTCCGGGGTCGGTGTAATTCCGAGCCGGCGGTGACAGTCCGCGACCCGCGGTCCCATCCTCGTGATGAGACCACGGTTGAGCCGGTGAAATTCCGGCACCGACGGTGAAAGTCCGGAAGGGAGGAGCATGAGTCGTGGCGCTGTGCGCCACGACCGATCGGTGGCACATCGTCGCCGATGACCCCGGGTTGCGTGAGCGCATCACGACCCGGAGGAATGCATGGCAACCGACACCGAGATCAGCGCGATGCAACGCGCGCTCGACGCGGCACGCGCGGTCAGGCGTACGCTGCCCAATCCACGCGTCGGCTGCGTGCTGCTGGCTGCTGACGGCAGCGAGATCGCGGTCGGCGTGCATCACGGCGCCGGCACTCCGCACGCCGAGATCGACGCGCTGACGCAGGCCGGCGAGGCAGCTCGAGGCGCAACGGCCGTCGTGACGCTCGAGCCGTGCAACCACACCGGCCGCACCGGGCCCTGCGCCCAGGCGCTGATCGACGCCGGGGTCGCCCGGGTCGTGTTCGGCCAGATCGACCCCGATCGTTCGGCTGCAGGTGGCACCAAGACGCTGCGCGCAGCGGGCATCGAGGTGGAACCCGGCGTGATGGCCGAGGAGGCCACCGATCTCAACGTCGAGTGGACGTTCGCCGTCACCTCCGGACGCCCGTTCGTCACCTGGAAGTACGCCGCGACGCTCGACGGCCTCAGCGCCGCCCCCGACGGCACCAGCAAGTGGATCACGAGCGACGAGGCGCGCCGCGACGTGCAGAAGTTCCGCGCGGAGTCCGACGCGATCGTCGCGGGCACCGGCGCGGTCCTCGCCGATGACCCGCGGCTTTCGGTGCGTGACGAGAAGGACATCCCGCTGCCGTACGACCAGCAGCCGCTGCGCGTCGTGGTGGGCGAGACCAAGATCCCCAACTACTACCGGGTGTTCGACCGTGTGGCGCCGACGCTGCTGGTCCAGTCCCGCGACCCCGAAGTCGTGCTGCAGAAGCTCATCGACAACCAGATCCGCCACATCTGGCTCGAAGGCGGGCCCCGGCTCGCCGGCGCGTTCTGGAACGCCGGGGTGATCGACCGCGTCATCGGCTACATCGCCCCGGCGATGCTCGGCTCCGGACGAGCCGCGCTCGAGGGCGAGGCGACGACGCTGGCCGACCTGCGGCCGATCGACCTGCACGACCTGACGATGGTCGGCCCCGACATCCGCATCATCGGGACGCCCGGCCGCATGCAACGAGAGGACTTCGACTGATGTTCACCGGACTCATCGAGGAGAAGGGCACGATCACCGCGGTCAAGGACCTGGGCGACTCCGTACGCCTGACGGTCCGCGGCCCGCTGGTGGTCTCCGACGCCCAGCACGGCGACTCGATCGCGGTCAGCGGCGTGTGCCTGACCGTCATGGAGCAGGACACCGACTCGTTCGCGGCCGACGTCATGAAGGAGTCGCTCGACAAGACGTCGCTCGGCGACCTGCGGGTCGGCGACGAGGTCAACCTGGAGCGGGCGACCAAGGCCGGCGCACGGCTCGGCGGGCACATCGTCCAGGGGCACGTCGACGGCACTGGCCGGATCCTCGACCGCACGCCGAGCGAGCACTGGGAGGTCGTCCGCATCGCGCTGCCGCCGGAGCTGGCGAAGTACCTGGTCGCCAAGGGTTCCGTGACGGTCGACGGCACCTCGCTGACGGTCGTCGACGTCGTCGATGCTGACGAGCCCTGGTTCTCGGTGTCGCTGATCCCCACGACGCTCGCCGAGACGACACTCGGCACCAAGGGCCCGGGGGACCGGGTCAACCTCGAGGTCGACATCCTCGCGAAGTACGTCGAGCGCCTGCTGGGCGCTCGTGCAGAAGGAGCAACAGCATGACCGAGCATGAGAACGTGAGGCTCGACAGCATCGAGCGGGCCATCGCGGACTTCCGCGACGGCAAGGCCATCGTCGTCGTCGACGACGAGGACCGCGAGAACGAGGGCGACATCATCTTCGCCGCCAGCAAGGCGACTCCTGAGCTGATGGCGTTCCTGGTGCGCTACTCCAGCGGCCTCATCTGTGCCCCGATCACGGGCGACATCCTCGATCGCCTGGCGATCCCGCTGATGACCCCGCACAACCGCGAGAAGATGCGCACCGCGTACACGATCTCGATCGACGCGCGCGACGGCATCACGACCGGCATCTCCGCGGCCGACCGCGCACGTACGTGCCGCGTGCTGGCCGACTCGGCCACCGAGCCGTTCGAGCTCAACCAGCCGGGTCACATCATCCCGCTGCGGGCCAAGGACGGCGGCGTGCTCGAGCGCGCCGGCCACACCGAGGCAGCCGTCGACTTCGCCCGCCTGGCCGGGCTCACGCCGGCCGGCGTCATCGGTGAGGTGCTCAACGACGACGGCACGCTGATGCGGGCGCCGGAGCTGCGGGAGTTCGCCGACGAGCACGGCATCGCGCTCGTGTCGATCGAGGACCTGCAGGTCTACCGCCGCCTCCACGAGTCGCAGGTCCAGCGGCTCGCGACGACGCGGCTCCCGACTGAGTTCGGGGAGTTCACGGCGCACGGCTTCCGCGACATGATCGAGGGGTCGGAGCACATCGCCCTGGTCTACGGCGATCCCGGCACCGAGGATGTCCTGACCCGCATCCATTCGGAGTGCCTCACAGGTGACGTCTTCGGCTCGCGGCGCTGCGACTGCGGACCGCAGCTCGAGCTCTCGATGACCGAGATCACGACGGCAGGCGCCGGCATCGTCGTCTACCTCCGCGGTCACGAGGGGCGCGGCATCGGTCTGCTGCACAAGCTGCAGGCGTACGCCTTGCAGGACTCCGGCGCCGACACGATCGATGCCAACCTGCAGCTCGGGTTCGGCGAGGACGAGCGTGACTACGCCGCCGGCGCGCAGATCCTGCGTGACCTCGGCGTCACGTCGGCCCGACTGCTGACCAACAACCCGGACAAGACCATCGCCCTCGAGGCGTACGGGGTCAAGATCAGCGAGCGGTTGCCGCTGCGGATCGCGCCCAACGAGGACAGCCTGCGCTACCTGCAGACCAAGGCGGAGCGCATGGGACACGACCTTCCCGGACTGGAGGACCTTTAGCTGCATGAGCGGAGCAACGGAGCGACCCACGCTGTTCGTCGACGGGACGGGCGCGCGTGTCGCGATCGTCGCGTCGCGCTGGCACACCGAGATCATGGACGGCCTGATCGCCGGCGCGCAGCGCGCGCTCGAGGACGCCAAGGTCGAGGACGTCCTGCTGGTCCGCGCCCCTGGCTCGTTCGAGCTGCCGATCCTCTGCCAGGCGTACGCCGAGCACGGCTACGACGCGGTCATCGCCCTCGGCGTGATCATCCGCGGCGGCACCCCGCACTTCGAGTACGTCTCGGCGGCGGCGACCGACGGGCTCAACCGCGTCGCCCTCGACACCGGCGTCCCGATCGGCTTCGGCCTGCTGACCTGCGACGACGAGGCTCAGGCACTCGACCGTGCCGGTCTGCCGGACAGTCGTGAGGACAAGGGCCGCGAGGCCGTCGAGGCCGCACTGTCCACCTGGAACGTCCTGCGCACGCTCGCCTGACGACGAGCGGGCGCAGGACGTGGGCGAGGCGATCAAGCTGCGTCGCGCACCCGGTCGTACGCCAGGGACAGGACTCCGTCGCCATTCGCGGTGCTGGCGAGATCCCAGCTGCCGGCGGGCATGTCCCTCTTCGAACAGCCGCGCTCCGCCGCCCAGGATCTCCGGGAAGATCATCAACGCGAGCCGGTCGACCCGATCCGCAGCGAGCAGCGACTTGATCACGCTGGCGCTGGCGAAGACGACGATGTCGCCACCCTCCTCGCCCTTCAGGCGGTCGGCGACGTCCTCGGCGGGCTCGTTGAAGACCCGCGTGTTGTCCCAGGGCGCCTCGTCGAGCGTGCTGGACAGCACGACCTTCTCGGCGTCCCGCAGCCAAGCGGCGTAAGCCCTGTCGCGCGGGTCGGCGTCGGCCTGGTCGGCGACCGATGGCCAGAAGCCCATGAAGCCCTCCGCGTTCGTGCGGCCGAGCAGTGCTGTCGTGGCCGGCTCCCAAAGGCCGGTCAGATGGTCTCGCGCGACGTCGCTGATCGCGTGCGGCATCAGGAAGCCCATGTCATACGGGCCGCCCGGGCCCTGGTAGTAGCCGTCGATGCTGAGCGCGATGTTGGCGACGACGCGGCGTCCGTTGGTGGTCATGACGATTCCTCACTGTTGGTGGTGTCTGCTGCGACGGTCGTCGCGAGCTTGTCGAGGCTCTGGTCCCAGCCGAGCTGGATGCCCGCGATGAACTCCGCGGACGGGATCGTGCTGTCGCTGATGCGCAGCCGCACCTCGAGATCTGTTGCCTCACCCGCATCGGCGAGCGAGTACGTGTAGTGCGCCGTGAAAGCCGTCGTGCCGTCCGGCAGCACCGGAGAGAGGCGGAACGAAAGCAGCTCGCCCGGGGTCGCGGCGTCGATGACGCCCTCTGCGTGGCCGATGACGCCATCGCGGCCCGAGTGATCGTCGGCATCGGCGTACTCCTGCACGATGCGGGTGCCCGGGAGCGTGCCGAACTCGATGTGCGCAAGACGCAGGTCCGCGGGCGCCCACCATGCGGGGAGGAGCTCGGGGTTCGTCAGGTGATCCCATGCGGTCAAGCGGGACGCCGCGAGCGTGCGGCGGAAGACGTACTCGCGTTCGTCGGCCCAGCGCATCTTCGCCGGCTGCGAGGGTCTCGACCTCGACGCTCGTGGCGTATTGGTCGAACGCAGCACGGTTCGCGAGGTTCGCGTCGGCGATGTCAGCGAGGCGGACCAGCTCGGCGATGGCGGTCTTGAGCGCATCAGCCTCCAGCGCGTAGATCCTGCGCTGGCCCGAGCGTCGGGAGATCGCGAGCCCGGCACGTTCGAGGGTCTGCAGGTGCTTGGTCGCCTGGGGCTGTCGAAGCCCAGCCAGGTCGGCCACGACGCCGACCGACCGCGGCCGCTCGGCGAGCAGCTCCACGATGTGCCGGCGCGAATCGTCCGCGAGCGCTGCGAGTGCGTTGTCCATGGCCAGAAGTATTCCCTAATCAGGAATATTCCTGTCAAGGAATATATCTGGAGTCGACGTCTCAAGGCCGGAGTCCTGCGCACGCCCGCCTAGGGAGCGCCGATAGACTGCTCCGCGATGAAGACCTTCGAAGAACTCTTCGCCGAGCTGTCCGACAAGGCAGCCAGCCGCCCAGAGGGCTCGCGCACCGTCGCCGAGCTCGATGCAGGCGTGCACGCGATCGGCAAGAAGCTCGTCGAGGAGGCTGCCGAGTCGTGGATGGCGGCAGAGCACGAGGGTGCCGAGCGGGCAGCCGAAGAGCTCAGCCAGCTGATCTACCACGCCCAGGTCATGATGATCGCCAGCGGCATCACGCTCGACGACGTCTACGCGCATCTGTGACGGATCGGCCCTTCGGCGCCCATCCGTGCCTTCGAGTCCCGTCACAGAACTCCTGAGAAGAGAAGTCCATGCTCAAGATCGCCGTACCCAACAAGGGTGCGCTCGCCGAGTCCGCCGCGCAGATGCTGACCGAGGCCGGCTACCACCAGCGTCGCAATGCCAAGGATCTCGTCACGCTCGACCCTGACAACGACGTCGAGTTCTTCTACCTCCGCCCTCGCGACATCGCGATCTATGTGGGGGAGGGGACGCTCGACATCGGCATCACCGGTCGTGACCTGCTGCTCGACTCCGGCGCCCACGCCGCGGAGAACATCTCGCTCGGCTTCGGCGCCTCGACCTTCCGTTTCGCTGCGCCGATCGGTGCGATGTCGGCCGTCGCCGACCTCGCCGGGACGCGCATCGCCACGTCCTACCCGGGCATCGTGCAGAGCTACCTCGCCGAGCGCGGCATCAGCGCCGACGTCGTACGCCTCGACGGTGCCGTGGAGTCGTCCGTACGTCTTGGCGTCGCCGACGCGATCGCGGATGTCGTCGAGACCGGCAGCACCCTCAAGCAGGCCGACCTCGAGGTCTTCGGTGAGCCGATCCTGTCGTCCGAGGCGGTGCTGATCACCCGTCAGGGCGCGCCGGAACCGGAAGGCTTCGCGGTGTTCAAGCGCCGCATCGACAGCGTCCTGGTCGCCCGGACGTACATCATGATGGACTACGACATCCGCGTCGACCAGGTCGATCGGGCCGTCGAGCTGACTCCCGGCATCGAGTCGCCGACGGTGTCGCCGCTTCATCGTGAAGGGTGGGTCGCGGTGCGCTCGATGGTGCCCCGCGACGCCGCCCAGAAGGTCATGGACGCGCTCTACGAGATCGGCGCCCGCGGCATCCTCGTGACGGACATCCTGGCGTGCCGGATCTGAGGACGTTCCGCCCCGGTGGTGCCCGCGTCGTCGCGTACGGCGTGGGCGTCATCATGGTCGTCCTCACGGTGGTCATCGGCCTGGCACTGCCGGACGAGATCTACTTCACGCCCGCCGAGGACGTGACGCTGTGGACCATCATCGTGGTGGTGCTGGTGCTCCTGCACGGCATCGGACGCAGCTACGTACGTGCCGACGACGAGGGTGTCGAGGTGGTCAACGGCTACCGGCGGCATCGCGTCCCGTGGTCGGACATCGAGGGCTTCGCGATGAACACCGGCGCACCGTGGCCGACCCTCGTCACGCACGACGACGAGCGGGTCATGCTGTTCGGCATCCAGGGTTCTGACGGCGCATACGCCCGGGAGGCCGTCACCTATCTGCGAAGCAGGTTGCCGGCATGAACCACGACCGTACGCTGGCCAGCCCGCAGTTCCCCGGGGACGACGGTGGCGTCGACCCGCTGCTGCTCGCGGCCTTCGGCGACGACCTGGCGGTGCTGGCCGCGCTGGCAGATGCCCGGGTGTTCGTGCCGATCATCGCCCTGCTCGGCGACGTGCCGGCCGACGGCGACAAGAACGCTGACATGGCTGCGGTGCTGATGACCGGTGCTGACGGAAGACAGGCGCTGCTGGCGTTCAGCAGCGTCACGTCGATGGCGCATTGGGACCCCGACGCCAGGCCGGTGCCGATCCTCGGGCCGTGACGCCGCCCGCGCGACCCTCGACGAAGGCGCAGCGGCGATGCTGCTCGACATCGCGAACCCGACGTTCACCGTGGTCGAGAGCGACGATGTCGCCCACCTCGCCGCGGGCCACCGCCTGGTGCAGAGCGAGGCCGGCGCCGCCTGGCTCGCCTGACCGGGACTCAGCCGGCGGCGGACGAGCGTACGGCCGACAGCGGCACGGTGATGTGGACGTTGCCGTCGTGCCGCTCGACCCGGGCGACGAAGCCCGCATTGCCGACTGTGCGCAGCAGCTTGTCGTTCGACCCCTCGGTGATGAACGTCAGGCGCGCGGCGCCGTGGGACTTGGCGCGAATCGCCGCCTGCTTGACCAGCATCGTGCCAAGGCCCTGGCCCTGCCACGCGTCCTCGACGAGGAGCTGGAACGTCCAGACCGTGTCGAGCACCTCCAACGCGCCGTGACCCACGACGTCGAGACCGACCTGTGCGACGAGCGCGACTCCGGACTCCGGCGCGACGAGGCGCCGGGCCATCCGGGTCGTCATCGGCATCCGGAGCGGCACCTGGTAGCGGTCGTAGAGCGTCTCGACGCTGCACCGCTCGTGCAGCGCCGACACCGCCTCGATGTCGGCAAGCGTCGCTTCGCGCACCATCGGCACCTGGTGGTGCGCCGACGGCGAGATCAGCGGGGTGTCGTAGCCGGCATCGCTCACGAGCGACAGCAGCGCCTGGGCGCGGGCGCGCTCGACCGAGGTGAAGGGGATCGCCCGGCTGATGCGCAGCACCGTTCCGTCGCGGCGGGTCAGGTCGAGGACGTCGTGCCCGCGGTAGTCGGCGACGTCCGGTGGCTCGGTCTCGAGCAGCTCGCGGAGCACCTCCTCGGCGTCGCGCCCCTCCTCGAGCACCCGGTGCACGCCCTGCAGGTAGCGGGTCGGCGCGTCGATCAGGGAGTCGTCGCTGACCCGGGTGGCCGAGACGTGGGAGCCGCCGGCCTCCTCGAACAGCTCGGCCAGCTGCACGTCGCCCCATCCCTCGGGCGCGCTCACGATGAACTCGTCGGTCACTCCCGAGCTTGTCGGGAAGACCTGCATGCCGAGGATGTTGACGTCAGAGCGCCCACAGGCCAGCGCGATCTCGGCCAGGATCCCCGGGCGGTCGGCCAGCGTCGTACGGATGCGCCACAACATGGTGCCAGCCTGACGCGCCCAGTTTTCGGGTCGGCGTCGCTCGTGTTTCGGGCAGGGAAACGTTGCGGTTTTGTGGATAAATGGCTGCGCTGATATCTTGGAGGACGAAGTGGAGGTCCACCTCCCACCTGCTTGGTCCTTGACCTTGGGGTTACGCCGGTTCACCGAGCACGACGAACCGGCCGACGGCGTCATTCCTGCGGGAATACGCCACTGGTGGCTTCCGTTTTGTACGGGGGCCATTTTTTCTTGGCCTCCCACACGATCTCAGGAGGATCCATCACCACAGAGCTGCGCGTCAACGACCGAATCCGCGTTCCCGAAGTACGCCTCGTCGGTCCTGGCGGTGAACAGGTGGGCATCGTCCGTATTGAAGATGCCCTGCGACTGGCAGCGGAAGCTGATCTCGATCTCGTCGAGGTGGCTCCGACCGCTCGCCCGCCCGTCTGCCGTCTCATGGACTACGGCAAGTTCAAGTACGAGACCGCCCAGAAGGCACGCGAGTCACGCCGCAACCAGACCAACACCATCATCAAAGAGATGAAGTTGCGTCCGAAGATCGACCAGCACGACTACGACACCAAAAAGGGTCACGTCGTCCGATTCCTCAAGGCTGGCGACAAGGTCAAGATCACCATCATGTTCCGCGGTCGTGAGCAGCACCGCCCCGAGCTGGGCTACCGGCTGCTGCAACGCCTCGCCGCTGACGTCGAGGACCTCGGTTTCATCGAGTCCAACGCTCGTCAGGACGGTCGCAACATGACGATGGTGCTCGGCCCGCACAAGAAGAAGTCCGAGGCCCAGGCCGAGGTCAAGGCCGAGAAGGTCAAGACCACGGCAGCCAAGGCCGCCGAGAAGGATGCCGAGGCCGCAGAGGTCAAGGCACATCGCGAAGCCGCACAGAAGACTGCAACACCCAAGAAGCCACGTCGGCGTTCTGAGAACCTCGACCCAGACATGGAGGCATAATGCCGAAGTTCAAGCCCCACTCGGGGATGAAGAAGCGCGTGAAGGTCACCGGCAGCGGCAAGCTGCGCCGGGAGCAGACCAACCGTCGCCACCTGCTCGAGGTCAAGTCCTCCTCGCGCAAGCGCCGTCTCGACGGTACGACCGACGTCGCCAAGGCTGACGTCAAGCGCGTGAAGAAGATGCTCGGTCTCTGACCGCCAGCACACCCCCCGATCTACCGAAAAACTTGAAGGAGAACTGAGATGGCACGCGTCAAGCGCTCTGTCAATGCACAGAAGAAGCGCCGCCAGACACTGGAGCGCGCTGCGGGCTACCGCGGTCAGCGTTCGCGGCTCTACCGCAAGGCCAAGGAGCAGGTCACTCACTCGCTGGTCTACAGCTACCGTGACCGCAAGGCCAAGAAGGGCGACTTCCGTCGTCTCTGGATCCAGCGCATCAACGCTGCCGTCCGCGCCGAGGGCATGACCTACAACCGCTTCATCCAGGGCCTCAAGGCCGCTGGTGTCGAGGTCGATCGCAAGATCCTCGCCGAGCTCGCAGTTCACGAGCCGGCCGCGTTCTCCGCGCTCGTCCAGACCGCGAAGGACAACCTTCCGGCTGACGTCAACGCACCCAAGGACGGCGCCGCGGCCTGACCGCGACACCGCCCGAGCTGAACAACAACGACGTGGCGAGTACGCCCGGTGAGCTCACCGTCCGGTCAGGACGGGTGAAGCACACCAGGCGGCTCGCCACTCGTGCGTTCCGGGCCGAGACCGGCGAGTTCCTCGCCGAGGGTCCCCAGGCCGTACGTGAGGCCCTGACGATCCCGGAGGCGACTGTCGAGGTCTTCTCGACCGCGGCCGCGACGGCGCAGCACGCCGACCTCGTCGACGCAGCACAGGCGGCAGGCGTCGACTGGCACGTCGTCACCGACGATGTCGTCGAGTCCGTTGCCGACACGGTGCAGCCGCAGGGCGTCGTGGCGCGCTGCCGCATGCCAGATGCTTCGCTCGACACGCTGCTGGAGACCAGCCCGACGTTCCTCGTCGTCTGCGCCGACATCCGCGATCCCGGCAACGCCGGCGCCGTCATCCGGTGCGCCGATGCCGCCGGGGCCCAGGGCGTCGTGTTCGTCGGCGACAGCGTCGATCCCTACAACCCCAAGTCCGTACGTGCGACGGTCGGCAGCATCTTCCACCTGCCCGTCGTCACCGAGCGCGACACGTCCGCCACGCTCGCCCGCCTGCAGCAACAGGGCCTCCAGGTCCTCGCCGCGGATGGCGGCGGCGAGCTGAGCCTGTTCGACGACGGTCTCGATCTCGCGAGCCCCACCGCGTGGCTCATGGGCAACGAGGCCTGGGGCCTGCCGGCGCAGACGCGCGCCCTCGCCGACCTCGTGGTGTCGGTGCCGATCTACGGCCGGGCCGAGAGCCTCAACCTCGCGACGGCAGCCGCGGTGTGTCTCTACGCCTCGGCGCGCGCCCGAGCCACCGGCTGAAACCCGCCGGACTGAATCCCGCCGGGCTGGGTCGTGCCATCGGGCCTGCTCGTACTACATTCAGGCTCGTGGACCTTGACGACATCCCGGACGGCATCATCATTGCCGGGCCAGACGCCAAGGTCATGTACGTCAACCAGCGGATCCGCGACATGGCGCGCGCCGACGGTGACGAGATGATCGGCATGCACCTCAACGAAGCCGTGCCGTTCGACGATCTCAACGGCAACTCCTGGTACGACACCACACGTCCGTACGACGGCATCGCGACCCGCAAGCGCATCTCGGAGCAGGCGTGGTGGTCGCCCAAGGGCAGCGAGTACCTCATCACGGCATCACTCGTGCGGGAGCGTCCGGCGGGGCCTGTGCGCCGGGTCGTCGTGAGCGTCCGCAACGCCCGTGTCCGCAACCAGCGCGACCGTGAGCGGTCCGATCTCGTCGCCACCGTGGCGCACGAGCTCCGATCGCCGCTGACCGGCATCAAGGGCTTCACCTCGACGCTGCTGACCAAGTGGGACAAGTTCTCCGAGGAGCAGCGCCAGTTCATGCTCGAGACCGTCGACGCGGACGCCGATCGCCTGAGCCGGCTCATCACCGAGCTGCTCGACGCCGCCCGCATCGACGCCGGCCGGCTGACGCTCAAGCGCGGACCGGTCAAGCTCGACGAGATCGTCCGGCATGTGCTCACCAACGTCTCGGGTGGCGCCGCCGAACCCTTCGAGATCAGCATCGGGGACAACCTCGACCTGATCTGGGGTGACAGCGACCGCATCACGCAGGTCGTCACGAATCTCGTAGAGAACGCGATGCGGCACGGCTTCGGGCTGCGCGAGATCGTCGTCCAGAACGTTCAAGCCGAGCAGCTCGGCGGGGTGTCCCTGGAGGTGCACGACAACGGGCCGGGAATCGCCGAGGAGATGCGGCAGCGCGTGTTCAGCAGGTTCTGGCGCGCCGGGCCCGGAGCAGGCAGTGGCCTCGGCATGTACATCGTGCGCGGCATCGTCGAGCAGCACGGCGGCTCGATCCAGATCGACGATGCCGAGGGCGGCGGCGCGCTGATCCGGGCCTGGTTCCCGATCAACGAGCCCGACACGATGACCGACTGATCCGCCTCACTAGACTGGGCCCAGATCCCGAAACGCGTACGGGACCGAGTCATCGAGAGTCAGGTCTGCTGTTGTCCGCCCCCAATTCCTCGTACGACCCTGTGGAGGTCACTCCTTTGCACGCCGAAGAGGTCGAGCGCATGCGCGACGAGGCCCTCGCTGCGATCGCCGCCGCTGACACGCTCGATGCCCTCAAGCAGGTGCGCATCGACCACGTCGGCGACCGATCGCCGTTGGCGCTGGCCAACCGCGAGATCGGCGCACTGCCGCCGCAGGCGCGCAAGGACGCCGGCCAGCGGGTCGGCCAGGCCAGGGCAGCGATCAACCAGGCGCTCGCCGCCAAGACCGCCGAGGTCGAGGCGGCCGAGGAGGAGCGCGCGCTGGTCACCGAGGCCGTTGACGTCACCCTGCCGTGGGACCTCCAGCCGGTCGGTGCGCGGCACCCGATCACCACGCTGTCGGAGCACATCGCCGACATCTTCGTCGCGATGGGCTGGGAGATCGCCGAAGGACCCGAGGTGGAGGCCGAGTGGCTCAACTTCGACGCCCTCAACCTCGGTCCGGACCATCCGGCCCGCACGATGCAGGACACGTTCTGGGTGACCCCGGAACGCGCAGCGATGGTCCTGCGCACGCACACCTCACCGGTGCAGGCGCGCACGATGCTGACCCGTCAGCCGCCCATCTACATCGCCTGCCCCGGACGGGTCTTCCGCACCGACGAGCTCGACGCCACCCACTCGCCGGTGTTCCACCAGGTCGAGGGACTGGCGATCGACGAGGGCCTGTCGATGGGTCACCTCAAGGGCACGCTCGACCACTTCGCGCAGGCGATCTACGGCGACGGCATGACCACGCGGTTCCGCCCGTCCTACTTCCCGTTCACCGAGCCGAGCGCCGAGATGGACCTGCTCTGCTACGTCTGCCACAACGAGCCGGACGCCGTCGCCGACTGCCGTACGTGCAAGGGCGAGGGCTGGGTCGAGTGGGGCGGCTGCGGCGTGGTCAACCCGCGCGTGCTGATTGCATGCGGCGTCGACCCTGAGCGCTACTCGGGCTTCGCGTTCGGCATCGGCATCGACCGGACCATCACGTCCCGCTACGACATCGCGGACCTGCGCGACCTGTTCGACGGCGACATTCGTTTCACCCAGCCATTCGGAGTAGAGCTGTGAAAGTACCCGTTACCTGGCTGCGGGAGCTCGTCGGGCTGCCTGACCATGTCACCACCGAGCAGCTGGCCGCGCGTCTGACGCAGTTCGACCTCAAGCTCGAGGAGATCATCTCGTCCGGCATCAGCGGTCCGCTGGTCGTCGGTCGGGTGCTGTCGATCGTCAAGGAGCCGCAGAAGAACGGCAAGACGATCAACTGGTGCCGCGTCGACGTCGGCCCCGAGCACAACGACCCGGATGGCGCCCGCGGCATCGTCTGCGGCGCGCACAACTTCGTCGAGGGCGACCTCGTCGTGGTCTCCCTGCCCGGCACGGTGCTCCCGGCGCTGGGGTTCGAGATCACGGCCCGCAAGACGTACGGCCACGTGTCCGACGGCATGATCTGCTCGAGCGCCGAGCTCGGCCTTGCCGGCGACGCCAGCGGCATCATCGTGCTCGATGCCGACTCGGCCGCGCCCGGCGACGACGCGATCGCGCTGCTCGGCCTGGGCGACGAGATCCTCGACCTCGAGGTCAACCCCGACCGCGCCTACGCCCTGTCGTTGCGCGGAGTCGGACGCGACACCGCGCTGGCGTACGGGCTGGAGTTCACCGACCCGGCCGACATCGAGGTGACCGGCGCAGGGGAGGGCTATCCCGTCACCGTCGAGGATCCCGACGCATGCCCCGTCTTCGCGGCTCGCGCCGTCACGGGATTCGACCCGACCCGCCCGACACCGGCGTGGATGGCGCAGCGCATCGAGCAGGCCGGCATGCGGTCGATCTCGTTGGCGGTCGACATCACCAACTACGTCATGCTCGAGATCGGCCACCCGATCCACGGCTTCGACCTGTCGAGCCTGCAGGGCCCGATCGTCGTCCGACGGGCCACCGAGGGGGAGAAGCTCGCGACTCTCGACGGCGTCGTGCGGACGCTCTCGACCGATGACACCGTCGTGACCGACGATCGCGGGCCGATCAGCCTCGCCGGCGTCATGGGTGGCGCCGAGACCGAGCTCTCCTCGACGACGACCGACATCCTGATCGAGGCCGCGCACTGGAAGGCGCCGATGATCGCGCGCACGGCGCGGCGGCACAACCTGCCGTCCGAGGCGTCGAAGCGCTACGAACGCGGAGTCGACCCGGCGCTCCCGGCCCGCGCCACGCAGCGGGTCGCGAACCTGCTCGCCGAGCTCGGTGGCGGCACGATTGAGGACGGTCTCACGGTCGTCGGATCGGCGACTCCGCGTCCCGCGGTCGGGATGACGATCGACCTGCCCTCGCGGGTGACCGGGGTCGACATCGACGCCGCGGACGTCGTCGAGGCCCTGGAGGGCAACGGTTGTGACGTCGCGCTGGACCACGAGTCGCTGACCGCGACGCCGCCGAGCTGGCGGTTCGACCTCAACGACCCCAATGACCTCGTCGAAGAGGTGCTTGCGTGTCGTCGGCTACGACAAGGTGCCCTCGATCCTGCCGACCGCCCCGGCCGGTCGCGGCCTGACGATCGCGCAGAAGCTGCGCCGCCGCGTCGGCATGGTCCTCGCCGGTGACGGCCTGGTCGAGGTCAAGACGTTCCCGTTCGCGGGAGCGGCGGACTTCGACCGCCTCGGGCTGCCGGCCGACGACTCGCGTCGCCGCCAGGTGCTGCTGGAGAACCCGCTCTCCGCGGAAGAACCCGGCATGACGACGACGCTGCTCACCGGGCTGCTCAAGAGCCTGGCGCTCAACATCGGCCGCGGACACGCTGACGTGCACATCACCGAGACCGGCCGGGTCTTCCTGCCGAAGTCGGACTCCGCCGAGGCGCCGATCTACGGCGTGGACCGGCGCCCGACCGACGACGAGATCGCCGCCTTCGCGGCGGCGTTGCCCGACCAGCCTCATCACGTCGGGCTCGTCATGAGCGGCGAACGCGTACGCAGCGGCTGGGCCGGGCCGGGACGCCAGGCCACGTGGGGCGACGCGATCGCGATCGTCCAGCACCTCGCCGAGGAGCTCCACGTCGAGATCGAGGTGCAGCCCGCGCAGGTCATGCCGTGGCACCCGGGCCGGTGTGCCGCGATCGTGCTCGATGGCGCGACGATCGGTCATGCCGGAGAGCTGCACCCGCGGGTGCTCAAGGCGTACGGCCTGCCCGCACGCGCCGTGGCGGCTGAGGTCGACCTCGACGCCTTGATCGACGCATCGCCCGAGATCGGGCCGCGCCCCGACTTCTCGTCGTTCCCGGTCGCCAAGGAGGACCTCGCGCTGATCGTCGACGACGCAGTCCCGGCGGCCTCGGTGCAGAAGGCGCTGGCCGCGGCGAGCCCGTTGATCGAGTCCGTGCGGCTCTTCGACGTGTACTCAGGCGACCAGGTTCCCGAGGGCAAGAAGTCGCTGGCATTCGCCCTGCGTCTCCGCGCCCCGGACCGCACGCTGACCGACGCCGAGATCAAGTCCGCACGCGAAGCAGCCGTGGCGGCCGCAGGATCACTCGGCGCGACTCTCCGCTCCTGACCAGCGCTGACGGGTCACTTCCTGACCCGTCAGCGTCAGAAGGTGACGGTGGGTGGGGTCTGCTGGCCCTCGGGGGCGTCGTAGAACTCACGCGCGTGCACGCCCGCGATGCCGGTGAACAACAGCCACGGGATCGTCCGCACGAGGCTGTTGAGCTTGGCGACGGCGTCGTTGTAGTACTGCCGGGCGAACGAGATCTTGTTCTCGGTGTCGGCGAGCTCGGCCTGCAGCGACTGGAAGTTCGCCGACGCCTTGAGGTCGGGGTATGCCTCGGCGACCGCCAGCACGTCGATGATCGCCTTGTCGAGCTTGGCCTGTGCTTCGGCCTTGTCCTGCACCGAGCCGCCCTTGGCCGCTGCCGCAGCACCGGCGCGCGCCTCGGTCACCGCTTCGAACACGCCCTTCTCGTGCTGGGCGTAACCCTTGACGGTGTTGACCAGGTTGGGGATGAGGTCGGCGCGGCGGGTCAGCTGGACGTCGATGCCGCCGAGCGCCTCCTGGGCGCCGATGTCGACCCGCCGAAGCCGGTTGAACGCGTAGACGGTGAACAGCGCCAGCACGACGACGATCGCCAGGATGATGATCCAGAGCATGAGTTCTCCTCGTTGAGTGAAGGGTGTGGAGCGGGGTTACCAGGAACCGCCACCGCCGCCTCCACCGCCGCCGCCCCCGCCACCGCCGCCTCCGCCGCCACCTGAGGACGACGAGGACTGCGTGGCCGAGTAGGCGCTGATCGAGGAGGCCAGCGAGGATTCAAATCCGGAGAAGGCGTCGTTGCTGCCGAAGAAGCTGTGACTCGTGCTCGTGTTCGACCCGCCGCCGTACCAGGTCGGCACGGGCGGTTCGGACCCCGTCGCGAGCTGGTACTTGCGGGCCCAGCGGTCGGCGCAGTCGAACGCCACGGCGTACGGGATGAAGGCGGTGTAGAGGTCCTTCTTGCCGCTGAAGTCGAAGCGGTCCTGCGCGGAATCGGTCGACAGCAGCCGCTTGAACCCACCGGCGCGCGACCACAGGTCGCGGCCCAAGGTCGTCCGACGACGGCCCACGCCGGGGCTCATCAGGCCGATCCCGCCGATGACGAACCCGGCGATCGGCAGCAGGTACATCGACACCCCCGGATGGAGGAAGATTGCGGCGACCAGGAACAGCAGTGCGGCAACGATCACGGCAAGGCGGGCAAGAGTCTCGGACCCGACCCTGCGCTGCGCGCCGACACCGTCGGCCCACACGCTGGTCTGCGCGGCGAGCGCGTTGCGAACCGACTGCAGCTTCTGGCCGGACGTCACCGAGTCGGGGCTCGACTTGAAGTGCGCACCCGGCTGCGTGACGCCGAGTGACTCGCCGACGAACCGGGTGACGTCGTCGGTCTTGGCCCAGGCGGCCGCGTCGCCGACGCCCGTGATGGTCCACGACTTCCCGCCGTTGTCGGTGAGCGTGGTGAGTCCCTGTTCGGCCTGGTAGAGCAGCGTCGACACGAGTCCGCGGCTGGGGACGGTCTCGGTCGTGACGTACGCCGTCTGGACCGGGCCAAGTCCCGGCGGCGGCTCGTACATGACCGGCGTGCCCGGTTCTTCCTCACGCGAGCGCCGATCGAGGTAGTAGCCGACGGCCATCAGGCCCAGCGTGATCGCCAGGACGATCCCGAGCTTGCTGGTGCTCGTGCCCAGGGCGCGGTCGGCGGCGACCGGCCACGGCACCGTGACGCGGTCCGGCGTCTCGATCGGCAGCCCGATGCGCACCGTCACGGGTGTCCGGGGCGACAGGTGACCCGTCGTGATCGTGACCTTGTCGGTGCCGGCGCCGCCGATGTCACAGGTCCCGGAGCCGTCGAAGCTCGAGGTGCACTGCACCTTGCCCGACTTGGCCGGCAGGGTGATGTTGACCGTGGACTTGTCGATGTCCATCTGCCAGCCCTGCGCGACGACGTTCCAGTAGAACACCGATTGCGCCGGCTGCTTGTCGGTCCAGCTCGACGAGGCGAATGTGCCCGGGCCGGCCGTGCTGGGCGCTAGAGCACCATCGATCCGGTAGGTGATCGTGTAGACATGCGTGCCCGAGGACACGTACGAGTCCGGGTCGCCGATCTTGGCCACGCGGAAGTGGCGGCCCTTCTGCCACTGCAGGTCGTACGGCACGCTGCTGCCGTCGAGGCCGACCTTGATGCTCTTGGGGATCAGCCGGACGTTCTTGTCGGACGGATCGGTGACGTCCCAGAACCGGAAGATCCCGTGACGACCGGCGGGGAACTCCGTGGTGATCCGCTCCTGCGCCACCAGGTCGCCGTCGGCCGTCACGACGTAGTTGGCGGTGTAGTCCGAGATGCGTACGGGATCGGGACCCGAGTCGGTCGGCGCGGTCGGCACGAGCGCGAACAGTGCCGGCAGGAACAGCACCCCGGCGGTCACGATGAGCGCCAGTGCTCGCAGGACGATCCGCATGGCTTGCATCCTAGGGGCGTATGCCCGTCCTGCCGCCGGAATGACATAGCCACCCCCGAATGCAAGAAATTGCAGAGGTGTGCAAGAATGTGAGACATGTCCAAAGTCCTCACCACCCTGCCCGCGGGCGAACGCGTCGGAATCGCGTTCTCCGGCGGCCTCGACACCTCCGTAGCCGTCGCGTGGATGCGCGACAAGGGCGCGATCCCGTGCACGTACACCGCCGACATCGGCCAGTACGACGAGCCCGACATCGCCGGGATCCCGGGCCGCGCGATGGAGTACGGCGCCGAGCTCGCGCGCTCGATCGACTGCAAGCGGCCGCTCGTCGAGGAAGGGCTCGCAGCGCTGGCGTGCGGGGCGTTCCACATCCGCTCGGCCGGCCGGACGTACTTCAACACGACTCCGCTCGGCCGCGCCGTCACCGGCACGCTCCTCGTGCGCGCGATGCACGAGGACGGCGTCGACATCTGGGGCGACGGGTCGACGTTCAAGGGCAACGACATCGAGCGGTTCTACCGCTACGGGCTCCTCGCGAACCCCGAGCTGCGCATCTACAAGCCGTGGCTCGACGCCGCGTTCGTGCACGAGCTGGGCGGCCGCAAGGAGATGAGCGCCTGGCTCACCGAGCGCGACCTGCCATACCGGGACAGCCAGGAGAAGGCGTACTCGACCGACGCCAACATCTGGGGTGCGACGCACGAGGCCAAGACCCTCGAGCACCTCGACACGTCGCTGGAGTCCGTCGACCCGATCATGGGCGTCAGGTTCTGGGACCCCGAGGTCGAGATCGCGACCGAGGACGTCACGGTCTCCTTCGAGGCCGGTCGCCCCGTGGCGATCAACGGTGCGCGGTTCGACGGCGACGCGGTCGCCCTCGTGCACGAGGCCAACGTCATCGGTGGACGGCACGGCCTGGGCATGTCCGACCAGATCGAGAACCGCATCATCGAGGCCAAGAGCCGGGGCATCTACGAGGCGCCCGGCATGGCGCTGCTGCACATCGCGTACGAACGGCTCGTCAACGCGATCCACAACGAGGACACGATCGCCAACTTCCATCAGCACGGTCGTCGCCTCGGCCGGCTGATGTACGAGGGTCGTTGGCTCGACCCGCAGGCCATGATGCTGCGCGAGTCGGTCCAGCGCTGGATCGCGTCGGTCGTGTCCGGCGACGTGACGCTGCGGCTCCGCAGGGGCGAGGACTACTCGATCCTCGACACGCAGGGCTCGAACTTCTCCTACGACCCCGAGAAGCTCTCGATGGAGCGCACCGAGAACGCCGTCTTCGGGCCGACTGACCGCATCGGTCAGCTGACGATGCGCAACCTCGACATCGCCGACTCGCGCGCGATGCTCGAGCAGTACGCCGCGCAGCCGCTGGACCAGGGCCAGGTGCTGGTCGAGCACGGCACGCTCTTCGGCGACCTGCCCGCAGGTGGCGCCACGCGAATCGAGGCCAACCCGGCCGTACACAGCGAGGAAGAGCTCGCGCTCGACGCCGCGGCCATGGAGCTCGGCGCCGACTGACGCGTTACGTCCCCCTAGACACTTCTGCAAAGGTGGAGAGATGACCACGATCACCGCAGCCGTCGCCGGCGCCAGCGGGTACGTCGGCGGCGAAGTCCTGCGTACGCTGCTCGCGCACCCCAACATCGAGATCGGTGCCCTGACCGCAGCGTCCAGCGCCGGAAGCACGCTGGGGGAGCACCAGCCGCATCTGGTGCCGCTCGCCGACCGCGTGCTCGAGCCCACGACGGCCGAGATCCTCGCGGGTCACGACGTCGTGTTTCTCGGGCTGCCGCACGGTACGTCGGCGGCGATCGCCGCTCAGCTGGGCGATGACACGCTCGTCATCGACTGCGGGGCGGACTTCCGCCTGCAGAGCGCCGACGACTGGGAGACGTTCTACGGCGGTGACCACGCCGGCACCTGGCCGTACGGCCTGCCGGAGCTGCCCGGGCAGCGCGACGTGCTCGCCGGTGCCAAGCGCATCGCGGTGCCCGGCTGCTTCCCGACCGCATCGACGCTCACGATCATGCCGGCGCTCGCCGCGGGACTGATCGCTCCTGACATCACGGTCGTCGCACCGACGGGTGCCTCGGGCGCGGGCAAGTCGCTCAAGCCGCACCTGCTGGGCTCGGAGATGATGGGCCAGGCCAGCGCGTACGGCGTCGGCGGCGTCCATCGGCACACCCCGGAGATCGAGCAGAACCTCGAGCTGGTCTCCGGCACGCGTCCCACGGTCTCGTTCACGCCGATCCTGGCGCCGATGTCGCGCGGCATCCTCGCGACGGTCTCAGCGCCCGCGCTCGACGGCGTCACCGCTGAGGACGTACGTGCGGCGTACCTCAAGGCGTACGCCGACGAGCCGTTCATCCATGTGCTGCCCGAGGGCCACTGGCCGCAGACCAAGGCCGTGCTCGGCGCCAACATGCTGCACGTCCAGGCCACGCTGGACCCGCGGGCCGGCAAGGTCATCGCGATCGGCGCGATGGACAACCTCGCCAAGGGCACCGCCGGCGGCGCGATCCAGTCCATGAACATCGCCCTCGGCCTCCCCGAGACGACGGGCCTCACCACCGTCGGGAGTCGCACATCCAGTGAGTCGTACCGCCGCCAAGGGATTCACCGCCGCGGGCGTTGCCGCCGGGCTCAAGGCCACCGGCGCCCCCGACGTCGCCGTGGTGGTCAACACCGGGCCGTCCAAGGCCGCCGCGGCCGTCTACACGAGCAACCGCTGCAAGGCCAACCCTGTCCTCTGGAGCGAGGAAGCCATCAAGGGCGGGTCTGCCGTTGCTGTGGCGATCAACTCCGGTGGCGCCAACTGCTACACCGGCCCCGAGGGGTTCGCCACGACGCACCAGACCGCCGAGGTCGTGGCCGAGGCCCTCGGCACGGGCGCGATCGACGTGCAGGTGTGCTCGACCGGCCTGATCGGGCTGCTCAACGATCGCGAAGCCCTGCTGTCGGGCGTACGCGCTGCCGTCGACGGGCTGAGCCCAGACGGTGGACATGCCGCCGCGACCGCGATCATGACGACCGACTCGGTGTCCAAGGAGGCCGTGGCCCAGGGCGATGGCTGGACCGTCGGCGGCATGGCGAAGGGTGCCGGCATGCTGGCTCCCGCACTCGCGACGATGCTCGTGGTCATCACGACCGACGCCGATGTCGACGCTGCCACCGCTGACGCCGCTCTGCGCGCCGCGACGGCCCAGACATTCGATCGACTCGACTCCGACGGCTGCCAGTCGACCAACGACACGGTCCTGCTGATGGCGAGTGGCGCGTCAGGCGTCGCGCCTGACATCGAGGCGTTCACCGACGCCGTCACCACGGTGTGCATGGACCTCGCCAAGCAGCTGCTCGCCGACGCCGAGGGAGCTGACCACGAGATCGCGATCGAGGTGCGGGGCGCCGCGACGCTCGACGATGCCCTCGAGGTGGGCCGCTCGGTCGCCCGCAGCAACCTGTTCAAGTGCGCGATCTACGGCAAGGACCCCAACTGGGGCCGCATCCTGGCCTCGGTGGGCACGACGCAGGCGGCGTTCGACCCGGCCGACCTCGACGTCGCGCTCAACGGTGTCTGGGTCTGCCGCACGAGCGGGCCGGGGGAGTCGCCGGACGCGATCGACCTGTCCCAGCGAGCCGTCACCGTCACGATCGACCTCAAGTCAGGCTCGGAAACGGGCACCATCTGGACCAACGACCTCACCCAGGCGTACGTCCACGAGAACTCGGCGTACTCACTCATGAATGATGCGACAGACAGCACCCTTGACGAGTGGCAGCCCGAGGACTGGAAGAAGGCGACCGACAAGGCCGCCACCCTCGCCCGGGCGCTGCCGTGGCTGAAGAAGTACCACGGCAAGGTCGTCGTGGTGAAGTACGGCGGCAACGCCATGACCGACGAGACGCTCAAGCACGCGTTCGCCGAGGACATCGTGTTCCTGCGCATGGCCGGGTTCAAGCCCGTCGTCGTGCACGGTGGCGGACCGCAGATCAGCGCGATGCTCGACAAGCTGGGCATCGAGTCGGAGTTCCGCGGTGGCCTGCGGGTCACGACGCCGGAGACGATGGATGTCGTACGCATGGTGCTGACCGGCCAGGTCGGCCGCGAGCTGGTCGGCCTGCTCAACCAGCACGGTGACCTGGCGGTCGGCCTGTCCGGCGAGGACGGCGGGCTGTTCACCGCTCAGAAGACCATGCCGGTCATCGATGGCGTCGAGACCGACATCGGCCTGGTCGGCGAGGTCGTCGGCGTACGCCCCGAGGCCGTGCTGGACCTGATCGAGGCCGGCCGCATCCCGGTCGTCTCGACCGTCGCGCCCGATGCCGATGGCCAGGTGCACAACGTGAACGCCGACACCGCTGCTGCCGCGCTGGCCGTGGCCCTCGACGCCGAGAAGCTCCTGGTCCTCACCGATGTCGAAGGGCTCTACGCCGACTGGCCCAACAGCTCCGACGTGATCGGCGAGATCAGCCCCGAGTCGCTGGCCGAGATCATCCCCGAGCTCTCGACCGGCATGATCCCCAAGATGACCGCGTGCCTCAAGGCCGTCCAGGAGGGTGTCCGCCGAGCGACGGTGATCGATGGCCGCGAGCCTCACGCCGTGCTGCTCGAGATCTTCACCGACGAGGGCGTGGGCACCCAGGTCGTACCCGGTGCCGAGACCCGCATCCGCACGGCGCTCTACTCCACGAGCGTCACGAAGGACGCGAAGGGTGACACCAAGGGAGACAACGCATGACCGACGAGCGACTGGACCGAGCGCTACCAGGGCGCGGTCATGAACACGTTCGGCACACCTCAAGGCGTGCTCGTGCGCGGCGAGGGCGCGTACGTCTGGGACGCCGACGGCACCAAGTACCTCGACCTGCTCGGCGGCATCGCGGTCAACGCGCTCGGTCACGCCCACCCTGCGATCCGTCGAGGCCGTGACGCCGACCAGCTGCAGCACGCTGGGCTCACATCTCCAACTTCTTCACCTCCAAGCCGCAGGTCGAGCTCGCCGAGAAGCTGCTCGACCTGG
Source organism: uncultured Actinomycetota bacterium (assembly GCA_963806345.1). Taxonomy (GTDB): domain Bacteria; phylum Actinomycetota; class Actinomycetes; order Propionibacteriales; family Nocardioidaceae; genus Aeromicrobium. The sequence goes on along the minus strand of CAWDXV010000008.1, from coordinate 23,184 downwards.
TCGGCCAGGAGGGGCGCGTCTTCTTCACCAACTCCGGCACCGAGGCCAACGAGGCGGCGTTCAAGGCGACCCGCCGCACGGGGCGCACGCGCATCGTCGTCGCCGAGGGCTCGTTCCACGGCCGCACGATGGGTGCCCTCGCCCTGACCTCCAAGGAGGCCTACCGGGCACCGTTCGAGCCGTTGCCGGGCGACGTCAGCTGGGTCCCGTACGGCGACGCCGCCGCGCTCGAGGCCGCGGTCGACGACACCGTCGCCGCCGTCCTGCTGGAGCCGATCCAGGGTGAGGCGGGCGTCGTGATGCCCCCTGACGGCTACCTGCAGGCGGCCCGCGACATCACGTCGCAGCACGGCGCACTCCTGTGGCTCGACGAGGTCCAGACCGGCATCGGCCGCACCGGGGCATGGTTCGCCCACGCCGAGTCCGGCATCGTGCCCGACCTGATCACGGTCGCCAAGGGCCTCGGCGGCGGCATCCCGATCGGCGCCTGCATCGCGCTCGGCGACGCCGGGACGCTGTTGCAGCCCGGCAACCACGGCACGACGTTCGGCGGCAACCCCGTGGCCACGGCAGCCGCGCTCGCCGTCATCAGCACGATCGAGTCCGATGGCCTGCTCGACAACGCACGCAAGGTCGGCGACGTCTTCCGTGACGGGCTGGCCAGCCACCCGCTGGTCACCGAGACCACGGGTCGCGGACTCCTGGTGGGCATCGTGCTCGCCGAGCCGGTGACCGCCGAGGTGCAGAAGGCAGCCCTCGCCGCCGGCATCATCCTCAACAACGCCACGCCGACCCGGCTGCGGCTCGCGCCGCCGCTGATCCTCACGGTCGAGCAGGCCGAAGGCGCCGTGGCGGTGCTCAAGCAGATCCTCGACGAGGTGGCATCGTGAGGCACTTCCTGCGCGATGACGACCTGAGTCCCGCCGAGCAGGCCGAGGTGCTGGCGCTGGCTGCCGAGATCAAGGCAGATCCGTATGCCCGCAAGCCCCTCGCCGGACCGCAGACCGTCGCGGTCATGTTCGACAAGGCGTCGACGCGTACGCGCGTCTCGTTCGCCGTCGGCGTCGCCGACCTCGGCGGCAATCCGCTGATCATCGACCAGGCCACGACGCAGGGCGCCCGCGGGGAGTCGGTCGCCGACACGGCCCGTGTCCTCGGCCGGATGACCAGCGCGATCGTCTGGCGCACGTACGCCCAGGCGGGCCTCGACGAGATGGCCGCCAACGCGGGCGTACCGGTCGTCAACGCGCTCAGCGACGACTTCCACCCGTGCCAGATCCTCGCGGACTGGCAGACCGTCATCGAGCACAAGGGACACCTCGCCGGCCTGACCGTCGCCTATCTCGGCGACGGGGCCAACAACATGGGCCACTCCTACCTGCTCGGTGGGGCCACCGCCGGCATGCACGTGCGCATCGGCGCTCCCGCCGGCTATCAGCCCGATCCGGCGATCGTCGCCGATGCGGAGAAGATCGCGGGGGAGACCGGCGGATCGATCATGGTGACGGACGATGCCCGGGACGCGATCTCCGGCGCCGACGTCGTCATCACCGACACCTGGATCTCGATGGGTCAGGAGAGCGAGAAGGAGGCCCGGCTCGCGCTGTTCGGCGAGTTCGCGATCACCGCGGAGTCCCTCGCCCTCGCAGCGCCCGATGCGATCGTGCTGCACTGCCTGCCGGCCTATCGCGGCCTCGAGATCTCGACAGACGTCCTCGACGGCCCGCAGAGCGTCGTGTGGGACGAGGCGGAGAACCGCCTGCACGCCCAGAAGGCACTTCTCGTCTGGCTGCTCGACAAGGCAAGAGCATGACCGAGCGCAGCGAGGGCATCATCATAGCGGGGATCACGCCGCGGCCTCCGTATCGTGGGCTTCTTCAGGGAGGCGGCGGCGTGATGACCGTTCCGCCGACCAAGGCCGCGCGCCAGCAGCTCATCGTCGAGCTGCTCGGCCACCAGCTCGTACGCTCCCAAGGCGACCTTGCCGAGCTGCTGGAGTCGCACGGCGTCAGCGCGACGCCGTCGACGATCTCGCGCGACCTGGTCGAGCTCGATGCCGTACGCGTGAGGCATCCCGACGGCGGTCTGGTCTACGCCGTGCCGGCCGAGGGCGGCGACCGTACGCCACGACCCGCTGCTGGCAGCGCGTCGGGACACGCTCGGCTCGCCAAGATCCTCCGCGAGCTGATGGTGACGGCCGAGGGATCGGCCAACCTCGTGGTGCTGCGAACGCCGCCCGGCGCCGCGCAGTATCTGGCGTCGGCCATCGACCATGCCTCCCAGCACGACCTCCTGGGCACGATCGCCGGCGACGACACCGTCATGCTGATCTGCCGTGACCCCGAAGGCGGCAAGGCCGTCGCAGAACGCTTCGCGGCGATCGCCGCATCCACCCCGAAGGAGCCCACGTGAGCGAGACCCCGAACGACGAGAAGACGAGCCTCTGGGGTGGCCGCTTCGCCTCCGGCCCGTCGCCCGAGCTCGTCGAGCTGTCGAGGTCGACGCACTTCGACTGGCGGCTCGCGCCGTACGACCTCGCCGGCTCCCGCGCCCACGCCATGGTGCTGCAGGCCGCAGGACTCCTGAGCCGCGACGACCTGACGGCGCTCATCGCCGGCATCGACGCGCTCGCCGCCGACGTCGAGTCAGGTGCGTTCGTCGCGCAGCCCGACGACGAGGACGTGCACACGGCGCTCGAGCGGGGGCTCCTCGAACGGCTCGGCCCGGTGCTGGGTGGCCGGCTGCGCGCCGGCCGTTCGCGCAACGACCAGGTCGCGACGTTGTTCAAGATGTACCTGCGCGATCACGGCAGGTCGATCAGCCGTCTGGTGCGCGGGCTGGCCGAGGCGTTGGCGACGCAGGCGGAGCAGCACATGGGCGTGGCGATGCCTGGACGTACGCACCTGCAGCACGCCCAGCCCGTGCTGCTCTCGCACCACCTGCTGGCGCATGCGTGGCCGTTGGTCCGCGACCTCGAGCGACTCGACGACTGGGATGCGCAGGGTCGGAGCCGATTCGCCGTACGGCTCGGGCGCGCTTGCCGGGTCGTCGCTCGGTCTCGACCCCGAGAAGGTCGCCGCAGACCTCGGCTTCAGCGGATCGACCGCGAACTCGATCGACGGCACGGCTGCCCGCGACTTCGTCGCCGAGTTCGCCTTCGTGACGGCCCAGATCGGTGTCGATGTCTCCCGCCTGGCCGAGGAGATCATCCTCTGGAACACCAAGGAGTTCGGCTTCGTCACGCTGCACGACGGCTACTCCACGGGGTCGAGCATCATGCCGCAGAAGAAGAACCCCGACATCGCCGAGCTCGCCCGCGGCAAGTCCGGACGCCTGATCGGCAACCTCGCCGGTCTGCTCGCGACGCTCAAGGCGCTCCCGCTGGCGTACAACCGTGACCTCCAGGAGGACAAGGAGCCGGTCTTCGACTCGATCGACACGCTCGAGGTGCTGCTGCCCGCGTTCACCGGCATGATCGCGACCCTGACGTTCGACACCGAGCGCATGGAGTCGCTGGCACCCCAGGGATTCGCGTTGGCGACCGACATCGCCGAGTGGCTCGTACGCCAGGGAGTGCCGTTCCGCGACGCGCACGAGATCTCCGGGGCATGCGTCCAGGTGTGCGAGCAGCGCGGCATCGAGCTGTGGGACCTCACCGACGACGACTTCGCGGCGATCTCGCCGGCGCTGACGCCGCAGGTCCGCGAGGTGCTGACGGTCGAGGGGTCCTTGGCTTCCCGCGACTCCCGCGGCGGCACGGCGCCTGTACGCGTGACCGAACAGCTCGCGGAGCTGCGCGAACGGGTCGCCCGGGAGCGCTGAACCGTTATCTCGTACCGGTGACCACGAGCATCTCGCACGGTCCCTCGAATCCGTCGGGACCTTCGAACTGAGCGAGCTGCTCGGCGATCTCGGACCACGCTTCCTCGCGCTCGGCCTCGTCGAGCCCGGACAGCATCTGGTGCAGGGCTCCGAACGACTCCCGCTCGAACTGCACGCACTCGACGGCACTGCGCATGCGCACCGGCGACGGAACGGTCGTCACCGTGATGTCGGACAGGCCGGCGTCGGCGAAGGTCTGCTCGGCGACTCCGGGCGAGCCCAGGCTGAACGGACCGGGCTGACCCGGCAGGGGCGGAGGCAGCTCGGCCCGCCGACGGATGATCCCCACCGGAATCGAGAAGAACCCGTTGCGGTCCGCCGTGGAGTAGACGACAGCAGACACGCGACCGCCGGGTCGAAGGGCCCGGCACATGCCGCGGAGGGCGGCCTGTTGATCCGGGAAGTAGATGAGCCCGACGCGGGAGATGGCCACGTCGTAGCCGCCCTCCTCGACGTCGGACAGGTCCTCGCCGTCGGCGACCAGCGTGGTGATGTTGGACATCCCGGCATCCGCGGCGACCTGTCGTGCGAACTCCAGGATTGCGGGTGAGATGTCCGTGGCGAGGACGGCACCGGTCGGGCCGACACGACGCGCGGCCGCCAGCGTCTGGCCCCCAGCACCAGCGGCGACATCGAGCACCCGGTCGCCGGTCGTGACGCCGGCGTCGTCGAGCATTGCGTCGGTGGCCGCGCCGAGCCAGGACTCGATCGTGGGGCCCCACCGGTTCCAGGCATCCGCTGCAGCCTCCCACTGCGCTCGGGTCGTGTTCTTGAACTGGACGGGATCGAAGGTGATGGACATGACGGGCTCCTGACGGTGGCGAGTGATTCCCTCACAGGGTCCGTCCGACCCGCGCGCGGCCTCCAGTGCAACTTCTGCACCTGCCCGGTACGAGTTCTGGACCGCGTTGCAGGAGATCAGGCTTACGATTGGCTCATGCGTGACTACGGGCAGTACTGCCCGGTCGCCTTGGCGAGCAGCGTGCTGGCGGACAGGTGGACCCCCCTGATCGTCCGGGAGATGGTGCTCGGGAGTCGTCGGTTCAACGACATCGATCGGGGACTTCCGGGCATCTCCCGTACCTTGCTGATGCAGCGCTTGCGGCACCTCGAGCACAAGGGTGTCCTCGACCGGGTGCCCATACCGGGCGGTCGCGGGCACGAGTACCAGCTCACTCCCGCCGGGCGCGACCTCGAAGGCGTCGTCATGGCATTCGGTGAGTGGGCCGTGAAGTGGATGTTCTCGGAGCCCGAGCCCCGGGACGTGGATCCCGTCACCTTGACGTGGTGGATGTCTCGGCGCATCGACCTGGAGCAGATTCCGACCCAACGGGTGGTGGTCGAGTTCGACTACCGAGGCGATGAACCGATGCGGCTGTGGCTGATCCTCGAACGGCGCGAGTCGTCGGTGTGCACCGACCATCCCGGGTTCGACTCCGACGTCACCGTCCGTACGGAGCCCGTGGAGCTGATGAGGGTCTTCGCGGGCCTGACGACGCTGCGCCAGGCGCGAGCCTCCGGCTCGGTGACGCTCGAAGGGGTTCCGCGACTGACCCGTGACTTCCCGACCTGGTTCCTGTGGAGCCCGTTCGCCCCGGCCGTTCGAGCCCGCATGGCCCGAACCGTCGACCCTGTGTGAGCCATCGCTACTGTGGTCCCGACCGAGACCGTAGACATGGGGGAGACCGTGGCCATTCGTACGAGCACGGGCCGGACGTTGCGCAAGGTCATCGGACCGCGCCGCACCGAGGCCGTACGTCGCTGGGAGCGCAAGGTGCGGACCGGAGCCGCCCGCAAGCTCAGCCCACACGGCACACCCGCGGTCGACAAGGCCAGGCACGCGTACGTGCCGGCTGACCCCTTCGCTGAGTTCCCGGAGCCCACGCGGTCGCGTCACCAGGTGCTGCGGGCACTCCACCGGCAGCTGAAGCCTCGCACGTACCTCGAGGTCGGCGTCTTCACCGGTGCGAGCCTGGGCCTTTCACGCACGCGGTCGATCGGCATCGATCCGGCGTACACGATCACCAAGGAGATCCAGTGCGAGGTGCAGCTGCATCGCACGACGAGCGACGAGTTCTTCTCGCGCCCCGATCCGGTGGCGTTCTTCGACGGGGTTCCGATCGACCTGGCGTTCATCGACGGCATGCACCTCGCCGAGTTCGCGCTGCGTGACTTCATGAACGTCGAGAAGCACATGTCGCCGGCAGGCGTCGTCCTGATCGACGACATGCTGCCGCGCAACTCGCTCGAGGCCGCCCGCGACCGCAAGACATCGGCGTGGGCAGGCGACGTCTTCAAGGTCGCCGACATCCTGCGGACATACCGGCCGGACCTCACGGTCATCCCGGTCAACACCTCGCCGACCGGTGTCGTGATCGTCCTGGGCCTCGACCCGACGTCGCGCGTCCTCGAGGACAACTACGACGCAGCGCTGGCAGCGTGCCTGGCGCCGGATCCCCAGATCGTGCCGGAGGAGACCCTGCGACGGACCCACGCCGCCGACCCGGCGAGCCTCATGAGCTCGCCGGTGTGGGCCGAGCTCGCTGAGCTGCGCAAGGAGACCGTCGACCGCGCCGCACTCGACAAGGTGCTCGCAGACCTCTCAGCGTGACCGAGAGCGCGGTTGTCGGGCACGCACGCGGCCTCCTCGGTCGCGTGCTGCACGGCCATGACGTGGCGTTGCGGATCACCGAGGTCGAGGCCTACGGGGGGATCCACGATCCCGCCTCGCACGCCTTCACCCGGACCGCGCGCTCAGAGATCATGTACGGCGAGCCGTGGCGGCTCTACGTCTACAGGTCGTACGGCATGCACTTCTGTGCCAACGTCGTCACCGGGCCGACGGAAGAGGCCTCCGCGGTCCTGATCCGCGCCGGTGAGGTCGTCGACGGTCTCACGGTCGCCCGTCAGCGCCGCCCAGCGGTGAAGGATGTCGCCCTCGCCCGCGGTCCCGGCAACCTTGACGCGAGCCCTCGGCCTGACGCTTGGACGACCTGGGCGCGGACCTGCTGGCACCTGATGGCGTACGCCTGGGGGAGCCGCCGGATCGAGGCGCCGGAGATCAGCGCGGCCCGCGCGTCGGCGTCTCCAAGGCCGCCGACGTCCCGTGGCGCTTCTGGGTCACCGGCGACCCGACCGTGTCGGCATATCGCCGAAGCCCCCGCGCCTAGAAAACTTTCTCGAACTTTCTTCGGGGAACCTGTCGTATCGGGCGTCGACCGTTCGTGGTGTTGGTGCAAGCACCCAACGCGACCGAGGAGTCATCCCGATGCCTGATCTCAAGAGCCGCTGGCTCGCTCTCTACGTCCTGTGCCTCGGCGACCTGATGATCGTGCTCGACCAGAGCATCGTCAACGTCGCCCTGCCGTCGATCCAGACCGACCTGGGCTTCTCGCAGGCGGCCCTCGCCTGGGTCGTCAACGCCTACCTGCTGACGTTCGGCGGCTTCCTGCTGCTGTCCGGCCGGTTCGGCGACCTCCTCGGCAACCGGCGGGTCTTCCTCGTCGGCATCGTGTCGTTCACGATCGCCTCGATCGGCTGCGGGCTGGCTCCGTCGGCCGAGCTGCTGGTCATCGGCCGCGCGATCCAGGGCCTCGGCGGCGCCGCGGTCTCCGCAGTCGCCCTGGCCCTGATCATGGGCCTGTTCACCGAACCGGGGGAGCGCGCCAAGGCCATGGGCGTCTTCGGCTTCGTGATGTCCGGTGGCGGTGCCGTGGGTGTGCTGCTCGGTGGAGTCCTGACCGGGCTGTTCTCGTGGCACTGGATCTTCCTGGTCAACGTGCCGATCGGCGTCGCCGTGTGGATCGCCGCCCGTCGCATCCTTCCCGCCGACGAGGTCGTGCCGTCCAAGGAGCGCCTCGACATCATCGGCGCCGTGACGGTGACCGCAGCCCTGATGCTGAGCGTGTACGCGATCGTCGGTGGCAACGAGGCCGGCTGGACGTCAGCGCGGACGTTGGCCCTGCTGGGTGGCGGTACTCGCTCTGATCGTCGCCTTCCTCGTCCGCGAGGCCGCCATCCCCAACCCGCTCGTGCCACTGCGCCTCTTCGCGCTGCGCAACGTCTCGGTCTCGCAGGTCGTCGGCGTGCTCTGGGCCGCCGCGATGTTCGCCTGGTTCTTCCTGTCGGCCCTCTACCTCCAGAAGGTCCTGCACTACGACGCACTCGACGTCGGCCTGGCGTTCGTCCCCATGAGCGTCGTGATGGCGTACTGCTCGCTGCGCGTCTCGGACAAGCTCGTCATGCGTTTCGGCATCCGCCCCCCGCTCACGGTCGGGCTGCTGCTGGCCGCCGCGAGCCTGGGCCTGTTCTCCAGGGCACCTGTCGGCGGGAGCTTCGTGGTCGACGTGCTGCCGTCGATGATCCTGCTCGGCATCGGTGCGGGCATCGCCTTCAACCCCGTGCTGCTCGCCGCAATGGGTGACGTCGAGCCGCACGAGGCAGGACTCGCCTCAGGCGTCGTCAACACCTCGTTCATGATGGGCGGCGCGCTCGGCCTCGCAGTTCTGGTCAGCATCTCCTCGGCCCGCACCGACCACCTGCTGGCCGGAGGTGGCTCATCGGTCGAGGCGCTCAACGGGGGACTGCAGCTGGCCTTCGCCGTGGGTGCGGTGGCGGCCCTGCTGGCCGCGGTCGTCGGGGGAGTGTTCCTCCGGCCCAAGCCCATGACGGGCATGGAAGAGCCTGAGCTCGTGGAGCAGGCCGCGGTCTGACGCCTGAGTCGCCCGAGGGCGCCGCTACGTTCGCTGACCAGCGGTAGCGGCGCTCGGGGCGTCCGGCGCTGCCGTAGTTCAGGCGTACGACGGCCTGCTCGTCGTCGACGAAGTGCTCGAGGTAGCGGCGGGCACTGACCCGTGAGATCCCGACCCGCTCGCCGCACTCGGTCGCCGACAGCTCGCCGGCCTCACGCAACGCCGAGCCGACCAGTCCCGCGGTCTCGTGGCTGAGGCCCTTGGGCAGCGGCTGGTCCGCCGGCTGCGCCGTGCCGAACGCACGGTCGATCGACTCCTGGTCGGCCTCGACCCTCGCTCCAGCAGGGCCAACGTGTCGCGTACGCGGAGCAGCCGGGTGGCGAGGTCGGGATACTCGAACGGCTTCACGAGGTACTGCATCGCGCCCCCGTGCAGTGCCTTGCGTACGACATCGGCGTCCCGGTCCGCCGTGACCATCACGACGCCCGCGACGTTGCCGGAGGCCCGCAACCGCTGCAGGACCTCGAGCCCGCTCATGTCAGGCAGGTGGACGTCGAGCAGGATCAGGTCGGGCGCCAGCTCGTCGACGAGCCGTAGCGCCTCCTCGCCGTTGCGCGCCGTGCCGACGACGGTGAATCCCGCCGTCTTCTCGACGAACCTCGCGTGGATCCCCGCCACCATGAAGTCGTCGTCGACGACCAGCACACCGATCACGGCGCACCGCCGCTCAGCGGGAGCTCGACCCGGAACGTCGTGCCGTCCTGGTGGTCGACCGTGACGCTGCCGCCGCGTTGCGTGCAGATCAGCTGGACGAGCGGCAGCCCGATGCCGCGGCCGCCGAGCACGTCGGGTTTGGTCGAGAAGCCGCGGACGAAGATGGCCTCGCGCAGGTCCGCCGGTATGCCCGGGCCGTTGTCGTTGACCTCGAGGACGAGGTGGTCGTCCTGGACGTGCATGTCGACCACGACGCGGGCCGACGGTTCGCCGCGGCACGCGTCGATGGCGTTGTCGACGAGGTTGCCGACGACCGTCGTCAGGTCGGCGGACTCCGCGGGGGTCAGCGCCTTGAGGCGCGCGGTCGGACTGAGCGTCAACGACACACCCGCCTCGGCCGCGACGCTCGACTTGGCGATCAGCAAGGCCGCGAGGGCGGGATCGGCGACCCGGCTGGTGACCTCGTCGGTGATCTCCGCCCGTCGCCGGGTCAAGGTACCCACCAGGGCCGTCACCTCGTCGTACTCCTCCAGCTGCACGAGTCCCGAGATCGTGTGGAGCTGGTTGGCGAACTCATGGGTCTGGGCGCGGAGGGTGTCGGTGATCGACAGGTTCGAGCTCAGCTGGCTCTGCATCGAGACGAGCTCGGTCCGGTCGCGCATGGTCGTGACGGTACCGATGCCCTCGCCGTGGCTCGACGCCGAGCGCTGGTTGAACACCAGCACGCGCGCCCCGACGAGCACGACGGCGTCCTGGCTGCCGCCGCCGGCGGTGAGCAGCTCGCTGACCTGCGGGTCGAGGTCCAGTTCCGCGACCGGCCGCCCGACCACGTCCGGGCTGAGCTCCAGCAGCTCACGGGCGCCGTCGTTGACCATCGTCACCTTGCCGTCGGTTCCGACCGCGATGACGCCTTCGCGAATGCTGTGCAGCAGCGCCTCGCGGTGATCGGCCAGCGTGGCGATCTCGTGTGGTTCGAGTCCGCGCGTACGCCGCTTGATGAGCCGCGCGAGCAGCAGGGACCCGGCGACACCCAGGAGAGCGCCGATGCCGAGGAACAGCGCCAGGTCGGGGGCCGCGTTGGTCAGCCGCTGCCAGGTGGACGGATAGCGCTGCTGGGCGATCGACAACCCGACGAGCTTGCCGCTGTCGTCGAGGATCGGGGCATGTCCGGCGACCGCCTCGTGACCGTTGTCGTCGACGTCGCCGACCCACCCGCGCCCCTCACGCACGCGGCTGTCGCCCAGGTCGATCCGTTTGCCGACGAGTCGGGGATCTGACGACGACAGCACGATGCCGTCGGGATCGGCGATCGTGACCTCGGTCGCGCCCGACAGGCTCAGGGCCCGGCTGATCGACGGGGCCAGCGTGCTGGCGGGTGTCGGGCTGTCGATCTCAGAACGTACGACCGAGATGTTGGCGAGGTACTCCGCCACCGAACGCATCTGGGACCCGCGCTCGCTCGCGAACGTCATGGTCGACTGGCGCACCGAGATCACCGCGACGATCGCCAGGACCAGGGCGACGACGAGCAGCTGCAGGGCAAGGAACTGCCCGGCGAGTGTCAGCCGTTGCCGGCGCGGTGACCACAAAGAACACAACCTCCTTTGGTTCCGCAATAGTGACTCACGCCACACGTGGGGGCCATGCTCGGGGTCGACCACAGGAGGTTCCATGACGTCGAGACGACGTGTCCACGCAAGGCTCGCGGGTGTCATCCTCGCAGTCGCCGCAGCGATGGTGCTGGCGAGCTGCGGCGTCACCCGCGGGACAGACGACGAGGGCCACCGCCGGCTCCAGATGTGGATCCCCAACAGCCCCGGCGGCGGCTACGACCTCACGGGCCGCGCCGCCACGCACGTCCTGGAGGACGCGGACCTCGCCGGACGGTTCGAGATCACGAACGTGCTCGGCGCGAGCGGCACCGTGGCGATGCAGCGCCTGCTCAACGCCAAGGGCGCCAACGACGTCGTCATGACGATGGGCCTGGGCGTCGTGGGCGCGGTCTACACCAACGAGTCGAACGCCCGGGTCTCCAAGGCGACGCCGATCGCCCGGCTGATCGAGGACCAGGAGGCCCTCATCGTGCCCAAGGACTCGCCGTACAAGACCGTCGAGGACCTGATGACCGCGTGGAAGAAGGACCCCAAGAGCGTCACGATCGGCGGCGGATCATCGCCGGGCGGCCCTGATCACCTCTTCCCCATGCAGCTGGCCAAGACCGTGGGCATCGAGCCCAAGGCCGTCAAGTACATCCCGTACGACGGCGGTGGCCCCCTGACGACGGCGCTCCTCGGGGAGAAGATCGACGTCGGCACCTCGGGGCCCAGCGAGTTCGAGGGGCAGATCAAGGACGGCTCGCTCCGGGTGCTCGCGGTCTCGGGTGGCGAACGCCTCGACAACGTCGATGCGCCGACCCTCAAGGAGTCCGGCGTCGACATGGTGTTCACCAACTGGCGCGGCGTCCTCGCGCCTCCCGGCATCAGCGACGAGACCCGGGACTACCTCATCAAGCTCTTCACCGACATGCACGCCACCAAGGGCTGGCAGGCCGAGCTCAAGCGCAACGGCTGGATCGACGCATTCGCCACCGGTGATGAGTTCGGCACGTTCTTGAAGGAACAGGACCAACGCGTCGCCTCGACGCTCAAGGAGCTGGGACTCGCATGACCACGACACAGCAACCATCAGCAGCACCACGTGACGGCCGGGTCGTCGACCGGGCCCAGTACGCCCTTGCGGCCGGTATCGGCATCGCCGGTGCGTACGTCATCTACGACGCGACCACCCTGCACAAGGGCTTCGCGGACCAGCCGGTCCAGCCCTACACGTTCCCGTACATCGTCGGAGCGGGCCTGATCGTCCTCGCCGTGCTCCTCGCCCTCGCGACGGCGCGAGGTGACGTGGCCGAGTCCGAGGAGGGCGAGGACGTCGACCTCACCAAGGGCAGCGACTGGGTCACGGTGGGCAAGCTCGTCGTGGTCTTCGCGCTCAACTTCGCGTTGATCAGCTGGCTCGGCTGGGCCATCACCGGGGCACTGCTGTTCGCCGGTACGGCGCACGTGCTCGGGGCCCGCTCGATCGTCCGTTCCCTCGCGATCGGCGTCGTGCTGTCGGTCCTGTCCTGGTACGGCTTCTACTCCGGTCTGGGTCTCGCGATCCCGGCCGGCGTCCTGGACGGAGTGCTCTGATGGGATCGTTCGACCTGTTGATGCAAGGCTTCGAGAACGCCTTCACCCCGACCAACCTGCTCTACGCGTGCATCGGCGTCCTGCTCGGCACCGCCGTCGGCGTGCTCCCGGGCATCGGCCCGGCGATGACGCTCGCGCTCCTGCTGCCGATCACCTACAGCGTTGAGCCTGCGAGCGCGCTGATCATGTTCGCCGGCATCTATTACGGCGGCATGTACGGCGGGTCGACCACCTCGATCCTGCTCAACACACCGGGGGAGTCCTCCTCGGTCGTGACGGCGATCGAGGGCAACAAGATGGCCAAGGCGGGCCGAGCGGCCCAAGCCCTCGCGACCGCGGCGATCGGCTCATTCATCGCGGGCACGATCGGCACCCTGCTGCTCGTGCTGTTTGCGCCGAAGCTTGCCACCGAGGTCGTCAAGCTGGGCGCGCCGTCGTACTTCGCGCTCCTGCTCCTGGCGCTCTTCGCGGTCACCGCAGTCCTCGGCACCTCGCGCCTCCGCGGGTTCACCGCGCTGTTCATCGGCCTGGCGATCGGCCTGGTCGGCACCTCGACGGGACAGCCCCGCCTCACGTTCGGCAGCCCGCTGCTCGCCGACGGCATCGACATCGTGGTCGTCGCGGTCGCGATCTTCGCGATCGGTGAGGCGCTGTGGGTCGCGTCCCACCTGCGCCGCCGGCCGCTCGACATCATCCCGGTCGGGCAGCCCTGGATGAGCCGCGACGACTGGGGCCGTTCGTGGAAGCCCTGGTTGCGCGGCACCGCGTTCGGATTCCCGTTCGGCGCGCTGCCGGCCGGCGGTGCGGAGCTCCCGACGTTCCTGTCGTACATCACGGAGCGCAAGCTCGCCAAGAACCCTGAGGAGTTCGGCCACGGCGCGATCGAAGGCGTGGCGGGACCTGAGGCCGCCAACAACGCCTCTGCAGCCGGCACACTCGTGCCCCTGCTGGCGATGGGCCTGCCGACCACGGCGACGGCAGCCGTCATCCTGCTGGCGTTCCAGAGCTACGGCATCGAGACCGGCCCGGGCCTGTTCGACAGCCAGCCGATCCTCGTCTGGACCTTGCTGGCCAGCCTCTTCATCGGCAACACGCTGCTGCTGGTCCTCAACCTGCCGCTCGCGCCGGTGTGGGCCAAGCTGCTGCAGATCCCGCGGCCCTACCTCTACGCGGGCATCCTGTTCTTCGCGTCACTCGGCGCCTACAGCGTCAACTTCCAGTGGTTCGACCTGCTGATCCTGCTCGTCATCGGACTCCTGGGACTCGCCATGCGGCGGTTCGGGCTGCCGGTGCTCCCGCTGATCATCGGCGTGATTCTCGGCCCCAGGCTCGAGGCGCAGCTGACGGAGGCTCTCGCGATCTCCTCGGGCAAGGTCAGCACGCTGTGGAGCGAGCCCGTCGCGGTCATCGTCTACGTCATCATCGCCGGCGCGCTGCTGTTCATCATCGGCAACGGCGTCCGCACCCTCCTCCGCAACAACAACCAGAAGAAGGTGACGGCATGAGTGTCGTGGTCGCGTACAGCGCAGATATCTACGGCAAGGCGGCACTGGCGTACGGCGCCACCGAGGCGTCGCGGAGAGACGAGAAGCTCATCGTCGTCAACGACACCAAGGGTGACGCGTACGTCGACAAGCGACTCGCCGCGGACGCGGAGATCGAAGCCCTGCGCGCCGAGCTCAGCCGGCTCGACGTCGAGACCGAGATCCACCAGGACGTCGTCCGGGACGTCGCCGAAGCGGTCCTCCAGGTCAGCGCCGAGTCGTCCGCGAGCCTGATCGTCGTCGGCGTACGCCCGCGGTCGCCGGTCGGCAAGCTGCTGCTCGGCAGCGTCGCGCAGCGGATCATCCTCGACGCGACGTGCCCGGTCCTCGCGGTCAAGCCCGACGGGTCTGGCGTCTAGTCCTCGTCGATCGGCTCGGTGCCGGGAATCTCGCAGACGCCGTCCTCACACACGGGGGCGGTGTCTGCGCCGACGATCTCCAGGGGGCCGGTCATTCGCCCGACGCCGCCTTCTGCAGCACGTCGACGAACACCGACGGGTCCTGAGCGCCTGACACACCGAACTTGCCGTCGATCACGAAGAACGGCACCCCGCTGATGCCGTACGCGATGGCCTGGTCCTTGTCCGCCTGCACATCTGCGAGGAAGCGCTCGGACTTCAGCGCATCGACGACCTCGGCCCGGTCGAGCCCGATCTCCTCGGCGAGGTCGGCAAGGTCGTCGACACGACCCACGTGCCGGCCCTCCTCGAAGTACGCCGAGAGCAGCCGCTCCTTCATCTCGAGCTGTCGGCCCTGTGCCTTGGCGTAGTGCAGCAGCTCGTGCGCCTTCACGGTGTTGGTGTGCTGGAGGGCGTCGAAGTCGTACGACAGGCCCTCGGTGCTCGCGAGCTGGGTCATCTGCGCCAGCATCGACTCGACCTGTGCGGCCGGCATCCCCTTGTGGCCGACCAGGAAGTCGACCTCGGTGCCGTCGAAGTCGACCGGCGTGTCCGGGGCCAGCTCGAAGGAGTGGTACTCGACCTCGAGGGACCCACCGCCCTCGGCGAACTCTGCCGCTGCGGTCTCGAACCGGCGCTTGCCGACGAAGCACCACGGGCACGCGATGTCTGACCAGATGTCTACCTTGACTGTCTCGCTCACGACGTGTGCAACGCCATGGCTCGCGGGAGATATTCCGTTCGCCACGGGCCGTCTCGCACCGCTACGCTCATGTCATGACAATTGCTGTCGCATACCGGCCCGATGTGCAGTCGCAGAGCCTCATGGAGTGGGTGCTGCGCATCATGGCCAACCTCCTGCGCCCGGACGAGCTCGGACCAGCCGAGGCCGCCTACCGCGCCGTGGCCGCCATCGCGCGTGGTCCCCGAGCGCGTACCCGCCTAGGGGCTACTTGGTGTCGAGGGCGATCTCGCCCTCAGGCGTGGTGGCCCACACGTGGCCGTACTCGTCGGGCGGGAGGGCGCAGCGGAGGCGGACGTCGACCTCGCCGTGTTCGTCGGGCGGAACGTCCCGGCTGCGACGCGGTCGTCCCAGGTGCCCTCTGGCGGCGACAGCCACAGCGCGTAGGTGATGTCGGGGTCGAGGCCGGTTGCGATGAGCTCCACGAGCGAGCCATCGCCCTCGTCGGCGATCACCGCATCGGCGGTCGCCCCGCGGGGATGAGTGTGAACGCGACCTCCTCGCCCTGGAGCGGGCTCGGGTCGCCGTCTCCCGGCAGGACCACCACCAGAACGACCGCGGCCGCGGCACTGGCCAGCGCGACCGCCGCCCACACGGAGCAGCCGACGCACGCGACGCTCGGCTGTGACACTGGCGATGATGCGGTCGCCGAGCTCGGCCGGCGGCTCCTCGTCGCCGTTGACCGACGTGTCCGGGTCCGCGGCGAGCGCCACCGCCGTGACCGCGAGCAGCGAGTCGGCCTCGCTCCGGCAGGCGGAGCAGGTCGCCAGGTGGGCCCGCAGGACGGCTTCCCGGTCAGGCGAGATCTGGGCCACCAACCAGCCAGCCAGGTCGGCCTGCCACTCGTGGCACGCGATGGGGTGGTCAGCCATCGCGCCACCCCCCGTCCTCGAGCGCGGTGCGCATGGCTCGGATGCCGTAGTACACGCGGCTCTTGACGGTGCCCTCCGGCACGCCGAGCTCCTCGGCCACCTCCGCGTACGGGCGGCCGCGCCAGTGGACCTCCAGCAGCACGCGTCGCTGCTCCTCAGCCAGCGCACCGAGCGCGGCCTCGACCTGCCAGCCGATCAGCACGCGGTCGATGGCGTCATCTGCTGACGCGGCCACCTGCTCGGCCCCATCACCGTCGCCGACCAGCGGCGGCCGGCGCCGTCGTGCGCGCACCTGGTCGATCACGACGTTGCGGAGGATGGCGAACAGCCACGTCCGCTGGGAGGCCCGAGCCGGGTCGTAGCGGTCCGAGGCGCGCCACGCCCGCACGAACGCCTCCTGCACCGCGTCCTCTGCCTGCCCGGCATCGCCGAGAGACCGACGAGCGAAGCGATAGAGCTCACCGCCGTGCGCGTCATACGCCGATCGCAGCGCGGCATCGGGCAGCGTGGCCATGCCGTTGGTCTACCCCCGCTCAGCCCTCGACGGTGAGCGTGGCCTTCATGTCCGGGTGGATCTCGCAGTGGAACGCGTAGTCGCCCGGCTCTGCGGTGCGGCCACCGTCGACTTTGCGCCGGGTTCGACGCGGCCCGAGTCGAAGGCGCCGTCATCGGCTGTCATGGTGTGGGGCTTCTCGCCCTTGTTCTTGAAGGTCACCTCCGCATTCGGCGCGACGGTGACCGACGTGAGCTCGAAGTCGATGGCCTCCACGGTGTCAGCCTCCCGCCCACCCCCGTCACCGGCCCGTAGGGATCGTCGCTGCCAGTGGCAGCCGTCGTGACCGTGGTGTCGTCACCGGATCCGGTGCTGACCGCATCGTCGTCATCATCACCGCAAGCGGCGAGTCCGACGAGCAGGAGCACCGCCACCGCGGCTGCGGCCAGGGCTCGAGAGCGGAGGGGGCGGGAGGTGCTGTGCGTACGGGCATGCCGGTGGATACGGACGACGCCCCGCCGAGGTTCACACGATGGGCGCGACCGCAATGAACGGCACCTCTTGGCTCGACTCGAGCGCGACGAGATCCACCACGATGATGGGATCCCCGGATCGGGTTGTCCGCCCGTCACGTCGCCGGCGATGCCGACCGGCAAGGTGCTTGGGCTCGACCGGCGTTGTCACCGCCGCCCACGCTCCGAACACGGCGGCCAGGGCGAGCGCGCCCAGCGATCGTCCGCGGCGTCCCGACCGCACTGGCGACCAGTCCGCCCACGGCGGCACCGAGCGCCTGGCTGCCCATCAGGATCCCCACTGCGATGCCCATGGCCGACGCTCGGGTCCCGCGGATCAGCCGGGTGCCGATGACGACGTTGGTGGGGATGGACACGGCGAACATCCCGCCCGAGATCATGAACGCGAGGAACGCACCTGGCCCCCCGACCTCGAACCAGTACAGAGGCGCGGCGGCCGCGGCGGTGATGGCGGCGCAGAGCGCCGCGTTGCGCAGCAAGGCGTGGTGGTCCGAGGAACGGGCGATCACGGCCGTGCCGATCAGCGTTCCCAGTGGGATGGCCGCGGCCAACAGGCCGAGGTACCCGTCGGGCAGGCCGACGTGATCCGCGTACGGCACGACGAGCGCCTCATCGACGGTGCCGAGGGTGCCGGTCAGCACGATGATGATCAGGGCGCGACGGACCATTCGGTCGTCGAGGAGGTTGGCGGCGCCGGCCCGCAACGAGCCCCGCGACCGTGTGCGAGGGGCCGCCCGAGACCGCCGCGGCCGAGCTGCGCAACCGCAGGATGATGACCGCCGACACGAGGAACGAGCCGGCGTTGACGGCCAGCGCCCCCCGTGCGCCGAGCGCACGAGCAGTACGCCGCCGAGCGTGTTCCCCAGCGACCATCGCGGTTTGCACCGACACACCGGACAGTGCCAGCGCGTCGCCGTAGCGATGCTCGGGCACGAGGTCGGGCAGGGCGGCGGAGCGGGCCGCCTCGAAGGGTGGCGTGGCGAGGCCGGCGATGAAGGCAAGCACCAGCAGGGCACCGACCGGAAGGTCGATCAGCATCGCCGCGAACATGGCGGCCCGCACCACGTCAGCCACGAGCATCACGCTGATGCGCCCGAAGCGATCGGCCAGGGTGGCGAGCACCTGTCCGATGCCGACGAAGCCGGCCAGCGACACTGCGGTGACGGCAGCAGCCCACGCGGCGAGCCCGTCTGATCGAGCACGAGGACGGCGAGCGCGAGGCGGCCGGCCCAGTCCCCGAGCAGCGAGATCATGTCCGCCGCCCAGAGGCTCCGGTACTCCGGGATCGACAACGGGGACAGCAGCTCGCCCGCGACGGCGTTGCATCCCTCCGCCCATCTCCCTCTCCATCGGCGGAACGGTACGGCGAGACGACGGTGTGCACAAGGTCGACCACGGTGCGTGGTCGACCGCGATCAGCTAGGTCGCGTCGACCTCGTCGGGGGCTTCGGATCCGGCCTCGCTGGGCTCGTCGGCGAGCACGCCGACCGGCATCCCAGCCGCGACATCGGCCGCCAGCAGGCGGCGCACCCGCGTGAGGATCCAGATGCCGGTAGGCACCAGCGCGACGCACAAGAACTGGGCTCCGGTCATCCCGAGGACCCGCTCGTCATTGACGCGCAGTGAGTCGGAGGCGAAGCGGAAGACGCCATACCAAAGGCAGAAGACGCCCATGGCTGTGCCTGCGCCCGGACGCTCCTTGCGGACGTACAGCAGCCAGGTCAGGAGCAGGAACAGCACCACCATGTAGAGGAGCTCGTAGAGCGCGGTGTGGTGGAAGTCCATGCCCGTCCGCAGCGGAAGGTCACCCAGCGTGCTCTCCCGCACGCTGCCCCCGTCGTAGCGGACCCCGAGGGCGAAGGACGTGAGGCGCCCGAAGTGCTCGCCCACGGAGTAGCAGGCGATGCGCCCGATGCCGAGACCGATGGCCAGGCCGTAGGCGTAGCCGTCGAGGCTGTGCCAACGGGTGAGACGGTTCCAGTGCCGGTAGACGGGGTAGCCGGCGATCACGGCGAACACGAAGCCGCCCGAGAACTGCAGGCCACCCTGCCAGATCGCGAACGCGTCGAGTGGCGAATCCAGGTCGTCGAGGTGGGACGCCACCCACGTGATGCGGGAGCCGATGACGCCCACGAGGACCATGCGCATGGCGAGGCTGTAGGTGGTGTCGCGCGGGACTCCGTACCCCTCGCCGTACCGAGCGGCCAGCCATGCCCCGAGGAGCACGCCGATGGCCACCACGAAGCCGAAGGTCCGCAGCTCCAGCGGGCCGATCGAGATGGTGGGGAACGTCGTGTAGGGGATGGTGGCGACCAGGCTCAGCACGCCGTCATGGTCGCCGACCTAGAGGGGTTCGTGCCAACCACCGACGCCCGCGGCCAGCGTCTCCGCTGCGCTGGGCCCCCAGGTGCCACGGTGGTACAGGCTCACCGGGTGGGGATTGGCGAGCGCGGTGTCGAAGATGCGCCACTGCTCCTCGAGGGCGTCGGCCCGGCCGAAGCGCCGTGCATCGCCGGCCATGGCGTCCTCGAGCAGGCGCTGGTACGCCTCCTGGCGTTCGCCGAACACCTTCTCGAAGCTCACCTCGAGGTCGACCGGCTGCGTCGTGAGCTCGTCACCGGGCGCTTTGGTCTGGAGGTGCAGCATCACGCCGTCGTCCTTGCCCAGCCGGAAGCGCAGGTGGTTCGGGTGGGGCGCATGCGCTGCCGGGGGCGTGAAGAGCAACCGTGGTGGCGCGTTGAACTCGACCACGGCCTCGGTGGCCGTGACCGGCAGGTGCTTGCCGGTGCGGATGAGCCACGGCACGCCCGCCCACCGCCATGAGTCGATCTGGAGCAGCAGGGCCGTATAGGTCTCGACGTCTGAGCCACCGGCCACGCCTTCCTCATCGGTGTACCCGCGGTACTGGCCCCGTACGACGTTGACCGCGTCGACCGTGCGGATCTGCCGAAAGAGCTTGGTGCGCTCGTCGCGCAGGGCGTCGGCGTCGGCGCCTACCGGGGGCTCCATGGCAAGCAGCGCCACGACCTGGAGGAGGTGGTTCTGCACGACATCGCGGCAGCGCGCCGACGGACTCGTAGAACCGCCCCCGCCCCTGTACGCCGAAGTCCTCCGCCATCGTGATCTGGACGTTGGAGATGAAGTTGCGGTTCCACCCTCACGCGCGCCTTCCGGCCAGCTCGAGGTTGATGGAGCTCAAATGCGCATCCTCACCTGCGGGTGAATGACCTGCATCGGCTGGTCATTCCACCCGCGGGTGAATGACCTGCATCGGCTGGTCATCGACGACGGTGAAGGTCGTGCGGAGGACTTCGTGGCGAGCGATCAGCTCTTGGACGACGCGCTGCATGAGGCTCGCGTCGAACGGGCCTTTGATGCGGCTGGCGCTGAAGATGTTATAGGCCGAGTTGCCGGGTTGCAGTTGTTCGATGAACCAGAGGCGCTCCTGGTCAATCGAAGTCGGGAACAGGTTCACGCCCGCGCGGGGCCGGCGCGGGATTTGGTCGGAGGCGGTCGCGACAAGCCACGCGCCTTGAGCGCGCCTCAAACAGCGCGCGCTGCTCGGCACTGAGCGCCGCCATCCTGCCCGTCAACTCTTTCATCAAGACCTCTTCAAGACCGCCGGCGCGTAGTGCGCCCTCAACTCGTCGAGCCGCGTGAGGCCGTCGAGCACTGAGTCGTCGTCCACCCCGAAATCGACGAGACAGGCGACCTCGTCAACACCGATTGCGGCCAGCGCGTCTATCAGGCGCGCGCACTTGGCCTGCGTGCCCATCAGCGTGCTCGACACGAAGTACTTCTCGAAGGCCGCCTCCATCAGCGCGTCCTTGTCGGCTTCGGTGATGCCTTCGGCGTCGGCGCGCGCCGTCTCGTACTGCCTGAAGTACGTGCGCAGGTAGGCGGAGAAAGGCGCGCGAACTTTCTCCCTGACCTCATCATCGTCGTCGCCGACGAAGGTGTGCAGCATGATGTCACCACGCCCGCGCGCGGGTCGTGGCCGTGCGCGCGTCGCGCGTCCCGGTAGACTTCGATGCGCCGGCCAACTCGTCCGGCTCGTAGCCGACGAAGGCCGCGAGCACGTTGGCACCGATGGCGCCGGGCCCTCGTCCACGTCTCCGGGCTGCCGGAACTCGTGACCCAGACGGGCAGCGTCGGCTGTATGGGGCGCGGCAGAATCCCGACCTCGACCTCCGCGCCGCCCGCGCCTCTGAGCTTGACGCGTTCGCCCGCCCACAACTTTTGAATCAGCTCGATATGTCGGAACATCACCTCTTTGCGTTCGTCGTAGATGTCGGGCGCGAAGATGAAGTCGTCCGGGTGCCAGCCGGAAGCGAACGAGACGGCGACGCGTCCGCGCGAGAGATTGTCCACCACCGACCACTCCTCCGCGACGCGCACAGGATGGTGGAGCGGCAAGGCGACGCTTCCCGCGCGAATCTGTATGCGTTCGGTGAGGACGGCCAACGCAGCGCCGAGGACGGAAGGGTTCGGGTAGAGGCCGCCGAAATCCTGAAAGTGACGCTCCGGCGTCCACACCGCGCTGAAGCCCTGACGGTCTGCGAACCTCGCGCCCTCCAACACCAGACGGTACTTGTCGTCCGCGGCCTTCGACCCGTCGCCGGAGAAGAAGTAGAGACTGAAGCTCACGGCGCGCGCGGGCGGACGGTCTCTCCAGTCGGCTTCGCACGCGCCGCGCGACTCGCGTGCGTCGTTCGCCGAGACCGAAGCATCCGCCGCCAGCGAAGTCTGAAGCCCCGGTTTCCTAGCCGCAGTTCGAGCAACTCGCGCTGCTCGGGCGAGAGCGCGGCGAGGCGTCTCTCAAGTTCGTTCATCGCCCGCCTTCCCGCTGCCCGCGCCCGTCTCAAGTTCGAGACTGGCCCGCAACTCTTCGGGCGCGAGCCGTTCGATCTCGCGCAACAGTTGTTCAATCTCCGCCGCCTCCTGCTCCCTGACGCGCGTCTCAAGAATGCGCGCCGCGAGCGCCGTCAAAGTCTGCGATTCAAAGACGACGCGCAAAGGCAGCTCGACCTGAAACGTCTGGCGCAGCCGTGCGACCAGTTGGAGCGCCAGCAGCGAGTTGCCGCCGAGGTCGAAGAAGTTGTCGCCGGGACTGATGTTCTCGATGCCGAAAAGCTCGCGCGATACGGCCGCGATTGCCGTCTCGACTTCGGCGCTCGTGGAAAATCCGGCGACGGCCGCGGGACGTTCCGCCGTCTCTTCCGTTTCCGTCCGGGCCTTCATGTTTGCGCGCTGCTGCTCTATCAAAGTCTGAAAGTCCTGTGTCGAGACGATGACCTGCGGCTGCGCGCCCGACAGGATGCGTGCGAAGATTTCGACCCCTTCGGCGGGCGTGATGCCGTAAGCGTCGCGCACCTCCGCGAACTCGGCCTGCGCACCCGCGCGCGCCGGGCCGCCCCACTCTTCCCAGGCGGCAGACGCCAGTCAATCGCCGTCGTGAAGGTCGCGGCGCGCCCCGCGTCGCGTTGGGCGAAGGCGTCGAGGAACGCGCTGGCCGCGCAGAAGCTCTGCCTGCCCCTCAACGCCTGTGTGAGCGAGCGCGCTGGAAAAGAGCACGCAGAAGTCAGGCTCGGCCTCGCGCAGCGCGGAGCGGAGCGCCAGCGTGCCGCGCAGTTTCGGCGCGAGAATCTTCTCGGACGCTTCGGCGGTCTGAAGTTGAATGACGCGACCGCCGTAGACGGCCGCCGTGTGAATCACGCCGTTGATTTCGCCGAAGCATTCGCGCTGTGCGTCCGACGACCGCACGCAACTGTTCCTCGTCGCTGACGTCCGCGCGGACGAACAGAACTTCCGCGCCTTCGTTCTTCGAGCGCGAGCAGCGCGGCGGATGCGTCGGCTCACGCCGTCCTCTTCGTCGCGCGTCTCAAGCCAACGCTCCCAGCTTCATGCGCCGGAAAGTCCGCGTGCCCGGTCAGGACGGTTTGGCCCGCGCGGTTCGCGCAAGGTACTGGAGAGCGCGAGGTCGGATCCTCACTCAGGCCGCCCGTCAGAAGGTAGACGCCGCCTTCGCGCAGGCGCGGCGGTCGCGACTGTCTGTTGTTGTCGGCGGCGGGCACGAGCAGAGGCTCGAAGATTTGCACCCAGCGATGCCGGCCGCGGTAGGCGACCA
>CAWDXV010000007.1:0-61580 GCA_963806345.1 uncultured Actinomycetota bacterium | reverse complement strand
GCGCAGGCCGATCGTCGTGAGCGCCGAGATGCCCAGCAGCATGCCGACCATGCGTGCGACGATCAGCAGCGCCGACGCGACCCCGTGCACCGCGTCAGCGGTGTGGGCCAGCAGGGCTGCGTTGACGGGGGCGATCGCCAGCCCGAATCCGAGGCCACCGAGGACCAGCGACAGCGTCTCGACCTGGTGATCGAGGGAGTGCGCATCCCAGGTCGACATGTGCCAGAACGCGGCAGCGCTCATCAGCATCGCGACGCACGTGAGCACCGAGGCGGGGACCTTGCGGAGCAGCCATCCGCCGAGCACGGCGCCGATCGGGAGCGCGATCAGGAAGCGTACGAGGACCAGGGCCGCGTCGAGCTGCGAGTCGCGGTCGACCGTGAGCCTGGCGAAGAATGGGATGTCGACGAGCGCCGCGATCAAGGCGGCGCCGACGAAGAACGACACGACGAGGGCTCCCCAGGCCGGTGTGGCGCCCAGAGCGCCCCGGGGGATCAGCGGGCGAACCGCACGCCGTTGACGCATCGCGAAGCCCACGAACGCAGCGATGGCGATCGGCACGAGCCAGGGCGCCTGGTCGGAGATCGCGGCGCTCTCGGGCTCGGCCGATGCGAACGTGACGATGACCGCACCGAGCCCCGTCGTCAGCAGCAGTGCGCCGCCGATGTCGGTGTCGCGGGCCAGCGCCGGCCACTGCCGCCAGCCGATGAGCGGCGTACGCGCGGTGGCCTGGCGCAGCAGGAAGAGGGCCGCCAGGCCGTACGTCGTGAGGGCCAGGGGCGTCAGCCATCGCGAGTCGCCGGTGACCGGCAGGAAGGCCAGGCCACTCGTGACCCCCTCCGTCAGCCGGTCCGGTTCGGCCATCACGAGGGCAGTCCCGGCCAGCGTGAGCACCGCCAGGCCGGCGCCGATGATGTCCGGGCGTCGCCGGTTCGCTGAGCCCGTCGAAGCGTCGTGCGGCGGGGTGGAGGCGCGAAGGCGCAGCATGGCGGCCGCCAGCACGAGCCCGATCGCGCAGTTGAGCCAGAAGATCAGCCGCCAGTCGCCGAACGCCAGCACGACGGCGCCGTAGAGCGGCCCGAGGACGCTGCCGAGCTCCTGCACGGCCCCGACGATGCCCAGCGGCAGGCCGCGGCGCTGAGGGGGCCACAGGTCGGCGACGAGGGCGAGCGTCGGCGGGATGAGTCCGCCGCCGCCGATGCCCTGGATCAGCCGCCCGAGCACGATGCTCTCGAGGTTGTACGCCGCAGCGGTGATCAGCGAGCCGGCCGCGAACACGACGAGCGAGCCCAGCAGGACCGGCACGCGGCCGCGCAGGTCGGAGATGCGCCCGATGAGCGGGAGCACCCCGACATAGCCGAGCAGGAACCCCGAGACGATCGGCGCGGCGCGCTGCAGCTCGTCGAGGTCCAGCCCGGTCGAGGTCATCATGTCGGGCAGCGCGAGCACCACGACGTACGTGTCGGCGGCCGCGAACGAGATGGCGACAGCCGCCAACCCCAGGAGAACTCTCGAGGCGGGACTGATCCCCTCCCGTGAGGTCATCGACCGACGCGGGTCGGCGGCTCGATGGTCACAGCGGTGTCGGAGGTGGTGAGCTTGACGGTGTAGGTGACGTCGCCACCGTTGGGGTAGAACGGTCCCTTGAGCTTGGCGTCGCGCAGCACGTTGTCGTCGTCGATTCGGTAGGTGACGTCGAACGACTCGTCCGCGGCGGCCGACGGGATGATGTCCCTGACCAGGCTGCCGGGCAGCGTGCCCTTGATCGTCGTCAGCACGTCGGATCCGTCACGCGACTTGCCACCCTCGGACACCTTCTTGGTCTTGACCAGGATCTGCGTGATCCCCGTGTCGCTGTCGAGCAGCGAGGCCGGGTCGGGTGCCTTGAGCGAGGCCGGGTCGATCGTCAGGAAGATCGGTGCGAAGCTCGTCTTGGCCCAGACCTTTCCCTTGACCGCGATGACGTCGGCATCGACGCTCGAGCCGCCGGTGACGACCTTGACCTTGCCTTCGAACGCAGGGGAGTGATTGCCCTTGCCCTTGGCCGACAGCAACCCGGTCACGCCGGACGGCAGCTTCTCAGTGGCCAGCGAGATCGTGATGGTCTCAGCACCGTCGAGGGTCTTCTTGGCCTCGGACAGGCGCGCCTGGAGCTTGGCCGGGTCGCCCTTGTCACCGCCCGAAGAACCCGTGCAGCCGGTGACGAGCAGGGTCGACGCAGCGAGCGTGAGGATCAGGTGTCTGGTGCGCACGGCTCAGTCTTGCACGGTGGAGTGCTCAGACCGCGAGGGAACCGGCCGGTCCCGACACGGCCAGGATCGGCTGGGCCGCAGGCACGCCGGAGCCATCGCGACGGTCCGTGGGCTCGGGCAGGTCGACCGGCGAGCCGCTCGTGGCGCAGGCCATCGGCTGTCCGTCGCCGACCCAGGCCAGCAGCAGGCCGTCCTCGCCCTTGAGCAGGCGCTGGCAGCGGACGCCGCCCGTGGCCCGGCCCTTGGCGGGGTAGATCGCCATGGGGCTGACCTTGACAGCGCCGTTCTGCGTGCCGGGCAGGGCGTCGCCGGAACCCGCGATCGTCACGACGTGCGCCGAGTCGATGTCGCGGACGGCGCCGAACGACACGGCGCGCGCACCGGGGGACAGCTTGATGCCCGCGACGCCGCCACCGGCGCGACCCTGTGGGCGTACGACAGAGGCTGAGAAGTGCAGCAGCTGGGCGTCTGACGTGACGAACACGAGCTCTTCGTCGCCGGTCGCCAGCTCGACTGCACCGACGAGGACATCGCCGTCGTCGAGCGAGATGATGTCCCAGGAGTCGCGGGACAGCTGCTCGGGCTTGACCCGCTTGACGACACCCGCACGGGTGCCGAGCGCGAGGCCTGCACCGGAGTCGTCCAGCCGGGTCAGTGCGAGGACCGTGCCCTCGAGCCCGGGGATCTCCCGCAGCGGCATGCCGCCTTGGAGGTTGGGGGACTGGGCCGTCGGCGGCAGGGCCGGCAGCTCGAGGACCGAGATGCGCTGGATGCGGCCGTCGGACATGACGACGCCGATCTCGCCGCGGGCTGTCGTGCGTACGGCCGAGACGATCGTGTCGTGCTTGACCCGGCGGTCGACGTCACCGAGCGGGGAGTCGTCGGACGTACGGGCGAGGAGCCCGGTCGCCGACAGCAGCGCCCAGCACGGATCGTCGGCGACCTCGAGGGGCGAGGCGGCTGTCGCGGTCTGCCCCGACGACTCGAGCAGCACGGTGCGCCGCGGCGTACCGAACTTCTGGGCCATCTCGTTGAGCTCGTCGCCGACGACCCGGCGGAGCAGCTGGTCGTCGGCAAGGATCGCGTCGAGCTCGTCGATGAGCTTGCGGAGCTCGGCGATCTCGCGCTCGACCTCGATGCGGTCGTACTTGGTGAGCCGGCCGAGCGTCAGGTCGAGGATGTAGGTCGCCTGGATCTCCGACAGGTCGAACACCGACATCAGGCGTTCCTTGGCCTCGCTGCGGTTCTCGCTCGCGCGGACCAGCTGGATGACCTCGTCGATGTCGACCAGAGCCAGCATCAGGCCGTCCAGGAGGTGCAGCCGGTCCGCAGCCTTGCCCCGGCGGAACTGCGTGCGGCGCCGGACGACGTCGATGCGGTGCTCGAGGTAGACCTCGAGCATCTGCTTGAGTCCCAGGGTGCGGGGCTGGCCGTCGACCAGCGCCACGGCATTGATGCCGAACGAGCTCTCCATCGGCGTGCTCTTGTAGAGCTGCTCGAGGATCGTCTCGGGGATGAACCCGTTCTTGATCTCGATGACGAGGTTGAGGCCCTTGTGGCGGTCGCTGAGGTTCTTGATGTCGGAGATGCCCTGGAGCTTCTTGGCCTGGACGAGCTTCTTGATCGCCTCGATGACCTTCTCGGGGCCGACGTTGTAGGGCAGCTCGGTGACGACGATGCCCTTGCGTCGAGGGGTGACGCTCTCGATGCGTGCGGAGGCCCGCATGCGGAACGAGCCGTTGCCTGCGGCGTACGCATCGCGGATGCCCTCGAGCCCGACGATCTTGCCACCGGTGGGCAGGTCGGGGCCGGGGATGAACCGCATGAGGTCGTCGAGGTCGGCCGACGGGTGGCTGATGAGGTGGCGCAGCGCCTGGACGACCTCGATGAGGTTGTGCGGCGCGATGTTGGTGGCCATGCCGACGGCGATGCCGCTGGCACCGTTGACCAGCAGGTTGGGCAGCGCAGCCGGCAGC
Source organism: uncultured Actinomycetota bacterium (assembly GCA_963806345.1). GTDB lineage: Bacteria > Actinomycetota > Actinomycetes > Propionibacteriales > Nocardioidaceae > Aeromicrobium. The sequence goes on along the minus strand of CAWDXV010000007.1, from coordinate 57,352 downwards.
ACGACGGGCTCGGTCTCACGACCGTCGTAGTTGGGCTTGAAGTCGACCGTGTCCTCGTTGATCGACGCCGTCATCGCCTCGGCGGGCTGGTCCATGCGGACCTCGGTGTAGCGCATCGCCGCGGGTGGATCGTCCTGTGAGCCGAAGTTGCCGTGCCCGTCGAGCAGCGGCAGCCGCAGCGACCAGGGCTGCACGAGGCGTACGAGCGCGTCGTAGATCGCGCTGTCGCCGTGCGGGTGGAGGCGACCCATGACCTCACCGACGGGCCGTGCGCTCTTGGCGTGCCCGCGGTCGCTCCGCAGGCCCATGTCGTCCATCGTGTAGAGGATGCGCCTCTGGACGGGCTTGAGGCCGTCGCGCGCGTCAGGCAGGGCCCGGGCGTAGATCACCGAGTAGGCGTACTCGAGGAAGCTCGATCGCATCTCGTCGCTCACGTCGGTGTCGACGATGTGCTCCTCGAAGTCCTCCTCGGGAGCTTGCTTGCTGCTGCGCGCCATGCCTTCTCTCCTGTGCTGCCTGTCGTGCGGTGCTCAGTGATCCATTTTCGCGGGTCTGACCTGCGGACTTCCCGCGCCACGCCGTGGGCCACCCGATAGGTTGGACCGGTGACCAGCGAGGTGTCTCCAGTCGAGCATTGGGAAGCCGATGTCCTGCTCAAGGACGGCCGGGTGGCACAGCTGAGGCCGATCCTCGCGGCCGATGCCGAACGCCTCGTGGAGTTCTATTCACGAGTCTCCGAGCAGTCCAAGTACTTCCGCTTCTTCGCGCCCTACCCGACGCTCTCCGACAAGGATGTCACGCGCTTCACGACGGTCGACAACGACCGCCGGGTCGCGTTCGTCGTCACCCTGCACTCCACGATCATCGGTGTCGGGCGCTATGACGCGGTCGGCGACGACGAGGCCGAGGTCGCGTTCCTGGTCGAGGACGCCCACCAGGGCCGCGGCGTCGGTCAGCTGCTCCTCGAGCACCTGGCGCAAGCGGGTCGCGAGCGAGGCATCCGTACGTTCGTCGCCGACGTGCTGCCGTCCAACTCCCGCATGCAGCAGATCTTCCGCGAGATGGGCTATCAGGTCGACGGCATGGTCGACGGCGGCGTCACCCGGCTGACGTTCCAGATCGAGCCCACCGATCTCGCCGTCGGCGTGATGCGCGCCCGTGAGCAACGGGCCGAGGCGGCCTCGATCGAGCGCATCTTCCGCGCCCGCAGCATCGCCGTCATCGGCGCCAGCCGCCGGCAGGACTCGATCGGCCAGGCGATGGTCCGCAACCTCGTGCTCGGCGACTTCAGCGGCAGCGTCTATGCGGTCAACTCCCAGGCCGAGGCGGTCTCGGGCCTGCCCGCGTACAAGACCGTCCAGGACATCCCGGGGGAGGTCGATGTCGCGATCGTCGCGGTGCCGGCGGACTCGGTCAGCGATGTCGTGCTCGACTGCGCCGCCAAGGGCGTGCACGGCCTCGTCGTGATCTCCGCAGGCTTCGCCGAGGAGGGTCCCGAGGGCCGCCAGCGTCAGCGCACCCTGTTGGGGCTCAGCCGGTCGTACGGGCTGCGGCTGATCGGTCCCAACTGCCTGGGCTTCATCAACACGGCACCTGACCTGCAGCTCAACGCGTCCCTGTCGCCGTCGATGCCCCCGCAGGGCCGCGTCGGGTTCTTCTGCCAGTCCGGCGCCCTCGGCACGGCGATCCTCGAGTCGGTGTCGCGCCGTGGTCTCGGCCTGTCGACGTTCGTGTCAGCCGGCAACCGTGCCGACGTGTCGGGCAACGACCTGCTCCAGTACTGGCAGGAGGACGACTCGACCGAGGTCATCCTGCTCTACCTCGAGTCGATCGGTAACCCGCGCAAGTTCTCGCGCATCGCCCGGCGGGTCTCGCGCACCAAGCCGATCGTGGCGGTGAAATCAGGCCGCTCCACACAAGGCGTGCCGGTAGGTCATACCGTCAAGCGCACGTCGGCGCCGCAGTCGGCGGTCGACGCGATGTTCCGCCAGGCCGGCGTGATCCAGGTCGACACGCTTGACGAGATGTTCGACGTCGCGCAGCTGTTGGCGCACCAGCCGCTGCCGCGTGGCAACCGCATCTCGATCGTGGGCAACTCCGACGCCGTCGCCTTGATCGTCGCCGACGCCGCGTCGGCGGCCGGGCTGCAGGTCACCGATCCGGTGTCGCTCGGCGCCGACGCCAACGCCGACGACTTCGAGGCGGCGATCGAGCACGCCATCGCGAGCCCCGACACCGACGCGCTCGTCGCGGTCTACGTCCCGCCGCTCAACACCAGCGGCGAAGAGGTGGCCAACGTGCTCGCCGCCGTCGGTGAGCAGTCCGACAAGCCCATCGTGTCGACGTTCCTCGGCAGCGAGGGCGTGCCGGTGCTGCTCCGCGTGCCCGACCTGCTCGGCGGTTCGGCCGGCCGCGGCTCCGTGCCGTCGTACGCCGCCCCCGAGTCGGCGGTCCGCGCGCTGGCCCGGGTCGTCAACTACGCCGAGTGGGCCGCCAAGGATCACGGCGACTTCCACATCGCGCTCGACCACCGCACGGGTGACGCGCGGGCGCTCGTACGCCAGGTGCTCTCCGCCGCTCCGCGGGGCGCCATCCTCTCGACCGACCAGGTCCACGCGCTGCTCGCCTGCTACGGCATCGACCTGTGGACCTGGATCAACGTGCACTCGCGCGAAGAGGCGATCGCCGCGGGGGAGAAGCTCGGCTGGGACGTCGTCCTCAAGGCCGGCAGCGAGCACCTCCGCACCCGCCCCGACCTCGCGCACGTCTGGCGCAACATCCGCAGCGCCGACGAGATGGCCGAGGCGTGGGACGAGCTCACGACGTGGAAGGGCATGCGCAAGGACACCAAGTTCTTCGTCCAGCGCGCCGCGGCCGACGGCATCCCGGTGTCGTTCAGCGTCACCGAGGACCCGTTGTTCGGCCCGCTGGTCTCGTTCGGCCTCGCCGGCGCGCCCAGTGAGCTGCTGGGCGACCGGTCGTACGGCATCCCGCCGCTGACCGATCTCGACGCCGAGGCCATGATTCGCGACCTGCGGTCCGCCCCGTTGCTCTACGGCTACCGCGGGTCCGACACCGTCGACGTCGATGCCCTGCAGGACATCATCGTGCGGCTCGCCGCGATGAAGGACGACCTGCCAGAGATCGCCGAGCTCGACCTCGAGCCGGTGCTCGTGCACAGCAAGGGATACACCGCGCTGAGCGCACGTGCCAAGGTCGTCCCGTCGGCGGATCGCCGCGGCGAGTGGTACGTACGCCGCCTCAGTCAGCCTGCCTCGATGGGAGATACGCTGGCGTGATGACCACCGACGACACGAAGTCCTTGTTCGACGAGGTCTCCACGAGCGGCTACTACCCCGAGATCGTCGCAGAGGGCCTGCGTGACGCCCTCGCCGGCGAACCCGTTGCCGCCTACGTCCTGCACCACGAGCCGACGTTCGACCACGACGAGATCCGCCGCCACATGACGGTGCTCGCGCTGACGCCGAGCCGCCTCGTGCTGGTGCACACCGACGAGCACCCGGGCGACGACCTGCTGCCCAAGCCCTACACGTCGACGACGTCCGAGGCAGTCGCCCTCGGCCAGGTGCGCTCGGTCCTGGTGACCCGCATGGTGACGTCGAAGTCCAAGCAGCTCGAGGAAGCCGTGCTGACGGTCGGCTGGGGCGCGGTGTCGCGGGTCGAGCTGGAGCCGGCGCGCTGCTCCGATCCCGACTGCGAGGCCGATCACGGCTACACCGGCAGCCTCACGGGCGACGACTTCTCCCTGCGGCTCGCGGCAGCGGCAGATGGCGGTTCGGCGGTCGAGCGCCTGCTCGGCTTCGCGCGTACGTTGTCGGCTGCGACCGCCGGCCGTACGGCATGACGCTGGCCGGACTCGGGGGCCGCGCGACGATCGACCAGGTCCTGCCCTCGGTCGCTGCCGCGCTGGGTGCTCCGGACTTCACCAACTCGCTGGGTCTCCCGGACGCGCCGCGATATGTCGTGTTCCTCGTCGACGGGCTGGGGCTGGACCTCCTGCGCGAGCACGCCGACGCGGCACCGTTCCTCAGCTCGCTCAAGAACGTCGACGACGTCGTCTGCGGCATCCCGTCGACGACCGCGACGAGCCTGACCTCGCTCGGCACCGGTCTGCAGCCCGGTGCGCACGGCATGGTCGGCTACACGTCGCGCGTGCCCGGCAGCGGCCAGCGGCTCAACTCGCTCAAGTGGGACCAACCGGTCGACCCGCTGCTCTGGCAGCCCCACCGCACGGTGCTCGAGCGCATGCAGGACGCCGGCATCACCGCCTCGTCGGTCAACGACGCCAAGTTCGCCGACTCGGGGCTGACACTGTGCAGCCAGCGGGGCGTGCCGTTCCACGGGATCAACTCGGTCTGGGAGCGCCTCGACGTCGTCGTCGAGGTCGTCGAGTCCTCCACGCGGGCCATGACGTATGCGTATGAGTCGCGGCTCGACCACACGGGCCACGGCAAGGGCTGCGCGTCGGAGGAGTGGCGCACGATGCTCACGACGATCGATGCGGAGCTCGCCGACCTGCGCGAGGAGCTGCCGCGCGACACGGTCCTGCTGGTGACCGCCGACCACGGCATGATCGACCTGCCCAAGGCCGACAGGTTCGACGTCGACTCCTCGGCGCACCTGCTCGACGACGTCACGCTGCTGGCCGGCGAGGCTCGCTTCCGGCACGTCTACACGCGAGCCGGAGCGGCGGCCGACGTGGCAGCGAAGTGGCAGGCCGAGCTCGGTGACCGCGTCCTCGTACGTACGCAGGACGGCATCGAGGACTGGTTCGGCCCGATCGCGCCAGACGTGCGGGGCCGCATCGGCGACGTGCTCGTTGCGGCACTCGACGACTTCGCGGTGTTCTCGTCGCGGGAGTTCGGCATCGAGCTCAAGATGACCGGCTTCCACGGCTCGATCAGCGAGGCCGAGCTGCGCATACCGGTCCTCGTCGCACCATGACCTGGCTGGCAGGATGGTGGCCGTGGCAGAGCTGAACTTCTACTCCGGGACGATGGACTGCGGCAAGAGCACGCTCGCGCTGCAGATGGACCACAACCACCGGGCCCGGGGGCGCGTCGGCCGGGTCTTCACGTCGCACGACCGCGCCGGCACCGCGACGCTGTCCAGCCGCCTCGGGCTCGCGGTCCCGGCGATCGAGGTCGACGACGAGTTCCACTTCTGGCAGTTCACGGTCGACGAGCTGACCCAGGGCGGCCGCATCGACTACTTCGTGTGCGACGAGGCACAGTTCTACACCGCGGACCAGATCGACCAGCTGGCCAAGATCACCGACGAGCTGTCGATCGACGTCTTCGCCTTCGGCATCCTGACCGACTTCCGTACGCAGCTGTTCCCCGGATCGGCGCGGCTCATCGAGCTCGCCGACCGGGTGCACACGCTGCAGGTCGAGGCGCTGTGCTGGTGCGGCGAGCGCGCGACCCACAACGCGCGCACGGAGGACGGCATCATGGTCACGGAGGGCGATGTCATCGTCGTGGGCGACGTCGACCACGAGCTGACACCCGACGAGGACGATCGCGTCGTCGGCTACGAGGTGCTGTGCCGCCGGCACCATCGCCGCAGGATGACCGCCGCATCAGCGAAGGCTTCAGCCATGTCGCCTGATGTCTTGCCGTTTGGTTGAGCCAGCCCCGCGATTTGTGGACTTCGAGGCGTCTCAGCTGGTAGCTGAGACGCCTCGAAGTCCACAAATCGCGGGGCGACGCTCAGTCGTTCTTGTCGCCGAACATGATCTCGTCCCAGCTGGGGACGCGACGTCGTTCGTGACGCTTCTTGCGGGGGCCCATCGTGTCGGGCACCGCGACATCGTGCTCGAGCGAGTCCTCGAAGTCGTCGACCTCGTGCTCGACCTCGGCGGTCGGCTCGGCGACCTCAGGCTCGCTGATCGTCAGCTGCTCGAGCGCCTTGCGATCGCGGGCCTCCTTGAGCGACGCGACGCCGATCTGCGGGCCCTCCTCCACGGGTGCGGGCACGTCGAGCTCGTCCACCACCTCGAGCGGCGCAACGGGCTCGGGTGCCTCGGGGCGCGTCGGCGTACGTACGGCGTCCGCGATGGCCATGTCGGCCGAGTCGGGCAGGGCGACGTCGCCGACCAGGTCGTGGGCGAACTCGTCGGCCGGTACGACGTAGCGACTCTTGACGTCGAACAGGAAGCTCGCCGGGTGTGCGGCGCCCTCGGGGGTGACCTGGACGTTCCAGCGGCCGTCCTCGCGCCGCCAGGAGTCCCAGGCGGCGGACTCGGGCACACCGCCGTTGGCGGCGATGTTCTCGGTGACGAGGGTGCCGAGCAGCACGCCGGCACCGCCCACGTGCTTGCGACGGATCGAGGTCTTGCGGGCCTGCTCGCACATGTACTCGCGCTCGGCGAGCACCGGGCCGGCGAAACCGAGGATCTGCTCGACCGGGACACCGGCCGAGTCAGCGACTGCCTGCGGGGTCTCACCGCGGCGTATGCGGGTCTGGATGTCGCGCGGGCTGAGTGAGCTTTCCATGCGGATCTCCAACTGGCCGGAGGTGTTCCCAGAGTGGGACGGCTTGCCGATCAGGGAAGCGAGGCGGTGATCAGCGGGGATGCGAAATCTTTCACCGGTGGACGAATCACGCGCGATGAGGAACCGTCTGTCCTCGCTCAGTCCGTCGAGACCGAGATCACGCATGTCATCGCCTCCAATGTGACGCCGGCTCCGGGTGGGCGTTCACTCGAAGCGTGTTCTCATCCTAGGCGCGCAGATTGCGAACCTGCGGTGACGCGCCGAGACCAGATAGCGTCGTCGACGTGTCCGACACCCTCCTCCTGGTCCTCGATCTGGCCGGAATCGCGGTCTTCGCCTCGACCGGGGCCCTGGTCGGCGTGCGCAAGGAGCTGGACGTCTTCGGCGTCACGGTCCTCGCGCTCATCACGGGCCTGGGCGGAGGTGTCCTGCGGGACGTCCTGATCGGGTCGGTGCCGCCGGCCGCGCTCGACGACTGGCGCTACCTCGTCGTGCCCGCCGCGACAGCCCTCGCGGTGTTCGTGTTCCACCCGGCGTTCGGCCGGATGGAGCGCCAGATCATGGTGCTCGACGCGGTCGGCCTGGCGTTGTTCTGCGTCACCGGCGCGGTCAAGGCGGACGAGGCCGGGCTCGGGGTCCTGGCCGCCTCGGTGCTGGGCACGCTGAGCGGCATCGGCGGCGGCATGCTGCGCGACGTCGTGGCGGGGCGCGTACCGGTGATCTTCCGCGGCGAGCTCTACGCGACGCCCGCCTTCGCCGGCGCCTTCATCGCGACGATCGTGCACCACGAGGGATACGTCGAGTGGTGGTACGCCCTGGCGTTCGTCGTGTGCCTCGGCTGGCGCCTGATCGCCCTCAAGCGCGGCTGGACCGCACCCCTGCCGCCCGGCATCCCGCACGGCTAGACCCCTGCTGGGAGTGACGTTTGCGTCGGGTGTGCGCGGCGATTCGCGACCCGAACGTCACTCCCAGCGAGGGATCTGGTCAGCGGGGGGTGCGGGGGAGTACCAGGTCGAACTCGGGGTCGTGGTTGCCGAAGCGGTGGTTGGTGATCGTCACCGACTGCTCCTGCAGGAACGGCAGGGCCTCGACACGACCGGACGGGGTCACCGGGCCGGCATAGATCGCGACATCCGGATCACCGTCGACCGCGACGGCGACGTCCCTCGCATCGGAGCCGACCAGGCGTATGCGCGGCGGTCGCGTCGCCGCGATGTGCGCGAGCCACGCGTCGTGCGTCTCGATCCGTGCCTTGGGCGCGAGCCCGGACGGCAGGGGAGTGCGAGAGCTGACCGCGATCGGTGCGCCCGTACGCGCAGCAGCCAGCAGCACCCGGATGAGCTCGGGGAGGAAGTTGCCGTCGAAGCGGATCGCCACCGGGACGGGGACGTAGCGGAACACGTTGCGCTCGACGCCCAGCTTGGACACGTCCTTGAGGACGCCGTACTCGCGGGTCCACGCGACGTGGTCGGACGACGCCGCGGCGATGAGGTCGCGGTGCTCGGCGCCGCTGACGTGTGGTCGCACCGAGTCGAGGAGCCGGGAGACCTCACGTGACAGCTCCGGCGACTCGGCGGCGCGCAACGGCCGCGGTCGCCATGTGCCGAGGTGGGTCAGGTAGTTGGGTCCGCCGGCCTTGGCGGTCGTGCCGACGGATGACCGCTTCCAGCCGCCGAACGGCTGGCGCTGCACGATGGCGCCGGTGATGCCGCGGTTGACGTAGAGGTTGCCGGCCTGGACCGAGTTGATCCAGGTGTTGACCTCCTTGGCGTCCAGCGAGTGGATGCCGGCGGTCAGTCCGTAGTCGGTGGCGTTCTGCCACTCGATGGCCTGGTTGAGCGAACGGGCCTTCATGATGCCGAGGATCGGGCCGAAGTACTCCGTCGTGTGGAACCGGCCTGCCGGGACGTACGCCCGTGCGGACGCCGGGCGACCACACGCGGGGATCGGCGCCGAGCTGGCGCGGTGCGAGCAGCCACTCCTCGCCGTCGCCGAGCGACGTCAGGCCCTCGGCGAGCTTGCCGAGCGGGGGCTCGATGATCGGCCCCATCGTGACCTCGGGGTCGTGGGGGAAGCCGACCTTGAGCGACGAGACGGCGTCGACGAGCTGTCGCTGGAACCGTTCGGAGTCGCCGACCGACCCGACCAGGATGGCGAGGCTTGCGGCGGAGCACTTCTGGCCGGCGTGCCCGAACGCGCTCTTGACGAGGTCGGCGACGGCGAGGTCGATGTCGGCGCTCGGCGTGATGATGATGGCGTTCTTGCCGCTCGTCTCGGCGAGCAACGGGCAGGTCGGGCCGCCACGAGCGGAACAGGTTGGCGGTGTCCCAGCCACCCGTGAGGATGACCCGGTCGACGTCGGAGTGCGAGATGAGCGCCTTGCTGAGCGGTCCCTCGTCGATCGTGACGTAGCGCAGCACGTCGCGCGGCACGCCGGCCTGCCAGAGGGCCTCGACCATGACGGCGGCGCAGCGGCGGGTCTGTGGCGCGGCCTTGATGACGACGCCGCTGCCGACCGACAGGGCGGCGAGCACGGAGCCCGCCGGGATGGCGACCGGGAAGTTCCACGGGGGAGCGACGACGGTCAGGGTGTCGGGCACGAACTCCGCGCCGTCGACAGCCTCGAGGCGGCGGGCGGACTCGGCGTAGTAGTGCGCGAAGTCGATCGCCTCGCTGACCTCGACGTCGGCCTCGGCGATGGTCTTGCCGGCCTCGGCGGCCATGACGGACACGAGGTCCCCGCGGCGGGCGGCCAGCGCGCTGCCGGCCTGGTGCAGGATCCAGGCGCGGACCTCGGAGCCGCGACCCTCCCACGCCTTGGCCGCGACGCGGGTGTCCTGGATGACGCTCTCGAGGCTCGCCGGACCGGGGATCTTGTTGGTGCGTACGGTCTCGGTGCCGAGCTGCGTGTAGGCCGATCGCGCGAGCACGAGGCGGCCCCACTCGCGGTTGCCGGCCGTCGACGGGTCGGTGTCCGGGGTGTTGGTGAACGCCCCGGACCGTACGGGGGCGACCTCGGTCATCCGGTTCTGCGTGCGGTGCGGCTCGGGCACCGCGTCGTCGAGGGCATCGACGGAGGCGAAGAAGCGCTGGATCTCGCGGGCCAGCAGGTCGGGCTCGTCGGCCAGCTCGAACGCCGCCGACATGAAGTTGTCGCTGCTGGCGTTCTCCTCGAGCCGGCGTACGAGGTAGGAGATCGCGACGTCGAACTCCGAGGGGTGCACGACCGGGGTGTAGAGCAGCAGCTGCCCGATGTCGTCGCGGACGGCGTCGACCGGACCGCTGTCCATGCCGAGCAGCATCTCGAAGTCGACGCTGTCGCGTACGCCGCGATCGCCGGCGAGCAGCCAGGCGTACGCGATGTCGAACAGGTTCTGGCCGGCGACGCCGAGCCGGAGGGCATCGACCCGCTCAGGCGTCATGGCCCAGTCGAGGACCCGCTTGTAGTTGGTGTCGGTCTCCTGCTTGGTCGGCCAGGTCGCCAGCGGCCAGCCGTGCATCGCGGCGTCGACCCGCTCCATCGCGAGGTTGGCGCCCTTGACGACGCGCACCTTGATCGGCGCCCCGCCCTGCGCCCGGCGCTTGGCCGCCCACTCCTGCAGGTCCTGCATCGCGCTGAGCGCATCCGGCAGGTAGGCCTGCAGGACGATGCCGGCCTCGAGGTCGGGGTAGGACTCGAGGATCGCCTTGAAGACCGCCACCGTGAGGTCGAGGTCGTGGTACTCCTCCATGTCGAGGTTGATGAACGTCGGCTCGCCGGTCGACGCGCGCTCGTAGAGCGGCGTCAGCTGCTCGACGACACGGGCGACGGACTCGTCGAACGCCCACATCGACAGCTGGCTGGCGACGGACGACACCTTGACCGACACGTAGTCGACGTCGTCGCGCTCGAGCAGCTCCATCGTGCCGTCGCGGCGGTGCGCGGCCTCACCCTCGCCGAGGACCGCCTCGCCGAGCAGGTTGAGGTTGAGCCGGTCGCCACCGGCGCGCAGGCGCTTGATCGTCTTGCCGAGCTGCACGGGACGGGCGTCGACGACGAGGTGGCCGACCATGCGTCGCAGGGTGCGCCGGGCGATCGACACGACCAGCTTGGGGAACAGGACCGCCGTCACGGCGCCGAGCTTGAGCAGGACGCGTTGGCCGGCCGGCAGGAACGACGGCGTGTGCAGCGCGAGTGCCCGCAGGTTGCGCGCGGCGACCCGGTGATCGTCCGGGCGTACGACGCGGTCGACGAACCCGATCGTGAACTCGAGCCCGTGCGGGTCCTTGAGCAGCTTGGCGAGGCGTTCGGCGGACGGATCGGCTCGGCGGGCGGACGTGTGCTTGGGATCGATCCAGGTGCGTACGAGCTCGACGCTGCGCTCGGCGAGAGTGAGTTGGGTCATGTCGAGCCCAAGGTTAATGCCACATCGGTCCGATGTTCACCCCGCCGCGTCCCGCGACGGTGTGCGGATGCTCCACGCGACGGCCGCGCCGGCAAGACCCGAGATCAGCGGGACCAGAAAGCCTGTCGAGGCGCCGTGATGATCGACGACCCAGCCGGCGATCGCGGACGCCCGGCGCGACACCGACCGCAGCGCCGGTCGTCATCCACACGAGCGACTCGGTCAGCCGGGACGGCGGCGCGTGCTGCTCGATCAGGTTGACCATCGCGATCAGGGTCGGGGAGATCATGAAGCCGGTCAGGAACATGCCCGCCGCGATCAGGGGTATGCCCGGCAGGACGAGGAGTGGGGCGAACAGCAGCGAGAGCGCGAGCAGTGCCGCGCGCAGCCGGTGCAGTGGTTCGGCCGGCTGCGGCAGTGCCCCGATCGACGACCCCTGAGATGAGGCTCGCCGGTCGCCCAGATCGCGATGACGAACCCGGCCGCACCGCGGTTGCCCTCCTCGGTGCAGAACGCGACGACGATGACCTCGGCCGATCCGAACAGCATCCCGAGCCCGATCGACGCCACGACGACAGGGCCGAGCAGGCCCCAGCCGATCGGCTCACGGGCCCCGGCGACGTGCTCGATCCGCGGCGGCTCGGTACGTCGTTGGGCGGCGAGTGCCCACGACCCGAGCGAAGCCGCGGCTGCCGCGCAGATGAGCCCGGCGAAGTCGGAGATCTGCAGCGTCAGCACGGTCACCAGGACCGGGCCGACCATGAACACGACCTCGTCCAGCACCGCCTCGATCGAGAACGCCGTGTTGAGCTGGCTGCGCTCGGCGACGACATGCGTCCACCGCGCCCTGGCCATGCTGCCGGTCTGCGGCGTGGCGAGACCGGCGATCGCGACGCACAGGTGCGGCAGCGGGGTCGCCCATTCGCGGTCGACCGCGACGAGCGTCAGACCCATCCCGAACGCGTAGACCGCGCCGACGACCCACAGCACCTTGGCCTGGCCCAGCCGGTCGGCGAGCCGGCCCTGCCACGGGCCGAACGCCGCCGCCGCGAGGACGTACACCGCGGCCAGCACGCCCGCGCGGCCGTACGACCCGGTCCGCTCCGAGACCAGCAGCACGATGCCGAACCCGGCCATCGACAACGGCAGCCGCGACACGACGGCGGTGACGGAGAACAGCGCGGCACCAGGTCGTGACAGCACGTCCCGATATGTCGTCAGCATCCAAGGCCTCCCAGCATGCCGACCATATCTGTGGCGGTGGGATGATGAGCACATGGATGCCCGCCCGTTCGACGCACTCCTGCTCGTGTCGTTCGGCGGACCCGAGCATCCCGACGACGTCGTCCCGTTCCTCGAGAACGTCACCGCCGGCCGCGGCATCCCGCGCGAGCGTCTCGAGGAGGTCGGCCAGCACTACTTCCTGTTCGGCGGGAAGTCTCCGATCAACGAGCTCAACATCGAGCTGCTCGACGCCATGCGCAAGGACTTCGCCGAGCACGGGGTCGACCTGCCGATCTACTGGGGCAACCGCAACTGGGACCCCTACCTTCGCGACGCCGCGCGCCAGATGGCGGCTGATGGCGTACGTCGTGCGGCCTGCTTCGTGACCAGCGCCTACTCGTCCTACTCCGGCTGCCGGCAGTACCGCGAGGATCTCTACGACGCGGTCAGCGGTCTCGGGCATCGAGCTCAGCCGGCTGCGGCACTACTTCAATCATCCGGGCTTCGTCGGTCCGTTCACCGAGGCGACGGCCGAGGCGCTCGCCACCGCACCTGACGGCACGCACGTCGTGTTCGTCACCCACTCGATCCCCGAGACCATGAACCTCGCCAGCGGCGGACCGGGCCGTGAGGCGTACGTCCGGCAGCACGAGAGCGTCGCTGAGCTGGTTGCCGAGGGCGTCGGCACGCATCGCTGGTCGCTGGCCTACTGCTCGCGCTCGGGCTCACCCCACATGCCGTGGCTCGAGCCCGACATCAACGACCACCTGCGTGAGCTGCACGAGTCCGGCATCAGGTCGGTCGTGGTCGTGCCGATCGGCTTCATCTCCGACCACATGGAGGTCATCTACGACCTCGACACCGAGGCCAAGATGACCGCCGACGGTCTCGGCATGGCCTACGACCGGGTCGACACCCCCGGCGCGCACCCCGACTTCGTGGCGATGGTGCGCGACCTCGTGCTCGAGCGCGCGGCGGTCGAGCGCGGCGAGCAGGTGGAGCGTTGCTCGGTGGGTGAGCTCGGACCGTCGCACGACGTGTGTCCGGTCGACTGCTGCCTCAACCCGCGATCCGCGCTGCCGACGATCGGCGGCGTCGGCGACGGCATCGCGACGACGGCATGACTGAACAGCTCCTGACGCTGGCCCGCGAGGTCGGCCGCGAAGCCGCCGCGTTCGTCGCCGGCCGCCGACCGTCGGGCCGCGTCGACATCGCGCGACCAAGTCGAGCCCCACCGACGTCGTCACCGAGATCGACGAGGCCTCCGAGCGACTGATCCGCGAGCGCATCTTCGCGGCCCGGCCCGACGACGGCTTCGTCGGCGAGGAGGGCAACGACGTCATCGGGACGTCCGGCGTCGACTGGGTCGTCGACCCGATCGACGGCACCGTCAACTTCGTCTACGGCATCGCGTCGTACGCCGTCTCGATCGCAGCCCGGCAGGACGGCGAGGTCGTCGCCGGGCACGTCATCAACATCGCGTCCGGCGCGGAGTGGGGATCGGTGCGCGGCGCCGGGGCGTGGCGCTACGAGGGGGACGAGCGCCGGATGCTGTCCGCGCCGCAGCCCGAATCGGTGGCCCATGCACTCGTCGCGACCGGGTTCAACTACCTCCCCGAGATCCGCACGGCGCAGGCCGCCGCCATGGCGACGTTCCTGCCGCAGGTGCGCGACATCCGCCGGATCGGCTCCGCGGCGCTGGATCTGTGCGGCCTGGCCGAGGGCCACTACGACGCCTATCTCGAGCAGGGACTCAAGCCCTGGGACCTCGCTGCGGGCGGGCTGATCGCGGCCGAATCGGGCTTGCTCCTGAGTGGCTTCGACGGCGGCCCGAACGAGCGTATGGTGATGGCTGCTCATCCTGCGATTGCTGAGGAATATTTCGCCCTCGTACGTGCTTGTGGGTTCTGACGAACGGAACATTTGGGGCGTGTGGCACAATCACGCCGGTTGTTCCGCACAAAGGGAGATTTGATGGCTACCGATTACGACGCACCGCGCAAGACCGAAGAAGAGCAGTCCGAGGACAGCATCGAGGAGCTCAAGGCGCGTCGGCACGAGAAGAGCTCGGGCAAGGTCGACGAGGACGAGACCGAGGCTGCCGAGAACTTCGAGCTGCCCGGTGCGGACCTGTCACACGAGGAGCTCGCGGTCCAGGTCGTGCCCAAGCAGCTCGACGAGTTCACCTGCTCGTCCTGCTTCCTGGTGCACCACCGCAGCCAGCTGGCGTCGGAGAAGAACGGCGTGCTCATCTGCCGCGACTGCGCCTACTGACCTTCTTCTTGGTCGAACGTTCGGGAGCCGGATCCGCAAGGACCGGCTCCCCTTCCTTTTTCCGGGCCGAGTTCTCGAGGGGCTTCATGCCGGGCGGCAGGTGACCGGTCGACTTGACCCAGTAGGTCGCGGTGCCACGGCGTACGCCGACCTTGACGAGCTCGATGATCGCTCCGCCGACGACAGCCCAGGCCACGGCCTCACCGGTCGTGACGTCGGGGTGCCGCCCGCTGCTCGGCGGCTTCTTGCCGGTGACGGCGCGCCACGCCAGGACCGACGCGCGCTGCGCCACCAGGCCGGCCACGATCGACGAGCCGCGGTCCATGAGCTTCCAGGTGCCCTTGCCGGGTGCCTTGGTCTTGGGCGTCGTGGCAGCCTCGGCCAGGAGCTTGTCGGCCTGCTTAGCCTTCTTCTTCGCCACCGGGGGTGTCTCCGTTCGGGTCGTGCGCCGGCGCCGGCGCATTCTCAGTGTGGCCCAGAGCAGCGGCGAGCGCGTCCGGACGACGGCTCGACACGATCCAGTAGGGCGTGGGGTCGGTGTCGTCCGCGATCGGGACGAGCACGCCGCGGTCGATGTAGGGGCGGGTGACCAGATAGGCGCGGGCATCGGCGTCCGTGCCGAGCTTGAGCCGGTACTCCGCCCGGTGCAGCGGCTCCACCGCTCCGACGTGAGCGCGATCGATCGACGCGCGACCCACTCGGAGACCGTCGGCGTCGACCGAGATCAGCAGCGAGCCGTAGCGCCACACGGCGTACAGGCACGGCGCGGCGACGATGACGGTCGCGACGATCGCGATGGACCAGTTCGTCGCGACGAGCATGATCCAGCCCCATGCGGCGGCGAACACGAGGGCGGCCAGCCACCAGGATGCCGGGGCGGTCAGGCGTTCGCGGTACGTCGTCACGGTTCAACCTTGCCTCATGCCGGCCGGCGAGCCGACGCAGGTAGGGTCGCTGCCATGTTCGAGGTCAGCATCACACGGCTGGATCCGGGAGTGCCGCTCCCGGCGTACGCGCATCCCGGCGACGCCGGAGCCGACCTGGTGACGACCGTCGACGTCGACCTGGCACCGGGCGAGCGCGTGCTCGTCCCCACCGGCATCGCCGTGGCGCTGCCCGAGGGCCTCGCTGCCTTCGTCCACCCTCGCTCAGGACTGGCCCTGCGTCATGGTCTGTCGATCGTCAACACGCCGGGGACGATCGATGCGGGTTACCGTGGGGAGATCAAGGTCCTCCTGGTCAACCACGACCCCCGCGAGTCCGTCCGGCTGACGCGCGGCGACCGCGTCGCGCAGCTGGTCATCCAGCGGGTCGAACGGGTGGCGTTCACCGAGACCGAGTCACTGCCCGACTCGGTGCGCGGTGCCGGAGGGTACGGTTCGACCGGCGGTCACGCGACCGCCGAAGCCCACGGGGAGAGAAGCTGATGGTGCGCCGCCGCAAGAAGGACCAGATCGACGAGGACGTCGTCGAGGTCGAGACCCCGCCGGACGTACGCGCGAACGGCCCGTGGGACGCGTCGGAGAAGTCGCCCGAGGGTGACCCGTCGTACGTCGACCTCGGACCGCTGCTCGTGCGCGGGCAGGAGGCGTTCTCGATCCAGCTGCCTGCCGAGGGCGAGGAAGGCCAGATCGCGTCGGTCGTCCTGGTCGCCGAGGACGCCGCGCTGGAGGTGCGGGCGTTCGCCGCGACCCGCTCCGGCGGGCTGTGGGACGAGGTACGCGACGACCTGATCCTCGAGGTCACCCGGCTGGGCGGCACGAGCACGCAGATCGACGGACCGTTCGGCCCGGAGCTCCATGTGAGCGTGCCGGTCGAGCTGCCGGACGGTGAGGAGGGCTTCCAGCCCAGCCGCATCGTCGGCGTCGAGGGTCCGCGCTGGCTGCTCCGGGGCACGTTCCTGGGCGAGGCCGGTCTCAACCCGAGCGACGAGGGCCCTCTGATGCAGGCCTTCCGCGACGTCATCGTGGTGCGCGGCAACGAGGCCCGCATCCCCCGCGAAGCGCTGTTGCTCACACTGCCCGAGAACGCCGTCGCCGCACCGGACGAGGAGTAGAATTTCAGCATGGGACGCATCAGCAGAACCCTTGAACGACTCTCGACCGAGAACATCGAGGCCGAGGAGCTCCAGCACGACGCCGCCAAGGCCGGCTGCAAGCTCATCGCATCCCAGGCCGACCGCGCAGTCGTCACGATCCACGGCGTCCTGCGCTCCGTCACGCTGCGTCCGGTCGACGGTGTCACGGCCCTCGAGGCCGAGCTCTACGACGGCTCGGACTGCGTCACCCTGATCTGGCTCGGCCGCCGCAAGATCGAAGGCGTCTCCGCCGGCCGGCAGCTCAAGGCGTACGGCCGCATCGGCATGCGCAACGGTGATCGCGTGATCTACAACCCACGTTACGAACTCGAGGCATGACCACTCCCCACGGAGCCGATCCGGGGACTGACGCGTACGAGACCGTCGAGCAGCTCGTGCGAGGACAGCTGGCCAAGGCACTTGGCGGCCGGCGCGGCATCATCGAGAGCGCCGTCCCGACTGCGCTGTTCACGATCTGCTGGATCATCTCCCACGACCTCAAGCTGTCGCTGATCATCAGCGTCGTCGCGACCGTGGCGCTGCTGGTCGTACGCCTGGCGCAACGCTCGACGGTCCAGTTCGTGCTCAACTCGCTGTTCGGCATCGGCATCGCCGCGATCTTCGCGTCGCGCTCGGGTGAGGCGCGCGACGTGTTCCTGCCCGGCATCCTCTACAACGGCGGCTACGCCGTCGTCTTCATCCTGTCGATCATCGTCGGCTGGCCGCTGCTCGGCTTCATGATCGGCAGCGTCACCGGCGACCCGACGGCATGGCACGAGGACCGAGGGCTCGTGAAGCTGTGCTCGCAGCTGACCTGGATGATGGCCGCGCCGTGCATCCTGCGCGTCGTGGTGCAGTACCCGTTGTGGGCCACCGACCATGTCGCACTCCTCGGCACGTCCAAGATCGCGCTGGGCTGGCCCCTGCAGATCGCCTCGTTCGCCGCGATGGCCTGGCTGCTGGGTCGCAACCACACCCCGATCGAGCGCAAGGAAGCCTGAGCCGGAGCTCAGTGCTTGGGGGAGAGGAGCTCGCCCAGGTGGTCCTCGGCGTCCTCCGGCGTCACGAACAGGAGCTCGTCGCCGGCCTCCAACGACCGGTCGACGTCGGGCGTCTGGATCGCGTTGTCGCGCAGGATCGCCACGAGCACGACGTCGTCGGGCCACGGCACCTCGCCGACCCGCTTGCCGACGTACGGGGAGTCCTCGGGCATCGTGAGCTCGACCAGGTTGGTGTTGCTCTGCCGGAACGTGAACAGGCGCACCAGGTCGCCGACCGAGACCGCCTCCTCGACCAGCGCCGACATGATGCGCGGCGTGGACACCGAGACGTCGACGCCCCACGACTCGCTGAACAGCCACTCGTTGCTGGGGTGGTTGACCCGGCCGACCGTCCGCGGCACCGCGAACTCGGTCTTGGCGAGCAAGGAGATGACGAGGTTGGCCTTGTCGTCGCCGGTCGACGCGATGACGACGTCGCACGACTCGAGCTGGGCCTCCTCGAGCGATGACAGCTCACAGGCGTCGGCGAGCAGCCACTGCGCCTCCGGCACGGCGTCGGCACGAATCGATGCGGGGGACTTGTCGATCAGGAGCACGGAGTGCCCGTTGTCGATGAGCTCCTGGGCGACCGAACGGCCGACGGCGCCTGCTCCTGCGATCACGACGCGCATCAGTCGTCCTCCGGTCCGGCTTCGAGGGCGGCGAGTGCCTCACTGGCGTTGTCCTCGCGCATGAAAAGGCTCAAGTAGTCGCCCTCCTGGATCACGGTGTCGGGCGTGGCGATGACGCCGGTGCCGAGACGTCGCAGATAGGCCACACGTACGCCCGCGGCGTCCTCGAGCTCGGCGATGCGTCGGCTGATCCATGGAATCGGCGCGTAGACCTGGTCGAGGCGGACCTCGCCGGTCTGGTCGCGCCACGCGGGCTCGGTGCCTGCGGGAACGACGCGGCGCAGCACCTGGTCGGCTGCCCAGGGGACCGTGGCGACCGTGGGGACGCCGAGCCGCTCGTAGACCTCGGCACGGCCCGGGTCGTAGATGCGGGCCACCACGTTGTCGACCTTGAACTGCTCGCGGGCGACACGCGCGGAGATGATGTTGGAGTTGTCACCGCTCGACACGGCGGCGAACGCGTCGGCGCGCTCGATCCCGGCCTTGATCAGGACGTCGCGGTCAAAGCCCATGCCGGTGACCGTGATGCCACTGAAACCGGGGCCGAGCCGCCTGAACGCGTCGGGGTTGGAGTCGATGACGGCCGTGGTGTGGCCGCGCTCCTCGAGGCTTCGGCTGAGGGTCGAACCGACTCGGCCGCAGCCCATGATCACGATGTGCACGCAGGCGACGCTACACCGCAACGGGAGTTGGCGCGGCGCCCACTCAGTGTGAGGTCTAGCATCGTCTCTCGTGGGAATCACCGAGGTCGCCAAGCGCGCGCTGGTCGGCCGCAAGCTCCGTAGCACCCAGCTCGGTGAGACGCTTCTCCCGAAGCGCATCGCGCTGCCCGTGTTCGCGAGCGATGCGCTGTCATCAGTGGCGTATGCGCCTGACGAGATCTTCCTGACGCTGTCGCTCGGCGGACTGTCGGCGTACGCCTTCAACTGGAAGATCGGCATCGCCGTCGCCTGTGTCATGGCGATCGTCGTCATGTCCTACCGGCAGAACGTGCACGCGTACCCAAGCGGCGGCGGCGACTACGAGGTGGCGACCGTCAACCTCGGCCCGACCGCCGGCCTGACCGTCGGCAGCGCGCTGCTCGTCGACTACGTCCTCACGGTCGCCGTCTCGATCTCCTCAGGCGTGCAGAACGCCAGCTCCGCCCTGCCGTGGCTCGACGGGCACGAGGCCACCGCCGCATCCGTGCTGGTGTTCGTGCTGATGGCGATGAATCTGCGGGGCACCAAGGAGTCCGGCAAGGCGTTCGCGGTGCCGACCTATCTGTTCATGATCTCGATCATCCTGATGGGTGTGTGGGGCTACGCGCGCTACATCTTCGGGGACCTGCCCAACGCGGACAGCGCGAAGTATCACATCACCGCCGAGGGCAACGCCGCGAACGGACTGACCGGGCTCGCGATGGTCTTCCTGCTGGCTCGCGCGTTCTCGTCGGGCTGCGCGGCACTGACCGGCGTCGAGGCGATCAGCAACGGCGTGCCGGCGTTCAAGAAGCCCAAGAGCAAGAACGCCGCGACGACCCTGCTGCTGCTGGGCACGATCGCGATCACGATGCTGATGAGCATCGTCGTGCTGGCCGACCTCATGAAGCTCCGGTACGTCGAGGACCCCGCGCACCAGCTGCATCAAGGCCAACGGCAAGCCCGTCGGCTCCGGCTACGAGCAGGACACCGTCATCGGCCAGCTCGCCAAGGCGCTCTACAGCGACTTCTCGCCGCTGTTCTACTTCACGATCGCCTGCACCGGCATCATCCTGGTGCTGGCCGCCAACACCGCCTTCAACGGCTTCCCGGTCCTCGGCTCGATCCTGGCCCGCGACGGCTTCCTGCCGCGGCAGCTCGACACCCGCGGTGACCGCCTGACGTTCAGCAACGGCATCATCCTGCTCGCGGTCGCGGCGGTGGTGCTGATCCAGGTCTACGACGCCGAGGTCACCCGGCTGATCCAGCTCTACATCGTCGGTGTGTTCGTCTCGTTCAACCTGAGCCAGCTCGGCATGATCCGGCACTGGAACCGGCACCTCAAGACCGAGCAGGACCCGGCTGCACGCGCACGGATGAAGCGGTCCAAGACGGTCAACTCGATCGGCCTCGGCATGACCGCGACGGTCCTGGTCATCGTGCTGATCACGAAGTTCCTCGCCGGCGCGTGGATCGCGATCGTCGCGATGATCGCGATCTTCCTGCTGATGCGCGGCATCGGCCGGCACTACGACCGGGTCTCCGAGGAGCTGGAGATCGACGACTCCGACGTCACGCTGCCGTCCCGCGTGCACGCGATCGTCCTGGTCAGCAAGGTGCACAAGCCGACGATGCGCGCGCTGGCGTACGCCCGGGTGTCGCGGCCCAACTCGCTCGAGGCGCTCACGGTCGAGTTCGACCCCGCGCACACCGAAGCGCTGATGAAGCAGTGGGAGGACCTCGAGATCCCGATCCCGCTCAAGGTCGTCAACTCGCCCTATCGCGAGCTGGTGCGGCCCGTGATCCGCTACGTCAAGGAGCTCCGCAAGTCGAGCCCTCGCGACATCATCACGGTCTACATCCCCGAGTACGTCGTCGGGAAGTGGTGGGAGCAGCTGCTGCACAACCAGACCGCCCTGCGGCTCAAGGGTCGCCTGCTGTTCATGCCCGGCGTCATGGTCACGAGCGTGCCCTACCAGCTCAGCTCCGCGGGCCGCGCCAAGAAGCGCCTCTTCAGGGACCGTCCGGCACCGGGCGACGTCCGCCGCGGCTACCGGGACCGCTAGACATGTCCGACGACCCGATCGTCGACGTCGGCCCGATCGCCCACGGCGGCCACTGCGTCGCCCGGCTCGACGGCCAGGTCGTGTTCGTCCGCCACACGCTGCCCGGCGAGCGCGTACGGATCCACATCACCGACCGTTCCAAGTCGTTCCTGCGCGCCGACGCCGTCGAGGTCATCGAGGCGGCGCCGGGCCGGGTCGAGGCGCCGTGCCCGTATGCCGGACCCGGGCTGTGCGGCGGCTGCGACTTCCAGCACGTCGATCCGGCGACGCAGCGCGAGCTGCTGGGCGACGTCGTACGTGAGCAGCTGCGCCGGCTTGCCGGCATCACCTGGGACGGCGAGGTCGAGGCGGTCGAGCCCGACGCGCTGGGCTGGCGTACGCGGATGCAGTTCGCGGTCGACGACGCCGGCCGCCCCGGGCTCCGCAAGCACCGCTCGCACGAGATCATCCCCGTCGACCGCTGCCTGATCGCGCATCCCGATCTGCCCACCGTGCTCGGCCGCGAGTGGGACGCCGAGTCGGTGGAGGCGATCGTGTCGTCGACCGGCGACACGCTCCTGGTCACGGACGCGTCGATCCCCGATGACGTCGAGGCGGCCGTCGGGGGTGTCGTGGCGGTCGACGGCACGACGCGAGGCGGACACGGCGCGGTCGTCGAGTCCGTCCTGGCAGCGGACTTCCGGGTCTCCGGATCGGGCTTCTGGCAGGTGCATCCCGATGCCGCCGCGACGCTCGTCGAGGCGGTGATCGAGGCTGCCGAGGTGGCGGCCGGCGACACCGTGCTGGACCTCTACGCCGGCGTCGGGCTCTTCACCACGTTCCTGGCCGACGAGGCGGGGGAGGACGGGCTCGTCCTCAGCGTCGAGTCGGACCGCGGCGCATCCCGCGACGCGCGCCGCAACCTGCACGACTTCCCGCAGGTCACGCTGGTCGGTGAGACCGTCGAACGCGCCCTCCGCAGCGGGTCGGTGGGGGAGTCGGCCGACGTCGTCGTCCTCGACCCTCCGCGTACGGGCGCCAAGAAGGCTGTCGCCGGGATCGTCGACCTGGCGCCGCGACGCATCGTCTACGTGGCGTGCGACCCCGCAGCCCTGGCCCGCGACCTGGCCTCGTTCGGTGCCCGGGGCTACGCCTTGGCGGGGTTGCGCGCCTTTGCGCTGTTCCCCATGACGCATCACGTCGAATGCGTGGCGGTGCTTGTGCGCGGGTGACCGTCAGGACACAGTGATGCCATGCGCTTCGCAGACCCGCAAGCCTGTCCGGACTGTCGCGGCGCAATCGCCGGTCAGTCGACGTGTCCGCACTGCGGCCTCGACCTGACGTCGGCCGAGGTCCGGCAGCTCTGGCAGACGCTTCTGCAGGCTGACGAGCTGCTGGCGCGGGCGACGCTCACGCGGGATCGCGCGGTGCTGACGCCGCCGCCGGCGGCCGGCCCGGACCCGTTCGCAGCTCCGCCGACTCAGCAACCTCCGCCGCAGATGCCGCAGAACCAGCCGCCGCAGATGTCCCAGCCACAGCCACCGCCGGCAGCGCCGCCGTACGTCCCGCCGACGGCGACTGCTCAGCCGCCGGACGGCCCGTTGCCGACGTACCCGCGCATGGGACAGCAGCCGCCCCCCAAGGAACGCCGTTGGTCGGTCGGCACGATCCTGCTGACGCTCGGCGCCCTCGGCCTCATCGTCGCCGGGTTCATCTTCGTCACCCGATCCTGGGGTGACCTCGGCCTGGTCGGCCGCACTCTCGTGCTGATGGGCGTCACCGCTGCGTTCGCCGCGCTTGGCGTATGGGTGACGCGGCGGCCGCTGCGCGCATCCGCCGAAGCCGTCTGGACGATCGTCCTGGCCCTGCTGACGCTCGACTTCTTCGCCGCGCGGCACGAAGGGATGCTCGGCCTCGACGGCGTGTCGATCGCCTGGGCGTGGGTCGTCTGGGGAGTCGTCGCGCTCGCGATCAGCGTCGGCATCGCCCTGTGGGCCCGCAAGCCCGTCGGCGCGGCCCTCATCGCCCCGGCGATCGCCGGCGGCATCGGCATCACGATCGCCGGCATCGGCGCGGGCGCGGTCGCCGAGGACTGGGACTTCGGGTGGCGGGCGATCGTCGCGCTCGTCGTCGCGGGGCTCCTCGCCCTGGCCACCCGGCCGGCTGGCCTCCGGCCCATGACGATCACGGCGCGTGTCGTGTTCGCCGGATTCTTCATCGCCGCGTACGTCTCGGCATTCGTCGAGCTCGTCGACCACCCGAGCCTGAGCGAGCTCGGCCAGGACGGTCACGGCTACGCGATGGTGGTCATGGCGATCGCCTCGGTGGTCGTCGCCTGGCTCGTGCCTCCCGCCCGCATCCCGGGTGTCGCGCTCGCCGTGTTCGCCGTGTGCGCGCTGGTCATCACGCCGGCCGCCGACGCGCGGGACCCTGAAGGCGTCTGGCTCGCCGTCGCCGGGTTGGCGGTCGTGCTCGCGATCGCCGCCATGCGGGGCAGCAACAACTGGGTCCGCGGTGTGCGGTGCGGCGCCGTGCCGGTCATCGGCGGCATCCTCGCCCTGCAGGTCGGGCTGCTCGCCGACGCGATCGAGACCCTCGACAGCCGTGCTCAGCGGCTCGCGGAGCGCCGCGTGGGACACCCGCCTCGACGCTGCATCGGTCGACAACTACACCGTCTGGGCCGCGCCGATCGTCTTTGTCGCGTTCGTGGCAGTCGTCTGGTTCGTGACCCGCTGGCCGGAGCTGGCCGACTTCCGGGCGTACGCCACGACGGCCGTCGCCGGTGCGGTCGCCCTCGGCTCGGTGGATGCCGTCGTCACGATGCGGCTGCCGATCTGGGCGATCGCCGCCGTGCTGCTGGTCGTGGCAGCCGTCCTCCTGGCCGTCCAGGCACGTGGCTCGGCGCTGTTCGCGGGCCCGGCGGCGGTGTTCGCGGTCGCTGCGGCATCGGGGCTCACAGTGTCGTCGCACGGGGTCTCCGCGACGACCTGGCTCGTCGGCGCGCTGATCCTCGCCGGACTCGCGCTCGGCAAGGAACCTCAGCTGCTACGCCAGGCGTACGCCGGACTCGCCGTGGCACTGGGACTGGGCGGAGTGGCCGGACTGGTGGACCTGCTCGACATCGACGACGCGGTGGCCCCCCTCGTGGTGCTGGCGGCCGCGCTCGCGATCATCGCGGCGACCGGCACGCTGCTGCGCGATCACACGCTGCGGATCCCGGTCGAGGCAGCTGCCGCCCTCGCGGGCTTCGTGGCGCTCGTCGTTCCCGGCTCGACCTCGGAGCTGGCCGTGCGGTGGACGATCGCCGGCGTCGCGCTGATCGCGTCGGCGGCCGCCGTCCGGGATCGCCGGTGGTATGCCTGGCCGGGCGCGGTGGCGCTGGTCGTGGCGTACATCCTGCTCATCGTCGACAGCGGGTTCTCGTTCGTCGAGGCGTACACGCTCCCGCTCGGTGCGATCGCGCTGGCGGCCGGCCTCTATTTCACGCGGCGGCAGCCCGACATCTCGACCTGGCTGCTGCTCGGACCCGGGCTGGCGCTGGCGCTGCTGCCGAGCGTGCCGCAGGCCCTGGCCGACCCGACCGACCTCCGCGCGCTGCTGCTCGGGCTCGGCGCGGTCGTCGCTCTCGCCCTGGGCATCCGCTTCAACTGGCAGGCGCCGTTCGTCTTCGGCGTCACGATCATCACGCTGCTCGTCCTGTTCAACATCGGCCCGTACGCCAACGCCGCTCCACGAGTCGTGCTGATCGCCGCCGTGAGCGCCGTCCTGCTCGGCTTCGGCATCACCTGGGAAGACCGGGTGCGTGACGGACGCAAGCTCGTCGGATACGTACGATCGATGCGTTAGGAGCGTTCATGAGCGAGTTCAGGACGATCAAGCAGCTGCGCCGGCAGGCTCTTGGGCACGACGCCTTGCTGTTCTGCGCCGCGTTCTCCTTGGGCGCGCTGGCCTACTTCATCGGGCGCGGGATCCGCGAGCTGGTCGCCGGCGGCAACAACGACTTCTGGTCGATCAGCCTCTCCGACGACCTGATCCTCAGCGGGCTGATCGCGGGGGAGCTGTTCCTGATCTGGAACAACGGGCTGCGGCAGGGCCTGCGGGGGCACAGCATCGGCAAGCACCGCGTCGGTCTTGCGGTGGTCGACGCCGGTGACGGCGCACCCACCGGTGCTGCCCGGGGCATCCTCCGTGGCGTCATCATGGCGGTGCTGCTGGACCTGGCCGTCGCGGCGATCCCGATCGGTCTGCCCACGGTGTTCCGCCGGCTCACGCCGGAGAGCTGGCACTTCGGCGGCGCGGCCTATCTCGCCCTCATCGTGCTGGTCGTCCCGCTGCTGATCTCGAGCGATCGTGGTTTCGCCGACCGCATCGCGCGCACCGAGGTCGTACGGGGCACCGGCCCCGATGCGATGACCACGGACGGGCGCCAGAGGATCCTGGTCGCGCTCGACGTCGCCGGGGTCGCAGGCCTGCTCGCGGTGGCGATCATCTACATCGCCTGGTTCTCGCCTCTCCTGCAGTTCCCCAAGCCGTTCTGAGCGCGGGTTGGGGTGCCCGTCGTCTCGATATCATGTATCTTGATATCAAGAGACATTCGCGCATGAGGTTAGGACGACCTGACCGTGCGCTGCGCAGCAGTGCTGGGCAGGATGGAAGACGACGCGAAGGAGAATGACGATGGCCGTCGACAGCTTTGGATCGAAGGACTCCCTCACAGTCGGGGACTCCACGTACGACTACTACCGCCTCGACGCGGTGACAGGCGACGGGCTCGACGTCTCGAGCCTCCCGTTCAGCCTCAAGGTGCTCCTCGAGTCGCTGCTGCGCACCGAGGACGGCGCCGACATCACGAAGGCCGACATCGAGGCCCTCGCCGGCTGGGACGCGAACGCCGAGCCGAGCAAGGAGATCCAGTTCACGCCCGCCCGCGTGATCATGCAGGACTTCACCGGCGTCCCGTGCGTCGTCGACCTCGCCACGATGCGTGAGGCGATGGCCGACCTCGGCGGCGACGCGACCAAGATCAACCCGCTCGCACCGGCCGAGATGGTCATCGACCACTCCGTCATCGCCGACGTCTTCGGCACGCCCGAGGCGTTCGAGCGCAACGTCGAGATCGAGTACGAGCGCAACCGCGAGCGCTACCAGTTCCTCCGCTGGGGCCAGGGCGCGTTCGACGACTTCAAGGTCGTCCCGCCCGGCACCGGCATCGTGCACCAGGTCAACATCGAGCACCTCGCCCGCGTCGCCTTCACGCGTGAGGCGGACGGCTCGACGGTCGTCTACCCCGACTCCTGCGTCGGCACCGACTCGCACACGACGATGGTCAACGGCCTGGGCGTCGTCGGCTGGGGCGTCGGCGGCATCGAGGCCGAGGCGGCGATGCTCGGCCAGCCGATCAGCATGCTGATCCCGCGCGTCGTCGGCTTCAAGCTGTCGGGCGAGCTGCCCGAGGGCGCCACCGCGACCGACCTCGTCCTCGTCATCACCGAGCAGCTCCGCAAGCACGGCGTCGTCGGCAAGTTCGTCGAGTTCTACGGGCCCGGCGTCGCCGCCGTACCGCTGGCCAACCGCGCCACGATCGGCAACATGAGCCCCGAGTACGGCTCCACGATCGCGGTCTTCCCGATCGACGACGAGACCACCAAGTACCTCAAGCTCACGGGCCGCAGCGACGAGCAGATCGCGCTCGTCGAGGCATACGCCAAGGCGCAGGGCCTGTGGCACGACGCCGACCGCGAGGCGCGCTACTCGGAGTACCTCGAGCTCGACCTCGGCGACGTCGTCCCGTCGATCGCCGGCCCCAAGCGTCCGCAGGACCGGGTGTCGCTGACCGAGAGCAAGTCGTCGTTCCGCTCCGCCCTGCGCGACTACGTCGACCACGACGAGCAGGGTCTCAACGGCTACGACGAGTCGGTCGACGAGTCGTTCCCGGCCTCGGACTCGCCGACGTCGTCGCAGCACAACGGCGCCGACGAGCCGCACGCACCTCGCGGCAACGGCGCCGAGCGCGTCCGCAACCCGCAGAAGGTCACGCTCGAGGACGGCACCGAGTTCGAGGTCGACCACGGCGCCGTCACGATCGCCGCGATCACGTCGTGCACCAACACGTCCAACCCGTCGGTCATGATCGGCGCGGCGCTGCTGGCCAAGAAGGCCGTCGAGAAGGGCCTGCAGCGCAAGCCGTGGGTCAAGACGACGCTGGCGCCCGGATCCAAGGTCGTCACTGACTACTACGAGAAGTCCGGCCTGACGCCCTACCTCGACAAGCTCGGCTTCAACCTCGTCGGCTACGGCTGCACGACGTGCATCGGCAACTCCGGGCCGCTGATCCCCGAGGTCAGCAAGGCCGTCAACGACGGCGACCTCGCGGTCACCGCTGTGCTCTCGGGCAACCGCAACTTCGAGGGCCGCATCAACCCCGACATCAAGATGAACTACCTCGCGTCCCCGCCGCTGGTCATCGCGTACGCGCTGGCCGGCTCGATGGACGTCGACCTCTACAACGATCCGCTGGGCCAGGACCAGGACGGCAACGACGTCTTCATGAAGGACATCTGGCCGTCGCCCAAGGAGGTCGAGGACGTCATCGCCTCGTCGATCGACTCGGCCACGTTCACCAAGGAGTACGCCGACGTGTTCGCCGGCGACGAGCGCTGGCAGAACCTGCCGACGCCCGACGGTGCCGTGTTCGAGTGGGATCCCGACTCGACGTACGTCCGCAAGGCGCCCTACTTCGACGGCATGGCTCTCGAGCCGTCGCCGGTCGAGGAGGTCACCGGTGCGCGCGTGCTGCTCAAGCTCGGCGACTCGGTCACGACCGACCACATCAGCCCCGCCGGAGCGATCAAGAAGGACAGCCCGGCCGGCAAGTACCTGTCGGAGCACGGCATCGAGCCGCGCGACTTCAACTCGTACGGATCGCGTCGCGGCAACCACGAGGTCATGATCCGCGGCACGTTCGCCAACATCCGCCTGCGCAACCAGATGGCACCGGGCACCGAGGGCGGCTTCACCCGCAACCTCATCGACGGCGGCGAGGTCACGTCGGTGTTCGAGGCGTCCGAGGCCTACCAGGCTGCCGGCGTCCCGCTGGTCGTCCTGTCCGGCAAGGAGTACGGCTCGGGCTCGTCGCGCGACTGGGCCGCCAAGGGCACGGCGCTGCTGGGCGTCAAGGTCGTCATCGCCGAGTCCTACGAGCGCATCCACCGCTCCAACCTGATCGGCATGGGCGTCCTCCCGCTGCAGTACCCGGAGGGCCAGAACGCCGAGTCGCTCGGGCTGACGGGGGAGGAGACGTTCGACTTCACCGGCATCACCGAGCTCAACGAGGGCCGTACGCCCAAGACCGTCCACGTGAAGGCTGGGGACGTCGAGTTCGACGCCGTGGTGCGCATCGACACGCCGGGTGAGGCCAACTACTACCGCAACGGCGGCATCATGCCGTACGTGCTGCGCAGCCTGCTCGACTGAGCATCTCCGCAGGTCAAGGGCACCGCCGTCATGGCGGTGCCCTTGCTGCGTCCTGGCGTAATCGACACGTAACCATTTGTTGTCTGAATCGCTGGACGTGACCCCAGTCACGGTATAGGTTGTGGCAAACAACAAACGCGTCACGTGGACGAAATAATGTCGGCCCCGGCGCACTACTGGAGGAAATAGGAGGCGGTCTGTGTGAAGCGGACACGCAATCTCGTACTTGTAGGAATCATGGGTGCGAGCCTCGCGCTCAGCGCCTGCGGCGGCAGCAGTGACGGCAGCGACGGCGGCGGTGGCGGTGGCAAGGACAAGGCCGGCAAGATCGGCGTCATCCTGCCCGACACCAAGTCCTCGGTCCGCTGGGAGAGCGCCGATCGTCCCGCACTGGAGAAGGCTTTCAAGGCTGCCGGAGTCAAGTACGACATCCAGAACGCCGAGGGCGACGCCGACAAGATGGCCACCATCGCCGACGGCATGATCACCGACGGTGTGACGGTCCTCGCGATCGTCAACCTCGACTCGGACTCCGGTTCGGCCATCGAGGAGAAGGCCAAGAAGCAGGGCGTCAAGACGATCGACTACGACCGTCTGACGCTGGGCGGCTCGGCTGACGTCTACATCTCGTACGACAACAGCAAGGTCGGTGCGCTCCAGGGCGAGGGACTCAAGAAGTGCCTCGGCGACAAGGATGCGAACATCATCTACCTCAACGGTTCGCCGACCGACAACAACGCGACGCTCTTCTCGCAGGGTGCCCACAGCGTCCTCGACAAGGTCTCGACCTACAAGAAGGTCGCTGAGCAGGCCGTCCCGGACTGGGACAACGACAAGGCCGTCACGATCTTCGAGCAGCTCTACACCAAGGTCGACGGCAAGGTCGACGGCGTCTACGCGGCCAACGACGGTCTCGCGGGCGGCGTCATCTCGATCCTGAAGAAGAACGGCCAGAACGGAAAGGTCCCGGTCACGGGCCAGGACGCCACGGTCGAGGGTCTGCAGAACATCCTCACGGGTGACCAGTGCATGACGATCCAGAAGTCCGCCACGGGTCAGGCCGGCGCGCTCGCCAAGGCAGCGATTGCCATGGCCAAGGGCGGCAAGGCTGATACCACGGGCACCGTCAAGGACGACACGGGCAAGCGTGACGTCCCGGCGATCCTTCTGGACCCGGTTGCGATCGACAAGTCGAACGTCAAGGCTGTCATCGACTCGGGCGACATGAAGGCCTCCGATCTGTGCACCGGCGCTTACGCCAAGCTGTGCACTGACGCTGGCATCAGCTGATTGCTGAGGGTGCGGTCCTCCGGGCAATCTCCGGGGGACCGCACCCGATGCTGTCTTCGCACCACCTCATCTCGGATCCTGCACCCCCTGGAAGGCTCACCATGAGCGAATCGACCCCCCTCCTCGAGCTTCGAGGAATCAACAAGAGCTTCGGTGTGGCCCACGTCCTCCATGACGTCGACCTCACCATCTATCCCGGACAGGTCACCGCGCTCGTCGGTGACAACGGCGCCGGCAAGTCCACCCTCGTCAAGGCCCTCGCCGGCATCTACCCGATCGACACCGGCGAGTACCTCTTCGACGGCAAGCCCGTCAACGTGCACGGCCCCAAGGACGCCGCAGCCCTCGGCATCGAGGTCGTCTACCAGGACCTCGCGCTGTGCGAGAACCTCGACATCGTCGAGAACATGTTCCTCGGCCGCGAGAAGAAGAACGGCATCGTCCTCGACGAGACCACGATGGAGTCCAAGGCCCGCGAGGCCTTGACCTCGCTGTCGGTCCGCACGGTCAAGTCCGTGCGTCAGAGCGTGGCCAGCCTCTCCGGCGGCCAGCGGCAGACCGTCGCCATCGCCAAGTCGGTGCTGTGGAACTCGCGCATCGTGCTCCTCGACGAGCCGACCGCTGCACTCGGTGTCGCGCAGACGCGTCAGGTGCTCGATCTCGTCCGCCGCCTCGCCGACTCCGGCGTGGGCGTGCTGCTGATCTCGCACAACCTGACCGACGTCTTCGAGGTCGCCGATCGCATCACGGCCCTCTACCTCGGCCGCGTCGCAGCCGACGTCGCCACCAAGGACGTCACGTCCCGCCAGGTCGTCGAGCTGATCACGACCGGACAATCCTCTGACCTCGGCGCTGCTTCGGCACCGTCCACCACGGCCTGATCGGGAGACATCATGACCGACATCATCACTGAATCGGAGGAGGCGGGCTTCGCGTCCGACCTCACCCAGTCCCACACCCTCGGCGAGTCCGTCCAGGCCTACATCAACCGCGTACGCGGTGGAGAGATGGGCGCCCTGCCGTCCGTCCTGGGCCTCGTCGTGCTGTTCATCGTGTTCGGCTTCGCCAACGACCGGTTCCTGTCGAACCTCAACTTCGCGAACCTGCTCACCCAGTCCGGCTCGATCATCATCCTCGCGATGGCGCTCGTGCCGGTGCTGCTGCTCGGCGACATCGACCTGTCAGCCGGAGTCGCTGGAGGCGTCTCCGCCTGTGTCATGGGCGTGCTGCTCGTCGAGCACGACCAGAACTGGATCGTCTCGGTCGCTGCGGCGCTGGTGACCGGGGCGGCGATCGGGCTGATCATCGGCATTCTCGTGTCGAAGCTCGGCATCCCGTCGTTCGTCGTGACGCTCGCGTTCTTCCTCGGCCTGCAGGGCGTGACCCTGAAGCTGATCGGCGAGGGCGGGTCAGTCCGCGTCAACCAGGAAGTCATCAGCGGCATCGCCAACAACAACATGGGCGTGGCGGCCGGCTGGATCGCAGCCGTCGTGATCATCGGAGGGTTCGCCGCCCTTCGGCTCATCCAGCACCGCCGCAAGGTGTCGCTCAAGCTGCAGCACCAGCCGCTGGCCGTGGTCGTCGCCCAGATCATCACGGTTGCGGCCATCCTGCTCGTGGTGACGTACGTGCTCAACCAGAACCGCAGCGTCAACCCGAACTTCCCGATCAAGGGCATCCCGTACGTCATCCCGATGGTCATCCTCCTGCTGATCTTCTGGACGTTCATGCTCAGTCGTACGACCTGGGGACGCCACGTCTACGCCGTCGGCGGCAACTCCGAGGCGGCGCGCCGCGCCGGCATCAACGTCGACCGCATCCGCATCTCGGTGTTCATCATCTGCTCCTCGATGGCGGCACTCAGCGGCATCGTCGCGGCGTCCTACGGCGGCAAGGTCTCGACCTCGTCCGGCGGCGGCAACGTCCTGCTCTACGCCGTTGGCGCGGCCGTCATCGGCGGCACGAGCCTCTTCGGCGGCAAGGGCAAGGCCAGCGACGCGGTCATCGGCGGTCTCGTGATCGCCACGATCGCCAACGGCCTCGGTCTGCTGGCACAGGCGTCGTACATCAACTTCCTCGTCACCGGTGGAGTGCTGCTGCTCGCCGCAAGCGTGGATGCGATCTCCCGCCGGCGGCGCTCGGCGACAGGTCTGGGATAGCCCATGGCTACAGCCGGACGCTCGGGGGTCGGCACGAATCAGGAGGACGTTCGCCGGCACAATCTCGGGACAGCTCTCGGGCACGTGCATCGCGCGGGCCGGATCTCTCGTGCCGAGCTGACGGCTCGGATGGGTCTCAACCGCAGCACGATCGCGGGTCTGGTGACCGAGCTGGAGTCCTTGGGGCTGGCCGATCAGGCCAAGCCCTCAGGGACCCGGATCGGCGCCGGGCGCCCGTCGGTCGACGTCAAGGCGCGCACTGGTGCCTACGTCCTGGCGGTCGACCTGCGGGTCGACGGCCTGACGGTCGCCCGCGTGGGCCTCGGCGGGGTCATCCGGGCCCGGGCCACCGGTCCGGTCCCTCCTGACCACGACCCCGATGCCATTGCGGCATCCGTGGTCGACCTGATGCGTCTCGTCGTTCGCGACGTCGAGCCCAACGCCGCCCTGGTCGGCGTGGGGCTCGGCGTGCCGGGCATCATCCGCGGCGACGACGGACTCGTACGGCTGGCGCCCAACCTCGGCTGGCACGACGTGCCGTTCGCCAAGATCCTGTCCGAGAAGATCGGCCCCGTCGGCATGCCCGTGCTGGGCAACGACGCCGATCTCGGAGCCCTGGCCGAGCACCTGCGCGGTGCCGGTGTCGGCGTCGAGGACCTCGTCTACCTGTCCGGCGAGGTCGGCGTCGGTGCCGGTGTCATCGTGGGCGGTCGCAAGCTCGAAGGTGCCGGTGGCTATGCCGGCGAGATCGGCCACATGCCGTTCATCCCCGGCGGCAAGCTGTGCCACTGCGGTGCACACGGCTGCTGGGAGACCGAGATCGGTGCTCCCGCGATCGCTCTGGCCATCGGCTGCCCGCCTGAGCAGGTCGGCGCGCTGGGGGAGTTCCTCGAGGGCGTCCACGAGGCGACCCCCGATCTGCGCATCGTCGGCCAGCACCTCGGCCGCGGCCTCGCAGGGGCGGTCAACCTGCTCAACCCGCGGGTCATCGTGCTCGGGGGCTACCTGCGTTCGCTGTTCCCCCTCGTACGCGAGGACGTCGACAGCGAGCTGGCGGTGCACGCCCTGTCGGCACCGCGCGAGCAGGTGCTCGTGACGCTGCCCGGGCTCGGCGGTGACTCGGTGCTGCATGGTGCGGCCGAGCTGGCCTTCGAGCCCTTGCTGGCCGACCCGGTCGGCCGGCTCGCGAACGCCTGCCTCGACGTGGACTCGGCGCTCGCGAGCTGAGGCGCAGCGACTAGGCGCCGATGCGCTCGGACAGGTCCAGGAGCCGGTTCGAGAAGCCCCACTCGTTGTCGTACCAGGCGAAGATCTTGACCTGGTCGCCGACGACCTGCGTCAGAGGAGCGTCGAAGATCGCAGAGGCCGGGTTGCCGACGATGTCAGCCGACACGATGGGCGCCTCGGAATAGGCAAGGTAGGGCGCCAGCTCCGGGCTGTCTGAGGCTGCGCGGAAGGCGGAGTTGACCTCCTCGACGGTTGCCGACTTCGTCAGCTGCACCGTGAGATCCGTGATGGAGCCGACGGGCACGGGCACGCGGAGCGCGAGACCGGTGAGCTTGCCGTCGAGCTCGGGGATGATCCGACCGATCGTCTTGGCGGCACCGGACGACGTCGGGATCGTCGACATCGCTGCGGCACGGGCGCGCCGCAGGTCGCCATGCGGAGCATCGTGGAGGCGCTGGTCGCTGGTGTAGGCGTGGATCGTCGTCATGAGCCCGGACTCGATGCCGAATGCCTCGTGCAGCACCTTGGCCATCGGGGCGAGGCAGTTGGTCGTGCAGGAGCCGTTGGAGAACACATCGCCTGACGCGTCGATCGCGTCGTCGTTGACGCCCAGCACCACTGACGGCACATCGCCCGACGCCGGCGCCGAGATGATGACCTTGCGCGCGCCGGCGGCCAGGTGCTCGCGGGCACTGGCCGCATCGGTGAACCGGCCGGTCGACTCGATGACGACGTCGACCCGCTCGTCTCCCCAGGGGATGTTGGCCGGCTCGCGCTCTGCGGTCACGCGGATACGGGCGTCTTCGACCACGATGGCGTCGCCGTCGACCTGCACCCCGTCGAGATGCCCGCTGATCGAGTCCCACTCCAGCAGTGAGGCAAGGGTCTCGGCATCGGCGATGTCGTTGATCGCGACGACCTCGATGTCGGCGTCGCTGAGCAGCGCGGCCCTGAGGTAGCTGCGGCCGATCCGGCCGAAGCCGTTGATCCCGATTCGTACGGTCATGGGGTTCTCCTTCGTGGGTTGGTCAGTCGTGGGCGACTGCCGCGTGAGCGGCGTCGAGCAGGGACACGGCGCCACGGATCGCGGCGTCCATCGGTGCCTGGTCACCCTGGGCACGGGCGAGCACGTACCCGCCCTGGATGACGGCGGCCAACGTACGGGCGAGGTCAGTCGGCACGACGCTCGTGGGCAGCTCTCCGGCGGCTATCGCGTCAGCGATCGCTTGCTCCCAGCGCCCCAGCGCGATGTCGAACGCGTTGGCGACGATCGCGATGAGCTCGGCGTCAGTCACGACCTGCGGGTCCTGCGTCATCCGGCCGATGCGGCAACCGCGGGTGCCCGGGCGGGGGACCGACAGGTATCCCTTCAGGCGCTCCAGCGGCGAGCCGTCTCC
This sequence comes from uncultured Actinomycetota bacterium, assembly GCA_963806345.1. Taxonomy (GTDB): domain Bacteria; phylum Actinomycetota; class Actinomycetes; order Propionibacteriales; family Nocardioidaceae; genus Aeromicrobium. The sequence goes on along the minus strand of CAWDXV010000007.1, from coordinate 22,931 downwards.
TTCGAGGACGGACGACCCTTCGGTCAGGACCTCGGCCACCTCCGTCAGGGTCTCGACGGCCAGGTCGTGCTTGCCGCTGAAGTGGTGGTACATGCTGCCCTGGCCGACCCCGGCTCGCGCCATGACGTCCCGCGGGCTCGTTGCCGCGTATCCCCGCTCCCACAGCAGCTCGGCCATGGCCTCGGTCAGCTGTTCTCGTGCGCTCATACGAGAACTGTAACAACTAGTATGTACAGGCGCGCCCGACCCCCAGGGAGTCAGGTCAGGGCGGGCCATGACCGGGGTCCGGTCGGCAGGGCTCGGCGTCGCAATTGGCGCAGATGCCTGGATCGGCGCCGTCACAGCGTCGAGGACGTCGCTCGACTGGTCGGTCGATGCCGCCTTGGCGCGGGTGCGCTCGACGGCCTCGAGGTTCGATCGCCGTCTTTCTGCAGCGCCGCCAGACGGCGATCGTCCTGCTGCCACATGACGTGGGCGTGGTGGTGGTACATGGTGGTTCCTCTCGGGTTCTGATGCTGAGCATCACGATCCCGATGGCCCGTGCAGTTTGCGTGCACGATGTGTGCAGGCTGTCAGCCCTCCTGGCCGACCTGGGCCACGGGCAGCGACGCGGCGAGCCGGGTGAGCGTTCCGGCCGCGCCGAGCGACTCGATGGTGGCCAGACCCTCGTGCCGGTCATCAGGGTCGTCCGAGTCCGTCAGGCAGAGTGCCGCCTGGAACGTGTGCCCGCGATCCTGCCACCACGTGGCCGCGTCCCGGTGTCGTCCGGCCAGGGATGCCTCGTGCGGCGTGACGAGGTGGGACGGGACATCGTGCAGCAGCCCGAGCCGACCAAGCCAGACTGCGAGCTCGCCTGCGGCCCAATGCGCACCCGGTGCACTCCCGAAGCGAGCCAGGTCGGCCGCGCCGTGCTCGACGACTCGTGGATCGGCGTCGCCGCGCGTCCACATGACCTCCGCGAGCACCGCGAGCGCCGACAGCCGGCGGATCGGCTCGTCGATCGACTCAGCCAGTCGCCACGCACGATCCAGCACGCTGTCGACCTCGGCATCGTCTCCGCGGCGTACGGGCACGAGCCCCGAGATGAGGTAGGGCCACAGCCGGCGACCTCCATCCCGTCGGTCCGGATGACGTCGTCGGCATCGAACAGGGCGCTGTCCCACTCTCCGTGCCCGAGGTGCACACGGGCCCGCACGCGGTCTGCCAGTGTCGGCAGATCGGGATGTCGCGGCGCACGGTGAACGGGATCGACTCGTCGAGGATCTCCTCAGCGAGGCCCAGACGTCCGTGCTCGACGTCGAGTGACGACAGCTGCGACCACCCGGTCGAGGCCAGCTCGTCCCACCCTCCGGCACGAGCCTCGGCGATGACACCGAGCAGACGCGACCTGGCTGCCTCGTCGTCGGCGGCGACCTCGGCCAGTGCCGTGATCAGGTCGGCCCGCACCCCGAGCATCCGCTGGTCGGTGTTCTCGGCCACCGCTGCTGCCTCCCGGCGCACTCCCGTGCAGGTCGGGTCGCCACGCAGGTAGTTGAGGAAGCCGCGGGTGGCGCGCGCGGCGCCGTGCGGGACGGCGAGGCCGTCTCCGCGGCGACCCGAGCGGCCCGGTCGGCGTACGTCTCGGCGTCGTGGCGGTCGCCGGCGTAGTAGCGGAAGACGGAGAACCGGTCGTACGCGGCGGCGAGCCCTGCGCCGTCCTCGGCCTGCTGCCAGAGCGCGAACGTGGCGCCCACGGTGTCCGTGGCCTCGGCGAGGTGACTGGTCAGGTACTGCTCGAACGCGAGCTGGAGGAGCAGCTGGGCTCGCGCGGCCGGGTCGTCCCGCCGCGGTGCACGCAGTGAGAAATCGAAGAACGCGACCGCCTCGCCATGGGCGGCAGATCGCGCGGCCTCCTCAGCTGCTGTGCGTGCGTGGGTGAACGCGCGCTCCTTGTCGATCGCGCCGACGGCGTGGTGCGTCAGCAGCGCCGGTTCGCCGTGGCCGCTGCTCTCGAGAGCGTCGAGCAGCAGGGCGTGGAGGTGCGGTTCGCCGGCTGTCGGGATGGTGCTGAGGACTGCCTGACGAGCGAGCTCGTGCCGGTACGCCAGACCGGCGCCGTCGCGTACCAACAGTCCCGTGTCCTCCAGGCGCTCAGGGCGGGCAGGTCGACCTGGAGCTCGCGCAGCAACGAGTCGTCGAGGCGTTCGGGTGACAGAGCCACGAGCTGGAGGAGTCGCAGGTCGTCAGGGGAGAGGGTCGCCGTCCGGTCGAGCAACGCGTCGCGGATCGATGGGGGAGTGGACGGTCGGGCTGGCTGCACACCTCGACGACGAAGAACGGGTTGCCGCCGGTCAGCTCGTGGACCTGGCCGCGTCCGTGTCGCGGTCGGCTCCGAGGAGGGTCGCGACGCCGTCGACGGACAGCGCGCCGAGCTGCACGGCGACACCGTTCTCGAGCCGGGCCAGGTCGCCGAGCAGAGGCCGGGCGGGGTGCTGCGGCCCGATCTCGTGGTCGCGGTAGGTCACGAGCAGCGACAGCTGCAGCGTGGCGGAGCGGCGGGCGAGGAACCTCAGGACCTCGACGGTGGCGGCGTCGACCCAGTGCAGGTCCTCCACCACCAGCACGGTCGGTTCGGTGCCGAGTGCCGCGACCACCTCGTCGCAGATCTCGGACAGGACGACCTCGGCTTCACGATCCCAGACGGTCACGGCAGCGGCCGCTGCGATGTCGCGCAGCGGACCGTACGGGCGAGGGGTCGTCAAGGGTCGCACTGCCCGCGCAGCACGCGTAGCGGGGGACCGTCGGCGCACGCGGCCTTCACGAGCGCGGTCTTGCCGGTGCCCGGATCGCCGGCCACCGCCACGCACTGACCGTGGCCGGCTGCCGCGGCGGCCACCGCAGCGACGAGGACGTTTCGTTCGTCATTGCGCTCCACCAGAGGCGGCCAGGGCGAGCCGATCGACGTGGCCGACGCAGCGGGTGCGGCCTCGATCAGGTCGAGCGCCGGTCCTGGCGCAGCACCGCGGTCTCGATCTCCTGCAGCTCGGCGCCCGGGTCGAGGCCGAGCTCGTCAGCGAGCCGGGCTCGCGTCGAGGCAGCGACAGACAGCGCATCGGCCTGACGGCCACTGCGGTAGAGCGCGAGCATCAGCTGCGCAGCGAACCTCTCCCGGAAGGGATGCGCATCGACCAGCGACTGCAGGACCGGCACGGCGTCGACGTGCCTGCCCAGCGAGAGCTGCACGTCCAGGCGCGCCTCGTGCGCGAGCAGCCGCTTCTCGGCCAGGTCCGCAGCCGGGGCGACCGCGAACTCCGGCGCTCCCAGGTCCGCGAGCACCTCACCGCGCCACAGGCCAAGAGCCTCCTCGAGGAGCTCCCCGGCCTCGGTCAGTGACCCGCGTGCGGCGGCGGCCCGACCTTCGCCGAGCAGGCGCTCGAACCGGTCCGCGTCGACGTCCTCCGGCTCGACCACCAGGACGTACGCTCCGGACCGGCTCTCGATGCGCGCCGGCGTTCCGGCCTCGTCGAGCAGCCTGCGGACGCGTACGACATGGCTGCGAAGCGTCGCCGCTGCGCCGTCGGAAGGCGACTCTCCCCAGAGGGCGTGCACGAGCCGATCGGCCTGCACCGGACGACCGCGATGGACCAGGAGCATGGCAAGGAGGCCGCGCGGCTTCTGCCCGCCCAGGTGGACCAGCTCACCAGACGTGGAGCGCACCTCGAGCGGACCCAGCAGCCGGAAGGCAGGTCCCATCGCACCGATGCTACCGCCACAAACGCTGGGAGATAAGGGAATTCACCTGCACAAAAGGTCCACACCTTCTGCACACGCGGTGGGGAGGCTGTGGTCAATCGAGGTCGCGAACGGCGTGGCCTCTCATCGAAAGGCACCACCATGAGTGTGACCACCACTGACTCGTACGCGGAGCTGCGGGCCAAGCAGCAGCAGGTCTGGAGCAGCGGCGACTACAACAAGATCGCGGCACTGACCGTGCCGGTCAACGAAGCTGTCGTGACAGCCGCCGGCATCGCGCCCGGCGAGAACGTCCTCGACATCGCCACCGGCACGGGGCACAGCGCCCTCGCGGCGGCCCGCGGCGGCGCCCACGTCACGGGCATCGACTACGTCCCGGCCCTCCTCGAGATCGCTCGTGACCGCGCCGCGGCCGAGCGGTCGAGGCGACCTTCGTCGAGTGCCCGGCTGAGGACCTGCCGTTCCCGGACGGCGCCTTCGACGTCGTGGTCTCGGCGATCGGCGTGATGTTCGCAGCCGATCACCAGGCTGCGGCGGACGAGATCGCACGGGTCACGCGGCCCGGCGGCCGGATCGCCCTGGCGAGCTGACCGCGAGATTCGTCGGCGGCATCCTCGGACCGTCGGACGCCATGTCTCCCCGCCGCCGCACCCAGCCGCCCGTGCGATGGGCAACGAGTCGATCGTCGCCGAGCTGCTGGGAGACGCCGTGACGGACGTGACGTCCACGACCGGTGTCGTACCCGTGCGGTTCGCGAGCGCGGCAGCGTTCGCAGACCACTTCCTGACGTATTACGGACCGACCCACAGCGCGCCAACCGCCTGGACGACGAGGCAAGGCCGCTCTGCGGGCCGATCTCATCGAGCTGTGCGGCGCCTCTGCTCGCGAGCGGACAGCGGACTCTCCTGCTCGAGGGGAGTACCGCATCGTCACGGCGACTCGCTGCTGACGCTTCGAGCTCCGAACACGCACACGCCGTCTCAGGAGATGGATCTCCTGACCGGCGGCCCGAACGCAGCGTGCCGCTGATGGCAGCATCAGGGGAATACGATCGGATCGTGCCTGTGTCACGTGAGGATGTCGACCGGTTCGAGCGAGCGCGGCCGCGTCTGGAAGCGATCGCCTATCGTCTGCTCGGCTCCGCGGACGAGGCGCAGGACATGGTCCAGGAGACCTTCTTGCGCTGGCACGCCACCGACGTCGACCGCATAGAGGTTCCCGAGGCGTGGCTGACCAAGGTGCTCACGAACTTGTGCCTCAATCAGCTCACTTCAGCCCGGGCGCGACGCGAGAGCTATGTGGGCCCGTGGCTCCCGGAGCCGCTGCTCGGAGGGGACCCGATGCTCGGCCCGGCCGACACGGCGGAGCAGCACGAAGCTGTCACGTACGCGGTCCTGACCTTGCTGGAGCGCCTGTCACCGAACGAACGGGCCGTGTACGTGCTGCGGGAGGCCTTCGACTACCCGCATCGGGAGATCTCCGAGATCCTCGACATCACCGAGGCGTCGAGCCAGCAGATCTTTCACCGGGCCAAGGAGCATGTCGCGCACGCCAAGGCCCGCCCCCACATCGATACGGTCGCCGCCCAGCGGATCGTCGAGGAATTCATCGCGGCCGCCACCAGCGGTCAGACCGATGAGCTCGTACGCCTGCTCACCAAGGACGCCACCGCGATCGGTGACGGTGGCGGAAAGGTCCCGGCGCGCACCAAGGCGTTCGAGGGCGCGGTCGCGGTCGCGAGGTTCGTGTGGGGCATGGTCAAGCCGGGACAGGCCAAGCGGGCTCTCGTCGGGGGATCGCCCGAGCTGTACGCCTGGACCGCCAACGGCGAACCCGCCGTCGTGGCCGTCGTGGAGGGCCAGGTCGTCGCCATCATGTGCCTGGAGGTCGGCGACGATGGCATCGCGGCGTGTCGTACGCAAGCCAACCCCGACAAGCTCGTACGTGCGACCGAGCAGTGGGCCGCGGCCGACCATGGGGAGCCGCTGCTCGTGATGTGACGGGCATCACGCGCAGCTTCTGTCAGGAAACGGGCGGCCATCCGGTTCAAGTGGCATCCGAACCGAACAGGAGCCGAACATGAGAATTCTGATTGCAGGAGCGACCGGGGCGATCGGTACGCAGTTGGTGCCGCGACTGACCGAGGCTGGACACGAGGTGTTCGCGATGATCCGCAAGAAGTCGGACGAGCCCAAGATGGCACGACTGGGGGCGGTGCCGGTCATGGCCGACGCGCTCAATCGAGCCGAGGTCGAGGCTGCCGTACGCCAGGCCGCGCCGGACGTGATCGTCCACCAGCTGACCGCCATCGGGCCCATCGACACCCGGCATTTCGAGCGCAGCTTCGCCGCCACCAACCGCCTGCGGACCGAGGGGACGGACAACTTGCTCGCGGCGGCACGCGCCGCGGGCGTGCGCCGCTTCGTGGCTCAGAGCAACGGCGCGTTCACGTACGCCCGGACCGGTGGTCCGGTCAAGGACGAGCGAGACCCGCTGGACAGCTCACCCGTGCGCGAGATGGGCGCCATGATCGGGGCGATCGAACACCTGGAGGGCGCCGTGCTGTCTGCGACCTGGACCGAGGGGATCGTGCTGCGCTACGGCGCCTTCTACGGACCGGGCACGTCCATGGCCCCCGGGTCCGAGCAGTTCGAGATGATCCGCAAGCGCAAGTTCCCGGTCGTTGGCGACGGGGGAGGAGTGTGGTCGTTCGTCCACATCGCCGACGCAGCCGAAGCCACCGTCGCAGCGATCGAGAACGGCGACCGCGGCGTCTACAACATCGTCGACGACGACCCCGCCACGGTCGCCGAGTGGCTGCCCGAGCTGGCCGCGATGCTGGGCGCCAAGAAGCCGATGCGCATACCGCGGTTCGTCGGTCGGCTGGCCGCGGGCAAGGCGGGGGTCGTGCTCATGACCGAGCTGCGGGGCGCATCCAATGCCAAGGCCAAGCGAGAGCTGGGCTGGCGCCCCGCGCACTCGACGTGGCGCCAAGGCCTCGCGGCCTAGCGCCGGCCGTGATCGGTGTCCTCGCGGGCCCGAAACCGCCTTCGTGCCGCGCGGGGATGCCGTGGTCCGGCGCTTGCCTCACTCGAGGCAGGTGCCGCCCGTTCGCTCGTAGATCGCCTTGACGCCGGCTGACAACCGCTCGATGCGCGGCCCTTCGACTTCGAGACCGATCAGCATCATGCAGCGTCCTTGGGTCCAGTAGACCTGGCCGATCGCGTTGCCGTGCAGGTCAGGGCCCGTCCAGCCGTTGGCACCCGGGACCTCGGCAACCTCGAATCGCTTGATCTTCGCATCGGGGATCTGCTGCTGGATCCCGTCGAGGCTCGTCTCGTACGCCATCCATTCGCGTGCGCCGGCTGCGGTCTTGAACACCATGACGCTGCTGACGCCGGCACCGTTCCTGCCCTCGGCAGGCTGATAGGTCGTCGAGATGTAGCCGCTGTGCTCCAGGTGCCTGCTGCCGTCCTCCTGGAGCAGGAACGGATCTCGTGAGTTCGTCTGCGGCGACGACACCGGCTCCAAGTCAGGCACCTCATTGGTCCGCAGGAGGTATTGCTCGATGGCGGGCGACTTGGTCGTCGTACGGGTTGGGCTTTTCGCTGGGTCGGATCCACCGCCGCAGCCGACGATGAGCATGCCGAGGAGCCCCACGATTGCTGTGCGGCATCGACCCGGCACCATCCCTCAGAGTCCACCCGGAGGGCCCATGTCCGCAAGCGTCGGCCAGCCGTTAGATGGGGATCCGCACCCGATGTCCGGTACGCCCCGGGCTCATAGCGTCGCGGTATGACTTCGACCAGCCTTCCGGTGCTCGCGGGGATCGTCTCGACGGCGATCTTCGCGAGCAGCACCCTGCCCATGCTCACCAAGGCGCTCCGCACGCGCGACCTGGCGTCGGTACGCGGCGGAACCAGGTGCTGGCGAACCCAGCAACTCTCAACGCTTCGTGCTCGCCTGCCGTCGGACCGATCTGGTTCCTGCACGCGTGCAGGAACCAGGCGAGCACGGCGTTGATGCTGGCCTGGTTCCTCCGCTACGCGCGTCCCGGCACCTCACGCGAGTCCGAGCTCGGCCGCCTGGACGACGACCGCGCGCCGAGTCGGTAGCCCGATCTTCGCGAGGATCGCCGAGACGTGGTGGTCGGCGGTCTTGGGCGAGATGTACAACCGGGACGCGATCTCGGCGTTCGACAGGCCGCGGGCGACGAGCTTGGCCACCTCGAGCTGACGATTGGTGAGCCCAGCCGGATTCGCCCTGGTGCTCTCGCGTGGCCGCTGCGGTACAGCCGCAAAGCCCTCGGCGCGCATCACGACACGGTGGCGGTCAGCCGTGCCGACGGCACCCAGGCTGTCCAGCAGCTTGATCCCGCGGGCTCGGTCCTCCGGGTCAGCGGAGTCGGACCACGACATCGCCTCGGCGAACGGGTCGCCGGCCAGGTTCCACCACCGGGCGGCGTCGGCGTGGCGGCCTTCCAGAGTCAGGCGGAACGGCTCGGCGAGCTGTTCGGTGGCGTCCACCGAAAGCCCGAGCCGGCGCAGCCAGACCGCCAGCTGTCCTGCGCCCCAGCCCGCGCCGGGTTGTGCGGCCAGCTCTGCGAACGTGTTCACGGCGTCTCCGGTCACCCGCTCGTCGGCCTTCTCGGTCATCCAGGAGACCTCGGCCAGCGCGGTCAGCACCGCTATGCGGCGCAGTGGCTCGTCGATCCGGTCGGCCAACGCCCAGACCTCGTCCAGCGCGAGCAGGTCGATCGTCCTCGCCGCGGCGCAGCGGCACCAGCACGTTGATCAGGTATGGCCAGAGCTTGGCCAGCGGCATGCCCTCGCTGCTGAGCACATCCTCGGCATCCTCGAGCGCAGCGCTCCAGTGGCCCTGATGCAGGTGCAGCCGGGAGCGGACCGCCGTCTGCCAGTGGCGGCAGATCGGGATGTCGCGTTCGACCGTGAAGGGGATCGACAGCTGGAGCAGGTTCTCTGCCGCCCGGAACCGGCCGTGCTCGACGTCGAGGTTCGCGATCTGCGAGTAGCCGGTGGAGGCCAGCTCGTCCCAGCCTCCGTCACGGGCGGCGTCGATGTGGTCCAGCAGACGGGTCCGCGCGCCGTCCTCTTCGCAGACCAGCTCGGTGGTGGTGCTGAACAGGCCACTCTTCAGGGAGAGCAGCCCATCGTGGTGCTCGTCGGCGACCTGTGACGCCTCGGCGAAGAACTCGCGCGCCTGGTCGATCTCGGAGCGCATCATCGCCAGGTAGCCCTGCAGCGCCCGGCGGTGCCGAGAGCAAGGCCGGCAGAGGGTGCGACCGCGATCTCAGCCGCTCGGCCCGAGTATGTCTCTGCCTGACGCCGCCGGGCACTGTAGTACTCGTAGAGGGCGACAGCCTCGTGCGCTGCCGCGAGGCCCGCTGAGTCGCCGGCACGCTCCCACAGCGGGAACGTGGCGCGGACGTTGTCGATCGCCTCGCCCAGCCTGCTGGTCATGTACTGCTGGTACGACAGCTGCAGCAGCAGCCTCGGCTCGTTCGCGCGGATCCTGGGCGTCGAGGTGCTCCAGGGCAGTGGCGAAGAACGCCGCTGCCTCGGTATGTGCGCCCGCGCGGGCGGCGTCCTCCCCGGCCAGTCGCGCGTAGTGCGTCGCGCGTGCTGCGTCGCGGGCGCACACCGCGTGGTGGCTCAGCACGGCCGGGTCGCGGGTCTCGGCCCGCTCGAGTGCGTCGAGGAGCACAGCATGCAACCGGGGCCCGCCGCCGGGCGGGATGGTGCTCTCGATCGCCTGCCGGGCGAGCTCGTGCCTGAAGACGATGCCGTCGTCGACGCGGGACAGCAACGACGTGGCATCGAGCCGGCGCAGCGTCGGGAGATCCACACCGAGCAGCGGCAGCGCACGGTCATCGAGCCGTCCGGCGCGGTGGGTCAGCTGAGCACCTAGACCGCGTGCGACGTTGCCAGGCGTTCGCCAGCACGCATCGCGTACGGAGCTTGGCAGTGGGAGGTCCGGCTCCTTCGCCACCTCGGCGGCGAAGAACGGGTTTCCGCCGGTGATGGCATGCACTCGTGTCGGCTCGAGCCCGGTGCCCTCGAGCAGCTGACCGACGCTGTCGACCGAGGGCTTTACGCGCTGCGTCAGGCCATCGAGCGATGCGACGTCACCGAGCAGCCGCGCGCGGAGTGCCTCGGGTCGATCTCCCGTCGCGGTAGCTGACGATCAGAGCCAGGGGCAGCGACTCGATCCGGCGGGCGAGGAATCGCAGCACGTCGACCGAGGCCGCGTCGACCCAGTGGAGGTCCTCGACCACGAGCACGGTCGGCTCGACCGCGAGGGCTGCGTAGATCTGCTCGCAGAGGTCGGAGAGTCGCGACTCCTCGCCGTGCTCCAGTCCCATGAGCTCGAGCTGGCGCAGGTCCCGGAACGGTCCCAGCGGGCGAGGCGTGCTCAACGGGTCGCACTGCGTGCTCAGGACGCGCGCGTCCGTCACCTCACGGCACAGCGCCTCGATCAACGTGGACTTGCCGAACCCGCTGTCTCCGGCAATCGCGATCCCGGAGCCCTGACCTTGCACGGCGCCGTCGAGCGCGGCCCGCAGGACCGCCAGCTCGTTCTCGCGTTCGAGCAGCTGCACCGCTTCAGTGTAGGTACGCCGCCCGAGGTTGCCAACCGATGTGTGCATGGTCAGTTTTCCCTGCGAGGACGGCCAAGAACCGGGCTCAACCTGTGGGTCGAGCCCGGTCCCTGGAGTGGTCCCGCGTTCGATGGACGGCTCACGACGCCCGTGCTGTGGCGGACTGTGGCCCGAACTCGTTGGCGACCTCCGTCACCTTGTTGGCCGGGAAGCCACCTCGACGGGCGTGCTCGAGGATCGTCTCGGCGTCCTCGGCTTCGTGCACGCAGTAGATCTTGTCGCCCGCTACGTAGCTGTTGACCCAGGTGTAGGGCACACCCAGGGACGCCACAGCCTCGTTCGAGGTCTGCGCGATCCCCGCCAACTGGTCAGCGGTCAGGTCGCCGGCGTTCTCGATCTCTCGTTCGATGATGAATCGCTTCACTGTTCTGCTCCTTGGTGGTGTCGACTCGACGACGGTGCGCCGCCGGGTGTCTCCAACACTCGCGTCGTGGCCGCGCCAGGACATCGGGAGCCACTCCCCAGTTTTCGCCGGGTTGACGAATGCGCATGCTCTCGGCAATGGTTAGGTGTATGCCTAAGTATCAGGTGAGCTCGACGCCGTGCTCCGCGCTCTCGCGGATCCGACGCGCCGCGCCGTCGTGGAACGGTTGGCGAAGTCCCCGGCAGTCGTGTCCGAGCTTGCGGCGCCGTTCTCGATGGCGCTGCCATCGCTGATGCAGCACTTGAGGGTGCTCGAGGACGCGGGAGTGGTCACGTCGCAGAAGCACGGACGTGTCCGCACCGTGAGCCTGCGACCCGGTGCGCTCGACGTGCTCCACCTGTGGCTCGGCGAGCAACGTACCCCTGCAGAACACCAGGCCGATCGGCTTGGCATCCACCTGACCCGCACGTCTCCGAAGGGAACCTGACATGACTCGCGTTCGAATGGACCTGTTCACCTCGCTGGACGGCTATGTGCCGGCCGACCAGACGGCCGAGGACCCGATGGGCGCCGACTGGGGACGCCTCACGGCGGCGTACGCCGCGACTCGTACGTTCCGCAAGAACGTCTTCGGCGACACCAGCGGTGAGGGCACGACGGGCGTTGACGAGCGGTACGCCGCTGCGTTCTCGGAGGGCGTCGGCGCCGAGATCATGGGCGCAGCGATGTTCGGTCTGCACTCGTTCCCCGACGACCCGGACTGGAAGGGCTGGTGGGGCGACAAGCCGCCGTTCGGCACCCCGGTCTACGTGCTCACCCACAGCGCCCCGCGCCCGTCGATCCCGATGGAGGGCGGCACGACGTTCCACTTCCGCAACGCCTCGATCGAGGACGTGCTCGCCGAAGCGACCAAGGCCGCCGACGGAGCAGACGTACGTGTCGGCGGGGGATACCGCACGGCACGTGACTTCCTGCGCGCCGGCCTCGTCGACGACCTGCACCTCATGGTCGCCCCGATCTTCCTCGGCAAGGGGCATCGACTGTGGGACGACCTCGCCGGCTTCGAGCTCACTCACACGGTGACGACGGAAGTCGCCGAGAGTGGCGAGATCCATGTCAGCCTGAATCGATAGGACGTACGCATGACGATCGAACGCCGCATCGCCCGCGCCGATTTCACCCTGACTCGCGACTACCCGGCTCCGGTGGAACGCGTCTGGGGAGCGTTTGCGGATGAGGAGGAGAAGCTGAGCTGGTGGGGCGCCGGCGACGCCATCGAGCACCGCGAGTGGGTGTTCGACTTCCGGGTCGGCGGACGCGATGTGGCCGAGGGGAAGTTCCACAACGGACCCGTCTCGCGGTACGAAGCCACGTACACCAACATCGTCGAGCACGCCCGCATCGTCACGACGTACGACATGTTCCTCGACGGGATCCACATGTCCACGTCGGTGGCATCGCTCGAGTTCGAACCGGTCGACGAGGGCACCCGGTTCACCCACGTCGAGCACGGCGCGTTCTTCGACCAGTTCTGGGCTGACGGTCCGAACCGTGAAATGGGTAGCCAAGGGCTGCTCGACGCCCTGGGCCGCTATCTCGCGTGATCAGGCGTGCCGGCGTTCGTCACGGGAGGCCGTCGAAGAGATCCGTCAGCATCGGGGCTCCTGGCTCCGGGATCGGCCAGGCGACCACGTGCCACTCGTCCTTGATGCGCTTGTCCCACTGCTCGAGGTTCTCCGGGTCGTCGGACATCACGTGGTGCTGGCTCCGGTGCTCCCGCAGGCCATCGCCGATGCGGCCAGCGACAGCGCGGCAGTCGACGGTGACGCCGATCTGCTCGTCGGGCACTCCTCGCAGGTGATAGACCTGCGTCGGGTCGAACACGAAGAGGCCGAGCTCGGCACGCCGATGGTTCCACCGGTCGAAGACCGACTCCGGGATCGCACTGTGCACCAGCCGTTGCAACCCGGAACCGCCCCGACCGTGAACTCGGGCGAACGCCGCGTCAGTCGCGGCGCCGATCGTCACATGGTCGGGATGATTGGAGATCCCGTCGGGTCCGAACGTGGACACGACGGCCGGTTGCTCCTCGGCAAGGATCTGCTCGATCATCGCGACGACGTCGTCGAACGGCAGGGACGCCACCCCGCCGTCCGGCAGGCCGAGCCACTCATGCCGGTCCGGCACCCTGCCGAGAGCGCGCCACGCCGCCTCGTCCTCGGCCTGGCGAACGGCTGCCAAGGTCTCGCGGGTGGCGGGGAAGCCTTCGCGGATGTCGCCCAGCTCGCCGTACGTCGCGTGCACCAGGACGAAACGGAAGTCGGCCTCCTGTGCGTGGAGAGCAACGCTCCCGGCAACAGCGTGAGCGTCGTCATCCGGGTGCGCCACGACGCACACGAGGGTCCGGTTGGCCGCCATGCGTCTCAGTATGAGCCGTGTCGCCTCTGAACGGAGGGCAAACAATGACGACCCACGACACGCCGCTTGTAGGTTTTGCGGTATGGCCGAGATCGTCTTGTTCCATCACGCAGGTGGATTGACCGGAGGGGTGGCTGGGTTCGCGCAGGTGTTGCGCGGGGCCGGACACGAGGTTCATACCCCGGATCTCTTCGGGGGTCGCGTGTTCGCAGATGTCCGCGAGGGCATGGCGTACGCCGACTCTGTCGGCGAGGACGCGATCGCGGCGCGAGCAGCAGAGATCGTGGCACCGATGGCACGTGACCTCGTCTACGGGGGACTGTCGATGGGTGCAGCCCGGGCTGCCGAGCAGGTGCTGGCCCGCCCTGGCGCCCGGGGCGCGTTCTTCCTGTACGGCGCCGTTGCGCCTTCATGGTGGGGAGCGACGTGGCCGGCCGGTGTGCGGTCGCAGGCGCACGTCGCCGCGGGTGATGAGTTCCGGGAGCCAGCCGCCGAGGCGGAGTACGTCGCCGAGGTCGACGGCGGCGAGCTCTTTGTCTATCCGGTCTCCGGTCACTTGTTCGCCGAGACGGGACACCCGGACATCCACGAAGACGCGGCAACGCTTGCGACCGAGCGAGTCCTTGCCTTTCTCGCCGAAGTCTGACCTACCGCGCTGGGCTGAGACTGGCGATGGCTGAACGTGAAAATGCCTTGAGTTGATGCGCTGCCTAGCCGGCTGCGGCATGCTGCGGAGTATGAAGCTTCCGATTGTCGGCGTGCGTCAGATCAAGCTTCCGGTCGGCGATCTGGCCCGCAGCGCTCGTTGGTATTCCGACTTGTTCGACCTCGAGCTGGCGGCCGAGTTCTACGAGGAGTCGGCCGTTCGCGGCGTCGTGCTCGCCGACCATGCAGCAGGCTTCGTCATCGGACTGCGCGAGCGCGAGTACTGCGCCAGCACTCCGGTGCTGGATGGCTTCGACGTCTGCGCGTTCGAGGTCAGCACGCCCGAGGAGATGACGACGGTGACAGCCCGGTGTGACGAGCTGGGCATTGCTCACGGCGACATCCAGGACCGAGGAGAGTTCGGTGTCGCGATGGATGTGCCCGACCCGGACGGGACCGTCCTCCGTTTCGTGGCCGGCCCGCACACAGGGCCAGCGGGAAGCTTCTTCGGTCTCGCGTTCGGAGCCGGACCGCCGGAGTTCTACGACCAACCGCGGCTGAACTTCTAGCTGACGCCCCGGTGACGAGCCACCTGGTGAGCCATGTGAAAACGTGGCCGAGTGACGCAGCTACATCTCGACAAAGCGCAGCCGGGATCCACCCGTACTGCGTCAGAGGTCAGGTCAATCAGCGGGGTTGGCTTTCAGACCGGCGTACCGGCACCTCGGACAGCGGATCCCAGGTTGGATCCAGTTGGCGTCCGCTCAGCTCTTTCCAGCGAAGTCGGAGGTGCAAGGGCCGCGTCCCGCCTGCCCACGGCCGTGGTTCCCATATCCGGTGGATGTGCGCCACCTCAGCCGGATCCGACACGATGTCCGTCTCACCGCGGGCCACGACACTGCAACCGCGGCGGTAGGTGTGGTTGATGTAGTCGACCTCGAAGGCAACCGTGACGCCGCAACCATGAGCGGCCAGAAGGCTGTCAGGGGAGGTGCGCACGATGATCGCCTCGTCGACGATCGAATAGTTGATCGGCACGATGTGCGGGCCGTCGGGTGCACAGAAGGCGATGCGTCCCAGGACCTCGGCGCGAATGATCGACTCGCACTGCCAATAGCTGAGCTGCACGGGGTCGGACATTCTGAGCACCTCCATCCCACTTCTGTTGACCCAGCGTCACACCGGCTCGGGCGCCCACGTAGGGGCCTTGGTCCTTATCCGGCCGCCGATCACCGGGTACGGCGTACTCACGCGCCGGAGCGGGCGCTGCAGATCTCCGTCGCGGTGGCGGCGAAATGACGTCGGCAGGATGTGCGTCCATGTCACAGAGCAACCTTCGGTCTCGTCTCCTGTTGTAACCGCAGACAACAGGAGGACGACATGACCGGAACCACGAGAATTCCCGCAGCCGAGATCGGCGGCTTCAAGGGAGCGCTGATCAAGCGGTTCGCAAGGAAGGCTCTCGGCCAGGTGCCGAGCTCGCTCGGTGTGTACTGGCACAACCAGAAGGTGCTGATGGGCATGGCGAACTTCGGCGGCAAGGTGAAGAAGTGGGATGCATGCGACGACCAGCTCAAGTCGTTCGCGCACATGGCCGTGGCGTCACAGGTGGGCTGTAGCTGGTGTCTGGACTTCAACTACTTCGAGGCCAACAACCTGAACCTGGACATGGACAAGGCGCGGGAGATCCCACGCTGGCGCGAGTCGGACGTCTTCTCCTCGCTCGAGCGTGACGTGCTTGAGTACGCCGAGGCGATGACGGTCACCCCGCCCACGGTCAGCGACGAGATGGTTGCCGGACTGCGTGACCAGCTCAGCGACGCTGCCCTGGTGGAGCTGTCGGCGGTGATCGCGTTCGCCAACTTCACCACCCGACCCAACGTGGCGATGGGCATCGAGTCGGACGGGTTCGCCGCCGCCTGTGGCCTGAAGCCGCTCGCGCAGCCAGCGGTCGCGGGGTAATGGTCACGCGCGATTGCCTCGAACCGAGGTGACCCGACTCGCTCGGACACCACATTCCGTCGTGGCGGAATGACGCAGGTCCGTCCACTCGCAAGCAAGGCGGCAATATTCGGGACGAGCTGGGCAAGCGGACTGGAGAGGTTTCGGCGGCGGCTCTGACGGGTAGTTGCAAGGGAGCGCTCTCTGAGCGTCGCCCCAACCGGACGGAGCCTCGCCATGTTGTACACCATCCTCGTCATCGTGGTTGTCGTTGTAGTCGTTCTCTTCCTCCTCGGCCGCATCCGAGGCGGTCGCTGATCCATTGCGGGCGCAGTTGTTGTCCGCCTTCACAGCAGGCACCAGTCCTGGGGACGTGCACTGCTCGCGGCGGAATGACGCAGCTCGAACGGCACGGTTGCCAATTAGGGTTTGATGGTGCGCAGCCGTTCGGCGCTGGCGTTTCGCACCTTCTTCGTCCGCCCGCGGGCGGCGAGCACGCTCAATGATTGGGCGTCGAGGTGCGGGACCAACCGCCGCTGCAGCCAATCGGTCCAGCGCTCAAGGCAATCGTCTAGTTCTGAGGTGTGAAGTTCAGACTCGCGGGCGCGTCCTAGGATCTGGATCTCCTGCACGGGCAGTTGCGTACGCGCGAGAATCAACTGGAAGAAGCGACAACCACGCCTCACTTACGTCTGCCGGTACTCGTTCCAGCACGAGGAGCACAACCGAGTGACGCCAGTACGTCGTCATGCTCATCTCGAAGACATCGATCCAGCAGGTCGAAAGTGGACGGATCCTGTATCGCCCGCTGGTAGACCAGCCACCGATCATGTTCAGACCTGAAGTCGGTCGACTGCATGCCGACTTGGCGAGCAAGGCGTTCGACTGCCGTACGCGAAGCGTCGCTCGGTTCCACCTAGGCGATCATCGCACCACCGTGAACGGGCTTGTCCCATCGCGGCTACTAGACGATTGCGGTAGGACCGGCGTCTGGCCAGACTCGGTCCAGGTGTCCGGCGGGAGGCTCTCTTCGCGGCTGCCCACCGATCGCTGGTGTGGCTCTCTTCCGGTCTGCAGTCCGTCGGGCACCGTGACGAGGCGTGGCTCGAAAGGGGACTGCCCAGCTCGTAGTAGCACTGCCCACCTCGCCGTCCCTATCGGTACGAGGCACGCAGGAGAACGCTTATGACGCAGGTGATCATCGGGGTCGATCCCCACAAGCTGTCGGCGACCATCGAGGTCGTCGACCGACACGAGAAGCTGCTGGGTTCTGGCCGGTTCCGCACCGACCAGGCCGGCTACACCGCGATGCGGACCTACGCGAAGAGCTGGCCAGAGCGGGTGTGGGCGATCGAGGGATCCAACGGCGCCGGCCGCCCGCTGGCGCAACGGCTGCTCGAGGCCGGCGAGCACGTCGTGGACGTGCCAGCCAAGCTCGCCGCCCGAGTCCGACTCTTCGACACCGGCCACGACCGCAAGACCGACGCCCGCGACGCGCACTCCATCGCTATCGTCGCGGTGCGGACCAAGACCTTGCGGGTGCTGCGCCCCGACGGTGAGCTCGAAGCCTTGCGGATGCTGTGTGACCGCCGCGAGGAACTGACCCGGCTCCGGGTCCAGACCGTCAACCGCCTCCAACGGCTGCTGGCAGAGCTGGTCCCCGGCACGGCCAAGAAGGACCTCACCGCCCTGCAAGCCAAGGCAATTCTCGCGTCGGTGCGTCCTCGCGACGTCGCCGGGAAGACCCGCCGCCGGATCGCGGCCGAGGAGCTCGCCGATCTGATCGCGGTCGAGAAGAAGATGAAGAAGGCCACCGCCGAGCTCAAGCTCCTGGTCAAGGCCCGCAGGTCACGGCTGATGGACCTGCACGGTGTCGGACCTGTGGTCGCTGCCCGGACGTTGGCCGACGTCGGCGACGTCGCCCGGTTCGCCGACCGCAACAGGTTCGCGTCCTGGACCGGCACCGCACCCCTGGACGCCTCCTCCGGTGAGCAGAACCGGCACCGGCTCTCCCGGGCCGGGAACCGGCGGATGAACCACATGATCCACATCGCCGCGATCAGCCAGATCCGCCTCGACACCCCAGGCCGGGCCTACTACCGGCGCAAGCTCTCCGCCGGCAAGACCAAGCTCGAGGCACTGCGCTGCCTCAAACGCAGGATCTCCGACGCGCTCTACCGACAGCTCCTCGCCGATGCCGAACGAGCGGCTCTGGCCACCGCACCCGATAGCGCTGGCACGGGTCCGGGAGGGCACTGCGGGGCGTCTCAAGAATCCAGCGCGGTCGACCTGCCCCCGCACATCGACACTTCGGATCAGCCACTTCCCGGACCCGCACAACAGACGCTACAACGCTCCAGCACCGTCAGGAAGACCCCGCCGAGTAAGACACCCCAAACCACGGGTTGACAACAAAGGGGAGCCGGAATGACGCAGGATCCTGATCGCCTTGGGCTAAGGCCCTGACAGGACGGCCAACCGGTGAAAGGCTAGGCATCGTGCAGAACTCCCGGCCGGACGCTTGGCAACGCTGGTATCAAAGTGCGGCCTACGCGGTGGTCGGGCTGATTTCCGCATTGGCGATGATCATTCTTGTCGCCTCGGAGAAACTCCCGTGGTACCTCTACGTGCTCCCAATTATATTCGCGTTCCAGTCGATCGAACGATTCGTGCAAGCCAAAAAGTCACGGCGCGCCGATTCGTAGTTGCCAGTCACGAGCGGACAAGCGGCGATATGACGCACCTGACTACGGCGCGGATCGCGGGTCTAGGCGCGTCATGCGAAGTACGGCGACACGTCTTTCCAGACCTCAGGCTGTTCTCCGTCGCGACGCCTGACGGTGGCCGGCGCGACCGCGTCAAGCATGTGGTCGAAGCCAGTGAACGAGGGGCGCGGCTTGACGGACGGAACCCTCTTACGGCTTTTGGGTGCCGCTTCACGACACAGTTCGAGGCGCGCGGTGGCACGCGATTCTAACCACGGTGGGAGCAGGTCGTGGCAACCCTCCAGATCAAGCAATGCGGTCTTGGGATCTGCGAGTCGGTCCATCACGATGGCGCCTCGGCACCACATGAGCACTGCTCTGTCAGCCTCTCCAGCCAGCCAGGTCCCGAGGCCAAGGTCAAGGCTGTGCACGGCGATGCGGGGTTTGCACTGAAGCAGCGCTGACACGGCGTACAGAAGCCATGTGTCAGGGATCCAAGCGCCGCCGCCCGACACGATCCAGCTTTTGGTCCAGTCGTAGACAGGGCGCCAGTCCTCAGCGTCGAGTCCTGCGAGTGCCTTTGCGCGGCACTCCTCAGCCCAGTGAGCCACATTGCCGCCAGGAACCTTGGCCGGATCGAATGTCATGTCAGAACTCTCTCAGAGCCCTGTCAGTCGGGCTGCGTGCATGCGCGCGCCTCAGGCGGCGAATTGACGCAGGTTCGCCCGTGTTGCTCGGTGACACGAATGGCGGCCTTGACCGTTCCCATACCGTGAGCGCATGGATCGAACAGACCGGGTCACGAGGGAAATCTTCCTTGAACTCCTTCAGGTCAATGTTCCGGAGGCATTAGATGGTTTGGATCTTGACGACTACATAGTCGACGCTCTCGACGAAGACGAGGGTGATGGCCTGCATGAGGGCGATTTGCTGATTCACATCCTGTTGCCCGACCTACTGCGGTTCGCGGTCGAAGCGTTTCATGATGGTCGCAGGGTCGCGTCCCTCCGTCTTCTCAGCTTCATCGATTTTGCCTTCTCCCACAGTGACCACGACGTGTGGGAGGCAATAGCAGTCTCCTTCGTCGAGGATGTGGGCGTGTACTCGAACGAGACGCCGGAATTCATCGCCACATGGCCACCAGGTCTGCGCGAGGAACTCGACAGACAGAACGATCCGTTCCGAGACAAGAGCCTTGATCCCGAGCCTCCGCCCCGATAGGCGTTTGGGGCGGAATGGCGCAGGGTCAACAGCGAGCCATGGCAAGCGGAGCACTCGGCGAGTAGAGCGCGACCGGCTCACCGCCAGTTCGCGGGTGTCTCGGAAGGCGAGTCACCCCATGACCGATCAGAGCCGGGGAAACCCTGGGGCGGTTCCTCGCCTTCGTACAGCCATTCGTTGTCCCTGCCCTTGTCCATGCCGATTCCGAGGACGTATCCGCTCGGCGTGCGCCGCCAGGCGTACCAAGCCTGTTGATCTTTGCGAACGCGCATCGTGATGCCGTGCTCTTCGGGCAGGCCCCGACGAGTGAAGTCGTCTAAGAGGACTGCGCTCATCAGGTCCTTCCGGTACTTGCCTCGGTTGTTGTAGTGCCCAAGGTGACAAGTCTCGATCCAGCGGAGCGCTTCCCTCGTTTCCCGGATCTCCCGCTGATCCAAGATCTTGCCGTCATCGTCGAGCCCCTTGACCCCGGCGTAACGCACCAAGCGGCGGGCCTTCTCTGCTTCCACGAGTCGCCGGTCCTCTCGGACCCGCTTGTACTCGCGAACGTGCGCTAGCGCCTCGCGGAAGCCGCGAGACCGGCTGATGGCCCGGTACTGCACATGATGTCGCGGTAGGTCGTCCACGGCTCTCAGGTCACCGCGTAGGCCCACGAGCATGGCGAGCTTCACCGATAGTGGGGGTGGTTTGCCGTCGTTTCGGAAGGAGGTGAGCCCCAGCACCGTCTCATAAGTCATGACCAGCGACAGTGCGTAGACGAACGGAAGCATGCCGAGCGGAAACCATACGGAGAAGGCGAAGGCAAAACCCGTCTCTTCGGGGTCGATTCCGCGCCAGGAGTCGGCGAGTCCGCGCGCCGTGGCGAGCACGACCCAGACACCGACAATCGTGAGGAGCCCGTTCACGATGTTCTGCGCCGGACGTGTTTTCGAATCCATCCCGGCGACAGCCTCGAGCAGGATGAGGAATGTAACTGCCGGCAGAAGGATCAGTTCCACGACAAAGTTGAAGGTGTGCAGGTTTAGCACGAACTGCATGAGCGCACTCACGCTGAGTGCGGCGAGAGCCGCGTGCCGGAAGAAGTGCTCGTCTTTCGCCGCTCGGTTGGCGGAGAAGACGGAGGCGACGCCGTAGACGACGATCCACGCGACCGTGTCCTTCAGGAGTGCCGTACTCCACGCGCCGAGTAGGCCCCCGATGCAGCAGACGAGCACGGCCCAACCGAGAAAGGCCGCAAGGGCTAGCTGAAGCTGCCAAAAGCCGAGCAGTGTGCGCAGCGCAGGCGCGAAGGCCTGACGCACGAACGGCGTGGCAACGCCCGCCACGACCAGCACTGCCGCCCAGACGGTCGCCGCCCACTCGCGCGTGGTCAGATCTTGCCAGTCCATACGTCACCCCAACAGCAACGCTACCGAGCCGTCGAGCCGACGCGTTGCAGGGAAGCGCGTCGCTGTCGCGCTGCTCTCGAAGCCCGATAATTAAGTAGCCCATTCTGGGCGGTATGACGCGACCTGCCGCGGGGACTACAGCGCCAGCGTGCCGGCGTAGACGTCGGCCAACGCGTCCTCCGCTGCGCCCAGCGCCGCGGCGTGGATGCCCAGCGAGCTGAGGCGGATCTGCGGGAGGTGGATCGAGGCCGAGGGGAGGCGCTCGGCGAGGACTTCGCCGGCGGCGGGGACGATGTAGGCGCCGAGGGGGACGAAGTAGCCGCCGAGGACGATCGCGGCGGGGTCGAGGACGGCGGCGAGGGTGGCCAGGCCGGTGCCGAGGTCGTGGCCGAGGGCGGCGAGTGCGTCGCGCATGCCGGCGTCTCGAGCGGCGCGGTTGGCGACGGTGGTGGCGGTCTGCAGGGGAGTGTTCTCCTCCTCCATGTCGACTGCGCTGAGCATGGCGCGCAGGCCGACGGAGGCTTCCCAGCAACCCTTGCGACCGCAGCCGCAGACGCGCTTGGGGTTGCCGATCGGCATGTGGCCGACCTCGCCGGCGAACCCGGCGCCGCCGCGGATGAGCCGGCCGTCCTGCACGATGCCGGCGCCGATGCCGATCGTGCCGGTGATGTAGAGCGAGTGCGAGACATCGGTGGTGACGCCGTGCGCGGCCTCGGCGAGGGCGGCGCAGTTGGCGTCGTTGTCGATCGTGGTGGGGCAGCCGCCGCCGAATGCGTCCTCGAGCTCCTCGGCGAGATGCCGGCCGTCCCAGCCGAGGTTGGGCGCCCACGAGACGGTGCGGTTGTCGTGCGCCACGAGCCCCGGCACCGCGACGGTCGCACCGACGACGGTGTGCCCCTCGCGCATCAGGGTCGAACGAATGTCGGTCGCCATGGAGATGAGCTCGGCCGTGCTCGGCGGCGTACCGAGCGTGGCGACCGGGCGGGTCTCGACGACCCGCACCTTGCCGGCGAGGTCGAGGGCGACGGCGGCGACATAGTCGACGTTGACCTCGAGCCCGAGCCCGAGGATCGACTCACCCGTGAGCGTCACCGGCCGTCCGGGCCGCCCGCGACCCGAGGACACCGAGGCGTCCTGGGTCACGGCGCGAGCGGCCTCGAGCTCGGCGACGATCGTGCCAACGGTCGCCTTGGCCAACCCGGTACGCCGGGCCAGCTCCGTACGTGTCGCCGGCCCGTGGGACCGCAGGGAGCGCAGCACGAGGCCGGTGTTCTGCCGGCGTACGTACTCCGTCCCTGTCGGGACCCCGGTGAGGGTCACCCGCCGCGCACCCCATAGAGGTACTCGAGCGCCAGCTGGTCGAGGTGCTCGAACCCGGCGCCGCGGGCAGCGAGCTCGTCGGGGTCGGCGAGCTGGGCGGCCTCCAGGTCTGCCCAGCCCTCACCTTCGGACAGCGTCGGCTGCGCGAGCTCGGGGAGCTTGGCGACGGCGAGCGCCTCCTGCACCTCGGGGTCGGCGCGGAAGGCGAGCGCCTTCTCCCGCAGGACCAGGTAGTTGGTCATGCAGCCCTTGGCCGAGGCCCAGACGCCTTCGTCGTCCTCGGTGCGCGGGGTCTTGAAGTCGAAGTGCACAGGTCCGTCATACCCGCCGGAGAGCAGCGTGTCGACGACCCAGAACGCACCGCGTACGTTGCCGGCGCCGAAACGGAAGTCCTGGTCGTAGCGGGGACCGGTCTGGCCGTTGAGGTCGATGTGGAACAGCTTGCCCTGCCACATCGCCTGCGCGTAGCCGTGAGCGGCATTGAGGCCGGCCATCTCCTCGTGCCCGATCTCGGGGTT
>CAWDXV010000006.1:0-72550 GCA_963806345.1 uncultured Actinomycetota bacterium | reverse complement strand
TCGTCGTGACGATCGCGCCGACATACTCCGGCTGCCCCGCGATGGCCGCCGATGCGTGACGACCTGGTGCACCGGCTGCGCAACGAGCGGGGTTCGGCGACGTCCAGGTGCGCGTCTGTCGGCCTGCCGCATCCGGCCTGGTCCAGCGACTCGATCTAGCCCCTCGCGGGCGGGCCGCGCTCATAGAGCAGCGAGGCTGCAGGCCCCCCGGCCCGGCACCGTCCCGCGACAGCCCGGTCGTCCTGTCGCTGCAGCCCACCCGCCGTACGCTCGTCTGCCCGCGCTGCGGCTGGCCCGACGTCGAGCTGACGTCGGAGTTTGGCCCCACGGCTTCCAAGGCGTCTCGCTCACATGCTGCCTGGAGCCGTTGAGCACGTGAAGGAGATCTGAATGGTTTCGACCGGCTCAACCACCATGGCGACGCCGGCCTCGGCGGCGGCCGCGTTCCGCACGCTCGCGGTAGCGTCGGTGGGGCGGCCACCGAGGACTCGGCCGCGATCACGTTCGAGGTGCCCGATGAGCTGAGTGAGGCGTACGCGTTCGAGGCCGGCGTCACTGACGATTCGCCGGGTCATCGAGGGCCAGGACCACCGCGGACGTACTCGATCTGCGCCGCCGTCGGCGAGCGACCGCGCGTCGGGGTACGAGGATCCCCGACGGCCTGTTCTCGCACTGGCTCGTGCACGACGTACGCCCGGGGGACCGCGTAGAGGTGCAGACGCCGACCGGCAGCTTCCGCGCCGATCCCGAGGCCGGTGGACGGCATCTGTGCATCGCCGCAGGATCCGGCATCACGCCGATGATCTCGATCGTGTCGTCGGTGCTGAAGCACTCGGACGCCGACATCACGTTGTTCTACGGCAATCGCACCAGCCAGTCGGTGATGTTCGCCGAGGAGCTCGCCGACCTCAAGAACCGATACGGCCCGCGCTTCGACCTCGTGCACGTCCTCTCGCGGGAGCCGCGGGACGTCGAGCTGTTCTCGGGCCGGCTCGAAGCCGATCGGCTGCGTCGCCTGCTGACGGCGCTGGTGCCTGTCGGCGCCGTCGACCACGTGTGGCTGTGTGGCCCGTTCGGACTGATCGCCGATGCCCGCAAGGTGCTCGAGGAGCTCGGCGTCGAGCCGGGCAAGGTGCACTTCGAGCTGTTCTACGTCGACGAGCCGCCGCCGGAGCTGCATCGTGCCGACAAGGTGGTCTCCGGGATCACGAGTGACGTCACGATCGTGCTCGACGGGCGTACGACCACGGCGCCGATGCCGCGCGACGAGAGCGTCCTCGACGGTGCCGCCGCGACGCGCAACGACCTGCCGTTCGCCTGCAAGGGCGGTGTGTGCGGCACATGCCGGGCCAAGGTCACCGACGGTGAGGTCGAGATGCGGCGCAACTACGCGCTCGAGGACGCCGAGGTCGATGCCGGCTTCGTGCTGACCTGCCAGAGCCACCCGGTCACCGAGACCGTCACGGTCAACTTCGATGCCTGAGGTCGAGCGAGCTCTGCGAGCGAGCGCCGAAGGCAGGTTGAGCGATCGCGGCGAAGCCGCCAGATGACGAAACCCCGTGAGATCACAAGGAGAATCATGACCGCACACGAGGTCGCGCAGGCCAGCGCGGCGACGATGTGGGCCGGCGACCGGGCCAGCCGGCTGCTCGGCATGGAGATCGTCGAGGTCGGTCCCGGCCGCGCCACGGTCTCGATGATCGTGCGGCCCGACATGATCAACGGCTGGAACGTCTGTCACGGTGGATTCATCGCGTCGCTGGCCGACAGTGCGTTCGCCCTGGCGTGCAACTCCCACGGCGAGGTGACGGTGGCCGCCGGCTTCGACATCTCGTTCCTCGAGTCGGCTCGGGAGGGCGACTCGTTGCTCGCGACCGCCAAGGAGCGCTCCACTCGCGGGCGTACCGGGATCTATGACGTCACGGTCGCCAGGACCGCGGGGGAGCGGTCGGAGACCATCGCCGAATTCCGCGGCCGCAGCCACGCGACCGGCCGGCCGATCAGCTAGCTCTCGTGCAGCGAGAGGCCGTCGAACGCCAACGTGGCGATTGACGCGGCGAGGTCATCGGGGTCGACGGGGCCGCCGGGCCGGTACCACTCCACGAGTGAGTTGACCATGCCGAACAGCAGCCGGCTGATGAGGTCGGGCGGGATGTCACCGCGCAGCGCGCCCTCGTCGACCGCGGCCTGCACGAGCGTCGCGAGGCGCTCGTCGATGCGGCGCCGACGCTTGAGGGCGGCGAGCTCGACCTCGCTGTTGCCGTGCACGCGCAGGAGCAGGGTCACGGCCGGCAGGTGGGCGACGAGGATCTCGACCGACTCCTGCACGACCGTCCGCAGCCGCTCGTACGCACTGGTGCCGGGTGCCGCCGCAGCGGCTGAGTCGACCGCGGCCGAGAGCCCGTCGAGGGCCTCGTCGAGGGCGGCCGCGAGCAGGTGCTCCTTGCTCGGCACGTGATGGTAGATCGCCGACTTGGTCAGCCCGAGCTCCTTGGCGAGATCGCCCATGCTGGTGCCGTCGTAGCCCTGGCGGTTGAACAGCTCGATCGCGCGACGGAGCACCGTCTGCTGGTCATAGCCGGGCCTCCCGCGTCGGGGTGTCGCCGCCTCGGTCATGGCCCAAGCGTCTCACAGCGGGATCCGAGAAAGCGCAACCAAAGGGTTGCGTCAGCACGGAGGATGCGCAACCATGGAGTTGCACATCGATCAACGATTCAAGGAGATGCCATGACCACCACGACGCAGGACCGCATCGAGCGGGAGATCGACATCGACGCACCCGCCGAGAAGGTGTGGGCACTCATCAGCACGCCGGGGTGGTGGATCAACGAGGGCGTCGTCGGCGACAACCAGATCGAACGGAGGGCGGATCTTGACGTCGTACGCCATGAGAAGTGGGGAGAGTTCCCGATCCTGACCGTCTCGCTCGACGCGCCACGGTACGCCGCATTCCGCTGGATGCCTGACCCGGGTGGCGACGCGGTGCAGGGCACGCTCACCGAGTTCTGGATCGAGGACCGCGACGGGGGAGTCGTGCTCAAGGTCTCCGAGAGCGGCTTCGACTCGCTCGACGTGTCCGAGGAGAAGCGTCGGGCGATGTTCGCCGACAACAGCCACGGCTGGACCGACCAGGTCAAGGCGGCGAAGGCTCACGTCGAGGGCCGATGAACACTGTCACGACGGCTGAGGTGTTCGCCGCGTTGGGTGATGACAACCGTCAGCAGATCCTCGAGCTGTTGGCGGTACGCGGGAGGGCGACGGCAACCGAGCTTGCCCACCCGCTGTCGGTGAGCCGTCAGGCGGTCACGAAGCACCTGGTGATCCTCGAGCGCGCCGGGTTCGTCGACTCGCAGCGCGAGGGCCGTCAGGTGCAGTTCGGCGTACGTCGTGAAGGCTTCGAGCGGTCCGCACAGTGGCTCGCCGAGATCTCGGCCAGTTGGGACCGCAAGCTTGCCGGCATCAAGAAGCTCGCGGAGTCCTAGGCGAACGCCGACAGCCCGGTCAGCTCGCGACCGATCGTGAGCTGGTGGATCTCGGCGGTGCCCTCGTAGGTCAGGACGGACTCGAGGTTGTTGGCGTGCCGCATGACGGAGTATTCACCCGAGATGCCGTTGGCGCCGAGGATCGTCCGCGCCGTGCGGGCAATCTCGAGGGCGACGCGCGTGTTGTTGAGCTTGCCGGCGCTGACCTGGGCGGGCTTGAGGATGCCGGCCTCCTTGAGGCGTCCGAGGTGGACGCTCAGCAGCAACGCCGTGCCGTGCGCGACGCTCATGTCGGCGAGCTTGCCCTGCGTGAGCTGGAACGCGCCGATCGGCTTGTCGAACTGCGTGCGGGTCGTGGCGTAGTCGATCGCCGTCTCGAGGCACGAGCGCGCCGCGCCGGTCGTGCCGAAGACGATGCCGAACCGCGCCTCGTTGAGCGCACCGAGCGGGCCACGCAGGCCCTCGGCACCGGGCAGCAGCGCGGAGCCGGGGAGGCGCATGTTGTCGAACGTCAGCTCGCTGGTGACGGAGGCGCGCATCGACATCTTGTGCTTGATGGCCCGGCCGGAGAAACCGGCGGTGTCGGTCGGCACGACGAAGCCGCGGATGCCGTCGTCGGTCTGCGCCCACACCACGACGACGTCGGCGACGCTGCCGTTCGTGATCCACATCTTGGCGCCGTTGAGCACCCAGTCGTCGCCGTCCCGCTTGGCGCGCGTACGCATGCCGTTGGGGTTGGAGCCGTGGTCCGGCTCGGTCAGTCCGAACGCGCCGACGTAGTCGCCCGCGGCCATGCCGGGGAGCCACTGCTGCTTCTGCTCCTCGGAGCCGTAGGCGTGGATCGAGTACATCGCGAGCGAGCCCTGGACCGAGAACAGCGAGCGCAGGCCGCTGTCGATCGCCTCGAGCTCGATGCTCGCCAGTCCGTACGCCGTGGGGCCCACGCCTGCGCAGCCGTAGCCCTCGAGGTGCATGCCCAACAGGCCGGCGCCACCCATCTGCTTGGCGATGTCGCGGGCCGGCAGCTCGCCGGTCTCGGCCCACTCGGCGACGTGGGGTGCGAGCTTGTCCTGGGCGAACCGGCGCGCGGTGTCGCGGATGGCCCGCTCCTCGTCGGTCAGCAGGTGGTCGACGTCAAGCAGGTCATGCGGTGCGTTCATGGGTCAACCTTCTCAGAGCAGGGTGTCGGTCGTTCAGGGGCTGCTGGCGGCGACTACGAGTCGAGCCTGCGGCCGGCCCACGACCAGGCGTACGCGTCGTCCTCGGCGGCGAGTCCGCCCTCGCCGAGCTCGAGCGGCCGGAACGTGTCGACCATGACCGCGAGCTCGTCGAACGCCTCGACGCCGAGGCTCGCCTCGATCGCACTCGGCTGCGGCCCGTGGGCATACCCGCCGGGGTGCAGCGAGATCGAGCCGATGCCGATGCCCGATCCCTTGCGTGCCTCGTAGTCGCCGTCGACGTAGAACATGACCTCGTCGGAGTCGACGTTGGAGTGGAAGTAGGGCACCGGGATCGAGAGCGGGTGGTAGTCGACCTTGCGTGGCACGAAGTTGCAGACCACGAAGTTCTGCCCCTCGAACACCTGGTGCACCGGCGGCGGCTGGTGCACGCGACCCGTGATGGGCTCGTAGTCCGAGACGTTGAACGTGTAGGGGTAGAGACACCCGTCCCAACCGACGACGTCGAACGGGTGGGTGTCGTACGTCATCCGGCTGCCGACGATGCCGTTGGCGCCCGATCCGCGGTGCTTGACCAGGACCTCGATGTCGGTGCCGTCCTCGAGCAGCGGCGCCTCGGGTCCGTGCAGATCGCGCTCGCAATAGGGCGCGTGCTCCAGCAGCTGGCCGTATCGCGACAGGTAGCGCTTGGGTGGCGCGACGTGGCTGTTCGACTCGATCGCGTACGCCTTGACGGCTCCGTCAGGGAGCCAGCGGTGCGTCGTGGCGCGCGGAATGATGACGTAGTCGCCGGTGCGGAACGACAGCGCGCCGAAGACCGTCTCGACGACGCCGGAGCCGGACTCGATGAACACGCACTCGTCGCCGATCGCGTTGCGGTAGAGCGGCGACGGCGCGCTGCCCACGACGTACGCGATGCGGACGTCACCGTTGCCGAGCACGAGGCGCCGGCCGGTCACCAGGTCAGTCGTGGCCAGTTCGGCGTCGGCGAACAGCTGGGGCAGGCGGAGGTGGCGCGGCTTGAGCGGATGGTTGGCGGTCGTCGAGTGGTCGGGCAGGTCCCAGATCTCCGACGCGACGATGCCCGAGGGCACGCCGAGGTGGTAGAGCAGCGACGAGTCGCTCGAGAACCCCTCCTCGCCCATGAGCTCCTCGCGGTGGAGGTCGCCGGCGTCCGTACGGAACTGGGTGTGCCGCTTGGGTGGGATCGTCCCGACGCTGCGGTAGTGGGCCACGAGATCTCCTGTATCCGGATAACGGATGAGTATGTCCGATAAAAACACCATGCGATACCGTGAGGAACGTGTCAACCCTGCTCGATCGCCTGGTCGATGACGCCGCGATCTTTCCGCCCGGCAATGCGCCGCTCGACGTCGCGATCCGTGAGCACGCCGACCATCGGGCCAGTGCGTATGCCTCGCTGATCGGGCCGTTGCTCGTCCGCGATGTCGACGTCGCTCGCGTGCCCGGGCTGACGCACGAGCCGCTGCAGATCGGGGTCATCGCGACGTCAGGTCCGCGCGGGCTCGAGCAATCCGCTGCGACGTTGCACGACTTCCCGCACGTCCAGGTGGTGGCGGTCGAGATTCCTCTGGGTGAGTTGTCAGCGGGTGAGCTCGTCTCCGCGCTGACGGTGCCCGACGGCGTCGCGGTGTCGGTCGAGCTGCCGCGTCCCGGCGCCTACGTGTCGGATGACTGGCTCGCTGCTGCTGACGAGATCGCGGCGGCAGGGTTCCAGGCCAAGTTCCGCACGGGCGGGGTCGAGCCGTCGGCGTATCCCGACGAGCGCGAGCTCGCGATGGTGCTCGCGGCGCTGGTGCCTCGCCAGTTCAAGCTGACGGCCGGTTTGCACCGTGCGGTGCGCAACACCCAGGCCGGGACGGACTTCGAGCAGCACGGGTTCGTCAACATCATGGTGGCGGTGCACCGGCTGCTGGCTGGCGGCACAGCGGATGAGGCAGCCGAGGTGCTGGCGGTCCGCGACGGTGGTGTGTTGGCGGCCGACGTCGGGTCGTGGAGCGACGAGGATGTCCAAGCTGTGCGCCGTACGTTCCGCGGCTTTGGCTGCTGCGGCGTGACCGAACCCTATGAAGACCTCCTCGAGCTGGGACTGATCGCATGACCGGATACGGAATCGACCACCTGCCGTACGGCGTCGCGTCGCACCAGGGGCGCGCGCTCGTGGTCGTACGCCTGGACGATGACGTCGTCGACCTCGGTGTGTTGGCTGCGGCTTCGCCGCCCGGGTTCGACCCGGCCGTTCTCGCAGGACCGTCACTCGCGCCGTTGATGGGCGCAGGTCCTGCTGTGTGGGCGGCCGTACGTGCGTGGCTGCAGGAGACCTTGCCCAACGAGCCCGCCGGACGTATGCCGCTGAGCGCCGTCGAGATGCGGATGCCGTTCGAGGTCGCCGACTACGTCGACTTCTACGCCTCGCTCAACCATGCCTCGAATGTCGGCAAGATCTTCCGGCCCGACGCCGAGCCGCTGCTGCCCAACTGGCGGCACCTGCCAGTCGGCTATCACGGCCGCGCCGGCACCGTCGTCCCGTCAGGGACGCCGATCGTGCGACCTCACGGCCAGCGCCGGCCGGGCCCTGACGGTCGGCCGACGTTCGGTCCGTCCCAGGCGCTCGACATCGAGGCCGAGCTCGGCTTCGTCGTCGGCGCACCCAGTCGCATGAGCGAACCGGTCCCGGCCGGGGCGTTCACCGATCACGTCTTCGGTGTCACGCTGCTCAACGACTGGTCGGCGCGCGACATCCAGGCCTGGGAGTACGTCCCGCTGGGTCCGTTCCTCGGCAAGTCGTTCGCGACCTCGATCTCGCCGTGGATCACGCCGTTGGCCGCGCTGGAAGGCGTACGTGTGCCGCTGCCCGGCCAGGACCCCGAACCGCTGGACTACCTGCGAGTCGACGAGCCGTCCGGCTACGCGATCGACCTCGAGGTCGTGGTCAACGGCAGCGTCGTGTCGCGGCCGCCGTACGCGTCGATGTACTGGTCACCCGCGCAGATGCTCGCCCACATGACGGTCAACGGCGCCTCGGTGCGCACGGGCGACCTCTACGGATCCGGCACGATCTCCGGGCCCGAACGCGAGCAGCGCGGATCACTTCTCGAGCTGTCGTGGGGCGGCACCGAACCGTTCGCCCTCGACGACGGCACCACCCGTACGTACCTCCAGGACGGCGACACCGTGAGCCTCCGCGCCACCGCAGGCACCATCACCCTCGGCGAGGTCGAAGGCACGATCACACCCCGCTGACAGTGACGTTCGGGTCGCGAAACGCCGGGGGACGGCGACGCAAACGTCACTCCCAGCGAAGTCCTAGGTCAGGGCCTCGGCGACGGCTTGCGCTGCCTCGGCGACGAGGGGTCCCACGGTCGCCGCGTCGATGTCGTGCAGGCTGACGATGCCGACCGAGGCCTCGAGGCCGGGCACCCCTCGCACCGGGGCGGCCAGTCCGGCTGCACCGGGCTGCAGCTCGCCGGCCGTGCTCGCGACACCGGCGCCGTCGGCGCGGCCCAGCAGGATCGCCTTGCCCGCCGCGCCCGTGTCGAGGCGGTGGCGAGCGCCGACGCGGTAGGCGACGTGGAGGTCGCTGCGGCTCGGCTCGACCACGAGCAGCGCGACCGCGTCCTCACCGTCGGCGATCGTCAGGTGGGCCGTGGCGCCGCTGGCGTCGGCCAGCCGCGTGAGCGCCGGGGTGGCGCGCGACTTGAGCTCGGGCAGGTACGCGTTGCGGAACGCCATCATGCCGAACCCGGCGCCGATGCGCCCCTGGTCGTCGCGGTGCAACAGGTCATGCTCCTCGAGCGTGACGATCAGGCGGTACGCCACGGTGCGGCTGATCCCCAGCGACTCGGCGATCTCGTTGATCGTGAACCGGGAGTCCGACGCCGCGACGAGCGCCAGGATGCGCAGCCCGCGATCGAGGGTCTGGGCGGTCTCGGCGGCCATGGGTCCCTCAACCCTTCGCCGCGCCGCGTGGGCGGATGACGCGGCCCAGCAGCGCCTCGACGGGGCCGGATGCGACGAGCAGGAGAAGCGACCACAGGCCGATCGACGGCACGAGGGTCGCGATCAGCAGGGCGCCCAGCATCAGGGAGGCGAGGGCAACCTGCGGGATGATGCTCTTGGCGTCGCCGGATTTCTCGGCCCGGATGATCAGCCACTTCTGCGCGAGGCTCGCCAGGCTCGTGACCAGCATCGTCCCGACGTACAGCCCGTACGTCCACGGCTCGTTGTCCGTCGTGCCGAGCAGCTCGGTCGGGAACGGCAGGAACACGATGCTCGCGAGCCACACCAGGTTGGCGTTGACGAGTGGCTGGTTGTAGGCGTCGACGTGCTCGTACATCTGCAGGTGCCCACGCCAGAAGATGCCGATGACGAGGAAGCTCAGAGCAAACACGAGCAGGTCGCCGCGGTGATCGGCGAGGTAGTCGCCGACCGGATGCTCGTCGATCTCCTGGGCGAGGTCGACGAGCGGCAGCACCAGTAGCGTCATGGCGATGGCCACGGTCGCGTCGCCGAAGGCCAGCAGGCGGTCGAGCCCGCGAGAGGTCGCCCTCATGCGAACACCGCCCCGGGATTGAGGATGCCCTGCGGGTCGAGCGCGGCCTTGACCCTGCGGTTGAGTTCCATGACGTCGGGGCCGAGGTATGCCGGCAGCCACGGCTTCTTGAGCCGCCCCACGCCGTGCTCGCCCGTGATCGTCCCGCCGAGGCCGATGGCGAGATCCATGACCTGACCGTATGCCTCCTCGGCCCGTGCGGTCTCATCGGGATCCATCGCGTCGAAGACGATCAAGGGGTGGGTGTTGCCGTCACCGGCGTGGGCGACGACCGCGATCGTGATGACGTGCTGCGCCGCGATCGCCTCGATGCCGCGGACCAGTGCGCCCAGCTGGGGCAGCGGCACGCCGACGTCCTCGAGCAGCAGCGAGCCCTTGTGCTCGAGCGCGGGGATGACCATCCGCCGGGCCACGACGAACGCCTCGCCGGTCTCGGCGTCGTCGGTCGAGAACACCTCGGTGCTCTGGTTGGCCTCGCAGATGGCGGTGATCTCGGCGATCTCGGCAAGGCCGTGGGTGGCCGGCTCGTCGGACTGGATGACGAGCAACGCCTCGGCGGTCCGGTCGAGTCCCATCTTGGTGATGTCCTCGACGGCGTTGATCGAGGCTCGATCCATGAACTCGAGCATCGCCGGGCGCATGCGGCGGGTGATGTCGAGGACCGTCTGCGTCGCGTCGTCGAGAGAGGCGAACGTCGCGACGAGCGTGCACGGCGGCCGCTGCGCGGGGACGAGCCGCAGCACGACGCGGGTGATGATGCCGAGAGTGCCTTCGCTGCCGACGAACAGCTTGGTCAGCGACAGCCCGGCGGCGTCCTTGAGCCGCGGCCCGCCGAGCTCGACCGCGGTGCCGTCGGCGAGGACCACCGTCAGCCCCAAGACGTAGTCGCTCGTCACGCCGTACTTGACGCAGCACAGGCCGCCGGCGTTGGTGGCGACGTTGCCGCCGATCGAGCAGATCTCGTACGACGAGGGGTCCGGCGGGTACCAGAGGCCGTGCCCGGCCGCGGCCGCCTTGACCTCGGCATTCATCGCGCCGGGCTCGACGACGGCGATGCGCGTCGCCGGGTCGATGTCGATCGCCCGCATGCGCTCCAGCGAGACGACGATGCAGCCGTCGAGTGCCGAGGCGCCGCCGGACAGTCCCGTCCCGGCACCGCGGGGCACGACGGCGAGACCGTGCTGGGCGGCGAAGCGTACGGCGGCCTGGACGTCCTCGGTGCACGTGGCACGAACGACCGCGAGTGGGACGCCGGCCCCCGGGTCGCGGGCGCGATCCCAGCGATAGCCGTCCATCCGCTCGGGCTCGACCAGCAGCACGTCTTCGGCCAGCTGGCCGGCGAGCTCATCGAGATCGGGCGTCACGGTGCCGGTCAGTCCTCGGCGAGGGTCTCCGCGGAGTCGGAGTCCTCCTTGGGCGCCAGCACGGAGACCGAGTCGTCGATGCGCTCGTTGAGGTAGCGCAGGATCTCGGCGATCGTGGCGACCACCGGCACCGCGAGGAACGCACCGGTGACGCCGAACAAGCGAGCCGCCCGCCGTGACCGACAGCAGCACGACGGCCGGGTGGAGGTTCATGTTCTTGCCCTGCAGCCATGGCGACAGCACGTTGCCCTCGAGCTGCTGCACCGCGACGACGATGCCCATCGCGATCAGTGCGTCGTTGGTGCCGTTCGTGACGAGCGTGACCAGCACGGCCAGGGCGCCGCTGACGAACGCACCGATGATCGGGATGTAGGCGCCGAAGAACGTCACGACGCCGAGCGGGACGGCGAGCGGCGAGCCGAGGATCGCGAGGCCGCCGCCGATGATGACGGCGTCGATCAGGGCCACGAGGGTCTGCGTCCGGATGAAGCCTCCGAGCGTGTCCCAGGCCCGCTGCATGACCTCGACCAGGTGGACCCCGGCGCGCTGACCGCCGAGCGTCCTGACCCACGGCAGGAACTTGTGACCGTCCTTGACGAAGAAGAACGTCAGCATCAGGACCAGGACGAGGTTGACGATGACCGAGGTCGCGGTGCCGATCGTGGAGAAGACGCCTGAGCTGATCGCACTGGCGCTCGACGTGAGCTTGTCCTGCACCGCCTCGATGGCGCGGGTGATCTGTCCGTCGGACAGGTTGAGCGGCTCGCCGGTGACCCAGTCGCGGATCTTCTGGAGTCCGTCGGACGCCCCGGCCGCGACCTCGCTCGCCTGGCCGGCGACCTGGGGCGTGAGGACCGCGATGATCCCGACGACTGCCCCGATGAACCCCAGCACGATGGTGACGGCGGCAAGCGCGTCCGGCCAGCCCTTCGAGCGCAGCCACGCGGCCGGCGGGCCGAGCACCGTCGTGACGATCAGCGCGAGGGCGACGGGATAGAGGACCATCCAGATCGTGCCGATGAGGTGCCCGACGACCCACGCGGCCACCGCGATGACGATGATCCGCAGCCCCCAGCGCTGCAGGGTGGCGAGGCCGTCGTCGATGACGACCCCGCGATCACGAATCCGCTTGTCCTTGGCCACCCGCTCAGCCTAGGGGTATGTGGGTCGGGTCGCCCTCTCCTGGCGGCTGGAGGCGCCAGTCGACCGGCGCGGCGCCCTGGGCTTGCAGCAGCTCGTTGGCCCGGCTGAACGGCTTGGAGCCGAAGAACCCGCGCGACGCCGACAGGGGACTCGGATGGACCGACTCGATGCGAGGCGCGTCGCCCAGCATCGGCGCGAGGCTCTGCGCATCGCGTCCCCAGAGCACCGCGACAAGCGGCGTGCCGCGTGCGACGAGGGCGCGGATGGCCTGCTCGGTGATGGCCTCCCAGCCCTTGCCGCGATGGCTCGCCGGCGTGCCCGGCCGCACCGTCAGCACCCGGTTGAGCAGAAGGACGCCCTGCTTGGCCCACGGTGTGAGGTCGCCCGACGGCGACCGCGGGATGCCGAGATCGGCCTCGAGCTCGGTGAAGATGTTGACGAGGCTGCGCGGCAACGGGCGTACGTCAGGGGCGACCGAGAACGACAGGCCCACTGGATGGCCGGGCGTGGGGTAGGGGTCCTGTCCGGTGATGAGCACCCGGACGTCGGCCATCGGCTCGGCGAACGCTCGCAGGATGTGGTCACCCGCCGGCAGGTAGGGCCGCCCGGCGGCGATCTCGGCACGCAGGAACTGGCCCATGGCGGCGATCTGGTCGGCGACCGGCGCGAGCGCCTCGGCCCAGTCCGGCGCCATGATCTCGTCGAGCGGGCGGGTCATGTCCTGGCCTCGTCCTTGCGCAGCGCCGACGGCGCGAGGAGTCCGGCGACGAGGCAGCCGACGATCGGGACGGCGAACGCCGTCGTCAGCGAGACCCAGTTGGTGAGGATGCCGATGACGGCCGGACCGGCCAGCAGTCCGAGGTAGCCCGTGCCGGTGACCCGGGCCAGATAGGTGCCGGCCGCAGTCGGGTCGATGTTGCCGGCCGCGCTGAAGAACTGCGGGACGCAGCCGGCCAGGCCCACGCCGAACACGGCCCAGGCGGCGATCGCCACGCCGGCGTTGGGCGCCAGTGCCGCCCCGAGGAGGCCGACCGCTCCGACGAGTGCGGCGCGCTGGACGTACGCGGCGGCACCGATCCGCGCGACGACCCGGTCGGCCACGAGGCGTACGAGCGTCATGGTCACCGAGAACGCGCCGAACGCCCAGGCGGCCACGGTCTTGCTCGCCCCCAGCGAGTCGTGCAGGTGGACCGTGCTCCAGTCGTACGCGACGCCCTCCGAGAGCAGCAACATGAAGGCGAGCAGTGACAAGATGACGACCCGCAGCGTCCACGGCGCGTGTGCGCGAGGGGTGCCGGACTCGCGGGTCGTGCCCGGCGAGGGTGGGAGCAGCGCGGGCCGGGCCGCGAACGTGACGAGGATGCCGAGGACGCCGGCACCTGCGAGGGTCACTCGGACGTCGCTGTCGAGGGCGATCAGCGCGCCGCCGGCCAGGGAGGCGAGCAGCCCGCCCAAGGAGAAGAACGCGTGGAAGCCGCTGATGATGGGGCGCCCGTACTCCCGCTCGACCTCGACGGCCTGGGCGTTCTGCGCCACGTCGATGACACCGTTGAACGCGCCGAGCAGGCCCAGGGCCACGGCGAGCGCAGGCGTGCTGGTGGCGAGTCCGGGGCCGATGAGGCACACGCTGAGCGCCAACGACGCCACGACCACGACGACCCTGCTGCCGAACCGGTCGATGAGCCGGCCGCCGGCCTGCATGCCGATCAGCGCCGCGCCGCCGAGGAGCAACAGCAGGTAGCCGAGCACGGCCGTGCTCGCGCCGGTGCGGTCGCGGATCTCGGGGATGTTGACGACCCACATGCCGAGGAGGAAGCCGTTCAGCGCGAAGATCGCGAAGGTCGACCTTCGCGCGCGGGACAGCGGCATGGTCCGAGCCTATCGAGGTCGGTCGTGGCCTACAGTTGTCAGGCTGTGTCAGCCATCGCCGCCTACCGCGCGCTTCTGCGGATCGTCGGGCCCGCCTACATCCTCGTAGCCTTCCTCGGGCGCATTCCGCTTGCCATGAGCCAGCTCGGTGTCCTCGTGCTCGTCAGCTCCGAGCTCGACAGCTACGGCACGGGCGGAGCGGCAGCAGGCATCCTCGCGATCGCCAACGCGGTCGGCTCGCCGATCGCCGGAGCGCTTGCAGACCGCATCGGCCAGCGGCCCGTCGTGCTCGTGCAGTCGCTCGTCGGCGCCGCCGGTCTCGCGTTGGTCGTCCTGGTGACAGACCCGGATGCGTCCCGCGCCCTGATCTTCACGGCCGCAGGAGTCACCGGGTTCGCGATGCCGCAGGTCGGGCCGCTCGCGCGCGTACGGTGGCGGCCCATCACCCGCGACGCCGGTGATCAGCGCCGGCTCGTCGACGCCGCGTTCTCGTACGAGGGTGCAGCGGACGAGGCGTCGTTCGTGCTCGGTCCTGCGCTCATCGGCGTGCTGGCGATCATCGCCGCTCCGGC
This sequence comes from uncultured Actinomycetota bacterium, assembly GCA_963806345.1. Taxonomy (GTDB): domain Bacteria; phylum Actinomycetota; class Actinomycetes; order Propionibacteriales; family Nocardioidaceae; genus Aeromicrobium. Next base: position 58,369 of record CAWDXV010000006.1, on the reverse strand, counting down.
CGGTGCGCTGCTGGCCGCTGCGGTCATCCTCGCGGTGTTCGGGTCCTGGTTCGCGGTGCACTGGACCTCCGAGCTCGTGGCCAAGCAGTCGACGACTGATGGATCCGGCGCCGGCTCCGAACCGCTCTGGTCCGTTGCGTTCGCCGTGCTCGTGCTGGCGCAGCTGTGCATCGGCACGATCTTCGGCAGCGTGCAGACCGGCACCGCGGTGCTCGCCCGGGCCGAGGGGCATGCCGGCAGTGCCGGCCTGATCCACGCCGTCCTGGGCATCGGCAGCGTCACCGCCGGGCTCGCGATCACTGCCCTGCCCGAGCGCATCCTGTATGCCACGCGCATGCTCGTCGCGGCGGTGGGCCTGCTCCTGCTGTCGGCTCCACTGCTCCTCGTCGACTCGATCCCGGCGCTCGTCGGGGTGATCGCGTTGCTGGGCTTCGCGGTGGCGCCCTACATGATCAGCAACTTCGCGCTCGCCGGCATCCTCGTGCCGGTGCACCGGGTCGGCACGGCGATGACGCTGCTCGCCGGCGCGACCGGCATCGGGTACGCGCTCGGGGCGTCGATCGCCGGCCGGCTCGCCGACGACGGCGGTCACACGCCGGCGTTCGCCGTCACGGTCGGTGCTGCCGGCGTCGCGGTGCTGCTCGCCGGGGTCGCCAACAAGGCGCTCCGCGAGGCCCGGCCGTACGTCGCCTGAGCCTCGTCGGGCGGTGACTTGGGGCCCACGATGCCGAGTCGACTGGGCCCTAGGTCACCGCCCGCCCAGGGCGTCTCAGAGCTGGTCGAGCGGGGTGACCTCGAGGTCGAGCGCATCGCCGACGGCGGCGTTGACGAGGTGGCCTTCGTGCGTGCTGAGTCCGCCCGCGAGCGCGGCGTCATCGGTCACGGCCTGCTTCCAGCCCTTGTCGGCCAGCGCCACGGCGTAGGGCAGCGTCACGTTGGTCAGCGCGTACGTCGAGGTGTGCGGCACCGCGCCGGGCATGTTGGCGACGCAGTAGAACACCGAGTCGTGCACCGTGAACGTCGGGTCGTCGTGCGTCGTGGCGTGCGAGCTCTCGAAGCAGCCGCCCTGGTCGATCGCGATGTCGACGAGCACCGAGCCGGGACGCATCGTGGCGACGAGGTCGTCGCTGATGAGCTTGGGGGCCTTGGCGCCGGGCACCAGCACCGCGCCGACGACGAGATCGGCCTGGCGCACGGCCTTCTCGATCGCGTACGCGTTGGAGGCGACGGTCGTGATGGCGCCGCCGAACTGCGCGTCGACCTGGCGCAGCCGGGCGACGTTGAGGTCGAGGATCTGGACGCGGGCGCCCATGCCATGGGCGACCTGTGCGGCGTTGACGCCGGAGACGCCGGCACCGATCACCACGACATCGGCCGGGTGCACGCCGGGCACGCCGCCGGGCAGCACGCCGCGACCGCCGCCGCTGCGCATCAGGTGGTAGAAGCCGACCTGCGGCGCCAGCTTGCCGGCGACCTCCGACATCGGCGCGAGCAAGCGGGAGCGAACGGTCGGGCAGCTGCACCGTCTCGTACGCGATCGAGGTCGTGCCGGCCGACAGCAGGGCGTCGGTGCACTCGCGGCTCGCGGCCAGGTGCAGGTAGGTGAAGAGCGTCTGCCCGCGACGCATGCGGCCGTACTCCTCGGCGATCGGCTCCTTGACCTTGAGGACCAGCTCGGCGTCTGCCCACACGTCGTCGGCGCTGTCGAGGATCTTGGCGCCGGCCGCGACGTACTCGTCGTCGGTGATCGAGGAGCCGAGGCCCGCGTCGTGCTCGATGACGACGTCATGCCCGTGCCGGGTCAGCTCGTGCACGCCGGCGGGCGTGATGGCGACGCGGTACTCGTGGTTCTTGACCTCGCGGGGGACACCGACCAGCATGACGTGCTCCTTCAGACGGAATAGTGTCTCCCATGGTGAATCAACTGCGGAAAGATGCGCAACTGCGCGCAGAAGATTCTGTAGACTGGCCATCTGTCGCTGCATCACGCCGAAATCGAACCTGCAGGAGCGCCCGTGCCGAATGATGTTCGTGAGCTGGATGACATCGATCAGCGGATCGTCGCCGAGCTGCGTCGTCAGGGCCGGCTGCCCAACAACGCACTCGCCGAAAAGGTCGGCATCGCAGCGTCCACCTGCCTGACCAGGCTGCGCAGCCTGATGGACCGCGGCGTCATCGCGGGCTTCCACGCCGAGGTCGATCCGGCGTGGATCGGACGCCCGATCCAGGCCATGATCGCCGTACGCCTGCGCGGCGATGCGCGAGGTGCGATCAACGAGTTCTCCGACCGGCTCGCCGGCATGCCGGAGGTGCTCAACGTCTACTTCCTCGCCGGCGCCGACGACTTCCACGTGCACGTCGCGGCGCAGGACCCCGATGACCTGCGGGCGTTCGTCGTGGACCACCTGAGCTCGGCCCCAGAGGTCGCGCTCACCGAGACCAACCTGATCTTCGAGCACAAGCGCGGCCGGCTGGCCGAATAGCGGCTAGCGAGCCAGTCGCTCCTCGAGGGCGTCGCGCGCGGCGGGCCACTCGTCATCGGTCATCGAGAACAGGACGGTGTCGCGCCACGACCCGTCGCGGCGGATGCGGTGCTTGCGGAGGACGCCTTCACGTACGCCGCCGATGCGTGCGACCGCCGTCTGTGAGCGCTCGTTGAAGATGTCGACGTGCCAGACGACCCGTGCGCAGTCGAGGTCGTCGAACGCATGCCGCAGCAGCAGGAGCTTGGCCTCGGTGTTGACGCCGGTGCGCCAGAAGCGCCGGCCGAGCCAGGTCGACCCGATCGCGACGGTGCGCACGGTGGGGTCGATGTCGTAGTACGTCGTGAGGCCCGCGACCTCACCCGACGCCTCGTCGACCTGCACCCAAGGGACGGTGCCCGGGCGGGTCAGGTAGAGCCCGACGAGCGCCTCGGCCTGCTCGATCGAGGTCGGCCGGGCGAACGACTGCCAGGTGAACACCTCGTCGTCGTCCGAGGCGCCGAGGACACCCTCGGCGTGGCGCGGTTCGAGCTGCTCGAGGCGTACGTGCTTGCCGACCAGGGTCGGCGCCGCGAAGTAGTCGTCAGGGCTCACGGTCATACCGCCAACCTATCGACCCGGCCGAGCCCGCTGGGAGTGACGTTTGGTCGCGGGTCGCCGCGCGATTCCCGACTCAAACGTCACTGCCAGCGGGGAGTCAGCGGGAGAGGCGGTCCAGGAAGGCGATGAGCAGGGCCTCGCGGAGCGCGGGCGGTGCCACGTCGAGCAGGGCGTTGACCGGAGCCATCCGCTCGGGCACCGTCACCTCCCCGCCTCCGGCGCCGAGTCCGGCCAGAGCGAGCAGGCCGTCGAAGGCCTCGTCGTCGAGCGTCTCCGGGTCGATCGCGATCGCCGCGGCGCGCAGTTCCTCGTCGATGAGGATCGGCCCCGCAGCCACTGCCGCCTCGACCGACTCGGCCAGGGCGACGAGGAACTCCGGCACTGCCGGAGCCGTCGCCGCCGACACCGTCAGGTGCAACGACGCCGGCATGTCGCCGAACGACATCTGGGGCTGCACGAACCAGCCGCGAGTGAGCATCTCGTCGCTGATCGTGAACACGTCGCACGCTCCGTCGGTCTCGAGCGTGACGAGCGACGAGTCCGGCTGGACGACCAGGCGTACGTGCTCCTGCTGCTCGATGCCGGCGACCAGGGCAGCGGTCCCGTCGAGCGTCGTGCGTACGAGCTCGCGATAGCCCTCGTCGCCGATCAGGTTGACGACCGCCCAGGCAGCGGCGAGCGGACCGCCGGACTTCGTGGACTGCATCGTCGCGTTGAGCATCGTGTAGCCCGGCCAGTCGGCGCTCGCGAAGTACTGCGACTTCCTGCAGGTACGGCGTGGCGTGCAGCAGCAGCGAGACACCCTTGGGCGTGTACGCGTACTTGTGCAGGTCGGCGGAGATGCTCGTGACGCCGGGGACCCGGAAGTCCCACGGCGGCACGTCGTGCCCGAGGCGCTCGGCCCATGGCAGCACCCAGCCGCCGATGCACGCGTCGACGTGGAACCGCAGGCCACGCCGCAGCGTCTCCGCCGCGATCGCCTCGACCGGGTCGATCACGCCGTGCGCGTACGACGGCGCCGACGCAGCGACGAGCACGACCCGGTCGCCGTACGTGTCCATCGCCGCGGTCATGGCCACGGCGTCCGCCCGCTTGGTGATCGGATCGACCGGGATGCTGACCCGCTCGACCCCGAAGTAGTGCGCCGCCTTGTGGAATGCCGCGTGGATCGTGGTCGGCACGATCATCACCGGCTCGGAGGTGCCCGGCAGCGCGTCGCGGGCGGCTTGCACTGCGAGCAGGATCGACTCGGTCCCGCCGGACGTCACGGTGCCGACCACCTCGTCGGCGCCGTGGAACAGCGTGCGGGCGAATCCGACGAGGTCGCGTTCCATCGCCAGCAGGCTCGGGAACGCCGTGGGGTCGAGTCCGTTGGTCGAGGCGTACATCGCCAGTGCCTGCTTGCCGAGCTCGTCGGCGTCGGCCAGCCCCGAGTCGTAGACGTAGGCCATCGTGCGGCCGCCATGCGTCGGCAGGTCGGCGGCGCGCAGCTCGTCGAGCCGGCGCAGGATGTCGTCAGGGTTCACGTACGTTCTCCAGGTCGTCGAGCGAGTAGCGGCGGAGGAACAGCAGGCTGGCCGCGATCAGCGCCGCGGGTACGAGCGAGAAGCCGATCGCGATCGCGGTGCGCGCGCTGTCGGGCTGCACGGCCGTGTGGTCCGTGGACGACACGTAGCCGCCGATCGCGAGCACCAGCGCGAAGACCCCGGGCCCGAGCGCCAGGCCGAGGGTCTCGCCGGCGGTCCACACGCCGGTGAAGACGCCGATGCGGTTCTCGCCCGAGGTGGCGGCGTCGTGGGCGGCGACGTCGGGCAGCATCGCCATCGGGAAGACCTGGGCGCCGGCATAGCCGATGCCCACGATGGCCGCGGCGGCGTAGACGACGAGCGCCTGGTCGGCGCGTGCCTGGAACAGCACGAGCGACCCGACGACGAGGAACAGCGACGCGACGAGGTAGCCCGACTTCTTGCCCCTGCGGTCGGCGTACCGCTCCCACAGCGGCGTCACGAGCAACGCCGGCGCGACGAATGCGGCGAACAGGATCGTGGTGGCGGGCTTGCTGTCGAGCAGGTCGTCGGCGACGTACGCGACTCCGGCGAGCATCGCCCCCACACCGATCGCCTGGAGGACGAACGTCAGCAGCAGCACCCGGAAGTCGGGCGCCGCCGACACCAGCCGCAGCTGGTCACGCAGCGAGCCGGCGGCGGTCTCGACGCGGTGCTCCGGCGCATCGCGGGTGCCGCGCCAGGCGCCGTAGACGCCGATCGCGAGGATCACCGCGACGTACGCCCCCATGAACCGGTAGCCCTTGGCGGTCTCCTCGCCACCGAACGCGTTGACGATCATCGGGGCGGTCGCGCCCGACAGCAGGATCGCCAGCGCGAGCACCGCGACGCGCCAGGTCATGAGGCGGGTGCGTTCGGCGTAGTCGAGAGTCATCTCGGCGGGCATCGCGACATACGGCACCTGGAAGAACGCGTACGCCGTGGCGCACGCAAGGAACCACACGACGACCCACGTGCCGGCGACTGCCGGTGGACCCGTGGGCCCGGCGAACAACAGTGCGAAGCACGCCGCGAGGGCCAGGCCGCCCTTGAGCAGGAACGGCCGGCGGCGGCCCGAGGGCGATGTGGACCGGTCGCTGATCCGCCCGGCGACCGGGTTGAGGACGACGTCCCAGGCCTTGGGCACGAACACGATGAAGCCGGCGACCACGGCAGCGATGCCGAGCGAGTCCGTGAGGTAGGGCAGGAGCAAGAGCCCCGGCACCGTGCCGAACGTCCCAGTCGCGACGCTCCCCAGGGCATACCCGCGGCGCACCGAGGGGGAGAGCGACGTCCTTGAGCCTGTCGAAAGGACATCCGTGGGATCAGACGGGGCGGGGGTTCTTGGCGTGCGGATCGCGCACGGACGTCAGCTCGCGCAGGAAGTTGGAGGCCCACAGGTCGATGTCGTTCTCCATGACCTGCTTGCGCATCGCCTTCATGCGGCGGGCCTTCTCCCGCGGGCTGGCGTTGATCGCCTCGAGCATCATGCTCTTCATGCCGTTGATGTCGTGCGGGTTGACCTGGTAGGCGCCCTTGAGCTCCGACGCGGCACCGGCGAACTCGCTCAGCACCAGCGCACCGCGATCGTCGTAGCGGCAGGCGACGTACTCCTTGGCGACGAGGTTCATGCCGTCGCGCAGCGGCGTCACGACCATGACGTCGGCCGCCCGGTAGAGCGCGGCCATCTCGGTGCGCGGGTAGGACGCGTGCAGGTAGGTCACCGGCTGCTGGCCGATCCGGGCGACGTCGCCGTTGATGCGGCCGACGAGCCGGTTGATGTCGTCGCGGAGGATCTTGTACTGGTCGACCCGCTCGCGCGACGGGGTCGCGACCTGCACGAACACCGCATCGTCGACGTGCAGCGAACCGTCGCTGATGAGCTCGCCGAACGCGCGGAGGCGCTGGCGCAGGCCCTTGGTGTAGTCGAGCCGGTCGATGCCCAGCAGCATCGTCTTGGGACTGCCGAGGCTCTCGCGGATCTCGGCGGCGCGGGCGATGACCTCGGGCGTACGGGCGAGCTCCTCGAAGCCGGCGGCGTCGATCGAGATCGGGTACGCCTGGGCGAGGACCGTGCGGCCGTCGGGCAGGTAGATCATGTCGCGGTGCGTCTTGTGGCCGACGCGCTGGCGTACGAGGCGGACGAAGTTCTGGGCCGCGCCCGGCATCTGGAACCCGACCAGGTCGGCGCCCAGCAGGCCCTCGAGGATCTGCCGGCGCCAGGGGAGCTGCTGGAACAGCTCGGCGGGCGGGAACGGGATGTGCAGGAAGAACCCGATGCGCAGGTCAGGGCGCAATTCGCGGAGCATCGTGGGCACGAGCTGCAGCTGGTAGTCCTGCACCCACACGACGGCATCCGGCCGGGCGACCTTGGCGGCCTGCTCGGCGAAGCGGCGGTTGACCCGCACGTACGCGTCCCACCACTCGCGGTGGAACTCAGGGGGCGCGACGACGTCGTGGTAGAGCGGCCAGAGGGTGGAGTTGGAGAAGCCCTCGTAGTACTCGGCCACCTCGTCGTCCGACAGCGGCACCGGCACGAGGTGCAGGCCGTTGTGCTCGAACGGCTTGAGCTTCTCGTCCGCCGCGCCGTGCCAGCCGATCCACGCGCCGCCGTTGCGCCGCATGACGGGCTCGAGGGCGGTGACCAGCCCACCGGGGGAGGTGCGCCACATCGTGCTGCCGTCGGGGGCGTTGATCCGGTCGACGGGCAGGCGGTTGGCGATGACTACGAAGTCTGCGGTTCCGGTCGCCATGCACGAGAGCCTAGGGCAATGCGGGAGCGCTCACCTCGCGGCGACGCCCAGCTGGCCCAGGATCGTCTCGATCTGACGCATGATCGAGACGGTCTCGTCGAGCGGCAGCAGGGCAGATTCGGTCGCCCCGGCACGCAGGCAGGCGGCCACCTCCTCGATCTCGTGGGCGTAGCCGCGGCCGATGACGGGCTCGCTGATGGTGTCGAGCCGGTCGTCATGCGCGTGGGTGAACAGCGTCGGGTGGTGGAACCGGGCCGGCACCTCGATGAGCCCCAGGTCGCCGGCGACGGAGGCGCGGTTGTCACTGCGGGCGACCTGGTTCCAGGCGATGCTCGCGACCGCACCGTTGGCGTACGTCATGGTGGCTCCGGCGTTGACGTCGATGCCCGCGTCCGACAGCGTTCCGGTCGCGGCGATGCTGACCGGCTCGCCGAGGATCAGGTGCGCGAACGTCAGCGGGTAGATGCCGACATCGAGCAGCGCACTCGCTCCCAGCTGCGGGTCCCACAGGCGCGCGGTCGTCGCCGGCCCCACGAAGCCCAGCTCGGCGCGCACCTGCCCGACCGTCCCCAGGGAGCCGTCGTGGGCGAGCTCGGCGATGCGGCGGATGTTGGGATTGGCCCGCATCCACATCGCCTCGGCGAAGAACAGGCCCCGCGATCGCGCCTCGGCCACGAGCGTCTCGGTGTCGGCGAGGTTCATCGTGAGCGCCTTCTCGCACAGGACCGCCTTGCCGGCCTCGAAGCACAGCATGACGTCCTCGAGGTGGCGGCTGTGCGGTGTCGCGACATAGATGACGTCGACGCCGGGGTCGGCGGCCAGCTCCTCGTACGACCCATGGGCCCGCGCGGCGCCGAACCGGTCGGCGAACGAGCGAGCGGCGTCGGGCCGGCGCGAGCCGACAGCAGCCAGCTCGTTGCCCTCGACGAGGGCCAGGTCGGCCGCGAACGACTCCGCTATGCGGCCCGTCGCGAGGATTCCCCACCGGATGGTCTGTGCGTTGCCCCGAATCTGTCGTCATGACACCCACCATGCCATTCGGCGAAGCAAATGACACCGGTGTGATTCGTGGCCTAAGATGACGCATGAGCGAGCGCCAGCGAGCGAATCTTGAGGCAGGGATCATGCCATTGCCTCCGTATCGTTGGTTTTTGTGGGAGGTATGGCATGAGCGCTGTGGAGAAGTCGAACGCCGGTACGCCGGTCGCCGCCGAGTCGCTGTCCGAGCGCGACCGCGAGATCCTGGCGCTCGAACGGCTCTGGTGGCAGTATGCCGGCGCCAAGGAGCAGGCGATCCGCGACAAGTTCGACATGTCCGCCACGCGCTACTACCAGGTGCTCAACGCCCTCATCGACCGCGAGGACGCGCTGGCGTACGATCCACTTCTGGTCAAGCGCCTGCGCCGTCTGCGTGCGCAGCGTCAGCGCAGCCGCTCAGCCAGGCGTCTCGGCATCGACCTCTGAAGGTTCCCATGGAGCACCGCAGGACTCCGACTGGCAAGGCATTCGTCCCCGCCAGCTGGTTCATCGTCCTGACGATCATGCTGTGCGTCGGCGCTGCCGGCTGGCTCGGCTGGCTGTTCGTCGACAACGACCCCGACACGCCTGCGGCCAGCGCCACGACCCCGACGCCGGCTGTCACGACGACGCCGACGCCGACCAAGACCACCGAGACGACCGACGAGCCGACGCCGACACCGACCAAGACGACGAAGGAGCCCGAGGCGAATCGCGACGTGCCCGTCGCGGTGCTCAACAACACGACGATCCAGGGCCTCGCGGCGACCTACTCCGCCAAGGTCCGCTCGGCCGGCTGGGCGAATGTGACGATCGGCAACTGGCGTGGCTCGATCGCCGGCAACACCGTCTACTTCCCGCCGCAGCTCGAGCAGCAGGCCAAGGTGCTGGGTGACGACCTCGACATCGGCCGCATCATGCCGAGCATCGCGCCGATGCGGACCGACCGCCTGACGATCATCCTGTCCGGCCCGCAACAATAGGTGGATGCCCGCAACCACCCGCGCTGATGTGATCGCCGATCCCGCCGGCACGCTGCTTGCCCTCGACTTCGACGGGACGTTGGCACACATCGTCGACGACCCGACCGCAGGCGTACGCCCATGAGCGTTCCGTCGCGGCCCTCGCCCGGCTCGGCCGGGTCCTCGGCCAGGTCGCGATCGTCACCGGCCGGCCCGTGCGACAGGCGCTGGAGCTCGGCGGGTTCGACGGCCTGGAGGGACTCGACCGGCTCGTGATCTGGGGACAGTACGGCGCCGAGCGCTGGGACGCCGCCACCTCGGAGACGGTCGAGCCGGATCGCCCCGAGCCCGTGGCCCGCCTGGCCGAGGAGCTGCCCGGCTGGCTGGCAGAGCGCGGTGCCGGCCACGTACGCATCGAGGACAAGGGCCTCGCCATCGCCGTGCACACGCGAGGCATCGACCCCGGGCTCATCCACGAGCTCGCCGAGCCCCTGTCGGCGTTGGCCGGCGACCTCGGGCTCGTCGTCGAGCCGGGACGCCAGGTCATCGAGCTGCGCGCGCCCGGCATCGACAAGGGTGACGCCGTGCGCGCCCTGGTCGAGCGCCTCGGCGCCCGCCAGGTGATCTTCGCCGGCGACGACCTCGGCGACCTGCCGGCGTTCACGGCGGTCGAGGAGCTCCGTCACGACGGGATCGGCGGGATGCTGATCTGCTCGGCGTCGTCGGAGCAGGACGCGCTCGTCGCGCGGGCCGACATCGTCCTGGACGGACCCGATGCGGTGGCCGACTGGCTGGAGGCCCTGGCTGATGAGTTCTGAGCTGGTGCTGTTGCCCCAGACACCGTGGACCCGTGTCCGTACGGTGCTCAACTGGATCAACCTCAGCACCTTGCTCGGGCTCGCGATCGCCAGGATCGGCGGCGCGACGATCGTGCGCCGCGGCCGTGGGACGTACCTCGCGACGGGCTACCGGTTCGGCTTCCCGGTCGCCAGCGCGTTCACGATCGGCAGCGTCATCACGAGCAAGCACGACCTCGGACTACTTCGTCGAGCGGCCGGTGCTGCTGCAGCACGAGGACCGGCACTGCACGCAGTACGCCTTCGTCCTCGGCGTCACGATGCTGCCGTTCTACTTCCTCTGCGTCGGCATCTCGTACGCGATCGCCGGCGACCACTCGTCGTACAACCCCTTCGAGCGCCTCGCCAACCTCGCCGACGGCAACTACCCACCCCCGCGCACCCGCTTCTCCCGCCGTTGACGGTTTCCCATGAGGCCTGGGGAACTTGTCACCCACCAAGGGCTGCAACACGTGGTGGGTGACAAAAGTCCGAGGCCTCATGGGAAACCGACAAAGCCCCGGTGACCGAGGGGCGAACGTTCGTCGTCCAGCATCCGGACCGAGTGGACACATCGTGAGACGCGCCCGTAGGCTGAAACCACTCATCACGAGGGGTACAGGGACACGGCCCTACGACGCCCCAGCAACCAGTCGCTCATCGACCAGGTGCTCAATCCGTCCCGGACGACAGTCGATCCGGGAAAGATGAAAGGTCACTTCTGTGAGTACATCCGCTCCAAGCCTCGCCGCACCCGTCCTCCGCGAGGGCGCCTTCGGCAACGCCGTCGAGCTCGTCTGCCGCGAGTGCGGCACGACGCGCGAGCTCGGCCCCCACTACGCGTGCAGCGAGTGTTTCGGCCCGCTCGAGATCCGGTACGACTTCCCGGCCGTCACCCGCGAGGAGATCGCGGCCGGCCCGGCCAACATCTGGCGCTACAAGGCGCTCCTGCCCGTCCCCGACGACATCGAGCTCAGCCCCAACCTCGAGCCCGGCTTCACCCGCCTGCTCAAGGCCGACAACCTCGCCGCCGAGCTCGGCCTCAAGAACCTCTGGGTCAAGGACGACAGCACCAACCCCACCAACTCGTTCAAGGACCGCGTCGTCGCGTGCGCCCTGAGCGCCGCCCGCGAGTTCGGCAGCAAGGTCTTCGCCTGCCCGTCGACCGGCAACCTCGCCAACGCGGTCGCCGCCGCAGGAGCCCGGGCCGGCATCAAGACCGTCGTGTTCATCCCCAGCAACCTCGAGACGCCCAAGCAGGTCAACTCGGCGGTCTACACCGAGAACCTCGTCGCCGTCGACGGCAACTACGACGACGTCAACAAGCTCGCCTCCGAGATCGCGGGTGAGGAGGACGGCTGGGCGTTCGTCAACGTCAACGTCCGCCCGTTCTACGCCGAGGGGTCCAAGACGCTCGGCTACGAGATCGCCGAGCAGCTCGGCTGGCGCCTGCCCGACCAGATCGTCATCCCGGTCGCGTCCGGCTCGCAGCTGACCAAGGTCCACAAGGCGTTCAAGGAGCTCATCGCGCTGGGCCTCGTCGAGGACAAGCCCTACAAGGTCTTCGGCGCGCAGGCCACGGGCTGCTCGCCGGTCTCCGAGGCGTTCCGCGAGGGCTGGGACGTCGTACGCCCCGTGCGCCCCGACACGATCGCCAAGTCGCTCGCGATCGGCAACCCCGCCGACGGCGTGTACGTGCTGGACATCTGCCGCGAGACCGGCGGCGCGATCGCCGACATCTCCGACGACGAGGTCCGCGAGGCCATCGTGCTGCTCGCCCGCACCGAGGGCATCTTCACCGAGACCGCCGGTGGCACCACGGTCGGTGTGCTCAAGAAGCTCGTCGAGACCGGCCAGCTCGACCCCGAGCTCGAGACCGTCGTCATCAACACCGGCCACGGGCTCAAGACGCTCGACGCCGTCACCGACCTGGTCCGCCCTGCGGCCACCATCGCGCCCACCTACGAGGCCTTCGTCGCCTCCGGCATCGCCTGAGCCAGAACACCAAGGAGCACTGTGAGCATCAACGTACGCATCCCGACGATCCTCCGCACGTACACGCAGGACCAGTCGCAGGTCACCGCCGAGGGCGAGACCCTCAGCGCTGTCATCGAGTCGCTCGAGGGCACGTTCCCCGGCATCAAGGCGCGGGTCGTCGACGAGCAGGGCAAGCTGCGCCGCTTCGTCAACATCTACGTCGCCGAGGAGGACGTGCGGTTCGCCCAGGGTCTCGACACCCCGACCCCGGCCGGCACCCAGGTCTCGATAATCCCAGCCGTTGCCGGGGGTTGCTGAGGTTGCGGTGAAGCCTTGTAGGCTCTGCGCATGAAGGGGCTCCGGCAGGTGGGTTCCTCCAGGATCAGGTGGGAGTGGCGGCATGGTGCAAGGCACCGTCAAGTGGTTCAACGCTGACAAGGGCTACGGCTTCATCGAGGTCGAGGGCCAGGACGACGTCTTCGTCCATTGGTCCAAGATCGCGTCAGACGGATACAAGACTCTCGAGGATGGCCAGAAGGTCGAGTTCGAGGTCGTCGACGGACCCAAGGGTCGCGAGGCCCACGAGGTCATCGGGCAGTGAGTCCGTGAAGGAGCCCGGTCCGGGGGGACCGGGTTTTTTCATGCCCTGAAACACGCGCGTGACCCATGTGACACTTGCGATGTCACATACTCACTGACATACTCCCGGTATGTTCATCTCAGCAGCCGACCCCGTCACCGCACCCGCCGGAGGTGCCGAGATCGGTCAGGTCATCGGCCTGTCGATCGCCGCCGGCATCGTCACGAGCATCCTGCTGGTCATCGCCTGGGCCCACCGGACGCACCGCATCGAGTGGTTCCAGAAGCTCGGTGAACGCCTCGGCGCACGCACGGGTGAGCCCGGCTGGTCCTCGATCCCGACGCTCTTCGTCGCCAGCTCGCTGATCATCGCCCTGCTGGGCTTCATGTGGGACGTCAGCCTCCACGCCGGCCGCGGCCGCGACGCCGGACCGCTGGCCAACCCCGCGCACTACCTGATCCTCTACGGGCTCTTCGCCCTGTTCATCGCCGGCATGTCGGCGGTCGTCTATCCCCGCGACGGCGAGAAGCCCGGCATCGCATCGGTCCGCATCACGCGCACCTGGTACGCCCCCGTCAGCGGCATCTTCATCGCCGCGTGCGGCATGTACGCCCTGATCGGCTTCCCGCTCGACGACGTCTGGCACCGGTTGTTCGGCCAGGACGTCACGCTGTGGGGCCCGACCCACCTGATGCTGATCGGCGGCGCGGGCCTGTCCACCGCCGGCATCATCCTGCTGCATCGCGAGGCCGACTTCGCGCTGCGCCAGGACGGCAAGGAGATGCCGGCGTGGATCCGCACGGCGACGCTCTCGATCGGGTTCGGCGCGCTGCTGATCGGGCTCTCGGTGTTCCAGGCCGAGTTCGACTTCGGCATCGCCCAGTTCCGCATGGTGTTCGCGCCGGTCATGATCGTCGCGGCCGCCGGCGTGGCGCTCGTCGCGGCCCGGTTGTACGTCGGCGCGGGCGCGGCGATCGTCGCAGCGGTGTTCTTCCTGCTGATGCGCGGCATCATCTCGTTCATCGTCACCGACTTCTTCGGCGAGGCGCACCACGTGTTCCCGCTCTACCTCGGCAGCGCCGTCCTGGTCGAGCTCCTGGCCTTCACGAAGCTGCGCGAGAAGCCGCTGTGGTTCGGCGCGACCGCCGGACTGCTGATCGGCACGGTCGGCCTGGTCATCGAGAAGCTCTGGAACGACCGCGTCTTCCAGTTCCCGTGGACCCAGGACATGTGGCTCGAGGGACTGCTCATGGCTGTCCCCGTCGCGATCGCCTCGGGCCTCTGCGGAGCGCTGTTCGCCATGGGTCTGCAGGGCCGGCTGCCGGCGCGCAAGATCGGCCGCACGATCGTCACCGCGTCGGTCCTGGTCATCGCCGCGGCCGTCGCCAACGGCCTGCACGCCACGGTGCCCAAGGGCGCCTCGGCCGACTTCGCGCTGACGCAGGTCGGCACGAAGGACCAGCCCGAGGTGACCGCCAAGGTCAAGATCTCGCCCGCGGGCCTGGTCGACGACCATCCGACCTGGGTGCAGATCACGGCCTGGCAGGGCGGTGGCGCCGGCGTCGTGACGGACCGCCTCAGGCGTACGGGCGACGACACGTGGGAGTCGACCAAGCCCGTGCCGGTCGGCGGCAACTGGAAGACCCTGCTGCGCGTGCAGGACGGACGTACGCTCGCCGCCGTGCCGATCTTCATGCCGGCCGACGCGCCGCTGAAGGTCAAGGAGGTCCCGGCCTCGGCATCGTTCACCCGGAAGTTCGTGCCGGAGATCGACATCCTGCAGCGCGAGCGCAAGGGCGACACCTCGCCCTGGCTGTGGGGCGCGGCCAACATGGTCGTGCTGCTGTGCAGCCTCGCGATCATCATCGGCATCTCGGTCGCGGTCGCCCGGGTGGCGCGCCGCATCGAGGAGCACGAAGCCGCTTCGCCGGGAGACCGCACGCCTACCCTGACGTCATGACACCGGGCGGAGACCAGATCCTGGCGCACCACGCGGCGCTGCTGGCGATCCCGGCGTTCGTACCGGCCGTCGTCGTGGTCGGCGTGATCCTCTACATCGCCCGCAAGGATCGCCGGGAAGAGCGCGAGGAGCGCGAGATCATCGAGCGGGCCTTCGAGCCCGATGACGACACCAAGGAGAACGAGTGAAGATCGCTGCAACGCTGCTGGCCTGTGCCCTCGTCCTGGCCGGCTGTGGCGGGTCGTCCGACGCGCCAGGCAAGACGGACGGTGGCTTGAAGGCCGGCGTGACGGTCGACATCGCGATCAAGGACGGCAAGGTCACCCCGCAGGGCAAGCGGGTCGACGTCAAGGCCGGTGAGAAGGTCACGCTGCACATCACCTCCGACGCCGACGAGGAGATCCACGTCCACTCCGATCCTGAGCACGAGTACGAGGTCGGCCCCGGCGACGACGTCAGCAAGACGTTCACGTTGAAGACGCCCGGGCAGGTCGCGGTCGAGGCGCACCACCTCGACGTCACGATCGTGCAGCTCGTCGTCGAGTGATCGCGACCGGCCTGCAGGCGCACGGGCTCGGTGGGTCGACCGACCTGCCGATCCCGTTCCTGTACGCCATGGTCGGCGCCTCGTGGGCGCTGACGATCTCGTTCGCCGTGCTGGCGCTGGCGTGGAAGGAGCCGAAGTACGCGAGCGAGCCCGAGCCGGCGGAGCTGCCGCCGCGTCGCCCGTGGCTCGCCGTCGTCGGCCTGCTGCTGACGGCATGGGTGCTCGTCGCCCTGTATGCCGGGCCGTCCGACGCCAGCAACGGTGGCCTCGGTGCGTTCTACATCTTCGTGTGGGTCGGCCTCGTGCCACTGGCCCTCGTCGCCGGGCACGTGTGGCGCGACCTCTCGCCGTGGCGCACGATCCAGTCGCTGTTCGGGCGCGGCCTCTGGGCGTACCCCCGACGGCTCGGCTACTGGCCGGCGGTCGTCGGGCTGCTGGCGTTCGTGTGGCTCGAGCTCGCCTCCCCGGATCCCGGCTCGGTCCACGCCGTACGCGTGTGGGTCGCGGCGTACGTGATCGTGACGGTCGCCGGAGGCATCGCGTTCGGTCCGCGGTGGTTCGACCGGGCCGATCCGTTCGACGTCTACAGCGCGATCATCGCGAAGCTCTCGCCCTTCGTGCGCGACGGCCGCTGGGTCGTTGCACAACCCGCTCCGCACGCTGCCGACGGTGCCGGTCGACTCCGGTCTGGTCGCCGTGCTCGCGGTGCTGCTGGGCTCCACGGCGTACGACAGCTTCTCGGCGTCGTCGTACTGGCAGTCCAAGACGCTGTCGGGCTGGCAGCACTCGCTGACCCTGCTGGGTTTCTGCGCCGTCGTTGCGGCGCTGTTCGTCGTGGCGGCCCGAGCGACCGGGGGAGTCAGTGGGCCCGAACGCCGCCAGCTGCCGGGGCGGTTGGCGCACTCGCTCGTGCCGATCGTCGTGGGCTACATCTTCGCCCACTACCTGACGTACCTCCTCGAGAAGGGGCAGGCGGCGTTCTTCGCGCTGCTCGATCCGCTGGGCCGTGGATGGGAGCCGCTGGGCGACCCGGCGACGCACTACTTCCTCTCCGAGCACACGTCGACGCTCGCGGCGCTCAAGGTGACGTTCGTCGTCGCCGGGCACGTGCTCGCGGTCATCGCCGCCCACGACAGGGCGCTGGCGCTGCTGCCGAAGGCTCACCGGCTCAGCGGCCAGGTCGCGATGCTGCTGCTGATGGTCGCCTACACGTTCACGGGACTGTTCCTGCTGTTCTCTGTCTGAGCCGGTGGGTAGCGTCGCGAGCATGGCGACGATCTACAACACGGCAACGACGCTCGACGGCTACCTGGCGACGACCGACAACTCGCTCTCGTGGCTGTTCGAGGTGCCCGGCGCCGATGACGCCGAGTCGTCGTTCGGCGACTTCCTCGACGGCATCGGTGCGATGGCGATGGGCTCGACGACGTACGAGTGGCTGCTCGAGCACGAGTCGCTCGTCGACAACCCGGCGAAGTGGCAGGAGTGGTACGCCGAGCGGCCGACGTGGGTCTTCACGCACCGCGACCTGCCCGTCATCGCGGACGCCGACATCAGATTCACCAGCGCCGACGTCCGCGAGGTGCACGCGGAGATGGTGGCCGCAGCGGGCGACCGCGACATCTGGCTGATGGGCGGCGGCGACCTCGTGGGCCAGTTCGACGACGCCGGCCTGCTCGACCACATCACCGCGACGATCGCCCCCGTCACGCTCGGCGCCGGCGCTCCCTTCCTCCCACGCGACATCCGGTCCGATCGCCTGACCCTGACGTCGATCCTCCAGCGCGGCCAGTTCGCCGAGGTCACGTACGACGTGAAGCCCAAAGCGGCAACCTGATTGCGCGGCGTTGATTAGCACTCGTATGATGAGAGTGCTAACCGGATCAGACCGATGAGGTTGTGGGCCGCAGCGAGAAGGGTTCGCCGCACGCCGCAGCCGTCCGTCGCGGGCATCGCCTGGTCATCCACGTCGACAACCAAGTCGGAGAAACGTACACATGGCAAAAACCATTGCTTTCAACGAGGAAGCACGGCGCGGCCTCGAGCGCGGGATGAACCAGCTCGCCGACGCCGTCAAGGTCACGCTCGGTCCCAAGGGCCGCAACGTCGTCCTGGAGAAGAAGTGGGGAGCCCCCACGATCACCAACGACGGTGTGAGCATCGCCAAGGAGATCGAGCTCGAGGATCCCTACGAGAAGATCGGCGCCGAGCTCGTCAAGGAGGTCGCCAAGAAGACCGACGACGTCGCCGGTGACGGCACCACGACCGCCACGGTCCTCGCCCAGGCCCTCGTCCGCGAAGGCCTGCGCAACGTCGCGGCCGGCGCCAACCCGATGGGCCTCAAGAAGGGCATCGAGGCCGCCGTCGAGGCCATCAGCTCGCAGCTGCTGGGCATGGCCAAGGACGTCGAGACCAAGGAGCAGATCGCTTCGACCGCCTCGATCTCCGCTGCTGACACCACGGTCGGCGAGATCATCGCCGAGGCCATGGACAAGGTCGGCAAGGAAGGCGTCATCACCGTCGAGGAGTCGAACACGTTCGGCCTCGACCTGGAGCTCACCGAGGGCATGCGGTTCGACAAGGGTCACCTGTCGGGCTACTTCGTCACCGACGCCGAGCGCCAGGAGACCGTGCTCGAGGACCCCTACATCCTCATCGTCAACTCCAAGATCAGCTCCGTGAAGGACATGGTCCCCGTCCTCGAGAAGGTCATGCAGGCCGGCAAGCCGCTGGTCATCATCGCCGAGGACGTCGAGGGCGAGGCTCTCGCGACGCTGGTCGTCAACAAGATGCGCGGCACGTTCAAGTCCGTCGCCATCAAGGCGCCGGGCTTCGGTGACCGCCGCAAGGCCATGCTGGCCGACATCGCGATCCTCACGGGTGGCGAGGTCATCAGCGAGGAAGTCGGACTCAGCCTCGAGACCGCCGACCTGACGCTGCTCGGCACGGCCCGCAAGGTCGTCACGACCAAGGACGAGACCACGATCGTCGAGGGCGGTGGCTCCGACGAGCAGATCCAGGGTCGCGTCAACCAGATCAAGTCCGAGATCGAGAACAGCGACTCCGACTACGACCGCGAGAAGCTCCAGGAGCGCCTCGCCAAGCTCGCCGGCGGCGTCGCCGTCATCAAGGTGGGCGCGGCTACCGAGGTCGAGCTCAAGGAGCGCAAGCACCGCATCGAGGACGCCGTCCGCAACGCCAAGGCGGCCGTCGAAGAGGGCATCGTCGCCGGTGGTGGCGTCGCACTCGTGCAGGCCACCGCTGCGGTCTTCGAGAAGCTCGAGCTCACGGGTGACGAGGCCACCGGCGCGAACATCGTTCGCACCGCGGCGTCCGCCCCGCTCAAGCAGATCGCGATCAACGCCGGCCTCGAAGGTGGCGTCGTCGCGGAGAAGGTTGCCGGACTCGAGTCGGGTTGGGGCCTCAACGCCGCGACCGGCGAGTACGTCGACCTGATCGCGGCCGGCATCATCGATCCCGCCAAGGTCACGCGCTCGGCGCTGCAGAACGCAGCCTCGATCGCGGCACTGTTCCTCACCACCGAGGCCGTCGTCGCCGACAAGCCGGAGCCTGCTCCGGCCGGCGGAGGCGCCCCGGACATGGGTGACATGGGCGGCATGGGGTTCTAGTCGCCTAGTTGGGTGACGTCGCCTCGCGACGTGCCCAGGTGAAAGAACGTCCAAGACACAAGGCCCCCATCGAGCTTCGGCTCGGTGGGGGCCTTCGTCATGTCCGGACTAGCCCATGTGAAGCGGCTCACCCGCCAGATTTCACATCCTGAGAACCGTCCGGACGGTACAGCGAGAGTTCCTAACGTGGAGTCTCGACGCGGAGCACCTCCGCCAACGGAACCACCGGCCACGAGCCGGACGAAAGGAACACCGATGTCCGAGAACATCATCGAGGCGCCCAAGCGCCGCGGCCCCCTCTACGCGATCGTCGCGGCCGTCGTCGCCGTGCTCGTCATCGCCGGATTCCTGATCTTCGGCGGCGGCGACAGCGACGCCAAGGGCAAGACCATCAAGATCGGCGTCGTCGGCGCCGCAGACCCCTACTGGGACACGTACAAGAAGGCCGCCGCCGACGAGGGCATCAAGATCAAGCTGGTCAACTTCACCGCCTACACGCAGCCCAACCCCGCACTCGCCGAGGGCGAGCTGGACATCAACCAGTTCCAGCACATCGTGTTCCTCGCCGACTACAACGTGTCGAACGACAAGAAGCTCACGCCGATCGGCGCCACGGCGATCTACCCGCTCGGGCTCTACTCCAAGAAGTACGACTCGGTCGACCAGATCAAGGCCGGCGAGACCGTCGCGGTCCCCAACGACGTCAGCAACCAGGCCCGCGGCCTGCTCGTGCTGCAGTCGGCCGGCCTGATCAAGCTCAAGGACGGCGGCACGATCTTCTCCGACCTCAGCGACATCGACACGGGGGCGTCCAAGGTCAAGGTCAAGGCTCTTGATGCGGCACTGACCGCGAGCTCGCTCGACGACCTCGGCGCCGCGATCATCAACAACGACTTCGTCGAGAAGGCCGGGCTGAAGTTCTCCGACGCGATCGCCCAGGACGATCCCAAGGACCCGAACGCCCTGCCGTTCGTCAACGTCTTCGCGGTGCGACCCGAGGACAAGGACAACAAGACGTACCTGAAGCTCGTCAAGATCTTCCAGGACAGCAAGCCGGTCATCGACGGGCTCAAGAAGGTCTCGGGCGACACCGCTGTCCCGGTGAAGACGCCCGTCTCCGACCTGGTCGCGTCGCTCACGAAGGTCGAGAAGGACACCGCGGCCAGCAAGAAGTAGCCACCCGTCTCGGGGTGCCGGTCCGGTGCGGGCGATCCTCGCCGCCGGACCGGCACACCTGCAAGGAAGGAACCCCATGGCTCTCGTCGAGCTGCGCGACGTCTCCAAGGTCTTCGCGCCTGCCCGCCGCGGTGCACCGCCGGTCCACGCGGTGACGGGTGTCGACCTCGACATCCATGCCGGCGAGATCGTCGGCATCGTCGGCTACTCCGGTGCCGGCAAGTCGACCCTCGTACGCCTGGTCAACGCCCTCGAGCCGGTCACGTCCGGCACGATCACGGTCGACGGCACCGAGATCACGTCGCTCAAGGAACGTGAGCAGCAGAAGGTGCGCCTGGGGATCGGCATGATCTTCCAGCAGTTCAACCTGTTCACGTCGCGCACCGTCTACGGCAACATCGCCTACCCGCTGCAGGTTGCCGGCGTGCCGCGCAGCCAGCAGCACGCTCGCATCGTCGAGCTACTGACCTTCGTGGGTCTCGCCGACAAGGCGCACTCCTATCCCGAGCAGCTGTCCGGCGGCCAGAAGCAGCGCGTCGGGATCGCCCGTGCGCTTGCCACCTCGCCCCGCATCCTGCTGGCCGACGAGGCCACCAGCGCGCTCGACCCCGAGACGACCCACGAGGTGCTCGGGCTGCTCAAGCGGGTCAACGAGGAGCTCGGCATCACGATCGTGGTCATCACGCACGAGATGGAGGTCATCAAGGCGATCGCCCACAAGGTCGTCGTGATGGAGCAGGGCCGCGTCGTCGAGCAGGGCCCGGTGTTCGACATCTTCGCGAACCCGGCTGAGGCTGCCACGCGCCGCTTCGTGTCGACGCTCGTCGACGACGTGCCAACAGGCCGTACGCTCGAGGGCCTGCGCGAGCGGCACTCCGGCCGGCTCATCACGGTGTCGTTCCGCGACAGCTCGGTGTCGCAGTCGCAGGTGTTCGCCGAGATCATCGGCCGCGGGGTCGAGTTCGAGCTCGTCTACGGCGGCATCGAGGACATCCAGGGCGACACGTTCGGGCACCTGACGCTCGCGCTGCGCGGTGACGCAGCGGCGATCGACGAGGCGGTTGCCGCGGTGCAAGCCCGGGTCGAGACGCGGGAGGTGGCCTGATGGATCGCCTCCAGGAGCTGCAGTCGCTGTTCTGGCACTCCACGTGGGAGACGCTGTACATCGTCGGGTTCGCGCTGGTCCTCGGCGGCTTGGGTGGCCTGCTGCTCGGCGTCGCGCTCTACGTCACGCGCCGCGGCGGGATCCTCGCCAACGCACCGGTCTCGTTCGTGCTCAACGTGATCGTCAACTTCTTCCGGCCGATCCCGTTCATCATCTTCATCGCTGCGGCGCAGCCGGCTGCGCGCGCGGTCGTCGGGATCGGCATCGGCAACAAGGCGATCATCTTCGCGCTGGTCGTCGCCGCCTCGTTCGGCATCAGCCGCATCGTCGAGCAGAACCTCGTGAGCGTGCCGACCGGCGTGCTCGAGGCGGCTCGCGCGATGGGTGCCGGCCGCTTGCGGATCATCCGTACGGTCCTGATCCCCGAGGCGCTCGGGCCGCTGATCCTGGGCTACACGTTCGCGTTCGTCGCGATCGTCGACATGTCGGCGGTGGCCGGGGTCATCGGCGGTGGTGGCATCGGCAACTTCGCGATCGTCTACGGCTACACGCAGTACAACCCGACCGTCACGTGGGCCGCGGTGCTCGTCATCGTCGTCATCGTGCAGCTCGGCCAGTTCGCCGGCAACGCCTTGGCCCGCAAGGCCCTGCGCCGCTGATCGCCGCGACTGGCGCAGTGTGGTCGGTTTGAGGGCCACTGGCCGCACCACACTGCGCCGCTCGCGGTCAGCTAGCTTGTGGTCATCAGCTAGCTGAGGATCACGAGCTGCTGGGTCGCCCGGGTCATCGCGACATATCGGTCGACCGCCCCTTCGATGCCGTCGCCGAACGTCTCCGGGTCGATCAGGACGACGAGGTCGAACTCGAGCCCCTTCGACAGCTCTGGGGTGAGCGACCGCACCCGCGGCCGCTCCTCGACCGCATCGGTGCTGATGACGCAGGCGATGCCCTCGGCGTTCTCGGCGAGCCAGTCGTCGAGGATCGACTTCAGGTCCGACGCAGCGCCGTGGGTCACCGGGATGCCGCTGGCACGGATCGAGGTCGGCACGTTGGCGTCGGGCAGCGCGGCACGGATGACCGGCTCGGCCTCGACCATGACCTCCTCCGGTGTCCGGTAGTTGATGCTGAGCGTCGCCACCTTGATCTCGGGGAGGCCGACCCGTTCGAGCCGTTCCTGCCATGACTCGCCGAACCCGTGCCTGGCCTGGGCGCGGTCTCCGACGATCGTGAAGCTCCGCGACGGGCAGCGCAGCAGCAGCATCTGCCACTCCGCATCGGTCAGCTCCTGAGCCTCGTCGACGACGACGTGCGCGAACGGGCCGGTGAGCGCATCGGGCTCCGCCGTGGGCAACGCCGACGTGTCGACCAGCTTGTCCTGCAGGTCCTCGTGCCGCAGCATCGTCACCAGGCCCTCGCCGTACTCGTCGCCATGCACCGCGGCTGACGCGATGAGGTCGTCGATGACCAAGGCCATCTGCGCGCGCTCGGCGGCGGTGGCAGCCTCCCGGCGACGCCGGCGTTGCGACGCCGCGACATCCCCGAGCCGCTGCCGCGCGGCGTCCAGGAGCGGCAGGTCGGAGACCGTCCACGCCTGGGGGTCCTCCCGCTGCAGCAGCCGCACCTCGTCGGGCTCGAGCCACGGTGCGCACCTCCGTAGGTAGGCCGGCACCGACCACAGGTCACCGACGAGGTCCGCGGCGTCGACGAGCGGCCACGCCCGGTCGAACGCGTCGACCAGCTCGTCGTTCTGCGCCAGCGACCGCCGGAGGAGCTCCGGTGAGACCTCGCCGTCGTCATCGTGCTTGTCCATGAGGATCGTGACCAGCTCCTCCCAGACCTGGTCGCGCGCCTCGTTGTGCGGCGTGCCGGGGTCGGCAGCCTCGAACGCCTCGGCCCAGTCCGCAGCGCTGAGCCACACCTCCGACCAGTCGGTCTCGACCGTCATCGGCTTGGTGGGCGGCTCCTCGTAGAGCCTGACCGCCGGCTCGATCGCGCCGACCATCTGCGCGTACGCCTTCAGGCGAGCGACCTCCGGGTCGGGCTCGGGGCTCGCCTTGGCGCCCTCCGGCACGAGGTCTCGCAGCGTGCAGGTCTGCACGCCCTCCTCACCCAGGCTGGGCAGGACGTCCGCGACGTAGCTCAGGTACGGCTGGTGCGGGCCGACGAACAGGACGTCGCCGCGGCGGTGACCGAGGCGCGGATCGGAGTAGAGCAGGTATGCCGAGCGGTGCAGGGCGACCACGGTCTTCCCGGTTCCCGGCCCACCGTCGACCACCAGGGCACCGCGAGACCCGGCGCGGATGATGGCGTCCTGGTCGGCCTGGATCGTGCCGAGCACGTCGCGCATACGAGGGGAGCGGCTGCTGCCGAGGCTCGCGATGAATGCGGACTGGTCGTCGAGTGCGGCATGTCCTTCGAGCCCGTCGGGCGTGAAGACCTCGTCCCAGTAGTCCGTGATCCGGCCCAGGGTCCAGCGGAACCTGCGGCGGCTCGCCAGCCCCATCGGGTTGGCGTGCGTCGCACCGAAGAACGGTTCGGCAGCCGGCGAGCGCCAGTCCAGCAGGAGTCGGCGCCCGTCCCTGTCGGTGAGGCCGAGGCGGCCGACATACACGGGCTCGGAGTCCTCCGTGCCGACGATGCGGCCGAGGCAGAGGTCCAGGCCGAAACGGCGCAGCGTGCGCAGCCGGGCGGTGAGCCGGTGGACCTCCATGTCGCGGTCCATCGCCTCCTGGCCGATGCCGCCGGGCGCCCTGCGCTCGGCGTCGAGGCGCTCGGACAGCTCGGCGATGGATTGTTCGAGGGTCTCCGCGATGGCGGTGAAGTGCTGGTCGTCGGCGGCGATCAGGGCCGGATCGGCCTTGGCGGGGTGTTCGGTCAGGTGGAACGCGCTTTCACGCAAAGTGGTGCTCCCATGGCAGTAGGTTTCGGCTTCGGCCGGCCATTCTGGAGCACCCTGGGGGTCTTGCGGCAAGCCCCCTACTGCGCTATATCTTGGTAGTAGAGGGGCAGTTCGCCCCTCTTTTTGCTGCCCGGACGACGTCCCTACGGGGCGCCGATGTGCGTGCGTACGTCCAGCAGCTCCGGAAAGAACGTGAGCTCCAGGGCCTTCTGCAGGAAGCTGACGCCGGACGAGCCGCCGGTGCCACGCTTGAACCCGATGATCCGCTCGACGGTCTTGAGGTGCCGGAACCGCCACAGCTGGAAGCTGCCCTCGACGTCGACGAGCTCCTCGGACATCTCGTACGCCGCCCAGTACGTGTCGGGGTCGGCGTAGATCCGCCGCAGCACCTCGATCACCCCGGGATCTGCGACGTACGGCTGGGTGACGTCGCGCTCCAGCACGGCCGCGGGTACGGCGTGGCCCTGCCGGGCGAGGAACCGCAGGAACTCGTCATAGAGGCTCGGCGCCTCGAGGTCGGCCTGCAGCGCCGACCGCAGCGCCTCGTCGTGCTCGAAGACCTTGATCATCTGCGGGTTCTTGTTGCCGAGCAGGAACTCGACCGTGCGGTACTGCGGTGACTGGAAGCCCGATGCCTTGCCGAGCGAGTCGCGGAACTGCGCGTACTCGATCGGGGTCAGGGTCTCCAGCACGGCCCACTGCTCGAACATCTGCCGCTGGATCGCCTTGACCCGGGCGAGGCGCTTGAGCGCGGGCGGCAGGTCGTCGGCGGCGATCAGGGCGATCGCCGATCGCAGCTCGTGAGTCAGCTGCTTGAGCCACAGCTCGGTGACCTGGTGCTGGATGATGAACAGCATCTCGTCGTGGTGGTCGGACACGGGTTGCTGCGCCGAGAGCAGCGTCGGCAGCTGGAGATAGCTGGCGTACGTCATCTCGCCCCGCAGGTCGGTCGCGACGCCCTCCTCGATGGGCCGGAAGGACTCGCTGTGCTCGGTCATACGAGCACGGTATGCCGTCGTCGGCTCGGCGCCACGTGCAAGGGTGGTGCACATGGCGCTCATCAGGGCGGAAGGCCTCGGCAAGTCGTACGGTGCGACTCGCGCTGTCGACGACCTGTCGTTCGAGGTGCACCCCGGCAGCGTCACCGGATTCCTCGGGCCGAACGGCTCCGGCAAGTCGACCACGATGCGACTCATGCTGGGACTCGACCGGGGTGAGGGTGCCACGACGTACGACGGCAAGACGTTCGGTGAGCTCGACCACCCGATGCGCCACGTCGGCGCGTTGCTCGAGGCCAAGCCGTTCCACCCGACCCGCCACGCGCGCAACCACCTGCGGATGCTCGCGGCGCCCAACCGGATCCCCGACTCCCGCGTCGACCAGGTCCTCGACATGGTCGGCCTGACGACGGTCTCCGGTGGCAAGCCGGGCAAGTTCAGCCTCGGCATGGGCCAGCGCCTCGGCATCGCCAGCGCGCTGCTGGGCGACCCCGACACGCTGATCCTCGACGAGCCGAGCAACGGCCTCGACCCGCAGGGCATCACCTGGCTCCGTCACCTGCTCAAGCACCTGGCCGGCGAGGGCCGGTCCGTGCTCGTCTCGAGCCACCTCCTGCAGGAGATGGCGGTGCTGGCCGACGAGCTCGTCGTGATCGGTCGTGGCCGGATGATCGCGAACGGGCCGGTCGCCGACTTCGTCACGGGCAGCGGACTCGGCGCGGTCGAGGTCCGTACGCCTGACGCCGCGTTGCTCGCACCCGCGCTGACTGCGCTGGGCGCGACGATCAGCGAGGAGGGTGAGGTGCTCGTCGTCAGGGGCGCCACCGCCGAGCAGATCGGCGACGCCGCGCACGACGCCGGTGCCCGACTGCACCAGCTCGCGACGCGGCAGGCAACGCTCGAAGAGGCGTTCCTCGCGGCGACCGGCCAGTCCGAGGAGTTCCGCGGGACGTCGGGTGACGGCGCATGATCGACGCCCTGCGCTATGAGTACATGAGGCTCCGCACGATCCGCTCGACGTACTGGCTGCTGGGACTGGCGCTGGCCTTCCAGCTCGTGCTGGCCCTGCTCCTGGCCTGGTCGATCGCCGACTCGGACCAGTCCCGAAGCGCCGACGGCACGTTCGGCACCTTGGCGACGATCGGTGGCTCGACCGGCGCGCCGCTGCTGATGGCCTACATCGTCGGGCTGCTCGGCGTCTTCTCCACGGGCCACGAGTATCGGCACGGGATGATCCGGGCGACGCTCACGGCGCTGCCGCGGCGGTCGCACGTGTTCCTCGCCAAGGTCATCTCGACGGCGGCGCTCGCGGCGCTCACCGCGGCACTGTGCGTCGGCATCGCGCTGGCCAGCATCGCCGTGTTCGGGCTCGAGATGCCCAGCGGTGGCGAGCTCGCCCGGGTGACCGTCGGTGTCGTGACCTTCACGGCGCTGTTCGCCCTCTCGGGCCTGGCTTTCGCGGCGATCACCCGCAACCAGACCGCCGCCGTCGCGCTGCTGATGCTGCTGCCGAGCCTGATCGAGTTCATCATCCAGGCCATCGTGGTGGTCATCAAGACCAACTCCGACGACCCACAGGGCAAGGGTGGCGTCGTGGTGATCCTCAAGTTCCTCCCGTACGACGCCGGCAGCCAGATGTACGTCGAGTCGTCGATCAAGGGATTCGTGCAGCGTGCCCTGGGCGCCGAGCCGTTCGGCGCTCTGGGCGGGGGCATCGTCATGGCCACCTTCGTCGGTGCGCTCCTCGTGATCTCGTACGCCTTGTTCGTCCGTCGCGACGCGTGACCGCCATCACACGCGACGTACACTCCGAGCATGGTGCGCCATGACCTCGCGATGCCGCAGGGTGCCGATCCCGCGGCGCTCTCGCGACGGCTCGAGGAGGCGCACGACCAGTTCGTGAGCACCGGGCTCGTCGATCCGGCGTTGCGCCGGCTCGTGTTCGACTCCTGGCGCCGGAGCGTCGAGGGCGGTCTCGACCCGGAGCAGGCACTTGCCGCCATCCGGCTCGACGAGGAGGCGCTCGCCGACATCCGCGACTCCCATCCGCTTGCGGCGGGCATGCCGGTCATCCGCCGGCTGCTGGTCGAGAGCGCCGCCGAGGCCGGGCTGCTGGTCGCGGTCAGCGATGCTGCCGGACAGCTGCTGTGGGTCGAGGGTGACTCGTCGCTGCGCTCGCGCGCCGAGGACATGCACTTCCTGCCCGGTGCCGACTGGAGCGAGGCCAGCGTCGGGACCAACGCGCCGGGCACGGCCCTGGCGCTCGATCGGCCGGTGCAGATCTTCGGCGCCGAGCACCTCGCCCGGCAGGTCACGCCGTGGAGCTGCTCGGCCGCCCCGATCCACGACCCTGACACCGGCGCGATCCTCGGCGTGCTCGACCTCACCGGCGGACCCGACGTCGCCACGCCCCAGAGCCTGACCCTCGTACGCGCCACGGTCGCCGCGGTCGAGGCCGAGCTGCGCATCGAACGGCTCAGTCCCGCGCAGCCTCCGACGGCGGCCAGTGGCTGGACGATTCCCGCGCTCGACGTGCTCGGCGGGCGCGGAGCGACCCTGCGGCACGGCACGACGATGACCCGGCTTGAGCCTGCGGCACAGCGAGATCCTGCTCCTGCTGGCCGAGTCCGGCGACGGCATGACCACCGCGGAGCTCGCCGTCGCACTGAGCGAGGACGAGCAGGCGCAGGTCACGATCCGCGCGGAGCTGTCGCGGCTGCGGACGGTGCTCGGACCGATCGAGCTGGACTCCCGGCCCTACCGGCTGCGCAACGAGATCGCGTCCGACGTCGACCGGCTCCGCGAGGACCTCGCCGCCGGCCGCGTGCGCAGTGCTGTCGCGCACTATCGCGGCCCCGTCCTGCCGGCATCGACCGCGCCGGCTGTCGAGCAGCTGCGCGACGAGCTCCACATGTACGTACGTTCGTGCCTGCTCGCTGCGGACGACGCCGATGCGCTGCTGTCGTTCGCCGACACCGCGCACGGTCGTGACGACTTCGAGATCTGGGAGCGGGTCCTCCAGATCCTGCCGCCGACCTCGCCGCGCCACGCGCAGGTCGCCGCCCACGTGGCCAAGCTCGACGCCGAACTTGGCTGAGCCATCGAGCTCGCCGCGTCGTCGGTTTCCCATGAGGCCTCGGGAGTCTGCTCACGCACGCGAGCGTTGTAGCCCTTGGCTAGCGTGACAAGAAGGCGAGGCCTCATGGGAACCGACGCCTGGGTTTCGGTGCAACGTTCGGGCAACGGTTGCGTGACTACCGTCACAGCAACCTCGACCTGAAGGAGCACCATGACCGTCTACGCGCAGCCCGGATCTGAAGGAAGCGTCGTCACCTACAAGGCCCGCTACGACAACTGGATCGGCGGAGAGTACGTCGCCCCGGTCAAGGGCGAGTACTTCGAGAACCCGTCGCCGGTCAACGGCAAGGTGTTCTGCGAGGTCGCCCGCGGCACCGCCGAGGACATCGAGCTCGCGCTCGACGCCGCACATGCCGCCGCGCCCGCATGGGGCAAGACCTCGGTCGGCGAGCGCGCCAACATCCTCAACAAGATCGCCGACCGCATCGAGCAGAACCTCGAGATGCTCGCCGTCGGCGAGACGTGGGACAACGGCAAGCCGGTCCGCGAGTGCATGGCCGCCGACCTGCCCCTCGTCGTCGACCACTTCCGCTACTTCGCCGGTGCCATCCGCGCCCAGGAGGGCAGCCTCTCGCAGCTCGACAACGACACCGTGGCGTACCACTTCCACGAGCCGCTCGGCGTCGTCGGCCAGATCATCCCGTGGAACTTCCCGCTGCTCATGGCGGTCTGGAAGCTGGCCCCGGCGCTCGCGGCCGGCAACACCGTGGTGCTCAAGCCCGCCGAGCAGACCCCGGCGTCGATCATGCTGCTGATGGAGCTCATCGCCGACCTGCTCCCGGCCGGCGTCATCAACGTCGTCAACGGCTTCGGCGTCGAGGCCGGCGCACCGCTCGCCTCGAGCAGCCGCATCCGCAAGATCGCGTTCACCGGTGAGACCACGACCGGACGGCTGATCGCGCAGTACGCCAGCCAGAACCTCATCCCCGCGACGCTGGAGCTGGGCGGCAAGAGCCCCAACATCTTCTTCGAGGACGTTGCCAGCCAGGACGACGCGTTCTACGACAAGGCGCTCGAGGGCTTCGCGATGTTCGCCCTCAACCAGGGCGAGGTGTGCACCTGCCCGAGCCGCGGACTGATCCAGAACTCGATCCTCGAGCAGTTCCTGCCCGCGGCGACCGACCGGGTCAAGCAGATCGTCCAGGGCAACCCGCTCGACACCGACACGATGGTCGGCGCGCAGGCCAGCAACGACCAGCTCGAGAAGATCCTGTCCTACTTCGACATCGGCGTGAAGGAAGGCGCCCGCATCATCACCGGAGGCGAGCGGGTCGACCTCGGCGGCGACCTGTCGGGCGGCTACTACGTCGCCCCGACGATCTTCCAGGGCCACAACAAGATGCGCATCTTCCAGGAGGAGATCTTCGGCCCGGTCGTGTCGGTGACGGGCTTCGAGGACTACGACGAAGCCATCGAGATCGCCAACGACACCCTCTACGGACTCGGCGCCGGCGTCTGGTCGCGGGACAGCCACACGGCATACCGCGCCGGCCGCGACATCCAGGCCGGTCGCGTGTGGACCAACTGCTACCACCAGTACCCCGCGCACGCGGCGTTCGGCGGCTACAAGTCCTCGGGCATCGGCCGGGAGAACCACAAGATGATGCTCGACCACTACCAGCAGACCAAGAACCTGCTGGTGTCGTACGACCAGAACAAGCTCGGCTTCTTCTGATGAACGGGATGGGAGATCCGTCGTGACGGTGCAACGTGTCGCGATCACGCCGGAGGCTGCGGACCTGCTCCGCAGCCTCCGGGCGTCGCACGCCACGCCGCTGATGTTCCACCAGTCCGGCGGCTGCTGCGACGGGTCGGCACCGATGTGCTTCACCCAAGGCACGTTCCTGACCGGACCGCAGGACGTCCACCTCGGCGATCTCGAGTACGGCGCGACCGAGCCGGCACCGGTGTGGATCTCGCGTGAGCAGTTCGCCTACTGGTCGCACACCCACATCACGATCGACGTCGTTCCCGGCAGGGGAGCAGGGTTCTCGATCGAGGGCCCGACGGGCAACCGGTTCATCATCCGCTCGCGTGTGTTCACCGACGACGAGGCCGCCGAGCTGCAGACGTACGCCGCCCCGTGACGTAGGTCTCGCGGAAAGGGCGTGCCCATCTCGTCATGAGAACGGGTGTCGGGCCTCTATACCTCTGGGACCCGGCTGTGCCGGTGTCCGGCCATCGTCGCCCACAGTCTGAGGAAATCTTCGTCGTGCGAGCTCCCACTCTCCGTCATGCCCGCCTGTTGCTGGCCGCTGCTGTCGTCTCGACCGGCGCACTGGTCGCCGTCGGCACCCCTGCGCAGGCCGCTGTCACCAACGACGGGACGACCCAGGCCACCGCCGCTGCGTCGTGCTGGGAGGCCAAGCAGGTCGACTCGGGTGCGGCGAGCGGCGTCTACTGGATCCTGACTCCGCAGCTGCAGGCTCCCACCAAGATCTACTGCGACATGACGACCGACGGTGGCGGCTGGGAGCT
Organism: uncultured Actinomycetota bacterium; assembly: GCA_963806345.1. GTDB lineage: Bacteria > Actinomycetota > Actinomycetes > Propionibacteriales > Nocardioidaceae > Aeromicrobium. The sequence goes on along the minus strand of CAWDXV010000006.1, from coordinate 27,687 downwards.
CGTCGGCCGCGGTCGCGACGGCTGGTCCCTTGCCTACAACGGCAACGCCACCCCGTCGCAGGTCGCCGACACGGTCACCGGCACTGCCGCGTTCAAGCCCCGCCAGCTCGACTCCAAGGTCGTCGACGGGCTGCTCGGCGGGCGCAGGCTCGACTCGTTCAGCGACGGTGTCCGCCTCCGTCGGGCCATCAACCAGGCCGGCACCAGCTGGCAGGAGTCCCGGTGGAAGTACCGCGCCAGCTCCCGCGACCGCTGGAGCTGGGCGTTCGGCGCCGGCTACCCGCTCGACTCCGCGACGATCGGCGGCTCGACGGTCTCGAACACCACGACGTTCAGCATCTCCGTCGACAATGAGTACAAGCGGATGTGGACGTACGAGTCGGTGTCCAACAACTACGTGCGCGGGTTCAACTTCGGCCAGTCGGGGACCGGCTCCACCTCGGCGAGCAGCTACATCTACTCCTCGGCGGACGGCGGAGCCTACGGTTCGCCGTTCACGCAGGTGTTCATCAGGCCGACGTTGCGGACCAGCGACCTCACGTTCGCCGCGATTCCCAGCTCGGGCACCCCGGCGCAGACCATCAAGGCCGTGCCCAAGAACGGCTCGCTGACCTCCACGTGGGGGGTCACCGGGATCGGCGCGGGCGGGACGAGCGAGAACGCCTCCGAGGTCCAGGCATTCGCCCAGATCGGCAATGTCATGTACGTCGGCGGCAACTACACGACCGTGCAGAAGGGGTCGGCGGCGACCGGCACGGACAAGGTCGCGCAGCCCTACCTCGCGGCCTTCAACGCGACGACCGGCGACTACATCCCCGGGTTCAAGCCCGTGCTCAACAACCAGGTCAAGTCGCTCCTCGCGCTGCCGGACGGCAGGCTGGCGGTCGGCGGCGAGTTCACCAAGGTCGGCACGGTGGCGCGCAGCGGCCTCGTCGTGCTCAACCCGACCACCGGTGCGCTCGACACGAGCTGGCAGACAGACGTCGCCAACCGGGTCTCAGGTGGCATCGTCTCGGTGCGCGGGCTCGACACCGACGGCACCTATCTCTATGCGACGGGTGCGTTCACGCACTTCACCAAGCCCGGCATCGCCGACCGATACGCCAAGGGTGGCGCACGCATCCTGCTGTCCAACGGCACGGCCGACAACAACTGGAACCCTGAGTTCAACGGCACCGGCACGGCGCTGGACGTCAGCGACGACAAGTCCCGGGTCTACTTCTCGGGCTACTTCACGACCGCCAACGGCGTCACGGCCGATCGGGCCGCCGCGTTCAGCACGGCGGCCGGCGCACCCCGGATCACCCCGGCCTGGCAGCCGACGTTCAGCACGTCCGGGACCGCGCGCTACCAGCAGGCGGTCAAGCAGGTCGGCGACAAGGTGTGGCTCGGCGGCTCGCAGCACAGCATGTTCTCGTACGACACCGGCACCTTCGCCCTCGAGAACACCCACATCACCAAGGCCGGCGGGGACATCCAGGCGATCGCGGCCGGCAACGGCCTCGTGTTCGCCGGTTGCCACTGCCTCAACTGGGTCTACGAGGACACCGCGGCGTACGACACCACGAGCCCGGGCTCGACCAGCATCTCGTGGTCGCAGGCCGACAAGATCTTCTTCGTCGGCGCGTGGGACGCCAGCACCGGCGACTACGTCCCCGACTTCACGCCTGAGCTGAAGGCCCGGCAGGGTCGCGGGGCATGGGCGCTGCACGTCGCGACGGACGGCACGTTGTGGGCCGGTGGCACGTTCACCTCGGCAGTCAAGGAGAACGGCAGCAACGGCTGGGTCGGCGGCTTCGTGCGGTTCGCCGCGCGGCCGCACGCCGCCCCGGGCACGCCTGCAAACCTCAAGGTCGCGAATGCCAACGGCTCGGCGACGGTCAGCTGGAGCGCGAGCTCGACATCGGGCGTCACGTACGAGGTCCTCCGCGACGACCGCGTCGTCGCGACCAGCACGACGACGAGCGCGACGGTGCCCGGCGTCTCCGGGGGAGACCGCTTCTTCGTCCGCGCGGTGGACAGCTGGGGCAACCGCTCGGCCTCGACTCCGGTGACCACGGCGGCGGCAAGTGTCGTCACGACGACCCTCGTCCCGGCCGGTGCCACCTGGTCCTACTACTTCGACAACACCACGCCGGTTGCCGGTGGGTGGCAGACCGGCACGGGCGGCTGGGCCACCGGCGCCGCGCCGCTGGGCTGGGGAACCGGCCCGATCGCGACCAACATCGACGTGCCGGCCGGACAGACGCGGGCACTGACGTCGTACTACCGCAGCTCGTTCACGGTCGCCGATCCCGGCGTCTTCAAGACCGTCAAGCTCACGACCCGCGCGGATGACGGCGTCGCGGTGTACGTCAACGGCACCGAGGTCGGCCGCTCCAACCTCCCGGCCGGTGCGCTCACCCCCACGACGTACGCCAGCTCTGCTCCCAACACGGCGACGGCGGTCGCCAACGAGGTGACGTTCGACGTGCCGGTCTCGCTGCTGCACGCCGGCGCCAACACCGTCGCGGTCGAGGTGCACTCCAACTACCGCACGACGCCCAGCAGCAGCATGGATCTTCGTCTGATCGCGACCTCATGACCCAGACCGCCACCAAGCCGGGGGTACGCGAGGCGTACCAGCAGCTGGCCAACGCGCAGAAGAGCGGTGCGGGCGTGCCGTGGTACATGCGCGCCGTCAACCGCCGACTCGGCCGGGCGATCGCCTCGGTTGCAGCACAGGGGCGGCTGACGCCCAACCACATGACGGCCGCGAGCTTCGCGTCGTTCCTCGGTGGCGTCGCCCTGCTGGTTGCGGTCTCCCCGTCCGCGGCGTCGGCCATCGGGGCGATGCTGCTGCTGCAGCTCGGCTTCGCGTTCGACTCAGCCGACGGCCAGCTGGCCCGGCTGCGTGGTGGCGGCTCGCCGGCAGGGGAGTGGCTCGACCACGTCGTCGACTCCGGCCGGCACCTGCTGTTCCACCTGGCTGTGCTGGTGGGCCTGCATCGCTACGCGGACGTGCCCGACGCGGTGCTGCTGATCCCGCTCGCGTTCGGTCTCGTCTCCACGGTGCGGTTCTTCGCCCAGATCCTCGCCGAGCAGCTGGCTCGCCGGGACCCGATCGCCGGCCCTGACTCGGTGCCCAAGTTCGGCACTTGGATCCAGGCCCCGGCTGACACCGGGCTGCTCAACTTCGTGGTGCTCCTGTGGCCGCTGACCACCGGGTTCCTGTGGGCGTACGGCGTCATGGGTGCCCTCAACGCGTTGTTGCTGGCGGCGACCCTGGTGCGGCGCTATCGGGAGCTCGCGGCGCTGGCGAGGAGCAGCGCGTGAGTGCCGCGGTTGCGGACCCGCGGGTGGCGCCGGCTCCCACCGCCGGGCGCGACAGTCTGCCGGCGTGGCCGGTCCTGACCCTGCTGTGGGGGTTCCCGGTCTTCTGGGCTCTGGGCGCCACGGTCATCGCCGGCGTCCTGCTGACCGTCGTCATGCTGTCGTTCCTGGCTCACAGCCGGTCCGTCCGTTTCGTGCCCGGCGTCTACGCGTTCACGGCGTTCGTCGTCTGGGTCATCCCGTGCGCCGTCATGATCGACTCGGCCGCCCGCATGCTCGGGCTGGTCTACCGGTTCTCGATCCTCGCGATCGTCGGCACGGCCTTCGTCTACACGCTCAGCGCCGGCGCGGCGCTGAGCCGGCGCCGGATCGTCAACGGGCTGACGTTCGTGTGGTTCGTCGCGGTCGCCGGCGGGCTGCTCGGCCTGGCGTTCCCCGAGGTGCGGCTGTCGACTCCCGTCGGACTCCTGCTGCCGGAGTCGCTGACCAGCAACGCGTACGTCCACGACCTGTTCTTCCCGCCGTTCGCCGAGATCCAGCATCCATGGGGCTCGCCACAGACATTCGTACGTCCGTCGGCGCCGTTCCCGTACGCCAACAGCTGGGGCGTCGCGATCGTGCTGCTCACGCCGGTGGCGGTGGCCTGCTTCATGATGACGAAGTCGCGGTTCCTCCGGGTCGGGATCGTCGGGGGACTCGCGGCGATGGTCGGGCCGGCCATGGCGACCGGCAACCGCGGCATGTTCGCCGGGCTCATCCTCGCCGCCGTCTACGTCGTGGTGCGCCTCGCCGCTCGGGACCGCGCGGCGCCGGTGCTCGCGATCGCGGTCCTCGGCGTCGTGGGCGCGGCGGTGCTGGTCGGCAACGGGCTGCTCGGCCAGATCGCCACCCGGCAGCACTACGGCGACTCCTCCGGCACGAGGTTCTCGCTCTACGAGGAGACGTTCAAGCGGACGCTCCAGTCGCCCCTGCTCGGCTACGGCGCGCCCCGACCGTCACCGGCCCACGAGATCTCACTCGGGACGCAGGGCTACGTCTGGATGCTGATGTTCAGCTTCGGTTTCGTCGGCCTCGCGCTGTTCCTCACGTTCTTGTGGGGCACCACGTTGCGCACGATCCGCGCACCGGGTGATGTCGACCTCGTCCTGCACAGCGTGCTGGTCGTCGCGAGCGCCATCATCGTCGTCTACGGGCTCGACATCATGCAGTTCCTGACGATCATGCTGGTCGCGGCGATGCTGCTGCGCCGGCGCTACGGCCTCGACGGCTCCGGACCGGGTGGCCCCAGCGCCGATGGCTGACACCAAGGCCGAGCCGCGCGGGATCGCGTGGGCCGGCGCGGTCAACCTGGTCGGTGGCGGCATCGGCTCGGTCATCGGCCTGCTGCTGGCCGCGATCGTCGGCCACCACCTCGGCACGGTCGGGGCGGGCACGTACTTCCTGGTGGTCGCGGTCTTCATGATCGTTTCGAGCATCGCCGAGCTCGGTGCCGACACGGGCCTCGTGCGGTACGTGTCGGCGGCGCGAGCCCGTGGTCGCGAGGCAGACGTGCCTCGCCTGGCCCGGATCGCGTTGGGTCCGGTTCTCGTCTCCGGCGTGCTGGTCGTCGTGCTCGCCGCCGGGACCGTCAAGACATATCCACATCTGTTCGACTCCTTGCCGGGGAGCTTCGTCGTCCTCGCGGCTGCAACCGCGGTCCTGTCATCGGTGCTGGCAGTGGTCCTCGCGATCGTCAGGGGGCTCGGCGGCGTGCTGGCGTATCCGCTGCTGCAGAGCATCGGGCTCCCTGTCCTGCGTCTTGTCGGCGTGGGTCTGGCCGTCCTGGCCGGATGGGGAGTCGTCGGGATCCTCGGCGCCTGGCTGGCACCTGTCGCCATCGTGCTGGCGGCCGCGATCGCCGTCGCCGCACGCCTCACGGTGCGGCATGCCGGTGGTCTGGTCCCCGCACCGGTACGCGATGCCGATCGCCGCAGGCTGTCGGGGGAGTTCTGGGCGTTCAGCGCGACCCGAGGCGTGTCCGCCGCTGTGGAGATCCTGCTGGAGTGGATGGACGTCCTGCTCGTCGGTGCACTCACCTCGCCGGAGCAGGCCGGCATCTACGCAGTCGTGACCCGGTGCGCCAGGGCCGGCGAGGTCATCCAGAGTGCGGCTCGGGTCGCGGTCGGCCCGCAGGTCAGCGCCGCCCTCGCTCGTGGTGACCTCGAGGAGGCGCGAGAGATCTACGGTCTGGTGACCGCGGCGATGATCTGGCTCGCGTGGCCGTTCTTCCTCCTGCTCGCGATCTTCGGCGACGCCGTCCTCGCGCTGTTCGGTCCCGGGTTCGACGACGGCGCGGTCTCCCTCGCCGTGCTGTGCGTCGCGATGGGCCTGGCAACGGCCGCGGGGACGGTGCAGACGATCCTGCTCATGGGCGGCCGCAGCAGCTGGCAGCTCGCCGACAAGTCGCTGGCCCTCATGCTCAACATCGCCCTCGACCTGGCCCTGATCCCCCTGTGGGGCATCGAGGGCGCCGCCGTCGCGTGGGCCATCACGATCGTCGCCGACACGATCGTGGTCGTGTGGCAGGTGCAGCGACTCATGGGCGTACGCCCGCAAGGCCGTCACCTGCTCGTGGCTGCGGCACTGTCCGTGTCGGTGGTGGGGGTGCTCGGAGTGGCGGTGCGGGTGCTGCTGGGATCGTCGCTGCCGGTGCTCGGTGGTGCCCTGATCGGGATCGGCGCGGTCTATCTCGCGATCAGCTGGCTCATGCGGCGCCAGCTGGGCCTGATGGCACTCATGGCGCATCGGGGTTGAGTGCGGGGCGCCTACGCGTCGTTGGGGCTCCCGCATGCGCGTCGTCGGCTGGTGCGTTGCGTCGTTGTCGCCAGCGCTGACGGGTCAGTTAGCGCCCATCGACAAGCGTCGTTCGATGTCCGTCTTGCGTTGCGTCGCCGGCTCGTCGACGGGCCCTCACAGACCCCTCAGCTCGGCGCCCTCCCGCAACGGTCTTTTCACCGTGCGGTGAGGGTTGCGCCGCGAGTCACCTTGCGGCGCCCTCCCGCAGCGGTCGCTCACCTTGCGGTGAGTTCCGCAGCGAGCTTCACCGCTGCAGCGACCTTTGCTTTGGTCAGCGGGTGAGGGTGAGCAGTTCGGCGCGTGCTGGGAAGAGCGCCGTCAGGGCGATGTCGATGTTCTTGGACCTCAGCAGGCCCGTGAACCGGCGCAGGGCCGCCGCATCGTCCGTCGTCGAACGCGCCAGGAGCACCGAGTCCGAGCGGGTCGCGAGCGCCACCTTGTTGGCATCTGACGTCAGGTGGGTCGTGTCGATGATGATGATCTCGCCCGCCCACGTGATGCGCTTCTTGTCGGTCGGCCACCCGCGGCTGATCTTGCCTTCGTTGATCGCACCGGCATCCACGAACCGGGCCGTGCGGCCGCGGCGCTGGAGCGCGTCGGCGAGCTCCTGGCCGCACGTGATCGATCGGCCGGGCTCTTCCTCGGCGTCGACCAGGATGATGAACGGCCCCTCTGGATCGAGCTCGGTGGGGATCTTGAGCATGAATGCGGCGATGTCCCACGTGTCGGCGCGGTTGGTGTCCTTGGTGCCGTCGAGGACGATCTGGTCGCCGATCGAGTGAAGGCCGTCGACGCCGCCGATCTCGGAGTCCTCCTCCTTGCGAAGCAGCGCGATCGGGATGCCGGCAAGGACGCCGAGGAAGAGGCCCGCGAGACCGAGCGACACCGCGCTGGGAGTCGATGGGCTGCTGGGAGTGTCGGCCTTGCCGACGATCTGTCCCGGGTCGAGGTCGAGGTTGCTGAGCTCGGCAAGCTTCGTGCCGAGCGCGTCAGCCTGGATGCCGAGCGAACGGCGGGCGACGGGAGTCTCGTATGCCGGCTTGTCCGCCTTGTCCTGGATCTCGGTGATCTGCTCGTTCGCGGCCTTGACGAGACGATCGACCTGGTCGGACGCGGCTGAGCGGCGGGTCATGAGGTACGCCTGAGCCACGGCATCGGCACCGGCCGCGGCCCGCTTGGCGGAGTCAGCGCTGAAGTGGATCGTGAGGATCAACGAGTCCTCGGGGTTCTCGACCGTGGTCGACTCCTTGACCTTGTCGGCACCGATCGAGTCGTCGCGCAGCAGATCCGCCGCGGCCTGGGCGACCTTCTGCGAAGTCACGAGACCTTTCTCGGTCGGCATGCTGATCGACTTGGCGCTGTCGACCGATGAGCCGATCGGATCGGCGTTCATCGGGTTGACCGACACGGTCGTGACGGCGGAGTAGCTCGCGGGGATCGCGAAGGACGCCAGCACGCCGAGGATCAGGCCAAGGATCGCGAGCACGGCGACGACCGTCCAGTGGCGTTTGAGGCGCCCTCCGATGTCGGTGAGCTGCACAGGTTGGGGAGCGGTTGCCATGGTGACTTCCTCGAAGGTTCAGGTCACCGGTCGGGGACCTGTCGAAGGGTTTCAGGGGGCACCCGGTCGGATGGCCCAACAGGAGAGAGCCGCCACCTATCCGAATATGACGTTCGAAACCACAAACATTAGATGAGAGTTAAATCACACGATTGTCCAAATTTGCATAAGTCGCCCGCGGGCAGGAGGGCGATCGGCCGCCGGACCATCGATTCACGCGTGAATTAGTTCAACTGAGACACAAAAGCCTCATACGTCACACGTCGACAAGCAGGTCTAGACCATTGCTAAGAATCTGGGAGCGCTCACATCGGGTGGACTACTCCGTCGACGTTTGGGATGCTCCCGGTATCGCAATCCAGGGGGGACGAACTGCGGCCGGCCAACGATCTTGACGGCAGCACGACATCCAGGGGTATAAACGTGCGAGATATCAGAACCAATGCCGACCACGGCACCACACCATCGCTCACCGAGTCATCACTCATCGAGCTGTCATTCACCGAGCTCGACGACACCGACCTGCTCTCGTTGGCCCGTCGCGGCCATGACGGCGCGTATGGCGCGCTGTTCACGAGGCACAGCTATGCCGCGCATCGGCTCGCCCGACACCTCGGTGCCCGCGAGGAGGCCGACGACATCGTCTCGGAGTCCTTCGCCCAGGTGCTCGACCTGGTGCGCAGAGGCAAGGGGCCGGACCGGGCGTTCCGCGCCTACCTGTTCACCACGATCCGGCACGAGGCCGGACGGCGGGCCAAGGCTCGCCAGCGCGTCATGCCGACCGACGACGAACGCCAGATCGACTCCGTCGTGCCGTTCGGCGGAGGCGACATGGAGGACTTCGAGAAGTCGGCGATCCGCGATGCGTACGAGTCGCTGCCCGCTCGATGGCGCACCGTGCTGTGGCACCTTGACGTCGAGGGTCGCAAGCCGCAAGAGCTCGGACCGCTGCTCGAGCTGTCGCCCAACGGCGTCTCGGCACTGGCCTATCGAGCCCGCTCCGGGCTGCGCGAGGCCTACCTGCAGCAGCACGTCAATGACAATCAGCCGATCAGCAGCCGCGAGTGCCACGACGTACGGGACAAGCTCTCCGCCTATGTGCGAGAGACCTCGCCGGCCCGTGAGCAAGCCCAGGTACGAACGCACCTCGCGACCTGCCTGGAGTGCACCGCAGTCCATGAGGATCTGCGGGAGGTCAACCGGGAGGTCGGGTCGGTCGCCGTCCCAGCCGCCGCTGGGATCTCTCTCGTCGGGTTCATCGGCGCCGTGGTCACCGGCAGCTGGACCTGGCTGAGCGCCAACCTCGTGGCGATCGGCAAGGCAGCGCTCACTGCCGCCACGCCGTCCGCAACGGTGGCCGCCGTCACCGCAGCGACGGTCATGGGCGTGACCGGGAGCGACGTGGTCGATCCGCCGCGGCATCCCATGACCACGCAGGCCGAAGCGCCGCACGCCAACCGGACGAAGGTCGCCTCCATCGCGGCCCAGCCCGCGACGCACTCCAAGCCCCCTGCGCCGAAGGCCTCGCCGCGCACGACCAAGCCGGTCACCGGCACTGACGCGACGCCCGACGAGACGAAGTCCACGCCGGCCACGGGATCGGGCGATTCGCCGACCCCCTCAGCCGCGCCGCAGCCGCAGTCACAGCCCAAGACCAGCGTCGACCTGGGCGGTGCGGTCTCGGTGCAGGCCGACGGCGACGGCGTCCGCGCGCGTATTGCCGGCGTCACAGTCGAGGTCCCGTCACGATTGGTCTCTTCGTTGCTCTCTCAAGGCACAACCAACGACTGAAGGTCAGCGCTTTGAATGACGTACGAAAGAAGTTCGGGGTCGGCTACACCAGCGGGGTCTTCGACATGTTCCATGTCGGACACCTCAACCTGCTCCGCCGCGCCCGCAACCACTGCCACCACCTGGTCGTGGGTGTCGCCAGTGACGAGTACGTCGACAACCTCAAGGGTCGGCCGCCCGTCGTGCCGTGCGACGAGCGGATCGACATCATCTCGTCGCTGGGCATCGTCGACGAGGTCGTCATCGACCGGTCCGAGGACAAGGTCGCGATGTGGCAGCAGCGCCCGTTCGACGCCATCTTCAAGGGTGACGACTGGCAGGGCACGCCCAAGGGCTACCGGCTCGAACGCCGGATGAGTGAGCTCGGCGTGACGGTCGTCTACTTCCCCTACACGCGACACACGTCGAGCTCGATGCTGCGCGCGTTCCTGACCGACCGCGGCGAATGAAGACGTCCCAGCCGCCGGGCGTCACGGCGGTCGTCCCGACGCACAACCGGCCGGAGCTCATGCGGCTCGCGGTGCAGAGCATCGTCGACCAGACGTACGCCGGCCCGATCGACATCGTCGTCGTGTTCGACGCCTGCGAGATCGAGCTGCCCGACGTGGTGACCGGCCCGAACCGCACGCTGACCGGCGTCGTCAACGAACGAGCTCGTGGCCTTGCCGGCGCCCGCAACACCGGCATCCTGCTGTCCAAGCACGGCTTCGTCGCCTTTCTCGACGACGACGACACCTGGCTGCCGCGCAAGCTGGACGCGCAGATGGCGGTCTTCGCCGAGCATCCCGAGACCGGGCTCGTCGGCACCGCGATGCTGGTCGACGACGGTCGCACGACGCACGAGCGGCCGGTGCCCCTGTCGACCGTCGGCCACGCCGACCTCGTCCGCGACCGGATCGCCGGGCTCCACTCCAGCAGCTTCGTGTTCCGCCGCGACGTGCTGATCGACCAGGTCGGCCTCATCGACGAGGACCTGCCGGGCAGCTACGGCGAGGACTATGACGTCCTGCTCACGACCTCGCAGTGCTCGGTGATCCGGCTCGTCAACGAGCCACTGGTCGCGGTCCGCTGGTCGGGGGAGTCGTTCTTCTACGGCAAGTGGTCGCAGTACGCCGCCGGGCTCACCTATCTCGTCGACAAGCATCCGGAGCTGCGTGAGGAGCCGGCTGCGGCTCGCATCGGCTCGCAGGTCGGCTTCGCACTGGCTGCCGCAGGTCGCCGGGCGGAGTCGCGGACGTGGTTGCGGCCAGTCCTTCGGTCGCAGCCGCTCAACCTGCGCGCCTGGCTGGGCCTGCTCATCTCGTACCGGCTCATGTCGCCGCGATTCATCGCCCGGGTCGCCAACCGGTTCGGCAAGGGCATCTGATGGCCGTACTCGACATCTCCGTGCCGCTGCGGGGGCTGAAGACCGAGCTCCCGGTTCGCCGGGTGCAGCGCCGCGGTCTCCGCGGCTTCCCCCTCGTCGTGCTGCGCACGGGTGTGCTCGGCTACCTGGGCGCGTTCGCCGCCACCTGGTACCTCGCCGTGCGCGAGCTCGCCCTGCCCGACGCGTGGACGGCCGGCGCCTTGTCCCTCGTCGGTGCCTGGCTCGCCTACAGCTTCGCGGCCCTGCCCGCGTACGAGCGGTCGCGCTCCTACAAGCCTGCGATCCGGTTCGTCGAGATGCTCGGCGCAGCGGGGCTCGTGCTGATCCTGGCGGGCACCGACAGCACGGCGACGATCCGTCAGGCCGCGATCGCGGTGCTCGCCGCGCCCGCGGTCTCGGCTGCGTCAGCGCTGGTCCACGGCCGGCTCCTGCGCCGCCTGCCGACGATCCTGGTCGGCCAGGTCGAGTCCGTCGACCGGCTTGCCGCCCGGTGGGCCGACCGCAACGACATCAACATCATGGCCACGTGCTCGTGGCGCGCACCGCACGAGCTGGCGCCGGCCGGGGCGGTGTCGGACGACAGCCTCGCCCAGGTCGTCCGCGAGGTCCTGGCCGCGGTGTCGGAGCATCGGGCGAGATCGGTCGTGATCGCGAGTGGCCGGGCGTTCGCCACGCCGGCCCTGCGCCACCTCGCCTGGGCGCTGCAACGCGCTGAGGTCGAGTGCCTCGTGGTGGCCGACATGAACGATCACGTCGAGTACCTCAAGCCGCGCCGCGTCGGCGACCAGATCGCCCTCTCGCTCCGCGCACCCAACGACCACCTCATGTCGCTGCTGGCCAAGTCGGTGCTCGACCGGGTGACAGCCGCGATCGCCCTGGTGCTCCTTTCGCCGCTCCTGCTGGTGCTGGCGTTCGGCATCCGGTTCGGTTCCCGCGGCCCGGCGATCTTCCGGCAGGTACGCACCGGACGCGACGGCAAGCCGTTCGTGATCTACAAGTTCCGCACCATGGTCATCGACGCCGAGGCCCGGCTCGACTCGCTGCGGGACCGCAACGAGGGCGCCGGCCCGCTGTTCAAGCTGCGCCACGACCCGCGCATCACCCGGTTCGGCCGCTTCCTGCGCAAGACGTCGCTCGACGAGCTCCCGCAGCTGATCAACGTGGTCAAGGGCGACATGTCCCTCGTGGGCCCTCGGCCTGCCCTCGAGTCGGAGACCTCGCTCTACAGCGAATGGGTCTGGCGCCGCCTCCACGTCAAGCCGGGCATGACCGGTCTGTGGCAGGTCAGCGGGCGGTCCGCACTGTCGTGGGAGGAGTCGATCCGGATGGACCTGCAGTACGTCAACAACTGGAATCTCCGTCTCGACATCGCCATCATCGTGCGCACCGTGAAGGCCGTGCTGGCCCGCGACGGCGCGCACTGACCCTCCGTCGGATGGGTCACACCGACCGGCGAATCCTGTAACTCGTTGTTACGCTTCCGAGGTTCAGCCCGGCGCGTTAGCGTCGTGGAAACCCGGACACTGGAGTTGCATGAACGAGCGACAGCGAGTGAACCATGAGGCGGCCTTCATGCCGGCGCCTCCGTATCGTGGGCTTCTTGGGGAGGCGACGGCATGAGCGAGCTTGCGCTACACGCTGAAGGTCTTCCGTCAGATCGGGATGTTGAAGCCCGTCCTCCCGCACCGCCTCATCGGGGCCGGCCTGCAGCTCGCCAAGTGGGGGCCGGGCCTGCCATCGGGGGTCAACGCGGCGGCCAAGCGCTTCCCCAACCAGCTCGCGATCATCGACGACGCAGGCGAGCTGACCTGGTCGGAGCTCGCTGAGCAGATCAACCAGTTCACCCAGGCTCTCAAGGACCGCGGCATCGAGGCCGGTGACTCGGTCGCGGTGCTGTCCCGCAACCACCGCTACATGATCATCGCGCTGATCGCCGTGATCCAGGCCGGTGGCCGCGTGCTGCTGCTCAACACCATGGCGAGCCGGTCGCAGCTCGGCGAGCTGTCGAAGCGTGAGGGCGCCAAGCTCGTGATCCTCGACGAGGAGTTCCTCGACGTCGGCGCCGACGTCGACGACGACACGATCATCCTGTGCTGGTCGGACGACCCGGCTGCGGCGACGTACCCGACCGTCGCGGGACTCATGGCGGACCAGCCGACCAAGGCGCACCCGAAGCCCGCGAGGCACGGGCAGATCATCATCTTCACGTCCGGCACGACGGGCCTGCCCAAGGGCGCCAAGCGCGAGGAGCCGGCCGATCTCAAGCCGCTCATCGCGTTCTTCGGCGCGATTCCCTATCGCGGCAACTCCACGGTCGTCCTCGCGGCGCCACTGTTCCACTCGTGGGGCCTCATCAACTTCGGCTTCGGTCTGTCCACCGCGCCGACGTACGTCCTGCGGAGGCGATTCTCCGCCGAGCAGGTCCTGCGCGACATCGACGAGTATCGCGCGAAGGTGCTGGTCGTCGTGCCGCTCATGATGCAGCGGCTCGTCGACGCGGACCCGGTCATGGTCGAGAAGACGGACGTGTCGTCGCTCGAGGTCACCGCGAGCAGCGGCTCGGCGCTCGCCGGCGATCTGGCGAACCGGTTCATGGACCTGTTCACCGACTCGGTCTACAACTTCTACGGCGCCACCGAGACCGGCTGGGTCACGATCGCCAGCCCCAAGGACCTGCGGGAGGCGCCCGGCACCGCCGGCACCCCGCCGTTCCGCACGTTCGTCAAGATCCTCGATGCCGACGGGCGGGAGGTGCCGCAGGGCGAGACCGGCGTGATCCACGTCGGCAACGACATGCCGTTCGGCGGCTACACCGACGGCAACACCAAGGCATTCGCCGACGGGCTGATGAACACCGGCGACCTCGGCTTCTTCGACGAGAACGGCCGGCTGTTCGTGTCGGGCCGTGACGACGACATGATCATCTCCGGCGGCGAGAACGTGTTCCCGCGCGAGCTGGAGGATGCCCTCATCGAGCACCCGGACATCTCGGACGTGGTGGTGACCGGCGTCGCCGATCCGGCGTTCGGCCAGGCCCTTGCGGCATACGTCGTGGTCAAGGACGGTGCCTCGCTGAGCGAGAGCGAGCTGGTCGCGTACGCCAAGGAGCACGTCGCCCGGTTCGCCGTGCCACGCCGCACGATGTTCCTCGACGAGCTGCCCCGCAACCCCACCGGCAAGGTCATGAAGCGCGAGCTCCCCGAGTTTGACTGAGCCGTCATCACGAGTCGCGGGGATTCGCGTGGACGACGCTCGCCGGTATGCCCACTGATCGGAGATGGCGGCACCACTGCTCGGCCAGCCGCAGGCTCGCGTCGGTCTCCCGCAGCACGAGCACCTGGTCCGCCAGGGCTGATGCGGCCTGCCTGAGCTCGGTCGTCGCCGACGGGTCGACATCGAGCATGACGACATGGCTCGCCGAGCGGATGGGCCGCGTGCGCAGGGCTGCCAGCGGCATGGCGCCGAGCAACCCGAGGACGGCACCCGCGAGACACATGACCGGCAGGCCGGGCAGGTTGCCCCGTTCGGGTGGCCTGGCGGCGTCGATCAGCGTCCCGCCGCCGACCTGCAACCGGCGGGCACGGGCCAGATCGGCAGCGATCGGTTGGACCTGCGACGCAGGGGCGGTCCCGGGCAGCGCGTCGACCTGCTTGGCCAACGTGGCGCGCAGCCGGCGCAAGTCCACGGTGGCCCGCCGTGAGCGATCGGCGAGGTAGGCACGCGCCACTGCGTTGGCCCCGCGCGCCGCTGCTCGCGGCGTGCCGCTGGTGTGACTGATCCGCAGGACGGACGACTCCCCGGCGGCGTGAACCTCGACGTTGCGTGACCCCGCGATGTCGCGCGACGCCGCGATCGTCTCCTCGGTGGCCATGTCGACCGGGCGCGGATCGGTCTGGGCGAGCGGGTCGACGCCAGTCGACTCGACCTGCACGGAGGCGGTCGCGGAGTAGGTCTGGGGGAGTGCGAGATGCAGGGCCACACCGGTGAGGACTCCGGTGAGCACGCCGCCGAGGAGCAGACGCCAGCCGCGGGCCAGGGCGCGGCCGAGCTCGCTCAACGTGAGCGTCGGCACTGGCTCGGACATGCGGCACCACCTCCGAAGACGATTCTGCGGCGTGGCGCCGAGGGCGGTCGCCGGTTGTCCACAGGTGGTCGCAACGGCGCTGGAGGAACGTCGCGCATTGGGCGATAACTGGATCACCCCAAGGACGGAGCCTCATGGACGACGACGAATCGACAGCATTGACCGATGGCGAGCTGGTGCTCCTCACCCGAGGCGGGAGCGTCGAGGCGTACGCCGTGCTGTTCCGGCGTCACGTGCCTCTGCTCAGGCACGCGGCCAGGCGCTTCGCTCGCGCAGCCGACGTCGACGATGTCGTCGCCGAGGCGTTCGCCATGACCTTCGATCTGCTGCGACGCGGACGTGGACCCACGATCTCGGTGCGCGCCTACCTGCTGACGGCGGTCCGTCACGAGGCTGCCCGGCGGGCCGCCCGCGAGCGTCGGCTGGTGATGGTCGACGACATCGAGACGTGGGGCCACCTGCCGGACGACGCCAGCGCCGGCCTCGAGCACGATGACGTCGAGCGCGCGTTCCAGGCGCTGCCCGTCCGCTGGCGGCGCGTGCTGTGGCAGCTGGAGGTCGAGGGCCGCCGGCCGCGTGACCTGGCCGATGAGCTCGGCATGACCCCCAACGCCGTGGCCGCGCTGGGGATGCGGGCGCGGGCCGGTCTCCGCAAGGCGTACGCAGGAGAGGCGGACGAGCTCGGGACCGCGGTCTGACGTCGCGCCATCCTGCCTCGCGCCGAGCCGGCTCAGAGGTCCCGGCGAATCCGCCAGAACGCGAATCCGGTCAGCATCAGTGCACCGACGACGAGCAATCCGGCCTCGCGCCACTGGAGCGTCCAGAACGTACTCGCCGGGTGGTACGTCACCCTTCTGCTGGTAGCCCTCGGACGCCAACCGGTCGAAGCAGGCCTTCCGCTTGGCTGTCGAGCGTCTCGTCCCCGGGAGGTCCGCCACAGTCGGCGACCCAGCCCGGCAGCGTGCCGGCGACCTGTCCCGACGGGGTCAGCGTCTGGTTGCGCCAGCTCCCAGTCGCCCGCCTTGGTGGCCGTCGACCCTCAGGCTGTCGACGGCGTCGATCTTGGTCGTTCCTGTCGATCTTGCCGGGGTTGACGGAGTCGCTCGAGATGAGCATGCCCTGCAAGTTGTCCTGCGTGATCGACCGTCGTGACGCTCGCTGGCCGCACCAGGTGCTCGCGGACCAGGTTCGGCACCAGGATCTGGAGAGCCACGACCCCGGCGAGCGTGATCGCCATGGCCGGCACGCTGCGGCGCACCAGCAGTCCGACCGACCACGCCCAGGGCGAGGGCGATCAAGCGTGTACGCCACGGGGACGACCCCACGTGCACCGAACACCGACCGGATCCAGCCGAGCCGCGTTGAACACGCCGGTGCCACGTGTCCGGCGCCGATCGGCCTTGTCGATCGGGCTCGCCCACCACGTCACCGCGAGACTGATCAGCCCTGCCGCTGGCCGGCTGCCGCCAGAGCCATCAACCCCAGCTTGATCGCCGAGCCAGCGACCCCGCGAGATGCTCTGTCCCCACACGAGTCGGTGCGTCCCCGCCTCCACCTCGCGGGCGATCAGCGGTGCACCCCAGAACGCGCCGATCATGAGCGGGTATCGCCGTAGAGCACGAGTCCCAGGAGGTAGAGATTCCGTTCGATCGCCTCCGCTGCTGAACCGGGTCAGGAACTGCGTCCGGGTCTGCGTCGGCATGCGCTCGCGACGTGCGGTCCGGTGACTGCGAGTGCGATCGAGACAGCCGCCGCGATGCCGAAGATCACCAGGAACTGCGTGCGCGCCTGACGCCAGGTGAGCCAGATCATCGGAGTACCTCCAGGGCGGGCTGGGCGGTGCGTTCGTTGGCGGATCGACCCATGTAGGCCAGCACGAGATCCTCGAGATTCAGCTCGCTGACGGCCCAGGCCGGGTCGAGGATCGGTGACTCGGTGCGTACGAGGAGCGTCGTCTGGCGGTCGGTGTGGCTCGAGGCGATCACGTGCTGGTCGGCCGGGATCGTGTCGAGGTCGCGCCGCGGCCCGGTGAGGCGATGGTGGGTCGACAAGCAGCTCGTCGATGTCACCGGCGACCTGCACGCGCGAGTCGACGAGCACCACGAGGTAGTCGCACGCCCGTTCGACGTCGGAGACCAGGTGCGAGGAGAGGATCACGCTGAGCTCCTGCTCGGCGACCGACTCCATGAGGTCCTGCAGGAACTCGCGGCGGGCCAGCGGATCGAGGCTCGCGACCGGCTCGTCCAGGATCAGCAGCTCGGGGCGCTTGGCCACGCCGAGCGTCAGGGCCAGCTGCGCGCGCTGGCCGCCGGACAGCTTGCCGGCCTTCTGCGCCGGGTCGAGGCCGAGGCGTTCGATCCGGCGTGCGTGCCAGGTCGCCGTCCCAGCTCCGGGTTGAGCTCGGCGCCCAGGCGCAGGTGGTCGGCGATGCTCAAGCGAGCTGTACGTCGGGGTGTCCTGGCTGACGAACCCGACCTTCGCCAGCAGATCGCTGCCGGGCGTGGACGCCGAGGACCTCGACGCTGCCGGCGGTGGGGGTCAGCATGCCGACCGACAAGTTGAGCAGCGTGCTCTTGCCGGCGCCGTTGGGACCGACCAGGCCGACCACGCGGCCGGCGGGGATGTCGAGGGAGCAGTCCGTCAGTGCCCACTTCCGGCCGTACTTCTTGCCGAGCCCCTCGGCCCGCAGACACGCTAGTCACGCGATGTCCTCGTCGGCGGCGAGGCGAAACGTGGCGAGGAAGAGCGCCTCGATGCTCTCGTCGTCGAGCCCGGCCCTCCGAGCCTTCGCGAGCCAGCGCTGCAGGTCCAGGCGCAGCGGGCCGTGCGAAGCAAGCGTGTTGTCGGTCAAGCGTGCGGGTCACGAACGTGCCGACGCCCGGCTTGGCGGAGACCAGGCCCTCGTGCTCGAGCTCGCGGTAGGCCTTGAGGACCGTGTTGGGGTTGATCGCCAGCTCCCCGACGACGTCCTTGACGGTGGGCAGCTGGTCGCCCTCACCCAGCAGACCCAGCCGCATCGCCCGGCGCACCTGCTGCACGAGCTGCAGATACGGCGATACGCCGGAGCGGCCGTCCAGATGGAACTCGATCATGGCTACCTCATTCATCTAGTTACCTAGCACTATAGGCATACGACATTCTGACCCGCAAGCACCGTCCGCGACGATCAGCGCGTCGTCGCGCGGTCCCTGTGGCAGGCTGGCCGCGTGGACATCGCGTACGACCCGCATCCGAATGGGCGGCCGGACCCGGGCGAGGTCGTCTGGACGTGGGTGTCGTACGAAGACGATCCGGCGCAGGGCAAGGACCGCCCGGTGCTGATCGTGGCCAGGCAGGGCGCGAGCCTGATCGCGGTGCCGATGACGTCGAAGGACCACGACCGCGACCTCGAGCAGGAAGCGGCCGAGGGCAGGTTCTGGTTCGACCTGGGATCCGGCCCTTGGGACCCCGCGGGCCGGCCCAGCGAGGTGCGGATCAACCGGTTCCTCACCGTCGACCCGGCAGCCGTACGCCGTGAGGGTGCCGTCCTCGACGAGGCACGATTCAACGCGGTCGCCGCGGCGCTGGGACCCTACCTGCCATGACCAGCCCACCCAGGCCGATCGGTCCGGTCGACGCCTTCCAGCGCAAGCACCCGGTGATCAGCTTCCCGATCGCCGTGGTCTACAAGTACTTCGACGACCAGGGCCCCTACCTCGCGGCGATCATCGCCTACTACGCGTTCATCGCGATCTTCCCGCTGCTGCTGCTCGGCTCGTCGATCCTCGGCTTCGTCCTGCAGGACAATCCCGATCTCAGGAAACAGCTGCTGGACTCCGCGCTGAGCCAGTTCCCGATCATCGGCACACAGCTGGGCCAGCCCACAGGCATCAAGGGGAGCACGACGACGATCGTGATCGGCTCGATCGTCGCGCTCTACGGCGCCATGGGTCTCGGCCAGGCGGTCCAGAACGCCGCCAACATCGCCTGGTCGGTGCCGCGCAACAGCCGCGCCAACCCCATCATCCTGCGGCTTCGCAGCATCCTGTTCCTGGCGATCAGCGGCGCCGGCATCCTGGCCCTGGCGATCGCCACATCGGTGTTCGCGAATCCCGGACGCACTGGGCGCCGATCTCGAGACGACGCTGCGTTGGGTCATCCGGCTGGTCGGGCTTCGTGCTGACGATCGTGATCTTCGTCAGCGTCTTCCGCCTGATCAGCCACGGTCGTGCCGGCTGGCGCTCGGTGCTGCCGGGCGCGATCGTGACGGCCGTGCTCTGGCAGGCCCTGCAGTGGATCGGCAACACGTACGTCCGCGAGGTCATCACCAAGGCCAACGGCAACGAGATGAACGGGACGTTCGCGCTGGTCCTCGGCCTGATCGCCTTCATCTTCGTCGCCGCCGTCATGGTCGTGCTGGGGCTGGAGGTCAACGTCGTGCTGCGCCGCCACCTCTATCCACGCGCGCTGCTGACCCCGTTCACCGACAACGTGATCCTGACCAAGGCCGACCAGAAGGCGTACGCGGCGTACGCCAAGTCCCAGCGGCACAAGGGGTTCCAGTCCGTCGAGGTGACGTTCGAGGACCGGACCCCGAAACCACCGCCGCCCACGGAGGCGAAGCCGTCCGACTAGGCTGGAGGACAGCAGCAGCCACCGACGACCAGAGGACAGCGCCATGCCCACGGGCAAAGTGAAGTGGTACGACGCGGACAAGGGATTCGGCTTCCTGACCCAGGAGGACGGACCGGACGTCCACGTGCGCTCCGACGCGCTGCCCGACGGCGTCACGACCCTCAAGGCCGGCACGCGTGTCGAGTTCGGCATCGTGCAGGGCAGCCGCGGCGACCAGGCCCTCCAGGTGCGCGTCCTCGACCCCGTCACCTCGGTGTCGCGGGCCCAGTCGCACGCGCGCCGCAAGGATCCCGAGACGATGGCAGTCATCGTCGAGGACCTCATCCGGCTGCTCGACACGCTCGGTGAGGGCTACCGTCACGGTCGCCACCCCGACGCCAAGAAGGGCAAGTCGGCGGCCCAGGTGCTCCGCGCCGTCGCGAGCGAGCTCGAGCTCTGACAGGGGTCATCCAGGGTTTCGGGGTCATCGGGATCCTGATCGCCCTCGGCCTCGGCCTGGCTCACGCCGGGGTGCTCGGCCAGGACTCGCAGCGGGTGCTGTCGCGCCTGGTCTACTTCGTGGCGACCCCCGCCCTGCTGGTCGACCTGCTCTCCCGCACCGACGTCTCCGACGTGCTGGGTGTCGGCTTCGCGATCGCCGGGCTCACCGTGCTCGCGGTGCTCGTCGTCTACGTCCCACTGGCGCGCCGCCGGGGCCGCTCGATGTCGCACATCGTGATCGGCGCGCTCTCGGCGTCGTACGCGAACGGCGGCTATCTCGGCCTGCCGATCGCGGTCTACGTCCTGGGTGATGCCGCGTTCGCGGTGCCGATCATGGTGCTGCAGCTGATCGTCTACGCGCCGCTGGCCCTGTCGGTGCTCGACCTCGAGGCCACCGGCCGTCGGCCGACGCCGTGGACGCTCGCCCTGGCGGGCGTACGCAATCCGGTCTCGGTCGCGGCCGTGTGCGGCGTGCTGATCTCGGTCGCGGGGATCGACCTGCCCGAGATCGTCGGTGAGCCCATCAAGCTGCTCGGCGGGATGGCGGTGCCCGGTGCGCTGCTGGCGTACGGCGTCTCGCTGCGGTTCGGCGGTGCGATCGGCTCGGCGCACCGCCGGGAGATCGCCGTGATCACGGTGCTCAAGCTCGTGTGGATGCCCGCTGTCGCGTACGTGCTGGCGCGCTTCGCGTTCGGCCTCGAGTCGCACGAGGTGTTCGGGCTGACCGTCATGGCCGCGTTGCCGACCGCCCAGAACGTGTTCGTCTACGCGTCGCGGTTCCAGCGCTCGGAGCTACTGGCCCGTGACAGTGTCGCGGTCACCACGCTCGCGTCGATACCCGTGCTCTTCGGACTGGCGGCCGTCCTCGCCTGAACCGGTCTTGCGCCGTGGCCCGGCTGAGCACGAACGCGAGCCACGCGACGAGCATCACCGCAGTCACGAGCAGGCCGATCCGCGGGGTCGCGTCGACCGTGAACAGGCCGATGCCGATCAGGCCGCCGATGACCCACGACAGCTGGAGGAGGGTCTCCGAGCGCGCGAACATGCTCGTCCGGACCCGCTCGGCGACATCGCGCTGGATCAGGGCGTCGAGGCTGAGCTTGCCGAGGGACTGGCACAGCCCGACCGTCAGGCCGAGGACGACGGCGGTCCACCACGTGAAGAACACCGCGACCGTGACGACGACCGCGACGTCGAGCACCAGGACCGCGATGACGACCCGCTCGGGCCGGCGCGACTTGGTCAGCGACGCGATGAGCGTACCGATCGTGTTGCCGGCACCGGCCCCGCCGATCACGAGGCCCAGCAGGACCGTCGCGTTGCCGTGCCAGCCCATCGAGTCGGGTGGGTCGCGCAGCGTGAACGCCATGAAGATCGTGAGGAACCCCGACAACAGCCGCAGGCCCGAGTTGCTGCGCAGCGCGTTGACGACGTCACGCGAGATGCTGATGCCCTTCTTGGCGGCCCCGGTCGCGATCTTCGTGAGGTCGACCTGCTCCTCGCCCTCGCTGGAGTCGACCCGGGCCGGCAGCAGGATCGCGAGGATCGTGCCGACCACGAACAGCAGGGCGGCGTAGCGAACGGCCCACTCGGCGCCGATCGCGGCAGCGCCGCCGGCCAGGGGAGCCGAGATGGCCGCAGCGCCGGTGCCGGTCAGGGAGATGCGTGAGTTGGCCTTGACCAGCGTGAACTCCGTCGGCAGCAGTCGCGGGACCGCCGAGGCGCGGGTCACGCCGTACGCCTTGGAAGCCACGAGGCAGCCGAGCGCCGCGAAGTAGAACGACGGCGGAGGGTTGTCGGACGAGATCGCACCGGCCAGCACCCAGCAGCAGAACGCCCGGATCGCCAGCGTCGCGCCGATGGCCCACCGACGACCCCTGCGGAAGCGATCGAGGAACGGCCCGATGAGGGGCGCGACGACGGCGAACGGCAGCATCGTCAGGACGAGGAACAGCGTCACCTGACCCGTGGCCTCGCCGGTCGGGACGGTGAAGAACAGCGTCCCGGCGAGCGAGATCGCGAAGGCGGCGTCGCCGGCGGTGTTGAACGCGTGCAGCTCGAGCAGCCGCGAGAGGCCGCTCTCGCCCGCACCGCCGGAGTGCGTGAACCGGCGGGATGCCGTGAACGCCGAGGTGCTGCCCTTGGCGACGAGGCGGGCGGTGCCGGAGGACACCCGGCCGGCGATCTGCGCCGATCGGCCCAGGCGGGACTGCTCGGGCTGCTCGGGGGGTTCCGGGCGCGCCGGATCGGGCCAGTCGGCCTGCTCGTCCCCATACCCGTCCACGTCGTCTATCCTGCCTCACCCCGCGAGCCACTTCTGCCCGGACATGGGCGACAATGGGTGAATGCCCATCGATGAGCAGCTTGCCGCCGCAGTCGACGTCGCCCGCGCGGCCGTCGACGAGGCCGCCGAGGCCGGAACCGTCGGCGAGCACGTGCGCGCCGTCGAGGACGGCGAGCGGCTCGTCTCGCACCACTTCACGTGCCTCAAGCGGGCTACCAGGGCTGGTACTGGTCGGTCAGCATCTCTCGTGCACCCGACAGCGACCTGGTCACGGTCAACGACGTGGTCCTGCTGCCCGGCGACGACGCGATCATCGCCCCGCCGTGGACGCCCTATCGCGAGCGCATCCGCCCGGGCGACCTCAGCCCCGGCGACGTGCTGCCTCCCGACGAGGACGACATCCGGCTCGTACCCTCGTGGTCGGCCGGCGACGGCGAAGAGCAGACCCCGGATCGCTTCTTCGCCCGCGAGGTCGGACTCGGCCGCGAGTGGGTCCTGTCGATCGAGGGCCGTGAGCTCGCGGCCGAGCGCTGGCAGGAGGGCGAGCAGGGTCCCGACGCCGCCATCGCCCAGCAGGCCGCCGGCGTGTGCCACTCGTGCGGGTTCATGGTCAGCCTGGCCGGTCCGTTGTCCGACCGCTTCGGTCGTCTGCGCCAACGGCATGGCCAACGACGACGGCAAGGTCGTCTCGTTCGACCACGGTTGCGGCGCCCACTCGGGTGCCCGGCTGAGCCGTTCGGCCAGCGCCCAGGCGCTTCCGCCCCCGGTGTTCGACACCGTCGGCGTCGACGAGGTCGACAACTTCTAGCTCTCCAGCGTTGCCGGCTCGCTCGAGCCTTTCGTCGTACGCCCCTTCGCTTCGCTCACGTTCGGCCGCGGGCGGCCTCACTAGGGGCCGGGAGCTGCGCGGAGTCAGTCGAGGCGGCGGCGACGGCCGGGCTGCATGCGCAGGGCGTTGCGGCGGCGACGGCAGTACTCGATGCCGATCAGGCCCAGGCCGAAACCGGCGAGTGCGGTCCACAGCCACCACGTGCGGCCGTTCTCGTCGAGCGTGCCGACGAACGGCAGCAACGCGACCGCGATGACGCCCCAGACGATCGTGCCGACCGTCATGGTGCGGACCCCGTCGACGTCCATGGGCTCGACCTCGGCGACCCGGTGGGTCTTGCTGCCGATCTCGAGCTCCGTGAGCTCGGGCCGACCGAACTCGTGACGACGGGCGGCGCGCTCGAGCCGGGCGATCTCGCGATGGCCCATCTTGCGCTCGATGGTCTCGGGACCGTCGCCCTGACGGATCACCCAGTCGTCGTCGTTGCTCACAGCGCCGCCTGCGTTGAAAGGGCACGATACGCAGACGGTGCTGTGATGTCCTGATGGTTCACTCGCTGGCGCTCGCTCACCCAACCACCCTACCGCCGCCGTACTTCGTGCCACCGATGCTGTCATGCTGATCTGGAAATGAATCCGCGCCATCGACGCCTGCTGATACCGGGACTCCTCATCGCCTTGCTGGTCGTCGTGCTCGTGAGCTCGCTGGCTCGCCGGGCCGACGGCGCCGAGGCAGGTCCTGATGTCGTCAGTCACCTGAGCGACCCCAGGATCACCGAGTCGAGCGGTCTCGCGGTCAGCGTGAAGCACGACGACCTGGCGTACACGATCAACGACTCCGGCAACGCGCCGATCATCTTCGCGATCAAGATCTCGACCGGCGCTGTGGTCGGGACGACGACGATCACCGGCAACACGCCGCTCGACACCGAGGCGATCGCGATCGACGGCAACGGCGAGCTGTGGGTCGCGGACACCGGAGACAACCAGGAACGCCGCACGGACGTCGCCCTGTACGCGCTGCCCGAGCCGGGTCCCGGCGAGCACTCGGTCGCCGCCGAGCGATACCCGCTGACGTACGCCTCGGGGCCCGCGGACGTGGAGACGCTGCTGATCAACCCGCGCACGGGCGCCAAGGGCCTCGTCACCAAGGGCCTGTTCGCCGGCGAGCTCCTGTCGCTGCCGCACAAGCTCTCCACGCAGAAGGCCAACGTGGCGAAGCCGACAGGTCACGACATGCCGGCCCTGGTGACTGACGGGGTGGTGTCGGCGAACGGGCGTTTCGCGCTGCTGCGGACCTACAGCGACGTCCACCTGTACGACGCGAAGACCTGGAAGCTCATGCGCTCGCACGCGACCCCACCCCAGCCGCAGGGCGAGTCGATCGCGATCGAGCGCTCCCAGAAGTCGTTCCTGATCGGCAGCGAGGGCGCCAACTCGGCGCTGATCCGCATCGCCCTGACTCTGCCGGACGTCGAGGCGGCCCCGAAGACCGTGACGAAGCCCGCCAAGAGCACCGGGTCGGCTGCCACGAACAACGGCGACAGCGGCTTCGCCGGCAGCACCTGGATCTGGGCGATCGGCGTCGTCGCCCTGCTTGCCGCGATCGCGTCCGCCGCCACGCGTCGCACCTGACTTCCGCTCGAAACACGGGTCTGGCATGCTGCCGTGCGACGGATGTCCCCTCGACCAGGAGTGCCATGACCAGCACGCTCGAGCAGTACTTCAAGATCAGCCAGCGCGGGTCCTCCATCAGCAGGGAGGTGCGCGGCGGTGTCGTGACCTTCCTGACGATGGCCTACATCGTCGTGCTCAACCCGATCATCCTGGCGGGCGTCGCCGACGAGGACGGCAAGTTCCTCGGCGGCGGGTCGACCCCCGGCTCGGGCTTCGCGACGATCGCTGCGGTCACCGCACTGGTCGCAGGCCTCCTGACGATCCTCATGGGTGTCGTCGCGAACTTCCCGCTGGCGCTGGCCACCGGCCTCGGCCTCAACGCGTTCGTCGCGTTCTCGGTCGCGTCGCAGATGACGTGGGCAGACGCGATGGGCCTGGTCGTGCTCGAGGGGCTGATCATCCTGCTTCTCGTGCTGACCGGCTTCCGAAAAGCGGTGTTCGACGCCGTGCCACGCCAGCTCAAGACCGCGATCGCCGTGGGCATCGGCCTGTTCATCACGTTGATCGGCCTCGTCGACGCCGGCTTCGTACGTACGACCGGCATCGGCGCACCCCCGGTCCAGCTCGGCATCGGCGGCCACCTCGCCGGCTGGCCCGTACTGGTGTTCATCTTCGGCCTGCTGCTGATGATCGCGCTCTACTCGCGTGGCGTGCCCGGTGCGATCCTGATCGGCATCGTCGTCACGACCGTCGTCGCCGGCATCGTCCAGGCCTTCGCCGACCTGCCGGCGACCGGTGGCAAGCCCACCTCCAAGGGCTGGAACCTCAACGTCCCCGACTGGCCGGACAAGATCGTCGCCAAGCCCGACTTCTCCCTGCTGGGTGACTTCAACCTGTTCAACGGGTTCGAGCGTGCGGGTGTCGTGACCGCGGCGCTGCTGGTGTTCACGCTCCTGCTGGCCGACTTCTTCGACACGATGGGCACGATGACGGCGATCGGCGCGGAGGCGGGCCTCAACGACGCCGACGGCACGCCGGCCGGAGCCCAGAAGATCCTGGTCGTCGACTCGATCGCCGCGGCCGCTGGTGGCGCAGCAGGCGTCTCGAGCAACACGTCGTACATCGAGTCGGCCTCGGGTGTCGGCGACGGCGCACGGACGGGACTCGCCTCGGTCGTCACCGGCGTGCTGTTCCTGTTGTCGACGTTCGCGGTGCCGCTGGTCGAGCACATCCCCAACGAGGCGGCCGTGCCGGCTCTCGTCCTGGTCGGGTTCCTCATGATGAGCCAGGTCAAGGACATCGCCTGGGACGACTCGGAGATCGCGATCCCGGCATTCCTCACCATCGTCCTGATGCCGTTCACGTACTCGATCACGGCCGGCATCGGCGCCGGCTTCATCGCCTGGGTCGTGATCAAGCTCGTCAAGGGCAAGGTCTCGGCGATCCACCCGCTGATGTGGCTGATCGGCGTGTTGTTCGTGATCTACTTCGCGATCGACCCCATCACCAGCTGGGTCGGCTGAGCCTCATAGGTACGTTGGGCACATGCTCATCGCACTCGGAGACAAGGCCCCACGCGTGGCGGACACGGCGTGGGTCGCACCCAATGCGACCCTCGCCGGGTCCGTCGTGATCGAGGACGGCGCCAGCATCTGGTACGGCGCAGTCCTGCGCGCCGACAACGAGCCGATCACGATCGGCGCGCGGTCGAACGTGCAGGACAACTGCGCGTTCCACGTCGACAAGGGCAAGCCGGTGCTCCTCGGCGAGGGTGTCTCGGTGGGTCACGGAGCGGTGATTCACGGCGCCACGATCGGCGACCACGTCCTCGTCGGCATGGGCGCGATCATCATGAACGGCGCGGTCATCGGCGAGGAGTCCCTGATCGCGGCCGGCGCACTGATCTCCGAGGGCGTCGAGATCCCGCCGCGTTCACTCGTCGCCGGCGTGCCGGGCAAGGTTCGCCGCGAGCTGACCGACGACGAGGTCGCGACGCTGCACCACAACGCCGAGATCTACGAAGAGCACCGCGAGCTGCACCGCAAGGGCGCCGAGGTCATCTAGCGCCGGTGACGAGCCGCTCGACGACCCAGTCGACGCACTTGGTCAGCTGGGTGATGTCGTCGGGCTCGATCGCGGGGAACATCGCGATGCGCAGCTGGTTGCGGCCGAGGCCGCGATAGCCGGCGACGTCCACGATGCCGTTGGCGCGCAGCGCGTCGGTCACCGCTGCAGCATCAACGCCCTCGAGGTCGATCGTGCCGACGACCAGCGAACGGTCAGCCGGATCGGTGACGTACGGCGTGGCGTACGTCGACGCCTCGGCCCACTCGTAGAGCCGCGTCGAGGAGTCGGTCGTACGCTTGACTGCCCAGTCGAGCCCGCCCTGCGCGAGCATCCAGCGCACCTGGTCGTCGATCAGGAACAGCGTCGCCAGAGCCGGGGTGTTGTAGGTCTGGTTCTTGCGGGAGTTGTCGATCGCGGTCGGCAGGTCGAGAAACCCGGGGATGTGTCGGCCGCCGGCCTTGATCACCTCCGCGCGCTCGATCGCCGCCGGCGACATCAGGGCGACCCACAGCCCGCCGTCGGCGGCGAAGGTCTTCTGCGGCGCGAAGTAGTAGGCGTTGGTCTGCGCCACGTCGACCGGCAGGCCCCCGGCGCCCGAGGTCGCATCGATCAGCATCAGGGCGCCGTCGTCGCGCCGGTCACGCGTTCGACCGGTACCGCGACACCGGTGGACGTCTCGTTGTGCGCCCAGGCGTACGCGTCGACGCCCGGCTCGGCCATCGGCTGGGGGTGCGTCGTGAACTCGCTCTCCAGCACGTGCGGATCGGCGAGGAACGGCGCGCGCTGCACGGCCGTGGCGAACTTGCGAGTGAACTCGCCGTGCACGAGGTGCTGGCTGCGCTCGCGGA
>CAWDXV010000005.1:0-308458 GCA_963806345.1 uncultured Actinomycetota bacterium | reverse complement strand
TGGTGCGGATCTTCGTGCAGCTGCTGAAGATCCCTCCGCCATTGCTCTACGCCGGCGTCCTGATGTTCACGGTGCTGGGCGCGTGGGCAACGACGTTCAGCACGTTCTCTCTCGGGATCCTCTTCGCCATGGGTCTGCTCGGCTACTTCATGGAGGTCAGCGGGATTCCTCTCGCGCCAGCCATCCTGGGCGTGGTCCTGGTGCCCCTGCTCGAGACCAACCTGCGTCGTTCGCTTCTGCTGTCGGATGGCGATTGGTCGATCTTCATCAGCCGTCCCATCTCCGGCGGGATCATCGCCGTCACGGTCGCCGCAATCATCTTGACCCGCCTGAATGCCTGGCGAATCAACCGGTCCGCCAAGCGGCGGTCCGACGCTAAAGAAAAGGAGAACGCATGAGCACAGCTGACTTGGCTGAGCCCGGCAGGCTCGGCGGGCGGACGGCCGCTGACAAGATCTGGGACGCGCACATCGTGAGCCGCGACGATGGCCGTGACCTGATCTATATCGATCTGACCCTGCTCATCGAGACGAACACCCCGGTCGCGTTCGAGGGACTACGTGCCGCGGGTCGTACGGTTCGGCGCCCAGAGCTCACGTTGGGAACCGAGGATCACGTCACGCCGACCATCAACATCGGGCGCCTGAATCCCGTGACGGATACGTACCTGTCGGAGATGCGGCGCAACTGTGAAGAGTTCGGGATCGAGCTCTACCAGCTGGGCAACGATTCGCGTGGCATCGTCCACGTCATCGGTCCCGAGCTCGGTCTGTCACAGCCCGGCTCGACGATCGTGTGCTGCG
The DNA here is from genome assembly GCA_963806345.1 of uncultured Actinomycetota bacterium. Lineage (GTDB taxonomy): Bacteria > Actinomycetota > Actinomycetes > Propionibacteriales > Nocardioidaceae > Aeromicrobium. The sequence goes on along the minus strand of CAWDXV010000005.1, from coordinate 307,655 downwards.
ACTCCCACACGTCAACGCACGGCGCGATGGGAGCTCTTGCCTTCGGGATTGGCACCACGCAGCTCGAGCACGTCCTCGCGACCCAGGCGCTGCCCATGTCGAGGATGAAGAACATGCGCGTCACGGTCGACGGCGAGCTGCCCCCTGGTGTCAGCGCCAAGGACGTCGCACTGGCGATGATCGAGCGGATAGGCACCGCAGGCGGCGCCGGACATGTGATCGAGTATCAAGGGTCGGCAATTCGGGCCATGTCCATGGAGGCGCGGATGACCTTGTGCAACATGAGCATCGAGGCCGGGGCACGTGCTGGCCTGGTCGTCGCGGACGAGACCACGTTCGAATATCTCCGTGATCGACGGCATGTCCCGACGGGGGACGCGTTCGACCGCGAGGTGGAGTACTGGAAGACGTTCGTCACCGATGACGACGCGGAATTCGATCGTGAGCTTCACATCGACGGCTCATCGCTTTCCCCCCGCGTCACGTGGGGCACCAATCCCAGTCAGACCGTGCCACTGAACGGCGCCGTGCCCGCGCCTTCGAGCATGCCGGACGAGGTCACGCGTTCGGCCGCCGAGCAGGCACTGGCATACATGGATCTCGAACCCGGCATGCGGATGAAAAGCGTGGAAATCGATGCCGTGTTCATCGGGTCCTGCACGAACAGCCGGATCGAGGACCTGCGCGTCGCAGCCGAGGTCTGGGAGGGCCGGCGCATATCTCCAGACGTCGAGGTGTTCCTCGTCCCTGGCTCGGAGGCGGTACGCCGACAGGCGATCGAAGAAGGTCTCGATCGAATCTTCGAGGCAGCGGGCGTCGAGCTCAGATTCTCCGGGTGCTCGATGTGCATCGCCATCAATGGCGAGCGACTGCCGGCTGGTCGCCGAACGGCTTCGACCAACAATCGCAACTTCGAGGGCCGGCAGGGTCCGGGTGTGCGAACCCACGTCGTGTCCCCCGCAGTCGCTGCCGCGAGCGCGGTGGCCGGCCATCTGGCCGAACCCCGAGATTTGGAGACATTGTGAAGGCTCTGATCCAGCACGAGGGCACGGGGCTTCCGCTTCGCCGGTCCAACGTGGACACCGACCAGCTCTACCCCGCACGCTGCGTCGGGAACATCCTGAAGTCGGGGCACCAGGACGCGCTTCTCGCCGAATGGCGGCTCGATCCGGACTTCGTGATGAACCGACCAGAACACCAAGGTGCCACCGTCATGGTCGCCGGACCGGACTTCGGCACCGGCTCCTCGCGTGAGTGGGCCGTGTGGGCTTTGCTCGACTACGGCTTCCGGGTCGTGCTTGCGCCACGCTTCGGCGACATCTTCAGGACCAACGCCGCCGCTAACGGCCTCGTGGCCGGCGTCATGCCCGAGGAGGACATCGAGAGGCTCTGGCAGGGCATTGAATCGAGTCCGGCCGCTCACCTGCTGGTCGATCTGGAGACGCGCACCGTGACGATGGGCGATGTTCAGCTCCGGTTCGAGTTCCCGGACAACTTCCGATGGAGGATCATGAACGGCCTTGATGACATTGACGTCACGTTGCGTGACCGGGTGTCCGAGATCGAGGAATATGAGTCCCGCCGGCGCCTCACCATGCCGAGTGTTCCCCGTCGCGGGGTGAAGTCGTGACGACACATGGCCAGGAAGCCGGCGGGAGCGTCTCGGCAGCGGTGCGGGCCAGACTCACTGGGGGAGTTCCGCTGGACCGGATCAGCGCGGCCGTCCGTCGTCATCCGAAGTCACTGGTTGACGAGTTGTCGGGTGTGCCCGACGTGAGCTCTGCCGTTGCCGACGTCCTCGACCAGACGGGACGCGGATCAATCCTGCCTCGATCGGCAATCGCGCCTGTCGGTCCGAACCAGCGCGTGATCGGACCGGCGGTGACGCTCCGGTACGTAGCGCTGGCGGGAAACCCTGCCGTCACGCGGGCGAGTGGGATTCGTATGATCGCCGGCGACCGCGACCTCTATGGTGTTGCGGAACCGGGAGACGTCGCGGTGATGGACAGTTCCTGTGCCCGGGGAGTTGCCGTCATGGGCGGCCTGTCTGCCGCGTGGGCCGAGCTGGCGGGGGTCGCGGGTGTCGTCGTCGATGGCGCAGTCCGGGACAGCGCCTCCATCCTCGGGACCGGACTTCCCGTGTGGTGCGCCGACCGGGTGCCTGTCGCTGGTCGGTTTCGCATCGAGGCTGCCGCCATCAACGACCTGGTGATGATTGGTGGAGCTCCCGTCCATCCGGGCGACTACCTGGTTGGTGACGATGACGGATTGTGCATCGTTCCGCACGAGGACTTCCCCGCGGTTGTGGAGGCGTGCCTACGAGCTCACGCCGAGGAGGAAGGGCTGATGAGTCTCATCGCGGCTTCTCGCGATGTGGCATCTCTCATCGACAAGCTTCAAGCAGATGCGCCGGACTGACGGTGTCAGGCGCTCACCTCGGCGCTATAGGCGGGCTGCCACATTGCGTCCTGAACGGCTTGGAACCTGCCACCCCGACGCGGCCTGGCATTGAGTGTGCGTGGAGGCCGGTGGGTATTCCACGCACACCCGCACTACGTGCCGGAGGACTGCAGACTTCGCGTCAGGCGATGGGCCTGGTCGAGCAGCAGGCGACCGAGCTCGGGACGGCGCTCCTCACGGAACCGTGACTCGACACCCGTGAGGCTCAACGCCCATGCCGGCGTGCTGGCGCCGTCGAACACGGCCGCGGCCATGCCCCAGCTGCCCTCAACGATCAGCCCGGGGTTGGTCGCGTAGCCAACCCGACGCGTCTCCGCGACCCGGTCTCGGATGCCCTCCGCGCTGTGAAGGTCCCCCCACGTCGACGTGAGCTCGGCCCTGGACAGGTAGGCCTCCTGCTCGCGCTCGGGGAGGTGCGCCAGGATCGCGAGCCCTGCGGACGCGACCCCGAGGGGAAATCGGATGCCTTCGTGCAGGACGTGTGAACGCAACGGAAAGCTCCCGTCCTCCCGCACCAGGCACACGCTCTCGTCGCCCCGCCGAGCGGAGAAGAACGCACTCTCGCCAGTGCTCGCCGCCAGGTCGTGAACCACCTCACGGGCGGGATCCCTGACGTCGTAGCGCGGCGATGCCGTCGCGCCCAGGAGATAGAGCTCCGGCCCCAAGTGCCATGCGCCCGTCCCATTGTCGCGATCGACCAGACCCTCCCGCGCCAAGGAGCTGAGCAGGCGGTGAGCCGTGGGCCTGGCCATCGCGATGTCGCGAGCCACGTCGGTGGTGGACACTCCATGGGGCTCATGCGCGGCCACGCCCCGCAACAGGTCACCGACCCGCGACACGACCTCGGGCCCTTGAGCACTCTTCGACATATATCCATCCTAGCGTTCACTCAGCGAACGCCAATTCACCGAGCGTTCGCGCTGCGAGCAGTCTGTTCTGTTGCATTGACCGGGGCAGGTCGCCATGTCAGCGTTCGTCGAATGAACGGCAACCAGAGGGCGACCACGATCGCTGAGTCCCTCGACAGCCTCCTCCATGACGGCATGACGATCGCGGTCGGAGGCTTCGGCCTGTGCGGGGTGCCGTTCGACCTGATCGAGGCTGTACGCGACTCCGGCGCGACAGACCTGACGATCGTCTCGAACAACATGGGTGTCGACGGCCTCGGACTCGGCCTGCTCCTGGAGAACCATCAGGTCAGCAAGGTCATCGCGTCATACGTCGGCGAGAACAAGCTCTTCGCCCGCCAGTACCTCGAGGGGACGCTCGACGTCGAGTTCAACCCGCAGGGCACGCTTGCCGAACGGTTGCGCGCGGGCGGTGCCGGCATACCGGCCTTCTACACCCGCACGGGAGTTGGCACGCAGGTCGCTGAGGGCAAGCCAACCGCCGAGTTCGACGGCATCACGTACGTGCAGGAGCGCGCCATTGTTGCCGACCTGTCCCTCGTGCACGCACACACCGGCGACCTCCACGGCAATCTGGCGTATCGGCTCGCGGCGCGGAACTTCAACCCGGTCGTCGCGACGTCGGGGCGTACGACCGTGGCCGAGGTCGAGCACCTGGTGGACGCGGTCGACCCGGAGCGGGTCAACACGCCGGGTGTCTATGTTTCCCGCGTCGTCCAGGCGAAACCTCGGGACAAGCCCATCGAGCAGCGCACGATTCGTGCGCGCCAGACCGAAGGAGCCCGGGCATGACCTGGAGCAGGGACGAGATGGCAGCGATCGCGGCGCGCGAGGTGAAGGACGGCGACTACGTCAACCTCGGCATCGGCATCCCCACGCTCGTGGCGAACCACGTGCCCGAAGGCGTCGCTGTGACGCTGCAGTCGGAGAACGGCCTGCTCGGCATGGGCCCGTTCCCCTATGAGGGCGACGAAGACGCCGACCTCATCAACGCCGGCAAGCAGACCGTCACTCTCAACGAGGGCGGAAGCTACTTCGACTCGGCCGAGTCGTTCGCGATGATTCGCGGCGGGAAGGTCGACATCGCCGTGCTCGGCGCGCTGCAGGTGGCGGCCAACGGCGACCTCGCCAACTGGGCGGTGCCCGGAGCCCTCGTCAAGGGGATGGGCGGAGCCATGGACCTCGTCGCCGGCACCCGTCGCATCGTCGTGCTGACCGACCACGTCGCGAAGGACGGCACTCCCAAGATCGTCACCACCTGCACGTTGCCCCTCACCGGACTCGGGGTGGTCGATCGCATCATCACCGACCGCGCCGTCATGGACGTCACGCCGGACGGACTCGTGCTTGCGGCACCTCGCGCCAGGACAGACCCTCGAGTCCCTGCAGCAGATCACCGACGCCCCGATCTCCGTGCCCGTGACCTGATCTAGGAACCGGACTTCTATTAGCTCGAGGTCAATCGCGCTGTCGAAGTGTGCGTCCTCGTGCCACAGGCTCAAGGGCCGCTGACCGATCTGATGCTTCATGCGGGGTCCGCCAACGCCCGCGAGACCGTGCCCCTCGAGATCCCCAACCTCGCCGCCATCGCCCTGCCCGCCAGCCCCTGGCCGGTCAACGCAGACGCTTACGGGCGATTTACTCCTCGAATAGCAGGCGTTCGTGACCCACCACGTGACCCTTGCATCTGTGACATAGACCACCTAGACTCTCACCAGAATGCTTATTCCGGTTAGCGGAACTTAGAAGAAGGCGGACGAAAATGAACCATCCTCGTGGTCTCAGCTGGCTCAGACGCGGTGTCGTGGCGGCGACTGCGGCCGTTGCACTTTCAGCAGCATTGGTCGGTTGCGGCTCCTCCGACAAGGCCGCCACCGACGGCGCCAAGGGCACTGGAGAGCTGACCGTCGCGCTGGCGGGGGCGGTCCCTCTGTTCTCATGGTTCTACCTGGCTGAGAGCCAAGGCTTCTATGCCGAGCAGGGAATCAAGGTGAAGTTCATCGAGAACTCAAGCGCGAACACCGCGAACTTCGTTGTGTCCGGGAAGGCAGATCTTGCAGCACATGCTGTGGGCGTTCCGCTCATCATCGCGAAGCAGGGCAAGAAGGTGACCATCGCGTACACCCTTGGTAACCAGCTCGTTGGGGCGGCCATGGTAGGTGGCAAGAGTGTCACCTCGATCGACCAGCTGAAGGGTGCGCGAATCGGAACACTGGCTCGCGGATCGGGCGCCTGGGGCACCGCGAATCGATACAACAAGACTCTCAAACTGAACGCCGACCTGGTGCCGTTTCCTGACAACGCCTCGCTGGCAACGGCAGTCTCGTCGGGTCAGGTAGCAGCCGCCGTCGGCCCTCAAGCGCTTCTGGCCCCGGTAGTTGACAAGGTCGGCGGGCACATGCTGATCAGCGTCGCGAAGCCTGCCGACGTTAAGAAATATGTTGGCAAGCTCTACTCAGCTGGCGCGATCTTTGGTCTGACCGACACTCTCAAGAGCAAGCGCGCTGACGTTGTGAAGTTCCTCAAAGCAATTCTGCAGGCCAGGGCTTACTTCGAAAAGACGGACGACCTTGAGATCGCCAAGAGGTTGCGAACGTTTCCGGCATTCCAGACCGTGCCTGAGGCACAGCTCGCGAAGTTGATCGCCACCGACCGCGTGGCCTTGCAGACCTCGGAGGATCCGTTGACTGAAGCGGATTGGAAGTTTGCACTGTCAAACATCGGAGGCTGGGGGCTCGAAGGGTTCGACCCGAAGAGTCCGGTCTTCTCCTATAAGAACATCATCGATACCTCTTACCTCAAGGCTGCCATCGATGGGGATGGCAAGTGACAGTCACGTCGGTGGGCGATCCACGACAGTTAGTCGCGACTCTTGACGATGTTGGGTTCTCCTATCCCGACGGAACCACGGCTTTGAGCGGGGTCTCGTTCGACATTCGGCGTGGCAGCATACTCGGGATCTGCGGGCCCAGTGGCTGCGGCAAGTCGTCACTACTCGCGCTGCTCGCGGGTCTACGTGCGCCGACCGCCGGGGAAATTCGTTGGGTCGACGTAGATGGACCCGAATCCGAGCGATCGCATCCTCTCAGCATGGTGTTTCAGAAGGACACGCTTTTGCCATGGCTGACAGCTTCGGGAAACGTTGGGCTGTTCGCGCGGTTCAACAAGAAGGCCAGGAAGGATCCCAAGCAAATTGAGCTGGTGGAGGAACTGATTGAGATGGTGGGCTTGACAGCCTTCAAGGATGCCTATCCGTATCGACTCTCCGGCGGCATGCGGCGCAGGCTCGCTTTCATCGTCTCGATGGCCGCTCAGCCGCGGATTCTTCTGCTGGACGAGCCGTTCTCCGCGTTGGATGAGCCGACGAGGATTGCGGTTCACCAAGACGTGTTACGCATCGTTCGTCGACTGCACACCACCGTTGTGATCGTGACTCATGATCTCGCTGAGGCAGCGTCGCTGTGCGACGAAGTGATTGTGCTTTCGAATAGGCCGGGCAAGGTTGCCAGCCATCACGTGGTGCCGTTCGGTGAAGATCGAAACATCCTTGAGCTTCGAAAGGATCCGAGATTTCTGAAGTTGTATGGCGAACTCTGGGACGACCTCAGTCGACAGATTGTGACGACAGATCTGCAGGGGGCCGTGTGACGACGTCGGTAGAGCGTGAAAGGCGGCCGAACGTGCCGGAGCCGGACCCCATCCTCACCCACCCCGAGGACCGCACGGGCAGCAAGGCAGGTCGACAGCGCGTCGCAAATATCATCATCCAGGTCGCGCTGCTGATCGCCTTCCTCGCAGCTTGGCAATTTCTTCCAACGATCGAGTGGTTCAGTAGTCGAAGCAAGTTTCTTGACCGGTTCTACATCAGTTCGCCCAGTCAGGTCGTGCAGACCCTTTGGGATCTCATGACAGCCAGCAACGGCCGACCATCGCTGTGGCCATATCTCTGGACCACGGTGCGCGCAGCTCTGTTAGGAACGGCGATCGGAACGATGATTGGCGCTGTCGCAGGGATGTGGCTCAGTAACAGCCCACGGGCTGGAGCGATCCTGCAACCATTCATCATTGGATTGAACGCTGTTCCGAGAATCGCGATCATCCCCATCTTCGTGATCCTCTTCGGTCCTACGACAAAGACCTCTGTGGTGACAGCGGTAACGGTCGTGTTCTTTCTGGTTTTCTTCAACGCCTATGAAGGCGGACGCTCGGTCCCGATGGAGACAGTTCAGAACGTGACTCTCCTTGGAGCAGGGCGAAGGCAGGCCATGTATCGAGTGCGGTGGCCGTACGTCGTCGCCTGGACAATCACGACCCTTCCGAACGCCGTCAGCTTCGGATTGCTCATCGTCGTCGCCACGGAGATATTGGCCGGCGTCGCCGGAATGGGGCGCTTGTTGAGCGATGCTGCGGTCAGTCTTCAGCCTGATCTGACCTTCGCGGTCGTAGTAGCTCTCAGCATCTTGGGAATCATTCTCGTGGGCATCACTGAATTGGCTCGAAAACGGCTCCTCCACTGGTGGGACCAGGAAGTCTAAGCGCGACTCTGAAGAGTCCGGAATCTGAATCGGCTTGCTGCAACGGCAACAGACAGTCAGCGGCGGCCGACCTTGGGTTCGTCTGCAATCGCAAAGAAGCCCAGCGTCGCTCCACGCGGTTTCAGACGCATAGCCGTAAATGAGCCGCTGAGAATCCGACGACCCTTTGCACATTCCGTTGAGTGGTGCGATGATTCCACTGAGTAGTAGTTAGGACTGGGAAATGGAGGTAGGTTCATGACACGATCGGACGCCGAAAGTCCGCTGGTGGCGTTTGCCGACTTGGCGCGCGATTCAAGTGGGTTCGATTCTGATCGCGGCGTGCTTGTCGGTTCTCGTTGTGAACGTTGCGCTGCAATCGTGTACCCGCGAGCCAGCGTGTGCTTTCAATGCAGAAGCTCGACGTTGGATGATCTCGATCTGACGAGCGAGGGGATCTTGCAGAGCTTCACCCGCGTGCGGGTGTCCAGCAGCCGCGAAGTTCCGTACGCAATCGGCTATGTCGACCTCCCGGAGGGCGTGCGAATACTCGCGCCGCTGCGCGACACCGATGATCTGGCGTGTGATGCCCCAGTTCGGTTGAGCTTCGACTCCAGCGACTGGTCTTTCGAGGTCATCCACGAGCGGACCGCGCATGTCTGAGGCGTATGTAGTTGGTGGGGCGATGATCAAGATGCAACGCTATCCCGATGCTTCGTATCCCGGGCTGGCGATGCCGTCGGTGCGCGGAGCCGTGAGTGATGCCGGGATTGCGTACGACCAAATCGATGCTGTTGTCTGCGGCCACAGTCTCGGCGGCACGCTGGTCGCGCAACGCATTTCCAAGGAACTGGGACTTGGCGGCATCCCGATGACCAACATGGAGAACGCGTGCTCCGGCGGCGCGTCCGCACTTCACTCGGCTGTCCGAATGATCCGTTCGGGAGAAGCCGATGTTGTGCTTGTCATCGGCGTGGACAAACTATCTCAATTTGGTGGAGGGACTCTTCCGATGGTTTCGGAAGATCCTGAGGCGCGTCAGGGTGCTGTAATGCCAGCAATCTACGCGATGCGCGCCCAACGGTTTCTTCATGACCGCTCGGCCAAACCAGAAGACCTGGCTGAAGTGAGTGTTCAGGCTCGCCGCCACGGTGCGAACAACCCTTACGCGATGTTCCAGAAAGAAGTCAGCATCGCGGATGTGCTGGCCTCCCGGATGATCGCCGATCCGTTGACTCTGTTGCAGTGCTGCCCCACGACCGATGGCTCCGCGGCAGTCGTGGTCGTCTCTGACGCAGTGCGTAGGAAGTTAGGTGTTCCTGCAGCTCGAGTGGCTGCATCAACTCTTCATTCTGGCACCTACGTTCCCGGCGAACGATCACTACTTTCTCCCCAGATCTCGGTCGAATGCGCGATCGATGCCTATGAACAAGCAGCGATCGCACCTGACGACCTCGACTTGGTCGAACTACACGATGCCTTTGCCATCTCGCAACTGATCTACTACGAAGCCCTGCAACTTTGCGCGCCCGGCGATGCGCTCGGACTGTTGAAGGACGGGGCCACGACTTATGGAGGGAAGTACGTGGTCAGCCCGTCGGGCGGCCTCCTATCCCGGGGACATCCCGTGGGGGCTACTGGGGTAGCTCAGGTGGTCGAGACGCTTTGGCACCTCACGGGACGCGCAGGAAAGCGCCAAGTGGACGACGCGTCATGGGGCATGACGCATGTGACCGGCGGCGGTATTGCCGGCTATGACCACGGAGCCTGTTCCATTCACATCTTCGAAAAGGCGAACTAATGACATCTCTAGCGGATTCAGCAGAAGAAGTGGGACGGCAGCCTGCCCTGCTAGGCATCAGAGTGCTCGACCTCACGAACTTCTTGTCCGGTCCCTACGCAACTCAAATCTTGGCGGACTTGGGTGCTGATGTCATCAAGGTTGAGCCAGTGCACGGCGATTCCAGCCGAGATGTGCCTCCGTACTCCGTAGGCGACGCGAGCGCATACTATCTCGGGTCGAATCGGGGCAAGCGGTCGATCGCGGTGGACCTCAAGCAGCCAGCGGGCGTCGAAGCTGTCCTCGGAATCATGAGGACGGTGGACGTGGTGATCGAGAACTATCGTCCAGGCGTTGCCGCGCGACTTGGCTTGGATGTGCAGTTGATTCGAGGTCAACGCCCAGACTTGATCTGGGCCTCAATCAGTGGATTCGGCCAAACTGGCGAACTCAGCGGATTGCCAGCGTACGACATGATTGTCCAGGCGCTGTCGGGTGTTATGAGCCTCACCGGGGAGCCGGGTCGCCCAGCGGTGAGATTGGGGATTCCCGCTGGGGACACCGTTGCCGGCATGTATGCGGTCATTGGCATACTCGCCGCGCTCGAGAAACGGCATCGCACGGGCGTGGGGGCCACGCTTGATGTTTCGATGCTGGACTGCCAATTGGCGATGACGTCTTATCAAGCCGTCTACTCGACGGTCGGAGGGGTTACTCCACAACCGCAGGGCGCTCGCCACGACTCCATTCCCACCTATCGGTCATTCGTAGCCGGGGACGGTCGCGAATTGGTGGTGACGGCGAACTCTGATCGCATGTGGGTCGACCTTTGCCGCGTTCTAGCGCTACCTGATCTGCCGAAGGACAACCGATTCACGAACGCCTCGGCTCGGCTGAGAAACCGAGAGGAGCTGTGGACGATCCTCGAGGACGCGTTCAAGGAGAAATCCGCGGCGGATTGGGTGCAGGAATTGCAGGCAGCGGGCGTTCCGTGCGCGTTGATCAACACGGTGCCGGAAGCGCTGGAAGACGCGCGTAAGGCCGGTCGCGAGATGGTGGTGGAATTGACTGACGAACTCGGCAACCGCGTCGAGGTGGTAGGCAACCCCATCAAATTCGTTGACGACAATCAAACTGAGTTGCCGTCCAGCTATCCGCCAAGGTTGAGCCAGCATTCGATTGAGATTCTCCTGGAAAGCGGATTCTCCCGTACTGACGTGGATCGGCTCGTGGCGTCTGGCGGCGTGGTGACTGAGAAACTCGCAGAGCGAGAGCAAGACTCTGAGGCTGAGTCGTCGAACTCGATCGCGATCTAACGACCTCTGAGGCCACGTCAATCGGGACGCGCCCTTTGCCACGCCCTGACAACAGAGGAGAGCCCATGTGATTGTCATGGATGGCGGCATCAACAGGTCCGTTTGACCGTTCGGAGCGGCAGCTGGTCAATGGGCAGGGGTGCCGCATGGCAAGCGATAATGTGGGATCAGAGGTGACGTATCGACGTGAAATGCGTGGACGCCTAGTTCCCTGAGATGCTACTCGCTCAACGTCTGAGAGGCCTTGTTGATGACACAGAGTTCGACCTCACCGGATCTGCGGCGAGACGGCACGGTGTCACGAGTGCTACGCCTTCTCAGCATCTTTTGCGAAGCTGGATCGCCGCTCGGGGTTCACAACATCGCCCAGCAGTCGGGTCTACCTATTTCTACGGTGCATCGATTGGTGAACTTGATGGCCGCGGACGGGTTCGTCCAGCACGATGCAGAGTCACGACTCTATTCCCCGGGCCCACAATTGCATCGTCTCACCGCTTTGATGTGGACCTCCGGCCCTGCAGCCGTAGCTCAGCCCATTCTGGACGCAGTTTCCGAGAAGTTTGACGAGACGGTTGTGCTGCTTCTCTACCTTCCGGATCGCCTCGCCATCAGCCCCATCGCTAAGCGCGAGGGCGGACGCGCGCTGCGCTACGTCGTAGACATGAATGTTCCGCTGGAATTGACAAGAGGTGCATCGGGGAAGTCGATACTGGCGCATCTGGACGCAGCGACGATCCGCTCGGCCTACGATGCAACCGATCCCGCGGGCCTGCCTCTGCCATCCTGGGACAGGTTCACAGCTGAGCTGGACGCGATTCGTGAGCGTGGGTATGCGGTCAGTGCCGGTGAGCGGACCCCTGGCGCTCATTCCGTTGCTGCAGTGGTGACAGGCGCTCTGGGCGAAGTGGTGGGCACGGTCTGCATGACGTTTCCGCAAGACAGATTGTCAGCCCATACCAACGAAGACATTGGTGCCGAGATCTCGAAGGCTGCACTGGAACTCAGCCGGCGACTCGGCGCGCACGAGTAGTGCTAGGTCGACGGGCGCGCTGCGGGAGATGCCGTGTGCGAGCTGTCCTCGGTCGAGCCGAAGGCTAGAGCCGAGGATGGGCCTCACTGTTGCTTTCGCCCACCTGCGCCCCGTACCCTTGACCAGAATCTTCATTCTGTTCAACGGGATCGGATATCAGCTATGGGACCTGCGACGTTGCAGGTCGACATGTGTACCGCACGGTATGCATCGAAATTACTGCCGTCATCCGCGCTGGGTACCAGGTTGCGCGGAGCTGCGGCAGAGATCCTCGTGGAGTGGTCGTGACGACCCCCGTCATCGCGGGGCTCGTGGAGGATCTCGCCGCAGAGAAGGCCGAGGTCGCCAATCTGCTCCGGGCGCAGGATGAAGTAGCTTGGGCGACTGCCACTCCGGCCGTCGGCTGGACAATACGGGATCAGATCGCACATCTGGAACGCTTCGATGCGTTGACCCGCCTGGCCATCACCGCGCCGCATGAATTCACCTCGTGGCGGGACGAGCTGCCCGATCTGCAGGCGTACATCGACGCCGTCGGCGATTCGCGGGCCGACCATGCCGGATCGGACCTGCTCGCCCTGTGGGACGACGAGAACTCACGGGTCCGGTCGGCGGCGCTGGCGGCCGACCCCGCGGTGAGGGTGCCCTGGTTCGGCCCGTCGATGAGCCTGGCCTCCAAGCTCACCGCCCGGATCATGGAGACGTGGGCTCACGGGCAGGACGTCTTCGACGCGCTGGGGGCCACGCGCGAGCCCACCGATCGACTGAGGCACGTCGCACGTATCGGTGTGCTGGCCTTTCCGAACAGTTTCGTCACACGTGGTCTGGAAGTGCCCGAGGTGCCGGTCCGGGTGTCTCTGGACCCGCCCGGCGGCGGCGACAGCTGGGACTGGGGTAATGCCCTGGCGGCCGACTCGGTCACCGGTCCGGCCGCCGACTTCTGTCTCGTGGTCACTCAACGCCGCCACCTTGACGACACTAGGCTGGTGGTTTCAGGTGAGGTGGCTGCGAAGTGGATGGCGATTGCCCAGGCGTTCGCCGGGCCACCCGGGACGGGTCGCCGACCGGGTGTGAACCCGCTCGACGGCGACGGGTAGTTGGTGGACAAGGGGCCCTGATCAGCACAACTCAGGCAGTCCGGCGCATCTCCTCGGCTTCTCGATGAGAGATGACGCATTGCGCGAAGCCGAGGCGTCGGAGGTCCTTGTAGTTGGAGGATGTCGACGACACCTGTCTGGTGGGACATTGCTGCCGAGGACGGCACGACTGACGACACCTGCGCATCGTCTATTGGCTTCCATCGCGCTCGAGGCGATTCACCGTACCGGTTTGCCGGGCTCCTGTGTCCACTCCAAGTGCTGATTGACTATCTCGCTTACTCTTTCTGGGATTTCTAGCGGAAGTAGATGCCCACCTTGGAGCAGTTCGAACCGAGCACCAGGGATGCCGTCCGCGAGCTCGCGAACAGCTCCCGAGGGCGTAGAGCGATCCTGGGAACCCTCGATGCAGGTTGTAGGGACCTTCAACTCACCCAAGCGCTCGCGTACATCATGCCCACCGATGGCCCTCCACGTCTGAGCCATCACCTCCGTGGGTGTTGCACCCAAGCAAGCTCGCGCGTAGTCCAATCGGACTGAGGGCTCTCCGAGAAATTCTGCACCGAACCACCTCTGCAGTGTCTCCTCGACCATGTCTGCCGCGCCGCGAAGCGCAGTCTCTCGTGCCCGGTCCTCGAGTAGATGACGAGGAGCGTGACTCGGTGCGCACATGAGTACAAGCGATCGGACAAGGTGCGGGTGGTCAATGGCCACACGCATGGCCACCATCGAGCCGAGGGAGCACCCGACGAGGTGAACCGGGCCGCTCAATTCTCCTGCGACTCCCGTCGCCAAGTCGCTGAGGCTGAAGTTGCTCGGAGTTGATTGGCCCACCATTGAGATACCGCGCTTGCCGGGAACGTCAAGCCACTCGGCCATCCGGCCATCGAGTCCTGCCGCGTGAAGAACGACGACCGTTTCCGGCTCGCTCATGTCTCCGTCCCAATCGCTCCAGCGTCTTCTTCTGGCCAATCGGTAGCCGGCCTCTCCACATAGACGGCGCGAGTGACATTTCGTATTCGTGGCCGCAGTCGAGCGGTCCATGGGCTGTCATCAGCTATTGCCCGATAGGCATCAGACTCCAGCACGTCGGTACTTTCAAGCAGATAGATGGCTCCATACTTGGGACCGCCTGTGGCACACACATACCGGTGCCCGCTGAGAAATCCTGGACACCGCATACGCTCAGGAAAGTGCTCGGTGTCGTACCAACGATTGAACTCGTCCTCGAACTCCTCCTCGACGTCCATGAGGACGACCAGCTTGACCCTCGGCGATGCGATCGCCGTCACCGCAACGGCTCCTGTCCCAAGAAGTCGTCATCGTCCAGCGACAGCACCATGGCCGTCAGGGCCGCGACATAGCTGTACTGCCGCATTCCAATGCACTTGCCGGTCATCAAGGGGGTAAAAACCGACTTGACGGGCGAGTAAGGACCGCCGCGAAAGGTGTCCGGACCAGCTTCGGTGTTGGCGAAGTGGACCTCGACGGAGGGCCTACCGGACTCCAGCAGCGCGTGCGGGACGGCCATCCCGGCGACGGTGAGGCCGGCCGGGTTGATGATGTAGCCATCGACCCTATCGGCACTCTCATGAATGTATTCCAGAATTTCGCCCTCATGATTGGATGCGAACACCTCGACCTCGACCCCCATGCGCTCACCTCGCAGCTTGACGTACTCCTGCAAGTCGGTCAGTGATGCGATAGGTCCGTACAAGGTCTTGCTGCGACGGCCCAGGTTCGTCATGTTCGGCCCGTCGATCAGGCTGATCACATATCGCTTGTCGGTGATTCGGTCGAAATTGAAGACTGCGGCGGTCATGGTTGTCCTTACGTTGTTTGGAGTTTGCTGTTGATGGTGTGAAGCGTTATGGCATCGGTGGATAGGGGCTGCCCCGGAGGCAGGCCCAAGATGTCTGAGACAGCTCGGGCATAGTGAGTCAGTCGCTGACGGATGAGCTTCTCGAGATCGGCCGAGTGACGGTATTCGGGCACCGTCACGCAGAGACTGCCCACGACCCTCCCTGACTCGTTGAAGACGGGACTCGCGTGCCCCACGGCACCGCGCACCCGTTCGCCGAACGAGACGGCTACGCCCTCTGCTCGGATTCGCTCGAGGTCGCGGCGAAGCGCCTCGGGCTCGACCACTGTTGTCTCGGTGATGGCGTCCAGCCCGTGAGCCAAGATGGCCTCCTGTTCATCGAAGGGCAGGAATGCCAGCACCGATTTGCCGGCCGCGCCTGCATACAAGGGGCCCGGCTTGCTGATCTCGGCCTTGTAGAGCACTGTCTGGGACGCTTCGACCTGGCGAGTCACCACGACGTGTCGCCCTTCTCGGTCGAGTGACGTGAGTCCTGCCGTCTCGTTCGTTTCGTCGACGAGCGACTCCAGGAGGTTTTGGATGAGTTGGTCGGAGTTCACGCTCCGTCCCACCGCCCGCGAGACGGTGATCATCGTTGGCCCCCACGTGAATGTCTCGCTCTCACCGTCATGCGACAGATAGCCTTCGGCCACCAGCTGCAAACAAAGCCGATGGACCGTGCTCCGGGGCATGGACAGTTCGCTCGCGATCTCGCGCATGCTGCACCGGCCGCCATGTTCAGCGAAGAACAAGAGGAGGGCTCCGGCCTTGGCCAGAATCCCTACACCCCGATCTCCCGCGGGACTCTGGCTGTCACTCACGGCCCAGGTCCTCGGGAATCTCGGACCGAACCGCTCGAAGGACGCTGTCCGTGTCGGCGCCCAACCGGGGTCGGGCGACCGTCGGCTGAAAACTCGATCGTGATGCTTTGATCGGGTTGCCCACCGCTCGGAACACCTCACCGTTGTCGTAGAAGATGCTCATGATCATGTCTCGGTGGTTGACCTGTGGATCGTCGAAGACACCATCGACGGTGTTGATTCGCGCGCAGGGGACGCCGGCTTGCAGCAACCGCTCAAGGGCTGGGACACGCCCCCGCCGGTGCAGTGCCCCAAGACAACTCGCCGAATCGAGTTCTTGAACATCATGACTCCTGGCAATTCGTAACGACTTGATGACGACCTCTGATCATCTCAGCATCTGTCCTACTGGACGGGACGATGTCCCGCTGAAGCCAACGTAATGTGCGCCACGTAAATGGTCAAGTGCTTGGCGGGGCATATGAGGCAACCGTTCAATTCCCAGCTCCGGACCGAGCGATTCGCCTCCGATTGCAGGCCTTTCGTCGATTAGCGGGAACCGTGTACATCGACGGCCCATGTGAGCAGGATCGCGTCTCGGCTCTTTCCTTGACGCGAATTGAGACACAGGTTAGATTGACACAATGGCGGGACGCTGTCCCACTGAATAGGACGCCAGTGGGCGTTGGCGCCCCGAAGGAGAATCGTGAAAACTCGGCTGTACGCGGGGCTTTTCTCGTTGATGCTCGGCAGCGGGGCACCAAGAAACGGGCAGTTGTACAGGGATCCGTTCGGATGACCCGCCAGGACCTGTGTCGTTCCCTCCCTGCGAGGAGAACTTGCGTCGCGCTCTGCTCGTGTCAGACGGGAACGCACTGGTCTTCTTCGAGCGGCCGGTGTCCGGCGGGATCGTCCTCTTCGTCCTGCTCGTGACCGGGTTAAGTGACGGCCGGTCCATGATCTCCGGACGCCGGTCCGGTCAACTGCCAAGTTGCAGATCGGACAGATGCTCACAAGCCACCTGGCTTCACCACCCTGCGCCTCAGCACGAGACGTGAACACACGCATGGAAAGAGAGAAGTCGATGACAGAGACTGTTGATGAAAGCTTCAAGCACGTAGGTGCGGAGCTCAGCAACTGGGGACGGTGGGGCGGCGACGATCAAGTCGGTACGCTCAACTTCATCACGCCAGAAGTACGTGCGAACGCAGCCAGACTGATACAGACCGGTGAGACCGTTGATCTGGGGATGCCGTTGGACAGCAACGGACCGCATAGCGGCCGAGGTTGGGGTTTGCGATTCAATCCGATCCACCGCATGACGCAGATCCTCACCGACTGCGTGATGCCGGCCGGCGCGATGGCCGCCGACGATGTCATCACCATGCCCTTGCAAGCCGGGACCCAGTGGGATGCGCTTTCCCACGTCGGCTACGACGGCGAGATCTACAACGGGTACGCCGCCGCCTCCATGACTGCGGCCGACGGTGCAACGAAGAACTCTTTCGACCTCGTGGTGGACCGTCTCATAGGGCGAGGAGTGCTTCTTGATATCGCGAAACTACGAGGCGTCGACATCATGGAAGGTGGGGACGAAATAACCCCGGAGGATCTCAGCAGAGCGGCGCTCGAGCAAGGCGTGGAGGTACGGCCAGGCGACATCCTCCTGGTCCGCACCGGCTGGTACCAGCACTACCTGAACGGCGACCACAGCACCTACCTAGGTCCGGATGAGCCAGGGCTGGGCTTCTCCACGTGCGCGTGGCTGCACGAACGCAAAGTCGCCGCGGTTGCGGCGGACAATTTCGCCGTCGAGGTCCGGCCGAGCGGTATCGACGGCGTACTGGCGCCCATGCACATGGTCTTGATCCGAGACTTGGGCATGACGATGGGCGAGATGTTCAATCTCGAGCACCTGTCCGAGACCTGCGAACGCCTGAACAGATGGGAGTTCTTCCTATGTGGGATCGGGATCAAGGTTTCTCGGTCGGTGGGCTCCCCCGTCAATCCCATCGCAATCTTCTAGAGCCACCACTTCGCGACGCGCGCCGGCTCGGCATCTCGCAGCCACGACGAGATCGCCTTTCTCGGATGCCTCGTGTGCCATGGGCGCGATCGTAGGTCCCGAATGGATGTCGGTCGCTGAAGGAGCGACGACCTACTCGAACTCGTCGAGATCTTGTGACTTGGTGCAGACGTCGATCACTCCTAGAACGTCGGCATCTTCGAGTTTGACGGTGGTCACCAGTTCCCATCCTTGGGCTACACGGACCTCCATGACGCAGGCCCAACCCGCAGACACGCCGTTGTTCGGCAGCCTCGCTAGACGCTGTCGAACGCCTTGCGAACCATGGGAGTCCCTTCAGTCGTGGTCGATGAGGTCGGCCAGTCGCACGATGCGCTCGGCCTGCGCGAAGATCGGGCCGTCGACCATCAGGCCCTCGAACGTGAAGACGCCGCGATTGCCCTCGGCCGCAGTCAGGAGGTCGCGGGCCCAGGTGATGCGGTCGTCGCTCGGACGGTACGAGCGACGCACGACAGCCACCTGTGAGGGGTGGACGGCCACGGTCGCGTCGAAGCCGACCGCGACGGCGTCCTCGCACGCGTGCGCGAGGCCGTCGAGATCGGGGATGTCCATGTGGACGGAGTCAAGGGCCAACAGACCGAAGGCCTTGGCGGCCACGAGTGACCGTGACCGCGCGTGTCGTGCGACGTCGCGGAAGCCACCATCCGACCGGCGGCTGGAGGTGCCGCCGAGCCCGGCGATGAGATCGTCCGCACCCCACATCACGCCGATGACTGCGGGCGAGGTCACGATGTCGTCGATGCGGTGGACCCCGAGTGGGGTCTCGACCAGCGCTACAACCTCGAGATCGGACAGCAGGCGCAGGTCTTCGCGTCCCTCGGTCTTGGCCAGCATGATCCGGCGGATGCCGGTGCCTTCGAGTGCGGCGAGATCGAGTTCGTGATGGACGGTGCCGGCAGCACTGACACGCACGACGGTCATCTCCGGGTCAAGTGACGCTGCCCGGAGCGCCTCTCGGGCAGCCGGCTTGTCGGCCGGGGCGACGGCGTCCTCGAGGTCGAGGATCACGACGTCTGCCGCTGCGGCCGCCTTGGCGTACCGTTCGGGACGGTCGGCGGGGCAGAAGAGCCAGCCCGGACCCGGCTGCCACGTCATGCGGGCCTCTTGCGGACGAGGGTCTTGCGAACTGCCGAGGCCACGACGTCGCCGTGCTGGTTGCGGGCCGTGTGAGTCATGCTGACAATCCCTTCGCCGGGCCGGCTCTTCGACTCGCGCTTGTTGGTCACGACGGTCTCGGCATAGAGCGTGTCGCCGTGAAACATGGGCTTCGGGAACGACACGTCGGAGAAGCCGAGATTGGCCACGATCGTCCCCTGGGTGAGCTGTGCGACGGACAGCCCGACCAGGGTTGAGAGCGTGAACATGGAGTTGACCAGTCGGCTGTGGAACGGTTCGAGCTGGTCACTCACGGCCGCGTCGAGGTGCAGGGCTTGGGTGTTCATCGTCAGGGTCGTGAACAGCACGTTGTCCGTCTCGGTAACGGTGCGGCCGGGGCGGTGCTCGTAGATGACGTCGGTCTCGAACTCCTCGAACCACAGTCCCCGCTGCACCGCGCGGCGGACGGGTGCGGTGTCGGCGGTCACAGGCCGAGCTCCCGCGCCACGAGCATCAACTGGACCTCGGTCGTGCCTTCGCCGATCTCCAGGATCTTGGAGTCGCGGTAGTGACGGGCGACCGTGAACTCGTTCATGAAGCCGTAGCCGCCGAAGATCTGGGTGGCATCGCGGGCGTTGTCCATCGCCGCCTCGCTCGCGACGAGCTTGGCCATTGAGGCTTGTTTCTTGAACGGCTTGCCGGCCAGCAACAGCGCCGCTGCGTGGTAATAGGCCTGGCGCGAGACGTGCGCGCGCGTCTCCATGCGGGCGATCTTGAAGGCGATCGACTGGTTCGATCCGATCGTCTGCCCGAAGGCTTCGCGCTCCTTGGCGTAGCGGACGCTCTCGTCGACACAACCCTGGGCGACGCCGGTCGCCACAGCGGCGATCGCGATACGCCCCTCGTCCAGGATGTGCAGGAAGTTGGCGTAGCCACGGCCCGGCTCGCCAAGGAGGTTGTCGACCGGCACACGGACGTCCTCGAACGTGAGCGGGTGGGTATCAGACGCGTTCCAGCCGACCTTGTTGTAGGCCGGCTCGACGAGGAGGCCCGGCGTGCCGGCCGGGATCAGGAACGACGAGATCTGCTTGCGACCGTCGATCACGTCGGTGACCGCGGTGGCGGTGATCAGCGAGGTGATGTCGGTGCCCGAGTTGGTGATGAACTGCTTGCTGCCGTTGATGACCCATTCGTCGCCGTCCAGCTTCGCCGTCGTCCGGGTGCCGCCCGCGTCGCTTCCAGCTCCGGGCTCGGTCAGCCCGAATGCGCCGATCGACGTGCCGGCCACGAGCGCCGGCAGCCACGTCTCCTTCTGCTCCTGGGTGCCGAATCGGAACACCGGCATGGCCCCCAGGGAGACTCCGGCCTCCAGGGTCATGGCGACGCTCTGGTCGACCTTGCCGAGCTCCTCCAGCGCGATGCAAAGGGCGAAGTAGTCGCCACCCATGCCGCCGAACTCCTCAGGGAACGGCAGGCCGAACAGGCCCATCGACGCCATGCCCCTGACGACGTCGTACGGAAAGGTGCGGGCCTCGTCGTGCTGCGCCGAGACGGGAGCCACGACCTCGCGGGCGAAGTCCTTCACGGTTGCGGCGAGCTCGGCGTACTCCTCGGGCAGCTCGGCCGTCATGGTGGGCGTGGCCGTGGGCGATTCGGTCATGCTTCTCTCCTTCGATGTCGTCGTCCGTGTCGGGTGCGGTGATGAGTACGAGTGACTGTCCGCCGGCGACCTGTTCGCCGGGTGCCACCAGCAGCTTGACGGTGCCTGCAACGGGTGAGGTCATGGCGTGCTCCATCTTCATGGCCTCGACGACGAGCAGCGCTCGCGAGAACTCGACGTGCTTTTCACGAAGGGAACTGACAGGTTCCGTCGATGTCGTTGCCACGGTGCTCCTTGAGTCGAGCGCGGTACCCGCGCCGTGTGGTTAACAACCATTAACTATACTCGACTCGATGGCTACCACGGCGGGACGAGGCCGACGGCTGCACGGACCTGCGGCACACCGCGGCGTGCCTCCGGGGTGTCGATCTCGACCGTCCAGGCATGGCTCGGGCACTCGTCCCTGCAGACCACCCAGATCTACGTGCACTACCTCGGCGACAGCGCCGATCAGGCCGGTCTGGAGGTCCTCAACCGGCGGGGGAGCGCCGGGGGTGCGCGGCCCGATTCGTCGAACCCGAATTTTCCCTGAGCCTCCGACAGGATTCGAACCCGCGACATCCTCATTACAAGTGAGGCGCTCTACCAACTGAGCTACAGAGGCGTACGGGCCGAAGCCCGGGATCCATCGTAGTGGGTCGGCGCTGAGGTGGTTTCGAGGCTCCGGCCGCGGGCGGCCTTCGCACCTCAACCACCGAGCGCGGCGTCAGGTCTGGCCGTCGCGGCAGCGCTTGAGGTACTCGTCGTCGACCCGCTCCGGCGCGGAGAGCGTCGGCATCTCGAGCTTGTTGCCCTTGCCGACGCGGAGGAACGTCGCCAGGTCGGCGAGACCCTCCTCGCGGTCGCTGTCCGGCACCAGCGCATCGTCGAGCGCGAGGGCACAGTCACTGGCGCCGAACTCCTGCCAACCACCGCCCACCCCGAAGTCGTCCTTCGTGTCCTGGTACGCGCTCAGGCCGTGCACGCGCAGCACGCCGATGACCCGGGTCGCCCCGTTCTTGAACCGCACCTCGTACGCCGCGCGCGTCTGCAGCTCCAGCAGGACGTACGGCTTGTCGGTCTCGTCCTTGTCGACCGTCACCTTCCACGCCGTCGTGATCATGGGCGTGCCGACCACCGTGACGTCGTCGCCGAACACGTTGGCGGCCCGGAGATGGGGTGAGACGACGCCCTTGCCCTGCTTCGTGAAGGTGTCGGCCGCCTTGGCCGGCAGGGTCTTCGTGATGGCGGCCAGCGGGTCGTTGCTGTGCCAGACCGAGTCGTCGACCGCCGCGACCTTGGCCCACTTCGTCAGCACCTTCGCCATACGGGCGTACGTCGCGTCGTCGAACCCGTCAGGCGTTGCCGGCGGCTTGGCGACGACGAGCTTGCCCTGGGCCTTGGGCCAGTCGAGGCGCAGCGCCGCGAGGGTGACGGAACGGTCGTCACCCGTCGCAGTGGCGGTGGGCTTGGGGTCGTCCGAGCCGCTGGTGCACCCCGAGACCAGGATCGCGACCGCCAACAGGAGTGGTGTGAGCCTGCGCATCGGTCCAGTATCCGTGATCGATTCCTGCACCGACGGTGCGACATACTGTCGGCGTGCCACAACCGTCCAGCTCGTACGCCCGACTGCTCGCCGCGACCCAGACACTGGACACCCCGTTCGCGGTGATCGACGAGCCGTCCCTGTGGGCCAACGCCGACGATCTCGTGCGCCGCGCCAACGGCGTGCCGATCCGGGTCGCCAGCAAGTCCGTGCGCGTGCGGTCGATCCTCGAGGGCACCCTCGCGCGCGAGGGGTTCGCGGGCGTCATGTCCTACTCGCTCGCCGAGTCCAACTGGCTCGTCGACAACGGCATCGACGACATCCTGCTGGCCTACCCGACGACGAGCCGCCGCGCGCTCGACTACCTCGTCGCCGACGACCGGCGTCGCGCGCAGATCACCGTGATGGTCGACAGCACCGAGTCGCTGGACCACATCGACAGCCTGCTGGGCACCGGCCACCCGTCGATCCGGGTCTGCATCGACGTCGACGCGTCGCTCAAGTTCGGGCCGGCACACCTGGGCGTACGCCGCTCCCCCGTGCACACCGCCGAGGACGCCCGCACGCTGGCCGCGGCCATCGCCGCGCGGCCGGGATTCGACCTCGTCGGCCTGATGTTCTACGACGCGCAGATCGCGGGGCTGCCCGACTCGTCGCCGGCCGTGCGCCTGGTCAAGAAGCGCTCCGCCGCCGAGCTGCTGGATCGCCGGTCCAAGGTCGTCGACGCAGTGTCCGAGCACGCGAAGCTCGAGATCGTCAACGCCGGCGGCACCGGCAGCCTCGAGGTCACCGGCGCGGACCCGGCCATCACCGAGCTCACCGCCGGATCGGGCCTGTTCGCGCCGACCCTGTTCGACGGCTACGACGCGTTCGACGCACGACCGGCGGCGTACTTCGTGCTCTCGGTCGTACGCAAGCCCGCCCCCGACATCGCAACCCTGTTCGCCGGCGGCTACATCGCGTCCGGGCCGACCAACAAGAACCGGCAGCCCACCCCGACCTGGCCCGAAGGGCTCAAGCCGATCGGCACGGAGGGCGCCGGCGAGGTGCAGAGCCCGGTCAAGGGCGACGCCGCCCGCGAGCTGCGCATCGGCGACCGCGTCGTCATGCGCTACGCCAAGGCCGGCGAGATGTGCGAGCGGTTCGACGAGATCGCCCTCGTCTCCGCCGACGGCACGACCAGGCGCGTCCCGACGTATCGCGGAGAGGGCAAGAACTTCGGATGACGACCGCGAACACCTGGACCAACTGGAGCCGCAGCGTCGAGACCCATCCCGTACGCGTCGAGCATCCCGCGTCGACTGCTGACGTCCAGCGGATCGTCCGCGAGGCCGCCGCGGCTGGGCTCAAGGTCAAGGCCGTCGGCGCCAGCCACTCGTTCACCCCGATCGCCGCGACCGACGGCGCGCTGCTGCGGCTCGACCGGATGAACCGCATCGTCGCGCACGACACGGCGACCGGGCGCGTACGCGTGCAGGCCGGCATCTCGCTGCACGACCTCAACCCGCAGCTCAAGGCGCTCGGACTCGCGCTGCCCAACCTCGGCGACGTCGACCCGCAGTCCGTCGCGGGCGCGGTGTCGACCGGCACGCACGGCACCGGCGGCAAGCTGTTCGGCATCTCGGCTGCCGTGGTCGGCGTCCAGCTCGTCACCGCTGACGGCGAGGTGCTCGAGATCGACGAGAGCCACGCGTGGTTCGGCGCGGCACGGGTGACGCTCGGCGCACTCGGCATCGTGACCGAGGTGACGCTGCAGTGCGTACCCGCGTTCCTGCTGCACGCCCGCGAGGAGCCGATGGCGCTGCCGGACGTGCTCGACCAGGTCGACGCGCTCGTCGACGACAACGACCACTTCGAGTTCTACTGGTTCCCGCACACCGACAAGGCGCTGACCAAGCGCAACAACCGCGTCCCCGAGGGCACCGAGCGCCAGCCGGTCGGCCGGTTCCGGCACTGGCTCGACGACGAGTTCCTCAGCAACACGGTGTTCGAGGGGCTCAACCGCGTCGTCGCGCGCCGGCGCTCGTGGATCCCGCGGGTCAACTCCGTCGCCGCCTCCGTGCTGAGTGCGCGGGAGTACGTCGACGACTCCTTCAACGTGTTCGTCTCCTCGCGCACCGTGCGGTTCCGCGAGTCGGAGTTCGCGATGCCGCGCGAGGCGCTGCCGTCGGTGCTGGCCGAGCTCAAGGCGTGGTTCGGCGCGGGCCACGAGAACATCTCGTTCCCCATCGAGGTACGTTTCACCGCCGCCGACGACGTGTGGATGTCGACCGGCAACGAGCGCGACAACTGCTACGTCGCGGTGCACCAGTACTGGCGCAGCGACTACCAGGCGTACTTCGCCGCCGCCCAGGACATCTTCACGGCGCACGAGGGCCGCCCGCACTGGGGCAAGATCCACACGCTCGATGCCGCGTACTTCGCCGACCGCTACGCCCGGTTCGGCGACTTCGTCGGCGTACGCGACGAGCTCGACCCCGGCCGTACGTTCAGCAACGACTACCTCGACCGAGTCCTGGGCTGAGGACCTACAAGCCTCTGATCACCCAGAAGTCGGTGAAGAACCACCACAGGAACCACGAGACCAGGATCAGGACGACCGCCCCGGAGATGGCCAGCACGGCCAGAGACACCAAACCCCGCCTGCGCACCTTGTCCGACCGTGACCACCCCGACCGCCACGATACGACTCCGGCGTCCGCGATGTGGCGGACGAACCACCACCGACACGTGCCGTCGTGGTGGTTTCGCCGCCAAATCGCGGCGCTTCTAGACCGTTGCCAGCTCCCGTGCGTGGAACTGGTTGGCGGGCTTCGCGAGGCCGTAGTGCTCCCGCAGCGTCGTGCCGGTG
The DNA here is from genome assembly GCA_963806345.1 of uncultured Actinomycetota bacterium. Taxonomy (GTDB): domain Bacteria; phylum Actinomycetota; class Actinomycetes; order Propionibacteriales; family Nocardioidaceae; genus Aeromicrobium. Next base: position 282,672 of record CAWDXV010000005.1, on the reverse strand, counting down.
TAGTCCTCGCGGAACAGCCCGCGCGACCGCAGGATCGGCAGGACGTGCTCGATGAACGCCTCGAGACCTGACGGCAGCGCCGGACCCATGACGTTGAAGCCGTCGGCCGCACCATCGGTGAACCACGTCGTGATGGTGTCGGCGATCTGCTCCGGCGTGCCGGCGACCGTGTGGTGACCGCGGCCGCCGCCGAGCTTCGACAGCACCTGGCGGACCGTGAGGTCCTCGCGGGTCGCGAGCTCGACGATCAGGTCGGCCCGGCTCTGGAACCCCTCGACCGTCGGCCGGTTGACGACCGACCGCGGCAGCCGCTCGTCGAGCGCCAGCGAGTCGGCCGGCACCTCGAGGATCGTCGACAGCTGCAGCAGGCCGTACTCCGGCACCCGCAGGTCGTCCAGCTGCTGCGCAAGCTGCTGGGCCTCCGCCTCGGTCGAGCCGATGACCGGCACGATCCCCGGAAGCACCTTGATCCCCTCGGGATCACGGCCGATCCTGCGGGCGCGGTCCTTGATGTCGGCGTAGAAGTCCTGCGCCCGCTCGATCGTCTGGTGCGCCGTGAAGATCGCCTCCGCGTACGCCGCGGCGAACTGCTTGCCGTCGTCGGACGACCCGGCCTGCACCAGCAGCGGATAGCCCTGCGGCGGACGCCGTACGTTGAGCGCACCCTCGACCCGGAAGTACTTCCCGTGGTGCTTGATCGGGTGGATCCGCGACGGGTCGGCGAACCGCCCGGCAGCCTTGTCGCCGACGCGCGCCTCGTCCTCCCAGCTGTCCCAGAGCTTGAGCGCGACGTCGAGGAACTCCGCCGCCCGCTCATACCGCGCGCCGTGCCCCAGCGTGAAGTCGAGGCCGAAGTTGTCCGCCTCGCGCTGCGTCGCCGAGGTCACGATGTTCCAGCCCGCGCGGCCGCCGCTCACGTGGTCGACCGACGCCAGCCGGCGCGCCAGGTTGTAGGGCGAGTTGTACGTCGTGGAGACCGTCGCGATGAGCCCGATCCGGCTCGTCGCCGCAGCCAGCGCGGTCAGCAGCGTCAGGGGCTCGAGCTGGCCCGGCGGCCGGAACTCCCCCGAGCCCTGCAGGGCCGGACCGTCGGCGAGGAACAGCGAGTCGAACTTCGCGTCCTCGGCGAGCTTGGCCAGGCGTACCCAGTGCTGCAGGTCGAAGTCCGCGTCGACGTTGCTCTGCGGCAGCCGCCAGGCCGCCTCGTGGTGACCGGCCTCCATCAGGAACGCGTTGAGGTGCAGCTGACGCGCGCTCATGAGGCACCGAACCCGGCGGGCAGGATGTTGTCGATGACCTGGTCGACGTCGACCTTGGTGGTGATCTCGCCGGCGTCGTAGAAGTTGTCGGCCAGCTTCTGCTCACCCTTGGCCTGCGCCGGTGTCACCGCGCCGATCGTGAAGCTCCACGCCGCGATGTTGCTCTTGATGACCTTGGGGTCGAGCCCGGTCTCCTTGACGAGCGCCTCGACGTGCTTGTCGGGGTTCTTGTGGGCATACCCGTACGCCTTGGCGAGCCGCTTCAGCACGTCGGCGAGCGCCTTGCGCTTGACCGGGTCGTCGAGCGTCTTCTTGGAGCCGACGTAGAACTGGCTGCCGTAGTCGAGCGGCGGGACGCCCTTGGCGATGACCCGGGCGCCCTGCGACACCGCGAGCGAGGACTGCGGGTCCCAGATCGCCCACGCGTCGACCTTGCCGGCGGCGAACGCGCTCTGCCCGTCGGCCGGCGGCAGGAAGACGAACTTCACGTCCTTGGGCGTGAGGCCGACGCTCTGGATCGCGTTGAGCGCCAGGCCGTGCGCCGAGCTGCCCTGCGGGATCGCGATGCGCTTGCCCTTGAGGTCGGCGAGCGTCTTGATGGGCGAACCCTTCGGCACGAGGATGTTCTCCAGCGCACGCTTGGGGTCGGTCGGCGTCTGGATCGCGATGATCCGGAAGCCCAGCGTCTTGGCCGCACCCGTGATGGGCGGCACGGCGCCGACGCTGCCGAGGTCGATGTCACCCGATGCCGCGGCCTGCACCAGCGGCGGGCCGTAGTCGAACTTGGCGAACTTGATCTTGTACGACGCCGAGTCGAAGGCGCCCGACTCGTCGGCGAGCTCGACGATGCCGTCGCTCTGCTGGCCGATCGTGAAGGTGTACTTCTTCCACTCGGGGTTGACCTTCTTGACGGTCGACGAGTCGGCAGCCCCACCGCACGCGGTCAGCGTGCTCGCGAGCGCGAGCGCACCGAGGGCGGCGGCGATTTTGGGCAGGGTGCGGTTCATGGTGGAGCTCCTTGGGGGATTTACGGGGGTTACGGGGTGGTTGGTCAGTGGACGGCGGCGAGGCCGAGGTCGCCGAGCAGCGAGGCCCGGAGGTCCTCTCGCGCGGCGCCGACGTCGCGTTCGTCATCGTCGAGGCGTACGTCGTACGTGCTGCCGATCCGGCCGTCGCTCATCACGAGGATCCGGTCGGCGAGCGCGATGGCCTCGTCGACGTCGTGCGTGACGAGCAGCATCGCGGCGTTGTGCCGGTGCCGCAGGTCGCGCACCAGGTCGTGCATCCGCAGCCGGGTGATCGCGTCGAGCGCGGCGAACGGCTCGTCGAGCAGCACGAGGTCGGGGTCGGCCACGAGCGCGCGGGCCAGCGACACCCGCTGGGCCTCGCCGCCCGACAGCGTCTTGGGCCAGGCGCGCGCCCGGTCCTTGAGCCCGACCTCGTCGAGCACGGCGAGGGCACGCTCGTCGGCGCCGTCCTCGTACAGGCCGATCGTGACGTTGCGGAGCACGCGTTGCCACGGCAGGAGCCGGTCGTTCTGGAAGACGATCGCCCGCGCCTTGGGCACGCTGACCGTTCCGGCGTCGGGCCGGTCGAGACCGCCCAGCAGCCGGAGCAGGGTGCTCTTGCCGCAGCCGGACGGGCCCAGCAGGACGACGAACTCGGACTCGCCGATCGTCAGGCTCAGGTCGTCGAGGACGACCCGGTCACCGAACCGGCGGCCGACGTTGCGTACGTCGACGGAGGTCGTGGTCGTGGTGCTCATTGCGCCTCATAACTCGGGCGCCACTGGAGCAGCACCCGCTCGAGAATGCGGACGAACTGGTCGGCCAGGAGACCGAGGATCGCGTAGATCACGAGCCCCAGGTAGACCTGGTCGATGCGCAGATAGGTCTGTGCGCGGTTGATGAGGTAGCCGATGCCGGCGTTGGCGTTGATCGTCTCCGCCGCGACGAGCCCCAGGACGCTGTACGCGAGGGAGAACCGCAGCCCGACGAGGAATCCCGGCAGGGCGCCCGGCAGCAGCACCCGGGTGATCAGCCGCCACCGGCGGACGCCGGCGGCTCGGGCCATCTCGATCAGGCGTTGGTCGACACCGCGGATCGCGGCGAAGAGGTTGAGGTACATCGGCAGGCCGGCGCCGAACGAGATCAGCAGGACCTTGGTCAGCTCGTCGATGCCGAACCAGACGATCATCAGCGGCAGGATCGCGAGCAGCGGGATCGTGTGCACGATCTGCACGACGCCGTTGAACAGGTACTCCCCCGATCGCAGCAGGCCGGCGATGATGCCCGTCGTGATGCCGATCGTCAGACCGATCGCCAGCCCGATGCCGACCCGGCGCAGCGACGTGGTCAGGTCGGTGCTCAGCTCGCCGATCTTCCACAGGTCGACGCCGGCCTGCACGATCGCCGTGGGGGCGGGCGCGATCTTCTCCGGCAGCCAGCCGAGCTCGCTGGTGACCTGCCACAGCACGAGGATCGCGACGGGCGTCGTGTAGATCCCGAGCGGCCAGCTCACGCGGCGCCGCAACCGGGTCAGCCGGCTGCCCTCACGACCGGCCGGGGCCGTGAACGTCTCGGTCGCCCGCTCGCGCGACGGTGCCGCGGCGCGACGCGACGGGCGTACGCGCGCAGGCGCGAACCCGGTGCTCATGCGGCCGACCGGCTCTCGGCGATGCTCGAGTAGTGGCTCGAGTCGCCCGTGATGACGTACGACTGCTTGCCCTCGACCGAGACCGGCACGTCGCCGGCGATCGTGATCCGCTCGAGGCGGCGCGGCTGGTCGTCGTAGTTGTCGATCGCGTAGTGCTGCGTGATCCGGTTGTCGAAGATCAGCAGCTGGCCCGGCGACCATGACCAGCGCAGGATGTTCTCGGGCCGGGTGACGTACGCCTGCAGGAGGCGCAGGATGTCGCGCGACTCGGTGTTGGACAGCCCGACGAGCCGGCGCACGAAGCCGCCGATGAACAGGCCGCGCTCCCCCGTCTCGGGGTGGACGCGCACGACCGGGTGCGCCGTCTCGTAGACCGTCGAGGTGAACGTCTCGTTGTACGCCTTCTGGTGGTCGGTCAGCGTCTCGGGCGGCACGGCGTAGTCGTAGTCGTTGGAGTGCACGGCCCACAGCCCGTCGGCGAGCTCGCGCAGCGCCGGCGGCAGGTCGCGGTAGGCGCCGGCCGAGTCGGCGATCAGCGTCTCTCCGCCGTACGGAGGCACCGTGATGCTGCGCAGCGTCGAGATCGCCGGCGGGTTGATGACGAACGTGACGTCGGTGTGCCACTGGTTGGCCTTGCTCTCGGTGCTGTCGACCGCGAGCACCGCGGCGCTGCCGTCGGCGGCGGGCACCGTCGGGTGCGCGGCGGTGAGGTCGCCGAAGTAGCCGGCGATGCGCTCCTGGCCCTGCTGGTCGAGGTCGGCGCCGTCGAACACGACTGCCTTGTGGGCGTTGAGCGCCTGGCGGATCGCGGCGATCGTCTCGGCGTCGAGCGGCCGGGACAGGTCGACGCCGGTGACCTCGGCGCCGATGCGGCTGGTGAGCTTGCGGATGGAGATGGTCATGCGGATTCCTTCGATGGGCGTGCGGACGTACGGGACGGGGTTGCTGGTCAGCAACAGGTCGCGCTGTGGGTCCGCATCAGGTCGACCGCGAGGCGCGCGACGAGGTTCGTCATCGAGTTCATGCCGATGACGCTAGGGCCGCGAAACCGCTGGTCACGGGCCATGTCGCGGACTGGACAGCCAGATCCGCACCACTCGGGTTTGTGCTATCCCGCGCGCTGCGCGCGAAGCACACCTCTGCGGTGCTCCGGCCCCAGGTCTCAGGATCTGAGCAGCCGCGAGACAGCGACGCGGACCGCCCAGACTCGGAACCACATGCTCTCGGGAGAGGACCACGAATGACCGTCACCAGTGACGTGCGGCTCGAGCACGGGCTGCGGGCCGCGATGGGCAATCTCGTCGCCGGGTTGAACGTCATCACGACGTCAGCCGGAGGCTCGCCTCACGGCACGACCGTCAGCGGGGTCATGTCGCTGTCGATGAACCCGCCGATGGTGCTGGTCTCCCTCGGCGTACGTTCACGGCTGCTGGCGCGGCTCGCCGAAGGCACCCGGTTCGGCGTCAACATCCTCGCGTCGCAGCAGGACCAGGTGGCCCTGCGGTTCTCCGGGTCGGCGCCGGACCGGTTCGCCGACATCCCGTGGTTCGAGGACCACGGCGCACCGCGCATCGTCGATGCGCACGGCTGGGTCGCGGCCGACGTCGAGTCGCTCGTCCCCGGCGGGGATCACGTCATCGTGCTCGGTCGCGTGGTCGACGCCGTCGCCTCACCCGGCACCCCGCTGTCGTACCACCAGCGCACGTTCGGCACCCACCACGCGTTCTGAGTCGCCGCGATTTGGACGAATTTCGCCCACTCCTACCGTGCGAGTGGTCCGAATTCGTCCAAATCTTGGGGTCGCGGTGACTGCTAGGCGCGGACCTGGGCGATCGCGTAGAGCGCGATGCCCGCCGCCACTCCCGCGTTCAAGCTCTCGAGGCCCGTCGACATCGGGATCGACACGATCTCGTCGCACGTCTCGCCGACGAGGCGGGACAGTCCCTTGCCCTCGCTGCCGATCACGACGACGACCGGACCGTCGACCATCTGCGACTGCGCGATGTCGACCGTGCCGTCAGCGGCGAGGCCGATGACCATGCAGCCGGCGTCCTGGAACTGCTTGAGGGTGCGGGTCAGGTTGGTGACCCGGGCGACCGGCACGCGGGCGGCAGCACCGGCAGAGGTCTTCCACGCCGCAGCGGTGATCTGCGCGGCCCGGCGCTCGGGGATGACGACGCCGTGCGCGCCGAACCCGGACGCGGACCGGATGATCGCTCCGAGGTTGCGGGGATCGGTGACGCCGTCGAGCATCACGATCAGGGCCGGCTCGTCACGCTCGGCGGCGAGCTCGAGCAGGTCCTGCGGGTTGGCGTACTCGTACGCGTTGAGCTTGGCCGCGATGCCCTGGTGCACCGCTCCGCCGGTGAGCTTGTCGAGCTCGATGCGGCCGATCTCGAGCAGGCTGACGTGCTGCTCGGCGGCGAGCTTGAAGATCTCGCGGACCTTCTCGTCGCGATCGGTGCCCTCGGCGACATACAGCGCGTGCACCGGCACGGTCGCCTTGAGCAGCTCGAGCACCGAGTTGCGCCCGGCGACCCACTCAGCCGCGTCACCCTGCTTGCGCTTGGGCCTGGCCTGCTCGCGCTTCTGCGCGGCGTTCTTCATCTTGTAGATCTTGTGGTTGGGGCGGTCCTCCGCACGCGGGGTCGGGCCCTTGCCCTCGAGCCCCTGGCGGCGGCGGCCACCCGAGCCGGCGGTGGGGTTGCCCTTGCCGGTCTTCTTGATCGCGCCCTTGCGCTTGCTGTTGCCTGGCATGTCTAGTTGTCGCCCTTCACGGACCATCTCGCGCCCTGCGGAGTGTCCTCGATCTCGATGCCGGCGGCCGTGAGCTGGTCGCGCACTCGGTCCGCCGCGGCGTAGTCCTTGCTGGCTCGCGCCTCCTGGCGCTGCTCCAGCAGGCCGCCCACGAGGGAGTCGATCACCTGCGCGTACGCCGCATCGTCACCTCCACGGTCCCACGTCGGGGACAGTGGGTCCAAACCGAGCACGTCGAGCATCGCTCGTACGCTCGCCAGCACGCCCGCGAGATCGGCGCTGTTGCCGTCAGCCAGCAGCTTGTTGCCCTCGCCGATCGTGGCCTGCAGCACCGCCAGCGCGGCCGGCACCGACAGGTCGTCGTCCATCGCCTCGGCGAACGCGGGAGGCACCTCGCCCAGCTCGCCCTCGCCGACGATCTCGGCCGCACGACGTACGAACCCCTCGATCCGCTGGAACGCCGTGGCTGCCTCGGCCAGCGACTCCTCGGAGAACTCGACGATCGACCGGTAGTGCGACGCGGCGAGGTAGTAGCGCAGGTCGATCGGGCGTACGCGCTTGACGACCTCGCTGACCAGCAGCGTGTTGCCGACCGACTTGGACATCTTGGAGCCGGCGAGGTTGAGCATCGCGTTGTGCATCCAGAGCCGGGCGAACTGCTGGCCGGCCGCGCGCGACTGCGCGAGCTCGTTCTCGTGGTGCGGGAAGCGCAGGTCGAGGCCGCCGCCGTGGATGTCGAACTCGTCGCCGAGGAACTTCGACGCCATCGCCGAGCACTCCAGGTGCCAGCCCGGGCGGCCCCGGCCCCACGGCGTCGGCCACGAGGCCGACTCGGGGTCGCCCTCCTTGTGGCCCTTCCACAGCGCGAAGTCGCGGGCGTCGCGCTTGCCCTCGGGCGGCGCGTCCTCGGCGGCCTGCATGTCGTCGATCTTCTGGTTGGACAGCTCGCCGTACGACGGCCACGAGCGCACGTCGAAGTAGACGTCGCCCGAGCCGTCCGCCGCCGCATAGGCGTGACCGCGCTCGATCAGCGTCTGCATCATCTCGATCATCTCGGGCACGACGCCGGTCGCCCGCGGCTCGTACGTCGGAGGGACGCAGCCGAGCACCTCGTAGGCGGCGTGCAGCGCGCGCTCGTTCTCGTAGGCGACGGCGAACCACGGGCGGCCCTGCTCGACGCCCTTGGCCAGGATCTTGTCGTCGATGTCGGTGACGTTCGCGACGATCGTGACGGCGAAGCCGGAGCGCTCGAGCCAGCGCCGCAGGACGTCGAACACGACCTCCTTGCGGATGTGGCCGATGTGCGGCGGGCCCTGCACCGTGAGCCCGCAGTGGTAGATCGAGACTCGTCCCGGCTGGACCGGGACGAGGGGCTGGATCTGCCGGGACGCAGTGTCATAGAGCTGGAATGCCACGCGCCAACCTTATCGGCTCTGGCCCCAGCCTCCCGACGCTTGCTAGCGGGTCACGCCGCCGGTCAGGTCGGCTGCGTACGGGAAGTAGCTGCCATGGGTGACGGCCCCGCACGGCGTGGACTCGCGCCACCAGATCGACATGTCGTCCCACCAGCCGTTCGCCCACACGGTTCGCGACAGCCCCAGGCTGTTGTAGATGGCGTTGGTGTCCTGCGAGTAGTGGGTCGAGGCGGCCAGGCTGCCGCCGTTGCACGGGTTGACGATGCCGTACTCGCCCACGAACAGCGGCATGCCGGCGGCCGCCGCGACGTTGACGGCGTTCTGGACGAACGTGGTGTGCTCGGCCTTGCGGGTCGCGTACGCCTTGGCGGCCGGGTCGTACGGGACGTAGGTGCCGCCCATCGCGCTGCTGCTCGTCTGGTCGGTGTCCTCCTTCTTGGTCGCGTAGCCGCTGGAGGAGTAGCCGATCCCGTACGTCGCATCGGTCCCGGTGGCCTGGCCGAAGTAGTCGTGGAACGTCATCACGACGTTGGGCTTCGCCACCTTGGCCAGGTTGACCCCGACGAGCGATCCGCTCCCGGCGACCGGCGTGACGATCAGGATCTTGTCCGAGTCGGTGGCCCGCAGCGACTTGCTGCCGGTCGGCGCGAGCCACGGCCCGTAGACGGTGTCGATGAGCTTCTGCGTGCGGTCGACGGCCGTGGTGCCGTCGGCGGCCGGCTCGTTGACCAGGTCGACGGCGATGACGTGCTTCCCGCGACTGGTGGAGCCGTCGTAGCGGTCGAGGACGAACTTCAGGTAGTCGGCGGTCTCCTGCAGGCCGAGAGCGTCGTCGACCAGTCCGTCCCACGCGGTGCTCGACTCGCACGAGGTGCCCGGCGTCGCTCCGACCTTGGTCCACGCCCAGGCCGGTATGCCCTTGTGGGCGCCGGCCATGACCGGATCCTCCCGGCAGATGGCCGAGTTCGGATTGGAGGCCGTGGCGATGTTCGACAGGTGCATCGGGTCGAGGATCACGTACAGGCCCTGCTCGACCGCCTCGTCGATGATGCTGTCGAGCTGCGCGAACGCGTCGGTGTCGATGACGACCGACGAGCCGACCCGCTTCTGGAAGTACGGCCAGTCCATCGCGAGCCGGACCGTGTTGAAGGCCGGCGCTCCGGCCTCGCCCATCGCCTCGACCTCCTTGAGGACGTACGGGGTCTGCCAGACGCCGCCGCTCTTGAGGGCCGTGCGCTTGATGTTGACGCCGTTGGCCACGAACGGCGTGCCCGTCGTCGTGCTGACGAATGACGACGACGCCTCCGAGCGGAACAGCTCTCCCGACGGGACCGCGGGTGGGACCGGAACGGACTGCACCGCCGTCCTCATCTGCGAGCGCACCCACTTGATCGGCCGGTTGTTGCGCCGCGCCTGGGACTGGGTGACCCGGACCCCGACGGTGTAGGCCGCACCCGGGGTCAGGCCCGTGAAGGTGTGGCTGGTCGTGCCGATCGTCGTCCTGTACGTGTTCCACGCCGGACTGCCGCTGCCCTCACTGAGGTAGAGGTCGTACTGGTGGAACGGCGTCGCCGTGTATGCCGGCCAGGTGACCGTGAGGCCGCCCGCCGCCGTGGCCGACGTCGACAGCGCGCCCACCTGCGGGTTGGTCCTGACGGCGACCTTCGACAGCTCGCGGTTGCTCGCAGCGCCGGACCTGGGGAACGTGCGCACCGTGACGTCGTACGAGCCGCCCGGCTTGATCCCTGTCGCGCGGAACTGCTTGGTGTAGGTCGTCCGGCCGCGGACGTACGCGACCTTCGAGGCGTACGTCGACCCGACTGTCGATGCGGCGCTCGCGTGCCAGATCGTCGTGCCGGCCTTGCGGTACTGGACCTCGTACCTGGCGATCGTCCCGCCGACGTGGTCCCAGCTGAGCTTCAAGGTGGCCGAGTCGGCGCCGACCTCGACGTACCTGATCGTGGCGGCGGCTGCGGCAGCCTGCGCTGCTCCGGACGTGCAGGCCAGCGTGGCGCCGATCATGCAGCACCGGCACAGCGATGAAGCGGACAGCTCTCAGAGATCTCGTCATGGTCAGCTCGCAATCGTGTGGAGTGACACCGCTTATGCCGGACTCTAACGACGCAGGAGGTCCGCGGTCACGCTGTGCGGGAACGTGCAGGACGCTCATCGCTGTCACACCAGTCCCATTGGTCCCAAACTCGCCTACCATGTATCGATGCGCCACCTTCCCCGCATTGCAGCCGCAACCCTGCTCGGCCTCGCCCTCCTGCCGGCGGTCCCCGCCGCCGCCGCGTCGACCTCGACGGCGTTCGAGCGGTGGACCAGCACCGCCGACTTCGCCGCCGGCACGTCCACCGGAATCTCGGCACAGCCCGGCAAGATCACGCAGGGCAAGGGCACGACCGTCATGACGTACGACGACCCGCGGGTTGCCGGCGGCGCCAAGACCTACCGCACCGCCCACTGGACCTCGCCGTGGAAGTCGACCGGGTTCGCCGCGAAGACCTTGATCCCGTCCTGGCAGGCGACGGCACCCAAGGGATCGTGGATCCGCGTCCTCGTCCGCGTACGGTCCGGATCGACGATCGGCAGCTGGGACACCGTCGCGCGCTGGGCCGCCAACACCACCAACATCCGCAGGTCGTCGTACTCGAGCCAGTCCGACGACCTCGCCAAGCTCTCGACCGACACGATCGTCGCCAACTCCGGCAAGTCGTTCACGGGCTGGCAGATCCGGGTGCAGCTGTTGCGCCCGGGCGGCACGATGGACAGCCCCACGGTCTATGCCGTCAACGGCGTCGCCGCCAACTACCTGACCCGCTCGCCCTCGACGACGACCACCACGACGATGACCGCGACCAAGGAGCTGGCCGTGCCCCGGTCGTCGCAGATGATCCACCGCGGCGAGTACCCGCAGTGGGGTGGCGGCGGCGAGGCGTGGTGCTCGCCGACCTCGACCTCGATGGTCATGCGCTACTTCGGCGAGGGTCCCAGCGCCGCGTCGTACTCGTGGTCGCCCTACACCGACAGCTTCGTCGACCACGCCGCGCGCGACACGTTCGACTACGCGTACGACGGCACCGGCAACTGGCCGTTCAACACCGCGTACGCCGGCCGCTACTCGCTCGACTCGTTCGTCACCCGGCTGCACAACCTGCGCGACGCCGAGGCGTTCATCAAGGCCGGCATCCCGCTCGTCGCCTCGATCGCCTTCAGCAAGGGCGGGCTCGACGGCGCGCCGATCTCATCGACGCCCGGGCACCTGCTGGTGATCCGCGGGTTCACGGCGGGTGGGCGGGTCATCGCCAACGATCCGGCGGCGGCCACCAACTCGACGGTCAGGCGGATCTACTCACGGGCCCAGTTCGAGCGGGCGTGGCTCAAGGGCAGCGGTGGCGTGGTCTACGTCATCCGCCCCGCGACGACGAGCACTCCCACCCGACACCGCCCGCTGGTAAAGCCGCCTACGGTCATTGAGCTTGTCGAAATGACGTCCTTTGCGACAAGCTCAAGGACCGCTGGTTACTTCACCTTCACGCTGATCTTGGGGTAGCCGGTCGCGCCATCAGGCAGCACGTCCGCCTTCTCGTCGGTCTGCGGCTCGCCCTCGGCGTTCGTGGCCCGGGCCTCGATCGTGTGGTCGCCGGACTCGGCGGTCCACTCCAGCCGCCACTGCACCCACGTGTCGACGTTCGGGACCGTGCCGAGGGTCGCCTTCTGCCACTCGCCACCGTCGACCCTGACCTCGACGCCGTCGATGCCGACGTGCTGCGCCCACGCGACGCCCGCGATCGTGGTCCGGCCGGCGTCGAGGGTCTCGCCATCCTTCGGCACGTCGATGCGCGACTCGGTCTTGACCGGCCCGCGCTCGCCCCACCCGCGCTGCGTCCAGTACGCCTTGAAGTCGGCGAACCGGGTCACCTCCCAGTCGACGACCCACTTCGTCGCGGAGACGTAGCCGTACAGGCCGGGCACCACCTGGCGTACGGGGAAGCCGTGCGGGATCGGCAACGGCTCGCCGTTCATGGTCAGCGCCAGCAGTGCGTTGCGGCCGTCGGTCAGGGCTTCGAGCGGCGTGCCGCACGTCCAGCCGTCGTCGGACGTCGACAGCAGGGCGTCCGCGCCGGCCTGGATCCCGACCTCGTCGAGGATGCCCTTGATCGGCACGCCGCCCCACACCGTGTTGCCGATCAGGTCGCCGCCGACCGGATTGGATACGCAACAGATCGTGATCCACTCGTGCTCGAGGCCGCGGTCGAGCAGGTCCTGGTAGGTCAGCGTCAGCTCCTTGTCGACCATCCCGTGGATGCGCAGGGTCCAGTCCTCGGGGTTGACCAGGGGCGGCGAGAGCGCCGTGTCGATCCGGTAGAAGTCGCGGTTGCTCGTCAGCCACCCGCCTTGGCCCTCGACCGCCAGATCGGCTCCGTCGGGTGCCGGCACCCGGCTCGCCGGGACCTTCAGCGCTGCCCGTATGCGCTCCAGCGCCTGCCGCCGGCGATGGCGTGACGCGAGGACCTCACCGGCTGATCCGACGATGATCGCGGCGACGGCGATGACCGCCGACGTACGAAGGAACGTGCGGCGGGACTCGTCCACCGTGTGCTCGGGGTGTTGCCGGAGCAGGTGCAGCACGCCGATCACCACTGCGCCGGCTGCCACGCTGGCCAGCACGCCACCCGAGTCACCGTGCGGACGAGCCAGCACCGCAGCCGACGCGAGCACGACGAGCGCACCCACCACGGCGTACGCCCGAGGTCGGGGCCACCACAGACCGACGAGCGCACCCAGCAGCAGGATCGCGACCACGACGCTCGACACCGCCAGTGGCTTGTCGGCGTGGCCGACGACGCTGATGATGCGTTCCGCGATCGGCCCGGGCGTGAGCTTGATGACCGACTGGCCGACTGCCAGCACCGGCGACTCGCGGAGGTTGAACAAGGCCGCCAGACCTTCGCTCGCCGCGATCGCCGCGGCCGCCGCGAGCAGTCCGCTGAGGATCGACCGCCGGGTTGTCACTCCCCCATCCTCCCGCGCATCTCCTAGCGCCGCCGTACGTACGGCATGATCGACCTGTGACATCTGCGCGCATCGGCATCGGCACCGACGTCCATCGGCTCGTGCCCGGGCGCCCGATGTGGCTCGCGGGCCTGCTCTGGCCCGGCGAGGACCACGGGCTCGAAGGGCACTCCGACGGCGACTGCGCGGCCCATGCGCTCGTCGACGCGGCGCTCGGTGCGGCCGGGTTGGGCGACATCGGCAGCATGTTCGGCACCGGCGAGCCAGAGTGGGCCGCCGCCTCCGGGGTCGACTTCCTCGTCGAGGTCGAGCAGCGCCTGCGCGATCACGGCTGGCGGGTCGGCAACGCTTCGGTCCAGGTCATCGGCAACAGCCCCAAGATCGGCCCGCGGCGCGACCAGGCGCAGCGCGTGCTCGGCGACGCGCTCGGCGCCCCGGTCAGCGTCTCGGCCACGACGACGGACGGCCTCGGCCTCACCGGCCGCGGCGAAGGCATCGCCGCGATCGCCACCGCCCTCGTCCTCCCCCTCTGACCCGGGAGCGGTGACTTAGGGCCCACCGCCACGTCGCGGCGGTGACCTGGTCGTCCCGCCGTCGATCACACGACTCAGCCACCGCCGCTGACGCGATAGGCGACCTAAGCTCACCGCCCCACCCCGGACATGACGAAGCCCCCGACTCGATGAGTCGGGGGCTGCGTACGTGGTTCAGATCAGGACGCGAGGACCTCGTCGAGACGGGTCTCGGCCTTGTCCTCGTTGGTCTTCTCGGCGAGCGCGAGCTCGGAGACGAGGATCTGGCGAGCCTTGGCCAGCATCCGCTTCTCACCGGCCGACAGTCCGCGCTCGTGATCGCGGCGCCACAGGTCGCGTACGACCTCGGCGACCTTCAGCACGTCACCGGAGTGCAGCTTCTCGAGGTTTGCCTTGTAGCGCCGAGACCAGTTGGTCGGCTCCTCGACGTGCTCGGCACGGAGAACTCCGAAAACCCGCTCAAGCCCTGCTTCGTCGACGACGTCGCGAACTCCGACAAGATCAAGGTTGCACGCGGGAACGCGAACGACCAGGTCGTTCTGCGAGACGATGCGCAGTACGAGGTATTCACGCTCCTCGCCCTTGATCGTCCGGGTCTCGATGTCCTCGATGACTGCAGCGCCGTGATTGGGATAGACAACGGTTTCGCCGACAACAAAAGTCATAGAGAAAACACCTTTCCTAGGTGACCAGTCTAACATGCGGAACGGATGTCGATCCCTGCCGTTTCAGGCCATCCCGCCCATACCAGATGACATCGCAGCAGGTCAAAGGCAGAGTCCCGCAGCGCTCCTCCGATACGATCTTGGCGACCCCTCGACGCATGAATGACGGACTGAAAGCAGTGATCTCGTGAGCACCGTACGACGTCGCCGCCTCGCGGCCACCGCCCTTGCCACGACCGCCCTTCTGGCCCTCGGCGCCTGCGGCACGGGCTTCAGCGCCCAGACCAATCAGGTCTACCAGGCCGGGACCGGCGCCAACCATCGCGGCGAGATGGATGTGCTCAACACGTTGCTCGTCGCCAACGACGACGGGTCCGCCACGCTGTCGGCCGGGATCGTCAACAACACCAAGGACGAGCAGCGGCTCGCCTCGGTCACGGTCACGACGCTCGACGACAAGCCGCTCACCGTCGCCAGCACCAAGATGATCCTGTCCCTCCCGGCCGACAAGCTCACCACGATCGGCGGCATCGCGGACGCCGGCGGTTTCGCCGTCCTCAAGGACGCGGCGGCCGGTGACTACGTCAAGGTCACGCTGACCTTCGAGCGACGCGGCAGCGCCGCGTCACGATCGAGGCACCCGTCGTGGCCCGCACCGCCGAGTACGAGAAGGTCGGCGGCGCGCCCAAGACCGAGCCCACCCCGACCCCCACGCCGACGGACGCAGAGACCGAGTCCACCGACTCCGAGTAGACGCACGGCGTACGACGACAGGACCCCCAGCGGCATCCAGGTGCTCGCCTTCGTCGTACGTAGTCAGCTCAGCTGGCCGGTGACCAGGTAGACGACGCGACGCGCCATCGACACCGCGTGGTCGCCGATGCGCTCGTAGTAGCGACCCAGGAGCGCCAGGTCGACGGCCGGCTCGACGCCGTACGTCCACGAGTCGCCGAGGAGCGAGCGCAGCAGGTCCTTGCGGAGCCTGTCCATCTCGTCGTCCTCGTTCTCGAGCTGGCCGGCCGCGTCGACGTTGCGGTTCGCGACGATGCGCGAGGCCGAGTCGATCATCGAGTCGGCGACAGCCGCCATCGCGATGATGTTGGGGTGCAGGTGCTCCGGCACCGCCGAGTCGGGCATACGGCGCCGGGCCACCTTGGCCACGTGCACCGACAGGTCGCCCATCCGCTGGAGGTCGGTCAGCATCCGCAGGGTCGCGACGAGCTGCCGGAGGTCGGTCGCGACCGGCTGCTGCGTGGCGAGCAGCAGAAGTGCGCGCTCCTCGATGATCTCGGTCGCCTCGTCGATGTCCTTGTCGCCGGCGATGACGGACTCCGCGATCTGGGCGTCTGCCTCGAGCAGGGCCTTGGTCGCGTCGGCAACGGCACGGCGGACGGTCCCGGTCAGGTTCACCAGGTCGTCGACGATGGCATCGAGCTGTTCGTAATACTGATCGCGCATGTCCTAGACCGTAGGCAGGCGGGATGAACGGACGGCGACCTCCGGTGAACGCGATGTGAACAGCAACCGAAAGGCCTGTCGCTGCAGGGGTCAGAGTGCCGGTTGGGGAGGAAATGCCCTCTACGATCAATGCTGTGGACACCAGTGCAGGATTGTTGATCGCGGGGGCGATCGGCGCCGCCGTCGGCGCGATGATCACCTATGTGTGGCGCTTCAGCGAGCGCCGCGAGGCCACCGTGCCCCCGCCCGCCCCGCTCATACCGCCCGGTGCCGACCAGGTCCTCGCGGTGATCTCGTCGTCTGCCGTGCTGATCGACTCGTCCGACACCGTGGTCAAGGCGTCGGCGCCCGCGTTCGCGATGGGCATCGTGCACGAGGACCGGCTCGAGCCCGAAGAGCTCATGACGCTCGTCCGGCAGGTACGCCGTGACGGCCAGGTGCGCGAGGCCGACGTCTCCTTGCAGCCGCGCCGCGGCACGACGTCGTACGTGCACGCCCGCGTCGCACCGCTGACCTCGCGCCTGATCCTGGTGCTGGCCGACGACCGTACGCGCGAGCACCGGGTCGAGTCGATCCGCCGCGACTTCGTGGCGAACGTCAGCCACGAGCTCAAGACACCCGTCGGCGCCCTCAACCTGCTCGCCGAGGCCGTCGGCGAGGCCAAGGATGATCCCGAAGCCGTCGTCCGGTTCTCCAGCCGCATGCACCTGGAGAGCGAGCGACTGACCCGGCTGGTGCAGCAGATCATCGACCTCTCGCGACTCCAGAACGACATCCTGAGCGACGAAGCCTCCACGATCAAGATCGGCGAGCTCGTCTCGGAGGCCACCGAGCACTCCGCGACCGACGCCGAGCACAAGAACATCGAGATCGTCACCACGGTCGAGCCCGACCTGCACGTCCACGGCGACCGCGCCCAGCTGCACGCCGCGGTCAGCAACCTGGTCGAGAACGCCGTGACCTACAGCCCCGACGGATCGCGGGTCACCGTGACGGCCCAGCTCGATGACGACGACGTACGCCTGACCGTCGCCGACAACGGCATCGGCATCCCCGGCGACGAGCTCGACCGGATCTTCGAACGCTTCTACCGCGTCGATCCCGCCCGCGCACGTGCGACGGGCGGCACCGGCCTCGGCCTGTCGATCGTCAAGCACGTCGCCGCGAGCAACGGCGGAACGGTCGAGGTGTGGAGCGAGCCGGGACTCGGCTCGTCGTTCACGCTGGTCCTGCCGGCACACAGCCAAGACATCGAAGAGGAGAACGCGTGACCAAAGTATTGGTCGTCGAGGATGAGACGAGCTACAGCGAGGCGCTGTCGTACGTCCTGCGCAAGGAAGGGTTCGAGGTCGCGATCGCCGAGACCGGTCCCGACGCACTGACCGAGTTCGACCGCGGCGGTGCGGACATCGTGCTGCTCGACCTGATGCTGCCGGGGCTGTCGGGCACCGAGGTGTGCCGCGCCCTGCGTGCCATCTCCTCCGTGCCGATCATCATGGTCAGCGCCAAGGACACCGAGGTCGACAAGGTCGTCGGCCTCGAGCTCGGCGCCGACGACTACGTCACCAAGCCCTACTCCCCCCGCGAGCTCGTCGCCCGCATCCGTGCCGTGCTGCGTCGCGGGTTCACCGACGAGATCGACGACAACGCCTCGCTCGAGCAGGGCCGCGTACGCATGGACGTCGACCGGCACCTCGTGACGATCGACGGCGCACGAGACGAAGTTCCCGCTCAAGGAGTTCGAGCTGCTCGAGTACTTCCTGCGCAACCCCGGCCGCGTGCTGACCCGTGGGCAGCTGATCGACCGGGTGTGGGGCGCGGACTACGTCGGCGACACCAAGACCCTCGACGTCCACGTCAAGCGCCTGCGAGCCAAGATCGAGAAGGACCCGACCAACCCCATCACCCTGACCACCGTGCGAGGACTGGGCTACAAGTACGACTCGTGACCCTTGGGTTGAGTCGCGCGGCGGGCGCCCGCGTTGGCGTCGCCGCGCTCGCTTCGAGGCGCTCACCAGCGCTGACAAGTCAGTTACGCGGCCATCGACAAGCGCCGTTCGTCGACCACCTGCGCTGCGGCGTCGCTCGTCGACGCGCCTCGAACGGCCTCGGCAGCCGGCGCCCTACCGCAGCGAGTCTTGGTCTATCTTCCTTGGTTCGCCACAGCCGCGATGGCTTCTGCGCGGCGTCGGGGTCGAGGTACATGCCGCCCTTGACCGTCGGCTTCAGGTCGTCGTCGAGCTCGTAGACCAGCGGGATGCCGGTCGGGATGTTGAGGCCGACGACGGCCTCCTCGCTCAGCCCGTCGAGGTGCTTGACGAGGGCACGCAGCGAGTTGCCGTGCGCCGTGACCAGGACGACGCGATCGGCGAGCAGGTCCGGGACGATCGAGTCGTACCAGTACGGCAGCATCCGCTGCATGACGTCGGCCAGCGCCTCGGTGCGCGGCAGGAGCTCGTCGGGCAGGGCCGGCGTAGCGCGGGTCGGAGGCCTGGCTGAACTCCGAGTCGTCCTCGAGCGCCGGCGGCGGGGTGTCGTACGAACGCCGCCACGTCATGAACTGCTCCTCGCCGAACTCCTCGAGGGTCGCCTTCTTGTCCTTGCCCTGCAGCGCGCCGTAGTGGCGTTCGTTGAGCCGCCACGAGCGGCGTACGGGGATCCAGTGGCGGTCGATGCCGTTGAGCACGATCTCGGCGGTACGGATCGCGCGACGCAGCAGCGAGGTGTGCAGGACGTCGGGCGCGAGGCCGGCATCGGCCAGCAGCTCGGCGCCGCGCGAGGCCTCGGCGAGGCCCTGCTCGTTGAGGTCGACGTCGACCCAGCCGGTGAACAGGTTCTTGGCGTTCCACTCGCTGTGACCGTGGCGCAGGAGGATCAGGGTGCTCATGCGACTGAGCCTATTGGGTCACTCGTCGGGCGTCTCAGAGGCCTTCCACTCGCGGTAGATCTGGTCGAGCGCCTGCACGTAGTCGTTCTGCGAATGGATGCCCGACAGCGTCCACTGCTGCTCGATCGACGACGTACGGCAGCTGCGTGATGCCGAGCGACTCGCCGGTCGCGACCTGCGTGCGGACCTCGTCGGCATACTCGGTGCTGGCGAGCAACGCCTCGGCCGTCTCCAGGTCGAGGCCGACGAGCGCGGCGCGCGTCGCCAGCGCGAACGGGTCGCCGATGTCGGCGCCCTCGAGGAAGTGGGCGCGCCACAGCTGATGGGCCAGGTCGCGCTGGAAGCCCGGCCCGGCCTCGTCGGCCCAGGTCAGCAGCCGCCACGCGTCGAACGAGTTGGCCCGCACCGCCTCCTCGAAGTTGAGGTCGATCCCGGTGATCCGGGCCGCGGCGGTGACCTGTACGTTGATGCAGCTCTGCCTTGTCGGCGCCGCCGAGCTCGTCGGCGTGACGTCCATCAGCAGGCGGCCGTCGTTGGGCGCGTCCGGGTCGAGCTGGAACGCGCGGAACGTCAGCTCGACCGGCTCGCCGGTGAGGATCGAGAACATCGCGGCAGCGCGTTCGAACCGGGTGGCGCCGATGTAGGACCACGGGTCGGTGATGTCGGCGAATACCAAGGCCTTCACGCGGGCAACGCTACGCGACCGCGAAACCGTCGCTCAGCCCGTCTAGGTTCGACGCATGCCTCATCACGAACCCACCGGCATCCACTGGATCGAGCACGGCACCGGACTCCCGGTCGTCATGCTCCACGGCTTGATGGGCGACCATCGCCTGATCAGCCGTTTCACCGAGTCGGTCCTCGAGCCGCGACCCGGCCTCCGCCGCCTGCACCTCGACCTGCCCGGCCACGGGCGCAGCAGCGGCGACGGCGTCGCGTCGTCCGATGACGTGGCCGACCGCGTCGCGACATTCCTCGACGACGTCCTCGGCGACGAGCCGTATGCCCTGGTGGGCAACTCGTTCGGCGGCGGCGTCGCTCGCGCCCTGACCGGCCGCGACCCTCGCGGGTCCTCGGCCTGGCGCTCATCGCGCCGATGATCATCGCCGACCATGCACGCCGGGACGTCCCGGCGCTCGTGCCGACCGACGTCGAGCCGCATCCACGGCGGCACCGAGGACGACCGGCGCGACTTCGCCGAGTTCACGTTCCGCCAGACGAGGCAGCACTGGGAGCTCTACCTCGAGGAGGTCGCCCCCGGCACCCGTCTCGCCGACCTGGACGCCATCGGCCGCATCTCCGCGGCGTACGAGTTCTCCGTCCGACCGGAGTCGCGATTCACGACGTACGACCGACCGGTCACGTTCATCCTCGGCCGCCAGGACCCGGTCGTCGGATACGCCGACGCGCTGGCGCTCGCCGCGTCATACCCGCGCGCGACCTATCTGGTGGCCGACGGGGCCGGCCACAACCCGCACCACGAGCAGCCCGAGCTGTGCGCCGCCGCGCTGGCTGCGTGGATCGACGCGGTGCTCAGCTCGACGGCTTGAGGTGCTTGAACGCTTCGAGGTTGCGGGTCGACTCGCCGCGCGACTCGCGCCACTCCCACTCCTTGCGGATCGATGAGGCGAAGCCGAGCTCGAGGATCGTGTTGAACGACTCGTCGGCGTACGTCAGCACGGCGCCGAGCACCCGGTCGACCTCGTCGGTCGTCACGGCGTGCAGCGGCAGGCGGCCGTCGAGGTAGATGTCGCCGGCTGAGTCGACCGCGAAGGCCACGCCGAACATCTTGAGGTTGCGCTCCAGCAGCCAGCGGTAGACCGTCTCGTGGTTCTCGTCGGGGTTGCGGCACACGAAGGCGTGGATGCCGAGGGCGTGCTTGCCGATCTCGAGGCGGCACGTCGTCTGCAGCTTGCGCTCGCCCGGCAGGGTGACCTCGAAGACGCCCGGGCCGGTGCTCGGTGAACTCCAGCTCGGCACGCCTCCAGGGCCTCGACGATCGTCTGACGTGCCTCAGTCATGCGTTCTTCTCCACGTGGGTGCGGTGCCACTCGATGGCCTCCTCGTAGACCTTGAGCGTACGGTCGGCCGTGACGTCCCAGCCGAAGCCCTCGGCGTGGCGTACGGCCTTGTGGCTCATCGCCTCACGCAGCTCGGGATCGGTCAGCAGCGGGTGCAGCGCCGCGGCATAGTCGCGTGGGTCGTGCCCGTCGACCAGGACACCGGAGACCCCGTCGGACACCGCCGTCGACAGGCCGCCCACGCGCGCGGCGACGACGGGCGTGCCGCACGCCTGCGCCTCGATCGCGACGAGACCGAACGACTCGTTGTAGGACGGCACGCAGACGACCGACGCCGCGGCGTACCAGTCGGCGAGCTCGTGCTGCGCCACCGTGGGCACGAACCGGACGACGTCCTCGATGCCCAGTCGCGGCGCTCAGGTCGGTCAGGGCCGTCGGCCGGTCGAGCCCGGATCCCGGACGCGCCGCCGACGATCGCGACGACGAGCCGCTCCCGCAGCCGCGGGGTCGTCCTGCAGCATCCGCGCTGCGGCCTCGAGCACGATGTCGGGAGCCTTGAGCGGCTGGATGCGACCGGCGAACAGCAGCAGCGCGGCATCCGTCAGGCACGCCCAGCGCCGCTCGCGCCTCGTCCTGCCGGCCGGCGCGGAACACCTCGAGATCGACGCCCGGATGCACGACCGCGACGTGCTCGGGCTCGGCGTCGTACATCTCGATGAGCTCGCGCCGCTCCTCCATCGTGTTGGCGATGAGCCGGTCGGCGAGCCGTACGATCTCCTCCTCGCCGTAGATGCGACCGATCGGCTCGGCCTCGTCACCTTCGGCGAGCATCGCGTTCTTGACCTTGGCCATCGTGTGCATCGTGTGGACCAGCGGCACGTCCCAGCGCTCCCGCGCGACGGTGCCGACCTGGCCGGACAGCCAGTAGTGCGAGTGCACGAGGTCGAAGTGGCCCGGCTCCCGCTCCACCTCGGCGCGCAGCACGTCACGGACGAACGAGCACAGCTGCGACGGCAGGTCGTTCTTCTGCCAGGCCCTCGAACGGCCCGGCGGGGACGTGGTGCACCAGGATGCCACCGTCGCCCCGGCTTGTCGAAAGGTCAACGAGCTGTGGCTGGTGGCGGGACGTCGCCCGGGTGAAGATCTCGACCTCGATGCCGCGCGATGCCAGCTGACGGGAGAGCTCCAGGACGTACACGTTCATGCCGCCGGCATCGCCGTCTCCGGGCTGCTCGAGCGGCGAGGTGTGCGCCGAGAGCATCGCGATCCGCTTGAGCATCGATCAGCCGCCTTTCGCCTCCATCGTCTCACCCGGTGCCCAGCCCGCACGGGCATGTCCGTCTGGCAGCATGAGGCCATGCCCACCGCCGTCGTCACCGGAGCCAGCAGCGGCATCGGCGCCGCCACCGCCCGCGCTCTCGCCCAAGCCGGATATCACGTCTTCTGCGTCGCACGACGCACCGAGCGCATCGAGGCGCTCGCCGCCGAGATCGCCGGCACCGCGATCACGTGCGACGTGACCGACGAGGCGCAGGTCGCCGCGCTGGCCGAGGCCGTCGGACCGTCGCTCGACCTGCTGCTCAACAACGCCGGCGGCGCGGTCGGCACCGATCACGTCGCGTCGAGCAACCCCGACGACTGGCGGCACATGTACGAGGTCAACGTCATCGGCACCCTGCTGGTGACGCGTGCCCTGCTGCCCGCGCTCGTGGCCAGCGGCGCCGGCACGCTGATCAACCTCGGCTCGACCGCGGGCCACATCACGTACGAGGGCGGTGGCGGCTACACCGCGGCGAAGCACGGCGTCACGGCGATGACCGAGACGCTGCGACTCGAGCTCAACGGCCAACCCGTACGGGTCACCGAGATCGCGCCCGGGCATGGTGCGCACCGACGAGTTCTCGCTCAACCGGTTCGCCGGCGACCAGGCCAGGGCCGACGCGATCTATGCCGGCGTGCGCGAGCCGCTCGTCGCGGAGGACATCGCCGACGCGATCGCCTGGGTCGCGACCCGCCCGCAGCACGTCAACGTCGACCTCATGGTGCTCAAGCCCATCGCCCAGGCGGCGGCCCACAAGGTGCACCGGGAATGACGAACGGCCCCACCGGATTCCGGCAGGGCCCTCGTTCGTGCGTGCGACGCGTCAGTGCATGATGACCGGCGCTGCGCCTTCCTCTTCGTCGAGCAGGTGCACGACCTCACGCTTGCGCGGGAGGAAGAACACCGGGATCAGCGTCGACGACCAGCACGCCGAACGCGACCCAGTAGGACGACTGGAAGGCGTCGGCCAGGTCCTGGAAGCCCTGCTGCAGCATCGCGTCCGGGACGCTTCAGCAGCTCGACGAGCTTGCGCCCCGTTCTCGGTGTGCGAGCTGGCGGCCAGCTGCGCCGCCGTGAGCCCGCCCTCGACGCCCGGCAGCTTCTCCGAGCCCGGCGAGGATGTCGCCGCTCTTCATGGCGTTGGTCAGGACGACCGAGATCGTCGCGATGCCGGTCGCGCTGGCCACCTGCTGCGTCACGTTGAGCAGCGTCGACCCGCGTGCCACGTCGGCCGCCTTGAGCGTCTTGAGCGCCGAGGTGAACAGCGGCATCATCGTCGCGCCCATGCCGAGACCGGTCACGAACAGCCAGCCCATGATGGTCCAGTCGGACGTGCCCGGGTCGGTGCTCTGGGCCAGTCCGAACATGCCGATCAGGATGCCGAGGAAGCCGAACGGGACGATGCGGCCGACCGGCATCTTGTCGGTGAGCGCACCCGCGATCGGCATCGTCAGCATCGCGCCGATGCCCTGGGCGGCGATCAGCAGACCGGCCTTCTTGACCGAGTAGCCGTCGACCTGCTGGAAGTAGGTCGGCACCAGCAGCAGCGCGCCGAAGAACGCCGCCGCGAACAGGAACATCGTGATGATCGAGACCGTGAGGTTGCGGTCCTTGAACAGGCGCAGGTCGAGCAACGGGTGCTTGGGCTTGAACGACCAGAACACGAACGCGCCGATCAGCAGCGATGCCGATGGCCGCCGGCATCAGCACCTTGGTCGCGGCGACGGTGCCCTCGCCCGGGATGGCCGGACACGCCGTAGAGCAGCGAGGCGAGACCCGGCGACAGCAGGATCATGCCGACCACGTCGAGCGACTCGCTCGGCTCAGGTGCGTCCTTGGGCAGGACCCGCCACGAGTAGACCAGACCGATCAGGCCGATCGGCAGGTTGATCAGGAACACCCAGTGCCACGATGCAGCGTCGATCAGGACGCCGCCGAGGATCGGGCCCATGATCGGGCCGAGCAGCATCGGGATGCCGAGGATCGCCATGAGCCGGCCCATGCGGTGCGGACCCGCGGCCTTGGTCATGATCGTCATGCCGAGCGGCATCAGCATGCCGCCGCCGAGGCCCTGGAGGACGCGGAAGCCGATGAGGGCCTCGATGTTCCACGCCGTGGCGCACAGCGCCGAGCCGATCGTGAACAACGCGATCGCGGTCATGTAGAGGCGCTTGGTGCCGAACCGGTCCGCCGCCCAGCCCGTCAGCGGGATGACCGCCGCGAGCGCGAGCATGTAGGCCGTCGCGGTCCAGGCGACGGTCGAGTAGGCGAGCGGCTCGTCGCTGCCCGACAGCTCGGTCTGGAACGTCGGCAGTGCGACGTTGACGACCGTGACGTCGAGGATCGACATGATGGCGCCGAGCACGACGACGCCGGCGATCTTGAGGAGCTCGGGTGTGATCTTGTCGCTGTCGTCGATCTGTCCCGTTTGGGAAGTCATGCGTATTCTCCTAATGGGTGTGCCGGCGCAGGGTGTCGCCGGCGAGGATGTCGCTGAGCGCGCGATGCAGGTTGTCGCGCTGGTCTTCGGGCAGGTCCGCCGTGAAGGCCTTGATCGACTCGCGCTTGGAGTCGATGTGTTGCATGCTGAGCTTCTCGCCGACCGGGGTGAGCGAGACGAGCTTGACCCGACGGTCGTCGGGGCTCTCCCGCCGTTCGACGACGTCGAGCTTGAGCAGCTGCTCGACGTTGCGGCCGGTCGCCGCGTCGGAGAGGCCGAGCGCCTTGGCGATCGCGTGGATCGGCATGGGCTCGCCCTTCTTGGCGAGCAAGAACAACGTGCGTGCCTGCGAGAACGACAGGTCGAGCTCGACCATCGCGTCCATGCCGTCGGACTCGGCCAGCGTCATCAGGCGCATGACGAAGTCCTCGAGCGCGACATACAGCTCGTCCGGCGAAGTGGGCACCGGAAAATCATAACCAAAACGCAACCTTTGTTCAAATGAAGTCTTTGTGAACCGTCAACTACCGGGAGGTAACCACGATTCGTCTCCGGACGGTCATCCCCCGTAGAATGGCAAGGCTCCGAGGTGTTCGAGCATTCCCCACGCATAGGACTTTTTTCGCATGCCCATTCGCTCTGACCTGCGCAATGTCGCAATCGTCGCCCACGTCGACCACGGCAAGACGACGCTGGTCGACGCCATGCTCCAGCAGCAGGGTCACTACGACGAGCACCACCAGCTCGCTGAGCGCGCCATGGACTCCGGCGACCTCGAGCGCGAGAAGGGCATCACGATCCTCGCGAAGAACACCGCCGTCCGCTACAACGGTCCCGGTGCGCCCGACGGCGGCGTGACGATCAACATCATCGACACCCCCGGCCACGCCGACTTCGGCGGCGAGGTCGAGCGCGGCCTGTCCATGGTCGACGCGGTCATCCTGCTCGTCGATGCGTCCGAGGGCCCGCTCCCCCAGACCCGCTTCGTCCTGCGCAAGGCGCTCGCCGCCCACATGCCCGTCGTGCTGGTCGTCAACAAGGTCGACCGCCCCGACTCGCGCATCGCCGAGGTCGTCGACGAGACGTACGAGCTGTTCCTCGACCTGCTCGAGGACGGCGCCAGCGAGGACGCCCTCGACTTCCCCGTCGTCTACGCCTCTGCGCGCGCCGGTCGCGCCTCGCTGACGCAGCCGGAAGACGGCGGCATGCCCGACAGCGACAACCTCATCCCGCTGTTCCAGACGATCATGGACGCCGTGCCGGCGCCGGAGTACACCGAGGGCGCGCCGCTGCAGGCCCACGTCACCAACCTCGACGCCTCGCCGTTCCTCGGCCGGCTCGCGCTGGTCCGCGTCTTCCAGGGCACCCTCAAGAAGGGCGCGCAGGTCGCGTGGATGAAGCACGACGGCACGACCGAGCGGGTCAAGATCACCGAGCTGCTCGTCACCAAGGAGCTCGAGCGCGTACCCGGCGAGAGCGCGGGCCCCGGCGACATCGTCGCCATCGCGGGCATCCCCGACATCACGATCGGCGAGACCCTGGCCGATCCGGAGAACCCCGTCGCGCTGCCGCTCATCACGGTCGACCAGCCCGCCATCTCGATGACGATCGGCACCAACACGTCGCCGCTCGCCGGTCGCGAGAAGGGCACCAAGGTCACCGCGCGCCTCGTCAAGGACCGCCTCGACCGCGAGCTCGTCGGCAACGTGTCGCTCAAGGTGCTCGACACCGAGCGCCCCGACGCCTGGGAGGTCCAGGGCCGCGGCGAGCTCGCGCTGGCCATCCTCGTCGAGCAGATGCGTCGCGAGGGCTACGAGCTCACGGTCGGCAAGCCGCAGGTCGTCACGCGCGAGGTCGACGGCAAGCTGCACGAGCCGATGGAGCGCCTGACGATCGACGCACCCGAGGAGTACCTCGGCGCGATCACGCAGCTGCTGGCCGTCCGCAAGGGCCGCATGGAGCAGATGATCAACCACGGCACCGGCTGGGTCCGCATGGAGTTCATCGTCCCGGCGCGTGGCCTGATCGGCTTCCGCACCGAGTTCCTCACCGACACCCGCGGCACCGGCATCGCGCACCAGACGTTCGAGAAGTACGAGCCGTGGGCCGGCGAGATCTCGACCCGCCCCTCGGGCTCGCTCGTCTCGGACCGCGCCGGAGCCGCGACGTCGTACGCGATGACCAACATCCAGGAGCGCGGCACGCTGTTCATCGAGCCGGCGACCGAGGTCTACGAGGGCATGATCGTCGGCGAGAACTCCCGCGCCGACGACATGGACATCAACATCGTCCGCGAGAAGAAGCAGACCAACGTCCGCTCGAACGCCGACGAGTTCGAGAAGCTCGTGCCGCCGCGCAAGCTGTCGCTCGAGCAGTCGCTGGAGTTCTGCCGCGAGGACGAGTGCGTCGAGGTCACCCCCGCGAACGTCCGCATCCGCAAGATCATCCTCGACGCCACGGAGCGCAACCGCGCCAACCGCGGCAAGAAGTAACCCCGCGAGCGGTGACTTAGGGCCCATCGCGGCGTCGAGCGGTGAGTCTAGCGGCCTTCACAGGCGTCGATCGCTTGGGCCGCTAGCTCACCGCTCGAGGTGTGAGCGGACGTCGATGGGCTCGAAGAGCGATCGCCACTCGACCGCCGAAGACCGGTGCCGGCCCGTCGTAGCCCCTGTCGACGAGCATGCGGTGGACCTCGGCGACCAGCGTCTTCGGAGCTGTCGAGCATCTCGTTCGTGACCTGCAGATACTCCACGCGCTCGTCGCGGAAGCCGCGATAGCGGTCGATGTCGCTGTTCCGAACTGGCTCGAGGTCGGTCAGCGTGCTGGCGACCTTCGTACTCGACGAGCAACATCCACAGCCGAATAGACGAGGTCGCCGCAGCCGAGGAGCTCGCCTTGCGCATTGCGAACGTCCTTGTTGACCTCAGGCTTCGGCAGACCGGAGAACACCAGGACCGCGCGTGATCTCCGACTCCTTGAGTGATCGTGACCGCGGCATCGAGGTGAGGGCAGGACACGCGCACCTGGCTGGCTCCCGGGTCGCCAATGATCACGCTTTGCGAGCTCAGCGACCTCGAGCACTGTCATGTGCCGGTGATGCAGCAACCAGTCGCCGACCTTGATGGCGTCGATCATGCGGGCGTCTGCGCAGTACTGGATGAACGCCGCGCCCGGCGTCACCCCGACGTCGTCGAGTGGAGGCAGCACCTCGGTGCGGTGCAGGAAGATGTCGTCGACGTCGAGGTGGAGATCGCCGGCGACGGTGAACTGAACGGGCTTGACGGGGCCGAAGTCGAGGCCGAGCGCCTGGATGCGGGTGAGGTGACTCAGCTGCGCCCGCGTCGGGCATCGCCAGCGTCGCCGCGACGATCCAGTCGAGCTGCGTCATGACGTGGTCGACGTGCACCCAGACCCGCGGGAAGAGCCGGCGGAACCGCTTGCCGCGGAGCACCTTCAGCGGATCCCGAGTGCCGGGCCTCGCGGCGTGCGAAGGGCGTGCCGCAGTGACGCTGGGATGTCGTGACGGAGAGGCATGGCCCGAGTCGACTCGCGCAACATCCTCGTCACTCCGCACACGGCAGCGGTCCGCCTTGTGGACGAGCGCGCGCCAACGGACTCTGTGCACATCGTGGAGCGGTGAGTTAGCGGCCCAAGTCAACCGCACGCGATCTGAGGCCGCTAACTCACCGCCCGCGCCAACGGCTGGGCCGCTAACTCACCGCTCCGGGTCAGAGGACGTTGCGGGGGCGGAACTGGACGCTGATGCGGGGGCCGACGGGCTTGGCGGTCTTGAGGATCGCGTGCTCCCACGTACGTTGGCACGTGCCGCCCATGACGACGAGGTCGCCGTGGCCCAGCGAGAAGCCGATCTGCTGACCGCCGCCGCGTGGACGCAGCGACAGCCGTCGGGCGGCGCCGAGCGAGACGATCGCGACCATCGTGTTGTCGGTGCGACCCCGCCCGATGCGGTCACCGTGCCAAGCGACGCTGTCCCGGCCGTCGCGGTAGTAGCAGAGCCCCGCGGTCACGAATCGCTCCCCGAGCTCGGCCTCGTAGTGGTCGCCCAGCGCCTCACGGGCCTCCAGCAACAGCGGGTCGGGCA
The DNA here is from genome assembly GCA_963806345.1 of uncultured Actinomycetota bacterium. GTDB lineage: Bacteria > Actinomycetota > Actinomycetes > Propionibacteriales > Nocardioidaceae > Aeromicrobium. The sequence continues at coordinate 254,140 of CAWDXV010000005.1, read as the reverse complement.
GCTCCGCACCGACGCCGTAGTGGCACAGCAGCCGCGGCACGTCGACCATGCGGTCGTACATCTCCCGGTTCTCGGCCCGCCACGGCACCTCGGCCTGGAGCCGCAGGAACAGGTCGTCCGAACCCGTCACCCACCCCGGCAGCACGTCGACCCACGCGCCTCGCGTCAGGGTCGTACGCTCCGGCGCCAGCGGCCCGAGACCCGTCGGCTGACCGGTGTCGAGCAGCGATCCCTGGAAGAACTCCTCCATCCGGCCAGCCTACGCCTCATCGAACGTATGTTCTAGTTGCTGACGACATCCCGCCGCCGCAGACACACCATCCCCAGCGCCCCGACGGCCGCCGTGATCACCAGCAGCACGACGACCGGCACGACGCGGAAGTCCTCGGCCGGCGTCTGCGCCAGGTGCCGGAACGGCGACACGTCCATGAGCCACGCCGGCAGCTGAAGCAGCTCCCCGAACATCATCACGACGAAGCAGAAGCCGAGCGCCAGCCAGCCGACCGCCGCCCAACGCGAGCGGATCCCGTACGCCAGCCAGGTCAGCGCCGCGATCAGCAGCACCGGCACGACGTACGGCACGGTCGCCCCGGCGAGCCGCAGCACCGCGGACCCGTCGCCGGTGACCAGCGCGAAGCCGGCACCCATGCCGAGGCCCGCCGCGAGCACGACGGCGACCGTCCCGACGACCGTGACGACGAGGTGCGCCGTGGCCCAGCGCCAGCGCGGCAGCGCGGTCGCCAGGAGACCCTCGGCGAACCCCGAGCCCTCCTCGCCGCGCAACCGCTGCACCGAAGCGATCGCGAAGCCCGCACCGATCAGCGCCAGCATCACCGCTGCGGTGGCGTAGAACGAGTCGACGATCGAGCCGCCCGCCGACGCGAACACGTCCTTGGAGAAGTCCGAGTCGCCGAGCAGGTCGCCGACGTCGTCGCCGATCGAGCCGTACGCGATGCCGCCGAGCAACATGCCGGCCGTCCAGCCGATCACACTCCCCCGCTGCAGCCGCCACGACAGCGCCCACGCTGATCCGAGCGAGCCGCGTGCCGGACCCGGCCGCGCCGGCCACACTCCCGATCCGATGTCTCGGCGATCGAACAGCGCAACGGCGGCGAAGCCCAGCACCACGATCGCGGCGACCGACAGCAGCGCCGGCCACCACTGCTCGTCGGCGTACGGCCGCAGGTACTGCCCCCAGCCGATCGGCGACAGCCACGACAGCGCGCCGTTGCCGACGTCGCCGACGGCCCTCAAGGCGTACGCGACGCCGATCACCGCGCCCGTGATCCCGTACGCCGCACGAGTGCTCTCCACCAGCTGAGCCGCGACCAGCGCGACGCCGCCGAACACCAGACCGGTGAGGCCGGCCGCCAGCCCCAGTGCCACCGAGCCGGCGGCGGGCAGGCCGTACGCGATCAGGCTGGCGGAGATCAGAGCACCCAGCAGCACGTTGGCGATCGTGACCAGCAGGGCGGTCGCCGCCAACGGGGCGTGCCGGCCGATCGCCGCGGCCCGCACGAGCTCGTCGCGCCCGCTCTCCTCCTCGGCGCGGGTGTGCCGGCCGACCAGGAACATGCTCATGAGCGCCGCGACGATCGCACCGAAGGCCGCCGCCTGCCACGCGACCTGCCCGCCGACCGTGTTGAGCGCGCGGGCCGGGCCGGCCATCGCGATGAACGCCGCGTTGCCCTCCATGCCCGCCGCGGCCTTGTCGAGCTCGGCCTGCGTCGTGTAGAGCCCGTCGGTGCTGACCGCCTGCGAGTAGTAGAGCAGCACGTCGCCGGCGATCCACCAGAACAGCATCATCCGGTCGCGCCGCAGGTGGAACCGCAGCACCGTGAGCGCACCGGTGAACGCGGTCATGCTGACACGTCCTCGCCGTAGTGCCGCAGGAACAGCTCCTCGAGCGTCGGCGGCTGGCTCGTGAGCGTACGTATGCCGGACCGGCCGAGCACCTCCAGCGCGGCACCGAGGTGCACCGTGTCGACCTCGAACGTCGCCCGCACACCCTCGACCACGAGGTCGTGCACCCCGGCGAGGCTGTCGAGCCCCGAAGGCGCCTCCGAGAGCTCGGCCGACACCGACGTACGCGTGAGGTGGCGCAGGTCCGCCAGCGTCCCGGACTCGACCGTGCGGCCGGCGCGGATGATGCTGACCCGGTCACACAGTCGCTCGACCTCGGCGAGGATGTGGCTCGACAGCAGCACCGATCGACCATCGTCCTTGAACTCGTCGACGCAGTCCGTGAACACCGCCTCCATCAACGGGTCCAGGCCGGACGTCGGCTCGTCCAGGATCAGCAGCTCCACGTCACTCGCCAGCGCCGCCACGAGCGCGACCTTCTGCCGGTTGCCCTTGGAGTACGTCCGCGACTTCTTGGTCGGGTCGAGCTCGAACCGCTCGATGAGCAGGCTGCGGCGCTTCTCGTCGAGGCCGCCGCGCAGCCGGCCCAACAGGTCGATGACCTCGCCGCCGGAGAGGTTGGGCCAGAGGTTCACGTCGCCGGGCACGTACGCCAGGCGCCGGTGCAGCTCGGCGGCGTCGTGCCACGGGTCCTGGCCGAACAGGGTGACGGTGCCGCCGTCCGCGCGGAGCAGGCCGAGCAGCACCCGGATCGTGGTCGACTTGCCGGCCCCGTTGGGTCCCAGGAAGCCGTGCACCTCTCCGCGGGCGACCTGCAGGTCGAGGCCGTCCAGAGCCGTCGCGTGGCCGAACCGCTTCACGAGTCCGGTGATGTCGATGACAGTGTCCATACCGCCGACCGTACTCCTTTTCATAGATTTGTGAAATCCTTGAAAGTCGTGAATTCCTGTATGCTCGCTCACATGACCACCGGCACCGCGAGCGAGTTCGTGGAGGGCTTCGCGCTCGAGCTCAACCAGTCGGGCATGCAGCGCATGGCCGCGCGGGTCTTCGCCGCGTTGCTCGTCGCCCCCGAGAACGGCTACACCGCCAAGGAGATCGGCGACGCCCTCGGCGTGAGCGCCGCGGCGGTGAGCGGGGCAACCGCCTACCTCACCCGCATGGGGCTGGCCGTACGCCGGAGGGTGACGGGCGAGCGGGTCGATCGCTACAACGTGCTCGGCACCACCTGGGCCGAGGTGATGGCCGCCGAGACCAAGACGATCACGGCCCTGGCCGCCCTGCTCGAGGAGGGCATGGGCCAGGTCGACACCGGCAGCGCCGCCCACGAGCGCCTCGCCGCCACCCGCGACTTCTTCACCTACATGGCCGTCGAGATGCCCAAGCTCGTCGACCGCTGGCACGAGTCGAGGAAGCCATGACCGACACCGCGTGGGACCGGCTGCTCGACCTGCTCGACCACTTCGCCGCCAACCCCGACCTGCCACTCAGCCCTGACGTCGAGCGTACGTTCGCGAGCTTGTGCGCCCAGGCGATCGAGGACGGCTCGGTCGACCGCGAGCTCCACGTCGACGACACCGCACGGTGGCTGACGGGACTCGTCGTCGCCCACCGCGCCGTACGCGACACCCACCCCGAGGTGCCGGCGGACGCCGACCTCGGGGTGCTGCGGGTCGTGGTGACCCGCTGGCTGCACCCCGCCCGGCCCCGCTGACGTCAGGTCTTCGAGGTGTTCGAGGCCGGCGGGATCGTGTCGTCGCTGGCCGGCTCGAGCACCAGCACGAAGTCGTCGTCGTGCTCCTCGGCGCCGGTGACCACAGCGTCGGCGATGAGCTCGACACCGCGGTGGTGCCGGACGATGACCGGGTCACTCTGCAGGTCCTTGTAGAGCGACAGGCACAGCGCGGCCATGACGAGGACGAACGGCACCGCGGCGACGATCGTGATCTGCTGCAACCCGGTGAGCGCCTCGGAGCCGTCCTTGCCGCCGGTCGCGAGCATGATCGCCGCGACGCTGCCCATGACGGTGCCCCAGAAGATGACGGTCCGCTTGGACGGCTCGATCGAGCCCTTCTCGCTGAGCGTGCCCATCACGATCGAGGCCGCGTCGGCGCCGGACACGAAGAAGATGCCGACCAGGACCATCACGAGCACCGTCGACACCGAGGCCAGAGGCAGGTGGTCGAGCATCTCGAACAGGGCGGAGTTGGGGTCGACCGAGCCGGCCTTGCCGACCAGGTCTCCGGTCCTGCGCTGGACGTCGATCGCGGTGCCGCCGAACACGGCGAACCACACCAGGCTCACGAGCGACGGCACGATCAGCACGCCCGTGACGAACTGCCGGATCGTACGTCCGCGGCTGATGCGTGCGATGAACATGCCGACGAACGGCGTCCACGAGACCCACCACGCCCAGTAGAAGATCGTCCAGCTCGCGAGCCAGGAGCGCATGTCGTCGTCGCCGCTGGCGGCCGTGCGCGACGCCATGCCGGTCATCTGGGCGGCGTAGTCACCCAGCGCTGTCGGCAGCAGGTTGAGGATCAGCAGCGTCGGCCCCGCGACGAACACGAACAGGGCGAGCACGAGCGCCAGCACCATGTTGATGTTGGACAGCCACTGGATGCCCTTGGCGACGCCCGACACCGCAGAGGCGATGAAGCCGACCGTCAGGACGGCGATCACGATCACGAGCAGCGCCTTGCCCGCACTGTCGACCCAGCCGTTGTACTCGAAGCCGCTGCCGATCTGCAGAGCGCCGAGGCCCAACGACGCGGCCGAGCCGAACAGCGTCGCGAAGATCGCGAGCATGTCGATGGCGCGCCCGACAGGTCCGTCGGCGCGGGCGCCGATCAGCGGCCGGAACGCCGAGGAGATGAGGTGCGACCGCCCCTTGCGGAACGTGCCGTAGGCGATGGCGATGCCCGACCACGGCGTAGATCGCCCAGGGGTGCAGCGCCCAGTGGAACATCGTGGTGGCCATCGCGGTCTGCATGGCTTCCTCGGACTCGGCCTTGGACGTGCCGGGCGGCGGGCTCGCATAGTGCGTCAGCGGCTCCGCGACGCCCCAGAACATCAGGCCGATGCCCATGCCGGCGCTGAACATCATCGCGATCCACGAGACCGTGCTGAACTCCGGCTCCTCGTCGTCGTCCCCGAGCGGGATGCGGCCGTACTTGCTCGCGGCCAGGCAGATCACGAAGATCACGAAGAACGTCGAGCTCAGGACGAAGAACCAACCCGTGTTGGTGATGACCCAGTCCTGGGCGTTCGCCGAGGCGGAGCTGAGGCTGTCGGTGCTGATGATGCCCCACACGACGAAGGCGATCGCGAGGACACTGGTGATCGAGAAGACGACCGGGTCTATCCGGTCGCGCCATGGCGTTGTCTGCTGATTCATGCCGATCCCCCGAGCGGTTTGATGACGTTGGCAACCTTTCGACCGTACGCGAGGGGGTGGCGCGCTGGCCAATCGTCCTAGTGGGAGTCCGAGCCGCGCACCTGCGCGAGATAGACCAGCGCAGCGACCGTGCCGACGAGGTTGAGCAGGTGGAGCGGGTCCCACCAGAGCACGTGGGTCAGCACGGCCAGCACCAGGATGATGAGCCAGGTCTGCTTGGGCAGCGTCTCGATGTAGGTGAACCGTGCGGTCGGGCGCGCGACGCAGTCCACCAGCGCGAAGCCCTTGAGGACGAACAGCACGAGCGAGATCACCGTCAACAGGCCGCTCTGGAGCTCGAACATGCCCCGAAGGCTATCGGGTGTTGAAAGAGGCGGGCCCCCGTTCGGGGACCCGCCTCTGATGCTGCGGTGAAACTAGGCCTTCTTGGCCGGAGCCTTCTTGGCGGCCGGGGCCTTCTTGGCCGGAGCCTTCTTGGCGGCGGGAGCCTTCTTGGCCGGAGCCTTCTTGGCCGGCTCAGGCGTCTTCTTGACGGTCGTGTCGACCTTCTCGGCAGCCTTGCGGGCCGTGGTCGGGGCCTTCGACGTCACCTTGGTGACCTGCGTCTTGGCGTCCGTCACGAGCTGCTCGGCGCGCTTCTGGGCGTCGTCGGCGAAGCCCTTGGCCGTCTTGGTGACGTCCTCGACGCTGCTGTCGACGGTCTTCTTGATGTCGTCGACCTTGAGGCCCTTGGCCTTGGCGACGAACTCCTCGCCCTTCTTGGCGAAGTCGGCGTAGACGCCGGTGGCGGTGCCGACAGCGGTCTGCGCGAGGCCCTGGGCCTGCTTCTGCAGATCGGCGACGTCGACCTTCTTGAGCGTCTCGGGCAGTGCCTTGACGTCGTCGACGAGCGACTTCACCTGGGCGTTGATGGTCTCGGTGATGGTGGTCATACGGGTTCCTCCTGATTGGCTTCGGTCACTGTTGCGGCCAGCTCGGTGTCCGACGCTTCGTCAGTCCCGACGAAGGAGCGATAGATATCGAGCAGCGCGGTCTTCTGACGCTCGGTGAGGCGGGGATCGAGGGCGATGGCGTCCTCGACCATCCGCGCTCCGCTCTCGTCGGCATCGAGGATGCCGGCGCGAACGTAGAGCGACTCGGCGGAGATCCTGAGCGCCTTGGCGATCTGCTGCAGGACCTCTGCCGAAGGTCGGCGCAGACCTCTCTCGATCTGGCTGAGATACGGATTGGAGACATCCGTGAGCTCGGCCAGCTGCCGAAGAGACATCTGTGCCTGACCCCGCTGCTCACGCAGGTAGTCGCCGAGTCCTTCGACGGTGCGCTGCATGCTCAACTTGGCCATGACTCCAGTGTGCTTGCAAAAGTTAGCAAATGCAAGCAGGTCTGCTTGCGACCTCGGTCACAGCATCGCCGCAGGTCAGAACGTGGTTCGGACCTCGCCGACCGGCTTGCCGCCGCCGAGGATGGTCGGACGGTCGCGCAGGATCGGGGCGTCGAGGCCCGCGAGCTCCAGGGCGCGGCCCATCGCGGCGTACACCGGACGGTCGCTGCCGTCCTCGATCTTGATCGCGTACGCCGATCCGTCCGGCAGGCCCACGACGTAGGTGCTCTCGGCGCCCCACTTGGCCACGAGCCCGGGGAACTCCTTCATCAGGGCGTACTCAGGCGCGGGTCGGTCCGCTGAGATAGTCCGGGTGCGCCGTCACGGCCTCCACGAGCCGCGCCCCGAGGCTGCCCGAAGGGCTCTGCATGATGCGGCCGATCGCCCTCGCGAGCTGCTGGAGGGGCGTGGCGAGCAGGGGTGCACCGCAGCCGTCGACTCCCACGACCGAGGGCGGACCGTCCGTGAGCTCGGTGAACGTCGCCGTGATCTCGCGCTGGAGCGGGTGCTCGGGGTCGAGGTAGTCGTCGGTCGTCCACTCGTTCGTCACGCACGTCAGGAGCATCGCCGCGTGCTTGCCGGAGCAGTCCATGCAGATCGGGTCCCGCTTGCCGCCGTTGCGGAGGTACTCGGCGTGGACGTGCGGGTCCAAGGGGTACGACGGCGGGGTCTGCAGCGCGGACTCGTCCAGTCCGGCCAGCGCCAGGATCTCGCGTACGCCGTCGAGGTGGAACGGCTCGCCTGCGTGGCTCGCCGTGGCGAGCGCCAGCAGCCGGCCGTCGAGCGGCAGCCCGGCCCGCAGCATGCCCATCGCCTGGATCGGCTTGTTGGCCGATCGCGGGAAGATCACGGTGCTCGGATCGCCGATCGACCAGACCACCTCGCCGGCCGGATCGACCCCGACGGCCACTCCCCGATGACGGCTCTCGACGAGCCCGGAACGCACGACTTCGGCTAGGACATCCACGCCGGCCACTTTAGGCCGTCGGCTCGTTCACCCCCTCGTACGGTGATTTTTGCCGGGATTTCGCCTACCCTCAGAGGACTACTGGTCGGCCCAACCGGGCCGCTTCCCCACCAGCAAGGTTGTCCGCATGACTGCTGTGTCCCGTCGCGTCCTCGCGATCCTGTTCTCGAGCTGCGTGCTCTCCTCGGCATTCGTCGGCTCCGCCGACGCCGCGACCACCCCGTCGCCGGCCACCGGCGTCAAGGTCTCGGCGACGTCCTCGACCGCCACGATCTCGTGGAAGCCGGCTGCCGGGGCGGTGTCCTACCGCGTCTGCCTGCAGGAGTACGCCGACCAGTCACCCTGCGCCCGGCTGAGCTCACGCTCGACGGCGACCATCCGTGACGTTCCGCAGCCTGGCGCCGACCTCCGGCACCGACTTCTACGTCGTGGTCTACAGCTATCGCGGCACCGCGAGGGCGGCCACGGTTCGCCAGGGCTTCAACCTCGCGAGCGCCGCACCGAGCGCACCCACCGGCGTCGTCAACACGGTCTCGACGCGTTCGGTCAAGACCACGTGGGCGGCCGCGACCGACGCGAAGGACTACGACGTCTGCCTGACGACGAGCCGCGACGCCACGACGTGCGTCCAGCGGTCGCCGAGGTCGACGACCCGCACCGCGACGTTCAGCGGCCTCGTGCCCGACGGGCAGCACCGACTACTACGTCCGGGTCTACGCCCACAATGCGTCCGGCTCGACCGGCTCGGCCCTCCATGGCTTCAACCTCCCGGTCGGCACGATCGCCTCGTCGACGATGGTGCGCGAGAGCGGCACCAGCAGGGTGCGCGCCCGCTGGGCGGCCGGCGTCAACGCCGAGCAGTACGAGCTCCAGTTCGGCACCAACCCGTCGATGACGACGGGGCTGAAGAGCTACATCGTGAGCAACCCCTCTGCGACGCTCACGCGGCTGACGCTCGGCACGACGTTCCACTACCGCGTCCGCGCCCTCAACGGTGTCGTCAAGGGCACCTGGACGGCTCCGACGAAGTTCCGGATGGCATCCGATCCGACCAATGTCGTGGTCGCGACCTACAACCTGTGCGGCCAGGACAAGTGCGTCAGCAAGAGCAACGGGATGAAGAAGTGGTCGACCCGCAAGGCGTACGCGGGCAAGATCGCGCGGAGCACCGGCGCCGGCGTCATCGCGACGCAGGAGTCTCACGACAAGGACACCCGGTTCGGCACGCAGCTCCCGGGCTACGCGCTCGGCGAGTACTACAGCGCCAAGTCGCTGTTCTACAGCACCGCCAAGTACGAGAAGCTGCGCTCCGGCGTCATCACGCTCAACAGCACCGAGCGCAAGTACGCCGTCTGGGTGCAGCTGCGCGATCGCACGACGCGCACGATGTTCATCGTGGTCGACGCCCATCTGCAGCCCTACAAGGGCCGTTCGAAGGACGTCATGCGCGAGGCGCAGACCAAGAAGCTGATCAGCGACCTGGCCCGCGCCAACCCCAACAAGTACCCCGTGATCTATGCCGGCGACTACAACTCCAACAAGAGCAACGCCGACCAGAGCCGCTACCCCGGCGGCTACGACGCGCCGCTCAAGGTGTTCAAGGCAGCCGGGATCCCCGACGCCTTCGACGTCGCCAGGACCAAGGTCAACGCGGCGTGGAACAGCGCCAACCAGGCGATCAACCCGCCGCTGCGGCACTCGGACCACGTCGACCACATCTACGTGGACCGGGCGATCACCGTCGTCCAGTTCAAGGTCATCGTGAGCCTCAGCGGAACCAACTACGCCAAGCCGTTCGCGACCGACCACAACCCCGTACGGGCGACGGTCGTGGTCCCCGGTCACTGACCGGGCGAGACATATCGTCACGCGCGAGCCGGTTCCCCTCTATCGTCAGTTCATGCGTACTGCTCTCGGGGCCCTGGTGGCCATGCTCGTCGCGGTCGCCGGCACCACGCAGCCGGCCCAGGCCGCGACGACCCCTCCCCAGGTGGGGCTGGTGTCGTTCGTCGCGGCGTCCTACTCACGCACCACCGGCACGGCCGGGCTGACGGTCGACTGGCCCGACACGAGCCACGCCACGTCGTACCAGGTCTATCTCTCCCGCTACTACTCGATGGCCGGCGCGCGACGCTACTCGGCCACTCGCAGCACCAAGACGTTCACGGGGCTCAGGCGCGGCGCCAACTACTTCATCCAGGTCCGCGCCCTCAACCGGGGCACGCCCGGCAAGAAGTCGGTGCGCGTCGGCCACACGACGATCCTGCGCATGAACCCGGGCACCGGGCCCACGTACCGGGTCATGACCTACAACCTGTGCTCGGAGAAGTGCAAGGGCTGGTCGACGCGACAGCCCGCGGCGCTGGGCCGCGTCAGGGCGTACGCGCCCGACGTCATCGCGGCCCAGGAGGCGGTCGACCTCCAGGTCTCGGCCGTCACCGGCTACACCGAGGCCGTGTCGATGAGCTCCAAGCGGCTGCTCTACAAGACCTCGCGCTTCACGCTCGCCCCGCCGACGACCCCGATTCCCGCCAGGCCCGGCAAGGAGAGCCACGGTTGCTACACGTCGTGGCCGCAGAGCACCAAGGGGTACGTGTTCCTCGGCTACCACGGGGGTGGCTGCCGTTATGCCGTGTGGGCCGTGCTCGTCGACAAGGCGACCGGCGACCAGACGGTCTTCGTCGACGTCCACACGGTTGCCGGCGCCAGCGACACCGCCGCCAAGCAGCGGACGGCGGAGATCAAGACGCTCACGGCGCAGATCGCCCAGCTCAATGCCCAGGCCAACCTGCCCGTGGTCTACGCGGGCGACTTCAACTCGCACAAGAACCGCGACAACGACGACCTGCGCATCGTGCTGCACCACCAGGGCTACTACGACGCGTACGACCTGGCCCTGTCGCTGCGCCGCCAGCACTACAACAGCTACAACGACTTCCAGACCAGGCCGCGCATCAGCTACACGTGGGGTGACCACGTCGACCACGTCTGGATCCGGCCTGACGAGGGCCGCGTCCTGTCGTGGACCAACGGAGCCTTGATCCGCGCCAACCGGATGGTCACGCCGATTCCCTCAGATCACAGCCCGATCATCACCGACGTCCGAATCAATCGCTGAGCCGAGAGTCCGCGCGACGATCCCACCGCACCCCGTAGAATTCAGCCACCCCACCCGTACGCCCTGGAGCCTCCCGTCGTCACCCGTAGAAAGATCGCCCCGCGTCGGCGTGCCGACACGCCCGGGCGGTCCCGCCGCAACGCCCGCGTCGCCGGTCGACGCAGGAGACACGATCGTCGCCGCCTCGTCATCGGCGTCGTCAGCGTGCTCATCGTGGGTGGACTGGCCACCGGACTGGCACTCACGTACGCGGCGCCCGACTCGCTCGACGCGCCGACCAAGCTCTCCGCGACTCCTCTGTCACCCACGAGCGTCAAGCTGGCCTGGGCCGGCACCGACGACGTCGACTCGTACGTCGTCAAGGTGGGCTCCGACCGGGCGCTGACGAAGTCACGGACCACGCGGGTCCCGGCCAAGGGCACGAGCGTCACGGTCGCCGACCTCAGCGCCACGACCCCCGGGATCGACCGGTTCTACCGCATCGATGCCGTGCGTGACGGCAAGGTCAGGTCGTCCCGCACCGCGCGCTTCACCCTCAAGCCCGGCGCGATCGACGCCTTGCGGGTCAAGCAGACCACCGCCGACGGGGTGCGGGTGGCCTGGAAGAAGGTGCCCAACGCCCGGCAGTTCGACGTCACGGTGGCCCGCGACAAGGCGTTCACCAAGGACGCGAACACCGTGCGGACGCTCGGTGGGGCCAACTCGTACGTGACCCGCGGCCTGGCGGCGTCGACGACGTACTGGGTCCGGATCCGCCCCGTCAACGGCGACCAGGTCGGCAGCTTCGCCAAGCCGGCGAAGTTCCGCACGATGCCGCGCAAGACGTCGTTCAGGGTCGGCACGTGGAACGTGTGCTCCGAGAAGTGCTCCGGCTATGCCGGGCGCGCCCGGATCGGTGCGGCCTTCTTCAACGCGAACAAGATCGACATCTTCGGCCTGCAGGAGGCCGGCGGCCAGCGGGTGGGGGCCACGACCAACGCGATCTGGAGCGGCGGCTCACAGAAGTTCAAGCGCGCCTACGGAGGCGCCGAGGCGCGCTACATCTTCTTCCGGCCCAAGCTTTTCACCCAGCTCAGCGGCGGCTACTTCTCGATCGGCGACGGCCGGCACACGACCTGGGCGAGGTTCAAGGTCAAGTCGACCGGCCGGGTGTTCTACTACGTCGACATCCACCTCGAGAACGGCAAGGGCAACGACGCCAAGCGGTCGCGCGAGATGAACGTCGTGCTGGGCCGGATGGCCAGCATCAACAGCAAGGGCTACCCGGCGATCTATGCCGGCGACTTCAACTCCGGCCGCCACCGCGGCTCCGACTCCCCCGGGGTCAAGATGCGCGCGGCCGGCTTCCAGGACAGCGTCGACCTCGCCAAGTCGCCCGTCAACAGGCAGTTCAACACCAGCTACCCCGATGGCGGCACGCCGCGATCGGGCGCCCACGTCGACCACATCTTCGTCTCCGACGACTTCTCGGTGCTCGGCTGGCAGCAGCTCGTACGCCTCTCCGGCGGCAGCTACGCCCGACCCGCCGTCTCGGACCACAACGCCCTCAGCGCCGACCTCGCACTCGACGCCCAGGCCAAGTCGATCGGCGTCCCGACCGCCACGACGACCGTCGGCGGGCTCAACACGACAGCGCCATAGGATGACCGGGTGCCTGAACCCTCAGACGTGAGTCTTGCCAACTTCCATGCCGTGATCCCCGCCGGCGGCGCCGGCACCAGGCTGTGGCCGCTGTCGCGCGCGTCGCGGCCCAAGTTCCTGCTCGACCTCGACGGCTCCGGCCGCTCGCTGATCCAGCAGACCTGGGACCGGCTTGCCGACCTCATCCCGCCCGAGCGCATCCACGTCGTGACGGGCTCAGCGCATGCCGACGCGATCCGCGCGCAGCTCCCCGAGCTCACGAGCCTGTTCGTCGAGCCCTCACCGCGCGACTCGATGCCGGCGATCGGCCTCGCGGCTGCCGTGATCGGTGCAGGCGACCCCGACGCGATCATCGGCTCGTTCGCGGCCGACCACATCATCGACGACCAGGTGTCGTTCGCCGAGGCCATCGGGCAGGCCGTCGCGGTCGCCGGGAGCGGCCTCATCACGACGATCGGCATCACGCCCGCAGGCCCCTCGACGGCGTTCGGCTACATCGAGTCCGGCGACCGACTGACGGTCGACGGTGCCGGCTCGGCCAGCGCGGTGGTCAAGTTCGTCGAGAAGCCCGACGCACCCACCGCCGCCGCCTACGTCGCGAGCGGGGTGCACAGCTGGAACGGCGGGATGTTCGTGACCCGCACCGATGTCCTGCTGGGTCACCTCGCCCGCCTGCAGCCGGCCCTGCACGACGGCCTCGCCGCCATCGCGGCGGCCTGGGGCAGCGATCGGCAGCAGGACGTGCTCGACGACGTGTGGCCGTCGCTCACCAAGATCGCGATCGATCACGCGATCGCCGAGCCGGTCTCGCTCGAGGGCGGCATGGCCGTCGTGCCCGGCGCCTTCGACTGGAACGACGTCGGCGACTACGCGGCGCTCCAGGACGTCGGCGGCGTCTCGTCGTCCGACACCGTGTGGGTCGACGCCGATGGCCTGGCGATCGCCGACGACGGCACCACGATCGCCGTGGTGGGCCTGCGCGACGTCGTCGTCGTGCGTACGTCCGACGCGCTCCTCGTCACGACCCGTGAGCACGCTCAGCAGGTCAAGGACGTCGTCAGTGCGCTGAAGGACCGCGGCCGCGCCGACGTCGTCTGAGCTGGCGCTCCGTGAACGGCGGCACGAGGTCGATCAGCTCGCCGGCCACGGTGTCCGAGGTCGGCGTGTAGGCCTGCGCGACCTCACCCGTGCCGACGACCCGGATCTCGCCGTCGTCAGGGCCGGCATAGACCGAGTCGCCGCGGCTGAGCTTGAGCCGGTCACCGGCTGCGCTGACGAGCTCGACCTCGCCGCCCGTGCAGACCACGATGCGTTGTCCGGCCATCGGCAGCAGGGTGCCCGCAGGCTCGGCCCTGGAGCACTGGCTCACCGCGAGGGCGAACTCGCGCACGTCGGGGCTGAAGACGTCGGTCGAGAACCCGAACGGCTCCGGCGTCACGCGCGCCAGACGGGACATCCCGCGGTCGAGGCACTTGACCAGGCCCTCCGCGTCGAGCGCCTTGCTGGTGAGCCCGGCGCGCAGCACGTTGTCGGACGCCGCCATGACCTCGAGGCACATGCCGCGCAGGTGTGCGTGGATGATGCCGGTGCCCAGGAACGCCGCCTCGCCGGGCTGCAGGGTCAACCGGTTGAGCGTCAGCGAGATCACGACGCCGACGTCGTCCGGGTAGTGGTCGGCGATCTCCGCAGCGGTGACGTACGCCCGCTTGACGTCGATGCCCTGGTCGACGAGGTCACGGCAGCACACCACGATCTGCTCGATCTCGGCCGCTGAGACCTCTTCGGTCAGCAGTCGCTCCACGAGCCGCACGATCCCGCTGAAGCCCGGAGCGGCGTGCAGGTCCTCCGCGAGGCTGTGCGCCAGCGGGGTGTCGATGCCGTTGAGCACGCGGAGGATCTCGGCCGTCGGCCGGAAGCCGACCAGAGTGTCGAACGTCGTCAGCGCGTACGCCATCTCGGGCTTGTGGTGCGGATCCTTGTAGGTCCGGTGCGGTGCGTCGAGCGGCACGCCCGCGGCTTCCTCGGCGTCGAAACCGGTCCGAGCCATGGCCTCGTTGGGGTGCACCTGCAGCGACAGCGGCCGGTCGGCGGCCAGGATCTTGAACATGAACGGCAGCTCGCCGGAGACCTCGGCCAGCCTCAGCGGTGCCGTCGGGCCCCTCGACCGTCGACGAGCCCAGCGGGTGGGTGCCCATCCAGATCTCGGCGAGCGGCACGTCGCCGGGCTCGCCGCCGACGAACTGCGGGATGTCGGTCCGGGAACCCCAGTCGTACGCCCTCGAGGCGTTGTCGAGTCTGTGCATCACTTGTGCCTTGGCTTGCGCGTCGGGGCGGTGTCCGTTGCCCGAAGGCTGGCTCGACGCCTTCTTGTAGGGCTTGGCCGGCGCCGCCTTGGAGGGATAGGGCCGCTTCTCGTGGGACTTCTTGCTTGTAGGGCCCCCGGAGGCTTGCCTCTGGGGATTGCGGTCCTCGCGGGTGCGCCGGATCGGCGGGCCGCTGTCGGGCTGCAGGTCGATGAGCTTGCCCGAGATGCGGGTGTTGGCCAGCGCCTCGAAGACCGCCGGCGGCAGGTCGGCCGGCAGCTCGACGAGCGAGTGGTCCTGGCCGATCGTGATCTTGCCGAAGTCGGAACGCTTGAGGCTGCCCTCGTTGGCCAGGGCGCCCACGATCGCCGACGGGCCGATCTTGTGCCGCTTGCCGACCGCGACGCGGTAGACCGCGGCACCCTCGGCGGGCAGCCGGTCGGACCGCCCGAAGCCCGCAGGCTTGGCGCGGGGCTCGAAGTCGCGGGCCCGCGGCGGCGCCTTGGGCGGGTCGGGACGCAGGAAGAACTCCTTGTCCGACTGGCTCATGACCGCCAGCGCGGCGGCCACGTCGGTCATCGAGACGTCGTTCTCGCTGGCGTACTCCTCGACCAGCGAACGGAACGCGTGGAACGACGGCGAGCCCATGCTCGACGTGATCGCCTGCGCGAACCGGCCGGCCCGGCGCTCGTTGACCTCCTCGGCCGTCGGGACCGACATCTCCTCGACGGGACGGCCGGAGACCTTCTCGATCGCCGACAGCATCCGGCGCTCGCGCGGCGTGACGAACAAGATCGCCTCGCCCGTGCGGCCGGCGCGGCCCGTGCGGCCGATGCGGTGGACGTACGCCTCGGTGTCGTGCGGGATGTCGTAGTTGACGACGTGCGTGATGCGATCGACGTCGAGGCCACGGGCGGCGACGTCGGTCGCGACGATCAGGTCGATCGCACCGGACTTGAGCTGTGCGACGGTGCGCTCACGCTGGGCCTGGACCAGGTCGCCGTTGAGCGCCGCGGCCGAGTAGCCCCGGCCGCGCAGCTTGTCGGCGAGCTCCTCGGTCGCGGACTTGGTGCGGACGAACACCAGCATGCCGTCGCCGGTCTCGACCTCGAGCAGCCGAGTGAGCGCGTCGAGCTTGTGGTGGTGCGACACCTGGATCCAGCGCTGGCGGACCGTCGCGGTCGAGGTCGTGGCCTTGGGGGTCGCGATGTCGACGGGGTCGTGCAGGTACTTCTTGGCGAGCGTACGGATCTGCCGCGGCATCGTCGCCGAGAACAGCGCGACCTGCTTGTACTCCGGGGTGTCCGCGAGGATCCGCTCGACGTCCTCGGCGAAGCCCATGTTGAGCATCTCGTCGGCCTCGTCGAGCACGAGGTACTCCAGCGACGTCAGGTCGAGGCTGCCGCGCTCGAGGTGGTCGATGACGCGCCCCGGCGTGCCGACGACGATGTGGGCGCCCTTCTGCAGCCCGGAGAGCTGGAATCCGTAGCCCTGGCCGCCGTAGACCGGGAGCACCCGGATGCCGGGGATGTTGACGGCGTACGCCGTGATGGCCTCGCAGACCTGGAGCGCGAGCTCGCGCGTCGGCGCCAGCACGATCGCCTGGGTCTTGGCGTTGGAGGGGTCGATCTTCTGCAGGATCGGCAGCGCGAACGCCGCGGTCTTGCCGGTGCCGGTCTGGGCGAGGCCGACGACGTCCTTGCCCTCGAGCAGGGTCGGGATCGCGCGCGCCTGGATCGGCGTCGGCGTCTCGTAGCCGAGCGATGCGAGTCGGTCGACGAGGGTGTCGACGAGGCCGAGGTCGGCGAACGTCGGCGAATCGACAGGTGTTTCGGTGGTCATGAAAGCTCCTGGTTGGATGGCGCGGGACCCGATCGGTCAAGTCCCGTGCAACCCACCGGCCGCCACATGCGTGCCAAGGTCGTCTGAGAACGAACGCGCTCGGTCCAACGGTATCGGTCGGCCCTCACTTCGGTGAAACTCAACGGACGTGTGATCGGACTCAGTAGGCGCCGGCCGACGACACCACGGCCCGGAACGTCTTCCACAGGATCAGCATGTCGCCGACGAGGGACCAGTTCTCGACGTAGTAGAGGTCGAGGCGGATGGTCTCCTCCCAGTCGAGGTCGGAGCGCCCCGAGATCTGCCACGGCCCGGTCATGCCGGGTCGGACGAGCAGGCGACGACGGGCCTCTGCGGCGTACCCCGAGACCTCCGACGACCAGCGGCGGTCGCGGACCCACGAGGCTCATGTTGCCCTTGACGACGTTGAGCAGCTGCGGCAGCTCGTCGAGGGAGTAGCGGCGCAGGAAGCGACCGACCTTGGTCACCCGCGGGATCGTCGCGCATCTTGAACATCACGACGTTGCTGGTGTCGGGCTGCAGGTCCGCCAGCATCGCGTCGGCACCCTCGACCATGCTGCGGAACTTGATCATGCCGAACGTCTTGCCGTCGCGGCCGACGCGCTCCTGCACGAAGAAGACGCCGCCCGGGCTGGTCAGCTTGATCGCGATGGCCAGGGTGACGAGGATCGGCGAGAACAGCAGGAGCAGGCCGAGCCCGCCGACGCGGTCCAGGAGGACCTTGCCCCAGCGCTGGGCGCCCCGGTAGGCCGGCTGCTCGACGTGCAGGAGAGGCAGCCCGGCGACCGGCCGGATGTGCACCCGGGGCCCGGCGATGTTGGCCAGCGACGGGCGCCACGATGATCTCGATGTCGTAGCCCTCGAGGTCCCAGCCCAGCCGGCGCACCATGTCGGGATGCATCGCATCGGACGAGGTGATGATCACGGCGTTGGCGCCCGAGGACATCATCGTCGCGCTGAGCTCGTCCACCCCGCCGATCACGGGCACGCCGGCGACCTGGGTGGGGCGCTCGGGGCTCGGTGATGCAGGCACCGGCGAGCCGGTAGCCGAAGACCGCGTTGCGGTTGATCACGGCCGCGAGGTGCGCGACGGCGTCGACGGTGCCCACGATGACGGCGTCGTGGGTCATGTGGCCGTGCTGCCGGCGGACCAGCAGCCACTGCCGCCAGGACCAGCGGCTGAGCGTCAGCAGCACGAGGCCGAACGGCAGGAGGACGACGACGTACGTCCTGGGGACCTGGAACTTGACGGCGTACCCGAAGAACGCGATCAGCGGCGAAGACCACGAGTGTCGAGTTGAGGATGCGCTTGTACTCCTCCGGGCCGCCGCCGAAAACCCGGCGATCCCGGGTGCCGGCTGCGGTCAGGGCTCCGTGCCACGCCAGCAGCATGATGACCGAGAACAGGACCGGGCCGAAGCCGTAGGGGTTGGCGTCGATCGCCGGGAGGTTCTCGGCCCACACGACGTGGGCCGTGATGAACACCCAGGCCAGCACGACCAGGTCCGACATCACGAGGATGCGCCCGAAGCGGCGTTCCCAGGCGAGGCCGCGGTGGTCCGTCAGCGGCGCGACAAGCTCGCCGTCCCCATCAGGGGCCGGTCCTGCCTCTTCGGCTTCAAGCGTCACGCGCGAGCTGGGCGCCGCGCCAGACGACGGCCGATCGAGATCACCAGCACGAGCACTCCGATCATCGCGGCAGTGAGCACTGCGCTGCCCACGACCAGCAGCATATCCCGCGGGGAGCGGTCCGACTGCGCGTTGACGGGCGTCGAGCCGTCAGATCCGCCGTGCAGGACGAGGAAGGCGACCGGGAGCAGCGCCACCACGAAAGTCAGGCCGAACGCCAGCAGCACGCGGCGCGCACTGATCGGCGTGTAGTCCATGGTCACTCAGCTCGTCGAGGGACACGCGGGAAAGGGTGTCCGTCACTGGTGAAAACGATTTTGGCGCGCGCGGGTTACGTCCGAATGTCTGCAGACTGTCCGATGTGGCACGAGTCGGCGACTGGGTGTCGTAATCTTCCGGTGGAAGGTCCGCCCTCGTCATCAGGAGTGATCGGTGAGTCAACGTCACCTCGTCAAGCCGATCGCCCGCAGGTGGCCGTCGATCATCCTCCTGACACTGATCGGCGTCGGCGCGGCGGTGGCCTACCTCAACCTGGCGACTCCGCACTACTCAGCGCACGCAGACGTCCTGGTCGTGCCGCCGGCCAAGCAGAGCACGTCTGCCGTGGCCGAGCGCACGATCGAGTCGTACGCCCACGTGCTCGGCGGGCGCAGCATCGCCGCCCGCGTCGTCGAGGACCTGGGGCTTCCGGGCAGCACAGGGTCGGTCGATCGCCATCTCGACGCGAGGGTCCTGCACGACACGTCCGTCCTGCGGGTGACCGCCGACAGCACCCGCCGTCAGCAGGCCGCAGACCTGAGCCAGTCGGCCGCTGAGGCGTTCGTGGCGTGGCTCGACGCCCAGGACACCGACCTCACGGCGTCGGTCGTCGACGAGGCCGCCACCCCGACCGATCCCTCGAGCCCGGCCACGATGCCGTGGCTCGTGCTCGGGGCTGTCCTCGGCCTGCTCGCCGGACTGGTGTTCGCCGCGATCCGCAACACGTACGACCGGGGCATCCACAGCCCGGCCGAGCTCGAGGAGGCGTCGGGCGCGCCTGTCCTCGGGGCCATCGCGTACGACCGCTCTGCCGTGCAGACCCCGCTCATCACGTCTCTCGGCACGCATCACCCGCGGTTCGAGGCCGTCCGCATCCTGCGCACCAACCTGCAGTTCCTCGACATCGACCGTGACAACAAGGTCATCACGATCACGAGCTCGCTGGCCGGCGAGGGCAAGTCGACCACGGCCTGCAACCTCGCGATCGCGCTGGCGCAGGCCGGCTCCCAGGTCGCGCTCGTCGAGGGCGACCTGCGCCGCCCGCGGATCAGCGAGTACCTCGGCATCGAGAAGTCCGTCGGCCTCACCACGGTCCTCGTGGGTCGCGTCGCTCTCGACGTGGCGCTCCAGCAGGTGGCGACGCCGGGCCTCGACGTGCTCGCGAGCGGTGCGCTGCCGCCCAATCCGTCCGAGATCCTGCAGACCAACGCGATGCGCTCGCTCGTGTCCGACCTGCGCCATCGCTACGACATCGTGCTGATCGATGCCCCGCCGCTGCTCCCGGTCACGGATGCGTCGCTGCTGGCCTCGATCTCCGACGGCGCGATCCTCGTCGTCAAGCACGGCGAGACCGGGCTCGACGAGGTGCGGACCGCGACCGAACGCCTGCGCTCGGTCGGCGCGCAGACTGCTCGGCACGGTGCTGAGCATGTCGCCGGTCAAGGAGCTGTCGCGGCACGGCTATGGATACGGGTACGGCTACGGGCCCGAGTACTTCGAGCAGCCAAGCGAGCAGCCGGCGCCGCGGAGGCGCGCCGCAGCTGAGCCGATCAGGCGATCGCGACGAGCGCGTTGAGGCGCTCGCTGATCGCGCTGGACCGCGTCGTCGATCTGGTCGGCGGTCGCCCGATGCATGTCGGGGCTGCGCCGGTAGGGATCACCGATGTCGATGTCCGCAGGCGCGTTGCTGCGCTGTCGTGCCGCCTCGGCGACGAGGGCCTGCGCGTTGGCGCCGTCGACCCGCTCGCACAGAGCCGCGAACTCCAGCAGCGTGAAGGTCCGTCGCAGCGCGCGAGGATTCAGGCTCAGGACGTCGGAGCGATGCGCCTGCGTCGCAGTGAGGATCAGGTCCGCGGAGTCGACGAGGTAGGTGTCGATCGCGTGGGACCGGAAGGTCTCGGCCGAGTAGCCGAGGCGCAGCAGCTCCATGGCCGCCATGGCATCCATGGGCTGTCGGTCCCAGCCACGGGTGCCGGCGCTCGCCACCTCGAACCTGTCGGAGTCGAGCCGGGCCCGCAGGAGTGCCTCGATCATCGGCGACCGGCAGATGTTGGCCGTGCACACGGCAAGGATCGCGAAGCGCTGCGCCGACATCAGTTGAGGACCGGTCGTACGTGGAGTCCAGCCTCTGGGTCGACGAGCACTTCCTGGTTGGCCGCGACCCCGTCGGCCAGCAGCGTCGCTGCCGGGTCGACGTTGCGCTTGATCACGGCGAGCGCGATGGGTCCCAGCTCGTGGTGCCGGGCCGCCGTGCCGACGAACCCCACGCGTACGCCGTCGAGCGTGACGTCCGAACCGTGGGCCGGGAGATGGTCGACCGAGCCGTCGAGGAGCAGCCGGACGAGCCGCCGCGGCGGCCGGCCCAGCGTGTGCACCCGCGCGACGGTCTCCTGACCGCGGTAGCAGCCCTTGTCGAGGTGCACCGCGACGCCGAGCAGCCCGACCTCGTTGGGGATCGTCTTGTCGTCGGTGTCGAGCCCGATGCGTACGTGCCCGGCCTCGATGCGCTCGGCCTCCCAGGCCCACAGGCCCACGGGGTCGCCGAGCTCGGCCGGCAGGTCGGCGAGGGACGCGCGCGGGCGGAGCTCCCACTGCTGCCCGGGCAGGCCGATGACGGCCCAGTCGTCCGTGACGAGAGCGACCTCGACCCGCAGCATGAAGCGCATGCGGTCGAGGAACTCCACGAGCGCCGCGCCGGCGCCGGGCTCGGTGTGCGCCCAGAACGTCTCGCCGTCGTCGACGCCGGAGAAGCCGTGCTCGATGCGGCCCTGCGGCGACAGCAGCAGCACCTCGGTCGTCACGCCGGGAGCGAGGTTCTCGAGGAACTGCGTCGTGAGGGAGTGCAGCCAGGTCAAGCCGGTCGGGACCGGTGATCGTGACGACGTCGCGGTGCGAGAGGTCGACGAAGGTGTGCCCCTCGGCGAGGCGGCGCTGCTCGGCCGAGATCGCGCCGTAGTGCGCGGCAACGGCCTGGTCGGGAGCGTCGCCGCCGACGGCGCCGTGCAGGTCCAGCAGCGGGCTAGACACGGGCGAGCCTGCCCCACAGGTGCGACTGCATCTCCTGGCCCTCGGCCGCCATGTCGTAGGCGTACATCAGGTCGCCCTCGACGAGGCCGTACATGCGCTGCCCGGCGGTGTACTCCTTGGCCGTCGACGTACGCGCGACGATGTCGGTCGCCAGCGTGACCCTGCGGGCCGTCGACCTGGCCGTACCAGACCTCGGCGTAGCCGGTGGGGTGGGCGAGGACGAGCTCGAGCTGCCCGTCGCCCACGGGGCGCAGGAACCCGGTCTCGAGGGCACCGGGGCGCACGCGCTCGCCCTTGTCGTCGGTGATCCACGTACGGCTGAAGTAGTGCAGGAACGGCCGGGTGTCGTGCGCGAAGACGACGTCCTGCTCGAACGTGAACGGCTCGATCGTCGGATAGTCGCCGTGGCCGTCGCCGTGCCAGGTGCCGAGCAACCACACGACCGGCATCAGGTCGGGGTGGAGGTCGGACGGGATCTCGAACGGCATGACTCCAGTCTACGGGGGCCTGTGCGCGGGGCCCGACTACTGTGACCGGCATGAGAGCGGTCGTGCAGCGAGTCACCCAGGCGCGGGTCGACGTCGCCGGTGAGACCGTCGGCGAGATCGGCACCGGCCTGATGGTGCTGCTCGGCGTCACGCACGACGACACCGCGGAGGTCGCGGACCGCCTGGCCGCCAAGATCTGGACCCTGCGCATCATGCGCGACGAGAAGTCCGCCGCAGACCTCGGCGCCGGCCTCCTCGTCGTCAGCCAGTTCACGCTCTACGGCGACGCCCGCAAGGGCCGCCGGCCCACCTGGACGGCCGCGGCGCCGGGGCCGGTCGCCGAGCCGCTGTACGAGCACTTCTGCGCTGCCCTGCGCGACCTCGGTGCCACCGTGGCGCAAGGGGTCTTCGGTGCCGACATGGCGATCACCCTCACGAACGACGGCCCGACGACCCTCGTCCTGGACCTCTGACCCCTGACCAACTTGGTCGCCTTGCCGCGACCCGGCAGAATGGACGGGATTCCCTGAGGACGGAGCACGATGGCAGGCAGGCTCGGCAGCTACCGCGACGCCGGCAAGCGGCGCGCGGATGGTGACAAGTTCCGTCGACGCCACCGCAAGACGTTCCTCGCCCTCGTCACGCTCGGGGTCGTCGTCAGCCTCGGGATCGGCGTCACCGGCGCATACGCCTACATGCTCAACAAGCAGCTCGAGGCCGTCGACAAGCTCCCCGAGACCAAGCTGAAGGACAAGGAACGCCCCGACCCCGACAAGGGCAACGCGCTCAACATCTTGCTGCTGGGCTCGGACAAGGGCAAGAAGATCGCGGGCGAGTCCGAGAACACCTCGCTGTCGGAGGACGCCAAGGCCGCGAAGTGGCCGACCGGCAAGTACCGCAGCGACACGTTGATGATCGTGCACATCACGGCCAACCGTAAGTACGCCTTCCTCGCGTCGATCCCCCGCGACACCCTCACCACGATCTACGACTCCGAGGGCAACCCCAAGGGCCAGGCCAAGATCAACGCCGCGTTCTCCGAGTACGGCCCGATCGGCGCGGTGTCGACCGTCGAGCACCTGACCAACCTGCGCATGAAGCACGTCGCGATCATCGACTGGGAGGGCTTCAAGGACCTGTCGACGGCGGTCGGCGGCGTTCCGGTGCACATCCCCGACGACACCTACGACGAGATGCAGCACGTGCAGTGGAAGGCCGGCGACTACAACCTCAAGGGCAAGAAGGCCCTCCAGTACGTACGCCAGCGCCACGGTCTCCTGCGCGGCGACTTCGACCGCATCGCGCGACAGCAGAACTTCCTGCGCGCGCTCATGAGCAAGATCCTCAGCAAGGGCGTCACCCGCAACCCGGTCAAGCTCATCAACACCGTCAAGGCGCTGACCAAGAACCTCACGGTCGACTCCGAGTGGTCCGGCGGCGACATGCGCGGCCTGGCGCTCTCCCTGCGCGGCATGCACACCCAGGACGTCTACTTCCTGTCCGCTCCCGTCGCCGGCACCGAGACGGTCCCGGTCTACGGCAGCATCGTGCGGCTCAACGAGGCCAAGACCACCGAGCTGTTCACGGCGTTCCGCAAGGACAACCTGCGGGCGTACCTCAAGAAGTACCCCGACGACGTCCTCAAGAAGGACGTCGACTGACCGCAGGGTCAGGAGCAGGCGGACTTGACCTCGATGTCGTTGGGGGTGGGGTCGACCCCGGGCGTCGTGGAGAACACCGGGTCGCCGTCCTCGCCGGGGCCGGAGATCATGCTCGTGGTGATCTTGTAGGACTGGTGCGGGTGCACCGTCAGCAGGACCTTGGTGACGTTGCGTCCACGGTGCGTGTCGGCGTAGACGGTCTGGTCCTTGCCGTCGACCTTGACCGAGGTGAACCCCCCGGCATACGGGGAGTAGAAGCGCAGGAGCAGGCGCATCGTGCCCCGGGGCGTGTACTTCCCGTCGCCGGTGACGGACTTGGGCAGCTTCTCGGGCGCGCGCGACGACAGGTCTGTCGTCGTCGTGAGCTCCTGGACGTCACCGCGCAGGCACCTGCCCACCGCCAGCGAGGTGCTGTAGTCGAGGTAGTACTCCATCTTGGTCGACGCCGCGTCGCCGATGTAGAGGCCCACGTGCGGCACCCGCCCGCCGTTGCCGCTCAGCTGCCCCGACAGCGCCGACGGGGTCAGGAGCGCCTGCTCGGACTTGTGGGTCGACCACACCATGAGCCGGTTCTCCCTGGCGGACCTGACGAGACCGTCGATCACCAGCCGCGGCTCCCCGCGACCCGCCTTGACGACGTCGAAGATCTTGCGGGCCGCGAGCTCGAACACCCCGTCCTGCTGCTCGGGATCCTTGAGCAGGAGGTACGTCTGGCTGAGCAGCAGCTCGACCGCGTTGTTCTGGTCGATGATCGCGGTCTTGGTCAGCGCGACCGGGCCGGTGCCGGCCAGGACGTAGCTCAACGCCACCGGATCGACCGAGATGACCCCGTCGACCTTGGTGTCCAGCCCCTTCTCGACCATCGCCGTCACGATCTCGGCCGTCCGGGGGAAGTCAGGGGTGATCGTGGTGTCGAGCAGGTTCGTGACCAGGGTCGGCGGGAAGACCCGGTCCTCGTTCCTGGTCATGGGCAGGACGGGCTCGGAGAACTGCTTGAGGTCCTGGTAGGACCCCTGGAAGCCCATCGAGAGCTTGCCGTTCTTGGCCTTCAGGATCGCGATCGACCCGGGAATGCCGCCGGTCGAGCGGATCTCGGCGTTGTTCTGGACCATCAGCAGGTAGCGCCGGGTCCCCTTCTGGCCGAGCATGTCGGGCAGCAGCTTGGCGGCGAGATTCGCCGAGTCGGCTGCTGCCGTTGCGCTGCCGACCTTCTCCTGGATCGTGCTGACCGGGTCACGCAGCGGCAGCAGGAGCGAGTTCGCGTCGATGCCTCGGAGCTCCTTGCGGGCCGCGGTCAACGCCGTGACGACCTTGCCGACGTTGGGCGAGATCTCCTGGATGGCCTTGATGTCGATCTTGCCGTCGCGCGGGCTGTAGGTGTTGAGGTTGATCTTGTTGGAGAGCTCCACGACGGGCGGAAGCGCGTCCGTCGAGATGTTGTGGGTCACCCGCGCCACCGTCTGTACGGCCTCGACGTTGTCGCCGACGAAGGGCAGCTTGGCGCCGAGCCGCCACATCGAGCCGCTCGTGATCTGGTCGGCCCGGGCAGTCGACTGCTGCAGCTCCTTGAGCGTGGCCTTGGCGGAGACGTCGTCGCCGGACACGATCTGGCTCTGGAGCACCTCGGCCTGGCTCGCCGCGAGCTTCAGCGAGGAGCTCGCGCGAGCGGCCTGGATCCCGAAGTACACGAAGAACAGCAGCACCACGGCCATGCCGAAGATGACGACGTGGCCAGGAGTGATCTTGCGATACCACCGAACGTGGTGGCGTCCACGCTGCCGAGTGGAACTCATGAGCTCTGCTCCCTAAACGGCATCATGCACGCCCCTGGAAGGAGCGTGCATGATGCTGCTGATGCTCGAGGTCTCAGTGAGTCGAGTGACGGCGACGTGCGACGTAGGTGACGCCACCACCGGCGACGATCAGTGCGCCGCCGAGGACGAGGATCCAGAGGTTGGAGCCGCCGGTGTCCGGCAGTGCACCATCGTCGTTGTTGTCGCCACCCTTGGGGAGCAGCGTGACGGTGGCCGAAGCGCTGGCGCTCTGGATCGCCGACTGCAGCGTCTGAGCGCTGTCGGCGGGCGAGTAGAACGCGGGGGTCACGTCGTTGGACGTGACGACCTTGGCGACCGCCGGAACGTTGTCGTCGTACTTGCAGGTGGCCTTGATCGGCGACTTGAAGGTCTTGGACACGACCTTGGTGTCGTACGAGCCCGAGAGCGTCTTGCCGTTGCCGGTCTGCGTCGCGCTGCCGTTGACGGCCTCCGGGTAGCTGATCGTCCACTGGCAGTCGACATCGGCCGACGCCTTGTAGGTGAACGTGTTGCCACCGACGAGCACCGAATCGGGAATCGTCAGCGTCACGTTGGGGATGTCGGGGTATGCCTGAGCGGCACCCGACGACATCAGGGTCGCTACTGCCGCAATAGCTGCCGCGGCAACAAGCCGAACTTTGATCATGACGCTCTCCCAGTGGGCTCCGAGTCTCAATGGTGCTGTGCTGCGTGTTACGCGTCGCGGATTGAAAACCCACGACGCACTCTCAACGAGCGTCACAGACAGTCCGTTACGTTCCAAAGCGTACCGCAGGCGGACCTGTTCTGTGACCCATCTCATCGCGACAACATGTGAACAGCTCCGTAACCCTCGTCACAGCACGAAAGAGGCGCAGCCGGCCGGAGCCGGATGCGCCTCTTCACAGTGTTTTCGACGTCAGACCGCGACGGCAACCTCGGCCACGACGCCCTTGGCGGCGGTCACGGCGTTGTCGACCGAGATCGACTTGGGAGCCAGCGTGCGCAGCGTCCACTCACCGGGACCGGCGAAGAACCGGAACTGCCCAGTCGCCGAGGTGGGCACCTCGGCGGTGAACTCGCCCGTGCGGTCGAGCAGCCGGACGTACGCGTTGCCGACCGGCTGGCCGTCACGCGTCACGATGCCCTGGATCACGGCTTCGTTGGCGACGTCCACGCCCTCGAGCGAGGGACCGCCCTTGATCGCGCCGCACATCAGGCGACACCCGGCTCGTCGCCGAGGGCGACCGGCACGGCGCGCAGGGCACCGTACTCGGTCCACGATCCGTCGTAGTTCTTGACGTTCTCGTGACCCAGGATCTCCTTGAGCACGAACCACGTGTGCGAGCTGCGCTCACCAATGCGGCAGTAGGCGATCGTGTCCTTGGCGTCGTCGAGACCAGCCTCGGCGTAGAGAGCCTTCAGCTCCTCGTCGCTGCGGAACGTGCCGTCGTCGTTGGCAGCCTTGCTCCACGGCACGTTGCCGGCGGTCGGGATGTGACCGCCGATCTGGGCCTGCTCCTGCGGCAGGTGCGCCGGAGCGAGGAGGCGCCCGGCGTACTCGTCGGGGCTGCGGACGTCGATCAGGTTCTTGGTGCCGATCGACGCGATGACCTCGTCACGGAACGCGCGGATCGACTCGTCGGCGTCCTTCGCGACGTACGTCGTGGCGGGCCGGTCCGAGACCTCGGTGGTCAGCTCACGCGAGTCGAGCTCCCACTTCTTGCGACCGCCGTCGAGCAGGCGCAGGTTGTCGTGCCCGTAGTACTTGAGGTACCAGTACGCGTACGCGGCGAACCAGTTGTTGTTGCCGCCGTAGAAGACGACCGTGTCGTCGTTGCCGACGCCCTTGGCCGACAGCAGCGCCTCGAGCTTGTCCTTGCTGACGAAGTCATGGCGGACGCCGTCCTGGAGATCCTTCTTCCAGTCGAGCTTGATGGCGCCGGGGATGTGCCCCTTGTCGTACGCCTCGGCGTCCTCGTCGACCTCGATGAGAACGATCGACGGGTCATTGAGGTGTTCCTCGACCCAGTCTGCGGTGACGAGCGCGGATTCGCGGCTCATGCTGTACCTCCGTTGTGTGCCCGGGATGGGCGTTGGTTGATGAGACAGTGCTTGTTCGGTGGGCGGATGAAGTTGTCAGGCGCGCGCCGGCGTGAACCGGCGCAGCGCGAGGTAGAGCTCGCATCCGAGGCACAGGCCGACGGATGCGTTGAGCAGGGCAGCCACGAGTGCGAACACCGTGGCGACGTAGCCGACCGTCGTCGCTCCCGCGAGGAAGGCGATGAGGGCGGCAGCGGTGAAGCCGAGTCCGACGACCTGCGCGAACCGCGGCGGGCGGGCGTCCTCGAGCTCGGCGGGCGGGCCGATCCGGGGACGTACGACCTTGGCGAACAGCACCGCGTACGGCGATGCCTGCAGGCTGACCAGGGCCGAGACGGCGAAGACCGCGACCTGGACCACCAGCAGGGCGACACTGACCGGACGCGGAGTGATGAGCACCAGCGCGAGGACGGCGGCGGTGATGCCGGCGACGACGCGCAGACCACGAGGGTCCACCTGTGCGGGTTGGGACATGTTGCTCCTGCGCTGGGGCACCACCCGGCTTGGCCTGGGCGTGCGGGAACTGACGGACGAAAGGTGTCAGCGCATTCGACACAGCGAGGAGCGGGTGCGGCAGTTGTCGACTGCGCGCCGCCTCGTCAGGTGTGTCGTCTCAAGCATGGGTTCAAGAGTAGGGACACGTCCGTGGTTAATCACTCCATGATCTCACCATGTGGACGATTGTCTCACATCGTGGCGCAATGCCTGCAATGGGAGAGATTTATTGCGGGTCGCCGACAGCCTGACCGAGCGCAACCAGCACCTGTTCACGCCGTGGCAGCCCTGACGCGCGGGTGGTGATCGCCCCGTCGGCGTCGAGCACGAGCACCGTCGGCGTGCGCATGATGCCGAACCTGCGCACCATCTCGAGGTGCTCCTCGGCGTCGATGTCGACCGCCACGACCCCGTCGACCTTGGCCGCGATGTCGGTCAGCAGGACCCGCGTCGCGCGGCAGGGGCTGCAGAATGCGCTCGAGAACTGGACGAGCGTCGCGCGCTCGCCCAGCTCGGTGCCGATGTCGGCAGCGGTGAGCCCGGCCTGGGCCGCGCGCGGCGGCTGCTCCGCGAACCTGCCGTTTTTCGCCTTGAGGACCCACGCCACCACCACCGTCAGCGCGACGGCGGCGAGAAGCGCCATGATTCCAGCCATGCATCCAGCGTACGTTCGGGCTCCCACTGGTCCCCGGGTGTCTCAGAGGCCGGGCGCACCCACGAGCTGGCCACCGACGTAGACGAGGGGTGCGGCCAGCGCGATCGACAACGCACCGGGGAACCCCCAGCCCGCAGAGGCATGCGTACGCCCTCGCGCCCAGGCCCGGCCGAGCACCTGGCCGAGCACGCCGAACAGGGCGGCTGCCGATCCGACCGCGACCCCGAAGATCCAGGTCAGGGTCGAGTCGACGCTGATCGCGACCACGGCTCCCCCGGCTGCGCCCGCGAGGACGGCGGCCGACGCGCAGATCCAGCGGTCGATCGGGATGAGCCACACCAGCATTCCGGCCGCGAGACCACCGGCCCCGACCGCGACGGCTTCGGCCTCGCCCAGCGACTGGGCCGCCCCGATCCACCCCGCGGTCAGCGCTGCGAAGGTCCCGAGGGTCACGGCGTACGCGGTCGAGGGGACGAGGTTGGGGCGCCCGTCGGTGCGCAGCATCTGGGCGATCAGTGCCACGAACAGCGACACCGCTATCGCCGGCAGGATCCCGGCCATCATCCCGTTGTCGGTGGCGCCGACCACGTCGCTCGAGGTGCCGTCCGCTCCGTTGAGCAGGTCAGGGGCGAGCGTGATGGCCGTTGCCACGAACCCTCCGCTCAGGGCCGCGACGAAGTGCGGAGAGCGGATGGAGTGGCCCGACGGGTCGACCGCGCTCGGGGCGAGGGCGATCAGCACCTGGACCAGGACGACCGCCGCGCCGACGAAGACCGGATCGGCGTACGCCGCGAGCGTGATGACCCCGGCGAGCGCGAGAGTCAGCAAGGTCGATCCGAGGCGTGGCACCCCCGCATGATGCCAGTACGCCCGCGACGGTCGCTCGCTAACCGCCGGCGAACGGGGGCAGGAACTCGACGGTGTCTCCCGGCGTGCAGCGAGATCGTGGCCGGCTCCCGCGCACCGACCGGCGTGTCGCCGACGAGGATCGAGCACGTGGCGATCACGTCGTCGAAGCGGTCCCGGTCGCGATGTCGACGGCTGATCTCGTCGAGGAGGTCGGCGAGTGTGCCGGCCGGAACCTGCTCCTCCGCCATGCCTGCGGCCGAGCGCGCAGAGGCCCAGTAGTGGACTGTGACGTCATTCTCATTCACGTCACCTCGTGGCAATTGCTCCGACACATGACGTATTGTTGACCATGCAACGAGGCCACGGTGTTTCACCATGGCCTTTTTCCATATCTGGACCCAGAACGACCCGGCTAACTCACGCGGCACCGAAGGATCCTCATGTCCCACCTGCTCCTCCTCACCAAGAGCACGCAGTCGTCGGTCGAGGTGCTGCCCGCGCTCGCGCTGCTGCCGCACCACGTCAAGATCCTCCCCGCAGAGGCGAGCGCCCTGCTCGATGCGCCACCTTGCGACGCCGTGCTGGTCGATGGTCGCCACGACCTCGCGCAGGTCCGCAGCCTCACGCGCGTCATCCGTACGACCGGCGTCGAGTGCCCCCTGATCCTCATCCTCACCGAGGGTGGCCTGGCGGTTGCCGCGTCCGACTGGGGCATGGATGACGTCATCCTCACGACTGCCGGCCCGGCCGAGCTCGAGGCCCGTCTGCGCCTGGGCATCGGGCGCATCGCGGCGACCCTCGACGGTGACAACGAGAGCCACGTCATCTCCTCGAGCGGACTCGTCGTCGACGACGCGACCTACACCGCGAAGCTCGAGAACCGCACGCTCGACCTGACGTTCAAGGAGTTCGAGCTGCTCAAGTTTCTCGCGCAGCACCCCGGCCGGGTCTTCACCCGCCAGCAGCTGTTGCAGGAGGTGTGGGGCTACGACTACTTCGGCGGCACCCGCACGGTCGACGTCCACGTGCGCCGGCTGCGCGCCAAGCTCGGGACCGACAACGAGACGCTCATCGGCACGGTGCGCAACGTCGGCTACCGCTTCGTCGCGACCAAGACCGAGCCGGCGCGCGACACGGCCGACGCGTAGCGGCTGCCCCGGAGCGCGGAGCGTCCTGCGAAGATGAGCGCATGGCTCATCTGACTGCGCGCGGTCTTCTCGACCTCGTGCTCGACGAGGGATCGTTCGAGTCGTGGGACGAGCCGGTGGACCACTCCGGGCTCGACCCGAAGTACCAGCAGGAGCTCATCGCGGCGGCCGAGCGGGCCGGCACCGACGAGTCGGTGCTGACCGGACGCGGGCTGATGCACGGCCGGCCGGTGGCGGTGCTGGTCAACGAGTTCAGGTTCCTCGCCGGGTCGATCGGGCAGGCCGCCGCGAAGCGGATCGTGTCGGCCGTGCGTCGCGCGACGGCCGAGGGCATACCCCTGCTGGCGACCACTGCCTCCGGCGGCACGCGCATGCAGGAGGGCACTCCGGCATTCGTGCACATGGTCGACATCTCGCGCGCGATCATGGACCACCGCGCCGCGGGGCTGCCCTACCTGGTCTATCTGCGGCACCCGACGACCGGCGGGGTTTTCGCGTCGTGGGGATCGTTGGCGCACGTCACGGTCGCCGAGCCCGGAGCGCTCATCGGCTTCCTCGGGCCCAAGGTCTACGAGCTCATGGAGGGCAAGCCGTTCCCGCCCAACGTGCAGACCGCCGAGAACCTCGCCGATCGCGGCATCATCGACGCCGTCGTGCTGCCCGACGAGCTGCCGCTGCTGGTCGATCGCGCGCTCAGCCTGTTGATCGACCCACCCGGGCCGCAGACCCGCGAGCTCCGCACCGGCGAGGTCACCCGCAAGCGTTCGGCGTGGGAGTCGATCCAGATCACGCGGGCCCGGCAACGCGCCGGCGTACGCGAGGTGCTGCGCTACGGCAGCGACGCGACCCTGCGCCTGCAGGGCACCGAGAAGGGTGAGCGCGACAGCGCCATGATCGTCGCGATGGCGAGGATCGACGGCCAGCCCTGCATCGTGATCGGCCAGGACCGGACGACCCAGACCCGCTTCAAGCCGATGGGCCCGGCCGCGTTGCGCGAGGCACGTCGCGGGATGCGGCTGGCCAACGAGCTGCGGCTGCCCTTGGTGTCGTTCATCGACACCCCCGGTGCCGAGCTGTCGCCCGAGGCCGAGCAGGGCGCGATCGCCGGCGAGATCGCCCGGTGCATCTCGTGGATGTCGACGATGCGGGTGCCGACGGTGTCGGTGATCCTCGGGCAGGGCTGCGGCGGTGGGGCCCTGGCGCTGCTGCCGGCCGACGTCGTGATCGCCGCCGAGAACGCCTGGCTGTCGCCGCTGCCGCCCGAGGGCGCCAGCGCGATCGTGCACGGCGACCTCGACCATGCCGCCGAGATGGCCGAGGCGCAGCGTGTCAGCGCGATCGACCTGTTCGAGAACGGCACGGTGCACCACCTCGTCGCCGAGCCGGAGGGCGACACCCCGGAGCAGCTGGCGCGTGCGATCGCCGCCGAGGTCGGGTCCCAGCTCGTGGCGCTGAGGGCACGATGAGCATCCTTGCGCTCGCCGAGCGGGCCGCCGAGGTCGACGGGGTCGAGCCGTTCAACGAGGCCAGCCTGTTCGCCCTGAGGGACGGCTCGCGCCCGCGGGTGCTCGTGCACCAGACCGAGCCCGACGGCACGATCTCCGCAGCGGCGTACGCCGTGGGCGATGCGCCGGTCGAGATCGTCGTCGACCCCGCGCACCGGCGCAACGGCAAGGGGCGACGCATCCTCGACGAGCTCATGGCCGACGGGGAGGATCGGTTCTGGGCGCACGGCGACCTCCCTGCCGCTCAGGCCCTGGCCGCTGCTGCCGGGCTGGTCGCCGAGCGCACCCTGCTCGTGCTGCGCCTGACGTTCGACGGGCCACCGGAGCCCGAGCGCGTACCGGATGGCATCACGATCCGGTCGTACGCTCCTGCCGATGCCGAGCAGATCATCGCGGTCAACGCCCGCGCGTTCGCCCATCACCCGGAGCAGGGTGCGATGGACGCTGCGGACTTCGCCCGGCGTACGTCGGCGGAGTGGTTCGATCCGGCGGGGCTGTTCGTCGCCGAACGTGACGGGCGAATCGTCGGGTTCCACTGGACCAAGGTCGAGGACTCGATCGGCGAGGTCTACGTCGTCGGCATCGACCCCGACGCTCAGGGCGGCGGCCTCGGCACGGCGCTCACGGCTCGCGGACTGCGCCACATGTACGAGCAGGGCCTGCCGATCGTCGACCTCTACGTCGAGGGCGACAACGCCCCGGCCCTCAAGGTCTACCGCAACCTCGGCTTCCAGGACTGGAAGAAAGACGTCCTCTACTCCTGCCGGGGCCGCGGGCTAGCTGAGGCCGCGCTGGAGGGCGTTGGCGGCGCGCCGCATGGCCCGAGGCCCGGAGGTCCCGATGCCGACCATGTTGGCGAACGAGTGGATCAGGCCCTCCTCGCAGACGTACTCGACCGGCACACCGGCCGCGCGCAGCTTGTCGGCGTACGCCTTGCCCTCGTCGCGCAGGATGTCGAACCCCGCGGTGACCAGGTAGGCCGGCGCGACGCCAGTGACGTCCTGCGGAAGCGGCGACAGTCGCGCGTCGGCCAGGTCCTCGTCGCCGAGCAGGTAGCTCTCCCCACCGAGGTCCATGAACGCCTCGGTGAGGTAGAACCCCTCGGCGTACGTCTTGCGGCTGGCGCTCGTGCCGGCCACGTCCGTCACCGGGTAGATCAGCAGCTGGAAGGCGGGCTTGATCCCCTCGTCATGGACCGCGTGCTGCGCGACCAGCGCCGCGAGCCCGCCGCCCACGCTGTCGCCGCCCACCGCGATGCGAGTGGGATCGATCGCGATGCCCTTGGCGTGCTCGGTGATCCACCTCCACGCCGCCCACACGTCGTCGAACGCCGCAGGGAACGTCGCCTCGGGTGCCAGCCGGTAGTCGACCGCGACGACCCTGACCTGGGCCTCCTCGGCCAGGAACCGGCACGTGGCGTCGTGACTGTCGAGGTCGCCGTAGATCCACGCGCCGCCGTGGAAGAACACCAGCGCCGGGGCGTCGCCGGTCAACCCGCGCGGCGTGTAGAAGCGCAGCGTCAGCGGCCCTCCGGGCCCGTCGATCGTCCGGTCGGTGACCGCGCCGATCGGTTGACTGCCGCCGACGACCGCTGCGCTCGACACCACGTTGGCCCGGCCCTTGCGGATCGGCAGGGTCTCGACAGCGGGACCCTCGATGCGCTGGAGACGGAGCAGCAGCTGCATCTCGGGCTCGAGCGTCCGGCCGTCGATCACGACGGGCGCTCCGGCCAGGCGTCTGACCGCCGGCCGCGGCAGCGCGAGGAGCGAGCGGGCGGTGACCCCGCGAGCAGAGCCGACCAGCTGGGCCAGGAGCGACATGGTCGACAAGGTAGCGCATGGCCGACTTGTTCAATCCGCGTTCATCTTCGCCTGCCAAAGTAGACATGTGGACACTCATGACATGGCCGTCGCCGACCTGGAGGCGCCCGCCTCGCCCGACGAGTTCGACGTCGACCCGCCGTTCAACCCCGCGGAGAGTGTGCTGCCGCCCGATCGGTTCCTCGACCGCGAGCTGTCATGGATCGCCTTCAACGCCCGGGTCCTCGAGCTGGCGCAGGACGACACGCTGCCGCTGCTGGAGCGCGTACGCTTCGCGGCGATCTTCGCCAGCAACCTCGACGAGTTCTTCATGGTCCGCATCGCCGGTCTCAAGCGCCGCATCGCCGCGGGTGTCGCCGTGCCGTCGGCCAGCGGCCTCAACCCGCGCGACGTCCTCTCGCGCAGCCTCGCGGCGAGCCAGGAGCTCATGGTCGAGCACGCCGAGACGTACCACCGCGAGCTCGTGCCCGCCCTTGCCGCCAACGGCATCGAGCTCCTGCACTGGGACTCCCTGCGCCCCACCGAGCAGGAACAGGTCAGCGCGCTCTACCGCGATCGCGTCTTCCCGATCCTGACGCCCCTGGCGGTCGACCCCGCCCACCCGTTCCCCTACATCTCGGGCCTGTCGCTCAACCTCGCGCTCGTGATGCGCAACCCCGAGACCGGCAAGGACCACTTCGCCCGCGTCAAGGTGCCGCCGATCATCAACCGCTGGATGGAGGCCGACGCCGGCCGGTTCGTCCCGCTCGAAGAGGTCATCGCGGCTCACCTCGACCTGCTGTTCCCCGGCATGGAGCTCATCGCCCACCACGCCTTCCGGGTGACCCGCAACGAGGACCTCGAGGTCGAGGAGGACGACGCGGAGAACCTGCTCAAGGCTCTCGAGAAGGAGCTGCTGCGCCGCAAGTTCGGCCCGCCCGTACGCCTGGAGGTCGAGGAGTCGATCGACCCGGGCGTGCTCGACCTGCTCGTCTCGGAGCTGGGCATCAAGGTCGACG
The DNA here is from genome assembly GCA_963806345.1 of uncultured Actinomycetota bacterium. GTDB lineage: Bacteria > Actinomycetota > Actinomycetes > Propionibacteriales > Nocardioidaceae > Aeromicrobium. Next base: position 219,178 of record CAWDXV010000005.1, on the reverse strand, counting down.
AGGTCGTACGCCTGAGGGGCCCGCTCGACCTGCGCAGCCTCAACGAGATCGCCGACCTCGACCGCCCCGAGCTCAGCTACGACCGGTTCGTGCCCGGCACGCACGAGCACCTCGCCGAGGTCGAGACGTCGAAGCCCGCCGACCTGTTCAGCGCGCTGCGCAAGCGTGACGTGCTGGTGCACCACCCGTACGACTCGTTCGCCACGAGCGTGCAGCGCTTCATCGAGCAGGCCGCTGCCGACCCGCACGTGCTGGCGATCAAGCAGACGCTCTACCGCACGTCGGGCGACTCCCCCATCATCGACTCGTTGGTCGACGCCGCCCGCGCCGGCAAGCAGGTCCTGGTGCTCGTCGAGATCAAGGCACGGTTCGACGAGCAGGCCAACATCCGCTGGGCGCGCAAGCTCGAGCGGGCCGGCTGCCACGTCGTGTACGGCCTGGTCGGCCTCAAGACCCACTGCAAGCTCGCCCTCGTGGTCCGCGACGAGCCCGACGGGCTGCGCCGCTACGCGCACATCGGCACCGGCAACTACAACCCCAAGACCGCGCGGCTCTACGAGGACTTCGGGCTGCTGACCGCCGATCCCGACATCAGCCACGACCTCACCGACCTGTTCAACAACCTCTCCGGATTCGCGCAGGACTTCTCCTACCGCCGGCTCATGGTGGCCCCCGCGGGACTGCGCGACGGCATCGTCGAGCGCATCGACACCGAGATCGCCCATCACGCGGCCGGGCGGCCGTCGGGCATACGCATCAAGGTCAACTCCCTCGTCGACGAGGCCGTGATCGACAAGCTCTACGAGGCGTCGCGCGCCGGCGTGCAGGTCGACCTGGTGATTCGCGGCATCTGCACGCTGCGACCCGGCGTGCCTGGACTGAGCGACAACATCCGGGTGCACAGCATCCTCGGCCGCTTCCTGGAGCACAGCCGCATCTACTGGTTCGCCGGTGGCGGCGAGCCCGAGGCGTGGATGGGCTCGGCCGACCTCATGCACCGCAACCTCGACCGCCGCGTCGAGGTGCTGGTGCGCGTGCCGTCGGCCGCGCACACCGAGCAGCTCGGTGACCTGCTGGCGCGCTCGGTCGATCCCGAGACCACCTCGTGGCGTCTCGGTCCCGACGGGCACTGGGAGCGGCACGTCGGCTCGTCCGACCTGCAGTCCGTGCTGATCGATCGCGCCAAGGCCCGCCGCAGCCGCTGAGCGGACCTCAACCAGCAGCTAGGGCAACGGGCAGCTGGCGAAGAGCAGGGGGCCGTCGCCGCCCATGTACGCCGTGCTGTCCGGGTCGTGCTTGAAGCGCAGCACGGCAGCACTCCCCCGCACCGCCGACGACCGGAGCACGAGCGACTCCTCGAGCTGCCCCGAGCGCCCGATGAACGGGCCGGAGGACAGTGCCGTGCGCACCTGGAGCTGACGCGCGGCCACCGACGGCGAGCGGAAGCCGAAGGCGAACCGCATGGTCTCGCTCGTCCGCGATCCGGCGTCGAGCGCCCGGCCCGCGTACGTCGGCTCGACCAGGTCGCCGGCCCGGTCGATCGCGGCGCGGGCCTGGGCCTTGACGTCGGCACCGGCGTCGTCGAGCGAGGCCGACTGACAGGTGTACGAGCCCGTCTGCAGCAGCACGCTGTCGGCGCCCGTGAGCGTGCTCGCCACGTCGGCGGCGGCTCGTACGCTCAACAGCGACGGCGCGTCGCGGTGGATCGTCTCCAGGACCGTGGCCGCGTACGACGCGCGGTCCGCTGCGACCACGAGACGCAGGCTGGGCACGAGTGTGACGGCCGCAAGCGTCGACGACAGCTCAGGGGTCACGGTGCTGTCGTCCGCGTCGATCGTCCACACCCCGCCGTCGTCCGCGTAGCCGAGCTTGCCCAGGTGCGCCCGCACGGAGGCGAACGACACCGAGTCGTCGAACGCGCCGACCATCACGGACCCGTCCTTCGCCTGCCCGTACGCCTCCCAGTCGAGGTCGGCCGCCGACCAGCCGTACGCGTCGTGCAGCTCCTCGGTGTGCTGGCCGATGACCGACCGCGTCGACAGGTCGCGCAGCGAGGCGTCGTCGGTGAGCGCCGCCCTGGCCGACGCGGACTTCGATCCACCCAGCCGCAGCGCCTGGCGGACCCTCGACCAGTCCGTGAAACCCGCGACCTGGGTGTCGGCCGGCAGGGAGTCGAGCGCCGCCGTCATGGCCGAGCGGCTGTCGGCGGCCACCTCGTCGCCGGCCCATCGGGCCCCGACGATCGCCACCGCGATCACGAGCAGGGGGGCGAGGACGGAGACCAGCACGAACCGGAGTCGCATCCCGTCCATGTCTCCTTCATCCGCCGGCCACCTTCTCAGGGGAGAATACGCGTATGGCAAGTGAACGGATCATCAACGCCGCGGGCGGAGTCGTGTGGCGCAAGCGAGCCGGCATCCGGTCGCTCGGAGCCGCGGGTCGACGTGCTGGTGGTGCACCGGCCGTCGTACGACGACTGGACCTTCCCCAAGGGCAAGGTCGACCCGGGCGAGGCGCTGCAGGCCACCGCGGTCCGCGAGATCGCCGAGGAGACCGGCCTGCGGGTACGCCTCGGGCCGCCCCTCGTCCAGGTCCGCTACCAGGTCGCGAGCGGCACCAAGGTCGTCGACTACTGGTCCGCCCGCGCCATCGGCTCGGGCACCAACGAGCCGTTCGAGCCCAACAAGGAGGTCGACGAGCTCCGCTGGGTCGGCGTCCGCGAGGCCCGCGAGCTGCTGACGTACCCGCACGACATCCAGGTGCTGGAGGACTTCCGCAGCCTGCGCGAGCGCCAGGGCCACCGCGCTCGCACGCTGGTCGTGCTGCGGCACGGCAAGGCAGCATCCAGAGCGGACTACGACGACGACCTCGAACGCCCCCTGACGTCGGTCGGCATCGAGCAGGCCCGCGCCCTCGTGCCGTTGTTGACCGCGTACGGGGCGCGCCGCGTCGTGAGCAGCCCAGCCGTCCGCTGCGCGCAGACCGTCGAGCCGTACGCGCACTCGATCAGCACGTTCCTCGAGATCGACGACCGGCTCTCCGAGGACACCCGGGCCGCCCAGGTCACCCGATCGGTCGCCGCGCTGCTGGACCGCAAGAAGCCCGTCGTGCTGTGCTCGCACCGGCCGACGCTGCCGTGGATCTTCGACGCGATCGGCACCGACGTGCACGAGCTGGCGACCGGCGAGGCCATCGTCGTTCACCACCGCAAGGGCACGATCATCGCCACGGAGCAGCTGCCCTGACGGGCAAAACAGCACCACTAGCCGTCACGACCGTTACATCACCGTTCACCGCGCGTTCACCCACGGTCGGACATCGATACATCTGCGGCTCATAGCGTCACGGGACGTAAGCATCTAAAGAATCCCAGAGAGGGACCCCCGTGAACCGCAACTCACTGCGCCTCGCCGCCCCCGCGGCCGCGCTCGCACTCGCCCTCGGCCTCAGCGCCTGCGGTGCAGGCAACGAATCCGATGGTTCGGACTCGACCGGCTCCGGCAGCAAGGTCTCCGGCACGCTGAACGCCGGCGGATCCAGCGCCCAGGAAGCCGCTGTGGCTGCCTGGAAGAAGGCCTTCCAGACCACGAACCCCGACGCCACGGTCAACTACGACCCCGCTGGCTCCGGCGCCGGCCGCGAGCAGTTCCTCGCCGGCGGCCTGTCGATCGCCGGCTCGGACGCGTACCTGGACGACGACGAGCTCGCCAAGGCCAAGACCCTGTGCAAGGGCGACGTCGTCGAGGTTCCGGTCTACGTCAGCCCCATCGCCGTCATCTTCAACCTCGACGGCGTCAAGGAGCTCAACCTGACTCCGAAGACCATCGCCGACATCTTCGCCGGCAAGATCACGACGTGGGACGACGCCGCCATCAAGGCCGACAACCCCGACGCCAAGCTGCCCAGCACCAAGATCACGCCGGTGCACCGCTCCGACGACTCGGGCACGACGCAGAACTTCACCGACTACCTGTCGAAGGCTTCTGAGGGCGCATGGACCGCTGAGCCCGGACAGACGTGGCCGGTGAAGGGTGGCGAGGCTGCCGAGGGCACCTCGGGCGTCGTGGCTGCCGTCACGAGCGGCAAGGGCACGATCGGCTACGCCGACGAGAGCCAGGCCGGCGACCTCGGCCAGGCCAAGGTCAAGGTGGGCGACACGTTCAACGCCGCCACGCCTGAGGCTGCCGCCAAGGTGCTCGACACCTCCAAGGCCGTGGCAGGTCGCGCGGCGACGGACATCGCGATCGACATCGACCGCACCTCGACCGAGGCCGGCGTCTACCCGATCGTCCTGGCGTCCTACCAGATCGCCTGCCAGGCCCCCGCGAAGGACGCAGCCCTCATCAAGGCATGGCTGACGTACGTGGCCAGCCCCGAGGGCCAGTCGGCCGCCGGTGACACCGCCGGATCGGCTCCGCTCACCGCGGACTTCGGCAAGAAGGTCCAGGCCGCGATCGAGACGATCAAGGCCAGCTGACCCCGACCCGTGAGCTTGTCGGAAGGGCGCACGTCCTTCCGTCAGGCTCAAGGGCCGGGTTCCGGTCCCTCCATCCCCTGAAAGGCACCACCTGTGACCAGCACGCAGGCCCCGGCTCCCGGAAAGAGCACGGTCATCCGCCGCCCCGGCGACCGCATCTTCTCCGGGCTCTCGCTGAGTGCGGGAGTCCTCATCCTCGCCATCCTTGCGGGCGTCGCGATCTTCCTGACGGTGCAGGGCATCCCCGGCATCACCGCCCACCCGGACGAGGTCAAGAGCGGCAAGAGCTTCCTGCCGTACGTCTGGCCGCTCGTCTTCGGCACGCTGGTCGCCGCGACCATCGCCATGCTGATCGCGGTGCCGGTCGCGATCGGTGTCGCCCTCTTCATCTCGCACTACGCACCCCGCAAGCTCGGCCAGGGTCTCGGCTACCTGATCGACCTGCTCGCCGCCGTCCCGAGCGTCGTCTACGGCCTGTGGGGCATCGGGTTCCTCGCACCGCGACTGGTCCCGTTCTACGCATGGCTCGACGACCACCTCGGGTTCCTGCCGTTCTTCGGCCCCGCCTCGGCAACCGGGCGAACGATCCTGACCGCGAGCATCGTGCTGGCGGTCATGATCCTGCCGATCATGACCGCGATCTGCCGGGAGATCTTCCTGCAGACCCCGCGCCTCCACGAGGAGGCCGCCCTCGCCCTCGGCGCCACCCGCTGGGAGATGGCCCGGCTCGCGATCTTCCCGTACGCCCGCTCCGGCATCGTGTCGGCCGCGATGCTCGGCCTCGGCCGCGCCCTCGGTGAGACGCTCGCTGTCGCCATGGTGCTCTCGGTCGGCGTCGGCACCGTCACCGCCAACCTCATCGGCAGCGACAACCCCAGCACGATCGCCGCCAACATCGCCCTGGGCTTCGCCGAGGCGACCGGCAAGAGCGTCAACGCCTTGATCGCGAGCGGCCTGGTGCTGTTCGTGATCACGTTCCTCGTCAACTTCGCCGCCCGGTCCATCGTGGACCGCCGCAAGGAATTCTCCGGAGCCAACTGATGACGACCACCCTCACTCCGCCGCCCGTCGACGTCTCGCGCGAGCTCTACGGCGCGCAGCTGCCGAGCTGGGGCCCGCGGGCCGTCATCGCCGCCGCCCTGCTCGTGGCCGTGGCCGCGTACGCGGTCGGTGCCAATCTCCTGGAGGCCGCACTGCTGGCCTGGGTCGTCTGCATGGTCCTGCCGCTGTGGTCCGTCGCCGTGGAGGGCCGCCGCAAGGCGACCGACCGGCTGGTCACGACCCTGGTGACCTCTGCGTTCGCGCTCGCGATGTTCCCGCTGTTCAGCATCCTGTGGACCGTCATCAGCAAGGGCAGCAAGGTCCTGTCGGCGGAGTTCTTCACCTACTCGATGCGCAACGTCGTCGGCGAGGGCGGCGGCATCTACCACGCGCTCGTCGGGACGCTGCTCATCACCGGCGCCGCGGCGGTCATCTCGATCCCGATCGGCATCTTCGCCGCGATCTACCTCGTCGAGTACGCCGAGGGCAACCGGCTCTCCCGCTGGATCCGGTTCCTCGTCGACGTCATGACCGGCATCCCGTCGATCGTCGCCGGCCTGTTCGCGTACGCGCTGTTCGTCCTGTTCTTCGGTGAGGGCGTCCGCATGGGCATCGGCGGCTCGGTCGCGTTGTCGGTGCTGATGATCCCGATCCTCGTCCGTTCGACCGAGGAGATGCTCAAGCTCGTGCCCAACGAGCTGCGGGAGGCGTCGTACGCACTCGGCGTGCCGAAGTGGCGCACCGTGGCCAAGGTCGTCCTGCCGACGTCCCTCGCCGGCATCGTCACCGGCATCACGCTGTCGATCGCCCGCGTCATCGGCGAGACCGCTCCCCTGCTGATCATCGTCGGCACGACCGACTCGGTGAACTTCAACCTGTTCGACGGGCGCATGGCATCGCTGCCGGTCTTCGCGTTCGCGTCACAGCGCAACCCCGGCATCCCGCCCGAGTTCAGCATCGACCGCGCCTGGGGTGCAGCGCTCGTGCTGCTGGTCATCGTGATGCTGCTCAACCTCATCGCCCGCCTCGTCTCCTACTTCTTCTCGCCCAAGGGCGAGCGCTGAGTTCAGAAAGGACTCTGTCATGGCCAAGAGCATCGATGTCTCTGACCTGAACATCTACTACGGCGACTTCCTCGCCGTGGAGGATGTCACCATCCCGATCGCCGCGAAGTCCGTCACGGCGTTCATCGGCCCCTCGGGCTGCGGCAAGTCGACCTTCCTCCGGTCGCTCAACCGTATGCACGAGGTCATTCGTGGCGCCCGCGTCGAGGGCAAGGTGCTGATCGACGGCCAGGACCTCTACGGCGCCGACATGGACCCCGTGAACGTCCGCCGGATGATCGGCATGGTGTTCCAGCGCCCCAACCCGTTCCCGACGATGTCGATCTACGACAACGTGCTGGCCGGGCAGAAGCTCAACAGCAAGCGCATGAAGAAGACCGAGGCCGACGACATCGTCGAGCGGTCGCTGCGCAGCGCCGGCCTGTGGGCCGAGGTCAAGGAGCGCCTGGACCGTCCCGGCTCGGGCCTCTCGGGTGGCCAGCAGCAGCGCCTCTGCATCGCCCGCGCGATCTCGGTCGAGCCGGAGATCCTGCTGATGGACGAGCCGTGCTCGGCCCTCGACCCGATCTCGACGAGCGTCATCGAGGACCTGATCCACGAGCTCAAGTCGCAGTACACGATCGTCATCGTCACCCACAACATGCAGCAGGCGGCTCGCGTCTCGGACGAGACCGCGTTCTTCAACCTGTCGGGTGTCGGCAAGCCCGGCCGGCTCATCGAGCACGGTCGCACGGAGACGATCTTCTCCAACCCGACCGACTCCGCCACCGAGGCCTACATCCAGGGCCGGTTTGGGTGAGGTCGAGCGAGCTCTGCGAGCGAGCGCCGAACCCAGGTTGAGCGCGTCACGCCGAAGGCGTCAGATGACGAAACCTCGTGAGATGAAGGGCTCGGGTGACCAGTGGTCGCCCGGGCCCTTCGTCGTACGAGGTTTCGAGGCTTCGGCCGCTGGCGGCCTTCGCACCTCAACCACCTAGGGCGGTTAGTTTCCGGGGATGACCATGTGGAGCAGGAAGTAGGTCAGCGCGCCGACACCGGCCGCTGCCGGGATCGTGATGATCCAGGCGGTGATGATGCCGCGGGCGACGCCCCACCGTACGGCGCTGAAACGCTTCGTCGCGCCGGCGCCCATGACGGCCGACGTCATGGTGTGCGTCGTCGAGACCGGGGCGTGGGCACCGATCGCCATGCCGTACAGGACGATCGCGGCCGTCGACTCCGCAGCGAAGCCGCGCGGCGGGTCGAGCGCGATGATGCGGCGGCCCATCGTGCGCATGATGCGCATGCCGCCGGACATCGTGCCGAGCGAGATCGCGCTGGCCGCCGCGATGATGACCCACAGCGGGATGTCGTCACCGGAGTGCTCGCCGCCGGCGATCAGCGCGAGCACGATGACGCCCATGGTCTTCTGCGCGTCCTGCAGGCCGTGACCCAGCGACAGCGCCGCGGCCGACACGGTCTGCGCGAGGCGGAAGCCGCGGTTGAGCGTATGCGGGTTGGCCCGCCGGAACAGCCACATGATCGTCAGCATCACGATGAAGGCGCCGCCGAAGCCGATCGCCGGGCTGACGACCATCGGGATGGCGACCTTCTCGATGACCTTGTCCCAGTCGACCGAGACACCGGCCGCGATGCCGACGCCGATCAGGCCGCCGATCAGGGCGTGCGAGGAGGACGACGGGATGCCGAAGTACCACGTGATCAGGTTCCACACGATCGCTCCGACGAGGGCGCTGAGCACCACGGTCAGGGCATGGTTGGCCGACATGTCGTCGAACCCCGTGAGGATGTCCTTGATGGTCTTGGCCACGCCGACGCCGAGCAGTGCACCGACGAAGTTGAGGATCGCCGCCATCGTGAGGGCGAGCCGCGGCGTCAGCGCGCGCGTCGACACCGAGGTCGCGATCGCGTTGGCGGCGTCGTGGAAGCCGTTGGTGTAGTCGAAGAAGAGGGCGATGGCGACGGTGGCGATCACCAGCGCCAAGGTGAGGTCCACGACTCAGGACTCCTTGACGGCGATCTGCTCCACCGTGTTCGCCACCGACTCGAGGGCATCGATCGCGTGCTCGAGTGAGTCGACCACGTCCTTGCGCTTGAGCACCTCGAGCGACTTGTAGTTGCCGCTGAACAGGTTGGCCACGATGCGGCGGTAGGAGCGATCGCCCTGGTTCTCGAGGCGGTTGATCTCGATCCAGTACTCGTCGAGGTCCTTCATGGTGCGCAGCCGGGGCATCGCCTCGGCGGTCAGCTGGGTCGCGCGCTGGAGCACCTCGACCTGCGGGGCGAAGTCGGACGGCAGGTCGCCGAGCTCGTAGAGGCCGACCAGGTCGACGGTCTCCTCCATGAAGTCCATGACGTCGTCGAGGCTGCTCGCCAGGCGGTAGATGTCCTCGCGGTCGAACGGGGTGATGAACGTCGAGTTGGCCCGCTTGATGATCTTGTGCGTCGTCTCGTCGGCCTGGTGCTCGGCCTCACGCATCTGCTCGCCGAGGGATGCCTTGTCGGTCGCCGGGTCCAGCATCTGCGCCAGGAGATCGGCGCCAAGCACCAAGTGGTTTGCCATCTCGGTGAACAGTTCGTAGAACGTCGTTTCAACCGGTCGGATGCGAAAACGCACGACTAGCTCCTGTCAATGCTGGGTAGGCCACGCCCATGCTAGAGGCACGGCGTTCCAGAGTGTCAATTGCGGTGCCACTCAGGCGTCAACCGGCTTTCGCGATCCCGAGGATCTCGTCGACTTCGCGCTGGGAGAGATGACCGTCCTTGGACGACGCCGCGATGATGAGGCGGCTCGTCAGCTCGATCTCGTCGAGCGCCTGGTCGTCGCGTAGGCGACTGTCCAAAGGCTCCGGCATGAGGGGTGCTCCCATTGTGCGTCGGTCTGAAGAAACGTGGTCACCCTGATCATGACGTGTCACGCCAGGATGTTCCTCCCCTGACTCCACAGGCTATCTCGTCGGTCCATACATCGCATGACTTTCCGGACCAAGCAGCAGATCCCGAGCGCATGTCACAGGATTCTCGCCTGTCTCGTCCCAGGAATGACAGCAACATCGTGAGTATGGAAGGTGCAGATCATGCGAGTTTTCGTGGCAGGTGGGACAGGAGTGATCGGGCGGCGTCTGGTGCCGCAGCTGGTGGGCCGAGGACATGAGGTGACGGCCACGACGACCAGCCACGGACAAGGTCGACATGCTGCGGCAGCTGGGCGCCGATCCGGTCGTGATGGACGGCCTGAACGCGGCACAGGTCGGCGAGGCGGTGGCCGCGGCCGCGCCGGACACGATCGTGAACCAGATGACCGGGCTGTCTCCGGCACATGGCGGCAAGCTGAACCCCCGCAAGGCAGACCGGTTCTTCGCGGCCACCAACCGGCTTCGCAGCGAGGGCATCGACCACCTGCTGGCCGCCGCGGCTGCCACCGGCGTCTCCCACGTGGTCTCGCAGAGCCACGCGAGCTTCAACGGGCTCCGCGAGGGCGGCTGGGTCAAGACCGAGGAGGACCCGCTGGAGGTCGTCGAGGGCACGAAGGCGGTCGAGCACCTCGAGGACGCCGTCGTCCGGGCCGGTGGCGCGGTCCTGCGCTACGGCGGCTTCTACGGCGCCGGTGCGGACGAGGAGCAGCTGAAGTTCGTCCGCAAGCGCATGGTCCCGATCGTGGGCGGCGGCACCGGCTACACCTCGTTCGTGCATGTCGACGACGCGGCGAGCGCCACGGTCCTGGCGGTCGAGCAGCACGCGCGTGGCGTGTTCAACATCGTCGACGACGAGCCGGCACGGTTCAGTGAGTGGCTGCCGTTCTACGCGGCGTGCGCCGGCGCAAAGCCCCCGCGGCGGATCCCTGCGTGGCTTGCCCGGCTGCTGGCGGGCGAGATGATGGTGGGCATGATGACCGAGGGGCGAGGCTTCTCGAACGCCAAGGCCAAGCGGGAGCTCGGCTGGGAGCTGCGCTATCCCACCTGGCGCCTGGGCTTCGAGAAGGAGCTCGCATGACGCGTGCCGACGAGTTCGAGGAGCTGCGGGGCCTGCTCTTCTCGATCGCGTACCGGATCCTCGGCAGCGTGGCGGAGGCGGAGGACGCGGTCCAGGAGGCCTGGCTGCGGTTCGAGGCCACGCCGACCCAACCCAGGTCCACCAAGGCGTTCCTGTCCGCGGTCGTGACGCGGATCTCGATCGACGTCCTGCGGTCGGCACGTGTGCGACGGGAGCAGTACGTCGGCGAGTGGCTGCCCGAGCCGCTGGTCGAGGATCCGTACGAGGACCCGGCGCGCGCGGCCGAGCTGGCTGACTCGGTCTCGATGGCCGCCCTGCTGCTGCTCGAGCGGCTCAGCCCGCTCGAGCGGGCCGTGTTCGTCCTGAGGGAGGTGTTCGGGTTCGGCTTCCCCGAGGTCGCAGCCGCAGTCGGTCGTTCGGAGGTCGCGTGCCGCCAGCTCGCAGCCCGGGCCCGCCAGCACATGGAGGCCGGGCAGGCCCGGTTCGAGGCGGACCGCAAGGTGCGGGACGAGCTGGCGGCCCGATTCTTCGACGCCCTTCTGGGTGGGGACGTCGACGGACTGCGGGAGCTGTTGGCCGCTGACGTGCAGATGGTGGGCGACGGCGGTGGCAAGGCCCCCGCACTCGCCAGGATCGTGCACGGCGCGGTCAACGTCGCCCGGGTGCTGGCGACGAACTTCCCGCTCCTCGCCGACATCGACGCCAAGGTCGAGCCGCGCCAGCTCAACGGTGCCCCGGGCGCCGTGCTCCGCGACCGTGCGGGAAACGTCGTCGGCACCATGACGTTGGAGGTCCTCGACGGGCGTATCCAGACCATCCGATCCGTCGTGAACCCGGACAAGCTGGGCCATGTCGGGCCGGTCGGCGACGGGTGGGCCCTGGCCGACGAGATCAAGCGAGCCCGCCGGTCCGGCCACTGACCCTTTCCGGTTCAACGAACCGGACCGGCCACTGGCAGACTGTGTACGCGCGCCGCACGGCGCGGGCCTCTAGCTCAATTGGCAGAGCAGCGGACTTTTAATCCGCGGGTTGTGGGTTCGAGTCCCACGGGGCCCACTCAGCTGTCCTGGGGCCTCAGACCCAGCGTGATGAGTTCGGGACCGGCAGAGGTGCCGCAGCAGCCACCGCCCGCGGCTCGTCGTCGAATGCGCCCGAGCCGCCGCAGACGCCGGTCTCGGGCAGCGTCAGCTCGACGCGGGCCGCCGACTCGTGGTCGCCGGCGATCTCCGCGACGATCGACCTGGTCTGCTCGAACCCCGTGAGCGTCAGGAACGAGGTCGCGCGGCCGTACGACTTCATGCCGGCCAGGTAGAAGCCGACCTCGGGCTGCGCCAGCTCCTTGGCGCCGTGCGGCTCGACCGATGCCGCAGGAGTGCACGTTGGGGTCGATCAGCGGAGCGAGCCGGCGCGGCGCCTCCAGCACGGGGTCGAGGTCGAGCCGGATCTCCGAGAGCATCGACAGGTCGGGCCGGAACCCGGTGAGCGCGATGACCTCGTCGACGCCCTCGACGACCTGACCGTCCATCGAGGTCAGCGTCAGCGTGCCGTCGTCAGCGCGGCTCGACCGAGGCCGTGCGGAAGCTGTTGAGCGTACGAACGGGTCCGGATGCGACCGCCTCCTGCGCGCGACGGCCCAGCGCTCCGCGCTCGGCGAGCTCGTCGTCCTCGCTGCCCTCGAAGGCCGCACCGACGCTTGCCCGCCGGACGAGCCACGAGATGCGCGTCGACGGCTCCTCCTCTGCGAGCGCAGCCAGCCCGATCAGCGCACCCTTCGCGGACGCGCCGGTGCCGGCGACCACGACGTGCCGACCGGCATACCTTGCCCGGGTGGCGGGGTCGGTGAAGTCGGGGATCCGGTACGCGATGCGGTCCGCGGCCGCGCTCTCACCGAGGGCCGGGAGGCCGTCACCACCGAGCGGGTTCGGCCCGGTCCACGTGCCCGAGGCGTCGATCACGGCCCGGGCAGCGATCCGCTCCTCCCCCGCCGCCGTCTCGACGTGCACCGTGAAGCTCTCGCCCTCGCGTCCCGAGTCGACGAGGCGGTCGCGGCCACGCTTCGCGACGCCGACGACCTTCGTGCCGAACCGCACGGAGTCGCCGAGGGCGTCCGCGAGTGGCTGGAGGTAGTCGTCGGCCCACGCGCCACCCGTGGGATAGGCGTCAGGGTCGGGACTCGTCCAGCCCGCGCCTCCGAGCAGCTCCGCGGCGGCCGGATCGATGAGCTCGGACCACGGGGAGAACAGGCGTACGTGCGACCACTCACGCACCGCCGCGCCCGCGACCTCGCCGGCCTCGAGCACGAGGAACGGCAGCTCGCGGCTGCGCAGCTGGGCGGCTGCGGCGAGACCGGCCGGGCCGGCACCGATGACGACGACGGGGAGCTCAGTGTGTCTGCAGGTCCGACATGGGATCTCCTGTTTCATTCACAAGTTTCGATGAATGCGACGATACGCCTTCATAGATAAATGTCAATGAACGAGTATGCTGGGCCATGCCCACCCAGCTCACCGTGCTCGAGTCCGCCACCACCGCGTGCTGCTCCCCCATCACCGGCGGCGCCATGAGCGCCGAGGAGGCCACCGCCCTGGCCGCCCGGTTCAAGGCGATCGGCGATCCGACCCGGCTGCGGCTGCTGTCGCTCGTCGCGGCGCACGAGGGCGGCGAGGCGTGCGTCTGCGACCTCAACGAGCCACTCGACCTGTCCCAGCCGACGGTGTCGCACCACCTCAAGATCCTGGTCGATGCCGGGCTCCTGACCCGCACGAAGCGCGGCACGTGGTCCTACTACGCGCTGGTGCCCGGCGCGCTGCCGATGCTGGCCGAGACCCTGCAGGTCTGAGCGCAGCGCTCAGGTGAGCGAGTCGACGAGCTTGGAAAGTATGCGGCTGAGCTGAGCGCGTTCCTCATCGCTCAGGACGGAGATCACGTCGCGCTCGTGGTCGAGGAGCTGCCGGACCGCCGGCTCGATCGTCGTGTTCCCCTTCGGGGTCAGCGTGACGGAGACGTTCTGCCCGGTGCTGCCCGAGCGCGCCCGCCGGACGTACCCGGCCTCTTCAGCACGGGCCAGGCGTTGCGAGATCGCACCCGCGGTGACGAGACACCGGGCCGCAAGCTCGCGGGTCGTCAGGACGTACGGTTCGCCGGACCTCCTGAGCGTGCTGAGCAGATCGAGAGTCGCAGCATCGATGCCCAGCCCTCGAAGAGTCGAGCGGCGATCGTCGGCCAGCAGCTTGGCCACCTGCCACAGCGGCGTGATGACCTCGATCGACTCGGTCGCCGACCCGGGCAGCTCACGCTGCCACGCGTCAGCAATCTCTGCCGCTGTGAACGCAGGGCGCGCCGGCACGGGGACGTCAGGTGAGGAGTCAGGCATTTGAGGACGCTTTCCAGCTCGTCTAGGGTGCTTGTTTAGACCTAAACATACTCGGGAGGAAGCATGGCACGAAACGTCGTCGTCACCGGTGGGAGCAGCGGGATCGGGCTCGCCGTCGCGAAACGGTTCGCCGCCGCCGGCGATCACGTGCTGATCACCGGACGGGACCTGGACCGCGCGGAGACCGCTGCCGCCGAGATCGGGGCGCGCGCGGCACAGTGCGACGCCACGTCGCCCGCGGACGTGGAGGCGCTGGTCGCGGCGATCGACGGACAGGTCGATGTCCTGGTCAACATGGCGGGCGGCAACACCGACTTCGGCTCCCCCGACGTCGCCGAGCCGACACTGCAGGACGTTGCCGACGCCTGGACGGCCAACCTCGCGGCCAACACGCTGAGCGCCGTGCTGACGACCACCGCGGTGCTGCCGCGGATGGGGCGGGGCTCCACGATCATCGCCGTCGGCTCCATCGGCGCCGAGTATGCCGCGACGTCGTACGGAGCTTCGAAGGCCGCGGTGTCGGCCTGGATCGCCGGGCTCTCGGCGCAGGTGGGCCCGAACGGGATCACCGCCAACACGATCTCGCCGGGATACATCGAGAACACGGCGTTCTTCGGTGACAACCTCAGCGATGAACGTCGGACTGCCCTGATCGCCGCGACGCACGACAAGCGGCCCGGTACGCCGGAGGACGTCGCGGGACTGGCGTTCTTCCTCGCCGGCGACGACGCCCGCCACATCACCGGTCAGTGCCTGCACCTCAACGGCGGCGCCTTCACGACCCGTTAGGCGGGCTCGAGCGAGGCGATCAACTGCTCGACACGAGCCTTGATCTCGTCACGGATCGGGCGAACCGCCTCGATGCCCTGACCGGCCGGATCGTCGAGGACCCAGTCCTCGTACCGCTTGCCCGGGAAGAAGGGGCACTCGTCGCCGCATCCCATCGTGATGACGACATCCGAGGCGATGACCGCGTCGTCGGTCAGCTTCTTGGGCTGCTCGCCCGCGATGTCGATGCCGACCTCAGCCATGGCTGCGACGGCGACCGGATTGATCGCGTTGCCCGGCATCGAGCCGGCAGACCGTACGTCGATGCGTCCCTCGGCGAGAGCCTGCAGGAACCCCGCGGCCATCTGGGAGCGACCGGCGTTGTGCACGCAGACGAACAGCACGGTGGGGCGATCAGGCATGGGGCTCTCCTTGGTGGGCGTGCGGCGTGACCGCTCGAACGGGGTACAGCGCAATCACCAGGGCGATGCCGATCGCCGCCCCGGCAACCTCGGCGAGGACGAACGACGGCACCGAGCTCGGCGCGATGCCGGCGAACGTGTCGGAGAACATCCGACCGAGCGCCACAGCAGGATTGGCGAACGAGGTTGAGCTGGTGAACCAATAGGCGGCGCCGATGTAGGCACCGACCGCCGGCGCGGCAAGGGCCACCCGGTCGGACCTGACGAGCGCGAAGATCAGCAGCACCAGCCCTGCCGTGGCGACGACCTCACCCAGCAGGTGTCCGCCGCTCGCACGTTCGTGCTCGGAGAACGCGGTGCCGACGTCGAACATCGCGTTGGCCAGCAGGCTCCCGGCGATCGCGCCCACGACCTGCGCGACCACGTACGGTCCGATGTGACCTGCCGAGAAGCCTCCGGGATCGCGACGCGACAGGAACCAGTCGGCCACCGTGACGACAGGATTGAAGTGAGCGCCGGAGACCGGGCCGAGCATGAGGATGAGGACGGCGAGGCCGAGCACCGTCGCCGTGCTGTTCTCGAGGAGCTGGAGACCGACGTCGTCCGGCGAGAGGTCGGCGGCGGCGATGCCCGAACCCACCACCACGGTCACGAGGAGCCCAGTCCCGAGGAACTCCGCGAGCAGTCGTCTGGGGAGCGGCTGCGGAGCTGATGTCGGTGCAGGGGCATTCACCTGTTCATCTTGACCTCTGCCATTAGCTCAGTCAAACTCGACTCAATGAGTACTGAGCGAACTTCCTTGGCGGAGCGGGCTGCTCGTCATGCGGCGCTGGCCGACGTCGCGCGCCTCATGGTGGTCGAGGAGCTGGCGCTCGGCGACCGCTCCCCCAGCGAGCTGCAGGTTGTCGTCGGCCTGCCGTCCAACCTGCTCGCGCATCACCTCAAGGTGCTCGAGGATGCCGGCCTGGTCGCTCGACGACGATCCGAGGGCGACCGCCGTCGGACCTACCTGACTCTCCTCGACTCCTCGCTCGCCAAGCCCCCGACGGCCGACGGGCTCCACGTCGGCCGGATCCTGTTCGTGTGCTCGGCCAACTCGGCGCGGTCGCAGCTCGCCGCGGCGCTGTGGCGCCGGGCGAGCGACGTACCGGTGGCATCGGCTGGCACACGTCCAGCTGAGCGCGTGTCAGACGGCGCCAAGGCGGTCGCCAAACGGCGTTCGTTGAAGCTCATCGGATCGACGCCCAGCATGCTGTCCGACGTCGCCGCCGATGACGACTACGTGGTCGCGGTCTGCGACAACGCCTACGAAGAGCTCAGCCCAGCCGTCAACCTCCACTGGTCCGTGCCGGACCCCGTGGCGCAGGGCAACGATGCGGCGTTCGACCTCGCCTACACGGAGCTCGAACGACGCGTCACGAACCTTGCTCCCCGCCTGATCGCTTCCTGACGTCAGATGGCCGGCGAGCGCTCCGCCGCACCGTGAGTCTGCGCCACACGGATGGTCCTGCTGCGGAGCGGCCCACCGAGCGCGGCACTGATCCAGCACAGGTCGAGGAGGCCGGCGCTCAGCGGGAAGAAGCTCCACACTGCCGCCGCGATCCCCCACCAGTGATCGAGGAACAGCAGTCCGAACGTGAGCCAGGCGGCGCCGGCGACGAGACGGAACGTGCGGCCCGCGGCACCGTTGACCCAGCGGGAGAAGCCCGTGGCATTGAACCGATCGGCCCTGGCGTGGTTCGACATGTGCTGTCTCCCTCGAGAAAGTGCTGACACACTCAGTTTCATGACGATGGCGCGCGGCGACCATGACCGGGATGCCGCAACGGCTGACCGATCCGCCGCGCTCTCGGACGCTCTGGCCAAGGTCCAGCTGACCGGCGCGATCTTCCTGCACGGGGAGTGCACCGAGGCATGGGCGTACGAGTCGCTGCCGTCGCAGGACATCGCTGCTGTGCTGGCCCCTGACGCAGTGCGGCTCGTCATCTTCCACGTCGTCGTGTCAGGCACCTGCTGGGTCGAGGCCGGATCCCACAAGGTGTGGGCCCACGACGGGGACGTCATCGTGCTGCCCTACAACGACCAGCACCGCATGGGCGGGCTCGAGACCGCCGAGGTCGTGCCGATCTCGCAGCTCATCGAGCCACCACCGTGGGATGCGGTGCCCCACATCACGATCGGTCGTGGGGGCGACAGGAGCCAGTTCGTGTGTGGCTACCTGGCGTGCGACGACCAGCTGTTCGACCCCCGCATGGGTGTCTTCCCGCCGGTCTTCGTGGTGACCCCACCGGAGGGGCCCGTACGGTCGTGGGTCAAGGCCAGCAGCGACCTCGTCCTCCAGCAGACGAGCCAGGTGACCGACGATCGCGTCGCGACCCCGACCGACATACCTCAGCTCCTGCTGCGTGAGGTGCTCAAGCTGCACCTGGCCAACGCGCCCGCGACCGACACCGGCTGGCTGGCCGCCCTGCGCGACCCGGTCGTCGCGCCCGCGCTTGCCGCGATCCACGGCGACCCTGGCCGCAAGTGGACGCTCGCCGGTCTCGCGCGCGAGGCCACGGTCTCGTCCACCGGGCTCGACGAGCGGTTCCGCTCGGTGCTGGGTCTCGCGCCGATCCGCTACCTGACGGGCTGGCGGATGCACGTCGCCGAGGACCTGCTGCGCTCCACGACCCTGTCGGTGACGGCCGTCGCGCGCCAGGTCGGGTACGAGTCGGACGAAGCCTTCAGCCGCGCGTTCAAGCGCGATCACGGCACGGCGCCCAGCGTCTGGCGCGTCGAGCGGTGACGACCGCCACCGTCGTCGGCAGCGGCCCCAACGGCCTCGCCGCCGCCCTCACCCTTGCCGCTGCAGGCATCGAGGTCACGGTGCTCGAGGCGGCGGACCGGCTCGGCGGCGGCGCGACCTCGAGCGAGCTGACACTCCCGGGACTCGTGCACGACGAGTGCTCCGCGATCCATCCGCTGGCGGTCGGCTCGGCATTCGCCAAGGAGTTCGACCTCGGCGACGCCGGCCTGGTGTGGCGCTGGCCCGACGTCCAGTTCAGCCATCCACTCGACGACGGACGGGGCGCGGCCGTGTGGCGATCGGTCGACGAGACGGCCGCCGGGCTGGGCCCGGACGGCCGCGCGTGGAAGCGGCTCTTCGGGCCGTTGGCAGATCGGTTCGGCGCACTCTCCGACGACATCCTCATGCCGGTGCTCCGCGTGCCGAGTCATCCGGTGCACCTCGCGAGGTTCGGCGCGTACGCCGCCCTGCCGATCCCGGCACTCGCCCACCGCTGGGCCACTCCTGAGGCGCGCGGCCTGTTCGCCGGAGCCGCCGCACACACGTTCCGGCCGTTCTCCGGAGTCCTGTCGTCGTCGATACCGGTCGCGCTCGGCGCCTCCGCCCATGCGCTGGGCTGGCCCGTCGCCGAGGGCGGCACGGGCGAGATCAGCCGGGCGATGATCGAGCTGGCGACGGCTCACGGGGTGACGTTCGAGACCGGCGTGACGGTGCGCTCGCTGGACGAGATCGGCCCCACCGACATCGTCATGCTCGACACCTCGCCGCGATCCGCGGCCGCCATCGTCGGTGACCGCATGCCGGCTCGCGTGTCCCGGGCGTACCGGCGCTATCAGCACGGGCCGGGCGCGTTCAAGGTCGACTACGCGGTCGAGGGCGGGGTGCCATGGACGCATGAGCCGTCCCGCTCCGCCGGCACGGTGCACCTCGGCGGGACCTACGAGGAGATCGCCGACGCCGAGCGGGCCGTGTCGGAGGGCCGGATGCCCGACCGCCCGTTCGTCCTCGTCGGCCAGCAGTACGTCGCCGACCCCACCCGGTCCCGCGACGGCGTGCACCCGCTGTACGCCTACGCGCACGTGCCGGCCGGCTTCACGGGCGACGCGACCGAGGCGATCACGAGCCAGATCGAGCGGTTCGCACCCGGGTTCCGCGAACGCGTCCTGGCGACCCACGTGCGTACGACAGCCGAGCTCGAGGCGGGCAACGCGAACTTCGTGGGCGGCGACATCATCGCCGGCGCCAACACCGCACGACAGCTCGTCGCCAGGCCGCGCCTGACCCTGCACCCGTACGCAACGGGTGCCGACGGCGTCTACCTCTGCTCCGCGGCGACTCCCCCGGGAGCCGGCGCCCACGGCATGTGCGGCTACAACGCGGCCCGGTACGCCCTGCGCCGGGTCTGACTGCCCGCAGCGTCGCGCAGGCGCCGGGCCTTGACGAGCCGCACAGCCAGCCGACTGTAGGGGTCGCGCGGCTCGGGGCAGGCCGCGATCCACCGCTCCAGCACCTCGACCTCCGCAGCATGGTCGCGGCGGCGCCGGTGGATCACCGCTGCCCGGTGGGCATACACAGGGGTCGGGATGCCCTGCACGGCCCACGCCTCACGCTCGGCCGCAGCCATGCACTCGACCAGCAGCTCGAGGCCGGCCTCGTCCATGCCTCGCGAGCGCAGCCGGTCCAGGGTCGCCACCCAGTCACTGTGGTGGCGACCCCGGACCTCCGTGCGGGCCAGCTCGTGCAGCATCCCTAGTGCACCCGCAGCGTCACGGTCCGTGACATCGACTCGACCGAAGCGCTGCCGGCATACGTGATGCGGAGGCTGTAGGTCCGCTTCTTGAGCTTCGGCAGCGTCGTCGTGGCGCGGCCGCCCGAGCCGATCGTGAGCGTGCGGCTGACGTACGTCTTGCCGCCGGCCCTCACCTCGACCCGCACCTTGCCGGTCACCGGGACCACCGGGTTGGCGATCATCTTCAGGCTCACCTTGGCGTGGGACTTCGCCGTGATCCTCGACGGTGACAGCGAGACCGACACCTTCGACGCCGCCTTGATCACGGTCAGCGTGACGGCGTCGTCGGAGGCGCGATACTCCGTGTCACCGTCGTAGCGGACGGTCAGCGGGTGCGTCCCGACCGAGCCGAGCGCGACCGTCTTGACGGTCATCGTCGCCCGGCCGTTCGCGAGCGTCCCGCTGCCGACGAGGGTGTCGCCGGACAGCACGCGGATCGCTCCGGTCGGCGTCTGGCCCGCGCCGTTGACCCTCGCGGTGACCGTGACGCTCGAGCCGTAGCGGACCTTGCTCGCCGACAGCGTCGCGACGGTGACCGAGTCGTGCAGGCCCTGCCCGGCTGCGGGCACCGTGACGACGTTCGGCTCCTCGGCGTTGCCGGCCTTGTCGACCGCGCGGAACTGCACGCACGGTCTCACCCGAGCCGACCGGCACCGTGCCGCCCGGCGTCCATGCTCCCGAGGTGCCGATCCGCGACTCGACCCGGGCCACGCCGGAGGTCTCGTCTGCCGCGGTGAGCGCGACGGTACGCTCGGCGGTGTCGACCGCGGCCTTGCTGATCGGGGCCGCGGTGTCGATCTTGAGGTCGAGCGTCTGCGCAGGCGAGACGTTGCCGCTCGCGTCGGTGGCCCTCGCCCGTACGGAGTGCGCGCCCTCGCCGCTGACCTGCACGGTGACCTCGTCGGCGTCGACGGGCACCCAGGGGCCTTCGTCGACCGAGGTCTCGACACCGGCGACCTCGCGGTCGTCGAAGCCCGCTGCGGTGACCTTGACCGGCGAGGACACCCACCAGCCGGCCAGGCCGTCAGGACTGACCGGGTCGGTCGACAGCGTGACGGTGGGGTCGAGCGCGTCCGTGACCGTGACGGTCGCCTTGGCGCGGATCGTCGAGCCTGGTGCCACGTCACCCTCGACCTCGAACGTGCCGACGTCGGCGTACTTCGCCGGGTCGATGTCGTCCCAGTCGACCGTCTTGTCCTTGGTCGACCCGTCGGCGTAGTGCACCGTCGCCGTGTCGGGCAGCGCCGGCGCCGTGCCGGCCTTGGTGCTCACGGTGACCGGCTCGACCGACTCGACGAGCAGGTCCGGCTGCAGGTTCAGCCGCATCCGGTCGAGCTCCTCCTGCGTCACCGGCAGCACCGTGCCGTGCCGCGGGCTGCTGGGCAGGTCCGCATCGGGCACTGCCTTCCAGTCCGCCGACGCGATGTCGTGCGTCTCGAACGCCATGTAGCCCTGGCCGCCGTGATAGCTGGGCTGGTCGATGAACATGATCCAGTGGTCGGGATCCTTGTTGTCGCGGAAGACCGTCGGGCCCTCACCACCGGTGAACGTGCCACCCCACGGGTTGGGCTGGTCGAGGCCGAGCTTCTCCTTGACGAGCTGCCAGCCCGGCGCCGAGGTCGTGGTCGGCAGGGAGCCGGTGACCGTGGCGCGCAGGTCGGTCGACTTCTCCTGGCGCGGGATCATGTACGCCTCGTCCTTGACGACGCGATAGAACGTGTCGCCGTCCTTGACGACCGTGGCGTCGATCATGCCCTTGCCGGTGCCGCGCTTGACGTCGATCCACGGCTTGGGGTCGCTGAACGTCACGAAGTCGCGCGTCGTCGCGTACATCATCCGCTGGTACGACGTGTTGATGTCGCGGCCGGCCGTGTCGGTCGTCGGGTAGAGCGCGGAGGCCCAGTAGACGACGTACTCACCCGTGGTCTCGTCGTAGTACGACTCCGGCGCCCACGTGTTGCCCGCGAAGTCCGACGACACCTTGACGTGCCGCTGGTTGCTCCAGTGCACGAGGTCGGTCGACTCCCAGACCTCGAGGTACTTGCTGCCGGTCTCCTGCGCCTCGCCGAAGTCGACCGCCGGGTATGCCTTGAGGTCGGTCGCGAGCAGGTAGAAGCGGTCACCCTCGTGCGAGCGGATGATGAACGGGTCGCGCAGGCCCTTGGTGCCGAACTGCGAGGCCAGGACGGGCTTGCCGTCGTTGAGCTCGTCGTAGTCCATGGGGTCGTTGCCCTTGCTGGCGCCCATGTAGATCTTCTCGCCGTCGTCCGTGCTCTCGCCGGCGAAGTACGCGAAGGCGTACGCCTTGAGGTCGAGCGCAGCCGGTGCCGGCTTGACCGTGACGACGAGGTCGCGGGTGTCGGTCGTGGAGTTGAGCTTGCCGGTGGCGGTCAGCGTGACGTCGACCGGGTCGGCGCCGTGCGCGGGGCGCGTGACCTCACCCGTCGAGGTCACCACGCCGGGCTTGGACGACGCCCAGGTCAGGGCCGTGCCCGAGGCGCCCTTGGTCGGCAGCGTCAGGTTGCCACGGACGTCGTCGGGGTGCACGAGCTCGATCGCGGCGAGTGCGGCCTGCACCTTGCCGGCATCGTCGAGCTCGTCCTCGAGCACCGTGACCTGGAAGTCCTTGGTCGTGCTCACCGCACCGTGCGTGATGGTCGCGGTGAGGGTGACGGCGGCGTTGCCGGCGCCGTGGGCGGGCCGGTGCACGACGCCGCCATTGCTGATGGTGGCGGGGACCGACGAGGCCCAGGTGACCGTCGAGCCCGCCGAGCCCTTGGCCGGCAGCGTCAGGTTGGCGGTGACCGCCGACGTGTCGCCCAGCGTCAGCGCAGCCTTGTCGGCCGTGGTCGCCGCGGTCGAGGTCTTGGCCGACAGCGTCGCCGCGTCACCGGCGTCGAGCGCCCGGTCGTAGATCCGGAAGTCGCGGATCGTGCCCTTGAACGACAGGTCGCCGGAGTACGCCGAACGGCCGATGACGTTGCGCGTCGAGGTGCCGTCAGGCTCTCCGAGGTCCGACGGCTTGGTCGTGAGGTTGCTGTTGGTCGCGACGAGCACGCCGTCCTCGTACAGCTTGCTGGTGCCGGGTGTCGACGGGGTGCCGCCGTCGATCGTGAGGGTCACGTGCTTCCACACGCCGGTGGCCACGCCGCCCGCGCGCGAGACGCTCTGCTCCGTCGCAAAGCCGCCCGGCGCGATCGTGCCGCGATAGCGGCCGTTGCGCGTCGTTGGTCACGAACAGGTAGCCCGTGCCGTTGGGGTACGTCGCGGCGTTGCCGAGGTTGAACATGAACCAGTTGCCGCTGAGGCCCGGGTCGACCTTGACGTCGAAGTCGACGCTCACGTCGTCGAGCCCGGCCAGCAGGTTGTTGGGCAGCGTGATCGCGTTGCCGCTGCTGTTGTTGCCGCCGCTGAACGTGAAGCCGTCACCGGCGTTCCACGAAGCCGTGCCGGCCACCGACGCTGTGCGCCCGTTGCCCGACGAGTCGGCGGCGGTGGTGCCGCTCGTCTCGTCGAGCTTGTACCAGGCGACGAGACCCGTCGTCGTGTCGCTGGCCGCGGCCGGCGTTGCCGCCAGGCCGGCCGCGGTGATCGCGACACCCATCGCTGCCGCGATGAAGCCGCGCGAGACCTTGGTCGTGACCTTCATGGAATGCCCCTTGCTGATGGTGGTGATCACGGCGGCCTACTTCACTCGGAGGTAGGTCGATGCGGCGGACGAGCTGCTGACGGTCGGCGAGCCGGAGTACTTCACCTTGAGGGTGTAGCGGTCGCGCTTGGAGAGCAGCGGCAGCGTGATGCTGGCGCGACCCGTCGAGCTGACCTGGCCCGTGCGCTCGGTGACGAGCTTGCCGTTGCGGTAGACCTTGACGGTCGCGGTGCCCGCGAGGGCGGTTGAGGGGCTCGCGGACACCACGACCGAGACCTTGGCGTGCTTCGACCGGGTGATGGACTTGGGCGAGACGGTCGCCTTCGTGCGGGACGACGCCTTCGACACCGTGAGTCCGACCGAGTCCTGCGAGGCGGCGAAGTCGGCGTTGCCGGCATACCGGGCGACCAGCGTCTTGGTGCCGACGCCGATGTCGGACGCCTTCAGGGTGAGGGTCGCCCGTCCGTCGGTCAGCTGCGCCGAGCCGAGCAGGGTCGCCCCGGACAGGACCGAGACCTCACCCGTCGGGACGCCACCGGTGCCCTTGACGCGTACGGTCGCGGTCACCTTGTCGCCGAACTTCACCGTGGTGCCGGACAGCGTCACGGCGGTGACGGTCGCCGCGAGCTGCTTGCCCTTGGCGGGCACGACGCTCGAGTTGGCGGCCTCGACGTTGCCGAGCTTGTCGACGCCGCGGAACTCCACGGTCGTCTCCTCGTCACCGACCGTGACGGGATCCGCGTACGTCGACCAGTCCCCCGAGCCTCCGACGCGATACTCGATGCGGGCCAGGCCCGCGCCGGAGTCAGCCGCCGAGAGCGTCACCGTGCGGGCGTCGGCGTCCACGACGGCCTTGGAGACCGGCGGTGTCGCGTCGATCGTGAACGACACCGGCCGCGTCTCGCCGACGTTGCCGGACGAGTCCACAGCGCGTACGGCCACCGTGTGGGCGCCGTCGCCGGCGACCTCGAACGACGCGTTCGCGCCAGCCTTCGAGCTGAAGGCGCCGCCGTCGACGGAGACCTCGAGGTGGTCGACCTTGCGGTCGTCCGTCGCCTCGACCTTGACCGTCACCGGGTCGGCGTAGTTGCCTCGCGCGCTGTCGCCCACGAGCTCGAGGCTCGACACGACCGGCGCCTCGGCGTCGGTCGTCTCCATGCGCAGGAACGTGACCGACGAGGCCGGGAACTCGTACGTGAACGTGTCCGACAGCCCGTTGAGCGTGCTGGTGACCGGCACGACCTTGGTCGGGTTGGACTTGGAGTTGGTGTCCGACAGCGACGACGCGGTCAGCTGCGTGACCTTGCCGGCCCCCTTGATGCCCACGTCCGAGACGTCGACTGCTGTGCGCACGGGCTTGGTCGCGGTGTTGACGACCTTGGCGACCAGGTCGCCGGACTTCTTGTCACGGGTGACGACCTGGAACAGCTGCTCGGTCGAGGCCGCCTCGTCGTACGACATCTGCAGCTCACCGTCGAGGTAGAGCTTGATCGTGTGCCCCGCGACGACGACCTTGATGTGGTACGTCTGGCCGGTCACCAGGCTCTTGTTCTCCAGAGCCTTGACCTCGCTCGCCGCACCGCCGGACGCCTTCTGGAGCACCGAACGGGTGTTGCCCCAGCCGCCGATGTTCCACCAGTAGAAGTCGTTGGTGTCCTTGGCCCCGAAGCCGACGAGGAAGCCCTCGGCGCCGGACTGCTTGGTGGCGTCGAGCTCGAGCGTGTAGTTGCTCCAGTCCTTGGCGTACGCACCGGTGACGATGCTGCGGGCGTCGTTGACCGACGTCGACGTCTGGGTGTACTTGCCGCCCGTCGCCGCCCAGGTGCCCGACTGCGGCGACCACTTGGAGGCGTCGTCGAACGTGTCGGAGAAGAGCGTGTCGCCGTTGTCGTTGGACTTCACGGTGAGGTTGTCGTACGACGCGGCAGTGCTCCACGTCGACAGGAAGACGCCGCCCGAGATGTCGTCCGGCTGGTTGACCGCACCGTCGAACGTGCTCGGCACGACCTCGTCGCCGACGTTGTTGCCGAACATCTTCTGGACTTCCCAGTTGGCCGACGACCACGACTCGTCGTTGTCGAACCAGATCGCGTCCGGGGTCCACTGCACGTTGGACTCGTTGGCGAGCAGCGGGGCGTACGACGCCAGGCGCACGACGTCGGCGTTGCGCTGCAGCGCCGTCATGTAGGACGCCTCCGAGAGCGCGTTCGCGAACGTGTTGCCCCGCGAGGCGTACTCACCGAGGAAGACCTTGGGCCCGCTGCGGTCGTACGTGTCGTAGCGGTGGTTGTTGGCCAGGAACCAGCTCGGGTCGCGGTAGTAGTGCTCGTCGACGAGGTCGACCTTCTGCGCCCGGTTGAAGTTCCACAACGTGTCGAAGCGTGCACCCGAGGAGTCCGGCCCGGAGTTCGAGATGATCTTGATCTCGGGGTACTTCGCCTTGATGGCGTCGCGGAACTTCGGGAAGTTCGCCTCGAACGTCGTGGTGTTCTCCTCGTTGCCGAGGCCGATCATCTTCAGCCCGAACGGCTTGGGGTGGCCGAGCGCGGCGCGCTTGGCGCCCCACTCGGTGTCGGTGCTGCCGTTGGCGAACTCGATCAGGTCGACCGTGTCGTCGACCCAGCGCGCGATCGAGGCGTCGTCCTTCATCTCCGGGATCGTGCTGCCGCAGCCGTTGGCGCCGACGGACAGCACCGGGAGCGGCTGCGCGCCGAGGTCCTCAGCGAGCTCGAAGTACTCCAGGTAGCCGATGCCGTACGACTGGTTGTAGCCCCAGAAGTTCCAGTTCGTCGGGCGCTGCTCGATCGGCCCGATGGTCTCCTTCCACTGGTACGTCCGCTTGCGGTCGGTGTAGTTGCTCTCCTCGTACGACTTGAACGTGCCGACGTTCGTGACGCAGCCGCCCGGGAACCGGACGAAGGACGGCTTCATGTCGGCGACCTTCTCGGCGAGGTCCTTGCGGAGCACGGACTTGCCGTTGACCGGGCCGACCCAGCGGTCCTCGGGCATGAACGACACCATGTCGAGCCGGATCGTCGAGCCGGCGCCCGCGAGCACCGCCAGGCGGCCCGCGTCGGTCGTGTCGGTCGCGGTGATCTCGACGTCGTACTTCTTCCACGTGTCGCTGCCGTCGATCGCGACCTTGCCGCTCGCCGCGACGGCCGTGTTGTCGTTGTTCTCCACGCGCAGGGTCAGGTCCTGGGCCGTGGTGCTGCGGGCCCAGACCGAGGCGGTGTACGTCGCGCCGGCCTTGACCGCGACGCCGTTGTTGAAGCTCGTGTTGCGCACCCCGTCACCGGCGGCGGCCGCGTCGAGCTTGAGGTAGTTGCGGTTCATCGCGTTGAGCCGCTCACCGTCGTTCAGCACGGTCGCCGTCGTGCCGCTGCCGCTGCGGTTGAGCGTCTGCCAGCCCGTGAGCCCGGTGAACGAGCCGTTGTCGGAGGAGTTGAACTCGAACGACCGGTTGCGCACCAGCTCGGCGTACAGCCCGCCGTCGGCGGCGTAGTTGATGTCCTCGAAGAAGATGCCGAACATCGTGTCGCTGATCGAGGCGCCCTTGCCGTCGCCGTCGATGTGCAACGCGGCGACGCTGTCGTCGATCTCGCTCAGCGTGAACCGCGCGGCGTCCTGCCGGTCGCCCATCTGGATCGTGCCGTTGTCGGCCTCGGTCGCGTACGAGTCACCGTCGGCGGCCGTCGCGGATGAAGAGCTTGCCGCCGCCGGCGTCGGTCAGCCGCAGAGCGGTCGGGTCCGCTCCGCCGGCTCCGAGGGTCAGCCGGTCGTCGGCGATGACGAGGGGCAGGCCGCCGTCCTTGGTCTGCAGGTCGACGGCGCCACCGCCGGCCGCCTCGGCGGTCAGGCCCAGGCTCGCTGTCGGCCGCGTGTCGCTCAGGGTCAGGTCGGTGCCGTTGCTGACGAGGTAGGGCTTGTCGCCGGCGTTCTTGAGCGCGAACGTCGTGGTCGGCACGATGTCCTCGCCCGGCGCCGCATCGACCGAGAAGTAGTCGAAGCTGGCCGCCAGCGCGGTGCCGTCCTGGGCGCCGAGGGCGTAGAGGCCGACCTGGGTCGTGTCGAACGTGACGTCGACAGAGCCCGCGGTCACCCACGCGTCGGTCTCGTCGTTCCACCAGCTCGTCGTGATCGTGTCGCCGACGCGTTGCAGGCGCAGCGTCGCCGAGTCGGCGCCCGGGCGGTCGGCGAACGACGCCGCGCGGAACGAGGCGCCCGTCTCGACGTCGTTCTCGACGGCGATGCCGGACGGCGACAGGTTGCCGACGAACGTCAGCCCGGAGCGTACGTAGTTGTCCATGTCCTTCCAGGCGATGAGCCCGGCGCCCTGGTAGACCTTCGCGACCGGCGCGGAGACCTTGGTGACCGCCGTGAAGTCGCCCGCCGGGACGTCGACCATGAAGATGTTCTTCGCGGTGTTGACGTCCTGGTACGTGTCGCCGGGCTGGCCCGACACCGCGAGCTTGCCGCCGGTCACCGAGTAGGCGTCGGCGTCCTCGTTCGTGATGTTCCAGTCCGCGGCGAGGCTGCTGCCGTCGAAGTCGTCCCGCCATCCCGTCGTCGAGGGGTCGGCCGCGTCCGCGGTCTGCGGCGCCAGCGTTGTGAGCGTTAACAATGCGGCGACGGAGAACAGCACGCCGGAGCGCAGCGAACGCCGCCTGGTGGTCGAGGTCTGAGTACTCACGATGTTCCCGCTCTCGGAGATGGTGCCGACAGATACTGAAAGGTGTGGAAACCGGCCGGCACCACCTCACTGGAGGAGAGGAGGTGGTGCCGCCCGGGGCTTTAGCGGACTCGCACGTTCACGGAGTCCGAGCTGGAGAGCACGCCAGGCGATCCGCGATAGGCGAACCGGAACGTGTGCTTGCCTCGCTTGATGACGCGATAGCTCGACGACGCCTTGCCGTTTCGCAGCGTGAGCGTCTTGATGTGCCGGCCGCGGTAGTAGACGGCGACCTTGCCGTCGGGCACGAAGCCGCTGCCGCTGACCGACACGCGCAGCTTGACGACCGTGTCGCTGCGCACCGTCCGGTCATTGAGCGAGGCACTGGTGTGACTGACAGCCTTGGCCACCTTGGCGGTCTTGGCCGACACTGCGACACCCGGCGTCACGCCGGTCTTGGTCGCGGTCACCTGCACCGAGATGCGGTGCCCGGCGTCCTTGCCCGACAGGCTGGTACGTCCGCCCCGTGGCCTTGGCGATCGGCACGCCGTCACGCAGCCACGTGCGGCTGAACGTCAGGCCGGTCTGGTCCCACTCGCCATCGAATGCGGTCAGCCGTCAGGCCGACCCTCGGAACGCCCAGGACGACCGGTGCCGTGGTGGCGACGGGCGCCGCTCCCGGTCCGGGATCGTCGGCCTTCGGGATGTCGCGTGACCCCGTCGCACCCTGGTTGCCGGCCACGTCCGTGGCGCGGAACTGCATCGTGTGGGCTGCGCCGTCGACCACGACCGGAGCCGTGTACGTCAGCCAGGCCCCGCCATCGAGCTGGTACTGGATCGCCGCCACGCCGGAGTCCGCGTCGGACGCGGTCAGCGTGACCGTGCGGTCGGCGAGCTCGTCCGCGACCTCGGGGTCCGTGAGGTCCACCTTGGCGTCGAGCGACGACACGTCACTCCACATCAGGTTGTCGCCCTGCGCCCGGTAGTCGATGCCGTATGTCCCGGCGTCGAGCGCGACTGGTGAGTCGTACGTCTTCCAGGCGCCACCGTCGATGCGGTACTGCAGGATCTTCACGCCATCACCACCCGTGAGGGTCAGCTCGGCACCCTTGCCGTACCAGCCGCTGCTGCCGGCGTGCGAGATCGCTGCCTGCGGGGGCGCGCCTTCGTACGTCAGCGGGTCGACGCTCTCGAGGGTCGGGACGACCTTCTTGATCGTGCCGTCGGCGTTGAAGTAGAGCCGGTCGATCGTGGTCTCCCGGTGCGTGCCGTCTCCGCCGGGCATCCCGAACCGGTGGTACGCGATGTACCAGTCGTCCGTGCCGGGGACCTGGATGATCGAGCTGTGGCCGGTGCCGAGGATGCCCAGGCTCGCGTCCTTGGTGAGGATCTCGCCCTTGTTGACGAACGGTCCGGTCGGGCTGTCGCTCATGGCGTAGCCGACGCGGTAGTTCTCGCTGCCGGTGTCGTCGATCGACCAGCTGAGGTAGTAGTTGCCGGCGCGCTTGTTCATGAACAGGCCCTCACGGAAGTCCGTCAAGCCGGTGATCTTGACGCGCTTGCTCACGTCGTACGACGTCATGTCCGCGTTGAGCGGCACGACGTACGCCGAGCCGTTGCCCCAGTAGAGGTAGGACTGGCCGTCGTCGTCGGTGAACACCGCCGGGTCGATCTGCTGCGCGTTGCCGTAGTCGGCCTTGCTGACCAGCGGCTTGCCGATCGGGTCGGTGAACGGTCCCAGCGGCGAGTCCGAGACGGCGACGCCGATGTTCTGCTGCGCCGAGAAGTAGAAGTAGTACTTGCCGTCCTTCTCCGTCGCCGTCGGCGCCCACGCGTTGCTGTCAGCCCACGAGATGTCCGGGCCCAGGTCGAGGATCGTGCCGTGCTCGGTCCAGTCGACCAGGTTCTTGGACGACCACACCTTGAACTTCGAGCTGCCCCAGCCGGGGAAGCCGTCCGTCGTCGCGTAGATGTAGTAGGTGTCGCCGAACCGGACGATGTTGGGGTCGGCGTTGAAGCCGGGCAGGATCGGCGACTTCATCTCGACCGCCCGGACCTTCCAGTCCCGGGTCTGGCCGCCGGCCGCGGTGACCGTGAAGGTCCTCTCGTGGCTCAGGTCGATCGGTCCGGTGACCTCTGGCGTGATCGTCGAGGTCGAGGCGATCTCGAACGCCGGCTCCAGAGCCGTGAGGTCGGTGCCCTTCTTGACCGGCAGCGTGACGGTGCTCGACGCCGCGTCGATGATGGGGTCGATCTTGAGGCTGTCGAGGTCGACATCGGTGATCGCGGTCGGATCTGCGCCGAGGTCCCTGACCTCGGCCGCGGACAGGGCGCGGTTGTAGATGCGGAAGTCCGCCACCTTGCCCTTGAGGTACTTGTCGGCGTTGTAGACCGAGCGGCCGATGTAGTTGGCCGTCGTCCGGCCGCCACCGATGTCACCGGGCACGATCGTGACGCCGGTCTTCTCGCCGACCTTGACGCCGTCGAGATAGATCGTCGCGGTGCCGTCCTTGAGCGTGTACGTCATGGTCTTCCAGGCACCCCGCGGCGCGGACGCGTCGTCCGTGGCGGTCTGCTCGGTCGTCCAGTTGCCGGTAGCGATCGAGGTCCGGTACTTGTCGTTGCCGCTCGTGAACAGGTAGCCGCTGCCGACCCCTCCGGAGTCGGTGTTGCCGAGACCCCAGATGAAGTAGGGGTTGGCCTGGCTCGGGTCGATCCACACCTTGGTCGAGACCGTGATCTGGTTGAGCCCCGTCATGATGTTGTCGGGCAGCTTGACGTGCCCGTTGGTGCCCGCGAGGTTGAGCGAGCCGTCGGACCAGGAGGCGTCGCCGCTCAGGGTGCCGTCGTAGCCGTTGCCTGACGAGTCCTTGACGGTCGTGCCGGAGGTGTCGTCGAGCTTGTAGTGCACGACCTCGCCGTCGGCGTTGGCCTTGACCGGGTCGGGATCGTTGCGCAGCCGCTTGAGCTCGTCGGCCGTGACCGGGATGACCGTGCCGTGCCGCGGGCTGCCGGGGAGCTTGTAGCTGGCTGGCACCTTCCAGCTCGGCGCGTCGATGTTGTCGGTGCCGAGTGGGATGTAGCCGCGTCCTCCGTACTCGTCGGTGAAGAGGTAGTACTTCGAGCCCGAGGTGTCACCCGCGTTGGCCTTGAACGCCGTCGGTCCCTCGACCGCGGACGTGCCGGCCTTCTTGCCGATGCAGGAGTCCTCGATCTTCCACGCGGGGTTGTTGATGTCCCAGCCGGGCTGGCTGGCGTCGTCGACCGCGAGGAGGTCGTTGCTCTTCTCCTGGATGATGTCGGAGCAGCCGGTCACGCCGCCCTCGTCCTTGGTGAAGCGGTGGTACGTGCTGCCGTCCTTGAGGACCGTCGAGTCGATGCGCGAGGCGCCGAAGTCCTGCCAGATCTTGGGCTTGCTGAACGTCCGGAAGTCACGCGTCGTCGCGTAGAGCATCTTCTGGTACGTCGAGCCGGTGTGGTTGGTGTCGCTCTCGGCGTACAGCTTCGACGCCCAGAACACGACGTACGAGCCGAGCTCGTCGGACCAGTAGGCCTCGGGCGCCCAGGTGTTGCCCGCGGTGTCGGGCGAGACCTTGACGTGCCGCTGCTCGGACCAGTTGACGAGGTCGGTCGACTCCCAGACCTCGAGGTACTTGCTGCCCTTGCGCTGGGACGTGTCCCAGTCGGTGGCGTCGATGTCGAGGTCGGTCGCGATGAGGTAGAACTTGTCGCCCTCGGGGGAACGGATCAGGAACGGGTCGCGCAGGCCGGTCGTGCCCTTGGTGGACTTGAGCGTGGCCTTGCCGCCGTTGAGCTCGTCCCACTGCAGGGCGTTGTTGCCCCGGCTGGCGGCGAAGAAGATGCTCTCCTCGGCGCCGGTGAAGTAGCTGAAGGCATAGCCGGCGTACGGACCGAGGTCCGGCTTGGGCGTGACCGTGGCGGTGATCTGGCGGGTCGCGGTGGCCGATCCGACCGTGACGGTCGCGGTCAGGTGGACCGTCGCGGCGCTCGAGCCGTGTGCCGGGCGGTGGACGACACCCGTCGTGTCGATGACCGACGCGTTGTCCGACTCCCACGCGATGGCCGTGCCGTGGCTGCCACTCGTGGGCAGGGTGATGTTGCCGCGGATGTCGTCGACATCGGGGATGCTGATGGCCGCAGCGTCGGCGTCGGCCTTCTGCTGGTCACCCTCGGCAGGCAGCACCGTCGCCTGGAACGTCTTGGTGTCGCTGGCCGAGCCGCGGGTCAGCGTGGCGGTCAGCGTGACCGAGGCCGGGTCGTCAGTCGCGGCCGGGCGGGTCACGGTGCCGTTGTTGGCGATGACAGCGGTGTTGCTGGACGACCAGGTCACCGCGGAGCCGCGCTGGCCGATGGCAGGCAGGGTCAGGTTGCTCGTGACGCCCGAGAGGTCGCCGAGGGACAGGGCGGCCTTGTCGGACGCCACGATGTCGGCGTCGCTCGGCGCCAGCGAGGTGACCTCGGCGGCGGTGAGTGCCCGGTTGTAGATGCGGAAGTTGCGCAGCTTGCCCTTGAGGAACTTGTCGGCCGCGTAGTTGGACTTGCCGAGGTTGTTGTTGGTCGTCGTGCCGCCGCCGATGTCGCTCGGCTTGACCGTCACGTCGGTGTTCTGCGCGACCTGGACACCGTCCTCGTACAGCGTGCCGGTCGTGCCGGTCTGCGTGTAGGTGACGGTCTTCCAGACGCCACGGGCCAGCGCGGCGCTCTTGCTCGTGACCTTCTCACCCGACCAGTTCGTCAGCGTGAGGCCCGTGCGGAACGCGTCGCCACTGGCGAAGAAGTAGCCCGTGCCCGAGCTGGACGTCGCGGAGTTGCCGAGCCCCCAGATGAAGTACGGGTTGACCTGCGAGGGCTCGATGTAGACCTCGGTCGAGACCGTGATCGACGTCAGGCCGGACATGATGTTGTTGGGCAGCTTGACGTAGTCATCCGTGCCGTCGAGCGTCAGCCCGCTCGCCCCGCCCCAGGTGCCACCGCCGTTCAGCGTGCCGTCCTTGCCGTTGCCCGAGGAGTCGACGACCGTCGTGCCCGACGCCTGCGTCAGGTCGTACTTGAGCACCAGCCCGTCGGTGACGTCCGCCGCCTGCGCCGTCATCGGGAGCCCGACGATGAGGCCGGCGATCAGCGCGAACATGGCCAGGCACGCGGATGTGACCCGGGTCACAGACCGAAAATGGGTAGGGCTGCTCATGATGTCTCCTGGGGAGGGCGGTGTGGGGTGAGGGTCAGAGACCGGCGGCGAGCCGGTAGTACGCCTGGTTCCAGCGGAGCTCCCTGAGGAAGCTCTTGGGCGTCGTGTCCGCGTTGATGTGCAACAGCTCGGTGCTCAGGATCTCGGCGAGGTCGTCGAACTCCTCGATGCCGACCGCGGTCGACAGCACCGTGTGGTGGGGTCCGCCGGCCATGATCCAGGCCTCGGCAGCGGTCGAGAGCGACGGATGCGCCTGCCACACGGCACACGCGACCGGCAGCTGCGGCAACGGTTCGTCGGGCTCGACCAGCGTGATGTCGTTGGCCGTCAGCCGGAACCGGTCACCCATGTCCGACAGGCCCACGACGATGCCTTCGCCCTGGTCGGCGACGAACCGCATGCGTACGGGATCCTCGCGGCCGCCGATGCCCAGGGGATGCACCTCGATCGTCGGCTTCTCGGTCGAGATCGTCGGGCACACCTCGAGCATGTGCGCGCCGAGCGACTTCTCGTTGCCCGGCTCCAGGTGGTACGTGTAGTCCTCCATGAACGAGGTTCCGCCGGGACGGCCCGCGGCCATGGCCTTGGTCGTGCGGACGAGGACCGAGGTCTTCCAGTCGCCCTCGCCGCCGAACCCGTAGCCGTCGGCCATGAGGCGCTGCACCGCGAGGCCCGGCAGCTGGCGCAGCCCACCGAGGTCCTCGAAGTTCGTCGTGAAGGCGCCGAAGCCGCCCTCGTCGAGGAACTGCCGCATGCCCGCCTCGAGCCGGGCGCCGTAGCGCAGGCTGTCGTGGCGCGATCCGCCGACGCGCAGCTCGGCCGCGACGTCGTAGAGGTCCTGGTACTCGCCGACGAGCTTGTCGACCTCGACCTCGTCGACCGCGTCGACGACCGCGACGAGGTCGTTGACGCCGTAGGTGTTGACCGAGACGCCGAACCGCAGCTGCGCCTCGACCTTGTCGCCCTCGGTGACCGCGACGTCGCGCATGTTGTCGCCGAAGCGGGCGAGCTTGAGCGAACGCATCTCCGCGGCGCCGGCGGCAGCGCGGACCCAGACGCCGATGCGACGGCCGACGTCAGGGTTGCTGACGTGGCCGACGACGGTCTTGCGGGCGACGCCGAGCCGGGTCTGGATGTAGCCGAACTCCCGGTCGCCGTGCGCGGCCTGGTTGAGGTTCATGAAGTCCATGTCGATCGTCGACCACGGGATCTCACGGTGCGCCTGGGTGTGCAGGTGCAGGAACGGCTTGCGCAACGCGTCCAGGCCGTTGATCCACATCTTGGCCGGCGAGAACGTGTGCATCCAGCCGATCAGGCCGATGCACGCGTCGTCCGCGTTGGCCTCGAGGATCGTCCGGCGAATCGCGTCGGACGAGGTGAGGACCGGCTTCCACACGATGCGGATCGTGAGGTCGGGGTGAGCAGCCAGCGTCTCGGCGACCTCGCGTGACTGGTCGGCGACCTGCTGAAGCGTCTCCTCGCCGTAGAGCCCCTGGCTTCCGGTGAGGAACCAGATCTCGCGTTCGGCGATGCTCATGGACGTCTCCTTCTGATGGTTCGCGGGGCTCACTGGCCGTACGCGTTCTGGTAGCGGTCGAAGAGGCTGGCGATCTTGTCCGGCGGGATGGGCACCGGTTCACCGAGCTGGCGGGCGATGTGGGTCGTACGGGCGACGTCCTCGCACATCACGGCGGCCTTGACCGCCGAGCGGGCGTCCTTGCCGACCGCGAAGACGCCGTGGTTCTGCATCAGGACCGCCGGCGAGTTGCTGTCGCGCAGCGTGTCGACGATGCCACGGCCGATCGAGTCGTCACCGATCAGGGCGAAGGGCCCGACCGGGATCTCGCCGCCGAACTCGTCGGCCATCATCGTGAGCACGCAGGGGATCGGTTCGGCCCGCGCGGCCCACGCCGTCGCGTACGTCGAGTGGGTGTGCACGACGCCGCCGACCTCGGGCAGGTGCCGGTAGACGTACGCCTGCGCGGCGGTGTCGGACGACGGCGAGAGGTCACCCTCGAGCACCGTGCCCTCGAGATCGGTGACGACCATGTTCTCCGGCGTCAGGTCGTCATAGCTGACCCCGCTGGGCTTGATGACCATCATGTCGGCGCCCGGCACGCGTGCCGAGACATTGCCTGCTGTCCAGACCACGAGCTCGTAGCGGGTCAGCTCCGCGTGCAGGGCGGAGACCTCGTTGCGAAGTCTGCGGATCGTGGCCTGGACGTCCTGGGAGAGCGTCATGACACACCTCCCGCCCGCGCCTCGCGACGCAGGGCGTTGAGTCGGTGCATGACGTCGTTGCCGCCGCGACCGAAGTGGTCGTGCAGCGTCGTGTACTCGGCGAACAGCCGGTCGTAGACCTTGGAGCGTCCCTCATCGGGCAGTACGACTGCCCGATTGAGGGAGCCCATAGCCTTCGCGGCGGCGCGTATGTCCGCGTACGCGCCAGCCGCGACGGCAGCATGGAGGGCAGAGCCCAGAGCGGGACCCTGCTCGGACCCGATCACCGAGAGCGGCAAGCGGGTCACGTCGGAGTAGATCTGCATGAGGAGCGGGTTCTTGGACAGTCCGCCGGCGATGATGAGCTCCTCGACCGGGACCCCGCTGGCGTTGAACGTCTCGATGATCGTGCGGGTGCCGAACGCGGTCGCCTCGATCAGTGCGCGGTAGACGTCCTCGGGCCGGGTCGCCAGGGTCTGTCCGACGATGAGCCCGCTGAGCTCGTGGTCGACGAGCACCGAGCGGTTGCCGCTGTGCCAGTCGAGCGCCACGAGCCCGTGTGCCCCGACGGGCTGGCGGGCGGCGAGCGCCGTGAGGTGCTCGTGCACGCTGATGCCCGCGGCGTCAGCCGCCTCACGGACGTACGCCGGGACGCCGTGGTCGACGAACCAGCCGAAGATGTCGCCGACGCCGCTCTGGCCGGCCTCGTAGCCCCAGGTGCCGGCGACGATGCCGCCGTCGACGACGCCGCACATGCCGGGCACCTCGCGCAGGACGGTCCCGCTCATGACGTGGCACGTCGAGGTGCCCATGATCGCGACCATCTGGCCGGCGTCGACAGCCTGCGCCGCCGGTGCGGTGACGTGGGCGTCGACATTGCCGACGGCGACGGCGATGCCCTCCGGCAGCCCGGTCCAGCCCGCAGCCTCGGCGGTCAGCGTGCCCGCGGGACGGCCCAGTTGGCCGATCGGCTGCGCAAGTTTAGCGTTAACAAAATCGGCAAACGCAGGGTTGAGACCGGCGAGGAAGTCATCCTCCGGGTAGGCGCCGTCCTGCAGGATGCCCTTGTAGCCGGCCGCGCACGCGTTGCGGACGTACGTGCCGCAGAGCTGCCAGACGATCCAGTCGGCGGCCTCGACCCAGCGCTCCATGGCCGCGTAGACCTCGGGATCCTCCTCGAGGACCTGCAGGCCCTTGGCGAACTCCCACTCCGAGGAGATCAGCCCGCCGTAGCGCGGCAGCCACGACTCGCCCCGCTGCTCGGCGAGCTCGTTGATGCGGTCGGCCTGGCCCTGCGCCGCGTGGTGCTTCCAGAGCTTGACGTACGCGTGCGGCCGGTCGGCGAACTGCGGCAGCTCGCTGAGCGGGGTGCCGTCAGCCAGCGTCGGCACCATGGTGCAGGCCGTGAAGTCCGTCGCGATGCCGATGACCTGGGCCGGGTCGACGCCCGAGGCGCGTACGGCTTCGGGCACCGCGATGCGCAGCACGTCGACGTAGTCCGACGGCACCTGGAGGGCCCAGTCCGGCGGCAACGGCGAGTCCGGCGTCGTCGGCAGCGCGTCGCTGATCACGGCGTGCGAGTACTCGTGCACCGCACTCGCGAGCTCACGGCCGTCCTTGACCGAGACGACCAGGGCGCGCCCCGACAGGGTGCCGTAGTCGACTCCGACGACGTACTGTTCGCTCACTTCTGGGCCTTTCCGAGGGTAGGTGCGGAGGTGCTCGAGCGGATGATCAGCTCGGGGTCGATGAGTCGCGGGAGGTCCTCGTTCTGGCCGAGGATCGCGGCGTGCAGGACGTCGATCGCGCGGCGGCCGACCTCCTGGAAGTTCTGGCGCACGGTCGTCAGCGGCGGGTTGAGGAACTCGGTCTCGGGGGTGTCGTCGAACCCGACGACACTGATGTCGTCCGGCACCGCGATGCCGGTCTCGTGCAGGGCGTGCATGAGGCCGATCGCCATCTGGTCGTTGGCGACGAAGACCGCCGAGGGACGGCCCTCCGACACGAGCTGGCGGCCGGCGATGTAGCCGCTGCGCGGCGTCCAGTCACCGAGGTAGAGCGGTCCGAGCTCGAGTCCGGCGGCGCGCAGGGCGTCTTCCCACCCCTGGCGCCGGGCCTCGGCCTCGGTCCATTCCAGCGGTCCGCGCACGTGCGCGATCGTGGTGTGGCCGAGCTCGATCAGGTGCGTCGTCGCCTGGTAGGCGCCGCGGTGCTGGTCGACGCCGACTGCTGACTTGGCCTTGGACAGGTCGCCCTCGACGATGACGAGGGGCACGCCCGGGTCCTGGCGGCTGATCGCCTCGAGCGCCTCGTACTGCGCGGCGATCATGACGATGCCCTCGACGGACTGCCGCAGCAGGTGATCGATCGCATCGGTCAGCGACTGTGCCGTGACGGTCGGCAGGCTGACTGATCCGGCGAAGTAGCCGGCCTGGCGAGCAGCGTCCTCGACCGTGCGGTGGATGCTGTTGGGGCCGTAGAGGCCCGACTCGGTGCTGATGATGCCGATCGTCGAGGACTTGCGGGTCACGAGCGCCCGGGCCGCGGTGTTGGGCCGGTAGCCGAGCTCCTTGATCGCGGCCTCGACGCGCTCGCGGGTCGAGGCCTTGATGTTGGGCATCCCGTTGATGACGCGCGAGACGGTCTGGTGGGACACACCCGCGACCTTGGCGACGTCCGCCATGACCGGCGCGTGCTGGGGGTTCGCCGTCATACGGTTCTCCGCGTGAAGAGCCGCTGGATCAGCACGAACACCAGCAGCAGCACGCCGATCGTGATCTTGGTCCACCACGAGCTGAGGGTGCCGTCGAAGGAGATGAACGACTGGATGAGGCCGAGCACCAGGACGCCGACCGCCGAGCCGAGCACGAGACCCGAACCGCCGGTCAGCAGCGTTCCGCCGATGACGACCGCGGCGATGGCGTCGAGCTCCATGCCGACCCCGGTCAGGCTGTAGCCCGAGAGCGTGTAGATCGCGTACAGAAGACCCGCGAGCGCGGAGCAGAATCCGCTGATGACATAGACGCCGATCTTGGTGCGCGCCACGGCCAGGCCCATCAGGAGAGCGGACTGCTCACTGCCGCCCACGGCGTACACGGTGCGGCCGAACCGCGTCATGTGCAGGACGATCGCACCGATCACCAGCACGGCGAGTGCGACGAGGACCGCTGGGGTGATGAAGTAGTCGCCGAGCTGGACCGTGCCTTGGGCGAACGACGTGAAGGTCTCGTTCTTGATCGGGATCGAGTCGACGCTGATGACGTAGCAGAGGCCACGGGCGAGGAACATGCCCGCGAGGGTCACGATGAACGGTTGGATCTCGAAGTAGTGGATCACCAGTCCCATGAGCAGGCCCAGGACCGAGCCGACCAGCAGGACCGTGACGATCACGAGCGGGGCTGACCAGCCGGAGCGCAGGGCAGCAGCGGCGATCATGCTCGAGAGCGCGACCACTGATCCGACCGACAGGTCGATCCCGCCAGTGAGGATCACGAACGTCATGCCGACAGCCAGGACGATGAGGTGCGTGTTGTCGACCAGCACACTCAGGATCGTCTGCGGCGACGAGAATCCTTCGTAGCGGATGCTGCCGGCGCCGAACATCGCGAAGAACAACACGACGGTCGCGATGACGGGCAGGAAGCGGGCCGGGAACGTGAAGCCGCGCGAGGGACGGGGCGCCGGGCTGCCTGCGGGGCGCTCGGGAGGAGCGATGACGGTGGTCATGCGGCCGTTCCCTTCGTGAGTAGGGGCGTCGGTCGTCGTACGGCGAGCGCAGCGCGCGCCTTGGGCGACTGCAGCAGGCAGACCACGATGACGACGACGGCCTTGAACAGGTAGTTGGTCTCGGCCGGGATGCCCATCGTCGGGATCGTGGTCGCGAGCGTCTGGATGAACATCGCGCCGATCAGCGTGCCGGTCAGCGAGAACCGACCCCCGGCGAGCGACGTGCCACCGATCACGACCGCGAGGATCGCGTCGAGCTCGATGAACAGGCCGGCGTTGTTGGCGTCGGCCGCGCTCGTGTTCGAGGCAATCATCAGGCCCGCGATCCCTGCGCAGAAGGCCACGAAGACGTACACGATCCACGTGATGGTGCGCGCCCGTACGCCGGCGAGGCGGCTCGCCTCGGGGTTGATGCCGACCGCCTCGATCAACATGCCCAGCGCCGTGCGCCGGGTCAGCAGCGCCGTGATGGCGAAGACCGCCAGGGCGATCAGGATCGCGACGGGCAGGCCCAGCACGAAGCCGGCTCCGACCTTCCCGAACAGCGAGTTGTTGACCGTGGTGATCTGGCCGTCGGTGATCAGCATCGCCACACCGCGGCCGGCCGTCATCAGGACCAAGGTGGCGATGATCGGTTGGATCCCCAGCACCGAGACCAGGAAGCCGTTCCAGACTCCCAGGAGGACCGCCACCGCCACCGCCATGGTCATGGCGACGATCGCCCGTCCGGCGGTGGACTCGTCGGGCGAGCCGGCCATGTAGGTGCAGGCAACCGCGCCGGAGATGGCGGCGATCGCGCCGACCGAGAGATCGATGCCCCGGGTCGCGATCACGAGCGTCATCCCGAGAGCGATCAGCAAGGTCGGCGCCCCGTTGCGCAGGATGTCGATCAGGCTGCCGTAGAGGTGGCCGTCCTGGATGCGGATCGAGAAGAAGTCCGGCGTACGGGTGACGTTGAGCACCAGCAGGAGCACGAGGGCCAGGACCGGCCAGAACAGGTTGCTCTTGGTGAAGCTACGCATCGTTGCGCACCTCCCCCGCGATGATCTCGAGGACGTCGGAGACGGTCACGTCGTCGTTGGGGCGCTCGTCGATCTTGCGACGGTCGCGCATCACGACGAGGCGGTCGCTGAGTCGCAGGACCTCCTCGAGCTCGGCCGAGATGAAGACGACGGACATGCCATCCTTTGCGAGGTCGGCGACGAGCTGCTGGATCTGCGCCTTCGCGCCGATGTCGATCCCACGGGTGGGCTCGTCGAGGATCAGGAGCTCGGGCTCGGTGATGAGCCAGCGGGCGAGCAGGACCTTCTGCTGGTTGCCGCCGCTGAGGTTGCGCATCAAGGCGTTCGGGTTGGCCGGACGGATGTCGAGCGCCTCGATGTACTTCTTGACGAGGCGGTCCTTGGTCCTGGCGGGGATCGGTCGCAGCCAGCCGCGGGAGGCCTGCATCGCGAGCACCATGTTGTCGGCGATCGACAGGTCCTCGATGACTCCTTCGGACCGGCGGTTCTCGCTCGAGAACGCGATCTTGTGGTCGATCGCCTGGCGGGGCGTGCGCAGCTTGGTGACCTTGGAGCGCATGCGCATGTCGCCATGATCAGGGGTGTCTGCGCCGAACAGCAGGCGGGCGAGCTCGGTGCGACCCGAGCCCAGGAGACCGGCGATGCCGATGACCTCGCCCTCGAAGACCTTGAGGTCGACGGCTTCGACGCTGCCCTTGCGGCCCAGGTCGATGACCTCGATGAGCGGAGCGCCCTGCGTCTTGACGGTGTGCTCGTCGGCCTCCTGCTCGATCTTCTCGAGCGTCTCGAGCTCGCGGCCGATCATGGCCTGCACGAGCTGCAGCTGCGTCGTCTCGGCGGTCACGTACTCGCCGACGAACTGGCCGTTGCGCAGGACCGTCATGCGGTCGGAGATCTCGAATACCTGCTCGAGGAAGTGCGAGACGAACACGATCGCGACGCCCTCGGCGCGCAGCGTGCGCATGACCTCGAACAGCTTGGCGACCTCGTCGGCATCCAGGCTGGAGGTGGGCTCGTCGAGGATCAGGAGCTCTGCGTCGATGTCGACGGCGCGCGCGATGGCGACGAGCTGCTGGATCGCGATGGGGTGCGTGCCGAGCTGCGACTTCGGGTCGATGTCGAGGCCCAGGCGGGCCAGGGTCTCGCCGGCGCGGCGGTTCATCGCGCGGGTGTCGATGCGGCCGAGCGAGCGCGGCTCGCGGCCGAGGAGCATGTTCTCGGCGACGGTCAGGTTGGTGCAGAGGTTGACCTCTTGGTAGACCGTGCTGATGCCGGCGGCCTGCGACTCGGCCGGGCTGTGGAACGTACGTGGCTCGCCGCCGACGATGATCGTGCCCTCGTCGATCGAGTAGACGCCCGTGAGCGCCTTGATCAGCGTGGACTTGCCGGCGCCGTTCTCACCCATGAGGGCGTGGACCTCGCCGGCCCGCAGCGTGAGGCCGACCGACTGGAGGGCCTTGACGCCGGGGAAGCTCACCGAGACGCCGCTCATCTCCACGACCGGCTGCGTGCGCGTGGCCTGCGCGGCTTCGGCTGTCATCTGGATCATCTCTTCATTCCTGGAAGGTTTGGGGTGGGGCCCTGCGCCCTGCGGCGCAGGGCCCCGATTCCTGCTGTGCTCAGTACTGACGGTTCGGCAGAGCGGCCTTGGCCTGCTCCTGGTCGAACTCGCCTTCCTTCGTCTCGACGCGCGCCGGGACGTCCTCGCCTGCGACGACCTGCTTGGCCAGGTCCATCAGCTGCGGGCCGAGGAGCGGGTTGCACTCGACGATGTAGTTGATCTTGCCCTCGGACAGCGCGGTCATGCCGTCCTTGACAGCGTCGATCGTGACGATCTTGATGTCGACGCCCGGCTTCTTGCCCGCCGCCTCGATGGCCTCGATCGCGCCGAGTCCCTCGTCATCGTTGTGGGCGAAGACGACGTCGATGTCCTTCTGGGACTTGAGGAACGCCTCCATGACCTTCTTGCCACCGTCACGGGTGAAGTCACCCGTCTGCGACGCGACGACCTTGATCTTCGGGTCTGCCGAGATCTTGTCCTCGAAGCCCTTCTTGCGGTCGATCGCGGGAGCGGCACCGGTCGTGCCCTGGATCTCGACGACGTTGATCTTGCCGTCCTTGTTGACGTCGTTGGCGTCGGCGTTGTCGACGACCCACTGGCCGGCCTTGTTGCCTTCCAGCACGAAGTCGGAGCCGAGGAACGTCTTGTAGAGCGACTTGTCGCTCGAGTCGACGGCGCGGTCAGTCAGGATCACGGGGATCTTGGCGCGCTTGGCCTCCTGCAGCACGGTGTCCCAGCCGGTCTCGACGACGGGGCTGAACGCGATGACGTCCACCTTCTGCTGGATGTAGGAGCGGATCGCCTTGATCTGGTTCTCCTGCTTCTGCTGCGCATCGGAGAACTTGAGCTTGATGCCGGCGTCCTTGGCCGATGCCTGGATCGACTTGGTGTTGGCCGTACGCCAACCGCTCTCGGCGCCGACCTGGGCGAAGCCCATGGTGATGTCGCCGGAGCCTCCCGAGCCACCCGACCCTCCATCGCTGCTGCCGCCACAAGCTGCAAGTCCGCTGGCGAGCACTACGCCCGCGCTCACGGTGATGAGTTTCTTGAACACTGTTTCCTCCATCTGGGATGGGACACCCCAAGTCACTCGACTTCGGGAGAGCCAGGACACTCGCGGGCGGACATCCGCTTACGTCCTTGGGGCTTGGCCTCGGGATGAGGTTCGGCCCCGTTGTTAGCGTTCACTCGACCACGATGTGATGTGGACCACGTGAACCCTGCGTTGAATTGTTAACGCTAACAACTTCGCCGTCAAGTAAATCTCTCAAGAAATTTTCATGTCGATCTGTGACAGGCCATCAAAATGTGAGCGTGAACAATTTGTTGCCTCACCTAGCATTATTCCCCGGAATCACAGCAATTCCGGCGAAATGTGACATGTCACAACGCGTGGACGAGCCGTCCGCGGGCGTAGGTGCGGGTCACCCGCACCGCTCCGATCGCAGTCGGATCGATTCCGAGAATGTCCGCGTCGAGGACCACGACATCGGCCACGGTGCCGACGTCGAGCAGTCCGGATGCGTCTCGCCGGCTCACGAACGCACTCCCGCGGGTGTAGGCGTCGACCGCCTCGGCCACCGTCAGCCGCTGTCCTGGCAGGAGCGGTGGAGTGTCCTCCCCGAACGCCACGCGGTTGACGGCGACATGGATCCCGAGCAACGGACTCGGCGACGAGACCGGCCAGTCGCTGCCGAACGCGAGCCGGGCGCCGGCGTCGAGCAACGACCTGAAGACGTACTGCTGCTGCCTCGCGGGGGCGCTCAGGAACGGCAGCGTCAGGTCGGCCATCTGGTCGTCGAGACAGGCCCACAGCGGCTGGGCGTTGGCCGTGACGTCGAGCTCGGCGAAGCGCGGCACGTCCTCGGGCCGGACGATCTGGATGTGCGCGAGGTGGTGGCGATTGCCCCGCCGGCCGTTGACCCCGATGGCGTGCTCGATCGCATCGAGGCTGTCGCGCACGGCTCGGTCACCGAGGGCATGGATGTGGACCTGGAAGTCCTCGGCGTCGAGCAGCTGGACGTAGCGCGCCAGGTCGGCCGGCTCGATGAACGACAGCCCGTGGTTGTCGGTGGGCCGGCCGTGCCGGTCGAGGTAGGGCTCGACGACCGCGGCCGTGAACGTCTCGCAGACACCGTCCTGCATGATCTTGACGCTGCTCGCGTCGAAGCCGGCGGCGGCTGCGCGGGTCCGACGCTCGACGAGGTCGGCGATCTGCTCCTCGCCGCGGGTCCGGTCCCACCACAGCGCGCCGACGACTCCGGCCGTCAGCGTGCCGTCACGCTGCGCCGCGAGGTAGGTGTCGAGCGAGTCGGGCATCCCGAGTCCCTCGCCGACGAGCGCGTCCTGCCAGGCCGTGATGCCCATCGCGTGGAGGTGGGTCTGCGCCGTCTGCAACGCCCGGGCGATCTCGCCAGGTGAAGGTTGCGGCACCAGTCGGCGTACGAGCTCCATCGCTCCCTCGTGGAGGGCGCCGGTCGCCTCGCCGCGGCCGTCCCGCTCGATGCGGCCGTCCTCGGGATCAGGGGTGCTGGCGGTGATGCCGGCGAGCTCGAGGGCGACGGTGTTGACCCAGGCGCTGTGGTGATCGCGGTTGGGCAGGAACACCGGGCGGTCCGGCACGATCCGGTCGAGCACTGCGGCCGTGGGGACGCCGCCCGGGAAGGCGTCCATCGACCAGCCACCACCGACGATCCACCCGGCCTCGGGGTGGGCGAGCGCGTACGCCGCGATGGTGGCGACGTAGTCGCTGACGTCGTGCCCGTCGGCCAGGTTGCAGGCGTTCATCTCGAGGCCGGCCTGGATCGGGTGGACGTGGGCGTCCTGGAACCCGGGCAGCACCCAGCCGCCCTCGAGGTCGACGACCTCGGCGGACGGCACCAGTCCGGCCAGCTCCGCGTGCGTCCCGACGCCCACGATGAC
Organism: uncultured Actinomycetota bacterium; assembly: GCA_963806345.1. Lineage (GTDB taxonomy): Bacteria > Actinomycetota > Actinomycetes > Propionibacteriales > Nocardioidaceae > Aeromicrobium. The sequence continues at coordinate 174,482 of CAWDXV010000005.1, read as the reverse complement.
CCCGTCGCGGATCGCGATGGAGTCGGCGTCCGGCCGCCACGCTCCGTCGCCGTAGACGTGGGCGTTGGTGAGGAGCAGCTCCGGCATCAGGTGATGAGGTGCGAGTGATAGTCAGGGATCTCGAGGTCGCTCCGCAGGATGCAGAACTCGTTGCCCTCGGGATCGGCGAGCACGACCCAGCCGAGGCCCTGCGGCGTACGGAGGTCGGCGACCACGGTCGCCCCTAGCGCAACGACGCGCTCGACCTCCTGGTTCTGCGTGAGGTCCGTGGGGCGGAGGTCGAGGTGGATGCGGTTCTTGACCTGCTTCTCGTCCGGCACCTCGATGAACAGCAGCCGCGTCCGGCCGTCACGGGAGAAGATCATGCATTCCTCGTGGCCCGGTTCATTGGGGTCCCGCGGGTCCTGCTGCATGCCGAGCACCTGGGCCCACCACACCGACTGGGCGTGCGCGTCGTGACAGTCGACGGTCGTGTGCGAGATGCGGCTCGTCATGTGTTCCATCTGACCACAGGTCAGGTACGACGGCGATCCCTCGTCAGGCGACGCTCGAGGCCAGTGCGGCGATGTCGTCGGGGCCGATGCGGCAGCACCCTCCGACGTACGCCACGCCGGCGTCGAGCCAGCCCGGCACGAGGCCGAGGTCGTACGACGAGTCGCCGTGCCACGTGTGGGTGGCACTGTCCCAGACCTGGCCGCTGTTGGGATAGGCGACGCCGGGCTTGCCCGTGACCTCGTGCGCCGTGCGGACTGCGGCGAGCACGTCGGCGGGGCGCAGCAGTTGACGCCGGTCGCGATCACCGCGTCGACCCCGGCCACCACGGCGAAGGCCTCCGACAGCGGCTGGCCGGCGCGGGTCAGCTCGCCGTCGATCGTGAACGACAGCCACGCGGGTATGCCGATCTCGTCGAGCAGGCCGGCGAGCACCGTCGCCTCGTCCACGTCGGGGATCGTCTCGACCGCGAACAGGTCCGGCTCCTCGGAAGCGAGCAGCTCGAGCCGCGGGCGATGGAAGTCGTACAGCTGCGTCGCGGTGAGCCCGTAGCGCCCGGTGTACTCCGAGCCGTCGGCGAGCACGGCACCGTACGGTCCGACCGATGCGGCGACCAGACGCCCCGGGCCCTCGTCGCGTACGTCGCGGGCGATCGCCACGCTGAGCCGGATCAGGGCCTCGGCCTCGGCCGTGGTCATCCCGGCCCGCTCGAACCCGGAGACGCTTGCCTGGTAGCTCGCCGTCGTCGCGACCTCGGCGCCCGCGTCGAAGTAGGCACGATGGACCGCGGCGATCTCCTGGGGCTCGTCCCGCAGCAGCTCGGCGGTCCAGAGCTCCGACGACAGGTCGTGGCCACGGGCCTCGAGCGCGTTGGACAGGCCACCGTCGATGATCATGCGCCCAGTCTCGCGCATGGCTCAACCGGGCGGATCCGCGCTGACCAGTCCGGACTGGTAGGCGACGACCACGAGCTGGGCCCGGTCACGTGCGTCGAGCTTGATCATGGCCCGGTTGACGTGGGTCTTGGCCGTCAGCGGGCTGACGAAGAGCTGCTCGGCGATCTCGTCGTTGGACAGTCCTTGAGCCACGAGGCCCACGACCTCGCGCTCGCGACGCGTCAGCACCTCGAGCTCGGCCGGTGTCGCGACGGGGCGGCCGGCAGGCTGGGCGAGGAAGTTCGTGATCAGGCTCCGGGTCGCTCGCGCCGACAGCAGGGCGTCCCCGATGGCGACCGTACGGATGGCGCCGAGCAGCTCCTCGGTCTCGACACCCTTGCCGACGAAGCCGCTCGCGCCGGCCCGCAACGCCTCGATCAGGTAGTCGTCGGTCTCGAACGTCGTCACGACGAGCACCTTGACTCCGGCGAGGTCGTCGTCGGCGCAGATCGCGCGCGTCGCCTCGAGACCGTCCATCACGGGCATGCGTACGTCCATCACGATGACGTCCGCCCTCGTGCTGCGCGCGAGCTCGACGGCTTCCTTGCCGTTGGTCGCCTCCCCCACGACCTCGAAGTCGGGATCGGACTCGATCAGGACACGGAATCCGCTGCGGATCAACGCCTGGTCGTCGGCCAGCAGCACCCGGATCGTCATACGGCCGGCTCGAACGGCAGTCGGGCGGCGACGCGCCACTCATCACCGTCGTTGTGCGTCCTGACAGTGCCGCCGACAGCCTTGGCCCGCTCGTGCATGCCGACGAGTCCGTGGCCCGCGCCTGCGAGCGAGGCGACACCGAGGCAAGGGTTGGCGATGTCGATGCAGAGGGCGCCGGGCTCGAACGTGAAGTCCAGCGTCGCGGTTCCCGAACCGTGCTTGTGGGCGTTGGTGAGCCCTTCCTGGATGAGGCGGTAGGCGACGAGCTCGACGGCCGGCGGTATGGCATCGGGCACGCCGTTGGCCTTCACGTCGACGGTGAGGCCCGATGCCGAGAACGAGTCGATCAGCGAGGTGAGTCCGCTGAGGCCGGGTGCCGGAGCCGTCGGCGTGATGGGCTCGTCGGGCTGTCTGAGCACGTCGAGAAGCCCGCCGAGCTCGTCGAGCACCGAGCCGCTGGCTCGGCGGATGTGGGCTATGGCCTCATGCGCCTCGGCGGGCTTGGTGTCGAGCAGGTGGTCGGCGACACCGGCCTGCACGTGGACCACGGCGATGTGGTGCGCCACGACGTCGTGCAGCTCGCGGGCGATGCGCAGGCGCTCGGCGACGACACGTCGGCTGGGCCTCCTCCTCGCGGGTCTCCTCGGCATCGGATCGCCCGCTGCTCCACCTCGGCGAACCACTCCTGGCGCGAGCGCACGGCCGCACCCATCGCCGCGGCGAACCCGCTCCAGGCGAACGCCGAGACGTTCTCGAACCTGACGACCGACCCGATCCCGATGGCCGAGCCGGCGCCCAGGATCAGCCCGCTGCTCAGCCACGCCATGAGAATGGTCTTGCGATCGGCGGCGTAGTAGGCGACGGTGCAGATCGAGAGGAATGCCGCCGTGAGGACGAGCGACTTGCCCTCCTGCATCGAGATCACGACCGCCGAGCCCACGACCACCACGAGGAAGACCGGGATCGGCCGGCGACGCCGAAAGACCAACGCCAGGAACACCACGGCCTCGACCGCATACACGGTCCACGGTCCCGTGGACGGAGTCACGTGGTCGTTGGGCACGAACACCGCGAGCACGAACAGCACGAGAGCCAGCACGGCGTCAGCCCCGAGGGGATGACACCGTGCCTTCTCGACCAGCTCTTCCTTCAGCTTCACGTGCTCAGCCTGTCATGCCCTCACAGGCTGGTCGACGTCATCGAGCTCGGCGATCTCGGCCACCGGCGTCTCCTCCATCGGCTCGACCGACAGGTGCGGCAGCCGGCGGTCGATCCACGAGGGGAGCCACCAGTTGGCTGCTCCGAACCAGTGCATCATCGCCGGCACGAGCAACATACGGAGGATGAACGCGTCGACCGCGACCGCGGCGGCCAGGCCTATCCCGAACTCGGCGATGACCCGTTCACCCTCGAACACGAAGGCGACGAACACGCAGATCATGATGAGGGCGGCGGCGGTGATGACCCGTCCGGTCTCGGCCTGACCCACCACCACGGCCCGGCGGTTGTCCTTGGTGTGGGTCCACTCCTCGTGCATCCGGCTGACCAGGAAGACCTGGTAGTCCATCGACAGCCCGAACAGGATCGCCAGCATGATGACCGGCAGGAATGACTCGACCGGTCCTTCCTTGCCGATGCTCAGCAGGTCACCCGCCCAGCCCCACTGGAACACCGCGACGAGGACCCCGAACGCCGCTGCTGCCGCGAAGAGATTCATCAGCGCCGCGGTCAGTGGCACGACGATGCTTCGGAACGCGACCATCAGCAGGACGCAGCCCAGCGCGACGATCACGCCGAGGAACAGCGGCAGCTTGCCCGTCAGCACGTCGGCGAAGTCGCCGAAGATCGCGGTGTTGCCACCGACGTACGCCTGGAGCGTGCTGCCCTTCTCGGCCGCCGGTATGACGTCGTCACGCAGGTGGTCGATCAGCTTGGTCGTCGCCTCGTCCTGCGGCGCGCTCGTGGGCACGACCTGGACGATGCCGACCGTGGCATCGGACTTCATCGGCAGCGCCGTGGCAGCAGCGACACCCGGGGTTGCCGCGACGTCGGACACCAGGGCCGTCAGCGCCTGCTGGTCGCCGGGCGACTTGAGCTCGGCCACGAGCTGCAACGGTCCGTTGAAGCCGGGCCCGAAGCCGTCGGCCAGCAGGTCGTACGCCTTGCGGGTCGTCGTGTCCGCCGGGTTGTTGCCGGCGTCCGCCGAGCCGAGGCGCAGCGAGAAGAACGGGATCGCGAGCAGCGCGATCAGGCCCAGGGCGACCGCCGCTGTGAGGGTCTTGCGGCGGGCGACGAAGCGCGCCCAGCGAGCCCAGATGCCCACGGCCTCGAGCTGCGGGCCCTCGGTCTCGAGCACCTTGCGCTGCCGCTTCGACAGCAGACGCTTGCCGAACAGCCCGAGGAACGCCGGCGTCAGGGTCAGTGCCGCCGCGACGGTCCACAGCACCGTCACGGCTGCACCGATGCCCATGCCGGAGAGGAAGTTGACGTTGAGCACCAGCAGTCCCAGGAGCGCGATCACGACCGTGCCACCGGCGAACAGGACCGAGCGCCCCGAGGTGTTGAGCGCCTTGATCGCGGCTTCCTCGGGCTCCAGGCCCGACTTCAGCCCGGTGCGATAGCGGGTGACGATGAACAGCGCGTAGTCGATGCCCACGCCGAGACCGATCAGGGCGGCCAAGGTGGGGGTCACGTCGTTCAGGCTGATGGCGTGTGACAGCAGGGAGATCGACATCAGGCCACCGCCCACGCCGGCGATCGCGACGACCAGCGGCAGGACCATGCCGAGCAGGGAGCCGAACGCGATGAACAGGATCACGGCGGCGGCAGCGATGCCGATCAGCTCGGTGTTGCCGGGGCCCGCCTGCGTCGCGGTGTCGATCGCCTGCCCGCTCAGCTCGACCTGCAAGCCGTCGCCGCGGGCGTCCTGGGCCGTGTCGATGACGGCCTCGATGTCCTTGAGGGTGAGCTCATCGGCCTGCTTGTCGAACTGCACCGTGGCGTACGCCGTGCGGCCGTCCTCACTGACCTGCGACGCACCGGCCTCGTCGTACGGACTGGTGACGCCCACGACGGAGTGGAGCGTGCCGACCTCCTTGAGCATCGCGTCGACGCGTTTCTCGACCGCTGGATCGGTCACCTTGCCCTCGTCGACGTGCAGCACGATCTGGTCGGCGTCGCCGGCGGACTCCGGCAGCGACTTCTGCAGCAGGTCGAGCGCCTTGGTCGACTCGGTGCCGGGCAGGTCGAACGCGTTGGAGTAGCTGGTGCCGGCGGCCATCGAGGCGCCGCTGATCGCGATCAGCAGGGCGACCCAGAAGCCGATGACGGTCAGGCGATGGTTGAAGCACCATCGGGCGAATGCGGCCATGCGAGGAACCCTCCGAGACGGGCCGCGAAGGAGTCTCGCGGCAGTGTCCCCACACTCTCGAACCACGCGGGCCCGGCGCGTCCTCCGTACGCCGACAGTCTCGACTACTGCGTGGGCAGTACGCCGCAGCGGCACTACGCCTGCGGCAGCAGACAGACCTTCACGGCTCGGCGACTTCGGCATAGCGTGGCGACATGCATGTCATCCACACCACAGGAACGACACGGCCGGACGGGCGCATCCTCGACAACATCGAAGGCGCGGCATACGGCGCCGGCGTCTCGCTGATCTTCGAGGACAGCGACGTCGACGGCGACGGGCCCGACCTGCACCAGCACCCGTACGCCGAGACGTTCGTGATCCGCGGCGGCAAGGCGCTGTTCACGGTCGCCGGCGAGCAGCTCATCGGCGTGGCCGGCCAGGTCCTCGTCGTGCCCAAGCTGACGCCGCACAAGTTCGAGGTCGTGGGGCCGGAGCGCTACATCGCGACCCACATCCACGCGAGCGAGACCTTCATCACCGAGTGGCTCGAGGGGCCGAAGGCTCAAGGGGCGGGCTCAGGCTCCTCGACGTAGCCTCGAAGGGCTCCGCACCCTTCGACGAGAGGCCCCATGACCACCCATCTCGTCTACCTCCTCGGTGGCGCCGCCCTCCTGCTCGCGGTCGTCCTGCCGTACGCATTGCGGACCGCTGCGCTCTCACCGCCGGTCGTGCTGCTCGGGCTCGGTGCCCTGATCGGCCTGCTGCCCGGCACCGGCGACTCGGCGTTCTCCCCGATGGCTCACCGGGTGTTCGTCGAGCACCTCGCGGAGTTCACGGTGCTCATCGCGCTGATGGGCGTCGGCCTCGCGCTCGACCGCCCGTTGAGCCTCCGGTCGCTCGGCTCGTGGCGCCAGTGGAGTGCTGCCTGGCGGATGCTCGCGATCGCGATGCCGCTGTCGATCGCCGGCGTCGCGCTGCTGGGCTGGTGGGTCATGGGACTCGCGCCGTCCGCCGCGCTGCTCCTCGGTGCCGTGCTCGCGCCGACCGATCCCGTGCTGGCCTCGGACGTGCAGGTGGAGGGGCCGACCACGACCGAGGATGACGAGGACGAGATCGACGAGGACGACGAGGTGCGCTTCGCGCTGACGTCCGAGGCCGGGCTCAACGACGGGCTGGCGTTCCCGTTCGTCCAGGCCGCGATCCTGCTCGCCGCCACCGGACCGTTCGCCGAGTGGGGCGTGCGGTGGTTCGCCTGGGACCTGGTCGGCAAGGTCGTCGTCGGCGCTGCGCTCGGCATCGCCGTCGGCTGGGTGCTGGCCAACGTCGCGTTTCGCTCGAGGCAGCCCTCACTGCGCACGGCCGACGCCGGCGAACCGCTGCTCGCCATCGCCGCGGTCCTCCTGGCGTACGGGCTGGCGGAGGTCGCCGGCGGCTACGGCTTCCTGGCGGTGTTCGCCTGCGCCATGACGTTGCGGTCGGCCGAGCGCGGTCACGACTATCACGCGCTGATGCACGACGTCATCGAGCGGCTCGAGCGGCTCCTGACCCTGATCGTCCTGCTGCTCCTCGGCGTCGCCCTGACCAACGGCCTCCTGGCCGACCTGACGTGGCAGGCCGCCCTCGTCGCGGTGCTGCTGCTCCTGGTCGTACGCCCGGTGTCCGGCCTGATCGCGCTGTTCGCGCGGCGGGGCACGAATCTTCAAGTCGGGAGCAACACGCTCGGGCCACGCGAACGCGCCGCGACGGCGTTCTTCGGGGTGCGCGGCGTCGGCTCGATCTACTACCTCGCGTACGCCTCGGGGCACGCCGACTTCAAGGACCTGCCGCTGCTGTGGTCGACGGTCGGGTTCGCGATCACGCTCTCGGTGATCCTGCACGGCGTCACCGCGACGCCCGCGATGCGCTGGCTGGACGCCGAGCGCGGGCGCTAGCCCCTAGGGGCTGGCGGCGAGGAACAGGTAGGACCCGAGGATCGCGATGTGGATGCCGCCCTGCAGCAGGGTGGCCCGTCCCGGGACGATCGTGAGCACACTCGTGACCATCGTCAGGGTGAGCAGCACCAGCTCGGTCGACCCCAGCCCGAGCACCAACGGGCCGTCGAGCCAGATCTGGGCGATGGCGATGACGGGGATCGTCAGGCCGATGCTGGCCATCGCCGATCCGTACGCCAGGTTGAGGCTGATCTGCACCCGCTTGCGCCGGGCCGCGCGCACGGCGGCGATCGTCTCGGGCAGCAGGATCAGCAACGCGATGACGACGCCCACGACGCCCTGCGGCATGCCGGCCGCGTCGACGGCGTCCTCCAGGGACGGCGAGACGTTCTTGGCGTTGCCGACGACGGCAGCCAGCGCGACCAGCAGGAAGCCGACACTGACCCAGGCCGCCCGTGCGGAGGGCGGCGAGGCGTGCTCGTCCTCAGGCACGAGCGAGCCGTCGCTCCTGGTCGGCAGGAAGTAGTCGCGGTGCCGGACGGTCTGCATCGCGACGAACAGGGCGTACAGGCCGAGCGAGGCCACGGCGGCGAACCCGAGCTGGCCCGGCGTGAACTCCGGTCCCGTCCGGCCGGTCGTGAACGTCGGGAGCACGAGGCACAGCGTCGCGACCGTGCCCACCGTCGCGAGCGCCGCACCGGTGCCCTCGGCGTTGAAGTGGGCGACCTGTCCCTTGCGGGTGGCGGCCAGCAGCGAGACCCCGACGATGCCGTTGCAGGTGATCATGATGGCGGCGAAGACCGTGTCGCGGGCCAGGCTCTCGCTGCCCTTGGCCCCCGTCGTCACGAGGGTGACGATCAGGGCGACCTCGATGACCGTGACGGCGACCGCCAGGACGAGTGATCCGTACGGCTCACCGACGCGGTGAGCGATGATCTCCGCGTGGTGGACCGCCGCGAGCACGGCGCCGCCCAGGAAGGCGGAGACCACGGCAACGGCGACCCACGGGAGGTCCCGGTGCCAGGCGAGCGCGAACACGACCAACGCGGCCATCGGCACGATCGCGGTCCAACGGCTGGTCAAGACGGCAAGCCGGGAGGTCATGCCACCACCTTTTCAGGTTTGTGGTTGCCGCGCCTCGGTCGGGCCCGCAAGCCGGTACGGTGCTGGGATGGCAGTGAAGAGTCCCTGGCTCATCGCGTTCGGCGTGGTCTCCGTCGTGCACCTCGTGCTCAACGCCGCCGACGCGACCCCGTGGGACAGCATCAGCAAGTGCCTCATCGCGCCACTCCTCGCCGCCTGGGTCATCGAGCAGCACGGCCCCAGGCTGCTGGTCGCGGCACTGGTCTTCTGCTTCCTCGGCGACCTGTTCCTCGAGCTCGGCGACGACCTGTTCGTCGTCGGCATGGCGGCGTTCGCGGGAGCGCACTGCTGCTTCATCCGGTTCTTCATCCTCCGCGGCGCCCTCGACCAGCTCCGCGCGAAACCATGGATCCTCGTGGTCTACGTCGCCGCCGCGATCGGTCTCGTGGCCTGGGCGTGGAGCGGGCTAGAGCCGGGTCTGCGGCCGATCGTCCCGGTGTATGCCGCCCTGCTCCTCGGCACCGCGTCGACATCGCTGGCCACCGACCTGCGGGCCGGCATCGGCGGGGCGCTGTTCCTCGTCTCCGACGGCATCATCGCGCTCGGCGAGGCGGATCGGATCGACAAGGACGCCACCGGCACGGGCCTGGCGATCATGGGTCTCTACATCCTGGCGATCCTGCTGCTGACGACCGGGATCCTCGATCGCGAGAAGCGCACGATCGCGGCGGGGACGGGCTTCGACCCGACGATCCGGACCGACTGCTGGCCGCGACTGCCCGACACGATGTAATACCTCGCGGCGACGTGGACATAAACGGTCATGACTGCCGATGACGACGAGCGCCGCAGCGCCTTCGAGACGCTCTACCGGATCACCCTCCCGTCGATCCGCTCGTATGCCCGGCGGCGCGCGCCCGACGATCTCGCCGAGGATGTCGTCGCGCAGACATACCTGACGGCCTGGCGGCGCTGCGACGAAGCGGTGACCGGTGGCCTGCCCTGGCTCTACCGAACGGCCCGCTTCACCCTCGCCAACCACCAACGCACCGAACGTCGTCAGCTGAGGGTCGCCCAGCGCGTCACCGACACGACCGAGCTCGCCGAGTCCGACGGCACCGCCGCGGCCGACGAACGGTCACTCATGCTGGACGCGATCGAGCGGCTCAACGACGACGAGCGCGAGATCCTGCTGCTCGTCTACTGGGAGCACCTGAGCGTCAAGGCCGTTGCGGTCGTCCTCGACTGCCGTCCCGGCACTGCCGCAGTACGCCTGCACCGAGCCCGCCGCAAGCTGCGCGATGCGCTCTCGGACCCACCGGGTCCGCAGCGCTCGCCGGCCCACCCCACGACCCACACCTCAGAGGTGCCCTCATGAACACCATCACCCGTACGCTCGCCGAGCTCGACCCGCAGGCCGACGCGCCCGCCCAGATCACCGCCCAGGACGAGGACCTGCTCCGCGCCATCATGGCCACCCCACTGGTGCTCGAGCCCGTCCGCAGGCAGCGCACCCACGTACGCCGCACGCTGATCGTCGCCGGTGCCGTCGCCGCCACGGTCGCCCTCGGCCTGACCCGGATCGACCTCGGTGGTCACGAGGTCGGCGCCTCACCCGCCGCCGCCGTGCTGGAGCGCGCCGCAGCCGTCACGATCAAGACCTCGGACCCCGTCGTCGGGCCCGGCCAGTACCTCCGCATCACGACGGTGCAGGAGGGCTGGACGTTCATGCGCTACCTGTACCCCGAGGGCAAGGTCCCCGCGAAGGACCCGATCCCGGTCGGCGACGACGGCCGCCCGCAGTTCTACAAGGCGCGTTCCGTCGACCGCACCTTCATCCCGTACGACCACGACCGTGGCACCTGGGTCTTCACCCAGGACTCCACGATCGTGCAGCACATGAGCACCGACCACACGCCGTACGACGACGGACCCAGCCACGAGGCGTGGACGTCCAAGGGCGGGGCGTCGACGAACAACCAGGAGTACTCGAAGTACCTCGACGCCGACTGGTACGCGGCGCTCCCCCGCGACCCCGATGCGCTGCTCGAGGTGCTGCTGAAGGATGCGCATCACTACGCGCCGGTCGAGCACTACGTGGCGCTCGAGGAGGCGGCCGCGCCGGTCCTGACCAGCGGCGTCGCACCCGCCGACATCCGGGCGGCCCTGTTCCGCGCCCTGGCCAAGGAGCCGAAGGTGCGGATCGCCGACGACGCGCCGGTCATCGACGGCCGGCAGACGTTCGCCCTTCACCTCGGCTACACCGAGCTGCTGTTCGATCGGGCCACCGCGCAGTACGTCGGGCGGCAGTCGATCCCGGACCCCAGCGACGACGAGCCGCGGGTCCCGGGGCTCGGGGCCAACGACCCGGTGTCGGTCACGACGTTCCACATCGACGTCGTGGACTCCGCGCCGGGGCAGGACTGACGCAGCCGTTCGGCGTAGCCTGAGCAGCGTGCCTGGATCCGACCTCACCTACCGGGTGGTGGTGCGGATCTTCGGCGCGTTGTACCGCCTGATGGGCTACCGGGTCGACGTCCGCGGCGTCGAGCACATCCCGGCCAACGGAGCAGGCGTGGTCGCCGGCAACCACATCGGCTTCCTCGACTTCACGTTCATCGGGTACGCCGCCCGGCCCCGCAAGCGGCGCATCCGGTTCATGGCCAAGCGCTCGGTGTTCGAGCTGCCCGTCGTGGGGTGGCTGATGCGGGCGATGCGCCACATCCCGGTCGACCGGAAGTCCGGCGCACGGGCATACCGCCACGCGTTGCGGCTGCTCGACGACGGGCAGCTCGTCGGTGTGTTCCCCGAGGCCACGATCAGCCGCTCCTGGCTGCTCAAGCCGTTCAAGCGTGGCGCCGCAGGGCTCGCGGTCAATCGCCGGGTGCCGCTCGTCCCGGTCGTCGTGTGGGGCGGGCACCGCATCTACACCGTCGACGGACATCGCTCGCTCCGACGCAGGATGCCGGTGACGATCGTGGTCGGCCCGCCGCTGCAACCCGGCGACGGTGAGACGGTCGACGAGCTGTCGGTGCGGCTGCGGGTCGCGATGGACGCCCTGCTCGCCGAGGCGATCGACACCTACCCGGCGAGGCCGCGCAACGACGAGGACCGCTGGTGGCTCCCCTACGATCGCGGTGGGAGTGCGCCGGACCCGGAGACCGCGGCGGTGCTCGACCGTGAGGCCGTTGCCCGCATCGGCGACACCTTCGACTGACGCGAGGAGCGCCATGACGTATGACGAGACCACGCCGGTGACGGTGGGCGACCTGACCTTCGACGTACGCATGACCGGCCCCGAGGACGGCGAGCCGGTGATCCTGCTGCACGGCTTCCCGGAGACCTCGCTGTCGTGGTCCGGTGTCGCGCCGCTGCTGGCGGGTGCAGGGTTGCGGGTCATCGCGCCTGATCAGCGTGGCTACTCCCCCGGCGCACGTCCCGAAGGCGCCGGTGCGTACACGACCGACCTGTTGGCCGACGACGTCGTAGGGCTCGCGGATGCGCTCGGCGTCGGCACCTTCCATCTCGTCGGGCACGACTGGGGCGCAGCGGTCTCGTGGGTCACCGCCGTGCGGCACGGCGATCGGCTGCGCACGCTGACCGCGGTGTCGGTGCCGCACCTCGCGGCATACGGGGCGGCGCTGCGGGGCGACGCCGACCAGCAGCAGCGGGCGTCGTACATCGGGCTGCTGCGGCAGGCCGGCAAGGCCGAGGACCTGCTGCTCGACGACGGGGCGCGGCGGCTACGGGCGATGTATCTCGACCACGTCCGGCCGGCCCAGGTCGACGCGTACGTCGCGCACCTCTCGGCGCCGGGCGCGCTGACCGCGGCGCTCAACTGGTACCGCGCGATGCGGTCGGACCTCGGCTCGCTGCCGTCCGTGACGGTGCCGACGACGTACGTGTGGAGCGACCAGGACCAGGCCATCGGGCGGGCGGCGGCGGAGCGGTGCGGCGAGTTCGTCAACGCCGACTTCTCGTTCGTCGAGCTGACCGGGGTCAGCCATTGGATCCCGGAGCAGGCGCCCGAGGTGCTCGCCGGAGCGATCCTGGCGCGCGTCGAGGGCTCGTGACGCTCGCCGAGGAGTTCGCGCGTACGGCATCGCCGTTCACGCTGCGCACCCTGCAGGCGCGGGCGCTCGAGGCGGTCGACGCCGCCGTGGCCTCCGGGCGTCGGCGGTTGTGGGTGTCGCTGCCGCCCGGCACCGGCAAGACGCTGCTCGGCCTCGAGCTCGTACGCCGGCTCGGCACACCCGCTGTCGTGCTCGCGCCGAACACCGCGATCCAGGGTCAATGGGGCGACACGTGGGAGCGGTTCACACCCGCGACGGTTGCGACGGGGACCGATCGCGACCTCGCAGCGCCCGTGACGGTGCTGACCTACCAGTCGCTGGCGACCTTCGAGCGTACGGACGGGGACCCTGAGCCTGACGCCGACTCGACCTCCGACGACGACGAGCTCCTGGTCGACCGCCTCCACGAGAACGGCCGCAAGCTCATCGCCGCGTTGCGGGCCGCGGGGCCGATCACGATCGTGCTCGACGAGTGCCACCACCTGCTGGAGGTGTGGGGTCGCTTGCTCGCCGAGGTGCTCGCCGACCTGCCGGAGGCGACCGTCATCGGCCTCACCGCGACACCGCCGACCGTGCTCGACACCCGGCAGGCTGCGCTCGTCGACGAGCTGTTCGGCGACATCGTGTTCAGCGCGTCGATCCCGGCGGCCGTGCGCGAAGGGCATCTCGCGCCGTTCGCCGAGCTCGCGTGGCTGACGCTCCCGACCGCCGAGGAGGCCGAGTGGCTGCAGGACCAGTCGATGCGGTTCGTCCAGCTGACGACCGACCTGGTCGACACCAAGCTGGGCTCGACGCCGATCCTGGTGTGGTTCGACCGTCGGTTCCTGGAGCTGACGACACCGTGGTCGCGGTTCGAACGCGACGACCCAGAGCTGGCACGTGCGGCGCTGCGGCTCGTGCATGCCGAGCTGCTCGTGCTGCCCGACGGCGCCAGGCTGCGTGAGGAGCACCGACAGACGCCGACCGCCGACGACTGGGCCGCGCTGATCGACGACTGGGTCAAGAAGTGCCTGCGCAAGTCCCAGGTTCCTGCCGACGAAGCGGTGATCGAGGCGCTGCGCGAAGCGTTGCCGGGCGTCGGCTATCAGCTGGCCCGCACGGGTGTACGCCGTGGCCGCTCGCCCGTCGACCGGGTGATCGCGCGCAGCGAGAGCAAGATGCACGGCTGCCAGCAGGTGCTGGAGGCCGAGCACCTCAACCTCGGCGAGCGTCTGCGTTCGCTGGTGCTGTGCGATCACGAGATGGCCGCCGCGACGACGCCGACAGGGCTGCGGCCGACCCCTCGGCGTTCGGGTTCGGCGCGGCAGACGTTGCGGCACCTCATCGAGTCGCCCGCGGCCCGCTCCTTGCGGCCAGTGCTGGTCACGGGTCGCACGGTCGCCGCGACACCAGAGGTCGCGCAGCAGATCGTCGACCTCGTACGTGCGACCGATCCCGCGCTGGCCGGCAAGCTCGCGCTGGAGCCGCTCGACGACGCACTCGGAGCTGAGCCCGTGGTCTCGATCGTGGGACCGTGGTCGAGCCGGGAGTGGGTGCGGGTCGTCACGCAGTTCTTCGAGAGCGGCAGCAGCCAGGTGCTGGTCGGCACCCGCGCGTTGCTCGGCGAGGGCTGGGACGCCAAAGGGCTCAACAGCCTCGTCGACCTCACCACTGCGACGACGACCAGCGCCGTCGTGCAGACCCGAGGCCGGGCGCTGCGCCTCGACCCCTCGTGGGCCGAGAAGGTCGCGATCACCTGGTCGGTCACGTGCGTCGCGCCGGAGCACCCGCGCGGTGACGGCGACTGGCAACGGCTCGTGCGCAAGCACCAGGGCTTCTTCGGCGTGGACGACTTGGGCGAGGTGATCTACGGAGTCGCGCACATCGATGCGACATTCTCGCCGTTCGCTCCGCCTCCCGCCGCGTCCTTCGACGCGATCGACGCGCGGATGCTGGAGCGAGCTCGGGACCGCAACGTCGTACGTACGCGATGGGCTGTCGGCACGCCGTACGACGACACTCTCGTGCACACGTTGCGCGTGCGGCCGGCTCGTCCGGCTCGCCCGCGGGTGACGACGGCCGAGGGACGCGTGGTCATGGAGCCGCCTGCGTACGTACCCAGCTCGCACGGTCCCGTCGCCACGCGACCGGGGCACTCGCCATGGCTCTCGCCGTGGAAGTCGACGCGAGCGGCAGCGCAGGACCCGGGCACCATGGCGTACGCCTGCGCGGTCGCCGATGCGCTGCACGTCGCCGGGTTGTCGCCGGTCGGCGCGGACCACGTGGAGGCGACGATCGACGCGAGCGGTGAGTACCGGCTGCGCCTGCACGGTGTCGACGAGCCGACGTCGCAGGTGTTCGTCACGGCCCTCGACGAGCTGCTCGGGCCGGTTCGGTCGCCGCGCTATCTCGTGGCGCGCTATGTCTACGGCGCCCCGTCGTGGGTCGACGGGTGGCGGGTGCTCGTCGGTCGCATGCGGCCCGATGGCCGGGTGTGGCACGCCGTGCCGTCGGTGTTCGGCACGCACGGCAAGCTCGTACGCCATTTCGATCGCGCCTGGTCGCGGTGGGTCACGGACTCGGCTGCGGTGTACGCCCACAGCCCCGAAGGCATCGCCGCCCTGTCGACCTCGAATGGGTCGGCGCCGCTCGAGCTCGTCACGGTGCTGCGCTCGGCCTGGTCGTGAGGCTGGCGGCGGCCCCGCTCCTTGAGCTCGGCCAGCCCGTTCCTTGAGCCTGTCGAAAGGGTTGTCCACAGCCGCGATTGCAGTCGAAAAGGTGTGTCAGTGGTGGCGTCTAGGTTGGAAGCATGTTCACCGAAGTCGCCACCGAGGACCTCCTGAGGGAGGTCCGCGCGTACGACTTCGAGGCCGAACCGGTTCATGAGTTCGGGGCCAGCCGCATCGATGCGATCACCGGTCTGGACCGGGCGATCCGGGCGGCGCAGGCCGAGCAGCTGGCGCAGATCGCGGCGCTGCATGCCGAGCGGGTTCAGCTGCAGGGCATTGGCCGTGGTGACCCGACGTTGTCGGTGATCGGTGAGGTCGGCATGGCCCGCACCATCGGACCCACCGCCGCCGGCACCCAGGTCGGTGTCGCGCTGCGGCTTGAGGAGCTTGCCCGCGGTCAAGGACCTGTTCGCGGCCGGCCAGGTCAGCGAACCGGTGGTGCGGGCGGTCGTCAACGAATCGGTGTCCCTGGGTGCCGACGACCTGGTGGTCCTCGACGGTGAGATCGCACCCCTGCTGCCCGGCCTCACCCCGAGGCAAGCCGGCCGCCTCGACCGCGCGGGCTGTCATTCGTATTGATGCAGATGCTGCCCGCCATAGAGCCGAACGCAACCGGGCTGATCAGCGGGTGTCGATGTTCCCCGACACCGACGGCGTCGCGATCCTGCAGGTCCGTGGGCCCGCCGAGCAGATCGTCGCCACCCACACCGCGTTGGACGACCACGCGCGCGCGCTGCGGGCGGCAGGTGACGAGCGCACCGTCGGGCAGATCATGACCCAAACCCTGGTCGAACGGGTGACCGGTCACCGGTACGCCGAGGACACCCATGTCGAGGTCCAGCTGGTCATGGACGCAGCGACGTTCACCGCGCAGGACACCGGTGAGCCCGTCGACCTGACCGGATACGGACCCATCAGCCCCGCAGTGGCCGACGACATCATCGCCGGCGCACCCCACGCCTGGATCCGCCGGCTGCTGGTCGATCCCGTCGACGGCACCCTGGTCGTGCGTGAACCCCGCCGCCGCCACTTCGACCCGGCCACCGCCGGCCACATCCGCGCCCGCGACCGCTGGTGCAGGCAGCCCGGATGCGACCTCAAGATCCGGCACAAGGACCACATCCACGCCTTCATCGACGGCGGCGAAACGACCGTCGACAACGGTCAAGGCCTCTGCATCCGCTCCCACACCGTCAAACACCTACCCGGCTGGTCCATCACCACCAACGACAAAGGCAAGACCGTGATCTGGCGAACCCCCACCGGCCACACCTACACCTCCAAACCACCACCACTGCTCCCCAACGACCAACCCGGCCACCTCCGCCAATAGCCGAGCGCACGGTCACAACCAGTAGGACGAGCGTGTCTTCCCGTTGGAGTACGTGCAGGTGAAGCCCTCGGACACGTGCCAGGAGAGCCTCACTGAGCCCGAGTCCGCCCCGTCGAGCTCAGCATTGAGCCGGCGATGGTCGGCTGCGGTCGGGCCAATGCCGCACGCCGAGCCCATGCGAGACCATCCCCACCGGAAGAAGACCGGAACGGCAAGCACCACGAGCAGGCCCAGCACGAGGCCCACGACGACTTTGCGCACGCTGGACATCGTACTGAGCGTGCCCCGACGGCACGCCCGAACTAGAGGTCCGTGACGACCGCTGAGTCCCCACCGTCGTACGGCTTGCCGGTCACCTTCGACTTGGCGAGGCTCACGAGGCTGGCCACGCGGCCGCCCGGGTTGTCCCAGTACTGCGCAGTCTCGGCATCGACGTGGATGAGGATCGCGTTGGGGTCCTCGGGGCCCTCCGGCAGCCAGGCCTCGGCAAAGGTGCTCCACAGCTCCCGCAGCTTGGCCGTGTCGTCGACGACCTCGGCTTGCCCGGAGATCGAGACCCACGAGTTGCCGGTCGTCACCGTGACGCCGACCGTGGGATTGGCCCGGATGTGCTCGACCTTGCGCGAGTCCCGCGTCGCGATGAACCAGAGGTCCGCGCTCAGGTCGACCTCCTGCCGGGACATCGGCCGACTGACGAGATGGCCGTCCTGGTCGGTCGTCGTCAGCATGACGAAGCGCGACTCCTTGGTCAGGTCCGCGAGCTTCTCGAGCTGTTCGTCATGCGTGTCGGCACTCACCGGTCCAGCACCTCGGCGGCATTCACGTCGCCGTGCTCGTTCTGGATCGCGTCGGCCAGCTTGTCGACCTCGTCGGGCTCGACCTCGACGCCGGCTTCGTCGAAGCCCTTGCGCAGCTCCTCGGCCACGGTGCCCTCGGTCGCGCCGTCCTGCCACGAGGAGACCCGATCGACGACCAGCTGGATGGCTTCGAGCTCTGGGTTGTCTGGTGTGTCTGTCTCAGTCATGTGCGGGGCTGTACCCAGCCCGCGCTCGCGTACGCGTCAGGCGATCTGCGAGGCAGCGATGTCGAGCTGCGCCAGCGGCCAACCGGCCGGGTCGTCGAGCGTGCGGCCGACCCTGCGGGCGTAGTGGTTCCAGTCCTCGGCCCGGCCCGCGAACCAGACGATCTGCCGCAGCATCAGGCTCTCGAGGTCGCCGGCCGCGACCGTCGGATGGCGCCGACCGATCTCATAGGCGATCTCGCGAGCAGCCCGGGCATCGGCCGTGGCATCGTGCGCGTTGTCGAGCGGCACGCCGTAGTAGGCGGCGACATCAGTCAGCCGCCGGGGACCGAGCCCACCGCGCTCGATGCCCCAGTCGATGACATAGGGATCGACCACGAACAGCCGCTCCCAGTCGGGCTGCGTCAGGCCCCAGCGAGCAGCCTCGGCACGCAGCATCGTCAGGTCGTACGCCGCGTTGAAGACCACGAGCCCGACGCCGCGCTCGATCAGGTCCTGCACCCAGGCGATGACCTCGGCCAACGCATCGACCGGAGCGGGGGCACCGGCCAACGCCTCAGTGGTGAGGCCGTGGACCGCAGCGGAAGCCGCCGGGATCGGGACGCCGGGGTTGATCAGGCCGGAGAAGTCGTGTCCACGGTCGTCCAGCAGGGCATAGCTCAGCACCCGGTCGGTCAGCGGATCGATGCCCGTGGTCTCGAAGTCGAGTGAGGCGAGGCCGACATGGTGCCAACCGGGATGCTCACCGCGCGGCGGAGGTGTGGGCGAGCACGTCACGCAGATCGTGCGCCAACGACCGGGAAAGCCGATGAGCTGCCCCGCGGCGACCTCGACGGTCACGTCGCACTCGGAGCACTGCCCGGCGTACTTGTTGGCTCTCATGGTGATCACGGTAGGTGCCGGCAGGGACAACGGGACTTCACGACACGAAACCGGTACGATCGTCTCACTTCGATGAGAGGGAGCTCATGCCGAAGACCACGTTCGAGGGCAAGAACGTCGTGATCACTGGCGCAGGCAGCGGCATCGGCCGCGCCGCCGCCCTGCAAGCCGCAGCCAAGGGCGCGCGCCTGCTGCTGACCGACGTCAATGCCAAGGGCCTCGACGAAACGTTCGCCCTCGTGATGGCCGCTCACGGAACGGTCCTGCACCACGAGGCCCTCGACATCTCGAACGACGATGCCGTCACCGCCTTCGCGCAGCGCGCGCTCGACGCAGCCGGCGCTGTCGACATCGTCATGAACGTCGCCGGCATCTCCACCTGGGGACGCATCCAGGACCTCCAGCCCCAGCACTGGCGCGACTGCGTCGAGGTCGACCTCATGGGCCCGATCCACGTCATGTCGGTGTTCGTCCCCGCGATGATCGATTCCGGCAACGGCGGGCATGTCGTCAACGTCTCCTCCGCAGCCGGACTGTTCGGCCTGCCGCTCCACGCCCCCTACAGCGCGGCGAAGTTCGGCCTGCGGGGCGTCAGCGAGGTCCTGCGGTTCGATCTCGAGCGGCACGGCATCGGCGTCACGCTGGTGTGCCCCGGCGCCGTCGACACGCCGCTGGTCGGCACCGTCACCATCGTCGGAGTCGACCGGGACGATCCGGCCGTCGCCACCACCATCGCCAAGTTCCAGCGCCATGCCGTCAGCCCTGAGAGCGCGGCGGCCTCGATGATCCGCGGGGTGGAGAAGGGCAGGTACCTCGTCTTCACCTCCCCCGACATCCGCGCCGGCTGGTACGCCCAGCGGTACGCGCCCTGGATCTACAACGCGGCGATGCGCCGGCTCAACCGACGCGCCACTGCCCTGCTCACGAAGGTGCAGAAGAACCAGAACGCCTAGCGGCATCCACGAGGGCGCGGAACAGCCCGGCATCCTCGATGCGCTCGGGGTGCCACTGCACCGCGAGCCAGAACGGTCGCGACGGGTCCTCCATCGCCTCGAGCACGCCGTCGGCCGCATGTGCCGAGGCGACGAACCCAGGGTGCTCGCGTACGGACTGGTGGTGGTGGCAGTGCACTGAGCCCTTGTCGCCAACCGCCCGACCCAGCAACGTACCCGGCACGACGTCGACGTCGACGATCCCGAACTCGGCACCGCCCGGCGAGTGCTCCTCGTGGCCGGCGATGTCGGGCACGTGCTGGTCCAGCGAGCCGCCGCCGTGCACCGCCATGACCTGCATGCCGCGGCAGATGCCGAGCACCGGCAGCCCGACAGCAGCCGCTGCATCGAGCATCGCGAGCTCCCAGGCGTCGCGGTCCTCGCGCCAGCCGACCGTGAGCTCGTGCGCCTCCGCGTCGTAGCGGCTCGGGTCGACGTCAGCACCCCCCGCGATGATCAGCCCGTCGATCCGCGCCGCCACCGACTCCGCCCCGGCGGGATCGCCCGGCGGCAACAGCACCGCGACTCCCCCGGCTGCCTCGATCGAGCGCGAGTAGACCGCGTGCAGCACGTCGGCCTGCTCGTGCCAGAGGCCCCACCGCGACTGCTCGCGATAGGTCGTGACCCCGATCAGCGGCTTCACGATCACACCGGGGTGACGTACGCCCCGGAGATGCCGCCGTCGACCAGGAATGTCGACGCCGTCATGAAGGACGACTCGTCGGAGGCCAGGAAGAGCACAGCGTTGGCCATCTCCTCAGGCTCGGCGAACCGGCCGAGCGGCACGTGCACCAGCCGGCGCTCGGCCCGCTCGGGGTCGCTGGCGAACAGCTCTCTCAACAGCGGCGTGTTGACCGGTCCGGGACACAGGGCGTTGACGCGTACGCCCTCGCGCGCGAACTGCACACCGAGCTCGCGCGACATCGACAGCACGCCGCCCTTGGACGCCGAGTACGAGATCTGTGACGTCGCTGCGCCCATGACCGCGACGAACGAGGCGGTGTTGATGATCGAGCCCTTGCCCTGCTCGAGCATGTAGGGCAGCGCGGCCTTGCAGCACAGGTAGACGCTCGTCAGGTTGACGTCCTGCACCCGCTTCCACGCCTCGAGGTCGGTGTCGAGGATCGAGTCGTCCTCCGGCGGCGAGATGCCGGCGTTGTTGAACGCGATGTCGACCGAGCCGTACGTGTCCTTGGCGGTCTTGAACAGCGCGTCGACCTGCTCCTTGTCGGTGACGTCGACATGCACGTACGTCCCGCCGACCTCCTCGGCGATTCCCGGCCCCTTGGCGTCGTCCAGGTCGCCGATGACGACGTTGGCGCCCTCCTCGGCGAACCGGCGTACCGTCGCCAGACCGATGCCCGAGCAACCGCCGGTCACCACCGCGGTCCGGCCTGCAATGCGTCCTGCCATGATTCTCACTTTCGGTCCTTGAGCCTGTCGAAAGGACCTTTCGACAGGCTCAAGGTGCGGTTAGTCGTTTGAGATGAAGACGTTCTTGACGTCGGTGAAGGAGTGCGGGGCGTCCGGGCCCAGCTCGCGGCCGATGCCGGACTGCTTGAAACCACCGAAGGGCGTCCAGTAGCGGACCGACGAGTGCGAGTTGACGCTCAGCGCACCGGACTCGACGGCGCGCGAGACGCGCAGCGCCCGCCCGACGTCGCGGGTGAAGATCGAGCCGGACAGCCCGAACTCGGTGTCGTTGGCGAGCTGCACGGCCTGCGCCTCGTCGTCGAACGGCATGACGGCCACGACCGGGCCGAACACCTCCTCGCGCCAGATCCGCTGCTGCGGGTCGTCGGCCAGCACCACCGTCGGCGCGAACCAGTAGCCCGGTCCCTGCGGCGCCGAGCCGGCGAACGCCACGTCGACCTCGTCGACGAACCCCTTGACCGTCGCCTTCTGGCCCGCCGAGATCAGCGGGCCCATCTCGCTCGTACGGTCTGACGGGTCGAGCACCTTGATGCCCTTGACCGCGGGCTCCAGCAAGGAGACGAACTCGTCGTACGCCGAACGCTCCACCAGGATCCGCGATCGGGCGCAGCAGTCCTGCCCGGCGTTGTCGAACACCGAGGACGGTGCCGACGCTGCCGCCTTGGCCAGGTCGGCATCGGCAAACACGATGTTGGCGCTCTTGCCGCCCAGCTCGAGCGTCACCCGCTTCACCTGGTCCGCGCAGCCGGCCATGATCTTCTTGCCGACCTCGGTCGAGCCGGTGAAGCACACCTTGCGTACGGCCGGGTGGGTCACGAACCGCTCACCAACGACCGAGCCCTTGCCGGGGATCACGGTGAAGACACCCTCGGGCAGTCCGGCCTCGAGGCCCAGCTCGCCGAGCCGGATCGCGGTCAGCGGGGTCAGCTCGGCCGGCTTCAGCACGACGGTGTTGCCCGCCGCCAGCGCCGGCGCGAAGCCCCAGCCGGCGATCGGCATCGGGAAGTTCCACGGCACGATGATGCCCACGACACCGAGCGGCTCGTGGAACGTCACGTCGATGCCGCCGGCGACCGGGATCTGGTGACCCGTCAGTCGTTCGGGCGCGGCGGAGTAGTAGTTGAGGACGTCCCTGACGTTGCCGGCCTCCCACGTCGCATTGCCCCAGGTGTGCCCGGAGTTGCGGACCTCGAGCTCGGCGAGCTCCTCGACATGCTCGTCGACGAGCTGTGCGAAGCGCCGCAACAGCCTGGCCTTCTCGCCGGGCGCGACATCGCGCCAGCGTGGGAACGCCTCAGCGGCCCGCGCGATCGCGGCGTCGGTCTCGTCGAGGGTTGCGAGGTGCACCTCGGTGACCTGCTCCTCCGTGGCCGGATTGACCACGGTGTACGTGTTGCTCACTTCATCTCCTGAGTTCTCGGTGGTTGAGGAGCGAGGAACGAGCGTCTCGAAACCACTCCAGTTCAATGCTGGTTTCGAGGCTCCGGCCGCGGGCGGCCTTCGCACCTCAACCAGCGGTTGGCGCGCTACATGCGTTCGAAGCCGCGGCGCAGCTCCCAGTCGGTCACGGCGGCGTCGAACGCGGCGAGCTCGACGTCGGCCATGTTGGTGTAGTGGTCGACGACCTCGTCGCCGAAGACCTCGCGGGCGATCGCCGAGCCGGCCCAGGCTTCACGCGCCTCGCGCAACGTCGTCGGCACCTTGGGCTTGTCCGATGCGTACGCATTGCCGGTCTGCTCCGGCTCGAGCTCCAGCTCGTGGTCGATGCCGTACAGCCCGCCGGCCATCATCGCCGCCAGCGCCAGGTAGGGGTTGGTGTCGCCGCCGGGCACCCGGTTCTCCAGCCGCGCCGACTGACCCTTGCCGACCAGCCGTACCGCGCAGGTGCGGTTGTCGAGGCCCCACGCCACGGTCGTCGGTGCGAACGAGCCACCGGCGAACCGCTTGTAGGAGTTGATGTTGGGCGCATACAGCAGCGTGAAGTCGCGCATCGTCGCCAGGATGCCCGCGATGAACCGGTCGTACGTCGGCGTGCGACCGCCACCGTCCCAGAAGGCAAGCTCACCGTCGACCTTGCGCAGCGAGAGGTGGATGTGGCACGAGTTGCCCTCGCGCTCGTTGTACTTCGCCATGAACGTCAGCGCCTTGCCGTGCGCCGCGGCGATCTCCTTGGCGGCGGTCTTGTAGACCGCGTGGTTGTCGGCCGACACGAGCGCCTCGTCGTAGAGGAAGCCGATCTCGTGCTGGCCGAAGTTGCACTCGCCCTTGGCACCCTCGACGTTCATGCCCGCGGCGTACATCGAGTTGCGGATGTCCCGCAGCAGCGGCTCGACGCGGGTCGTCCCGACGATCGAGTAGTCGATGTTGTACTGGTTGGCCGGCGTCAGGTCGCGGTATCCGCTGGACCACGCCTCCTCGTACGTCGTGTCGAACACGATGAACTCGAGCTCGGTGCCGGCGAGCGCCATGAACCCGGCGTCGGCCGCCTTGGCGAGCTGCGCCTTGAGGATCGTGCGCGGCGACTGGACGACCGGCTTGTGGTCGAGCCAGACCAGGTCGCACTGGATCATCGCGGTCGCGGGCAGGTGCGTCAGCAGCCGGATCGTGTCGAAGTCGAGGGCGAACTCCATGTCGCCGTAGCCCTTGTCCCACGACGACATCTCGTAGCCGTCGACCGTGTTCATGTCGACGTCGACGCTCAGGAGGTAGTTGCACCCCTCCGTGCCCTGCTCCACGACATGGTCGAGGAAGTACTGCCCGTGCAGTCGCTTGCCCTGCAACCGGCCCTGCATGTCGGTGAAGGCGACGACCACGGTGTCGATCTCGCCCTCCTCGATCTGCACGCGCAGCTGCTCGAGGCTCAGCAGGTTGGGGTGTCGTTCGGTCATCGACTCGTACCTCTCATCTTGGGCAGCTTCACATGAGCCCCCGGAGCAGGGCTGCGGTGTCGTCGCAGTGACTCTCCATGACGCGCCGCGCCTTGGGGGCGTCGCCGGCAAGGATGGCCTCCGCGATCGCGTCGTGCTGTTGGCGCGAGTGATCGATGTTGCGGTCGAGCACCGGGATCGCCCCGAGCATCTCGTGCAGTCTGACCTGCACGTTCGTCACGGCGTCGATCAGCAGCGGGGACTCGGTCAGCGAGACGATCGCGAGGTGGAACTGGGCGTCGGCCTGCCGGTGCACGGCCTTGCCGGCAGCCGAGTTGACCCGTTCGAGCGAGGCACGCAACATCTCCGCCTGCTGACCGGTCAACGTACGTTTGGCCGCCGCGTGGGCGGCTCCCGGCTCGACGATGCGCCGGAACGCGAGCGCGTCGAGCAGCTCCTCGCGGGGTCGTTGGAGCTTGGGTGAGGCGCCGGGCTCCTCGGGATGGAACTCGACGACGCTGCCGCCGCCGCGTCCGCGCCGGGTCGTCAGCAGCTTCGCGTCGCGGAGGGCTCCGATCGCCTCGCGCAGCGTCGACCGGGACACCCCCATGCGCTCCGCGAGCTCGCGCTCGGGCGGCAGCGTGCTCCCGTCGGGGTAGATGCCGAGACGGATCGACGTCGCCAGCATCTCGACACACGACTCGAAGGCGTGATGCGCCCGGAGGGGCCGGAGCACGGCAGCCGCGAGCTCGTCCTGCGGGTCCGAGACGACGTCGTCGGGTGGTGCCGCCATGCCGCCTCCCCTCGGGGTCCGAGCCTTAAGGTCTGGTATCGAACCTTATCGGCACGGCAAAGCGTATGTCTACGGCCTCAGCTTCTCGCCGGACGGGTCGAAGAGCGGCTTGAGGCTGACCGTGACGGGAATGCGCCGGCCGCCGACATCGAGCTGGTAGTTGCCGTCCCGTACGTACGCTGCATCGGCCGTCACGCCGTCGGGCGCCTGCACCCAGGCGAGACCCACGGCCGAGCCGACGGTCGCGCCCCAGGCGCCGGAGGTCGCCTGCCCGGCCGCGACCCCGTCGCGTACGAGCAGCTCGCCGCCCCAGACCATGACGTCCGGGTCGGACAGCGCGAACGAGACGAGGCGGCGTGACGGGCCGGCCGCCTTGGCCTTCTCGACGGCCGCGCGACCCAGGAAGTCGATGTCGGTGCCGAGCTTGCAGGTGAAGCTGAGGCCCGCCTCGACCGGATCGACCTCAGGCGTCAGCTCGCGGCCGAAGGCCCGATAGCCCTTCTCGAGGCGCATCGACTCGATCGCGTAGTAGCCGGCATCGACCAGGCCGAGGTCGGCTCCGGCATCCTTGACCGCGTCGTAGACCCCGAGCGCATCGGGCGTGCGGACGTACAGCTCCCAGCCGAGCTCTCCGACGTACGTGATGCGGGTGGCCCGCACCGTGCAGCCGGCGAGCTCGATCTCGCGGCTGGCGCCGAACGCGAAACCCTCCTCGCTCAGGTCGGCGTCGGTCAGCCGGCTCAGCAGCTCCCGCGAGTGCGGCCCCATGACACCGAAGACCGCGAGCTTGTCGGTGACGTCGTGGACCTGTGCGTCGAGGCCGTCCGGGATGTTGCGCCGCAGCCAGTCCTGGTCGCGCTCGGTCGTGGCCGAGCTGGCGACCAGGAAGAACTCGTCGTCGAGCACGCGGGTCACGGTGAGGTCGGACTCGTAGCCACCGCGCTCGTTGAGCAGCGCGGTGTAGACCGTCTGGTCAGGCGCGACCGCGACGTCGTTGCTGCAGATCCACTGCAGCGCGGCCTCGGCGTCGGGGCCGTGCACGACGTACTTGGAGAACGAGGACTGGTCGAAGATCGCGACGGCCACGCGGCAGGCCACCTGCTCGGCAGACGACCAAGGCAGCCAGTTCTGCTTGCCCCACGCGTACTCCATCGAAGGGTCGACGGCCGGCGGCGCGAAGTAGTTGGCCCGCTCCCAGCCCATCTTGCTGCCGAAACCGGCATTGACCGCGGCCAGGCGTTCGTAGACCGGCGAGGTGCGCAGCGGGCGCGCGGTGTCGTACTCGCGGTTGGGCCACGGGACGGCATAGTGCAGGCCGAGCACCTCGGTGACCCGCGCCCGCAGGTATGCCTTGTCGTTCTGGAACGGCGCGAACCGGCGGATGTCGACGGCGAGCAGGTCGACGGTCGGCTGACCCTCGAGGACCCACTCGGCGAGGGCGCGGCCGGCGCCGCCCGCGGACGCGATGCCGACGGAGTTGAAGCCGGCGCCGACGAAGAAGCCGCGCACCGATGGCGCCTCGCCGAGGATGAACTGGTTGTCGGGCGTGAAGCTCTCGGGCCCGTTGTAGAACTTGCGGATGCCGGTGTCGTGCAGCACCGGTATGCGCTGGAGCGCGCTGTCCATCAGGATCTGGAAGTGGTCCCAGTCCTCGTCGAGCAGCTGGAACTCGAACGGGTACGGGATCTGGTCGGGCGCGACCCACGGCTTGGCCTCGGGCTCGAAGCCGCCGACGACGAGCCCGCCGACCTCCTCCTTGAAGTACGTGTAGCCGTCGGGATCGCGCAGGATCGGCAGGTCCGGGCGTACACCCTCGATCTGGTCCGTGACGACGTAGAAGTGCTCGGCGGAGTGCAGCGGAACGGCGACGCCGATCTGCGCCGCCAGGTGATGCGCCCATTGCCCGGCGCAGTTGACCACGATCTCGGCCTCGATGTCGCCCTGGTCCGTACGCACGCCGGTGACCGCTCCGTCGTCGACCAGGACCTCGGTGACCCGGACGTGCTCGACGACGGTCGCGCCGCGCTGACGCGCACCCCTGGCCAGCGCCTGGGTCAGGTCGGTCGGGTTGGCGGTGCCGTCGCCGGGCAGCCAGATGCCTCCGACCAGGTCGCTCGTCTCGAGCAGCGGGTAGCGCTCGCCCGCCTGCTCAGGAGTGAGCAGCTCGCACTCCAGGTCGTACGCCGCCGCCGTCGCGACCGTGCGGCGCAGCTGCTCCATACGGTCCTCGGTGCGCGCAACGGTGACCCCGCCGCAGCGCTTGAAGCCCGAACTGAGGCCGACCTCGTCCTCGAGCTGCTCGTAGAGCGAGGCGCTGTACTGCACGAGGGTCGTGCCGGCCTGGGTCGCCCGGAGCTGGCCGACCAGCCCCGCCGCGTGCCACGTCGTGCCGGACGACAGCGCGCCCTGCTCGAGCAGCACGACGTCGCTCTCGCCGGCCTTGGTCAGGTGATAGGCGACGCTCGTACCGACGACCCCGCCACCGATGATGACGATCCGCGCCCTGCTCGGCAGTGTCATGCCGTCGCCGCCTCGAGCCACGAGTCGAGCTGCGGGCTGCGGAAGTCCGCCACCGCCTTGTCGAACCGCTCCTGGCCCCAGCCGTGGAAGTCGAAGTCGTCGTCGTTCGTCGCGGCCTGGATGAAGCCCCAGAGCGACCAGCCGTAGCGCGACACCGTGGCCTGCAGCCGCGCGCGGGCGATCAGCGCCGGATCCTCATGACCCACGTACGCGGTCACCAGCTCGTCGAGGTGCTCGTCGTCCAGCCCGCACTCGGTCCACGTGTTGCCGAGCTCGAAGAAGGCGTCGTTGTTGCCGGCGTAGTCGTAGTCGATGAGCCAGATCCGCTCGCCGTCGTCGACGATGTTGCCCGCGAGCAGGTCGTTGTTGCACGGCACCGTCGGCAACGGGCGGGAGGCGAGGGCGCCCTGGATGCGCAGGAAGTCAGCACCGTACGAGACGTAGTCCTCGGGGATCGGGAACCCGCGGCTGACACACGTACGCAGGTAGGTCGGCTGCCGGACGAACATGTCGAAGTCGGTCGAGAACCTCGGGCCCGCGTGGAGCAGCCGCATCGCCGTGGCGACGCGGGGCAGCGTTCCCGGGACGCGCAGGTCCTCGTTGACGTAGCTGCGGCCGCCGACGTAGCCGATCACGAGCGCGCCGATGTCAGCGCGGTAGTCGACGAACGGCGCGCCGGCTCCGGAGGCCTCAGCAGCCCGCGTGTTGTACGACTCGGCGTCGCGGTCGATGCCCAGCAACGAGTTGTCACTGCGCGCCAGTCGCACGACGTACTCACCCGTCGGCGTGGTGACCTTGAGGTTCTGGTTGGTCAGGCCGCCGGAGAGCTCCTCGACGGTCCGCGGGGACCCCTCGAGAGCCGGGACCTGGTCCAGCAGCGCCTCGATGTCGACCATCCCAGCAGCCTACTCGGGCCCCAGACTTAAGGTCTAGACGCATGCCAACCCGCAGCCCACCCGTCCGCCAGTGAGGCCGCCCGCGGCCGAACGTGAGCGAAGCGAGGCGGCCCCAACGCGAGCCACCCGCCCGCCAGTGAGGCCGCCCGCGGCCGAACGTGAGCGAAGCGAGGCGAACCCAACGCGAGCCACCCGCCCGCCAGTGAGGCCGCCCGCGGCCGAACGTGAGCGAAGCGAGGCGGTCCCACGCGACCATCACTCGACGACCTTCACCCCGAACAGCCATGTGTCGTCCTCGACCCTGACGCCGGGGCCATCCCTCACCAGCATCCGCTTCTTGCCATGCGTCCAGCCGTGGATCTTCTTCTCTCGCGCGTACGCATCGGCAATCCGCTCGTACTGCTCGTAGTACACCAGCCGCACCGGCATCCGGCGCCTTGTGTAGGCCGCACCTTCCCCTTCGCCAGTCTTGTGCTGGCGGAGGCGGATGAACAGATCCCACGTGCTGCCGGTGTAGTAGGTCTTGTCGGCGCAGAGCAGGACGTACGTGAAAGGCATGCCGACATCGTGTTGGAGGTTGGGCGTACGGGCGAGGCGACTTTCCACAGCGAGCCGACTCGGTCACCACGCCTCGGCCTCCGGCCTCACGTTCGGCCGCGGGCGGCCTCACTGGCGAGCGGGTCGTCCAGCCCGCATGGCTCGTTCGCCAGCCCCGAGGAACGAGGGGCGTGAGCGGGTGTTCTCGTTCGCCAGCCCCGAGGAACGAGGGGCGTGAGCGAAGCGAGGCGAACCCAACGCGAGCCGACTCGGTCACCACGCCTCGGCCTCCGGCCTCACGTTCGGCCGCGGGCGGCCTCACTGGCGAGCGGGTGTTCTCGTTCGCCAGCCCCGAGGAACGAGGGGCGTGAGCGAAGCGAGGCGAACCCAACGCGAGCCGACTGGGTCACCACGCCTCGGCCTCCGGCCTCACGTTCGGCCGCGGGCGGCCTCACTGGCGAGCGGGTTCTCGTTCGCCAGCCCCGAGGAACGAGGGGCGTGAGCGAAGCGAGGCGAACCCAACGCGAGCCGGCTCGGTCACCACGCCTCGGCCTCCGGCCTCACGTTCGGCCGCGGCGGCCTCACTGGCGAGCGAGATGGCCGTCAGATGGGTTCGACGTTGAGCTCGGTGACTGCGGCGGGATCGATGCCGGTGTTGAGGCTGATGCGCGTGCGGTCGGGCCGGTAGCGGTCGCGGGCGTACTCGACCGGCACGCCCGTCGCAGTCGACGCGTTGCGCGTGACGAGCATCAACGCGGACCCGGGCTCGATGTCGAGCAGGTGGGCGTGCTCGGGGCTGGAGATCTCCGGCTCCAGCCACTCCTTGGCGTTGTGCGGTGCCAGTCCGTAGTGCTGCCGCATCAGTCCGTAGAGCGACCCGGCAAGGTTGTGGTCGAGGAAGCCGGGGAACAGGTGCGCCGGCAGGTACGTCTCCTCGAGGGCCAAGGGCACGCGGCGGGCCGACCGCACGCGGACGACCTCGATGACATCGCGCTGGCGGCCGAGCGCCAGGGCCGTGGCGACCTCGGGCGTGGCCGCAACGATGCCGGCCCGCACGATCCGGGCTCCTGCACGTACGTTGGCCCGCCGCATCAGCTCGGTGAATCCGGGCAGGCCGCTGAGGTCGACCTCGATGCGCGGCTCACGGACGAAGTTTCCGCCCGAACGGCCTCGCCGACGCTCGATGTAACCCCGTGCCTCCAGGGAACCCAGTGCCTGGCGCAACGTCATACGACTCACGCCGAGGCGCAGCGGCGAGCTCCTCCTCGGGCGGCAGCCGGTCGCCGGCGCGGACCTTGCCCGCACCGATGCGGCCGAGCAGCCACGACGCGATACGGGCGTGCGAGGGGCCGGCGTCGGTCGAGATCGAGAGGTCGGGCTTGCCACCCAACGCCTCGTCGTCGACCTGCAGACTCCTCACACGCCCGACCGTATCGCCTCGCGGCTAGTCGTTGAACGCCTCGATGACTGCAGTGTCGATCGTGTGCTTCGGACCGGTGAACCACTTCTTGGCCGAGACATGCCACCAGATCGTCAGCGCGAGCAAGGTGCCGAATGTCAGGATCGGCGCGTAGTTGACGAACTTCCAGGAGAAGTCGTCGTTCCACGGAATCGCGGCAGGGGTGAACGGCAGGATGAAGTAGACCGAGATGATCGCGATCTCCGCCACGGCGACCAGGTTCATCCACTTGTACTTCTTCCCGTTGTTCCAGCTGCCGGGGACGAAGTCGTCGCCCATCTTCCAGCGCAACCAGATCGGGATCAGGAACGCGAGGTAGAGCCCGATGACCGCGACCGAGACCACCGCGTAGAACGCGACCGGGACCGGAGCACCGTTGATGTCCACCTCGATGAGCGCCGGAAGCGTGATGATCGCGCCGATGACAGCCACGAACACGACCGCGTTCGCGGGCACCTTCGACGCTGAGACCTTGGACCAGAGCCGCGATCCGGGGATCGCACCGTCACGGCTGAACGCGAACGTCATCCGTGACGCGCTTGTCAGGCAGGCGATCGTGCAGAAGAACTGGCCGGCGGTCGATATCGCCAGGACGATGACGTGCCAGCCCTGACCGAGCGCCTGTCCGAAGATCAGGTCGACGCCACCACCGCCCTTGGTGATCGCGTCCTTGTCCTGAACTGCGAACAAGAAGGCGAGGAGCAGGATCCAGCCGCCGATCGCCGAGTAGGCGATCGAGCGCCAGATCCCCTTGGCAGCGGCCTCGGAAGCGCCGTGCGTCTCCTCCGAGAGGTGAGCCGAGGCGTCGAAGCCGGTGATCGTGTACTGCGTCAGCAGGAAGCCGAGTGGCAGGACGAGGAACCAGTACGTGCTCCCGTTGGAGGCAGCATCTGCGTAGCCCGGAGTTGTTGACCTTGCCACCGAAGACCTCACTGATCGCCATGTGGGTCTTGGGCACGATCGCCAGGATCAGGACGACGATCGCAACACCGGCCACGTGCCACCACACCGAGATGTTGTTGATGATCGCCAGGAGATGGCCACTGAAGATGTTCAGCGTTGCAGCGACAGCGAGGATGACGACGAACAGGATGAAGACCCGCGTCAGGCTGTAGTTGTCAGCCCAGCCCTCACTCAACGTGCTGAGAGTCAGGTCGAGGAAGGTCGCGCAGCCGTACGCCACCGACGCGGTCACCGCGAGCAGGCCGATCAGGTTGAGCCAGCCGGTGAAGAATCCCGCAGCCGGTCCGCCCATCTTCGACGCCCACCAGTAGATGCCGCCGGACGTCGGATAGGCCGACACCAGCTCCGACATCGTGAAGCCGATGAGGAGGATGAACATCGAGATGACCGGCCAACCCCAGGAGATGGCGATCGGGCCGCCGTTGTTCCATGCCTGGCCAAAGGTCGTGAAGCAGCCAGCGAGGATCGAGATGATCGAGAACGAGATGGCGAAGTTGGAGAAGCTGGACCATGAGCGGTCGAGCTCCTGCTTGTAGCCGAGCTCGGCGAGACGTTTTTCGTCAGCGCTGAGTTGATCTGTCATGTGACGCACCCAACTCTCAGAAGAAGTTGGTGCATGCTAGCGCGGGTCAGAGGTATGAATCTAGACCTTTGATGCATTCGATCCAGGAGTTCACACGACGGAAATCGAAGCCGCTCGCCGCGGGGTCAACTCGATTCGTCGTCGCGCGACCGGTCGGCCTGGGCGCGCTTGAGCTCGTCGCGCTCCCCGCGCAGGCGCTTGACCTCGTTCTTGCGGTGCTTCATCTGCATGCTCGCGCCGGTGAGGATGATCGCCAGCAGGGCGCCGCCGATGACCCCGCCGAGCGTGCCGGCCCGGAAGCCGGGAGCCTCGACGTCGAAGATCCGCTCCCCCGCGTGCGCCGCCTTGCTGTCGCCCGCGACGACCGAGAGCGTCAGCCAGTTGGGCGCGGCCAGGAGCAGCGCGATGACCGCGACGACGATGCGCCAGGTCCAGTTGAAGAACCGGCGACGGATCTGGAACAGCAGCAGGACCGGGACGAACGTGAAGACGAATCCGTAGAACACGCCCCACAACGTGCCGATGGTCAGTCTGTCGTCGACCTGGTCGCCGACGCGGTGTGCCCACCAGCGCGGGAAGAACGCCGCCGAGACCCGGAACCCGATGTAGGCGACCGCGAGCAGCAGGACCGCGAGCACGATCCGCTTGACCCAGGCGCCGGGCGCGATGTCGGGCTGGTCCTGGATCTTGCGCTCGAGCTGGTCGTCCTCGTGTGGCTCGTTGGTCGCCGCCGACTCGTCCTGGGTCATGGCCACATCATGGCATCGCGGAGGACCCACCGCCCGTCATCCCAGAGCGTCCGCCATCGCCTGCCACTCCTCCGCCCGGACGATCCCGTCCTGCGTCAGCCCCGCGGATGCCTGCAGCTTCTTGACCCGGGCGAGCGTGACGGTGTTGAAGTAGCCGTTGCGGTCGGTCCCCGGCATCCCCAGGGCGGTCTGCAGGAACAGCACCTGGGTGCCGACGTCGACCTGCTTGATCGGGCGCGTCGAGAAGTGCTCGAGCCCGTACGCGATCGCGGCGTCCCGGCCATAGCCGCTGACGACACTCGCCGTCACGCTCGACGGGCTCAGAGATGCCCAGGTGGGCTGGTCGAGCACGCCCGTGTAGGGGATGTCATGAGCGCGTTGGTACGCCGACACGGCCTTCCAGGTCGGCCCGTCGAACCGCGACGTCTTGGGTACGCCCAACAGCGCCTGCGCCTTCGCGACCGTCGCGCCGGTGGTGCCGTACTGCCGATCGATCAGAGACGTCCGCTTGACCTTGCCCGACGATGACGGACAGGCGCCGGCTCGCGGGACGCTGGTGCGCACGCCGTACGTGCCGGTGAACCGCATGCAGGGGCCGAGGTCGATCGTGCCGACCTTGCCGGTCCAGAACGACGTGTTGCCGCGCGCACCGTTCCAGCTGAAGGAGATGTGCACGTGATCCGTGTGATCCGAGCTCGTACGCCACCCGTCCGCTGCGCGGTAGACCGCCCAGATCTTCTTGTTGTAGATGATGTACATGATGCCGAGCCGCCGGGCGTTGCGACCGCTGTTGGCGGTGGCCCACCCGATGAAGTTGGCCGCGGCGGCCCGCTCGCTCTTGTCGCCGACGTCGACCATCCAGTCCCACGCGCGACCTTCACTGTGCTCCGAGACGCCCTCGGTGCAGCCGTGGTGGATGGCCCCGGCGCCGCCCTCGCCGTACGTCTTGAGCACCAGCGCCCGCAGCTTGACGACGCCGGGCATGTCGATCGGACTGCAGGACGCCTGCGGCAGATAGGGCGACGCCGGATCGACACCCGACGGGAGGGTGACCGGCGGCGTGGGCCCCTTGGGGCTCGACGGCAGGGTGATGGGCGGATCCCCGGCCACCGCCGGTGACACCAGCAGAGCCGAGACCGCGACGAATGAGGCGGATGCAAGCAAGAGTCGGCGCATAGTCTTCCCCCAGATTTCGAGACCTGCGTTTCATCATGCGTTGCATCCGCCCCATATGTCACTCAAACCCCGGCATCCTGCTTCGACGGCGCGAGGATCGCGACGACCACGGCGGTGACCGCGACGACGACTGCGGCGATCAGGAGTGCCCCGCCGATGCCGTCGACGAACGCGTTCTGGGCCGCCGTGACGAGCTGCTGCCCGGCGGAACCCATCTCCTGGACGTGCGGCGACTGCGTGAAGGCGATCGAGCTCTCGGCACCTTCGGCGACCGCCGGCGGCAGGCCGTGGACAGCCTCGGTCATGCCGTCCCGGTACTGCTGGTTGAGGACGCTGCCGAGGATCGCGATGCCGAACGCACTGCCCAGCTCGCGCGCCGTGTCGTTGACCGCCGAGGCGACACCCTGCTTGCTCTCGGGCAGCGACTCGGTGATCGCCGTCGTGGCCGGAGTGCCGGCGAGTCCCATGCCTGCGGCGAACAGGACCAGGCCGAGGGCGAAGGACCAGTACGTCATGTCGGTGCCGACCTGCGAGACGACCACCAGGCCGCTGGCCGTGAACAGCAGACCCAGCGGGGCGAGGCGACGGAAGCCGACTTTCTGCGCGATGCGCGGCGCGTTGCGCGCCAACGGGATCATCACGATCGGGAGCGGCAGCAGAGCAACGGCTGCGCCGAGCGGCGAGCGGCCGACCACGAACTGCAGGTACTGGATCACCACGAAGAACAGGCCGAACGTGGCGAAGAACTGCACCATCACGGTGAGCGATCCGGCGCTGAAGCTGCGGTTGCGGAACAGCCGCGGGTCGAGCATCGGCCGGTCGGACTTGAGCTCCCACAGCACGAACGCGATCAGTCCGAGCACGCCGGCGGCCAGGGCCGCCATGGTCAGGCCGTCGTCCCAGCCGCGATCCGGTCCCTCGATGATCCCGAAGACCGTCGCGGCAACAGCCACGAGTGACAACAGCGCACCGATGAGGTCGAGGCGCGGCGGGTTCTCGTCGACCGACGTGGGCACGACGGCCAGCGTGCCGATCAGCGCGAGCACCGCCAACACGACGTTGAGCCCGAAGAACGAGCTCCACGAGAAGAACTCGAGCAGGAAGCCGCTGCCGAACAGGCCCAGCACGGCGCCTCCGCCGGCCATGCCCACCCAGACGCCGATCGCCTTCGCGCGTTGCTCGACGGGGAACGAGGTCGTGATGATCGACAGGGTCGTCGGCATGATGGCCGCCGCGCCCACGCCCATCAGGGCTCGCAGCGCGATCAGCTGTGCAGGATCGCTGGTGAGCATGCCGAGCCCGGCCGCGACGCCGAACACGGCGAGGCCTCCGGCCAGCAGCTCGCGCCGGCCGAACCGGTCGCCCAGCGCGCCGGCGAACAGCAGCAGTCCGGCGAACACGACGGTGTAGGCGTCGACGATCCAGGTGATCTGGGTCTGGGTGGCTCCGGTCTCGCGAGCCAGGTCGGGCAGGGCGACGTTGAGGCCGCTCACTGCCGAGACGACCGTCATCAGGGCGAGCGAGACGACGGCGAGGATCGGACCCGTACGAACGCGGGTCCCGCTCCTGATGTCGGTGGTGGACATGGTGGTTCTCCTTTGAGTAATTCTACGTTTGATGAATTATTATTCATCGCCTGTTGAATTGTCAATGGGTGGCGCCATTTAGTCCCGTTCAGGCGGAGCAAGTAGGTTCGTCGTGTGCGTATCGCAACCTGGAACGTCAACTCCATCCGCAGCCGCATCGACCGGGTCACCGGCTGGCTCGAGCGCAACGATGTCGACGTGCTCGCCATCCAGGAGACCAAGTGCCGCGAGGACCAGTTCCCCGGTCTCGAGCTGTCGGCGATGGGCTACGAGTACGCCCATTTCGGGCTCAACCAGTGGAACGGCGTCGCCCTGATCTCCCGCGTCGGGCTCGACGACATCGCCACCTCGTTCGCCGACGACCAGCCGATGTTCGGCGACCCCGGGATCGTCGAGGCCCGGTCGATCGGCGCGACCTGCGGCGGCGTCCGGGTGTGGAGCTTCTACGTGCCCAACGGTCGTACGCTCGAGGACCCGCACTACGTCTACAAGCTCGCCTGGCTCGAGCGACTGCGGCAGGCATCGATCGAGTGGCTCGCCGACAACCCCAAGGGTGAGATCGCGCTGACCGGCGACTGGAACGTCGCCCCGCAGGACGAGGACGTCTGGGACATGACGGTCTTCGAGGGCCACACCCACGTCTCGAAGCCCGAGCGCGAGGCGTTCCAGGCGATCCTCGACGCCGGCTACGCCGATGTCGTACGCCCGCACACCCCCGGCGAGTTCACGTACTGGGACTACCAGCAGCTGGCGTTCCCCAAGAAGCGTGGACTCCGGATCGACTTCATCCTCGCCTCGGAGGCGCTGGCGGCGCGCGTCGACCGCGCCTGGATCGACCGTGAGGAGCGCAAGGGCAAGGGCGCCAGCGACCACGCTCCGGTCGTCATCGAGATCAGCTGAAGGACACCATGCCAATACTCAAGCGAACCGCGCACCGAGTCCGGGACCTGGGCCCTTCTCCCGATGATCGCGCCGTCGAGGCGGTGGCGAGCTGGATCGCGGGCAAGGCCTCACGCCGCGCGGCATTCGTCGAAGGGCTTGCGGAGAGGTACGCCGCGAAGCCGTCGCTGAACGAGCTTCGGGTCGCGGAGCGCCTACTCAAGGGCAAGGCGGAACGCAAGGCCCTGACCGGGATGTACGACGCGCTCCACGAAGCCCGCCCCGAGCTGCTCTACCCGCTCATGCCTCGACTTCGGTTCCTGCTGACCAAGGACCAGCCCCGTGCCCTGAGGGCGCAACTGGAGGCGGCCCTGGCCTCGACCGACACCACGGGCGTCGATTTCGATCCGCTGATCGAGGCCGGGCTCAAACTCACGACGTCCGAGCAGTTGCGCCACGCTGTGGCGTTCGTCGAGCAGCGGCGCCACGGCGCCGCGCCCGACTCGCCAATGGGCAGGGTGCCCGATCTGGTCGCCGCGCTCGACACGGACGACTGGATCCCGAAGGTCGAGCGCGTGGATCCGTGCACCCGGGGACCTGACGACGTGCTTCGTCGTCGCGGTGACGCTGCGCCACGAGCCGGCGATCCGGCACCTCGCCGCTGACGTCGACCGAACCGGCCTGAGTGATCGGCACCTGATTCGCGCGGCCGACATCCTGAGGCGAGCCGCCAACGGCACCCTCGCGGTCGACTTCGCCCGGGATGTCCGCCGATCCGACAGCGCAGCGGGCCGCACGGCACGGCTGATCCTCGGCGAGGCTGAGTCGCTGGCCATGCTGACGTCGGGCTGGGCTCCCCCGGCCCGGCGTGCCGAGCCGGCCCACTCGGTCCGGCCGAGATCGGTGTTCCACGTCCTGCAGAACTCGCTGCCCCATCGCACCACCGGTGCCGCGAACCGCACCCACGGCCTGTTGAGCGGCATCGCCGCAGCGGGCTACGAGGTCAACGCGGTCACCCCACCCGGCTTCCCGCTGGACGACGTGGCCCGGGACCAGCATGACTCGATCGAGGCCACCCAGCGGCTCGGCGACGTGACCTACCACCACCTCATCGACACCGACGAGGTCATGCCGCGCTTCCCGGTGATGCCGTTCATCGAGACGTACTCCGAGGCCATCGTGGACCTCGCCCGAAACGCCTCCGCCGCACTGATTCACGCGTCCAGCAACTCGCACAACGCGCTGTCCGGGATTGTCGCGGCGCGCCAGCTCGGGCTGCCGGCGATCTACGAGGTCCGTGGGCTCTACGAGGAAAGCCGATTGTCGCGCCACAGCTCGTACGGCAGTACGCCGGAGTACGAGTTGGCGGTGCACATGGAGCGCATGGCCTCGACCGAAGCGGACCACGTCATCGCGATCACTGAGGGCCTCAAGGCCATCATCGTCGAACGCGGGATTCCGGCCGACAAGGTCTCCGTGATCCAGAACGGCGTCGACACCAAGCGCTTCCAGCCGCTCGTACGCGACGAGGAGCTCGCCCGCCACTACGGCCTGACCGACAAGCTCGTCATCGGCTACGTCGGCTCGTTCAACTGGTACGAGGGGCACCGGATGCTGTTCGAGGTGGTCGGCCGCCTCCAGCGCCGGCACCCCGAGGTCCGGCTGCTCATGGTCGGCGGCGGCACCGAGAACGAGCCACTGCTCGCGCTTCGGGCGAAGCTCGGCCTCGAGGACGTCATCCTGATGCCGGGCAAGGTGCCGTTCGAGCAGGTGGAGGCGCACTACTCGTTGATCGACATCGCTCCGATCACCCGGCTCTCGTCGCTCGTGACCGAGACGGTCTCGCCGCTCAAGCCGTTCGAGGCGATGGCGATGGCCAGGACCGTCGTCTCCTCGGACGTCGCGGTCATGACCGAGATCGTCGAGCACGAGAAGACCGGCCTGCTCTACGCCAAGGACGATCCCGACGCCCTCGAAGCCGCGCTCGAGCGGCTCGTGGTCGACTCCGCGCTACGGGACCGGCTCGGTCCGCAGGCCAGGGACTGGGTCGTCGCTGAGCGCGACTGGAGCATCCTCGGCCGACGCGTGACGGACATCTACCGATCCCTCGGAGTCGGCTAGCCCAGTCTCGGTCAGGGGTCAGTCGCGACGCAGGAAGTCGGTGCCCTTCTCGGTCTTGTGGTGCTCGTGCGCCAGCTCCGGGTGGGCGGCGCGCCACAGCTCCACGGTGTTGCGCTCGGCCAGGCGGACCATGTCGTCCAGCACGATCGACACCCGAGGCGCCAACCGGTCCCAGGTCTGGGGCAGGGCGGGGAAGCGCGCGAGCGGTGCCGTGGGCGCGGGTGGGCCGTCGACGAACAGCAGGCCGATGCCGTCCAGGTCGACGAGCGCTGCGGGGTCATACCATCGCTGCACCCCGTCGGCGCCCGGCACATCGACCAGCGGCGCGTGCCGGACCTCGGCCAGATCACTGACGCCGTGGCGGGCCAGCAGTCGAGTCGTCTTGTCGGCGTACTCCGCCTCGTGGTCCAGGGCGACGATGCGGGTGTCTATGCCGTGCTGACGAGCGGCAAGGGCGAGGAACAGCGTTGAGACCCCGCTGCCGCACTCGACGACGAGCTTCGGCCGCTGGTCGATCAGCTCTTGGACGAGCAGGACGAGCGCATCGGGCGACACCGCCCAGTGACGCATCGGCGGTATCGCCGCCTCGATCTCGAGCATCTCGAACAGGTTGATCGTGGCCTGGACCTGGTCGAAGGACTGCCGCGAGAGCTTGCCCATCTGGTAGCGCAGGCCCTTGGGGTCGGCGCCGGAGAGACTCTGCTCGATGTGTTCGACCTGCGCGCCGATCCGCGCGGTCGTGTCGACGACCTGTCGGATCGTGGCGCCGTACTGCGCCTGGGGCTTCGCGGCGGTCGCCTCGAGTGCAGTGACTCGACGCTGCAGGCGACGGCTCTGCTGCTCGCTCCGCAGCGTGTGGGCGACGAGCAGGAGCGAGGCCAACGTCACCGGGACAGCCAGTGCCCGTTCGCCCCACTTGGCGCTCGCCGCCACCATCAAGACGGTCGCCACGACGGCCACGAGCAGGCCGAGCAGCAGCCCGGTGCGGCGATCGATCGACAGCAGTCCCCTGCCTCCACGGTCGCTCATGCCGGCTCCCCCGCTCGTGCCAGATGATCCGCGATCACCGCAGCGATGCGCGGACCCGCGTGCCCGTCCCACAGAGGCGGCACCACCTGGTGTCCTGCCTCCTGTGTGCCGAGCGCCTCGATCGTCCGGGGCACCAAGGTGTGCAGGTCGACGAGCTGGTTGGTGCCGTGCGTGATGGTGACCGGCCGCTCGGTGTTGGGGCGCAACGTCAGGCACGGGATGCCAAGCACCGTGGTCTCCTCCTGGACCCCGCCGGAGTCCGTGATGACCGCGGCGCTGCCCCGCAGCAGGCCGATGAACTCGACGTAGCCGAGCGGCTCGATGACCTTCACGCCCGCGTGATCCATCAGTCCGGCCCGCTCCAACGCGGCGCGCCCTCGCGGATGGAGCGGGATGACGACCGACGCATGGTCGGCGATCTTGTGCAGCGCGGTCACGATCTCGGTCGCGCGATCCGCGTCGTCGACGTTCGACGGCCGGTGCAGCGTCGCGACGACGTACGGACCCGTGAGGTCAAGGTCCCGGCGAGCAGCCTCGGCGTCGAACAGCTCGAGGTTGGCCAACAGCGTGTCGATCATCGGGTTGCCCACGAAGTGGATCTTGTCGGCCGCGACGCCCTCCGTGCCCAGATGCACGTTCGCGTCCGCGCTGGTCGTGAACAACAGCTGGGCGAGGCTGTCGGTCACGATCCGATTGACCTCCTCGGGCATCGTCCGGTCGAAGCTGCGCAGGCCGGCCTCGACGTGGGCCACTTCGATGTCCAGCTTCGCCGCGACGAGGGATGCGGCCAGAGTCGAGTTGACGTCGCCGTAGACCACGACGAGGTCGGGGCGGTCGGCGAGGAACATGTCCTCGAGCGCGACCATGACCTTGGCGGTCTGGCTCGCATGAGAGCCCGAGCCCACCCCGAGGTTGACGTCCGGCTCGGGCAGGCCCAGCTGCTCGAAGAACACCTGGGACATCTCCCGGTCGTAGTGCTGCCCCGTGTGGACGAGCACCTGCCGGATCCCGTGTTCACCGAGAGCCCGGATGACAGGGGCCGCTTTGGGGAAGTTCGGGCGGGCGCCGGTGACGTGCACGATGTGAGCGGCAGGCCTCACGCGCGTGGGCTCAGATGAGGGGGACATATGCTCCTACGCTATCCCGCGCGATCTCATGCCCCGAATCGGCGTAACCGTGGTCGGCGCATCTCGCCACCGGTCCTCCACCCGAGATCAGCCGAGCCGCGGCCGGTAACCTGCGCACCATGCCCGATCAGACCGCCCGGCTCGCCGAGCCCCGTGTGATCGGCCTCATCGGCGCGATCCCCGACGGGCTGCGTCGACGGATCGCCGACGAGCGGCCCGCCTGGGTCGAGCACGAGCTCGGCGACCCGCACCTCCTGCTCCTGAGCCGGGGCCGTACGCATGGGTGGACCGGTCCTGATGCTCGCGGGATCCACTGGTCGGGACAGGGCCGGAGCGGGCCGGTCTCCGGCTGGCAGGAGGCCATGCACGAGACGGTCGCCGCCGGCGTCGGGGTCACGCCCGACGAGGTCGTCCTGCACACGTCCAGCTGGGGCAACCAGGCGTTGTACGTCGCGTGGCTCGACCCCGAGACGCTGGCGTTCTCGACGACGTCGGAGGCACTGCTCGACCTGCTCACGGGGCCGCTCGATCCCGACTGGGACGCCTGGGCCTCGATCATGACGTCCAACAACCCGATCAACGGGCGTACCCCGTTCCTGCAGGTCCGCCGGCTGCAGGGCGGCGAGCACCATCGCCTCGACCTCAGGACCGGCACGTTCTCGACCGGGCTGGATGACCATCGGTTCATCAGCGAGGAGCGCTTCCCCGCCGATCCCGGTGAGATCGTCGACGGGCTGCGCACAGCCCTCAGCGAGCACCCGGTGCTGGCCGACGGCGCACCCGATGGCGGCTATCTGGCCTCGATCCCGCTGACCGGGGGTTGGGACTCCCGGCTGCTCGGCGCGATTGCCGCCGACCACTTCGGACCGGAGGCGTTTCTGGCACTCACGACGTCCAAGCACACCGAGAACGTCGATCCCGACGTGACCTACGGGACCGCACTGGCGCAGCTCCTCGGCGTGACGCAGGAGATCATCCACCCCGATCGCAGCGCCAACCCGCTCTACACCGCCCGGACGATGGCCCTCCTGGAGCACGAGACCTGGGAGCACAGCTGGTTCGGGCCCGCCGCCAGTGTCCTGATGGCTCGCGGCCTGCCCGTGATCGACGGGTTCGCCGGCGACACCCAGCTCAAGAACGCCTACGCCAACCGGCAGCTTTTCGGAGCCAGCCCAGCCGACGTCAGCGAGGAGCTGTGGCGCAAGCTCGACCGGCGACCCGCACTCGGGCTGCCAGCTGCCTCCGAGTCCGTACGTGACGAGCTCGAGCAGCGCATGCGGCCCGACATCGAAGCCACCCGCCGAGGGATCGTGGGGCATCCCAACGAGGGCCGGATCGCGGTGCTGCGCAGCCGCATCATGCAGGGAGTCGGGCTGGCCCCGTTCAAGCTGCTGGCGACCGGCGTCGAGGTCGTCACGCCGTTCCTGCACCCTGCGGTGACGTCCGCGACGATGTCGGTCCCGACCCCGGCCAAGGCCAGCGGCACCCTGTCCCGCCAGGTGCTGGAGGCCGCCCGGCCAGGCCTCTCCGGGCTGCCGTCGACCAACGATCCCGGTGCGATGGCGCCCAGGGGACGCCGCCGCACGAACGGGCCGGAAGCACGGGCGTGGACCGCCGAACGGCTCGGCGTGCTCGACCGGTTCGTCGGCCACGGCTTCACTGCCGAGGACGTCGAGGTCCTGCACGGCAAGCCGGCCGACGCATGGCGCCACCGGCTGATCCAGCTGAGCTGCTGGCTGGAGGCGTACGAGTCACGGCTCTCCTCGACGACTCCGCCGTGGTGGTCCCGGTGAGCGGCGTGCATCCCGACGGACTGGGCGGTGTGCGCACCTTGGTCGTCGCGAGCAGCCCGGTCGAGCTCGACGGCTTCCGCAAGCGTCGATACGACCAGATGGTCGTCGTCCACGCCCGCGCTGACGGCACGTTCGATCCTCGTGTGCCGCCACCGTTCGAGCGCGCGCTGGTCTTCGCCGACCCGGCCGACGCGACGGCGATTCGCATGGCGGCCGACTACGCCGCAGCCCGGCTGGGTGCCGGTGGGATGATCGAGTTCGTGGATCCCGCGAACAACCCCGAGGCAGCCGTCGACACCATCGCCGCCGCGCTCCCCCACATGGAGGTCACCGTCACCGAGCTGCCCGCCCCGGCACGCGCTCGCGTCGTCGAGGCCGCTCCACGTACACCCGCCAAACCGTCCCTGCTCCAGCGCCTGCGAGGCCGCCGATGAGCGCCCCGGAGCTGACGCTCGTCATCGTCTCGGACCAGGGCTCGGCGCCCGTGCTCCCGCGCCTGGCCGAGCTGGCGGCTCTCGAGGCGTTCCCGCGGTTCACGGTCTCGCTCCTCGTACGTTCGGGCGACCTCGACCGTGACGCGGTCCAAGCGGCTGCGCCGTGGGTCTCCGTCATCGACACCGACGGCACGCCAATGACCCTCCAGCAGGCCGTGGCCACCGCGCTGCCGACCGTCTCGACGCGGTTCGTGATGTTCACCGACGCGGCGATCGCCGGCCAAGGCACGATCGACCGGGTCATCGACCGCGGCCACGAGTCAGCCGAGTCGTTCGGGCTCGCCGACGCCCCGTTCCCCCTCCTGACGCCGATCGGCTGGTCGGAGCGGACCATCACCGACGCCTATCGCGGCTGGCTCGACCAGCAGCACGCCGACGCCGTGGCTGCGCACCGGGCAAATCTCGACGGCTACGTCCACATGCTGCCGCTGCGCAACCTGCTGGCCCGGCTCGACGGCATCGACGTGCTCGAGGGCGGCACCGTCCTCCGCATCACCGGGATGTGCCGGCGCGGCGCGACCGACAGTGTCGAACCGCCCGATCACGGCATGGAGCTCCTGGTGGTCGACGGCGCCGGCGAGGTGGTCGCCCGTGCGGACGCCCGCCCGACCCCGCGCATCGAGGCCGGCCTGACCAGGTGGACCGGGTTCATCGCCGATCTCCAGGTCGACGACCTGCCCTTCGGCAAGGCAACCCTCGACATCAAGCTCGCCGCACCGCCTGGCCGCGAGGACGTACGCGTCCCGGTCAAGCCGGCACCCGGAGCGCTGGCCGCCTCGCGTCCGCTCGTCGTGAGGGGCCGCCGCTTCCAGTTCTTCCCCGTCCACGGCTCCGGCCGGGCCGAGTTCGTGACCCAGTCGGCGACCGCGGCGCTGGCCAGGATGCGCTGGAGCGCCACGGTCCTGCGTCGCGACCTCGGCGGGATGCTGCGTCGGCGGCCGTTCGCCTGGACCCGGCCGATCCGCGCCCTGACCCGCCCGCTGTTCTGGCGGCGCACGATCTGGCTGGTCGGCGAGCGGCCCGACACCGCCCGCGACAACGGCTACCACCTGTTCGCCCACCTCACGCGCGAGCGTCCCGACGTCGACGTCTACTACGTCATCGACCGGGCCAGCGCCCAGTACGACCAGATGTCCGCGCTCGGCCGGGTCGTCGCGCACTCCTCGTGGCGCCACCGGCTGCTGATGTATCACGCGTCGGTGCTCGTCAACGCGTACTCGCTGACCCACATGCTGCCCCAGCAATGGAGCAAGGCGCTGTACGTCCGGCACTTCGCCTGGCGCGTAGGCGCGTTCCGCGTCTACCTCAAGCACGGCATCCACATGAACCCCAAGGTGCTCAAGCGGCAGCAGACCGGGTTCGACCTGTTCCTGACCGCGAGCCGGCGCGAGACCGAGGCGGCGCGGGTGACCTCCGGGTACGACCGGCAGATCGTGCCGACGGGCCTGCCGCGCTACGACGCCTTGGTGCCGACGCCGCCGAGCCGCACGATCCTGTTCATGCCGACCTGGCGGATGTACCTCGTCCCGCGCCTGTTCAGCGACGAGACGACGACCAAGGTGCCGTTCGAGGGGTCGACCTACCAGCGCTTCATGCAGGACTTCCTCGGCAGCCCGCGGCTGCGGCAGCTGCTCGAGGAGCACGACTACCGGCTCGAGTTCATGCCGCACTACAACATGCATGCCCACCTGGCCCAGATGCCGCTCACGGGCGACCGGCTCACGGTGCTCGACGGATCGGCACCCGACATCCAGGACACCATGCGGCGGTGCGACCTGTTCCTGACCGACCACTCGTCGGTGCACTTCGACATCGCCTACCTCGGCACGCCGCTGATCTACACGCACTTCGACGACGACGAGTACTTCGGTGGGCACGCGCACACGTCATGGTTCTCGCACGAGGAGGACGGTTTCGGGCCGGTGACCCGCGACGTCGAGAGCACGATCGACGCGATCGAGCGCTACGTGCTCAACGGGTGTGAACGCGAGCCGGAGTACTCCGCCCGCGTCGACGAGACGTTCATCTTCCACGACCGGCACAACTCGCGCCGCGCCGTCGAGGCGATCGACGAGCTGCTCAGGACCCGCGGCATCAGCTGACCGCACGCCTCACTCCTGGCCGAAGCGCCCCTTGGTCGCACGGAACAGCTCGGCCGCCAGCTGCGGCTCGGCACTGTCGACGTACGTGCGCGTGATGTGCGTGCCCTGCCGGTAGACCAGCACGTTGCCGATGAC
Source organism: uncultured Actinomycetota bacterium (assembly GCA_963806345.1). Classification (GTDB taxonomy): domain Bacteria; phylum Actinomycetota; class Actinomycetes; order Propionibacteriales; family Nocardioidaceae; genus Aeromicrobium. The sequence continues at coordinate 129,780 of CAWDXV010000005.1, read as the reverse complement.
CGTGGCGCAGCGCGTGCGATCAGGGCAGATGACGTTGGTCAGGTCGATGATCCCGACACCCGGAACCTCCGCCGCGGCCTTGCGCTGCGCGGGCGCACCGGACCGGGCGATGCCCTTGGCCTTGTCGAACGCACACCGGGGCAGGTCCTTGGGGTGCTTGGCCACGCATTCGTACACCGGCTGGGTGAGCGGCTCGGGATTGTCGAGCAGCGTCACCAGCGGGATGCCGGCATCGGTGATCTGGCGCCAGTAGCGAGCCGTGCCCTGGACCATGGCGTCCTGCGTCAGCGCGGCCTCGCCCGACTTGCCCTCCGGCAGCGCGGTGCCGCGGCGGTGGCCCGAGATCACCAGGTCGGGGTGCAGCTCGAGGATCTTCTTCAGGGCGGCCCGGCCCCACTCGCGGCAGGTCTTCTCGTCCGTGCCGGCGTTGTTGGCGTCGGTGAACGAGCAGGCGGACTTGGTGATCTGCAGGATCCGCCAACCCTCCTTCTTGCCGAGGTCCGACAGCGCGGTCTGCCACTGCACGATCTTGGAGTCGCCCACCAGCACGACCGTCCGCTTGGCGTCGGCGTCGCCGAACGTGCAGACCTTGGGCTTGGGATCGCCGACGGCGACCTGGCAACCCGGCTGGTCGTCGTACTGGGGCGGGCGGTCCTGGGGCGCGTCGATCGCGAGCGGCCGCATCTCGTCGACCGCCTTGATGTCGCTCCACACCTTGCCGGCGTTGGCCGGATCGGTCAGCGCCTGCGCCCCGATGCTGTCGGCCTTGGGCGCTTCCTTGACCACGGTGCCGAGCCCGACGGACGCGTTGAGCACCAGGCCGAGCCCGACACCCACGGCGGTCAGCGCCGCTCCGAGGCCCAACGCGCGGGAGGTCGGCTTGAACGGCGTACCGAACCGGACCGGGTTCTCGATGAACTTGTGGCACAGCCAGGCCGGGACGACCGACAGGATCATCAGCAACACGGTCCAGCGCAGCCGCAGGTCGGGGTACTTGGCCTGGGCGGCGATCAGGATCGGCCAGTGCCACAGGTAGAGCGAGTACGACAGTCCGCCGACCCACACCATCGGCGCCGTGCTGAGCAGGTGCTGCGGCGAGCCGGGGGTCGCGGCGATCCCGCTCGCGATCACCGCGGCCGCGCCCAGCACGGGCAGCAGCACGTGCGCACCCGGCCAGGTCGTCGAGCCGTCGAAGGCGAACACGGCGTACGCGATCGCGGCCAGGCCGAGCCAGCCCGCCGCCGCACGCAGAGCCGCGGGCAGGCGCGCGAACCGCGCCGCGGAGAGCGCCAGCAGAGCGCCGACGCCCAGCTCCCAGATCCGCGTCGTCGAGACGAAGAACGCCGTGCCCGGGTTGCTGTGGGACTGCTGGACGGAGTAGACGAAGGACGTCGCCGTCACGATGCCGAGCAGCGTGAACGCGCCGAGCCGCCAACGCCGCGCGGCAACGAGGGCGACCACGAGCATCAGGACCGGCCAGACGAGGTAGAACTGCTCCTCGACCGACAGCGACCAGTAGTGCTGGACCGGTGAGGCACCGACGTCCTCAGCCAGGTAGTCGACCGAGCGGTCGGCCAGCCGCCAGTTGACGACGTACAGAGCCGCCGACACGATGTCGCCGCCGAAGTCCTCCCGCTGCGTGATCGGCAGCCAGACGTACGTGACGAGGGCCGAGAACAGCAGGACCGTGGCGCTCGCGGGCAGCAGACGGCGCGCGCGTCGCGCCCAGAAGCGTCCCAGCGCCACCCGGCCGGAGCGGGAGACCTCGCGGGCCAGCAGGCCCGTGATGAGGAAGCCCGACAGCACGAAGAACACGTCGACGCCGACGAAGCCGCCGGCGAACCACGGCAGGCCGGCATGGAAGGCCAGCACGACACCGACGGCGATCGCGCGCATGCCCTCGATGTCGAGGCGAAGCGTACGGCCGTGGTCCTGGCGAACCGTGTCGTCGGTCCGGGCGGCCACCGTCTCGACGGGGCCGGCGCTCATCCCTTGGCCCCGAACAGTCCGTCGGTGGCTCGCCACAACGCGGCGGAGAGCCGGTCCTTCGCACTGTTGACGAAGCTCGTGGTCAGGTGGCTGCCCTGCCGGAACACCAGGACGTTGCCGACGACGGCGGAGCAGCGATCCTTGTCGGGGCAGACCGTGTCGGCCATGTCGACGATGCTCGCCCCCGGCACCTTCTCGGCCGCGGCGCGCTGCACGACCCCACCGGATCCGGCGATCGCCTTGGCCTTGGGGAACGAGCACGCGGGCAGGTCCTTGGAGTGCTGGGCCACGCACTCGTAGATCACGCTGTTGGGCGCGGGGTTGTCCAGCAACGCGACGACCGGGATGTCGGCCTTGGTCAGCTGGGACCAGTAGTCGACGAGGCCGGCCTCCATCGTGGCCTTGTCGGTCGGCTTGCCGGTTCTCTCACCCGGCGGGAGGGCGGTGGAGTGCCGGTGGGAGGCGATCACCAGGTCGGGCTTCATCGCCAGGATCTTGCCCAGCACGGCCTCGCCCCACGCGTGGCACTTGTCGCCGTCGGGCCCGCCCCGCCACGCGGCAGTGAACGGGCACGCCGACTTGGCGAACTGCACGACCTTCCAGTCCTGTGACTTCGCGATCGAGCTGATCGCGGTCTCCCACTGCAGCATCTTGGAGTCGCCGACGATCACGACGGTGTGCTTGCCGGAGAGATCTCCGAAGTCGCACTCGACCGGTTCGCTGCTGCCGTCGCGGACCTGGCACTCGCGCCGGGTGTCGTACTGGGCGGGCCTGTCCTTGGGCGCGTCGAGCGGCAGTGGCCGCATCTTGTCGACGGCCTTGACGTCGCTCCACACCTTGCCCGCGTTTGCCGGGTCGCTGATCGCCGCGGCGCCGAGGCTGTCGCTCGGGGAGGCCTCGTCGACGACCGTGCCGATCGCCACCGAGGCGTTGAGGGCGAAGCCGATGCCGACGCCCAGCGCCGTCAGAGCGGCGCCGATCCCGAGAGCGCGACCCGTGGGCTTGAACGGGGTGCCGAAGCGGATCGGGTTCTCGATCAGCTTGTGGCAGAACCACGCCGGCACGATCGACAGGATCATCAGCAGCACGGTCCAGCGCAGGCGCAGGTCGGGGTACTTCGCCTGGGCGGCGACGAGCATCGGCCAGTGCCACAGATAGATCGAGTACGACAGCCCGCCGATCCACACCATCGGTCGTACGCTGAGCAGGCGCTGCGGCGAGTACGGCGCGGCCGTGATGCCGCTGGCGATCATCAGCGCGGCGCCAAGGGTCGGCACGAGAGCGTTGACCCCGGGCCACGTCGTCGTCCCGTCGAAGAACAGGGTCGCGTAGGCGATCGCGGCGATGCCGACCCAGCCGCCGATCGCCCGCAGGACGCCCGGAAGTCGGCCGACCCGGACCGCCGACAGGGCGAGCAGCGCGCCGATGCCGAGCTCCCAGATGCGGGTCGTCGAGACGAAGAATGCCGTGCCGGGGTTGCTGTGGGACTGCTGGACCGAATAGGCGAACGAGGCGACGGTGACCAGCCCGAGCACGCCGAACGCGCCGAGCTTCCAGCGCTTGGCGGCCACGAGGGCGACGATCACCATGAGCAGCGGCCAGATGACGTAGAACTGCTCCTCGACCGACAGCGACCAGTAGTGCTGGACGGGCGAGGCGCCGATGTCCTCGGCGAGGTAGTCGACCGAACGGTCGGCCAGCCGCCAGTTGACGACATACAGTGCCGCCGAGATGATGTCGCCGCCGAAGTCCTGCCGCTGCGTGATGGGCAGCCAGATGTAGGTCACCAGAGCCGAGAACGCGAGCACCGTCGCGCTGGCCGGCAGCAGCCGCTTGACCCGCCGGGCCCAGAAGTTGCCGATCCGCACCCGGCCCGTGCGGGCGACCTCGCGCGCCAGCAGGCCCGTGATGAGGAAGCCGGAGAGCACGAAGAAGACGTCGACGCCGACGAAGCCGCCCGAGAACCACGGCAGGCCCGCGTGGAACGCCAGCACCACGCCGACCGCGATCGTCCGCATGCCCTCGATGTCGAGCCGGAGCATCCGTCCGTGGTCCTCGCGCACCGCAGCCGGACGCTGTCGGCGTGCTCGGAGCATCGGGGGCGGTTCCAATCTGCTGCGGGGAAGGGACGGGGCACCGGCCGCGACCGCAGGGAAGCCGTGCTCGCAGTCTTCGGGGCGCTCGAAGTGCCGCCGGTCAGGATACCCGACAGCCCGTACGAGACCCGAATCGTCATGTGCCGCCACGGCTCGGACCAGAGGCCGCCGGGTGCCCGCAATTGGTGGGTGTTCGCCCCGTTGGGGTAACCTTCCGCAGGCAGCAAACCCACCAAAAAGGAGCCTGCTTTGTCCATCGACATGGCCATCATCGGTCTCGGTTACGTCGGACTACCCCTGGCCCAGCAGGCATCCCGCTCAGGCCTCAGCGTCGTCGGCTTCGACGTCAACAGCACGATGGTCGACTCGCTCAACAGCGGCACGAGTCACATCGACGACCTCACGGACGCCGACATCGCCGAGATGCTCTCGCTCGGGTTCACCGCGACGACCGACGAGAAGGCCCTCGCGGACGCCGACGCGATCGTCATCTGCGTCCCGACCCCGCTCTCGGTCGACGGCGAGCCCGACCTGGGCGCCGTCGTCGCCGCGACGACCACGATCTCGCGCCAGCTCCGCAAGGACCACCTCGTGGTGCTGGAGTCGACGACCTACCCCGGCACGACCGACGAGGTCGTCCGCCCCATCCTCGAGAAGGCCGGCCTGACCGCGGGCAGCGACTTCCACCTGGCCTTCAGCCCCGAGCGCGTCGACCCGGGCAACCCGACGTACGGCATCGCCAACACGCCCAAGGTCGTCGGCGGCCACACCCCGGAGTCGACCGAGGTCGCGACCGCGTTCTACAGCCGGTTCATCGACACCGTCGTGCCGTCCAAGGGCACGCGCGAGGCCGAGATGACCAAGCTGCTGGAGAACACCTACCGGCACATCAACATCGCCCTGGTCAACGAGATGGCGCAGTTCTGCCACGAGATGGACATCGACCTGTGGGAGGTCATCCGCAACGCGGCGACCAAGCCCTTCGGGTTCCAGGCGTTCTTCCCCGGACCCGGCGTCGGCGGTCACTGCATCCCGATCGACCCCAACTACCTGTCCTACAAGGTGCGCGCGACCCTCGGCCGCCCGTTCCAGTTCGTCGAGCTCGCGCAGTCGATCAACCTGCAGATGCCGGCGTACGTCGTGGAGCGCGTCGCGGACCTGCTCAACGACGAGGGCAAGGCGCTGCGCGGGTCGACGATCCTGCTGCTCGGCGTGACCTACAAGCCCAACATCGCCGACCAGCGCGAGTCGCCGGCCACGCCGCTGGCGCAGCTGCTGCTCGACAAGGGCGCCAACCTGGTGTTCCACGACCCGCACGTCGAGGAGTGGACGCCCAACGGCGTCTCGGTCACCCGCGCGGACGACCTCGACAAGGCACTGGCCACGGCCGACGTGTCGGTGCTCCTGCAGAACCACCGTGACTACGACCTCGAGGCGATCGCGGCGACCGCCAAGAAGCTGTTCGACACCAAGGGCGCGACGGACGACGTCAGCGTCGCGCGGCTCTGAGCCGCTAGCGCTTCTCAGCCGCGAGGGCCTCGCGGAGCGAGTCGATGCGGGCGCCGAGCTCACGCTCGGTGGCTCGCGCCTCGTCGACGCACCGCAGGCCCACGTTGGCGATCGCCCGGTTGATCTCGCCGAGAGCGGTCGCCCGGCCGTCCGGCACGGTGACCTGCTGGTTGCGCCAGATCAGCAACGCGACGCCGAGCAGCAGGAGCTGCAGCAGGGCCAGGCCCACGACGGCGAGACCGATCTCGTCAGCCAGCGCCCCCACCACCACGACGGCCAGCAGGATCAGGCCGGCGGCGGATGCCACCGCCACCAGGTTGTCCGAGAGTCGCTTGATCACGGGGTTTCCCTTCGGTCGGCGAGCGGGATCCCGCTCGCAGCGATGAGCACCTGGCGAAACGCCTCCGGGCTGAGCATCTGCTCGGCCCACGCGTAACCGCGCTGCTGCTGTGCGATGAAGCCCTCTGGATCCTGCCACAGGCGCCGGGCGACGTCGGGGACGGCGGACTCCTCGGCGTAGATCGCGGCATCCCCGAGGTGCTGCTCGTAGGTCGGGGGCAGGAGCAGGACGCACCCTCTGGCCGCGGCGACGGCGATCTCGTGCGAGAGATCGGGACCCCACGTGCGGCGCGGCAGCCCCACGAAGATGTCGAGCTGGTCGACGAACTCCTCGAGCGGCGTCTCGCGGCTCAGCAACCAGTTGGCCGGCAGCCCCTTGGCGTGGCGCTTGGGGCCGATGACCGCGAGCGGATCGCGGATCCGCACGTCGTACGCGTCGTCGTCGGGAAACAGCCGCACGAGGTCCCCGACGGTCGGCCGATCACGGTCGGGCGACATGCCACCCATTCCGGTCGTGCCGACGATCGGCCGGGTGCCGCGCACCCCGGCGTACGCGCGCCGGCGTCCGGGCACCACCCCGAGGTGGCCGGGGTCGGCGATCCTGGCCTGCGCGCCATCGGCCTTGAGTGCGGCCGCGATCTCGGCTGTGGCCGGCTGCCAGACCACGTCGCCGCCGAACATCTTGGCGGCGTTGTCCTCAGCGGTCACGGGGTCGTAGACGTACGAGGCGTCCTCGGGCGCGCGCGGCGGGTAGCCGGCGGAGATCACGACGGCGTCCGCCGCGACCGCGCGACCCGCGACGCGACGCGGATAGCACAGCAGCTCAGGATCCCGGACGTACGCGAGCCCGGCGTGCAACGGCTCCTCCCACCGGTCGAACACCGCCCGGCCGTCCTGCACGAGCAACATCGTGCTGCGGGCCGGCGAGATCCGAGGACGCGCCGCATATCGCGGGATCTCCGCCTGGAGGAGGCCGACCTCGAGGCCGGCGTCCACCAGCGCGCGGACCTCGTCGTCGGCTCCGACATAGCGCGGTTGACCGGCCCGCCAGTCCGACATCACGACCACGTCGCGTTCGACGGCCCCTTCGGGGCGCGGGCCGGTGAACGACAACGGCACCGGGAAGCGGCGTGGCGCCCCCGGCTCGATCCGTATCGACTCGTTGCCCAGGGCGATCTCGTTGTGGAAGTGCTCGTACGCCTGCCGGTAGGCGACCCGGTTGCCGTCTCGCCAGCCGAACAGGAAGTCAGTGCGTGACAGGGAGCCGTGGGTGAGCTGCACGAGCGCCAGCGGGTCCTCCAACGTCTCGATCCGGTCCTGGCCGAAGTGCTTCTCCAGGCGCTCGAGGAACTCGCTGTCGGCGCCCTTGCGCACCTCGTCGAAGCCGCCCAGCTCGGTCACGACGGGATCACGCCGCATCAGCAGGGAGGACGAGTTGACGCGAAGCGGGGCGTAGCCGATCTTGTTGACGCTGAGGTTCTCGTAGGCCCGCACCGAGCGACTCAACGAGGCGACCAGCCCCGGCTCGGCCAGCAACGGCAGCATCTGGCGCTCGATGCGCTCGGGGTGCGACCAGTCGTCGGAGTCCTGGAACGTGATGAAGTCGCCTCGGGCGACCGAGATCGCGTAGTTGCGGATCTTGTAGGTGCCGCCGTTGACGGGCATCCGGTGCAGCTCGAACCGGTCGTCGAGGGCGACGGCCTCCTCGATCATCGCCTGGGACTCAGCCGGAGAGCAGTCGTCCACCACCAGCACCTGGAGGTTCTGGTAGGTCTGGGCCGCCAACGACCGCAGGGCGGTCAGCAGGCTCTGGTCGGGCTTGAAGACCGACATCACGACCGAGACCACCGGGCGATCGTCGGCCGAACGGCTCGTGGAGACCGTCGGCACGACCCGGTCGAATGCGTTGCCGTCTCCCGGTTCCAGTCGGATCGGCGAGAGCCCGGCGCTCTCGAAGATCCAGTTGAACCGCTGCAGCCACGCCTCCTCACCGCCCGGAACGTTGTCCGGGTGCATGAGCTCGGTGTCGAGCATCCACCGGGTCTCGTCGGCCAGCACGAGCTCGGGGATGACCTGCTCGACGTACGACAGCCGGCCCGCGGCGATGTTGGTCTGGGCCTCGAGCCTGTCGATGTCGCCCGGAAGCCCCTGTCCCGGTTCGAGCCGGCGGCCGGCTCGCAGGATCCGAAGGGCTTGCGTCAGGTCGGCCGCCTCGGCGAAGTCGCCGGTCGGCCCGGGCTGCCCGCCCATGACCCTCGCGACCCATGACATACCCACGACATCTATCGGTGGCCGGTCCGTCGCGTTTCCCGACGCGACGATCTCCCGCGCCTCGGCCAGCAGTGCCGGGTAGTCGCATCGCCCGTCGGTCGCCTTGAGGGCGAGCAGGGTCAGCCCCTCCTCGGAGCCGTAACGCATCGTGCAGTCCGCGATGAAGATGGGCCGCTTCTGCAGAGTGCGTGCGTGATCTCTCAGGTACTGCGGCACAGGATCACTCATGAGACGCGGGACCTCCAGAACTCGACCATCAGCACGTGCCCATGGCACAGGCCACGACCCTATCTGGCGGCGCCGTGGGTCGTGGCCTGCAGGCCCTGGGCTCAGCTGCCCCAGGTGGGGCGGAGCGGCCAGTTCGCGTTGCCGTGCGCATCGGTCTTGACGGCCAGGACGTGGTGCAGCTCGATCTCGTTGCGCTCGAACGCGAGCCGCGAGCCGGCCATGTAGATGCCCCACACCTTGGCGCGCCCGATGCTGACCTCGCCGAGCGCCTCGTCCCAGTTCTCGACGAGGTTGTCGCACCAGCCCTTGAGCGTCATGGCGTAGTGCTCACGCAGGTTCTCGACATGGCGCACCTCGAGCCCGGCGTCCTGGGCCGCCACCGTGATGCGGCCGACGCCGGTGAGCTCGCCGTCCGGGAACACGTAGCGGTCGATGAACGCGCCGGTCGACATCGTCTTGTTGTGCGGCCGCGTGATGCAGTGGTTGAGCAGCCGGCCGCCGACCTTGAGGTGATCGTTGAGGAAGCCGAAGTACGCCGGGTAGTTGCGCACGCCGATGTGCTCGGTCAGGCCGATCGAGCTGATCGCGTCGAAGTCGGTCTCGGTGACGTCGCGGTAGTCCATGAAGCGGACCTCGGCGAGGTGGTCGAGGCCCTGGCGCTTGATTTCCTCCTGCGCCCAGGTCGCCTGCTCGCGCGACAGCGTCACACCGATGACCTTGACGCCGTAGTGCTTGGCCGCGTGGCGGACCATGCCGCCCCAGCCACAACCGATGTCGAGCAGGCGCTGCCCCGGCTTGAGGTCGAGCTTGCGGGCGACGAGGTCGTACTTCTCGAACTGCGCCTCCTCGAGCGTCGACTCGAGGGTCGGGAAGACCGCGCACGTGTAGGTCATCGACGGGCCGAGCACGAGCTCGTAGAAGCGGTTGGAGACGTCGTAGTGGTGGTGGATCGCCTCGGCGTCACGCTTCTTGTTGTGCCGCAGTCCCTCCATGGCGCGACGCCACTTGGGCAGGTGCTCCTCCGGCGGGGGCGGCGGGGGCTTGAGGTTGCCGAAGCCGAGGCTGCGCACGATCTGCACCATCTCGGCCGCCGACGGAACCTTGAACTTGAGCTGGCTCATGATCAGGACCATGGCGTCGTAGGGGTTGCCCGGGTGCACCCCCTCGAGCTCGAGGTCACCCGAGACGTACGCCCGGGCGAAACCGAGGTCGCCAGGCGCCGTCATCAGGTATGACAGTCCGCGCTCGTTGACGAGGCGCAGCTTGATCGGTGCGTCCTCCGGTCCCGCCACGCTGCCGTCGAAGGCCTCGAAGCGGAACGGCAGGCCGTCCTTCATGAGCCGGCCGAGCGCATCCGCGATCGACAGCCGTACTCCCACGTCTGTGGTCATGAGTTCCTCACCGCTTTCTCGTACAGGGTGCTCAGTCTGCCCTCGGGGTCGTATCGCCCGCGGGCGGCGGCGAGCACCTCGCCGCCATACATCTGCTCGAACGTCTCCTGGTCGTAGAACGCCTCGGAGTAGAGGGACTTGTGCCCACCGAGGGTGTGCACGAACTCCTCGATCTTGCGGTTGACCATGCCCTCGGGGCTGCCGGCTGGGACCTCGACGGTGCCCCAGAAGCCCGCGTTGACGTACGTCTCGCCGGGCGTCAGCGGGTAGACCGGCCAGGTGCGCGTCGTCCGCAGCGGGCACAGCCACACCGGCCGCATGCCGACCTCGGCGTCGAACCACTCGAGGAACTCCGGCAGCCGGTCGACCGGGACCTCGACGTCCTGGATGACCCGCTCGCGACCCGGCACCTTCTTGATGCGGTCGAGGACCTTGCTGAGCCCGATCTTCTCGTCGAGCCCGACCAGCCGGTGGTAGACGTCGCTGCGCCGCCACTTGGTGGGCCAGACCTTGCGGACCCACTTGTTCTGGGCGCCGAACGCACCCGAGCACCAGAACCAGTCGGTGTCCCAGCGCCAGATGTAGTCGTTCATCGTCAGGGCGTCGGTCTCGCGGGCCTGGATCGACCGGTAGTAGATCTGCTGGCCCGTGTAGTCGCTGACGGTCTGCGGGGTGTCGGTGAAGTGGGCCGAGCGTCAGGTAGATCTCGTCGGGGCTGAACGCCGTGCCGTCGAGCCCGTCGACCCGCTCGCCGTGCCACTCGCCGGTCTCGGCGATGACCTCGATGGCCTTGACCGCGGCTGCGGCGTCGGCGACCTGCACGTGGCGCAGGGTCACGAACGGCGGGACCTTCTCGAGCTTGATCCTGAGCCGGGTGGCGTAGCCGAGGCTGCCGTACGAGTTGGGGAACGCCTCGAACAGGTCGGCGTGGTCGCCCTCGGGCGCTGCGGTGACGATCTCGCCGGAGCCCGTGAGGATGTCCATCTCGAGCACCGACTCGTGCGGCAGGCCGCTGCGGAACGATGTCGACTCGATGCCCAGCCCCGTCACCGCGCCACCCAGCGTGATGGTGCGCAGCTGCGGGACGACGTACGGGATGAACCCGTGAGCCAGTGTCTCGGCGACGAGCTGCTCGTAGGTGCAGATGCCCTGCACGTCGGCGGTCTGCGCCTCGGCATCGATCGCGATGACGCCGTCGAGTCCGCTGACGTCGAGGCCCGGCGAGTCGTTGCCCTGGCGCGGACGGAACAGGTTGGACGTCTTCTTGGCCAGACGTATGCGGTCTCCGGGCGCTATCCGTCCGTAGGACGCCAGCAACCGGTCAACGGCTTCCCCGTGGGCCTGCCAACCTTTCACGTCCCTCAGGTTAGACCCGGAGTGGGAGCGCGCGCTTCGTAGGTCGGCCTAAGAGACAGCCACGAACCGAATTGCCGCGGCGTAGCCCTCGAGGCCCATGCCGACGACGACCGCTGCGGCGATGTCGCTGAGGTACGACGTGTGGCGGAACGACTCGCGCGCGTGCACGTTGCTGAGGTGCACCTCGACGAGCGGCGCGCTGAGCTGGCTCGCGGCATCGCGGACCGCGACCGAGGTGTGGGTCCATGCGCCGGCGTTGAGGATCGACGGGCGAGCCGGCGTCGGCGGCGGCGTGCAGCCAGCCGATCATCTCCGACTCGATGTCCGTCTGGCGGACGTCGACCTCGAGACCGGCCTCCTTGGCGACCTCCTCGCAGCGCGCGACGAGGTCGGCGTACGTGGCGGTGCCGTAGACGTCGGGCTCGCGCACGCCGAGACGGCCGAGATTGGGGCCGTTGAGGACGAGGACCGTCATGCGTTCACCTCTGCAGTTGCCAGACCAGGACGTCGCCACCGTCGCCGGCAGCACTCAGATCGTACGCGCCCTCGTCCGTCAGGCGGGCCTCATCGCCGCTGGTCAGCGTGGTGCCGCCGAGCTCGACTGAGCCAAGCATCACGTGCACGAGGCTGCGGCGGGCGGCCGGGACCGTCACGGACTGGCCGGCCGTCAGGCGTACGACGAAGAGCTCCGCCGCGGTGTGGACGGCGACCGTCGGGGTCAGCTCGCCGGGCTGCGGGTCGACGTCGACCTGCGCGTACTCGGGCTCGGCGTCGTGGTCGGAGCTCAGCATCATCTGCACGAAGACGAGCGGATCGTCGGCCGACGCGTTCTGCTCGGAGTGCTGGACACCCGTGCCGGCGCTGAGCCGCTGCGCGGTGCCGGGGCGGATGATCCCGCGGTGGCCCGTCCCGTCCTCGTGGTGCAGCGCGCCCTGCAGCACCCACGTCACGATCTCGACGTCGGCGTGGTGGTGCAGCTCGTAGCCGCGGCCGGCGTCGATGCGCTCGGTGTTGATCGCGATGAGCGGGCCGAAGCCGACGTTGTCGGGGTCGTAGTGGGCGCCGTACGAGAAGCTGTGCCACGTCGAGACCCCGTCTCCGTCGGTGCGGAAGCGGTCGTCGGCGCGACGGATCTCAGGCATAGCCCAGCTCGTGCAGTCGGTCGTCCTCGATGCCGAAGTGGTGGGCGATCTCGTGCACGACCGTGATGCCCACCTCCTCGATGACGTCCTGCTCGGTGTCGCAGATCGCCAGGGTCGGGTTGCGGTAGACGTAGATGCGGTCGGGCATGACGCCGCCGTAGGACGTGTCGCGCTCGGTCAGCGGTATGCCGTCGTAGAAGCCCAGCAGCGTCGGGTCGTCAGCCGGTGCGTCGTCCTCGATGAACAGCACGACGTTGTCGAGCAACGCTGCGAGCTCGTCGGGCACGTCGGCGAACGCGGCCTCGACGAGCTCGGCGAAGCGATCCTCGCTGACCTCGATCATGCTTCCATCCTGCCTGATGCGGTTTGGGCGGCACCTGCCTCACCCACTATGCTGAACGGGTTTTCCGGCCCCCATCGTCTAGCGGCCTAGGACGCCGCCCTTTCACGGCGGTAGCACGGGTTCGAATCCCGTTGGGGGTGCCACCAGCTCTCGAAGACGCCGCCCTGTGCACATGGGCGGCAGCCACGGGTTCGAATCCCGTTGGGGGTGCCACCAGTCTCGAAAGACGCCGCCCTGTGCACATGGGCGGAAGCCACGGGTTCGAATCCCGTTGCGGCGCCATGACGAGGCTGTGACGGTCCGGCGCAGCCGAACCCAGTTCGTCGAGGCGCGTGACATGTTGGGTCCATGACTGAGCAAGCGCGCCCAGAGATCGCCGTGATCGGCGGATCCGGCTTCTACACGTTCCTCGACGATCCGCGTGAGGTCGAGGTCGACACGCCGTACGGCAACCCGTCCGCCCCGATCTCGATCGGCACCGTCGGCGACGCACCGTCGCGTTCCTGCCGCGCCACGGCCCGAACCACCACTTCCCGGCGCACCACGTCACCTACCGCGCCAACATGTGGGCGCTGCGAAGCCTGGGTGTGCGCCAGGTGCTCGCGCCGTGCGCAGTCGGGGGCCTCCAGCTCGAGCACGGCCCGGGCACCTTCGTGGTGCCTGACCAGCTCGTCGACCGTACCACGCGCGCGCGAGCCAGACCTACTTCGACGAGGGCGCCTGCCACGTCTCGTTCGCCGACCCCTACTGCTCGCGGCTTCGCTGCGCACCTGCTCGAGCGCCCTCGCAGATCAGCAACCCGGTCGACGGCGGCACGATGGTCGTCATCGAAGGACCGCGGTTCTCGACCCGCGCTGAGTCGCGGTGGTATGCCGCGCAGGGCTGGGCGGTCGTCGGCATGACCAGCCATCCCGAGGCGGTCCTCGCCCGCGAGCTGGCGCTCTGCTACGCCACCGTCTGCGCTGGTCACCGACCACGATGCCGGTGTCGACGAGGCGTCCGCGGTGAGCATGGACGCGGTGTTCGCGGTCTTCGCTGCCCACACCGAAACGTTGAAGTCGGCGCTCACCGACGTGGTCGGCGCGCTCGGGCGAGCGCGACTGCTCCTGCTCGCTCGCCGTCGACGGCATGAACTCTGCCGATCGAGCTGCCGTGAGGATCCTGCTGACCGGCGCGGCCGGCTTCATCGGTTCGCACATCCGCGAGCAGGCGAGCTCGCCGGGACACGAGGTGGTCGCGCTCGACGCCTTCCTGCCGCAGGCACACGGCGACGCACCCGCGTAGGCACCGACAGCATCCAGCGGATCGACCTGCGGCACGACGCGACTCGACGACGCTGCTTGACGGCGTCGACGTGGTCTGCCACCAGGCGGCCATGGTCGGCAACGGTGTGGATGCCCAGGACCTGCCCGGCTACGCCGAGCACAACGACGCCGGCACGGCCCGACGTGTTGGCGGCGATGTCGCGGGCGGGTGTCACCAGACCTGGTCCTCGCGTCGTCGATGGTGGTCTACGGCGACGGCCGCTACACGTGCCCCGTCGATGGCGACGTGCCGCCGGCCGTACGCCGTGAACGACGACCTCGACAGCGGGCGCTTCGACCCGCGGTGCCCGGCCTGCGATGGCGACATCACCTGGCGGGAGATCGCCGAGGACACGTCATTCCTGCCGCGCACGAGCTATGCCGCGTCGAAGGTCGCCCAGGAGCACTACGCCGGCGCCTGGTGCACCCTCGAGAGTGCCCGGACGATCGCGCTGCGCTATCACAACGTCTACGGCCCGGGCATGCCGGCGGACACCCCTTACGCGGGCGTGGCGGCGATCTTCCGCTCGGCGATCGCACGCGGCGAGGCTCCCACAGGTGTTCGAGGACGGGCAACAGGTGCGGGACTTCGTGCACGTCACGCGATGTCGCCCGGGCCAACGTGCTGGCGATCGAGCAGGTCGCCGAGCACCCGGTCGGGCTGACGCCGTACAACGTCGCCTCCGGGCCACCCGTTCGCCATCGGCCAGATGGCAACGGTGCTGGCCAAGGCGTCGGGCGGTACGGCGCCCCAAGCTGACGGGAGACTACCGACAGTTCGACGTACGCCACGTCGTTGCGTCTCCCGAGCGGCCGCGACCGGGCTCGGTTTCATCGCTGAGGTCGACCCCGAGGTCGGACTCGCCCAGCTGGCGACGGACCCGCTGCGTCCACGCTGACACTGCCAGTTCAGGCGGCCGGGAGACGTATCTCGAACTGACAGCCGGTGTCATGGTTGCGGACGTCGATCGAACCCGACTGGGCGTCGAGCAGGCCGCGGGCGATCGCCAGGCCCATGCCGGCGCCCTGGCCGTCGCGCTCGACTCCCGTGCCTGCGTGCCGCGATAGCCCATCTCGAACACCTTGGCGAGGTCGTGGTCCGGGATTCCGCCGCACGAGTCGTCGACCCGTAGCCAGACCTCGGAGCCGTCAGCGCCCGTCGTCACGCTGACGCGTGCCACACTCGGGCGTGTGCCGGATCGCGTTGCCGAGCAGGTTGCGGAGCACGCGCATGAGCTCCGGGGCAGCACCGACCGCGAGCGTTCCCTGGGGTCGCCCGTCAACGGTCAGGCGTACGCCATGACGTTCTGCCGGCGGGCCGGGCGGCCTCCACGACCGAGCGGACGACATCATCGACCGCGATCGGGCCGACGTCGAGGGCCAGCGTGCCGGCGTTGATCTGCGACATCTCGAAGAGGTCGTCGATCATCGAGGCGAGCCGCAGTGTCTCCGCCGCGGATCAGCTGGGCGTACTGCTTGACGTCCTCGGATGACGACACGACGCCGTCCTCGAGGGCCTCGGTCATGGCCTGCACGCCTGCGATCGGCGTTCGCAGGTCGTGACTGAGCCAGGCGAGGAGCTCCCTGCGGGACCGCTCGGCGCTGCGCTCCCGCTCGAGTGCCTCGCGCTCCCACACGATCTTGCGGGCGAGTGAGCTGCCGAGCACGACGGCGCTGGGCACACTGACCGCGGTGACGACGAGCCAGACGATCGCCGTGCGCCGGAGCTCGGCGGTGAACATGAACTGGCTCGTGCCGACGACGCCGACGATGATCGCCATCAGCGGGACCAGGGTCAACAGGACGATCGAGGTTGTCAGGGCGCGACCGCGCAGCAGGTAGAGGACCAGCGCGCCGACTCCGACGACGCCAAGGGAGCCCAGCAGCCCGATGACGAGCGCGTGCAGGGCTGTCCGTACTCATCGAGCGGGGTCCCAGCGGTATCCGAGGCCGTAGACGGTGACGATCGCTCGTGGGCTCAGCAGGGTCCGTCCTCGATCTTGTGGCGCAGACGCTTGACGTGGACCGTGACGGTCGAGTGGTCGCCGTACTCCCAGCCCCACACCTGCTCGGAGCAGCTCCTCGCGGCTGAACACCTCGTGCGGGTGGCGCAGGAAGAAGTGCAGCAGGTCGAACTCCCGCGTGGTCAGGGCAAGCGCGTCGTCGCCTGCTTGCAGCGTCTCGCGAGCAACCGGGTTGAGGGTCAGGTCGCCGTCGAGCAGGAGTCCGGCAACCGGCTGGTTGCCGCCGGGACAAGGCTGCGGCGCAGGACCGAGCCGACGCGCGAGCGTGAGCTCCTTGACGCTGAACGGCTTGGTCACATAGTCGTCGGCGCCGCTCGTCGAGCCCGGCGATCCGGTCGTCGGTCTCGCCCAGCGCCGTCAGCATGATGATCGGCACGGCCGAGCCGTCGGTCTCCCGCAGCTGCGCGCAGATGTCCAGCCCGTTCATGCCCCGGCAGCATGACGTCCAGCACGATCAGGTCCGGGGAGAGGTCGCGGGCCGCGGCGAGCCCCGTCAGGCCGTCGGAGGCAACCGTGACCTCGTACGACTCCTGCTCGAGGTAGCGGCGCAGCACGTCACGCACCGCCAGGTCGTCCTCGACCACCAGGACATGGGGTCGATCGCCGATCGCCATGCTCACCACCTTGTCAGCACCAATTGTTGTACGCACAGGGCCAGTGCGACCTGCGAAAGGAGGGCAGGGCGATGCCACCGCTGCCGGGCAGCAGCGCGGGCAGGGCGACGACCCAGATCGTGAACGGCAGCCAGATGCGCTCGACCTCTGCCTTGCTCATGCCCGAAAGGGTCGCGACGAGGATCGTCAGGAGTGCCGCTGCCGCGAGCTGTGCCATCACGTCGCGGTTCCTGAACGGCGCCGGCTGCCGCGTGGGAACGCCGCCCAGACGACGAGGCCGACCGTGAACGTCCAAGCCGCGATGTCGGCCCAGACCCAGTACGCGTAGGTGCGTTCCGACGCGATGCCGTCGTAGTAGCGCTCGTGCAGGACGGGGTACGCGTCCCACCAGGCAAAACCAGCTGCCGTGAAGACCGCCACGACAGCCGCAGCGCCGCACGAGAGCCCACGGCAACGGTTGCCACGTCCTGGCGATGATCAGGACCGCGACGGCGAGGATGCCGAGGAGCACGAGTCCGTACGACAGATAGACGCACGTCCCGAGCAACAGCCCGAGCCGCGACTGCGACGGCCGGGTCGCCTGCTGCAGGCCGCGGTCGCCAGCAGAGCCAGCCCCCACGCCGCGACCGCGGTGAACAGGGCGTCGCCGTTGACGCCCATCCACACGGCCGTCGGCGCCAGGACGATCCAGGGCATCGCCCGAGCGGGCGAGACGTACCGACCCCGAGTACCTTCAGGGTCATCAGGACCGCAACAACTGCCGTGCTGCCGATCGTGACGACCGACGACACCGATCCAGAACGGATCGGTGATGCCGAGGCGGTCGAGCAGCACGAAGAACAGCAGGGCGCCGGGCGGGTGTCCGGCGACGTGCGTGTGCCAGTGGTCCGGCGAGTCCATCGGGATGCGGTCCACGAACGTCCGCACCATCGTCCCGATCGAGTCGACCCGCTGCGCGTCGTAGACGTACTCGCCGGGCCGTTCGAAGACGCGCGCCAGTCCGTCTGTCCCCTCCGTCATGGCCAGCGCCATGGTCCAGAGCCAGCGTGCCGGCGAACGCGTACGCAGCAGGAGTGCCGGCCACGATGCCATGCGCGGCGAGCGCGCGGAAGTCCGAGCCACAGGACCAGGCCGATCGCGATCGCCGGCGAGGGTCAGCGGCCCGAACCGGGGATCCCAGTCGGCATGCAACGGCGGCCAGTGCACGCGGACGTCCTCGTCCGATCCATCTCGGGACGGCGATCGCCGCGAGCACGAGCACCAGCCCGGCGGCCGCCGCGGCAACCGCGGCGCGCGCTGAGGAGCAGGGCGTGGGCACGCTCGTCAGCCTAGGTACGGACGCACCCGGTCCGCCGGTCCCGAGCGAGGGGACGTCACGGGTCCGTCACCGCCGCGATCTCTGGTGGACCAGGCCCGGCCGGCCCCTAGCGTCGAGTCATGCCTCATGAGCGTCTGCGATGTCGTGATCCCGTGCCGGGACGAGGCGGCCGCCTTGCCGATCGTGCTCGCACGACGTCCCGCGTCGGGTGGCGGGCGATCGTCGTCGACAACGGCTCGACCGACGGCACGGCCGAGGTGGCTCGCGCGCTCGGTGCGCACGTCATCACCGAGAGCGCGGCGAGGCTACGGCGCCGCCGTACAGGCCGGGGTGCTCGCCGCCGACGCGGAGTTCGTCGCGGTGATCGACGGCGACGCGTCGATGCGGATGACAGATCTCGACCCGATGCTGGAGCTCGTACGCTCTGGAGCCGCGACGATGGCCGTCGGCCGGCGCCGGCCCGTCGGGCGGGGCGTCTGGCCATGGCACGCACGGCTCGGCACGCAGCTGCTCGCGACCTGGATCCGGCGCCGCTGCGATGTTCCCGATCCACGACCTCGCACCGATGCGGGTCTGCCGGCGGGACGACCTGCTGGCGCTCGGCGTCGAGGACCGGCGGTTCGGCTACCCGCTCGAGCTCATGCTGCGTGCCGCCAGGGCGGGCTGGACCGTCGCAGAGCTCGACGTCGGCTACGAGCGCCGGGCGGCCGGCACGAAGTCCAAGGTCTCCGGCTCCGTCCGGGGCACGGCGCACGTCGTGCTGGACTTCGCCAAGGTGCTGCGATGAGCGACCCCGACGCTGCTGGTCGTCGCCAAGGCCCCGGTGCCCGGGACTCGCCAAGACCCGGATAGCCGCGACGATCGGCGACGACGCGGCGGCGGAGCTGGCCGCTGCAGCGATCCTCGACACGCTCGACACCGCTGTCGCCATCGGCTGGCCCGTGGTCGTCGCGATGACCGGCGACCTCGACGCAGGCGGCTCCGCTCCGACGAGATCACCGCCGCGCTCTCCGAGCGTACGGGTCATCGAACAGCGTGGCGACGGTCTGGGCGAGCGGTTCGCCCACGCACACGCAGACGCCGACCATGGGCATGGGGTCGTCCAGGTCGGCATGGACACCCCGCAGTTGACGGTGGAGGACTACCTCGACGCAGGCGCCGCGGTCGCTGGTGGCATTGCGCGTCATCGGTTCCGGCCGCCGACGGTGGCTGGTGGCTGCTCGGCCTGCCTGCCACCGCGCGACGCCACCGCACTGACCGACGTCGGCATGTCGTTGTCCATGACACCGGCGCGCAGACCGAGCGCCTCTCTGGGCACGGTCGTCTCACGTTGCGGACCGTCCGCGACATGGACACGTGGGCCGACGCCGTGGACATCGCCGAGGACATACCGCGCTCGCGCGCTCGCGGTGCAGAGCGTTCGGGTGACGGTCGCATGAGCCTGCACGTTCGACGCCGTCTCGGCGTACGACGAGGCCTTCGCCGGCAAGACCGGCGCACGTCGTCGACCACATCGGGCGTGCACAGCCGTTCGAGGTCGCCCAGTGGTCGTCGGCCCCCGACTGGGTCGACCGGGAGCTGTTCATCAAGCCCGTGCGACGACGCGACGATCGACATCGGGTGCGGCCCGGGGCGCCTGGTCGCCGAGCTCGCGGCGCGACGCATTCCCGCGATGGGCATCGACGTGTCAAGCGAGGCGATCCGCCAGACCCGCGTGCGCGGTGCCCTCGCCCTGCGGCGTGACGTCTTCGGCGACCATCCCCGGCGAGGGCCGATGGGCGTACGCGCTTCTGGCCGACGGCAATCTTGGCATAGGCGGCGATCCCGTACGCCTGCTCAGTCGCCTGAGCCATGTGCTCACCGATGGCGGCACGGTGATCGCCGAGGTCGCCTCCGCAGGCACGGGGCTCGATGCGTGAACACCGCCAGCTGCGAGTCGACGGACGGTTGTCCGCGCACTTCGAATGGGCCGTGGTCGGCCTCGACGCGATCGGTCATGTGGCGGCGCAGAGCCGGTCTGGCGAGTCGTCGCCACCGACAGCGCAGGCGGTCGGCACACCGCACTTGGATGGCACGCGCATGAGGCTCCCACGAGTCGAGGACATCGAGAAGCGGATCCCACGGCCCGAGGATTTCACGGCCCGTTCCAGAGGACCGGCGACGACCGCCCGCGTCGGCACCGCGCTGGGCATCGCCTTCGGCATCTGCTTCCTGACCGGGCTGTGGAGCCACTCCCAGTACACGTCGCCGGGCTGGCTGCCGATCGGGCCCGACCCCGTCCTGGCTCTACCGGGTCACACAGGGCACGCACGTCGTCGACCGGCATCGCCTCCGATCCCGCTGCTGTTGGTCAAGCTCTGGTCGGTCTATCCGCGTGTTCTTCATTCGTCCGCCCACGGCGCGACGAGACCAGATCGTCGACGCTCTCGAGACGAGCGTCGATCGGCGTGCTCGTGGCTGCGGCGATCTTCCAGCTCACGAGCGGCCTGCTCAACATCGCGCAGTGGTATCCGTGGTCGTTCAGCTTCCGGCGTACGCACGAAGCGGTCGCCTGGGTCGCCATCGGAGCACTTCTCTTGCACATCGCAGTCAAGCTGCCAGTCATCCGTGACGGCCTCGGCTCGCACTGTACTCCGGCGGAGGACCCGCAGGACCGAGCCGCAGGCGACCGGGCCCAGTCGACGGGCTGTACTGCGCGGTGTGACGGCCGCTTCAGGCCTCGCCTTCGTGCTGACCGCCGGCCAGACGGTGCCGCTGCTGCGCAAGGTCTCGGTGTTCGGCGTACGCATGGGGACGGGCCGCAGGACCTTCCGATCAACCGGACGGCGCGAGCGGCCGGCGCCACCCGGGCAGCGAGCGACCCGGCATTCGCCCTCAAGGTCGCGGCCGGAGGTCGCATCGTGTCCCTCACCCGCGACGACCTCGCGAAGCTGCCGCAGCGTACGCACCGGCTGCCGATCGCGTGCGTCGAGGGATGGAGCCGAAACGCCGAATGGACCGGGGTCGCGATCCAGGACCTCATCGCACTCGTCGGATCGCCGCCCGGGTCGACTGTCACCGTACGGTCGATGCAGACGCGCGGCGCCTTTCGCACGTCGGAGCTGCCGGGCGACTTCGTGGACGACCCGCGAACGCTGCTGGCCCTGGAGCTCAACGGCGAACCACTGAGCCTCGATCACGGCTACCCGTGTCGCATCATCGCGCCGAACCGCCCAGGGGTCCTCCAGACGAAATGGGTTCGCGAGCTCGAGGTCGAGGACATGAAGCTCGCACGAGCGCCTGCTCCTGCTCACCGGGATCGGCTTCGTCCTTTGGGGGGCCTGGCTCATGCGCGACTTCACGTCGAACAGCTCATCTCGATGGGCACCTGGCTCGCCGGCGGCGTGATCCTGCACGACGCCGATCGTCGCCCCCGTCACCGTCGCTGCTCGGTGTCGTTGCTGCGCGGCTGTTGCCTGGCCGCGTGCGGTCGGTCGCGGCGATCGCGTTCCTCGTCTGGGCGACACTGACGATGGCACTCGTCAACGTGCTGTCGGGCCAGGGCGGCAAGCCCGACAACGACACCTTGCTGCACCGGCCGTACTGGCTCGGCTGGGTCATCCTGACTGTGGCGATCGCGACGGTCGCCATCGTCCTGGCGTATCGGCCAAGGGCGGCCGAGCCTGACGCGACGTCGTCACACCCGTGACCGATCTCCTGCGTCCGTACGCTCTGCGGGTAGTCCACACATGGGACGCTGTTCTCGTGAAGGTCCTCCGCGCGCAGCTCTCCGACGTGTCCCAGGCCGCTCCGCTCTTTGCGGCGTACCGGGAGTTCTACGGTGAGCCGTACGACCTCGACGCGTCGGCCTCGTTCCTGGCCAGCCGGTTGGCGCGCGACGAGTCGATCGTGCTGATCGCGCAGGACGATGCCGGCCAGACCGTCGGCTTCAGCCAGATCTACCCGGCGTTCTCCTCGACCCGCCTGGCCCCGATCTGGATCCTCAACGACCTGTTCGTCTCCGAAGCCGCGAGAGGTACGGGTGCGGTCGACGCGCTCCTCGACACCGCAGCCACCCTGGCCGTCGAGGCCGGTGCGATCGCGATCGAGCTCTCGACGGCGCACACCAACCTGCGGGCGCAGGCCGTCTACGACCGCAGCGGCTACGAGGCCGACACGGTCTACAAGCACTACGAGAAGCCGCTCCCCTGACAGGCTCAGCGCTGGGCGATGTGGACGACGAGGTTGACCAGCGCAGCGAGCAGGACCGTGCCGAGCACGTCGAGGTTGACCCGGCGGTGGCTCACGACCTCCGCGCCGCGGGTCGTCGTGCGCTCGATGAGACTGAACATCACGCCCAGCACACCGGCTGACACCAGCACCCAGAACGCCGGCTCGGTGTCGCCACCGTTCGCGATGGCCAGGATGAACGCCACGACCGCAGTGGCAAGCGTCTTGGCTCCGTAGATGAACGACCGGGTGCCGATCGGACGGTCTGCCACGGAGTCGGGCTCGTCAGGCGTGTGGATGTCGGCCATGATTCGAGCCTAACGGCGAGAGTTCACCCCCGCGCGCCGTGCCGCGTGGCACTGTGGCGACATGACACGTACGCCCGACTGGTCGTCGATCGGCAGAGCTCGTCCAGCGCTCGGTCGAAGCCGGCGACGAGATCGGCGCCGGCGTCTCGGTCTGGTACGAGGGCCAGGAGGTCGTCAGCCTCGCCGCCGGCACCCGCAATGCGGCAGGCGACCCCTGGCAGCTCGACACCCTCGCCCACACCTACTCGACGGCCAAGCCGTTCGCCGCCCTTGCCGCGTTGAGCGCGGTCGCCGACGGCGCGATCGGCCTCGACCAGCCGATCACGGACGTCTGGCCCGAGTTCGCCGCCAACGGCAAGGCCGCGACGACACTGCGGCACGTGTTGTCGCACCAGTCCGGGGTGTTCGCGTTCCCCGAAGCCGCTGCCTCGATCGACCCGCTCGACGGTGAGGCTCTCGTCGACTCCCTCGCCGATGCCGTGCCGTTCCATCCGCCCGGTGAGGGCGTCGCGGAGCACGCGCAGACGTATGGACACCTGCTGCACGGCATCGTGCAGCGGGCGACGGGGCAGGGACTGGCCGACCGGTTCGCGTCACTGGCCGCGACGTACGGCTGGGACCTGCACCTGACCGTGCCGGAGGCTGACCTGCCGCGCGTCGCCGACCTCGCCTACCTGCAAGCGGGCTGGTCAGACGGCTACCTCGCCGATCCCGGGTCTGCCCTGGCTGCCTCGCTGGGACGTCTGCCCGGAACGCTCGACGTCGATCTGGTCAACAGCACCCGCTGGCGCACGGGCTGGTTCCCCGCCATCGCCCTGCATGCCACGGCGTCGGCCCTCGCCGGGTTCTACGCCCACCTGCTCGACCCGGACGGTCCTGTCGCGCAGCGGATCGGCCGCGAGCTGCTCCACGAGTACACGTCGGTGCAGGCCACCGGCCACGACCTCGTGCTCGATCGCGAGGTGTCGTGGACGCTTGGGTTCCAGCGCGATGACGTCGAGATCGGCATGGGCGGCATCGGCGGCTCATCGGCCTGGGTGTCAACGGCCAAGGGCTACTCGTCCGCGTACGTCACCCGCGGGCTGGCCGACCACGATCGCGTCGACGCCGTCTGGCACGAGATCGAGCGCCTGCTGTGAGTCCCGCCGACATACTGGGACCGTGAGCGCCGGACGATACGCCCCCTCGCCGTCGGGCGACTTGCACGTGGGCAACCTGCGTACGGCGCTGCTGGCCTGGCTGTGGGCCCGCCGGTCGGGTCGCGAGTTCCTGATCCGCGTCGAGGACCTCGACCGCGTACGCCCGGGAGCCGAGCAGCGCCAGCTCGACGACCTGCGCGCACTCGGCCTGGACTGGGACGGCGCACCGGTCCACCAGTCCGAACGACTCGACCTCTACGACGCAGCCATCGCTCGCCTCGACGAGGACGGCCGCGTGTACGAGTGCTACTGCACCCGCCGCGAGATCCTCGAGGCTCCCACGGCCCCGCACCATCCACCCGGCGCATACCCCGGCACCTGCCGCGACCTGACCGACGCCGAACGGGCGCAGCGCCGCACGGAGCGCCCTGCCGCCCTGCGACTCCGCACGGACGTCTCGACGTTCACGGTCGAGGACGAGCTCCATGGCGCGTACGAGGGAGCCGTCGACGACTTCGTCCTGCGACGGGGCGACGGCGCGCCGGCCTACAACCTCGCGGTCGTCGTGGACGATGCCGACCAAGGCGTCGACCAGGTCGTGCGCGGCGACGACCTGCTGGCATCCGCCCCCCGACAGGCGTACCTCGCGACGCTGCTCGGCGCTCGCCCGCCGGTGTACGTCCACGTGCCGCTGGCGCTCAACCCCTCCGGCCAGCGGCTCGCCAAGCGGGACGGCGCCGTGACGCTCGGCGAGCTGATGGCGGACGGCATCGACACGTTCGCCCTGATCACGGACTCGCTCGGGCTCACCGGCTCAACCCCGCAGGACCTGCTCGCCTCATTCGACCCGGCGACCCTGCCGACCGAGCCGTGGGTGTTCGTACCGCCTAGTTCTGGTTGATGAAGGTCTCGAGCAGGTCGCTGACCGCCCGGGGCTGTTCGATCGAGCTGGAATGGCCGGCGTTCGGCACGATCTCCAGCCGCGAGCCGGGAATCAGCTTGTTGATCTCCTCGGACTTGGCGACCGGCGTCGCCACATCGTCGGCACCCACCGCGACGAGGGTCGGCGCGGTGATGTTGCCGAGCTCGCCGGCGATCGGTTCGCGGTCGGTGACGCCGTAGATCGCCTGCTTCATCCCCGACCGCTTTGCCGCCTTGACCTCGTTGAGCCAGGCTTCGATCTGCGGCTCCGAGTCCGGGCTGGCGAGGTACGCCGGACCGAACAGCAGCGGCTTGACCCTTGACTGGACCGGGCCGAGGCCGAACAGCCCGTAGATCTTGGCCAGCAGACGGTACTGACCGACCTTGTCGGGATCCTCGGGGCCGGCGCTCGTGTCGAGCAGGCTCAACGAGCGGATGAGCTCGGGGCGCCTCGCCGCGAGCCGCATCCCGACGAACCCGCCCATCGACAGGCCGACCCAGTGCACCTTGCCGAGGGCGAGGTCATGGATGATCGCGGCGGCGTCGTCGGCCAGCGTGTCCATGTCGTAGCCCCCGTCGGCGGCGGGAGAGCGACCCTGGCCGCGCCAGTCGATCGTCACGCATCGATAGTGGGAGGCCAGCCGGTCCACCTGGTCGTCGAACATCCGACCGCTGAACAGCAGCCCATGGCCGAACACGACCGTCGCCGCGTCGGGCCGGCCCACAGGCGCCTCGGTGTCCTCGATGTTGATCTTCGCGCCATTGACCTCGACGAGCGGCATGCAGACCTCCTGTTTCCGTCCCCGAGCATGGCAGCGGACGACCCGGACCGCCAGAGCGTACGGCGAAACGACCTGCCTACTTGATCGTCACCGCGACCCGCGACGACCAGCCGGACAGGACGTCGACTCCACCGAGATAGCGGAACCTGAACACGTGCCGCCCCGACTTCAGCCCGCTGACGTTGACGGTGCGCAGGTTTCCGGTGAGGCTCACAGCGGACTTGATCTTCTTCGAGCCGTCGTAGACGTCGACCTTGCCACCCGAAGCCGGGATGCCGTACGAGGTGGCACTCACCGCGACCTTGATCGTCGCCCGGTGCCGCGAAGGCGATGACGCCTTGAGACTCTTGCGCGCGGCGACGCGCACGTTGGTGAACGCCAACGGAGTTGCGACCACCTCTCCCGGTGCCGTGATCTCGAACGACACCCCGGAGTCCTCATCCTCGGGCAGGAACTCACGGAGCACCTCGTACTCCCCGACCTCCATCGTCACGAACTCGAAGCGGCCATCCGCGTCGGTCCGGTCGAACCCGCCGCCGTCCTGGTCGTCCGTCGCTGCGCTGGCCTCGCCGAGATTCGACGCGGAGACCGTCATGTTGCGGATCGGCTTGCCCGAGACCGAGGTGACCGAGCCAGAGGCTCGCCCGCCCAGCTGCATCGTCACGGTTGGCACCGAGTTGCTGCCGGCGTGCAACGACACGTCGACGTTCTCCTCGGCGTACTCGTGCGCCCCGTCCGAGAACAGCAGCTCGTACGCACCTGTGGTGAACGACTCGGAGTGCCAGCTCGCGAACTCGCCCTGGCTGTTCGTCGTCAGGTAGATGACATTCTCAGCATCCGACTTCGGGAAGCCGAAGACCGTGATGCCGCGCAGCGGCGTGCCGTTGGCGTCGACGACCTTGCCCTCGATGCTGGCATTGTCGGCCGCTTGTGCCGACGTCAGCACGAACCCGGCAGCTGCCAGCGAAAGGGTGGCGACCAGCACCACGAACAGGCGTGAAAGACGGCGCATTATTGCCTCCAATGAGATGTGACAGCGCGTCAGCCTATCCGCCGAGACCGTCCGCCGGAGGCGTTTTCCCCGGACCCGTTGACAAGTATGTGAGTCATCACTAACTTAATTCCCATGTCACCCGCAACCCGCATGAAGGCCGAGGATCGCAAGGTCCTGATCCTGGAAGCCGCGATCGAGGAGTACGGCCGTTCCGGCATGCATGCGACCTCGACCGAGGTCATCGCCGAGCGAGCCGGAGTCTCCCAGCCGTACCTGTTCCGGCTGTTCGGCACCAAGGCCGGGCTCATCGGAGCGGCGATCGAGCACCACACGGTGACGCTGCGCCGCACCTTCCGTGAAGCCGTCGAGCAGCGCGATGCCGACACCTCCCCGCTCGAGGCCATGGCGATGGCCTACATCGGCTTCATGAACGACGACGTCAACTCGATGCGGTGCCAGCTGCACACCTGGGCGGCCGGCTCCGACCCCGCGATCAAGGAGGTCGCCCAGCGGACCTACCGCGAGATCTGGGAGGACATCGCCGCGCTGAGCGGCGCCAGTGCGGACGAGGTCCGCGACTTCATGGCCCAGGGCATGTTGCTCACCGTCGTGGCAGCCCTGGACCTGACCGAGCTGTACGGCGACCCGCTCGCCGTCGCAAAGGAGTTCTGATGTTCAGTGCACTCGGCCGTCTGGCCAACACCCACCCGCGTCGCGTCCTCGGCGTGACGGTCCTGTTCTTCGTCATCGCCGGTGTGCTCGGCGGCCCGGTCGCAGGTCTGCTCAACAGCGACAACGACTCGTTCTCCGACACCGGCGCGACGAGCGCCAAGGCGATCGAGCAGATCGAGAAGGCCGCCGGGCAGGACGCCTCGCCGAGCCTCATCGCCTTGGTCGACGTCGACGACAAGGCGGCGATCGCCGAGACGACCAAGATCCTGTCCGACCCGTCAGTCGCCCAGGTCGTCGGCGGCCCCGAGATGGGCAAGCAGTTCGTCTCCAAGGACGGCTCGCAGACGTACTTCGCCGCGATCTACAAGTCCGGTGTCGACTCCGACAAGACCACCGAGCACCTCCGCGACGAGCTCGGCCGCGTCGACGGTGTGCAGGTCGGCGGGTTCGGGCCGGCGTACCAAGAGGTCAACGAGCACGTCGAGAGCGACCTCGTCACCGCGGAGCTCATCGCCTTCCCGCTGCTGTTCCTCGTGTCGCTGTGGGTCTTCAGGTCGGCAGTCGCCGCCCTGCTGCCCCTGCTGGTCGGCGGGTTGACGATCGTCACGTCACTGCTGGTCGTGCGCGGCATCAACGAGTTCGTCGACATCTCGATCTTCGCGCTCAACCTCATCACGGGCCTGGGTCTCGGTCTCGCGATCGACTACTCGCTGTTCCTCGTCTCCCGCTATCGCGAGGAGCTCGAGCGGGTCGGCCCCGGAGCCGAGGCCGTACGCCGGACCGTGGCCACCGCCGGGCGTACCGTCGCCTTCTCGGCGGTCACGGTCGCCGGCGCCGGACTGGCACTGCTGGTCTTCCCGCTGCGCTTCCTCTACTCGATGGGCATCGGCGTGACGGTCGTGGCGCTCGCGGCCGCGGCGGTCTCGTTGATCGTCCTGCCCGCACTGTTCGCCGTCCTGCAGCACCGGGTCAACGCCCTGGCGCCCCGCCGGTGGCGCGAGGCACAGCTCGCGGAGTCGCGGGCCGAGGTGCAGGGCTTCTGGTACCGCGTCTCGAAGTTCGTCATGCGGTTCCCCGTCGGCACCGCGATCGCCGGCGCCGCGATCCTGCTGGCGCTCGGAGCGCCGTTCCTCGGCGTCAAGTTCACCGGGGTCGATGCCACGGTGCTGCCCAACGGCAGCCCGGCCAAGACCGTCGACTCGGTCCTGCGCCAGGACTTCGTCGGCGCCGAGTCCTCGCCCCTCATCGTCGCGGTCACCGCACCGGAGTCCGACGCCGCGGACGTCAAGGCGTACGCCTCGACGCTGGGCTCGCTCGACGGCGCCGCCCAGGTCGCCGAGCCACGCTTCCTCGGCGACGACACCTGGCAGCTCGACGTCGTCCCGAAGGCCACGACGCTGGACGACAAGACGCTCGACCTCGTCGGCGAGATCCGCGACACCGATGCGCCGGGCAAGGTGCTGGTCGGCGGCGCGAGCGCGGAGCAGGTCGACCAGGTCAAGTCGATCGCGGCCAACATCCCGTTGGCGCTGCTGATCCTGGCGGCCCTGACCTTCATCACGCTGTTCCTGATGACCGGGTCGGTCGTGCTGCCGATCAAGGCGCTGCTGATGAACGTGCTGACGATCAGTGCGACGTTCGGCGTGCTCGTGCTGATCTTCCAGGACGGCAGGTTCGAGGGCTTCCTCGACTACACGAGCCAGGGCGCGCTCGAGTCGTCGCAGCCGGTCTTCCTGTTCGCGGTCGTCTTCGGGCTCTCGACCGACTACGCGGTGTTCCTGCTGACCCGGATCAAGGAGGCGCGCGACGCCGGTGCCGGTGAGCGCGAGTCCGTCGCGCTCGGCCTGCAGCGTACGGGCCGGATCGTCACGGCTGCGGCGCTGCTGTTCGCGATCGCCCTCGGCGCCTTCGCGACATCGCAGATCATCTTCATCAAGGAGCTCGGCATCGGCACGGCTCTCGCGGTGCTGATCGACGCGACGATCGTCCGGGCGATGCTCGTGCCGTCGCTGATGGCGCTGCTGGGCCGGCGGAACTGGTGGGCGCCGAAGCCGCTGCGCCGGTTGCACGACCGGATCGGCATCAGCGAGGGCGATCCCGCCGAGCTCGAACGCGTCGACGCCTGACCCCTCGTTGAGCGGTGAGCTAGGCGCCCAAGCCAGAGCGCCGCCTGGGCGGTGACCTGGTCGCCTTCCGACGCCCTCGCTGGGCCCTGAGCTCACCGCCCCTACGCCTGCGCTGGGCCCTGAGCTCACCGCTCAGCCTTGGAGGTAGGCGATCACGGCGAGGACGCGGCGGTTGTTGCTGTCGTCGTCGGCGTCGAGGTCGAGCTTCATGAAGATGTTGCTGGTGTGCTTGCTGATGGCCTTCTCGGTGACGAACAGGGCAGCGGCGATCGCGGCGTTGGAGCGGCCCTCGGCCATCAGGCCCAGCACCTCCCGCTCACGGTCGGTCAGGCGCGCGATCGGGCTGTCGGGCTGGGCCCGGGCGATCAGCGTCGAGACGACCTCGGGGTCGAGCACCGTGCCGCCACCGGCGACCGTACGCACGGCGTCCACGAAGGTGGAGACGTCGGCGACACGATCCTTGAGCAGGTAGCCGACCGCGCCGTCACCGCTGCCGAGGAGCTCGCGGGCATACAGCTGCTCGACGTACTGCGACAGGACGAGGACCGGGAAGCCCGGTCGCTCGGTCCGGGCCGCGATCGCGGCGCGCAGTCCCTCGTCGGTGAATGTCGGCGGCATGCGTACGTCCACCACCGCGATGTCCACGTCGTCTGCGCGCAGCGCCTCGGCGAGCTTCTCCGCGTCGTCGACGGCCGCCACGACCTCGAAGTCGTACGCCTCGAGCAGCCTCGTCAGGCCGTCCCTGAGGAGGGCGAGATCTTCGGCGATGACAACGCGCACGGAACCTCCAGCGTGACCACGGTCGGTCCCCCGATGGGACTGACCACGTCCATCGTGCCGTCAAAGGCGGCCAGCCGTCTCGCGACCCCCGCAAGTCCGGTGCCTGCGGACAGCGCGGCACCGCCCTTGCCGTCGTCCTCGACGACGACCTTGAGCGCCTCGCCGTCGTGCGTGACCTCGATGACGGCCCGCGTCGGCCTCGGAGTGCTTGCCGATGTTGGCGAGCAGCTCGCTGGTCGCGAAGTAGACCGCCGACTCGACCGGTGCCGCGGGCCGCCCGCTCAGGTTGATCATGACCGACACCGGGAGCGACATGTCGAGGGCGAGCGCCTGCACGGCACCGGCGAGCCCGCGGTCGGCGAGCACGGGCGGATGGATGCCGCGTACGACCGATCGGAGGTCGCCCAGGGCGGAGGTCGTCACCTCGCGGGCCTCGGCGAGCATCGCGGCGGCACCTTCCGGGTTCTTCGCCAGCATCTCCTCGGCCATGCCGAGGTTCATCCCCAGCGCGACGAGTCGCGCCTGGGCCCCGTCGTGGAGGTCGCGTTCGATGCGGCGCAGCTCGGCAGCCGAGTGGTCGATCGTCTCGGCGCGGGACTGCGACACCTCGGCGACCCGGCGCTCGAGGAACTCCCGCGTCGGCGACAGCATCGCGCGGTCCAGCTCGGCACGCCAGCGCATCAGGACCGGCACGAGCCACCACCAGAGGCTGAAGGCGACCAGCAGGAAGACCCACTCGATGAAGGACTCGGCCTGCGTGTCGAGCCTGAAGATGCCGTAGTTGGTGTCGAAGATCCCGCTGGGGGTGAGCCAGTAGACGAGCGGGAAGACGAGGTACCAGAGGACGCCCAGGGCGAGGCCGAACGCGATCCACGCCAGGGCCCAGCCGAGCGTGACCGACATGTACGTCCACGCGAAGTCGCGCCAGCGAGCCGGATCGACCGCCCACCGCTTGAGCAGCCCGAAGCCCGACACCGACTTGGTCGGGAGGTAGGGGCTGTTCGATGTGGATGCCGAGGATGCGGCCGGCCAGTCGGCGGTGCACGTTCGCGAGCTGCTGGTTGAGCGGCACGAAGATCAGCAGCAGCGCCATGCCGACGCCGACGATCGCGACGCCGAGGGCGGTCGTGAGGATGCAGAGGAGCGCGAGAGCGGGGACCGCCAGGAGAACGTACGCGACCGACAAGCACGGTCAGCTTCAACCGGCGCGACAGGCCGGCGGCGAACGACTCCCCCTCGAACGGCGAGGCGGTTGGGGCGGTGGTGCTCATGTCTGCTGCTCCGATTCATATGGGTTGGTCGCTCAATCCTCGCGCATCGGCACCGTCGTGACAGTGGACTCAGGCCTACTTCCGATCGGGGTTCCAGCACCATGTCGGCGCGACTCGGGATTCACGAGGCTGGGTGTCACGTCAATCCGACCAGTCACACCGAGAGAAGGACACATCATGTCTTCGAACTCCCCCACCGTCAGGGTCGCCCGCTGGAGTGCGACTCACCCCTGGCGCGCCATCGGCCTCTGGGTCGCCTTCGTCGTCGCGGCGATCGCGCTCATGTCGACCGTCCAGACCAAGCAGGTCTCCGACGAGGACTTCCGCGTCGGCGAGTCAGGACGCGCTGCCGCCATGATCGACGACGCCGGCCTCGCCGCGAGCCCGACCGAGTCCGTGCTCATCACGACTCCCAAGGGCTCGCTCGACTCCGCCAAGGCCGAGGCCGCTGCCACGCAGGTCTCCAAGGCCGCCACCGACGTCAAGGGCGTCTCCGACGTAGGGCCACCCATCTGGTCGGAGAAACGCGATGCATTGCTCGTCCCGATCACGATGTCCGGTGACGTCGACGACGCCGCGGACCACGTGGATGCCTTGCTCGACGCGACCGCCAAGGTCCAGAAGGCCAACCCGGCCCTCGACGTCGAGCAGGCCGGCGACGCGTCGCTCGACGCCGGCATCAATGACAAGGTCGGCGAGGACCTCGCATCAGCGGAGTCGATGAGCCTGCCGATCACGTTCCTGATCCTGCTCGTCGCGTTCGGCGCGTTCATCGCTGCCGGCATCCCCGTGCTGCTGGCGATCACGTCGGTTTTCACCGGCCTGGGCCTGTACGCCCCGGTCTCCTACCTCGTGCCCGACTCCGGCACGGTCGCCAACGTCGTGCTGCTGATCGGCATGGCGGTCGGCGTCGACTACTCGCTGTTCTACCTCAAGCGCGAGCGCGAGGAGCGTATGCGCGGACGGTCCACGGTCGACGCCATCGAGATCGCTGCCGCCACCTCGGGCCGTGCGGTCGTGGTCTCCGGGTTCGCCGTCGTCGTCTCGATGTCGGGATTGTTCATCACCCGTGAGCCCGTCTTCAGCGCCCTCGCGGTCGGCTCGATCCTCGTGGTCGTCGTCGCCGTGATCGGCTCGCTGACGGTGCTGCCGGCACTGCTGGCCAAGCTCGGCCGCTGGGTCGACCGTCCCCGTATCCCGCTGCTGTGGCGGCTCAACCGCCGCATCGGTGCCGGTGGCATCAGCGGTCGCCTGATCCGTCCGGTGATCCGCAAGCCCCTGGCTGCGGCGATCATCTCCGGTGGCGTCCTGCTCGCTCTCGCGCTCCCGGCGCTCGGCATGAAGATGCACCAGGGCACGATCGACACGCTGCCCCAGGACATCCCGGCGGTGCAGGCGTACCAGCGACTGCAGCAGAGCTTCCCGTCGGAGCGTCCCGGCATCGACGTGCTCGTGCACACCGGCAAGGGCAGCGGGGACGCCGCCCGATCGGCGCTCGAGGCCGTCCAGGCCAAGGCAGTCAGTGCCGGTCTCGCCACCGCGGGCGACGACGCCATCACGGTGTCGAAGGACGGTCGCACGGTCGAGCTGTCGATGTATGCCGCACACCCCGAGGGCGACGCCCGCAACGACGCCGCGATCGAGGAGCTGCGCGACACGATCGTCCCGCGTGCCACCGGTTCGCTCGATGGCACCAAGACCGCCGTGGGTGGTTCCGTGGCCGAGGACTACGACTACGAGAACCAGCCGTCGACGCTCCCCTGGGTCATCGCGTTCGTGCTGGTCCTGACGCTGGTCATGATGGGCTGGACGTTCCGCAGCGTCACGATCGCGATGCTCACGACAGTGCTCAACCTGCTGTCGGTCGGCGCCGCATTCGGAGTCCTGACCCTGGTCTTCCAGCACGACTGGTTCAACGGCATCCTCAACTACGAGTCCTCCGGATTCGTCGTCGACTGGATCCCGCTGTTCTGCTTCGTCGTCCTGGTCGGCCTGTCGATGGACTACCACGTGTTCGTCCTGAGCCGGGTCCGTGAGGGCCTCCGCAACGGCCTGCCGTACAACCGTGCGGTCGAGTTCGGCATCCGCGACACGGCCAGCGTCGTCACCAGCGCCGCCGTCGTGATGGTCTCGGTGTTCGCCGTCTTCGCGACGCTGAGCATGCTCGAGATGAAGCAGATGGGCATCGGCCTGTCGGTCGCGATCCTGATCGACGCGACGCTCGTACGCCTGGTGCTCCTGCCGGCGCTGCTGCTGAAGCTGCGCGGACGGCTCGAGCGTCTCGGTGACGTCAAGAGCGTCGAGGACGAGTACGCCCCGAAGCCCGCGCTGGTCTAGCACCCCTCCGCTCCTTGAGCTTGTCGAAAGGAGAAGCGAACGGCCCGGTCACCTTGCGGTGGCCGGGCCGTTCGGGTTGATGCAGGGACTAGATCAGGCCCTTGCTGGTCAGCCATTCCTTGGCGAGGTCTGCCGGCTTCGCCTTGTCCGGACCCTGGTTCTTCGCATTGAGGTCGAGCAGGTCCTCGGTCGTCAGCTTGCGCCGAGATCGTCGTCGAGTACGTCCTCGACCTTGTCGGACGCCTTCTTGTCGGCGATGAGCGGGACGACGTTCTGCGCGGCGATGAGGTTCTTGGGATCCTCGAGCGTCACGAGCTTGTTGGCGACGATCGACGGCGTGGTCGAGTAGATGTCGGCGACGTCGATGTCGCCGTCGACCAGCGCCTTGAGCGTCTTGGGGCCGCCACCGTCACTGATCGCGGCGAACTTGATGCCCGTGATGCCGTAGACCTTCTCCAGCCCCGGGATGCCGTAGGCGCGGGTTCTGAACTCGGGGTTGGCGCCGAGCTTCAGCCCGTTGACACTCTTGAGGTCCGCGATCGTCTTGACGCTGTTCTTGCTCGCGAACTCCGACGTGACGTTGAGAGAGTCCTTGTCCTCGGCCTTCGCGGCGTCGAGCACCTCGAGCTTGTCCGGCAGCGCATCGTCAAGTGCGTCCTCGATCTCCTCGGGCGAGGTCGCCGTGGCGTTCTTGGGTCGACGTACGACAACAGGTTGCCGGAGTACTCGGGCAGCAGGTCGATCTCACCGCTCTCGAGCGCCGGGATGTAGACCTCGCGGGCACCGATGTTGAGCTTCTTCTTGACCTTGACGCCCTTGGCCTCCAGGCCCTGGGCATAGATCTCGGCGATGATCTCGTTCTCGGGGAACGCCGCCGAGCCGACAGTGATCGTGTCCGACGCGGACTTCTCCACCCTCGGCCGGATCACCGCCGCACGCTGCGAGCAACAGACCGAGCGAGGCCACCGTCACGGCGGCGGCGAGTCGGGTCTTCTTCATGGACATTTTTCTCCTTGTGGTGGGATCGCGATGAGATTTCAGGAATGTGAGGGCTCGAGGATCCCGTGGCGTGGTGAGGCAACTCGCTGGAGCGATCGCGAAGACGCCGTCGAGCACCAGGGCCAGGGCGATCACCACGATCGAGCCGGCGATCGACCTGCGGCGTGTCGCGCACCGCCAGGCCGTCGATCAGGTATCGCCCCAGGCCGCCGGGGCCGGAATGTACGCGGCGACTGTCGCGGTGGCCACGACCTGCAGGGTCGCAGATCGAAGACCGCCCACGATAATCGGCAGCGCGAGGGGCACCTCGACCTGGCTCAGGATCTGCCACTCGGTCATGCCCATCGCCCGCGCTGCATCGATCGTCTGACGATCGACCGACTCGAGACCCGAGTACGCGCCGGCCAGCAGCGGCGGGATCGCCAGAACGACCAGAGTGCCACGATCGTGGCGGTCAGGTTGACGCCGGTGAACAGGCCGAGCATATGTCACCACGCCCAACGTGGGGAGCGCGCGCAACGCGCCCGAGAACACGGCGGCCACGCCGCGAAGGTGTCCCGTGTGACCGATCCACAAGCCGACCGGGACGCCAGGGCAGCCGCGATCACGACCGTCAGGCCGGTGTAGCCGAGGTGCTGCACCAGCCGGTGCGGCATGCCGTAGTCACCGGACCAGTTCGTCGAGTCGCTGAACCAGTCGATCGTCTCGGAGGCCACGCTCATGCCGCAGCTCCCGTCGGGCGGGCCACATGGCGGGACCAGCGGCATCAGCAAGCGGCCGCCGAGGCACGAGCAGACCGCCCAGACACCAACGCGATCAGAGACGATGCCGAGCACGCCGGTGAAGATCTCCGCAGTCATTGCCGCGCTGGAAACCGTTGGTGAACAGTGAGCCGAGGTTGCTGACCCCAGTCAGGGCACCGACGCTTACCAGGCTCACGGTGCTGACCGCGACGACCCGCAGGCCGGCCAGCAGCACCGGGCCGGCAAGCGGGAGCTCGACCGGTAGGCGCGCCCGCAGGCGCGAACCCGTTGGCCGTCGCGGCGTCGAGCACGGCCGTCGAGACCGAGGCGAATGCGTCCGTCGCCGAGCGCACCATGATCGCCACGGCGTAGATCGTGAGGGCGATGATGACGTTGACCGGGTCAAGGTACTGGGTGCCGATCAGCGCTGGCAGAAGACGAACAACGCGACCGACGGAATCGTGTAGAGGACGCTGCCAAGACCGAACAGCACGCCACGAGCCGGCGGTGCCGGCTCGCGTACCAACCGATCGGCAACGCGATCACGAATCCCAGCACGATCGGGAGATGCTGAGCCACAGGTGGCGGACAGTCAGGTCGACGACCTTGACCCCAGTTGGCGAAGAAATAGCTCATTCGGCCAGGACTCCGGTCGCCTTGCCCGTCTCGTCGACCACGATGCGGATGCCGTCCTTGTCCTCGACGTGCAGCTTGCGGTGCCCCTTGTCGAGGCCGATGAAGCTGCGCACGAAGTCGTTCGCGGGGTTGGCGAGGATCTCGGCGGGCGACCCGACCTGGGCGACCTCGGCGCCCTTCTTGAGGATGACGACCTGGTCGCCCAGCAGGAACGCCTCGTCGATGTCGTGGGTCACGAAGACGATGGTCTTGTCGAGCTCGCGCTGCAGGCGGAGCAGCTCGGCCTGCAGCTCTTCGCGCACGATCGGGTCGACGGCGCCGAACGGCTCGTCCATCAGCAGGATGTTGGGGTCGGTCACCAGTCCACGGGCCACGCCGACTCGCTGTTGCTGCCCGCCGGAGAGCTGGCTGGGATAGCGGTTGGCCAGCGACGAGTCGAGGCCGACCGTCTCGAGCACCGCGTCGTGAGCCCGTTCGCGGGCCTCCTTCTTGCCCGACGCCCGTTGAGCCGCATCATCGGTGCGACGTTGTCGATGACCTTGCGGTGCGGGAGCAACCCCGCCTCCTGCATCACGTAGCCGATGCTGCGCCGCAGCTCGACCTTGTTGCGGGTCGACGATGTCAACGTCGTCGATCAGCACCTGCCCGTGGCGCGGTTCGACCATGCGGTTGACCATGCGCAGCAGCGTCGTCTTGCCACATCCCGACGAGCCGACGAACACCGTCGTCGTACGGGATGGGAGCTGGAGGCTGAAGTCCCCGACCGCCTCCGTGCCGTCTTCGAACGTCTTGCCGATGGAGCGGTACTCGATCATGCGGTCCTCCGCGTTTCGCGATAGGTAGGCATTGAACTGGGGAATCCGGCTTGGGACAGTCTGGCGTGAACCCGAGCGGGCGGCAACGTGGTCTGCGCATTCATCTCATGACGAGATGGTGACGCCCACCACCGTTTCGACCGCGGTCGGACCGGCCACCACCGGCAAGCCGGCCTCACGCCACGCGTGGATGCCACCCACGATGTCGCTGGCCGGCAGCCCCAACGACACGAGCGCAGAAGCCGCCAGCGATGACGTGTAACCCTCGGTGCACACCACGATCCACTCCTGTCCGTCTCGCGCCTGGGGCAGGCTCGCACCCGAGGCCGGGTGCAAGCGCCACTCCAGATGATTGCGCTCGACTATGACAGAACCGGGAATCTCGCCATCTGATTCCCGCTGCCACGCAGGACGGATGTCGACGATCAAGGAGCCGGCGGCCACGCGGTCGTACGCCTGACGCGGATCCAGCCGCTCGAGCGAGCCCCTGGCCGAAGCCAGGAGATCGTCCACCGAGGCATACGTCGTGGTCATGAGGCCGCCCGCAGCTCGGGTGCCGGCGCCTCAGGATCGTCGGTCCACATCGAGGCCAGCTTGGTGAGCTGGTGGCCGTCGACGTCGTAGTAGTTCATGAGGGACAGCGGCGGCGAGTACGCGTGCACGCTCACGGCCGTCTCGTCGCGGACGTTGCGCACGTCGTGGACGTAGTGCTCACCGAAGATCACCGAGTCGCCGGCCCCACGCGAGGTCTCGGTCAGCACCTCCGCGCCAGGAGTCCACACGGCCTCGCTCAGCTCGCCGCTCACGACCGTGAACGATCCCGATGAACCGCCGTGATCGTGCAGCTGGGTGCCTTGGTCGCTGGTCCAGCTGATCAGCCACACGTCGACCTGCTCGTCGCATCGGATCCTCACGTGCCACCGGCTCTCCCCGTCGGCGTGGACCTCGTAGAGGCCGGCGCGTACGTCTTCGGCGACCGTGCTCGTCAGGGCGGCGAGCTCGGCCAGCGACAGGGGTGCGTCAGTCGTGGGGCGAGCAGTCATGACCTCATACAAGCCGGGATTCCACCGCGACAATCGCCCGTTCACAACGTGGACTCCACCGGTCGATCGTTCGAAGATGCGCTATGCGGCGCCGCGACTAGGCTGGTGAAGAGTGCCTCGGGGGCACGTCGTGCGCGCCCGGCGCCGACAGGGAGGACACACCGTGAAGTGGCTCGTCATCATCGTCATCCTGATCGTCATCGTGGTCGGCATGCTCTGGCTGCGGACCGTCCGGCAGGGTCCGGACACGGTCGACTCGCGCGATTCGCATCGTCTGGATGAGTCGCTGACGCCTCCCGGAGATGCCGGCAACCCATTGCCTCCCGGTGGCCCGGCGGTTGCCGGCGGAGCGACCGGGGCCAGTTCCGTCGAACCGCCGTCCGAGGCCACCTGGGCCTCCGAGGAAGCTGGTTCGGGCGACGTCTCTCCTCCCGACGATCTGCCACCGTCGGAGTCGCATCCGAACGCCTGACCCGTTTTGTTCGCGGGGCCGCCCGTACGTTACAGTTGCGTGCGCGGTTCACCCGCGAAACAGCAAGGCCCCGTGGCGCAGTTGGTTAGCGCGCCGCCCTGTCACGGCGGAGGTCGCCGGTTCGAGTCCGGTCGGGGTCGCCAGCTGAACGAAGCCCACGCATCTGAGTCCAGGTGCGTGGGTTTTTCGTTGCTGCCGATTTCAACCGGGCAGGTGCGGTGCGATAAGGTGATCGTCGCTCGTTCGCGGGCACGGCCAGGTAGCTCAGTTGGTACGAGCATCCGCCTGAAAAGCGGAGGGTCGCCGGTTCGACCCCGGCCCTGGCCACAAAACACGGGTTCCGCGAGGTACGAGCGGGGCCCGTTTTTTGTGGCCTGCGGTTGGTACGAGAAACGGCGGGCCTGGCCAAACAAGATGCGGTATCAAGGTGCACGATGACCGACAAGATCGACTTCAAGAAGACCCTCGACTCCTATCGGGCGAAGCATGGCGAGTTCCGTGTCGTGGACGTGCCCGACCTGCAGTACCTGATGGTCGACGGCCATGGTGACCCGAACTCCTCGCCCGCGTTCACCGAGGCCATCGAATCCCTCTACCCGATCGCCTACAAGGTGAAGTTCGCCAGCAAGCGTGAGCTCGGCCGCGACTACGTCGTCCCGCCGCTCGAAGGCCTGTGGTGGGCGCAGGACATGGACTCGTTCACGACCACACGCGACAAGGCGTTGTGGAACTGGACGCTGCTGCTCATGGTCCCGGACTGGATCGACGGGAAACTTGTCGCGGGAGCCATCGATCAGGCGGCGGCCACGTCCCGGCCGCCGCGCCTCGACGACGTACGCCTGGAGTGGCTGTCCGAGGGACGTTGTCTGCAGACCCTGCACGTCGGCTCCTTCGACAACGAGGCCGACGTGCTCGAGCGCCTGCATCACGAGGTCATCCCGAGCGAGGACCTGCGGATGACGGGCAAGCACCACGAGATCTACCTCAGCGACTTCCGGCGGGTCGCCCCCGCGAAGCAGCGCACGATCCTCCGGCAACCCGTGTCCGCGTGATCCGCTCCCGGCTGATCGGATCGGGCCTAGGCTCGGCACATGGACCGGATCGTGCAGGTCGCGCAGCATGCCGATGACCTCGACCGCGCTGCTGCGTTCTACGAGCAGCTGATCGGCCGGCCGCCCGCCGCGAGGTTCGACCCGCCCGGCTTGTTGTTCTTCACGATCGGCGGAACCCGCCTGCTCCTCGAGCAAGCTGCACCCTCGGCGCTGATCTACCTCGAGGTCGACGACGTGCGCGCCTCGATCGAGGAGCTGCGCGGCCGTGGCGTGCAGGTCGAGGGCGAGCCGCACGTGATCTTCCAGCACACCGACGACACGCTCGGGCCGCACCGGCACGGACGAGTGGATGGCGTTCATCCGCGACTCCGAGGGCAACCTCGTCGGCCTCGTGAGCCACAGCCCGACCGAAGGCTGACGAGCGGCCTAGTCTGGGAGGTATGGACCTCGGACTGCGCGATCGTGTCTACCTTCTCACCGGCGCCACCGGCGGGCTCGGCCTCGCCACGGCCCGAGCGCTCGTCGACGACGGCGCGCGCGTCGTCATCTCGTCCCGCTCGCAGGAGTCGGTCGACCGCGCGGTCGCCGAGCTCGGCGACCTGGCGAAGGGGGTCGCCGTCGACAACGCCGACCCGACGGCGCCCGACGCAGCTCATCCGCGCCGCACGCGACACGTTCGGACGACTCGACGGCGCACTGATCAGCGTGGGCGGTCCCCCTGCGGGCCCGATCCTCGACCGTACGGAGGACGAGTGGCGCTCGGCGTTCGAGACCGTGTTCCTCGGCGCGATCCGGCTCGCGGTGACGGTCGCCGAGGAGCTCGGCGAGGGCGGCTCCATCGCCTTCGTCCTGTCGACCTCGGCCAAGGCGCCCATCCCCAACCTCGGCATCAGCAACGGGCTGCGCCCCGGACTCGCGATGGCCGCCAAGAACCTCGCCGACGAGCTCGGGCCTCGCGGCATACGCGTCAACGGCCTGCTGCCCGGCCGCGTCGACACCGAGCGCGTACGCCAGCTGGACGCGCAGGCCGCCGACCCCGAAGCCGCCCGCGCCAGCGACCGAGCAGTCGATCCCACTGCGTCGCTACGGCACGCCCGAGGAGTTCGGCCAGACCGCCGCCTTCCTCCTGTCGCCGGCCGCCGGCTTCCTGACCGGGGTCATGCTGCCGGTCGACGGTGGCATGAGCGCAGCCTGTGAGCTCGTCGAAGGGCCTCGCCGCTGTCGGCGATGACGCGCTGCACGACATCGACCTCCCCGCGCTGGTCCTCCATGAGGACGCCCTCGAGTCGAACCTGGCCGCCATGGCCGACTACTGCGCCGCGGCCGGCATCCTGCACGCGCCGCACGCCAAGACGTCACTCTCCCCGCAGATCATCCAGCGGCACGTGCAGCACGGCGCGTGGGCGATGACGGCCGCGACACCCGCCCAGGTGCGCGGGCTGCATCGCCTCGGCATTCCCCGCATCCTGCTCGCCAACGTGCTCGTCGACGACGCAGCGATCCGGTGGGTCGCCGACGACTCTGCTCACCCGCACAGATCCCGATGCCGGGTTCTGGTGCTACGTCGACAGCATCGCCGGCGCCGAGGCCCTCGAACGCGGGCTGCCAGGCGCGAGCCGTCCGCTCGACGTGCTGCTCGAGGTCGGCTACATGGGCGGACGCACGGGCACCCGGACGACCGAGGAGTCCCTGCGCGTCGCTGAGCACGTGGCACGCTCCGAGCACCTGCGTCTGGCCGGCGTCGCCGCGTACGAAGGCCTGATGCCGACCGACGGCAAAGCCCTGCCGGCAGGCATCGACGGCTACCTCGCCGATGTCGCGGGCACCGTCCGGCTGCTGCAGGACCGCGGGCTCCTCGATCCCGCCGAGCCCCCGATCGTCACCGCCGGCGGCAGCTCGTACTTCGACCTGGTCGTCGACGCGCTCGGACCCGCCGTCTTCGACTTCCCGGTGCGCACGGTGATCCGCAGCGGCTGCTACGCGACGCACGACCACGGCACCTATCGGCGTACGTCGCCCTGGGACGGCCGCGGCACCG
Organism: uncultured Actinomycetota bacterium; assembly: GCA_963806345.1. Lineage (GTDB taxonomy): Bacteria > Actinomycetota > Actinomycetes > Propionibacteriales > Nocardioidaceae > Aeromicrobium. The sequence goes on along the minus strand of CAWDXV010000005.1, from coordinate 88,519 downwards.
GCGCGCCGCGGCTGCGACCCGCGTTCGAGCTGCTCGCGACCGTCTGGTCGCGGCCCGAGCCGACCCGCGTGATCGCCGGCTTCGGCCGCAGAGACGTGCCGATCGACGACCAGCTCCCCGTGGTCCTCGGTCGCTACGGGCCATTCCAGGCAGCTCGAGCCACTCGAAGGCGTCACCGTCGACAAGCTCAACGACCAGCACGCGTTCCTCACGGTCCCCGAAGACCTGGACGTCGCGCCGGGCCAGCTGCTGAGCCTGGGCATCAGCCATCCGTGCGGAGCATTCGACCGATGGCCCTCGATCCCCCTCGTCGACGACGATCACCGGGTGCTGGGCAGCGTCACGACCGACCTGTAGTCCGCGCGCGGACGGCGTGGTCGGTCGAAGAGCGCGAGCGTACGCATGCCACGACGTCGGCCGCGACCAGCGCGCCATGGAGGTAGAGCGGGAACAGCCACCACGGCACCCCGAGCACGTCCGGCGCGAGGTAGTCGAACTCGCCGGCGGCCGAGATCGCGGCCTCGGCGAGGACTCCCCCGGTCGCGATGGCGAGGCAGGCTGCGAGCGCGGCTGCCCGCTCGTGCCGGAGCGCCACGCGTACGCCCCACAGCACCAGCAGCACGACGGCGTACGCCGCCGCGAGATCCGGGTCCAGCAGCCCGGAGACGAGGTACGCCGCCGTCACCACATGCCAGGCTCGGCGAGCGACGCGCCGTGTGCCGACCGGTCGCACGCGTCGCGGCGGGACTCGGCGGCTGAGGTCGAGCATCGCCACACCGGCCAGGAAGAACGTGAACGGGACGATGACCGTCTGGCCCGCGACCTGCGGATCCCAGTGATAGACCAACGTGTCGGTGCGGACGTGGAACAGCTGGTCGCACGCCGTGAGGAAGACCGCGAACGCCGCCGCGACGACGACAAGCTGCCGGTCGGTCACACCAGCGAGTCTGACGGGTCGCGCGGCTGCTCGGCCTCGGCCCGCCTCTCGCCGGGGTGCCAGCCCGGCGGCATGAAGACGTAGCCCAGCTTCTCGCGCCAGTTCTTCGCGTTGTGGACGTCGCGGAACAGCTCACCGAACGCGCCGTACTGCAGCCGCAACACGTTGTAGGTGTCGACCGGCACCGTCAGCCCGTACGTCGGACGGAACAGCTCCTTCTGGAACGTGCCGAACATGCGGTCCCAGATGATCAGCATCCCGGCGTAGTTCTTGTCGAGGTACTCCGGGTTGCTGCCGTGGTGCACGCGGTGGTGCGACGGCGTGTTGAAGATGAGCTCGATGGGCCGCCACATCGTGCCGATGCGCTCGGTGTGCACGAAGAACTGGTAGATCAGGTTGATCGAGAACGCGACGTAGAGCGTCCACGGCTCGAAGCCGAGGAACGGGAACGGCAGCCAGAACAGCGCCTCGGCCCACGGGTTCCACTTCTGCCGCAGCGCCGTCGAGAAGTTGAAGTACTCGCTGGAGTGGTGCGCCTGGTGCGCGGCCCAGCCGATGCGGACGCGGTGCACGAAGCGGTGCTGCAGGTAGAACGCGAGGTCGAGGCCGAGGATCAACGCCGCCCATGACCACCAGGCGTCGTCCGGCAGGTGCCACGGAGCGAGATGGACGCTCACCGCGACGAACACGACAAGGGTGCCGAGCTTGAAGACCGCACTCGACACGACCGAGCCGATCCCCATGATCAGGCTGGTCCGCGCGTCCTTGCGCTCGTAGCCGCGCATCTCCTCGTCGGTCTCGAGGAACCTGAAGGCCGCCAGCTCGATCAGCAGCGACAGCACGAAGAACGGCGCCGCGACGAGCGTCGGGTTCTTCAGCGGGTCGAGAAACTCCTGCATGACTCCTCCAGACTGATATGACTTTTGGGTAAGTTACCACGAGATCACATCACGCCGCTAGACTGCTGACGTGGTCAGACCCAACGCCGGCACCAAGGGCGTCCCCCGCCTGGACCGGGAGACGCAGATCCTCGACATCGCCTCCGAACAGTTCGGCACCCAGGGCTTCGCGGCCACGTCGGTCGCCGCGATCGCCGACAAGGCCGGCATCTCCAAGCCACTGATCTACAACTACTTCGGCTCCAAGGAAGGGCTCTACGAAGCCTGCCTCGATCGCGGCGGCGCGCTGCTCGCCGACGAGATCGAGCGCATCGCGCGTGGGGACGCCGTCGGCATCGAGCGCGGCATGGCGACACTCGCCGGCATGTTCACCCTGCTCGAGCCCCAGCCCTACCTCTGGCGGTTGTTCTTCGACGCCACTGCACCGTCGACCGGTTCGATCGCCGACTCCATCGCGCTCTACGCCGAACGCATCGGCAAGCTCGCGGACGAAGGTGTGACCGAGCTGATGGGTCTGGCCGGCAACGCCGACCCACTCGACATCTCCGCCATGACCGCGGTGTGGCTCGGCATCGTCGACTCGCTCATGAACTGGTGGATGGAACACCCCGACGAGAGCGCCGAGCAGATGATGCAGCGCTGCCTGCGACTGCTCACGGCGCTGTTCGGCGGCGACGCCGAGTGAAACTTGTTGGCCAGACGATCGTCATCACCGGCGCGTCGAGCGGTATCGGTGCCGAGGCCGCCCGCAAGGTGGCCCGGCTCGGTGCGACCGTGTGCCTGCTGGCTCGACGCGAGGACCAGCTTGACGACGTACGCACGAGCATCGAGGCGGCTGGCGGCACCGCGTACGCGTACGCCGTCGACCTCTCCGACCCCGACGCGACCACCGACGTGGCGGCGCAGCTGCTGGCGGAACACCCGCGGATCGACGCGCTGGTCAACAACGCCGGACGGTCGATCCGCCGGCCGATCACGGAGTCGCTCGATCGCGTGCACGACTACGAGCGCACGATGGCGATCAACTACTTCGGTGCCGTACGCCTGACCCTCGCGCTGCTGCCGAGGTTCCTCGAGCAGGGGCACGGGCACGTCGTGATCTCGTCGAGCATGTCGACGCAGGTGCCGATCCCGCTGTTCTCGGCCTATCTCGCGAGCAAGGCGGCGCTCGAGTCGTTCACCCGCTCGCTCACGGCCGAGCTCGGGCACGACGGCATCACGTCCACCACGGTCTACTTCCCGATGGTGCGCACGGAGATGTCCGGCGCCACGCAGATCTACCAGGCGATGCCGATGCTGAGTGCTGACAAGGCCGCCAACTGGCTCGTCAAGGCCATTGTCGACAAACCGACACGTGTCACGAGCCTGCCCGGTGCGATGGGTGAGCTCGGCATGGCCGCTCTTCCGGGGGTCGTCACCAAGGTCTCGCAGCCGCTCTTCCGCCGCATGGACAAGTCCCTCGCCAAGCGCGCCACGTGGGACTAGCAGGGCCAAGGCACGAGTGTCCGACGTCCATAGCAAGATGCAGGCATGGTCTATCGGGTGGCGGTCATGGGACTCGGCAAGATTGCGCAGGACCAGCACCTGCCGGCAATCGCGAGGAGCGACAGCTTCGAGCTGGTCGCGACAGTGAGCTCGCGGGACGGCCACCACGGCGTGCCAACCTTCACGTCGCTGGCCGATCTCGCCTCCAGCCGGATCGAGGTCGACGCGATGAGCCTGTGCATGCCACCGATGGCTCGCTTCGACCTTGCCCTCGAGGCACTCGACTCCGGGTTCCATCTGCTGCTCGAGCGCCCTCCCACCTCGACGGTCGGCCAGCTCGAGGCGCTTCTCGCCCATGCCGCAGAGCGGAAGCGGGTCGTCTTCACCGCCTGGCACTCACGACACAACGCCGCCGTCCGCGAGGCTGCCAAGCGTCTTGCGGGATCGACCGTGAACCGGATGCGGGTCGTCTGGAAGGAGGATGTCCGGCATTGGCATCCCGGCCAGGAATGGATCTGGGAGCCTGGAGGCTTCGGGGTGTTCGACCCGGGCATCAACCCGCTTTCGCTGATTTCCACGATCCTGCCCGAGCCGGTCGTCGTCAGCGCCGCCGAGCTCTCGATCCCGGGCAATCGGTCGACGCCGATTGCTGCATCGATCCGCTTCCGTCCCGTCTCCGGTGCTGATGCCGACCTGACGGCCGAGTTCGACTGGCTCCAGACGGGTGAACCGTCCTGGGACATCGAGATCGAGACGACGGCCGGCATGACGCTGCAGCTGTCGAAGGGCGGAGCCGAGCTTCGCGTCGACGGGTCTCCCGTCGACACTGACGACATCGGCGAATACGACGACATCTACCGCCGGTTCGCCTCGTTGCTCGCATCAGGCGAGTCAGATGCAGATGGGCACCCCCTCCAGATGGTCGCCGACTGCTTCACGCTCGGGCGCCGGGTCTGGGTCGACGCCTTCAATTGATCCACGTGACTCGGTTCACGCCGTGATCGGGGATTTCGTGACCCCCGCACGCACGTTGTGATGGACGTACGCGATTCACCCACGACCGAAGGAGATCCGCATGCTTCCCCTTCCACCCATCCGGACCACCACCTCGCAGACGCCCGTGCGCAACGTCCTCCGGGCGCTCGACAACTACACCCTCTGGGCGTTCAACCCGCAGCACCACCTCGTGCGCGGGTACGTCGAGCCGCGCGGCGACCGAGCCGCCTGACCGTCGACCTCGGCGGGTTGCCCGAGTGCGAGGATGAGGCATGGGCAACCTGCTGACTGGCATCCGATGACCGGCGAGGACAAGAAGCGTCCCCGGTCCGCCCGCGCGGTGCGCCGGCTGATCCTCGAGATCGTCGGCTGGGCCCTCGTGGTCGGTGGTGCAGCCGCTCTGTTGCTACCCGGCCCTGGGCTTTTGATGGTCGTCGGCGGACTCGCGATCCTGTCCGAGCAGTACGAGTGGGCCGAGCGCCGGCTCGAACCGGTCAAGGTCATGGCCTACAAGGCCGCCGCCGACGGCGTGCAGACCTGGCCGCGCATCATCGCCAGCTGCTCCGGTGCGATCGCGCTCGCGGCCGTAGGCGTCTACTGGGGCATCCAGCCGGACGCCCCGGGCTGGTGGCCGATCGACGACGACTGGTGGCTCATCGGCGGCTGGGGCACCGGAGCAACCCTGATCCTGTCGGCGATCATCGCGCTCGGGTTCATCGTCTACAGCTTCCGTACGTTCCGGGGCGTCCCGGACCCGGAGGCTGCCGCCGAACGCGCCGCCCGCGAGGAGGACTGACAGGCAACACACAGGTGGTCCTGCCTTGACCCTCAGGTCGACAGAGCAGGTTGGGCACTCCCACTCCGCAGGAGATGCCATGAACGACGAGCAGAAGATCCCCGACGACGCAGCCCGGTGACACCGCCCCGACCGTCCAGCAGGAGGCGGTCCAAGCGCCGGCCACCAACGCACCCGCCACGAGTGGGTCGTCGCGCACGCGGAACACGCTGATCGCAGGCGGCGCCGGCCTCGCGCTCGTCGGCGGGCTCGTCGGCTTCGGGATCGGGCACGCGACCGCGGACGGCGACGGCGACCAGTTCCGTCGCGTCGGTCACCACGCTCCCGGCGACGGACGACCCGGCTTCGGCGAGGGCGGGCGCCCCGGCGGTCGCGGAGACTTCGGTCCTCGGGACGAGGGCGGAGACCAGCGTCCGAGGGGCGACCAGGACCCGGCCTGACAACGTACGCGCGGACCGCGCTGAACGGTAGAGTCTGTGGCAAGTCGCACCACCCCCGCGACTTCACCGATGGAAGTGCCCACCAACGCACCTCCGCCATCCACGACAGAGAGCACTACCGTGACCGACTCCAGCAGCACTCCGCCGTCTCCGTTCGGCAGCCACCACGAGCAAGTCGTCTTCTGCCACGACGAAGCCTCCGGCCTCAAGGCCATCATCGCGATCTACTCCACCGCCCTCGGCCCGGCCCTCGGCGGCACCCGCTTCTATCCGTACGGCTCCGAGCAGGCGGCGCTCACCGACGTCCTCAACCTCTCGCAGGGCATGGCCTACAAGAACGCGCTGGCCGGCCTCGACCTCGGCGGCGGCAAAGCCGTCATCATCGGTGACCCGACCAAGATCAAGACCGAGGCGTTGCTCAGGGCATACGGCCGCTTCGTGCAGACCCTCGGCGGCCGCTACTACACCGCGTGCGACGTCGGCACGTTCAGCCCCGACATGGACATCATCGCCCGTGAGTCCAGGTTCGTGACCGGCCGCACGGTCGAGCACGGCGGCGCCGGCGACTCGTCGGTCCTGACCGCCTTCGGCGTCTACCAGGGCATGCGCGCCTCGGCGCAGCACCTCTGGGGCGACACCTCGCTCGCTGGCAAGCGCGTCGGCGTGGCAGGCGTCGGCAAGGTCGGCCGCCACCTCGTCGGACACCTCGTCGAGGAGGACGCACAGGTCGTCGTCACGGACGTCAACGCTGACGCCGTCGCCGCGCTCAAGCAGACGTACCCCTCGATCACCTCGGTCGTCGACACCGATGCGCTGATCCGCGAGCCGCTCGACATCTACGCGCCGTGCGCCCTGGGCGGCGCGCTCAATGATGAGTCGATCGAGGTGCTGACCGCGACGATCGTCTGCGGAGCTGCCAACAACCAGCTCGCCCACGAGGGCATCGAGAAGCGTCTCGACGAGCGGGGCATCACGTATGCCCCCGACTACTGCGTCAACTCCGGTGGCGTCATCCAGGTCGCCGACGAGCTCGAAGGCTTCGTGTTCGAGCGCGCCAAGATGCGCGCCACGACGATCTACGACACGACGCTCGGTGTGCTCGAGCGGGCCAGGTCCGAAGGCGTACCGCCGTCGATCGCTGCCGACCGCATGGCCGAGCAGCGCATGCGCGAGGTCGGCCGGCTGCGCTCGGTCTGGCTGCCTTCGCGCTGACCTAGGTGTGGTCCACCAGCGACCACGTGAGCCATTCGAGGCCCACCAACGCGTGGAGCTCCTCGCCACGGCCGATCACGACCGCGTCCTGCGGGAGTGGTCGGCCGTTCGGCATGGTCAGCCGGGTCGTGGTCGTGACCTCGAGGTCGTCATCCTCGAGTCGGCCGATCACGAGCCTGTCGCGGTCCTTGCCGTACCCACCGAAGAGTGCGATCGAGTCGTCGCTCACGACGATCGCCCTGGCCCCCTCGACCTCGTTGCCCCACGACCGGACCACCCCGTCGCGGATGCGCACGATGTCGAAGCTGGAGTAGTAGCACGCCCACGCGTCTTCGCCTGCGACGTTCAGGGCGTAGCAGTCGTCGATCGGCTCGAGGTCCTCGACCGGGAACGTCCACTCGACGTCAAGGGTGGGTGAGAACCGTACGATCCCGGGTGCCCCGATCGGCGCAGGACCGTCGGGCGCGCCCCAGCCGTAGTTGCCGTAGACGCCCTCGTCGAAGTAACCGGTCCAGATCGAGCCGCCCCCAGCGGTCTGCACGTGCTCGATCCCGTCGCCCAGGCACGCACGACGCTCGACGCTCCCGTCCGCCGCGTACAGGACGGCGTTGAGGTCCGGGCTGCCCTCGCGCCAGTAGGCCCGCGCACCCACGACGAGGAATCCGCCGTGAGGCAGGGGCTGGACGAGGGGGAACTCCGGCGTTGAGCTCTGTTCGAGGACCACTGCGCGACGTTCGTGCGGCGGATGGTCGACGGTCATCGCCGCATCGATGTCCCCGGACCACAGCACCGCCGCCTCGCCTGCCGGGCCGATGCCCCAGGTCGCGACCTGGTGGCCGGCAGCCGGCGGGGTCGACGTGGCGCGTTGGCGCAGCCTGAAGCGCATACGGGACTTGCCGAACATCCAGACAGGCTATCTGCCGGATGGACCCCCGACGCAAGGCCAGGGCTGGAGAGGTGAGGTCCGGCCGCCTAGGAGGCGGCTGGGTCCTCTCGATCCAGGTCACGATACTGAGCGGGAATCGGTTCGCCCGACTCACCGTGGAGTTCGCGCTGCAGAGTGTTGAAGTCCGTATCAGGTGTGCGGTACTTCAAGTCGCGCGCAACTTTGGTCTGTTTGGCTTTCGCACGGCCGCGCCCCATGGGTCGACCCCCTCGCAGAAAAGTAGTCAGTATGTCGTGCGACAAGCGTACCCAAAGGTGACAACAAATCCGTCATCGACCCCCCAGAGACGGCGTGTCTCAGTCGTGCGCGCCGCTCAAAGTGACACAGCCACCCGCGCCGTGGACTCCTGCGGCAGCAACATCGCCGGCGATCCAGGCGTCGATGCCCCGCTCAGCGAGCAGGCGGACGGCAGCGTCGGCGGCATCAGGAGCCACCAGCGCGACCATGCCGACACCCATGTTGAGTGCCTGGTCGAGGTCGGCCTGGGCGACTCCGCCGAGGGATCCGACGAGGCCGAACACCGGCTGCGGCGACCACGTCGAGCGGTCGATGCGTACAGACACCGTGTCGGGCACGACCCGCGCGAGGTTGGCCGCCAGGCCGCCGCCGGTGATGTGCGACATCGCGTGCACCTCGACAGCGTCAGCGAGGGCGAGGCACGGCAACGTGTAGAGGCGGGTCGGCGTGAGCAGCTCCTCGCCGAGCGTGCGACCGAACTCGGGCACGTCGCGGTCGAGCTCCCAGCCGGCCTGCTCGAAGAACACGTGGCGAACGAGCGAGTAGCCGTTGGAGTGCAGGCCGCTCGAGGCCATCGCGACGACGACGTCGCCAGGACGTACGAGCTCGGCGCCCAGCAGCTTGTCGGCCTCGACGACGCCCGTGGTCGAGCCGGCGATGTCGTACTCGTCCGGTGCCAGCAGGCCCGGGTGCTCGGCGGTCTCGCCGCCGAGCAGTGCTGTGCCGCTCTCGGCGCACGCCTGCGCGACACCCTTGACGATGTCGGCGATGCGCTCGGGGACGACCTTGCCGCACGCGATGTAGTCGGTCATGAACAGCGGCTCGGCGCCGCACACGACGAGGTCATCGACGAGCATGCCGACGAGGTCGAAGCCGATCGTGTCGTGCTTGTCCATGCGCTGGGCGATCTGCACCTTGGTGCCGACACCGTCAGCGGAGGTCGCGAGCAGCGGTCGGGCGTACGACTTGAGGGCCGTGGCGTCGAAGAGTCCGGCGAAGCCACCGATGCCGCCGACGACCTCGGGCCGGCGGGCCTTCTCGACCCACTCCTTCATGAGCTCGACGGCGCGGTCGCCCTCTTCGATCGAGACCCCGGCGCTGGCGTACGAAACCACTAGATGACCTCGAGAGGAAGGGTGTCCTGGACCTCGAGCAGGTGCTTGCCGATCAGGTCGTCCTCGGGCAGCGCGACGGGGTAGATGCCGTCGAAGCAGGCGCGGCAGAGGTTGTCCTTGGGCACGTTGGTCGCCTCGACGAGCTGGTCGAGCGTGACGTACGCGAGGGAGTCAGCGCCGATCGATCGGCAGATCTCGTCGACCGAGATGCCGTTGGCGATCAGCTCGGCACGCGACGCGAAGTCGATGCCGTAGAAGCACGGCCACTTGACCGGCGGCGACGAGATGCGGACATGCACCTCGGCGGCGCCGAACTCGCGGAGCATGCGGACGAGTGCGCGCTGCGTGTTGCCGCGGACGATCGAGTCGTCGACGACCACGAGGCGCTTGCCCGCGATGACGTCGCGCAGCGGGTTGAGCTTGAGCCGGATGCCGAGCTGGCGCAGGGTCTGCGAGGGCTGGATGAACGTACGGCCGACATAGGAGTTCTTGACCAGGCCGTGGCCGAACGGGATGCCGCTCTCCTCGGCGTAGCCGATCGCCGCCGGTGTGCCGGACTCCGGCACCGGGATGACGAGGTCGGCGTCGACCGGGAACTCACGGGCGAGGCGGCGGCCGATCTCGGCACGCACCGAGAAGACCCGCTGGTCGGAGATCGTGGTGTCGGGGCGGGCGAGGTAGACGTACTCGAACACGCAACCCTTGGGCTCGGCCTTGGCGAAGCGTTCGGTGCGGAGCCCCTTCTCGTCGATCGCGATGAACTCGCCGGGCTGGATCTCGCGGATGAACGAGGCGCCGACGATGTCGAGGGCCGCGGTCTCGCTCGCGACGACCCAGCCGCGCTCGAGCCGGCCCAGCACCAGCGGCCGGATGCCTTGCGCGTCGCGCGCGGCATAGAGCGTGTTCTCGTCCATGAAGACCAGCGAGAAGGCCCCGCGCAGCTTGGGCAGCACCTCGAGGGCGGCCTCCTCGACGGAGCGGTCGGGGTAGGACGACAGCAGGGTCGCCATGACCGAGGTGTCCGAGGTCGCGGTCTCGCCCTTGCTGGCTGCCTTGCCCGCCTCGAGGTCGCGCTCGTGCAGCAGGTCGAGGAGCTCGGCGGTGTTGGTCAGGTTGCCGTTGTGCCCGAGGGCCACCGAGCCGGCCGCCGTCGGGCGGAACGTCGGCTGGGCGTTGTGCCAGACGCTGGAGCCGGTCGTGGAGTAGCGGGCGTGCCCGATCGCGATCTCGCCCTTGAGCGACTCGAGCGTGGCTTCGTCGAAGACCTGGGAGACGAGGCCCATGTCCTTGTAGACGAGGATCTGGCGGCCGTTGCTGACCGCGATTCCGGCCGATTCCTGCCCGCGATGCTGCAGGGCGTAGAGGCCGAAGTAGGTGAGCTTGGCGACCTCTTCACCGGGGGCCCAGACTCCGAAGACGCCACACGCGTCCTGGGGTCCAGCGTCCTGGGGATCGAGGTCGTGGGTCAGGCGTCCATCTCCGCGGGGCACGGTCCAAGTGTAGAGGCCGCAACCCGCTGCGACCCAATGCGTTCCCTTCGCGCCCCCTAGCTCGCAGAGCTCGCTGGGGGGACCCCCAGCAGAGCTCGCTCCCGGTCGGCCGCGGGCGGCCTCCCTAGGAACCGACCTTCCACCGTGGCCGATGGGCTGGGGGTCCTCTACGCTGTCGTGACCCACGTCACACGTCGAGGAGCCTCATGCCGGTCACCATCCCGCCCGCCACCTACCTCCCCGACTTCCTCGCGCATCGAGCCACCGAGCGAGCCGACAAGCCGTGCTGGATCTTCGGGGAGCGCACGTGGACCTGGGCCGAGGCCTGGGAGTCCGTACGCCTGACTGCCGGCGCACTGCAGGGTGAGGACGTCGGGCGCGGCGACCGGGTCGCGATCCTCGACAAGAACAACCCGGCGATCCTGCAGGTCATCCTCGGCGGCTGCCAGCTCGGCGCGGCCACGACGGTCGTCAACTGGCGCCTCGCCGGCGACGAGCTCGACTACGTCCTCAACGACTGCGCCGCCAAGGTCGTGTTCGTCGGCCACCAGCTGCTCGAGCAGTTCGAGCTCGTACGGCCGCGACTCGAGCACGTCGAGAAGGTCATCGTCGTCGGCGGCGAGCACGACGAGTTCGACGCGTGGCAGGCAGCAGCGACGCCGGCTGACCTGCAGCCGTTCGTCGACCCTGACGACGTGTGCGTCGTGATGTACAGCTCCGGCACGACCGGCCGGCCCAAGGGCGTGCAGCTCAGCCAGCACGCGATGGTCGAGCACAGCGTCAACGGGCTGGGCGATGCGGCGTACGACGACGGCGACATGCTGCTCATCGCGATGCCGATGTTCCATGTCGGCGGGACGTCGTACGCGTTGCAGGCCCCGGTCATCGGCGCGACGGGCTACATCGTCCCGGAGGTAGACGGCGCCCTGCTGGCCGGCGGGATCATGGCGGGCTGCACCCACGCCTTCCTGGTCCCGGCCGTCGTCTCAGCCCTCGTAGCGGCCGGCCCGGATGTCATGGGCCTGTTCAGCAGGCTGAAGGGGATCGGCTACGGCGCCGCACCCATGCCGCTGCCGGTGCTCCGTGCGGCGATGGAGGCCTGGCCCGACACCGAGTTCCAGCAGGTCTACGGCATGACCGAGTTCGCGGGTGTCGTCACGGCGCTCGACGACGCCGCCCACCGTGACCCCGAGCATCCCGAACGGCTCGTGTCGGCGGGGCGACCGGTGGCGCATGCCGAGATGCGCATCGTCGATCCGGTCACCCTCGCGGACGTGCCGCAGGGCGAGTCGGGCGAGGTCTGGTTCAGGACGCCACAGGCGACGAGCGGCTATCTCGGCAAGCCGGAGGCGACCGCGGAGCTCATCACCCCTGACGGCTGGGTGCGCACCGGCGACCTCGGCCGCGTCGACGAGGACGGCTTCTTGTTCATCGAGGACCGCATCAAGGACATGATCATCACGGGCGGTGAGAACGTGTACTCCCCCGAGGTCGAGCGGGTCCTCGCCGAGCATCCGGCGGTCCAGGAGCTGGCCGTCATCGGCGTGCCGCACGACGCGTGGGGCGAGACGGTCAAGGCCGTCGTCGCGTTCAAGCCCGGCCAGGCCGTGCCGGCCGAGGAGCTCATCGCGTACGCGCGCGAGCGGCTCGCCGGCTACAAGACGCCGACGTCGATCGACATCGTCGAGGCCCTCCCGCGCAACCCGTCGGGCAAGATCCTCAAGCGCGACCTGCGCAAGCCCTACTGGGGCGATCGCGCGCGACAGGTCTGAGGTTTCGACAGGCTCAACCGGCCAAAGCAGCTCCAGCGGCAAGAACGTGGCCCCGATCATCCAGGGGAGGGACCGGGGCCACGCCCGCGGCCAGCCTATCGCTGGCCCAGCATGACCCTGCAACCCCCGGGCACCGATATCCATGACATGCCCCTCCCCCCGACGTACGCTCTAGGGATGCGCATGGTGCCTTCCCCCACCTCGCGGCTCACGATCACCGGCATCCTGACCGGCCTGGCCGCGACCTTCCTGCTGTCCTCCCCCGTCCAGGCGGCACCGCGTGCCCCTGGCGATTTCACGGGTCACGGCTTCGACGCGTGCGTCGCGCCGACCCAGTCCGTCATGGACACGTGGAACCTGCGGTCGCCCTACTCGGTGATCGGCATCTACGTCTCCGGCAGCTCGCGCTACTGCGGCGACGCCTACCAACCCAACCTCAGCAAGGCGTGGGTTGCCAAGAACGCGGCCAACGGCTGGCGCTTCCTGCCGATCCACGTCGGCCGGCAGGCACCCTGCTTCGTCAACAACCCCAAGAGCCGGGTGCAGAAGAAGCGGATGTCCTACACGGTCTCGAAGGCTCGCTCACAGGCTCGCGCGGACGCAGCAGAGACCATCGCCGCGCTCGTGAAGTACGGATTCGGCAAGGGAAGCTACTCCTACCTCGACCTCGAGTGGTACTCCCGCACGACGAAGTGCGACACCGCCGTCCTGGAGTTCGTCGACGCGTGGACCGAATATCTCCACAGCCACGGCTACAAGTCCGGCGTCTACTCCAGCGGGTCGGCGGCCATCGCGGCGATCGACGCCGCCCGCAAGGCCGGGCGCAAGGGCTTCACCAAGCCCGACCAGCTCTGGATCGCCTGGACCAACAAGATCGCCAACACCGACGGCGGGCCCTACCTCGCCGACGACGGGTGGGCCAATCACCAGCGCATCCACCAGTACCACAACGGCGTCGACGTCACGTACGGCGGAAAGACCATCAACATCGACAAGGACTACCTCGACGTCGGCAAGGGTTCGGTCGCGGTCCAGCAGTACCTGCCGTGCGACGTGAAGATGTCGTTCACCTCCTACCCCTCCCTCAAGCTCGGCAGCAAGGGCCCGGAGGTGGCGACCCTCGAGTGCCTGCTGCACCGGCAGGGCTTCGTGACCGAGGTCAACGAGTCGTTCGGCAGCGGCACGGTCAAGGCGCTCGACGCCTATCGCGCGTCGATGGGCTGGGCACCCGTCGGCCACACCACGCGGGCAGCGTGGACCGCCCTGCTGTCCCACGGCACCAACCCCCGGGTCCTCAAGCAGGGTTCCGTTGGGCATTCGGTGTGGCGTCTGCAGCGCGCATTGATCGCTTCGGGCCTCAAGCCGAAGCTCACCGGCAAGTACGACTCCAGCACGGTCGCCGCCGTCAAGGCCTACCGCAAGGCACGGGGCCTGACGCAGTACTCCACGACCGAGGCGAGCGTGTGGTCCCTGCTCCAGCACGGCAAGACCTCCGACTAGCCGTTCGTATGGCCCTCGTGTCGGCGCATCGCGGCGGTGCCGCGGATGATCGCACCGCGCAGAACACCCTCGCGGCGTTCGAGTCCGCCATCGCGCTGGGCTGCGACTACGTCGAGTTCGACGTACGCCTGACAGCCGACGGCCGGCCGGTGATCTTCCATGACGACGAGATCGACGACAACTCGGTCCGGCGCTCGATCGCCCGGCACCGCCACGACGAGTTCTCGGACTCCAGGCTCGTCGACCTCGACGCGGTCCTCGCCCTGATCCGCGGACGCATCCGGGCGCACGTCGACCTCAAGGTGCGCGGCGACGAGGTGCCCCTGGTCACGCAGATCGTCGACGCTCTCGGCACCGACCGGGCGATCATCACGACCGCCGAGGACTCGTCGGTCAGGCGCATACGTCGCTGGTCGAAGGTGCACGCACCCGACCTGCTGGTCGGCCTGTCCTCCAGCGCGCGAGCCGGCACCAGCAACTGGTTCGTCCGGAAGCTCGTGCGGATCGAGTCGGCGTTCCCGCGCCTGCGGGTCCTGCTGAGCGGGGCCAACCTCGTGGTCTCGCACAAGGTCGTCGCGCGGCTGACGCTCAAGGCGTACGCCCGAAAGCGCGGCCTCCCGCTCCTGGTGTGGACCGTCGACCAGCCCGACGAGCTGGCGCGCTGGATGAACGACCCCGACGTGTGGATGGTGACGACGAACTATCCCGAACGGGCGTTCGCGGCCCGCAGATCCGCTTAGGCGGAGACGCCCCGGGTGATTCGCAGGAACTCCTCGACCGGGATCCGGCCGGAGACATAGGCTGCCACGGCCTCGTCCCGGGACATGCTGGGCTCGGGCGCCAACGACACGACAGGTGGTGCGGGCGGCGCCGGCGGCGGCTGGGGCGCTGTCCACTGCGGTTCGGCAGGACGCGGCGTCCACTGCGGCGGGGCAGCCGGGGCTGCGACCGGCGGCTGCGGCGCGTACTCGTGGGCGCCCAGGGACATCACGATGCCAACGGCATAGTCCTGAGCATCGATCTCACCGTTGGCGTAGGCGACGAGCAGGCGCACGGCCTCGCGGTCGGCCGGCCAGCCCTGTTGCGCCGATGATCTCAGCGCTGCGACGACGGCCGCTCGTCGCGTGCCGGTGAGGCTGGAGAGCAGGTCAGACCACTGCTCAGCGGGATCGGTGGTGCCATTCGTCATGACTGCGCCTGATGGTGAATGTCGGGTTCCCTCCCTGACCCGCAAATCATAACGGGACGTTGTGTTCCGTTGGACAGGTTTTCGCGGAACTGAGGGAGTTCTCAGGCTTCGTCGAGGGGCAGCAGCGGCGACAGGTCCGAGCGCTCGCCGGACGCCCGCAGCGTCGCGTCAGCCCACTGCAGGCGGCCCCGCCCCAGGGCTATCCAGGTCGGTGCGTCCATCTCGACGACGGCCGGCGGGGTGCCACGGGTGTGGCGAGCGCCGGCGATGCACTGGACCGCGGCGAAGGGCGGGATCCGCACCTCGACGCTCGCGCCAGGGGCCTTGTCGACGAGCACCGCGACCAGGTGCATCGTCGCGGCCTTGAGGTCGGCCCGGGTCGGTGCGCCTTCGTCGATCCGCCGGCAGATCGCGGCGAACTCCTCGTGCGGCAACGGGACGGGCCGGCGTGCCATCAGGCGACGTGTGCGCCCAGGACCGCAGGGATCGTGGCCTGCCAGGCCGCCTTGAGCTCGGCGACCGGCACGCTGAACTGGCCCGCGACCTCGATCGCGTCGCCGCCCGTACGCCCGACAGAGGCGAGCTCCACGCCGTGCTTCTCGGCGAGCGACACGAACTCGTCGTGCCGGTCCTCGGCGACGACGACCATCGCGCGCGCGGCCGACTCGCTGAACAGCTCGAGGAACGGGTCGTCGAGCTCGACCGTGACGCCGACGCCGTTGCGGAACGTCGCCTCGGCGAGGGCGACCGCCAGGCCGCCGTCGGAGAGGTCGTGCGCTGCCTCGACCAGGCCGGTCCTGGCGGCCTCGACCATGAGGTTGGCCAGCGACCGCTCGGCCTCGAGGTCGACGAGCGGCGGCTGGCCGCCGAGGTGCCCGTGGACGACATCGGCCCACGACGAGCCGGAGAGCTCCTCACGGGTCTCACCGAGCACCAGGACGTGGCTGCCCTCGGCGACGAAGCCCTGCGTGATGCGCGTGCGTACGTCGTCGATGACACCGAGGATGCCCACGACCGGCGTCGGCAGGATCGGCGTCTCGCCGGTCTGGTTGTAGAACGAGACGTTGCCGCCGGTGACGGGGATGCCGAGCACCTCGCACGCGTCCTTGAGCCCGTGCGTGGCCTGCTCGAACTGCCACATGACGTCGGGGTTCTCCGGCGAGCCGAAGTTGAGGCAGTCGGTGACCGCCAGCGGCAGGGCGCCGGTGACGCCGACGTTGCGGTAGGACTCGGCGAGGGCGAGCTGCGCGCCGGCGTAGGGGTCGAGCTTGGCGAAGCGGCCGTTGCAGTCGGTCGACACGGCAACACCGAGGTTGGTCTCGTCGTCGATGCGGATGACGCCGGCGTCCTCGGGCTGCGCGAGGACCGTGTTGCCCTGGACGTAGCGGTCGTACTGGTCGGTGACCCACGACTTGTCGGCCAGGTTGGGCGACGTCACGACGGCCACCACCTGGTCGCGCAGCTCGTCACCCGACGACGGCCTGGCGAGGCCTTCGGCGCCGTCAGCCTGCAGGGCGTCCTGCCAGTCGGGCCGAGCGTAGGGGCGGTCGTACGTCGGACCGTCGTGCGCCACCGAGCGCGGCGGCACGTCGACGACGGTCTGGCCGTGCCAGTCGATCACGAGGTGCTCACCGTCGGTGACCTCACCGACGACGACGGCCTCGACGTCCCACTTGTCGCAGATCGCCATGAACGCGTCGAGGTGGTGCGGCTCGACGACGGCCATCATGCGCTCCTGCGACTCGCTCATGAGGATCTCCTCGGGCGAGAGCGTCGAGTCACGCAGCGGCACGGTGTCGAGCTCGACGTGCATGCCGCCGTCGCCGGCCGATGCGAGCTCGCTCGTCGCACAGGAGAGGCCGGCGCCACCGAGGTCCTGGATGCCGTTGACGACCTGGGCGCGGAACAGCTCGAGGGTGCACTCGATCAGCACCTTCTCCATGAACGGGTCGCCGACCTGCACGCTGGGGCGCTTGGCCGGGCCGTCTGCGTCGAACGTCTCGGACGCGAGCACGGACACACCGCCGATGCCGTCGCCGCCGGTGCGCGCACCGTAGAGCACGACCTTGTTGCCGACGCCGCTGGCGAAGGCGAGGTGCAGGTCCTCGTGCCGGAGCACGCCGACGCACAGGGCGTTGACGAGGGGGTTGCCGACGTACGTCTCGTCGAACACGACCTCGCCGCCGATGTTGGGCAGGCCGAGGCAGTTGCCGTAGCCACCGACGCCCGCGACGATGCCGGGCATGACGCGCCGGGTGTCCTCGGCGTCGAGGGGGCCGAAGCGCAGCGGATCCATGACGGCGACTGGACGAGCGCCCATCGCGAGGATGTCGCGGACGATGCCGCCGACACCGGTCGCGGCGCCCTGATAGGGCTCGACGTAGGACGGGTGGTTGTGCGACTCGACCTTGAACGTGACGGCATAGCCCTGGCCGATGTCGATCACGCCGGCGTTCTCGCCGATGCCGGCGAGGGTCTTGCCGAGCGGGGTCTCCTGGCGCAGCTCACCGAACTTCTTGAGGTGCACCTTGGACGACTTGTAGGAGCAGTGCTCGCTCCACATCACGGAGTACATCGCCAGCTCGGCGCCGGTCGGGCGGCGGCCGAGGATCTCGCGGATGCTCGCGTACTCCTCCTCGCGGAGGCCCAGCTCGGACCACGGCTGCGGCTTGTCCGGGGTGGCTTCGGCGACGGTGACGGTGTCCAGGCGGGGGGCTTCGCTCACACCCCGATCCTATCGGTCGTACCGGCGACTCCCGACCGCGCGTTGAGCGATGGACCTTGGGCCGTTCACCTCGGGGAGCGGTGACCTAGGGCCCAGGCCGTACGCGTGCGTGGGCCCCAGGTCACCGCCAACATCGAGCAGTGGGCCCTAGGTCACCGCCAGGCGCCGCGGCTGTGCTGCGGAGGATAGGGAGCGTCCTTGGGCGCGACCCCGAGCTCGTGGGCGGCGCGCAACGGCCACGCGGGTTCGCGGATCGCGACGCGGCCCAGCATGACGACGTCCGCCGAGCCGTCGACCAGCACCTGCTCGGCCTGCGCGGGATCGGTGATCAGCCCGACCGCCGAGACCGGCAGGCCGCTGACATCGCGCACCTCGCGAGCGAACGGCACCTGGTAGCCGGGGCCGAGGTCGATCTTCTGGTGCGCCACGGCTCCGCCGGACGACACGTCGAGCAGGTCGACGTCGTGCTGCTTGAGCACCGCGCCGAGCTGGGCTGTCTCCTCGACGGTCCAGCCGCCATCAGCCCAGTCCGACGCCGACAGGCGTACGAACAGCGGCTTGTCCCACACCGCTCGCACGGCGTCGACGATCTCGACCACCAGGCGGGTGCGGTTGTCGAACGAGCCGCCGTACTGGTCCGTGCGCTGGTTGGCGAGCGGCGAGAGGAACTCGTGGAGGAGGTAGCCGTGCGCCCCATGGACCTCGACGACGTCGAAGCCCGCTTGATCGGCACGCACCGCCGCGTCGGCGAACGCCTGCGGCAGCGCGGCCACCTCCTCGGTCGTCATGGCGCGCGGCTCGGCATATCCCTCGAACGCCAGCTCCGACGGACCGACGGCCGGCCAGCCGCCTCGCTCGGTGGGCACCGTGCCGTCGCCTTCGCCGAACGGCGACCACGTCGAACCCTTGCGGCCGGCGTGAGCCAGCTGGATCCCGGCGACGGCGCCCTGGCTGCGAATGAACGCGGCGATGCGCCGCCACGGCTCGATGTGGGCATCGGACCAGATGCCGGTGTCCTCCGGGCTGATCCGGCCCTCGGGCACCACGGCCGTCGCCTCGGTCATGACGAGGCCGAAGCCGCCGATCGCGTGCTGCCCGAGGTTGACGAGGTGCCAGTCGTTGGGCATCCCGTCCTGCTCGAAGCAGGAGTACTGGCACATCGGCGCGAGCCAGATGCGGTTGCGGGCAGTGACGCCGCGCAGGGTCAGGGGCTCGAAGAGTGCAGGCACTCAGGTGACAACCGCGGCGACGCGGATGTCATTCCGTTCAGAGTCCGCCGAGGCCGTAGCGGATCATGAAGTCGCGCTCGGTGTCGCGGCCGCCGCTGGGGTCCGGCACCGGCTCGGTGTCAGATGTGGTGACGGTGTCCTCGAGGCGTACGGGCTTGGGCAGCTGCTTGAAACGATCCTTGTCGGGCGTCATGCCTGCACCACCTCGGTGAGTGGCACGCCGGGGTCGGCGAGCCTCGCACGATCGACGCTACTCCCGATGAGGGCACGGATGTCGTCCGTGACGTCCCAGATGTTGACGTTCATGCCGGCGGTGACCCGGTCGCCGTCGAGCCAGAACGCGATGAACTCGCCGCTCTCCTTGTCACCCCGGATGACGACGTCGTGGGCGGAGCTGCCACGCCCGACGTACTCCATCCCCAGGTCGAACTGATCGGTGTAGAAGTACGGCTGCCAGTCGTACGTCACGCTCTGGCCGAGCATGGCCTTGGCGACGGCCTCGCCCTGACGGATCGCGTTGTCCCAGTGCTCGACGCGCAGCCGACTGCCGAGGCCCGTGTTGTGCGCGTTGGCGACGTCGCCGATCGCGTAGATCGCCGGGTCGCTGGTGCGGAACGACTCGTCGACCGTGATGCCGTTGTCGACCTCGAGCCCGGCCTCCTCGGCAAGCCCGGTGTTGGGTGCCGCGCCGACCCCCATCACCACGAGGTCCGCCTCGATGTCCTGGCCGCCCGCCGTCACGACGTACGGGCCGGTGCCCGAGATCGACTCGGCCTCCGTGGACGTACGCAGGTCGACGCCGTTGCGGCGATGCAGCTCGGCGAAGTAGGTGCCCAGCTCGTCGCCGAGGACGTTCTGCAGCGGCAGGGCGGCGAACTCCAGGACCGTGGTGTCGAGGCCGGCCTTGCGGGCGGCGGCCGCCGTCTCGAGGCCGATCCAGCCACCGCCGATGATCACGACCGAGCCGGACCGCGCATAGGCCTCGCGCAGCGCGTCACTGTCCTCGACCCGGCGCAGCGTCAGTGCGAGCTCGGCTCCCGGGATGTCGAGCCGCCGCGGGGTCGCCCCGGTCGCGAGCAGCAACAGGTCGTACGACACCGGGTCACCGGTGGCGAGGTGCACCAGCTTGGCGTCCCGGTCGATCGCGGTCGCGGTGACGCCCTGGCGCAGCGCGATGTCGTGCTCGGCGTACCAGTCGGCCGGCTCGAGCAGCATCGCGTCGGCCTCCGACTCACCCTGGAGGTACTCCTTCGACAGGGGCGGCCGCTCGTACGGCGGATGGTTCTCCTCGCCGATGATCGTGATCGGACCCGTGTGGCCCTCCTCGCGCAAGGCGATCGCCGCCTTGCCTCCGGCGTGTCCCCCACCGACGATGACGATGGCAGCTGTGGCGCTCATGGCGTGCTCCTTGGCTAGGTCGACATCTCCATTGAACTCCGACGTGCCCAGCCCGGCCCGTTGCTAGTCGCTGACGACGGGATCAAGTACCGGCGAGCGGCGGCGGCCGCCGGGCAGGCGTCCGGCGAGTGCACCAAGCGGCTCGACTGCGGCATTGAGGAGGTTGACGGCCGAGTTGAGGTTGGGGATCGCGTTGCCCAGCGTCTCCAGGCGCGGCACGATCGCGTCGAACGTCGTGCCGAGCTCGATGAGCTGGTCGAGCGTGCCGCCCGGAGCCAGCAGCTTCTCGAGGATGCCCTGCTCGGCGAGCAGTTGGTCGAGCAAACCGCCCTCCGCCAGGATGCGGTCGAGCGCGCCCTCCTCGGCGAGCAGCCGGTCCAGCGGTCCGCCGGGCGCTAGGAAGCGGTAGAGCGGACCGTCCTCACCCAGCGCGCGGTCGAGGGCAACAGGCGTACGAACGGGCCTTCCTCGTCGGCCATGCGGTCGAGCAGCCCGTCACGCGCACGGGAAGCAGGGCCAGCCCTCGGATGTCCATGCGTGAACAGTAGGACCATGACATCGGCGATGTCACGTAGTCGCAGGGCGTGCTGGCTGGGCGAACCCGTGTAGAAGTAGGAGCACCGGTCCCGACTTGACCTGCCGATGGCTGGACTATATATTCAACGCATGTTGAATAGTCCGGCCATCGAGGTCGATCGTCTGACGGTGGTCCGCGGGAAGAACACCGTCATCCCCGACCTCACGGTGTCGGTGCCGACTGGGTCCGTCACCGGGCTGTTGGGACCCAGCGGCTGCGGCAAGTCGACGCTCATCCGCGCGATCGCCGGCATCCAGATCATCAGGTCCGGCACCGTCACGGTCCTCGACGGACCCGCGGGCCGCCCTGCCGCCAGGGAGCGCGTCGGGTACGTGACGCAGGCCAGCTCGGTCTACCCCGACCTGACGGTGATGCAGAACCTCCGCTACTTCGCCGCCCTGACCGGCAGCGACGAGACGGCCGCGCTGGAGGCAGTCGACAACGTCGGCCTCGCGGACAAGATGGACACCCTCGTCGGTGATCTTTCGGGCGGTCAGCGCACCCGCGTCTCGCTGGCTGCCGCACTGCTGTCCGACCCTGACCTCTACCTGCTCGACGAGCCCACCGTCGGGCTGGACCCCGTTCTCCGCCGCGACCTCTGGGAGCTCTTCGGCCGCCTTGCGTCGCAAGGCAAGACGCTCCTGGTCTCGAGCCACGTCATGGACGAGGCCGGCCGATGTGACCGGGTGCTCCTGATGCGCGAGGGTCGGATCATCGCCGACGCGACACCCGACGAGCTCCGCGCGGACACCGGCGAGGACGACCTCGAGCAGGCGTTCCTCGTGCTCGCCGAGGGCGGGAGCGCGGCATGAACGAGCGCCAGCGAGTGAACCATCAGCCTGTCATGCCGCCGCCTCCGTACGCTCCTTCTTTCACGGAGGTGGCGGCATGACACGCACTCGCCACCGCCCGCCGGGTGCTCCAGCAGCTGAGCCACGACCCGCGCAGCATCGCGATGATCGTGGTCCTGCCGTCGCTCCTGCTGCTCCTGTTCAAGTACGTCTATGACGGCAACCCGGTCGTGTTCAACCGCGTCGGACCGCAGATGCTCGGCATCTTCCCGTTCGTCGTGATGTTCCTCGTGACGTCGGTGACGATGGTGCGCGAACGCACGTCCGGCACGCTCGAGCGCCTGCTGACCACGCCGCTGCGGCGCGGTGAGCTCATCGGCGGGTACGGCGTCGCGTTCGGCGCGGCCGCCCTGGCCCAGGCCCTCGTGACGTCGGCCGTCGCGATCTGGCTGCTCGACATGGACGTCAACACGCCCTGGGCGGTCGTCATGTTCGCGGTGACCGACGCCGTGCTCGGCACCGCACTGGGCCTGCTGATGTCGGCGTTCGCGGTCACCGAGTTCCAGGCCGTTCAGTTCATGCCGTTGATCGTGGTCCCGCAGCTGCTCCTCTGCGGCCTCCTGGCTCCCCGCGACTCGATGCCCGACGTCCTGCACTGGCTGTCCAACATCCTGCCGCTGAGCTATGCGGCCGACGCCTTCAGCGAGCTAGGGTCGACCAGCGACTTCACCTCGACCCTCACCAAGGACCTCGTGATTCTCATCGGCTGCTGCATCCTCGCCCTCGCCGGCGCCTCGTTGACCCTTCGCCGGAGGACCCCATGACCGTCAAACGTACGCGCGGACGCCCACCGGCCGGCGACGCGGCGGACCGCCGCACCGCGATCCTCGACGCCGCCCGCGGACAGTTCGCGGCCCAGGGATTCGGCGGCACGTCGATGCGCTCGATCGCCCGCGACGCGGGCGTCGACGTGAGCCTGATCAGCCACTACTTCGGGGACAAGGCGGGGCTCCTCGTCGCGACGATGCAGCTGCCGGTCAACCCGATCGAGAAGATCGCCTCCGTCATCGAGGACGGTCCCAACGGCATGGCCGAGCGGCTGCTGCGGACATTCCTCGAGTCGTGGGACCCGCACCGCGACATCTTCAGCTCGATGTATCGCACGACCCTGGGATCGGGTGACTCCCAGGCGCCGATGCTGCAGCTGGCCCGCAACATCCTCATCACCTCCCTCCTGAAGGTGCTCGAGGGCGATGACCGCGACCTGCGCGCCTCACTCATCGCCAGCCAGCTGATCGGCATGGCGACCATGCGCTACGTCATCAGCATTCCCGCGATCGCGGACGCACCGGTCGCCGATCTCGTACGCCTGTACGCCCCCGGCATGCAGGTGCTGATCGACTCCTAGCCTGCAGGGCCGAGATCGGCGAGCCGCTCGATCAGGCCCATGGCGTCGAACGGGGCGCGTACCTTCATGTCGTTGTCGAAGTACGCGTAGACGTCCGTGCCTCCTTCGGCCCAGCCGCGCATCAAGCTCGCCCACTCGTCGAGCGCCGCGTCGGAGTAGCCGCTCGCATACAGCTCGGTGTCACCGTGCAGGCGTACGTAGGCGAAGTCGGTCGTCACCTCGCGGATCAGCGGCCACTTGCCGGCCGTGTCGGCGACCACCAGCGCGATGCCGTGCTGCCGAAGCAGGTCGAGGAACTCAGGGGCGAGGAACGAGTCGTGCCTGACCTCGACCGCGTGCCTGATCTCATGGTCGCTCGTGACCTCGAGGTACGCCCGGCCGGCCACCCGCTCGATCGTGCCGGCTGCCGAGCTCGGCCGCAGCCCTCGTCGTACGGGGCAGCTTGCCGAAGAAGTCCGCCAGCCGCTCCGCGTCGAACCCCAGCGTCGGAGGCAGCTGCCAGAGCACCGGGCCGAGCTTGTCCCCGAGGGCCAAGGGGCCTGAGGCGAAGAAGTTGGCCAGCGGCGCATCGATGTCCGCGAGCTTCTTCATGTGCGTGATGAACCGCCCGCCCTTGACCGCGAACACGAATCCGTCAGGCGTCCGCTCCCGCCAGGCCTGATAGCTCTCGGGTCGTTGCAGTGAGTAGAACGAGCCGTTGATCTCGATGCTCGTCATGCGGCTCGCGGCGTACTCGAGCTCGTCCTTGTGTCGCAGGCCCTCGGGGTAGAACACCTTGCGCCACGGCGCGTACGTCCAGCCGGAGATGCCGATCCTGACGGTGCCGGGCACGACGGCTCAGAGCGATCCGGCGATCGTCCCGATCAGGGCGAACAACGAGACGACGATCGAGACCGGCACGAGCCACAGGGCTGCCACCGTGATCGTGACGGTGGTGCCGATCTTGGGCGGCACGAAGTAGCGGGCGCGAGGCAGGTCGCCGACGCCGTCGATCCAGCGACCCGTCATCGACATGCCGCCCCAGGCACCCTTGAGGCGGTCGAAGAGCCGCCATCCTCCACCGCCGGCGACGCGCTCCAGCGCACCGCGGGTCTCGTCGACCTTGTCGCTGAGGCTGATCGCGATGCCGAGCTCGGTGGCCAGCTTGTCGGGGTCGTCCGCCGCTCGCAGGATGTTGCGGCGCCGGGCCCAGAACGCCGCACTGACCGCCGCCATCGCCACGCCGGCCAGCAGGACCACGACACGTACGCCGCCATCGGCGACCAGGCCGAGCGCCAGAGTCGCCAGGACGAACGGCAGTGGGACGCACAGCAGGATCGCGGTCGGCAGGCGCAGCATGCGGACCGCCACGGCGATGACACCTGCCACCCGATGTGCGACCTCACCGGTCTGACCGTCGACGCGCGAGGCGAAGCCACCCACGGCCGAATTGGCCTGCGACCCGAATCCCCGAGCGAACTTCATACCTCAATCGTACGGAGCCTCGCCACACTTCGCCCTCTGTCCGTGACGACCCATAGGCTGCCCAGGTGGCCATTGCTCTCGCACTCCTGTCGGCCCTGGCCTACGGAGTCTCCGACTTCATGGGCGGCATCTTCGCCAAGCGGACGTCGGCGTGGCAGGTGGCAGTCGTCGGTCAGACGTCGTCAGGCGTGCTCAGCCTGGCGGCTGCCGTCATCATCGCGGGTTCGCCGACCGGCACCGACCTGCTCCACGGCGCGCTCGCCGGCCTCGGCGGCGGCTTCGGCGTCGCCTTCCTCTATCGCGGCCTGTCGACGGCGCGGATGGGTGTCGTCGCCCCGATCTCGGCGATCGGCACAGCGCTGATCCCCGTCATGGTGGGCCTGGCGACCGGCGACCGCCCGTCGGCGATGGCACTCGTCGGCGTGGTGTTCGCCTTCCCGGCCATCGCCCTCATCTCCCGTGTCGTCGACGACAACCCGGCCCACCACGGCGGCGTGATCGACGGTGTCCTCGCCGGTGTCGGGTTCGGCCTGCTGTTCACGTTCCTGGGCCAGGTCGGCGACGACGCGGGCCTCTATCCGCTCGCCCTGTCGCAGCTCACCTCGGTGCTCGGCGTGGTGCTCACCGCCACGGTTCTGGGTCACGCCTGGATTCCGCGCGGACGCAAGGTCTGGGGCGCTGTCGTCATGGGCCCTCTCGGCGCGACCGCGCAGGGCGCCTTCCTCTACGCGACGCACCACGGGTTGTTGTCGATCGTCTCGGTCATCTCGTCGCTCTACCCGGCGAGCACGGTGCTGCTGGCCTCGGTGCTGCTGCGCGAGAAGATCCTGCGTTGGCAAGCGGTCGGTCTGGTCTTCGCCGCCCTCGCAGTAGCCCTGGTGGCGGCCGGCTAGTCCGGCTGGCTCACTTGAGGAACTTGCTCGTCGTCCGGTCCTTCAGCGGCTTGCCGCCGGTCTGGCACGTCGGGCAGTACTGCAGCGCCGACTGCGAGTAGGTCACCTCGAGCACCGTGTCGCCGCACACGGGACACGTCTCGCCCGCACGCCCGTGGACCCGCATCCGTGTGCGCTTGTCGTCCTTGAGCTCCTCGGCCGGCTTGCCTCGGGCCTCCTCGACCGCTTCGCGAAGGATGTCCTGCACCGCAGCCTCCAGGCGTACGATCTCGTCCTCCTTGAGGTTCTCCGCGATGGCGAACGGCGACAGCTTCGCGGCGTGCAGGATCTCGTCGCTGTAGGCGTTGCCGACTCCGGCGATGATCTTCTGGTCGCGCAGCAGGCGTTTCACCTGCATGCGGCGGGCCAGCAGGGGGCGCAGCTCGAAGCCTGGCTCGAGCGGTTCGGGCCCGAGAGCGGCGATGCCCGCGACCTCGGACGGATCGCGCACGACATACATCGCGAGACCCTTGCGCGTGCCGGCCTCGGTGACGTCGAAGCCGATGTGCGGGCCGTCGCCACGGTCGAGGCGCACGCGGGCGGCGATGTTGCTGGCGCCGAGCTTGAGCTTGGTGTCGGGCAGCTGGCTGGACCACCGCAGCCAGCCGGCCTTGGCGAGGTGGATGACGATGTGGATGCCGTCGACGTCGATGTCGATGAACTTGCCGTGCCGGCTGACCCCGGTGACCGCGAGGCCCGACAGCGCCGAGACCGGCGGGTCGAACGTCTTCAGCACGGCGAACGACGCCAGCTCGATGCCGACCACGACGGCACCGGCGGTCTCCTTGTCGAGGAACTCGACCAGCGCATTGACCTCGGGAAGCTCAGGCATGACTCAATGATCGGGGTTGGCGGGCAAGTTCTCCATAGCCGGTCAACCTTGGGCCACGAAGATGCAGAACGGATGTCCTGCCGGGTCGGCGTAGACGTAGAGCGGCTCGTCGGGGTCGTCGTATCGGTCGAGGATGAGTCGGGCACCCAGCTCCAATGCCCGTTGATGGTGCGCATCGAGCTCCGCGACCGAGCCGACCGTGAGGTCGAGGTGCAGCTGCTGAGGCACCGGCCCGTCGGGCCAGGTCGCCTCGGGAAGGACGTCGACCTGCTGGAACGCGAGCTGGATCCCACCGTCAGGACCCCGCAGGACGAGCCAGTCGCTGCCCTGCGGATCCGGCTCACCCGGGTGCGGTGGCTCGTCGCCGGGCCGGTAGGCCAGGTCGAGGAGATGGCGATAGAACTCGGCGAGCGTACGGATGTCGGTGGCGTCGAGCACGACCTGTCTGAGCGCGAGCGGCATGCGGCCAGCGTGCCACCGGCCACTGACACCCGCACCTTCGCGGGATCAGCCCGTGAACGTCAGCCAGAGCAGCGACACGTTGAGCGCGATGACGATCGCCGCCACGAGGCAGGCCGCCGCCGTGGTGCGGTGCGCGTTGGCGTACTCCCCCATGACATCCCTGCGCGCCGTCAGGATGACGAGCGGGATCAGCGCGAACGGGATGCCGATCGACAGCACCACCTGCGAGATGACCAGCGCGCGACTGGGCTCGGCGCCCAGTGCCAGGACGACGAGAGCCGGGATGAGGGTCACGACGCGGCGGACGAGGATCGGCAGGCGTACGCCCAGCAGCCCCTTCATGACCTCGGCCCCGGCAGCACTGCCGACCGAGGTCGAGGCCAGCCCTGAGCCGAGCAGCGCGACGGCGAACAGCAGCGCGACCCCGGCACCGAGCTCCGAGGTCACGACCGCGTGCACCCCCTGCAACGTGTCGGTGCCGGGAAGACCGTCGAGGCTCGAGGCGGCAACGACGAGCAGGGACAGGTTGAGGATGCCCGCCAGGATCAGCGCGAGGACGACATCCGTACGCGTTGCCGAGAGCAGCTCGCGGACCGTGAGCCCTTCACCGCGGCGATCGAGGCGGGTGATCGTCAGACTCGAGTGCAGGTAGATGACGTGCGGCATGACGGTCGCGCCGATGATCCCCGAGGCGAGCAGGACGCTGTCGGCGCCGTCGAACGTCGGCAGCAGGCCCGTGGCCAGGGGTCCGGCTTCGGGCGGATCGACGAAGAGGCCCGCCATGAAGCCCACCGCGATCAGGGCCAGGAACCCGACGATGACGCGTTCGAGCGTGTGCTGGCCGCGCAGGTCGCCGATGCGCAGGACGACCATCGCGACCGCAGCCGTGATGATCGCTCCGACCACGAGCGGCAGGTCGAACAGCAGGTAGAGCGCGATGGCGCCGCCCACGACCTCGGCGAGGTCCGTCGCGATCGCGATGGCCTCGGCCTGCAGCCAGTACGCGATGCGGGGCGCGGTCGGCAGTCGTTGACCCATGTGACCCGCGAGCGACAGCCCGGTCACCATGCCGAGCTTGGCGGAGAGGTACTGCACCAGTACGGCCATGACGTTGGCCATCACGACGACCCAGACGAGGGTGTAGCCGAACTTCGAGCCGGCGGTCACGTTCGTCGCGACGTTGCCCGGATCGACGTACGCCACGGCGGCGATGAAGGCAGGCCCGAGCAGCGAGACGCGCGGCAGCCTTCCCTTCACGAGCATGGTGCCCAGCATCTCGTACGCCGCCGATCGATCGCACACTGGACGTGCCGCCAATGGTTGCTCTACAGTAACGGTTACCCATGAGCAACCATTCCGCAGCGCACGCCATCCTCGACGCACTCGGTGATCCGATGCGCCGAAGCATCACCGAGACGCTCGGCAAGGGCGCCCTGCCGGTCGGCGAGCTCGCCGACACGCTGCCCATCGGCCGGCCGGCCGTGAGCAAGCATCTGCGGGTCCTCGAGAACGCCGGGGTCGTGGAGCACACCAGCGTCGGCACCCGCAACCTCTATGCCCTGGCACCCGGCGGCCTCGCGGCCGTGCAGGTGTGGCTGACGGAGACCTGGGACGAGGCGCTGTCGTCGTTCGCGCAGCACCTGGAGAACGGAGCAGCATCATGACGATTCCTCCCATCGTGCGCCAGGTCGTGGTGCCGGCCTCAGCGTCCGTCGCGTACGCCGCATGGACCCAGCAGATCGCCGAGTGGTGGCCGCTGCAGCGCCACTCGGTGTTCAAGGAGCAGAACTCGGTCGCGTTCGTGGGCGACCAGATCGTCGAGACGTCGTCGAGCGGCGAGACCACGACATGGGGCACCGTCGTTGCCGCCGAGCCGCCCAGCCGCTTGACGTTCACCTGGCACCCGGGGCACGGTCCCGAACGAGCCAGCACCGTGGCGGTCGACTTCGTGCCGATCACCGACGAGCGCACTCTCGTGCGTCTCACCCACACCGGGTGGGAGCTCTTCGCCGAGCCGCTCGACGCCCGCGAGGAGTACCGCGGCGGCTGGGTCGGCGTGCTCGACACCTATCGCCTCGGGTTGCCCGTCGTCGAGAGCGAGGAGGAGGACGTCTGGCTGATCCTCGAGTCCACGCCGGGGCTGGCCGCCGAGGGGTCGATCTTCGCGCATCCGCTGTTCGCCGAGCACCTCACGTTCATCGACAAGCTCAAGGCCGATGGCGTGCTGATCGCGGCCGGGCCGCTGCCCGACGCGTCGGGTCATGGGCAGACGATCATTCGTGTGCCCGCATCAGAGGCAGCCGGCTACATCGAGGCCGCCCACGACGATCTCTCCGTGGCGGGTGACCTGCTCGTGCTGCGGGTCCGTCCATGGCGCGTCGTCGTGTCGGGCTCCTAGGGTCAGACACCCAGGCGGTCGTCGAGGAAGGCGACCGTGCGGCGCATCTTGTCGGCCCATTGGCCGTCGAAGGTGTGGCCCTCCCGGTCGTACACGACGAGGTCGACGTCCACGCCTGCCCTGGTGAACGCGCGGTCAGTCGCTCGCGCCCATGGGAGCGGGCAGCTCTCGTCCAGCGCCCCGTGGATCATCAGCAGATCAGCGTCGATGCGACCGGCGTACGTCCGCGGTGACAGGTCGCGCCAGAACGTCGGGTTGTCCTCGATGCTGCCCCACTTCCGTACGATCGTCCGGCCGGCCGGCGACCGGTTGGGCAGGGTCCAGCGCCGGTAGTTGTCGACGAATCGGCTGCTGACCGAGGAGTGCACGACCGCCGCCTTGACGATGTCCGGCTCGGCGACGAGGGCGTTCATCGTCACCCCGCCACCCATCGAGCGGCCCAGCATGCCGATCTTGTCCGGATCGACCTCGTCGAGCTCCCGCAGCGCCTTGACCGCGGCGATCGCGTCACGGGCATAGCCCAGACGCAGCTCGAGCTCGACCGGGCCGACGTTGTCGGAGCCGGCATGTCCGCGGTAGTCCGTGTGCAGCACGACATATCCCTCGCGCGCCAGGTAGTCCTGTTCGCGCGGCATGCCCTGCCCGTTGACGTAGGTCGAGGGATCGATGTAGCCGTGGTTCAGCACGACCGCCGGATGCGGGCCCCTGCCGTCGGGGATGAACAGCACACCCGAGATGGTCAGGTCGCCGCTGCGATAGCGGACCTCCTGGCGGGTGTAGGCACCGAGATCCTGACGCGTGCCGACCCGGCGGAGGTCACCCCCGGTGATGTCGTCGTCGAACAACGCCGGCAATGACCGACTGTCGTACGTCGGGGTCGGGCTGGGCGTGGGACTGGGCGACGTGGCGCTCGACGTCGTGCGCGCCGGGCCGGGGCTCGCGCGCTCGTCGCCGTCGGTGCACCCGGTGGCGACGAGAGCAACGAGCAGACTTGCGGCGAGAGTCGTCTCACCCCTTCATGGTGCCCGTCTTGAGCAAAAAGGGACCGTGTCGGCTAGGGCGCCGTCCCTGTGGCGACCGGACGGTCGTCGTGGTTGCTCCACTGCGACCACGATCCCGGGTAGAGCGCGGCGTCGAACCCGGCGATCGCGAGGGCGGCCACCTCGTGCGCGGCGGTGACACCGGATCCGCAGTAGGCCGCCACCTCGACCCCGTCACGTACGCCGAGCGCCTCGAACTTGCGGCGCAGCTCGGCAGCGGGCAGGAACCGGCTGTCGCCGTCGAGGTTGTCGGTCGTCGGCGCGCTGACAGCCCCCGGGATGTGGCCGGCCTTGGGGTCGATCGGCTCGGTCTCGCCGGCGTACCGCTCGGCAGCACGCGCATCGAGCAGCACTCCTGGGTAGGACGCAGCGTCGTCGATGTCGATCGTCGGCACGTGTCCGGCGTCGAGCGTCACGTCTCCCGGCGCGGGCACGACGTCATCGGTCTCGAGCGCGCCGCCAGCAGCAACCCACGCCGCGAGCCCGCCGTCGAGCAGGCGTACGTCGTCGAAGCCGGCCCAGCGGAGCAACCACCAGGCGCGGGCGGCTGCGAGATTGCCGTTGTCGTCGTACGCGACCACGGTGTCGCCACCGCTGATGCCCCACCGCCGGGCCGCGGCCTGCAGCGACTCGATCGAGGGCAGCGGGTGCCGGCCGTCCTGTGGCTCGCCGTGGGCCGCGAGCTCGGTGTCGAGCCCCACGAAGACGGCGCCGGGAAGGTGCCCGGCGAGGTACTCCCCATGCCCCGGAGGACCTCCGAGCTTCCAGCGGACGTCGAGCAGGACGATCCGTTCGGTCGAGGACATCAGCTCCGGCGCCTGGATCAGGATGCTCACGATCACAGACTAGGCACGGTATGCCGGACAGGCCGTCGCGGAGTGCACTACGTTGTCGCGCATGGCCATCATGATCAGGGACAAGCTCATCGAGAACTCCCAGAAGTTCCTCAACCCCGGCGAGACCGTCCAGGCGGTGATCGTCGGTCAGAAGATCAGCGGCTGGTGGGGTGCGCTCACCTACCTGTGGGTCTTCTGGAACAGGTTCGAGCCGGTCATCGTGACCCAGCAGCGCATCCTCGTGCTCGACGCGGGCAAGTGGACCATGGGCACGCCGAGGTCGGTCCTGCGAGAGCTGCCGCGCAACACCAAGATCGGTCCGGCGAGCGGACTGTGGTGGAAGTGCACGACGCTCGGCGAGAAGCTCTACATCCACAAGCGGTTCCACAAGGACGTCGCCGCAGCCGACGCCGCCCTCACCGCCTGAACGAATGACGAACGGCGTCATCCCCGGTGCGTGACCGGGGATGACGCCGCTTCAGTCGTACGGGCTGTTACGAGGAGGAGTAGACGCGGGTGGATCCGCCGGACCCACCGCTGCGACGACGTCCGCCGCCACCGCCACGGTTGCCTCCGCCGCCTTGCGGGCGACCGCCACCGTTGCCGCGGAAGCCACCCTGCGGGCGTCCTCCGCCACGGTTCTGGCCGCCGCCGCTTGCCCGAGGTGCGAGCACCCTGGCGTACGGACGACATGTGCGGGGCCTCGGTGCCGGCACCGGACAACGCCTCGGCGGTCATCGGCGACGGTGCCGTGCGGGCGTCGTGGTGACGCGCCGTGACTCCGGCCTTGTTCTGCAGCTGCATGACATCGCGCAGCGCCTCGGGCGTCGTCATCGTGACGACGGATCCGGACTCGCCGGCGCGAGCCGTGCGGCCCGAACGGTGCTGGTAGGCCTTGTGCTCGGCCGGTGCGTCGTAGTGCACGACGAGACCGATGCGATCGACGTGGATGCCGCGCGCGGCGACATCCGTCGCGACGATGACACTCGCGCGGCCGCTGCTGAACGCCTCGAGGTTGCGCTCACGGTGACGCTGCGAGAGGTCACCGTGCATGTCGACGGCCTCGATGCCGTTCTGGGTCAGCTGGCGGGCGAGGCGCATGGCTCCGCGGCGCGTACGCGTGAAGACGATGCTGCGCGGGTTGGCGCGCAGCAGGTCGAACGCGGTCTTGGACTTCTCGGTCGCGGCGCTGACGAGCACGTGGTGCTCCATCGTGTCGACCGCGCTCTCGCCCGAGTCGACCTCGTGGAGGACGTGCTTGGGCAGGTGGCGCTTGACGAGCTTGTTGACGTCGCCGTCGAGCGTCGCCGAGAGCAGCAGGCGCTGGCTCGACTCGGGCGTCCGGTTGAGGATCGCGTCGATCGGCTTGTAGAAGCCGAGGTCGCACAGGTGGTCGGCCTCGTCGAGGACCGTGATCTCGATGTCGTCGAGCGTCATGCAGCGACGGTCGAGCAGATCGGTCAGGCGGCCCGGGGTGGCGATGACGATGTCGACGCCGTTGCGGAGCGTGCTGATCTGCTTGTTGATCGGGACACCGCCGTAGACCGTGGTCAGGCGGAGGCCCATCTTCTGCGCGAGCGGCTCCATGGCCGTACGCACCTGGGTCGCCAGCTCACGGGTCGGGAGCAGGATCAGGCCGCGGGGGGCCTTGGGGCGGCTCGTGCGCCCGGCGAGCCGGACGAGGACCGGGAGGCCGAAGGCCAGGGTCTTGCCGGAGCCGGTGCGAGCGCGACCGAGCACGTGGCGTCCCGCGAGCGCATCGGGGATCACCGCCTGCTGGACGGGACTGGGGTTGACGATCTCCTGGCGTGCCAACGCGGATACCAGCGAGGCGGGGAGGTCGAGGGTGGAAAAGGTGGGCAGCACAGAGCTGCCTTCAGGCTGATTCAAGGAACTCACAGACGATTCGGGATGAATGCCCGATATCCATTTCACGCAAGATGCGCTACTTCGTCGGGCCGGAACAGCACCGGACTGGTGCGTTCACGTATTCACATTCTAGCAGTTCGTTGCCTCGCCCAACGAATCCTGGAATGTGCGTGTGGTCACGCGAGGAGGTCCTTGTAGTCCGGGTGCCGGTCGATGAACCGGGCCACGTACGGGCACGTCGCCACGACCCGCTTGCCGCGCACCCGGATGTCGTCGAGGGCCTCGGTGACCAGCTCGGACGCCAGGCCCTGGCCCTCGAACTGGTCGAGGATCTCGGTGTGCGGGAACGTCACCACGTCGCCGTCCTCGAATGCCTGCGTGAAGCCCGCGAGGATGCCGTCGACATGGATCTCGTAGCGGTTCTGCTCGGGGTTGTGGGTCACTTTGTTCGTCATGCCAGTGTCAACGCTCAGGCGAGGGTGACGATTCCGAGGACGCCGACCGCGACGGCCAGCGCCAGCGAGATCGCGATGAGGATCGTGTGGACGCGCAGGAACGTCGTCGCGTTTCCGGCCGCGTCGCGCGATCGCTCGTCCTTGCGTACGCGCTTGAGGAACGGCGGCCAGATCACGAAGTTCCAGATCGCGGTGACGATGAGCACGAGGGACCAGGCGAGGGGAAGTTCCATGCCGCCATTCTTGCCGGGCTTCGTCAGAGCGCAGCGAGCAGGTCGTCGAGCGGCTGCGGCACCCGGTCGAGGTCGAGCGCGTCGACGAGCGCGCGGCCGTACTGCTCCTTGCGGCCCCCGTGCGTGCCCATGAACCGGTGCAGCCGACGCTCGTCGGTGCGCTCTCGCTGTGCCGGCTGCTGGCGGAAGATCTCGTACGCGCGGGTCTCCCCCTCGAGCTCGATGACCCGCTCGACCGCTGCGACGCCGAGGGCGCGGATGAACTCGCCCTCCAGGTCGGGATCGCACACGAAGAAGCCGTCGAGGCCCAGCCCGACTCGTGCGAGGGCTCGCTCGAAGAAGCCCAGCTCGCGCAGGTCGCACAGTCCGACGAGCCGGATGTCGAGGCCGTCCGGGCCGAGCAGGTCGACGTACCGGCGGATGCTGGTCGCCCCACCCATCGGCACGACACAGGCACCTTCGGCGTCGAGGTCTCGGCCACGGCGCACTGCGAGCCGCTCGACCGCGGCCAGGTCGCTGACGCCCTCGACCAGCACGATCGTCCGCAGCGCGACGGTCGAGACAAGCTGCCGGGTCAGCTCTCCGGCGGCCGCGGCATCGGCACCGCCGGCGGCCCATGCGACGACCGACTCGCGAAGGCGGGTGATGTCGTCCACCCGACCAGTGTGCACCGATGAGTCAGGCAGCCCGACTACGATCGCATCACCCGCCCGAGGCAGGAGTGACGATGAGCACGACCCCGACCCTGTACGAGTGGTGCGGTGGTCACGCTGCGCTGCTGCGGCTGACCGAGGTGTTCTACGACCGCGTGCTCGCCGATCCCGTGCTCGAGCCGGTGTTCCGCCACATGGGTGCGCAGCACCGTGAGCACGTCGCCCAGTGGCTCGGCGAGGTGTTCGGCGGCCCGACGACCTACACCGACGAGCAGGGCGGCTATCCCACGATGCTCGGGCACCACATCGGTCTCGGCATCACCGAGGAGCAGCGGGCGCGCTGGGCGGGGCTGATCGCCGCGAGCGCCGATGAGGCCGGACTGCCCGACGATCCGGAGTTCCGCTCGGCCTTCGTCGCGTACGTCGAGTGGGGCACCCGCATCGCCAAGGCCAACTCCGCCGAGGGTGCGACTCCGCCGCCGGACCTGCCGTCGCCTCGGTGGGGTTGGGGCGAAGCTCCGCCGTATGAGGGCTGAGCCCTAGGAGGTCGCGCCGACGAGACGCTCGCGAGCCGACTTCCACGGCTTGTCCCAGCTGACGTCGCCGGCCTGCAGCACCTCGCCGCACGCGCTGCACAGGTCCGCCGAGGTCGTCTCGGCGCCGCACGTCTCGTGGATCAGCGCCATGTGCGCTCCGCCCTCGGGCATCGGCGTGTGCTTCTCGGCCCAGATCGACACGGCATGCATGATCGGCAGCAGGTCTGCGCCGGCCTCGGTGGCGACGTACTCGAAGTGCGTACGTCGATCGGCGCGGTACTCGACCTTGCGCAGCAGCTCCTCGTCGACGAGCAGCCTGAGCCGGCGACTCAGGACGGCGTCCGAGATCCCGATGCTGTCGCGGATCGCGTCGAACCTGCAGCGGCCGTGCAGGACCTCACGCATGATCAGCATGATCCAGGGATCACCGAGCACGTCGAGCCCACGGCGTACGGGACACAGGTCCTCTGACCAGTCGGAACGTAGTGGCACGATGCACCTCACATGTGGCCGGAATTCGGCTTGCTTCAGGAAAGCCAGCACCAGTATGGTCGATCCGTCAACTTTCCTCAAGGAAGTCAGGGTCCATGACTCGTACGCGCATCCACCCGGCCTGGTTCGTGGCGGTGACGGCGTTCGTCGCGTTGGTCGGGGCCGCCGGCTTCCGCGCCGCGCCGGGTGCGCTGTTCGTGCCGTTGCACGACGAGTTCGGCTGGTCGACCAGCATCATGTCGCTCGCGGTCAGCATCAACCTGCTGCTCTACGGCCTGACGGCACCGTTCGCGGCAGCGCTGATGGACAAGTTCGGCATCCGCAAGGTCACGACCGTCGCGCTGCTGATGGTGTCGCTCGGCAGCGGGCTCACGGTGTTCATGACCGAGTCGTTCCAGCTGCTCATCACGTGGGGCGTGCTGATCGGCCTCGGCACGGGCTCGATGGCGATGGTGTTCGCCGCGACGATCGCCAATCGCTGGTTCATCGAGCGCCGCGGCCTCGTCATGGGCATCCTGACGGCCGGCGGCGCCACCGGTCAGCTGGTGTTCCTGCCGATCGTCGCCGCGCTCGCCGAGAACGTCGGCTGGCGCACGGCGTCACTCGTGATCGCGGGCGCAGCACTGCTGGTCGTACCCCTCGTGATCCGCTTCATCGGCGACTTCCCCGAGGATCGCAGCCTCACCCCGTACGGCGCTCCGGCCGACTGGGCGCCGCCGTTGCGGGAGACCGGTGGAGCGGCGAAGCGGGCGACCGACGCGTTGCGCGCCGCCGCCCGGGTGCCGGCGTTCTGGGCGCTCGCCGCGGCGTTCGCGATCTGCGGCGCGACGACCAACGGCCTGGTCGGCATCCACTTCATCCCGTCGGCCCACGACCACGGCATGGACCAGACGACCGCGGCGAGCCTGCTCGCGGTCGTCGGCATCTTCGACATCGCCGGCACCGTGGCATCCGGCTGGTTCACCGACCGGTACGACCCGCAGGCTCCTGCTCGCCGGCTACTACGCGTTCCGCGGTGTCGGGCTCGTCCTGCTGCCGACGCTGCTGTCGTCGAGCGTACGGCCGAGCATCGTCGCGTTCGTCGTGATCTACGGGCTCGACTGGGTCGCGACCGTGCCGCCGACCGTCGCGCTGTGCCGGGAGATCTTCGGCGACCAGGGCACGATCGTGTTCGGCTGGGTGTTCGCGTCGCACCAGTTCGGCGCCGCCGCTGCTGCCCTCGTCGCGGGTGTCATCCGCGACCAGACCGGCAGCTACTCGCTGGCGTGGTTCGGCGGCGCCGGGCTGTGCGCCGTCGCCGCCGTGCTGTCGTGGATCCTCGGCTCGTCCCGCAAGCGCGCCGCCGTACGCGAGTCCCTCACCCCCCTGCCCATGTGAGGGACCGCGCTGGGAGTGACGTTCGGGTCGCGACATCGCCGTGGCGACCCGACCGAAACGTCACTCCCAGCGGGAATCCCGCAGAACTCAGCCGCGGAGGTAGGTGAGGACGGCGGAGACGCGGCGGTCGTTGTCGTCGCCGAGGTCGAGCTTGGCGAAGATGCTGCCGACGTGCTTGCGTACGGCGGCGTCGCTGACGAACAACGCCTCGGCGATCGACCCGTTCGTACGCCCTTCGGCCATCAGCGCGAGCACCTCGCGCTCGCGGGCGGTCAGGGCAGCGAGCGGACCGTCGTCGCTGCGCCGGGCCAGGAGCTGCCGGACCACCTCGGGGTCGACGACGGTCTGCCCGTCGACGACCTGGTCGAGGCTCGCCAGGAAGTCCGCGACCCGGCCGACCCGGTCCTTGAGCAGGTAGCCGATGCCGGCCGTGCCCGCCGAGTCCATCAGCGCCGGCAGATAGGCGTCGGCGACGTACTGCGACAGCACGAGGATCGGCAGGGTCGGCAGGTCCTCGCGGATCGCAGCCGCGGCTCGCAGTCCCTCGTCGGAGTGCCCCGGCGGCATGCGTACGTCCGTGATCACCACGTCGGGCGGATCGGCGCGGACCGCCGCGATCAGCTCGTCGGCGTCGGTGGCGCTCGCCACGACCTCGTGCCCGGCCCGCTCGAGGATGCCGACGAGTCCCTCGCGGAGCAGCGCCGAGTCCTCGGCGAGGACGATCCTCAGCGGTCGACGTGCCATGGGCTCTCCATCCGCAGCTCGGTCGGTCCGCCGTCGGGACTCGTCACCGACAGCGTGCCACCCAAGGCGTCGAGCCGGGTGACGAGCCCGGACAGTCCCGTGCCCTCACCCAGCCTGGCGCCGCCGCGCCCGTCGTCGGTGACGACCAGCACCAACGAGTCGCCGGCGCGCCTCGCATGGATCGCCGCGCTGCGGGCCCGGGCGTGCTTGGCGACGTTGGCGAGTCCTTCGCTGACCACGAAGTACGCGCTGCCTCGACCTGCGCCGGCGGCCGCTCGTCGAGCGAGACGTCGACGCGTACGGGTATCGGCATGCGGTCGGCGACCTCGCGGATCGCGGCGGCCAGGCCTGAGGTCGGTGAGCACCCGCGGGTGCACACCGCGGACGACCTCACGCAGGTCGGCGAGCGCGGCCTCGGCCTCGCTGTGCGCCTGGCGTACGAGCGCGAGCCCCTCACCTTCGGGCACATCGAGCTCGGCCCGGCCCAGCAACATCGTCAGGGCGACCATCCGCTGCTGCACGCCGTCGTGCAGGTCGCGTTCGATCCGCTTGCGCTCGGTCTCGAAGGCGTCGACCAGCTCGATCCGCGAGCGGCGCAGCTCGGTGACTCGCGCCTCGAGCTCCTCCTCGCGGGGACTCAACAGGATGCGCGCCAGCGATGACTGGGCCGCGGCCAATGCCGTCAGGATGTACGCCCCGAGGACGATGCCGACCGGAGTCGCGATGATCGCGAACGGCACCGCTTCGCGGGTCGTGTCGAGCTGCCACCACAGCATGCCGACCGTGTCGTAGTGGGCGAGCAGCGGCGAGATCAGCGAGACCACGACGGTGGTCACGACCACCACCACCACGAGTGCGTCCACCACCCAGAGGAGCAGCGCGAGCAGGACGGCGTACCCGAGCGCGCGCCACGAGGCGGCGTCGCGCGGCGCACGCCACCACGGCTGGTCCGGCGCCATCTCCGAACCGGCCGCATCGCTCGAGCATCAGCGGCAGCCGGCGGCGCTCGATCGCCGCGATCATCGCGCCGAGCTTCGGTATGCCACCGAGGATGAACAGGCCGATGATGAGAGGCGTCGTCACCACGCCCACACCGATCGTCACGAAGAAGCCGACGAACGCCACCAGGCCGACCACGGCGCGCTGACAGCAGGTACGCCGAGCGAGCGCCACGGCCACGGCGAGAGAACGAGGCGTACGGGGTTGCCGCCGACGGCGGACCACACCGAAGGGGTACGCGTGGCGGAGGTCATGATGACCCAGCGTAGGGGCGCGCCGCCGCCGGATGACAGTGACCTCAGGTCCACTTCCGGGGTATCGCCTGCGCTACCCCAGAAGTGGCTCGCAGGCCAGAGACTGCCGGCGTCCGCCGACGGTGTCATGGAGTCATGACAACTCTCACCGCTCACGATCCTCGACCGAGCCGCGACGCGTACCGACGCCGTCGTGCTGGACGGCGTCACCAAGACGTACAGGTCGAAGGCCGGCCAGGTCGACGCCCTCCGCGGCATCACGCACACGTTCGCCTCGTCGACGTTCACCGCCGTCATGGGGCCGTCCGGCTCCGGCAAGTCGACGCTGCTGCAGTGCGCTGCCGGGCTCGACCGGCCGACGAAGGGCACTGTCCTCGTCGCCGGCACCGAATCTCGCCAAGCTCAACGAGGTCGAGCTGACCACGATGCGCCGCTCGACGATGGGCTTCGTCTTCCAGTCCTACAACCTGCTGCCGGCCTCACGGTGTTCGACAACGTCGCCTGCCGCTGCGGCTCGCGGGCGAGCGGCCCGAGCCGCGGCGACGTGCTCGGCGACGCTCGCCGCAGGTCGGGCCTCGAGGGCATCACCGGCGGCGGCCGGCCGAGCTCTCCGGCGGCCAGCAGCAGCGTGTCTCGATCGCACGGGCCTCGATCGCCCGGCCGCAGGTCGTGTTCGCCGACGAGCCGACCGGCGCCCTCGACCGTACGACCAGCCACCAGGTGCTCGAGCTGCTGCGCACGTCCGTCGACGAGCAGGGCCACACGATCGCGATGGTGACGCACGACCCGGTCGCCGCGTCGTACGCCCACTCGGTGATCTTCCTCGAGGACGGCCAGCTCGTCGGCAGCCTCCAGCACGGCAGCGCTGCGCAGATCGCCGCGATGATGAGCGAGCTCGAACGATGATGCTCCTCGACCTGAGCCGGCACACCGTGCGGCGCAACTGCGCCCCGTACGTCGGCTCGTTCGTCGCCCTGTTCCTCGGCGTCACGCTGATCGGCCTGACGGTGGAGATGATCACGCGCCGTCAGCCGAGGCCACGTCGCGGCTCGAGCCGGGCGACACGAAGACCCGCCTGCAGCTCGATGACCTGGCCTCGATGTTCGGGGTGATGTCCGGGTTCTCCGGCTTCATCGCGATCTTCGTCGTCGCCAGCACGTTCTCGTTCGTCGTCTCCTCACGGCGGCGCGAGCTCGGCCTGCTGCGTCTGATCGGCACGACACCCCGCCAGGTCCGGCGGATGATCCTCGGCGAGTCGCTGATCGTCGCGACGCGTCGCCTCGCTCGCCGGCTGCGTGCTCGCCCACCTCGTCACTCCGTTCACGCTGTGGCTCGCCCACGAGCGTGGCCTCACCCCGATGAAGCTGGAGCCGCCGAGCTTCTGGCCCACGCTCGCCATCGCGTTCCCGATCGGCGCGGTCGTCGCCCTGATCGGCGCCCGTGCCGCTGCTCGACGGGCGTCGAAGATCCCGCCGATCGACGCGATGCGGGAGGCCGCGGTCGAACGCCGCCGGATGGGGTTCTGGCGGCTCCTGGTCGGATTGGCATGCCTCGCCGGGTCGCTCGCGATGCTCGTCACGATGGGCGCCGTCACCGGCGAGCTGTCGCTCGTCCTCGGCATCTTCGCACCGGAGATGCTCGTCATCTCCGCGGTCTGCTTCGGCCCGTGGCTGTTCCCGGCGCTCGCCCGGCTGATCGCGTGGCCGCTGCGTACGCCGGGGGACGTGACGATCCGGCTGGCCCGCGACAACGTCGCGGCCTCGGCGAAGCGGACCGCGTCGCTCGCCGCACCGACCCTCGCGATCTCGGCGATCGGCGGGTCATTGCTCCTGACCCTCGGCATCGCCGCCGACTGGGACCATGCGATCAACCAGCACTACCTCAAGGCACCCGTCGTCGTGCAGGCGGCGATGCGCGTACGGGCGAGGCGCTGGTGAGCTCGCCGGCCGTCAAGGTCGCCGACGCGAGCGCGCCGATCGGCATCACCCTGATCGACCGTGAGGGCGAGCGGGAGCTCGAGGACGCCCAGACGATCGATGTCCCTGACGCCGTCGCGGCCCGCGGACTGACGGCCGACAAGGGATCGCTCGCCAACCTCCACGGCCGTACGATCGCGATGTCCGACGTCGTACGCCTTCGACAGCGGCTATCACCTCGGCAGCACGATGCGAGTCGCGTTCGGCAGCGACAAGCCGGTCAACCTCAAGGTCGTGGCGATCGTCGAGTCGGCGCCATCGCTGCTACGGCGACCTGCTGCTGCCGCCTGGCCTCGACCAAGGCGACGCCCGACCGCTGGTTCGTCATCCCGCAGCCCGGCACCGCCGACCCCGTCGTCGACGATCAACGCCGAGCTGCGCGGCACGTCCGGCCACGCCGAGTCGGCCGACGCCTGGCTCGCCGCGACCGACGCCGACCTGCGCAAGAACAACACGTTCGCGCTGTGGGTCCTGCTCGGCCCGTCAGGGTTCTACGCCGCGCTGGCGATCGCCAACACGCTGCTGATGGGCAGCCTGCAGCGGCATCGCGAGTTCGTCGCGACCCGACTGATCGGCGCGACCGAGCGGCAGGTCCGCAAGGTCGTCCTCTGGGAGTCCGCCCTCGTGACCGCGACGTCGCTGACGATGGGCGCGATCATCAGTGGGACGGTTGCGGTGCTGGTCGGCCGGTCGCTCAGCAGCGGCCTGGAGAGCATGCCGATCGACGTACCCTGGCTCGGTCTCGGCGCGATCGGCGCGACCTGCCTGGTCATCGCCACCGTCGCCGCGGTTGCCCCGACGACGTTCATGCTCCGCAAGGTCCACCCCTCCCAAGCCGCGGAGTGATCCGGGACGCGCTGAGCCTGACGTTTCTGTCGTGCGCTGCGGTGTGTCGCAGCAGAAACGTCACGCTCAGCGCGATGTTTGGTCAGGCCGAGGTGAGGGTGGCGAGGGCCGAGGTGAAGAGGGCGAGGCCGTCGGTGCCGGGACCCGTCAGGTCCTCCACGGCGTGCTCGGGGTGCGGCATGAGCCCGACGACGTTGCCGCGCTCGTTGGTGATGCCGGCGATGTCGCGCAGCGAGCCGTTGGGGTTGACGTCGACGTAGCGGAACACGACCTGGCCCTCACCCTCGAGGCGGTCGAGCGTGTCGGCGTCGGCAACGAAGCCACCCTCGCCGTTCTTGAGCGGGATGACGATCTCCTCGCCGACTGCGAGGTCGGACGTCCACGCGGTCGACGCGTTCTCGACCTTGAGGGTCTGGTCGCGGCAGATGAACGTGCGGTGGTCGTTGCGGATCAGGGCGCCGGGCAGCAGGTGCGACTCGCACAGGATCTGGAAGCCGTTGCAGATGCCGAGCACCGGCATGCCGCCCTCCGCCGCCGTGATGACCTCGGTCATGACGGGCGCGAAGCGGGCGATCGCACCGGCGCGCAGGTAGTCGCCGTACGAGAAGCCGCCCGGCAGGATCACCGCATCGACGCCCTTGAGGTCGTGGTCACCGTGCCACAGCGCAACAGGCTCGCCACCGGCGATGCGTACGGCGCGCTGCGCGTCGACGTCGTCCAGCGACCCCGGGAAGGTGACGACACCGATCTTCATGCGGGCTCCCCTGCGGGAAGTGCAGTATGCAGGGAATCCCGCATGAATTGTCCTTGTCGGTTCGCTCGCTGGCGCTCGCTCATGAATCGACCCGGACGGCGTAGTCCTCGATGACCGGGTTGGACAGCAGGGTGCCGGCGAGGGCGTGCACCTCGGCGAGGGTGGCCTCGTCGGCCACCTCGACCTCGAGCTCGAACCGCTTGCCCTGGCGTACGTCGGTCACGGCGTTGAAGCCGAGGCGCGGCAGGGCGCCGTGGACGGCCTTGCCCTGCGGGTCGAGAATCTCGGGTTTGGGCATGACATCGACGATGACGCGGGCCACGGACGCTCCTTGAGTGGTCGGTGCCCTCAGTCTATCGGTGGTTCGCGGGTGCCAGGAACCGCGTTCAGGACAGCTCGCGCTTGAGGATCTTGCCGGTGCTGGTCATCGGCAGCTCGTCGCGGAACTCGACCACGCGGGGGTACTTGTAGGCGGCGAACTGCTCCTTGCCCCAGGCGACCAGGTCGGCCTCGGTGACGTCGTCGTGGTCCTTGTTCTTGACCACCACGGCCTTGATCTCCTCACCGTGCGACTCGTGCGGCACGCCGATCACCGCGACCAACGACACCGCCGGGTGCTCCATCAGGACTTCCTCGATCTCGCGCGGATAGACGTTGAACCCACCGCGGATGATCATGTCCTTGGACCGGTCGACGATGTAGTAGAAACCGTCCTCGTCCTTCTTGGCCAGGTCACCGGACCGGAACCAGTCGTCGCGGATCGCCTCAGCCGTCGCCTCGGGCCGGTTGTGGTAGCCCTTCATGACGTTGTGACCCTTGATCGCGATCTCCCCCACCGCGTCCGGACCGTCCGGCACGTCGGACCAGTCGTCGTTGATGAGCTTCATCTCCACGCCCGGG
Source organism: uncultured Actinomycetota bacterium (assembly GCA_963806345.1). GTDB lineage: Bacteria > Actinomycetota > Actinomycetes > Propionibacteriales > Nocardioidaceae > Aeromicrobium. The sequence continues at coordinate 45,325 of CAWDXV010000005.1, read as the reverse complement.
ATCGGGACCCCGATCGAGCCGACCCGCGGCTCCTCACCGAACCGGGAGAACGACGCCACCGGTGACGTCTCCGACAGTCCGTAGCCCTCCAGGATCGTCACCCCGAACCGCTCCTTGAACTGGCGGTGGATGTCGACCGGCAACGCCGACCCGCCAGCAGCAGCGAGCCGTCAGGTTCGCCGCCAGCGCCTCCACGTCGACCGTGTCGTCCAGCGCGCCGAGCAGTCCCCAGTACATCGTCGGAACCCCGGCGAAGAACGTCACCCGGTTGGCCGCCATCAGCTTCAACGCGGCCTGCGCCTCGAACCGCGGCAACATCACCACCGTGCCGCCGAACGCGATCGAGCCGTTCTGGATCACGGTCTGCCCGAACGAGTGGAACAACGGCAACACGCACAGGTACGTGTCCGGGTGCCTCGCGTCGGCACCGAACAGGTCCTTGCTGGCCAACGCGTTGTCCCGCATGTTGCGGTGCCGCAGCTCCGCACCCTTGGGCTGACCCGTCGTCCCCGACGTGTAGAGGATCACCGCGGTGTCGTCGTCGTCGCGCTCGACGGTCGCGAAGGTCGGCGGCTGCTGCGCCACCAGCGGGCCGTAGAACTCCGGCGGCTCCATCGGCTCGGGCTGCTTCGAGTCCAGCTTGATCAAGAAGAACTCCGTGCACGACTCCGTCGCCTGGAACCCCTCCCAGGCGGCATCCCCGATCGGCAGGTCCGGCGTGCCCTCGAACGCGAAGTACGCCTTCGCGTCGGAGTCAGCCAGGTGGTAGGCCACCTCGCGACCCTTGAGCAGCACGTTCAACGGCACCACCGTCGCGCCGGCCTTGAGGATCCCGAAGTAGATGATCGTGAAGTACGGCAGGTTGGGGCACGACAACGCGACCTTGTCGCCCGGCGCGATGCCACGGGACACCAACAGGTTCGCCACCTGGTTCGCAGCCCCGTTGACCTGCGCATACGTGAAACGCGAATCGCCGAAGACAATCGCCGTACGATCGGCATACTTCTCGGTCGACTGCTCCAGCAAGGCGGCGAGATTGGTCACGTTGGCTCCTCCAGGGGTGACGGGGCTCTCACCATACCCGGGGTATCCGGATCCCTGGGCAACCTTTTCGGCCGACGACGCATCTCCACCGGCAGAGCTGGGCCAACCGAGGAGGACGCATGACCGCACGATTCGCAGGACTCACTCGCACCACCGTCGCGATGGGTGCCATGGTCGCCCTGGTCGCTGGCGGCACTGCTGCAGCGATCACGACGGCGACCGCCGCGACCGGCACCGGCACCATCTCCGGCACGGTCTCCGATCCGGGCGGCTATCCCGTTGCCGGCGCCACGGTCAAGGTCTCCATGTACGGCGGTGCGTCCGCCGGCACCGCGACGACCGACGGGGCCGGACGGTTCTCGGTCAACGGCCTGGCAACCGACGGCGACGACCTCTATCGCTACAAGGTGACCGATCCGAGCGGGCGACACCTTGCCGACTACTCCACGCCGGTCGCCATCAAGGACGACGCGACGACCTACTCGAACCTGTCCCTCAAGGCCGCCGGGATCATCCAGGGCAAGGTCTACACCAAGGACGGATCAGGCCCGCTCCTCGCCGGCAAGAACGTCGTGGTCACCGCCGATCAGGGCAGGGACGGCGGGCCCAACGGGTCCATCATGGTCTCGCCCAAGGGCGGATTCCGGCTCGGCGGGCTGCCGACCGGCACGTACTACGTCTCGTTCTACGACAAGACAGAGGTGTTCGACGAGACCTGCTACGACAACATCCGGAGGACCCAGAAGGGCTGCGTGGGCATCACCAAGGTGAAGGTCACCGCCGGCACGACGACGACGCTCCCCCACCGCCAGGTGATGACCCACAAGTTCGGCTCGTTCTCCGGCACCGTGACCGACACTGCGGGCCAGCCGCTGCAGGGCATGAAGGTCGAGGTCCACACCAGCGCCAGTCCCGACGACGTCGCCATCCCGGTCACGACCGGGGCGGACGGGTCGTGGAGGAAGGGCGGCTTCGACTTCGTCGGCCAGGTCAGGATCAAGGTGAGTGACCCGTCGGGCGCGCACCGCACGACTTGGTACATCAACGCCGTGAGCTACGCGACCGCAACCCCCGTGACGGTGAAGGACGAGGCGCAGATCAAGAACCTCAACGTCGTGCTCCCGAACAACTGAGGCCAACCAGACAACCTTCTTGGCCGACGCGGCATCTCCTTACACAACGTCAACATGAGGGGGAAGCATGACTGCAGAGCTCGCACGACCCACACCAGTCGCGTCGGCCACGACCACCATCACGGGCACGGTCTCGGACCCGGGCGGCTACCCGCTCGCCGGCATCACGATCGTCTTGTTCGAGGGCGGACGGGATGAAGGTATGTGCCTCGGCACCACGACCACCGACGACGTCGGCGGATACCGGTTCGCCCGGGTCCGCGCGACGGCGGGCGACGACCACCGGATCGAGGCGAGGGACGACACGGGCGCCCATGTCTTCACCTGCTCGACCTTCACGATCGGGTCCGACAGCACGACGCACCACACGACCATGCCCATCGCCGGATACGTCCAGGGCACGGTCGTCACCCAGGACGGCTCGATGACCCAGCCCGCCACACACGTGTGCGTGACGGCTGCCGGCGAGGACGTCGTGCAGGCCGTCAACATCTCGGCCAGGGGCACGTTCCGCATCGGCGGGCTGCCGGCCGGGAAGTACACGCTGCTGTTCCACGACGACGTCCACCGCGACGATTCCGTCAGTGCCCACTGGATGAGCGTCACCGTCGCGGCGGGCCGTACGACGACGATCGAGGACCAGGTGCTCCCCCACTCCTCGAAGAACTGAGCCGAACGGGACAACCTTTGCGTGCGGCGGCGCATCTCCCCGGTGACACATCACCGACCCGAGGGGGAAGCATGACCGCACGACTCGTACGACTGACCAGGACCACCATGGCCGTCATCTGCGCCATGGTGGTCCTCGTCGCCGGCGGCACGACTGCCGCGATCGCGACGACATCGGCCGCCGCGACCACGGACACCATCACGGGGACGATCACGGACTCCAGCGGCTACCCGCTCCCCGGCATCACGATCAGGCTGTTCGACGACGGGCCCGACGAAGGCAGCCTCGTCGACACCACGACGACGAACACCGCCGGGCGATACCGGTTCACCGGGGTCCAGGCCGAGAGCGGCGAGACCTACCGGCTCGAGGGGACGGACCCCACGGGCGCTCACGTCTTCCTGTACTCCAGCTTCGAGGTCGGACCAGGCGCCGCGATGACCCACAACGCGACCATGAAGCTCGCGGGCTTCATCCAAGGCAAGGTCACGACCAAGGTCGGCTCGGCACCGGCGCAGCCCGCGAAGCACGCCTACCTCACGGCGTACGGCAAGAACACCACCGAGACGGTCAGCGTCTCGGCCAAGGGCACGTTCCGCATCGGCGGGCTGCCGGCCGGCACGTACGCGCTGGAGCTCCAGGATCGCGACGAAGCCTTCGCGGCGCAGTGCTACAACAACATCCGCATGGGCTCCGAGGGCTGTGAGGGCACGACGGGTGCCACCCGGATCTCCGTCACGGCGGGCAAGGCGACGACGATCGCGCCGCAGGTGTTCACCCACCCGACCAGCCTGCTCGGTGGCACGGTGACCGATCCGGACGGCAAGCCGCTCAGCAGTGCGTCGATCGAGGTCTACACCGCCGACAAGAAGCACCTGGTCGACGACTCGTACACCAAGGACGACGGCACCTGGAGCATCCGCGGCATCGCGTACGTCGGGAAGGTCAAGATCGTCGCCCGGGACAGCGACGGCGTCCTGCGTGACACCTGGTACGCCAAGGCGGTCGACTTCGCACACGCCACGGCCGTGACGCTCAAGGAAGGGTCGAAGATCACGAACACCAGCATCACGATGCTGAAGAAGTAGACCAGAGAGGGCGTGTCCGCCAATCGGCGGACACGCCCTCTGTCGTCCCGTTTGGGGCGGTGGCTCAGCAGCCGTCGCGCATCAGGCCGGGCTTCGCCCCACTCGTCACCTCGACGAAGGTGACGGTGTCCGTCGGAGCCACCGCATCGGGCTTCGCGTTGAACAGGAAGCCGATCCAGCCCGCGCCCTCGCTGACGAACACCCCGGTCTGGCCGTAGCCCGCCTCCTCAGGTGCCACGTCACCGAGAACCCCCTGGACGCTCTCGTACGTGCTGCCGACACCGAGGCCCGAACGCGTACGCGGGCCACCGCCCCGGATGCCGATCGCCGCCACCGACCCGTCGTCGCGGGTGACGACGTCGAGCTGATCGTTGTAGCCCTGCCGCCACACCAGGTCGTCGACCCGGTTGCACGCAGGGACGGAGATGTCGGAGTCGAAGTAGCCCGTCGCGTACGCGGCCGCCTTGCTCATGCCGACCTGCACCGGGCCCACGGCGCCAGGGATGATCCGCAACGAGCCCACTGGGGCCAGCGGCATGCGCGGGGGCTCGGAGGTCTTGGTGCCCCCGCCTCCCGTTCCCGCCGGCGCGTTCGCGGTCTTGGTCGACTTGGGCTTGTCGGCCTTCTTGGTCGTCGCGGTCGCCGAGGGCTTGGCCTTCGGCTCCTCCTTGGACTCCGGCTTGAGCTGGTGCGCCACGACACCCGTGCCGACCCCGCCGACCATGCTGAGCGCCAGGATTCCGGCTGCTATCTGCTGCTTCATGACTGCCTCCCGGGTGCTGGTGCCCCAGACGGAGCACTCCTCGGGGACAGAGATGTCGAGGGTGCCTCAGAAGTTGCCTTCATGAACGCCCAACCTCTCTCGTACGAAGCCGCGCGCGGTGTGGATGCGAGCCTTGACCGTGCCCAGCGGCGTCTGCGTCAGGGCGGCGATCTCGTCGTACGGCAGCGAGCCGATGTCGCGCAGCACGAATGCCTCGGCAGTCGAGGGGTGCGCCTGCTCCAGGGCCTCGATCGCGTCGAGCAGGTCGATGCGGCTGCCGGCGATGACGCTCGTCGTGCGCGGATCGGGGCTGACCGGCATCTCGTCGACGGATCGCTCGGCGAACCGCCGTTTCAAGGTGCGGTACGTCTGGCGTGCCGAGTTCGACGCGATCACGGTGACCCAGCCCATGAACGACCCGGTGCCGGAGAAGTCGCGCAGATGCGTCGCGATCGACAGCAAGGCGTCCTGCGCCGCCTCCTCCGCGTCGAGCGTGTGCGGCAGCAGCCGGGCGCACCGGCTCACGACCCGCGGACGGATGGCGGTGAGCAGCTCCTCCATGGCGGACGCGTCACCCGCACGCGCCCTGGCGATGAGCTCCTCGTCAATGTCCATGCGGATGACGATACATACGGGTTGTCGCGCATACTGATGCGTGATGAAACAGATCGGTCGCTACCGCCTCGACGCGGTCGAGGGGTTCGGGGCGTTCGCGACGGTGTGGCGTGGATTCGACACCGAGCTGGAGATCCCGGTCGCCATCAAGCTGCTCGCGGAGAACTGGGCCCATCACGCTGACGTGCGCGAGAGGTTCCTCGCTGAGGCCCGCCTGTTGCGCCGCATCGAGGACCCCCGGGTCGTGCGCGTGCACGACATCGGCACGCACGAGGACCGCCCCTACTTCGTCATGGACCACGTGTCCGGTGGAACCGTTGCCGACCGGGTGAGCGAGCCGGGCTCCACCGAGGACGCCCTGCGCCTGGCCATCGAGTCGGCTCGTGCCGTCCAGGTGCTGCACGAGGCCGGGCTGCTGCACCGCGACGTCAAGCCCAGCAACCTGCTGGTCGCCGAGGACGGTCGCGTGCTGGTCGCCGACCTCGGAAGTGCCAAGCGGCTCGCGGAAGCCAGTGGTGTCACGGTCACCACCGGCACGCCGGCCTACATGGCGCCGGAGCAGGCGCGCGGTGCGCCGGTCGACGCGCGCTCGGACGTCTACTCCCTCGGCGCCGTGACGTACGAGCTCATCTCCGGCCGCCAGCCGTACGACGTCAGTGATCCCGGCACGCTGATCAAGCGGCCCAACGACAGCAGGCCCGAGCCACTTGCCGGGTCGCACGACGTGCCGCGCAACCTCGATCACGTCCTGGCCTCGTCGCTCGCCACCCGCCCCGCCGACCGACCGGTCTCGGCGGAGGCGTTCGCCGACGCCCTGGAGCAGATCGTCGGCGGCGCCAAGGTGCGTCACGTGCGGCGCGTGCGCCGTGAGGTCTCCCCCGGGCTCGCGATCACGCTCGCGGTGCTGGTGTTCGCCGCGTCGGCCGCGGTGACGTGGTACCTGATCCGCTGAGGATCAGAACGTCTCGCCGGTCAGCTGTTCGTACGCCTGGACGTAACGGTCACGCGTCTTCTCGACGATCTCGGCCGGCAGCGCCGGAGGCTGCCGGTTGCTCGCGCGATCCCAGCCGCTCTCCGGCGAGGTCATCCAGTCGCGGACGAACTGCTTGTCGTACGACGGCTGGGTCCGGCCGGGCTGCCACGAGTCGGCCGGCCAGAAGCGGGAGGAGTCGGGCGTGAGCACCTCGTCCGCGAGGACGATCGTGCCGTCGGGGCGGGCGCCGAACTCGAGCTTGGTGTCGGCCAGGATGATGCCGCGCTCACGAGCGATCTCCTCGGCGCGGGCGTAGACCTTGAGCGTCAGGTCGCGCAGCGCCTCAGCGCTCTCGGCCCCGATCGTCCCGGTGATCTGCTCGAACGACACGTTCTCGTCGTGCTCGCCCAGATCGGCCTTGGTCGCTGGGGTGAAGATCGGCTCGGGCAGCCGTGACGCGTCGACGAGGCCGGCCGGCAGCGGCACGCCGCAGACCTCGCCGGTCGCGTTGTAGTCGCTCAGGCCGGAGCCCGTGAGATAGCCGCGCGCGACACACTCGACGGGGAACATCTCGAGCTTCTCGACGATGAGGGCGCGGCCACGTACGCGCTCGGGCACCGCGGTCGAGACGACATGGTTGGGCACGATGTCGCTGAGCTGGTCGAACCACCACAACGACATGCGGGTGAGGATCTCGCCCTTGTCGGGGATGCCCGGCGTCAGCAGGAAGTCGTACGCCGAGATCCGGTCGGAGGCGACCATGAGCAAGTCTCCTGACTCGACCTCGTACAGGTCACGCACCTTGCCCGAGTGCAGATGGCGGGCTCCCGGGATCTCTAGTGGCACAAGGTCAGACTAGTGGTGCCCTGGCCGACCGACGCCGCGCCACCGCATGATGGGCAGATGACCGGACGCACCGACACCGCATCGCGGACGATCCAGGCGCCTGCCGACGCGATCTACCGTGCGCTGACCGATCCCCTGGCTCGGGTGCAGTGGCTCCCGCCGAGAGGCATGACCGCCCAGCTCGAGCGGTATGACCTGCGGGTCGGCGGCGGCTATCGGATGGTGCTGACGTTCGTCGCCGGGTCGAGCGACGCGGGCAAGAGCACGGCCGACTCCGACGTCGTCGAGGCGACATTCGTCGAGCTGGCCGAAAATGAGCGGGTCGCCGAGTCGGTCGAGTTCGAGTCCGACGACCCCGCGTTCGCGGGCACCATGACGATGACCTGGCAGCTCACCCCGCTGGCGGACGGCACCGACGTCACCATCGTGGCATCGGACGTACCGGCCGGGATCGACCCCGGTGACCACGCCACCGGGATGCAGTCCTCGTTGGACAACCTCGCGGCGTACGTCGGCTCAGCTTGAGCCGGGATAGTCGCGCAGGATCCGCTGCTGGCCCACGGTCCACAGCTTCGACGTCGCCCAGAAGATCAGGACACCGATCGACAGGAAGAGACTGACCGCGGCGATGACGAGGAGCAGCACGTAGAGCATGACCGGACGCTTCTGCTCGACCACGCCGATCGGCGCGACACCTGGCGGCAGCAGTGTCGCTTCCTGTCGCTGGGCGATGACGTGCGCGACACACATGACCGCGATCAGCACCACGGCCACGACCGTGGTCTTGCTCTGCGCGCTGCCGACCAGCGTGTCCGTGATCCTTCCTCCGGCGATCTTGGCCTCCGAGAGCGACCACGCGTCGCCGTCGGTCAGGAAGCCTCGCCGGAAGGAGGCGCCCGGCGCCGCATGCGTGTCCGCCGCGTCGATCATCCGGGCCAGCACGACCAGGACCAGCCCCAGCAGGAAGAGGGGGATCAGGGAGAGCAGCGGTTTGAGCCCGGCCGCCCTCACGAGCTTCATCTGCTCGCGCGCGAGCAGCTCGCGGTCGTCGCCGTACGTCTGCTCCAGTGACTTGATCTGGGGCTCGAGCTTCCGCAGCTCCCGCCGCATGCGGAGCTGTGAGAGATAGAACGGCATCAGCACGATGCGGACGGTGACGGCCGTCCCGACGATCGCCAGAGTCCAGGTCCAACCGGCGCCGAGCCCGAGCACGCTGCCGAAGATCTCGTGCCACGCCACCAGCGGGGCGGAGACGACGTAGTCGAACGGCGTCAGGACAGCAGCCAGCAAGTCGGACATGACGCCCCTCCGCGAGAACTACAGGATCGAACCGGGAGTGTAGGCCGCAGCCTCGGGGTTGGCGGTCACCAAGTCCTCGATGCGGCTCACCACGGCGCGGACCTGACTGACGGCGGCGCCCGTGAACTCGATCGGCGAGGCCACCAGCGTGGCGAGGTCCGCCTCGGACAACCCCAGGCGCTCGTCGGCGGCGAGCCGGGCGAACAGGTCGTTCTCGGCCGCGCCCTTCTCGCGCATCTCGAGGGCGACCGCGACGGCGTTCTGCTTGACCGCGTCGTAGGCGGTCTCACGGCCGCGGCCGTTGCGCACCGACGCCATCAGCACCTTGGTCGTCGCAAGGAACGGGAGGTAGCGGTCGAGCTCCCGCTGGATCACGGCGGGGAACACCCCGAACTCGTCGAGCACCGTCAGGAACGTCTCGAACAGACCGTCAGCGGCATAGAACGCGTCCGGCAGCGCGACGCGGCGCACGACCGAGCACGACACGTCGCCCTCGTTCCACTGGTCGCCGGCGAGCTCGCCGACCATCGACGCGTACCCGCGGAGGATCACGGCGAGGCCGTTGACGCGCTCGCACGACCGGGTGTTCATCTTGTGCGGCATCGCGCTGGAGCCGACCTGGCCCGGGCGGAAGCCCTCAGTCACGGTCTCGTTGCCGGCCATCAGCCGGATCGTCGTCGCGAGGTTGGACGGTGCGGCGGCGAGCTGGACCAGCGCCGTGACGACGTCGTAGTCGAGCGATCGCGGATAGACCTGGCCGACGCTCGTCAGCACCTTGTCGAAGCCGAGGTGCCGGGCGACGCGCTGCTCCAGCTCCGCGAGCCGCGCTTCGTCGCCACCGAGCAGGTCGAGCTGGTCCTGGCTCGTGCCGACCGGGCCCTTGATGCCACGCAGCGGGTAGCGAGCGATCAGGTCGTCGAGCCGCTCGATCGCGACGATCAGCTCGTCGGCGACCGTGGCGAAGCGCTTGCCGAGGGTCGTGGCCTGGGCGGCGACGTTGTGGCTCCGGCCGGCCATGACGAGCTCGGCGTGCTCGGTGGCGAGCCGGCCGAGGCGGCCGAGCGTGGCGATCGTCCGGTCGCGCATCAGCTCGAGCGACGCCTTGATCTGCAGCTGCTCGACGTTCTCGGTCAGGTCGCGCGACGTCATGCCCTTGTGGATGTGCTCGGTGCCGGCGAGCGCCGCGAACTCCTCGATGCGCGCCTTGACGTCGTGGCGGGTGACCTTCTCGCGCGCGGCGATCGAGTCGAGGTCGACGCGGTCGATGACCGACTCGTACGCCTCGATGACGCCGTCGGGCGTCTCGACGCCGAGGTCCTTCTGCGCCTTGAGCACCGCGATCCAGAGCCGGCGCTCGAGCACGATCTTGTGCTCCGGCGACCAGATGCGCGCCACCTCGGGCGACGCGTAGCGGCTGGCGAGGACGTTCGGTGTGGTCACAGCTCTATTGTCCCTTGCTCGGCCGCGAGGGCGATGTCGGTCCGGTGATGAGCGCCGCGGATGCTGATGAGATCGACGCCCTCGTACGCCTTGCGGCGGGCCTCGGCGAGATCGGCGCCGACTGCCGTGACCGACAGGACGCGACCGCCGGCGGTGACGATCGTGCCGTCGCGGAGTGCCGTGCCGGCGTGGATGACGTCGACGCCGTCGAGCTCGGCGACGCGGTCGAGGCCTTCGATCGGGTCACCCGTGTTGGGCGCCTCGGGATAGCCCTCCGAGGCCACGACCACGGTCACCGACGCGTCGCTCGACCACTGCGGCAGGCCGACCTCGGCGAGGCCACCGGTCGCGGCGCCGTGCAGCAGCGCCGACAGCGGTGTGCGCAGGAGAGCCAGGATCGACTGCGTCTCGGGATCGCCGAACCGGGCGTTGAACTCGATGACCCGCACGCCGCGGCTGGTCAGCGCGAGCCCGGCGTAGAGCAGTCCCTGGAACGGCGTCCCTCGTCGTGCCATCTCCTGCACGGTGGGCACGAGCACCCGGCGGGACACCTCGGTGACCAGGTCGTCCGGCGCCCACGGCAGCGGGGTGTAGGCGCCCATGCCTCCGGTGTTGGGGCCTTCGTCGCCGTCGAGCGCCCGCTTGAAGTCCTGTGCGGGCTGCAGCGGCAGCACCGTCTCGCCGTCGGTGATCGCGAACAGCGACACCTCGGGGCCGTCGAGGAACTCCTCGATGACGACCCGGTCGCACGCCGCGGCGTGGTCGATCGCGGCCTGCCGGTCGTTCGTCACGACGACCCCCTTGCCCGCGGCGAGCGCATCGTCCTTGACGACGTACGGCGGGCCGAACGAGTCGAGCGCGGACTCGACCTGCTCTGCGGTCTCGCACACGTGCGCGAGCGCGGTCGGCACCTCGGCACCGGCCATGACCTGCTTGGCGAACGCCTTGGAGCCCTCGAGCTGGGCGGCTTCCTTCGACGGCCCGAAGCACGCGATGCCGACCTCGCGCACGGCGTCCGCGACCCCGGCGACGAGGGGCGCCTCCGGGCCGATCACGACGAGGTCCGCGCCGATCTCGGTGGCGAGCGCGGCGACCGCCGCACCGTCCATCTGGTCGACGTCGTGCAACGTCGCGACCGCCGCGATGCCGGGGTTGCCCGGGGCGGCATGCACCTCGGTGACCTGCGGGTCGCGGGACAGTGCGAGGGCCAGGGCGTGCTCGCGGCCGCCGGAGCCGATGACAAGCGTCTTCACGGAGGTCGAGCCTATCGGCCCGGCACCTGTGGACAACCGGCGGAAGGTCCTGCGGATCCTTGCCACGATGCCGGCATGAGTTCTCGGCCCTGGTTGATCCTCGTCCTGCTCGCCGCCCCGCACACGTGGGGACTCTCGGCGACCGCTCACCGACGACGTTCACCGAGCCCAAGGGCGACACCGGCGACGCAACCGCCGAGGCCTGCCGCGCCAAGGCCTAGACGCAGGAGGGGCCCCGCCGTCTGGCGGGGCCCCTCCTGTTCAGTGCTGTGTCTACTTGCGAACCGTCAGCGACTTCTTCGCCTTCGACGGCAGCGCCTGGCTGGTTCCCAGGAACTGGACCTCGATGTCACGCGTGCCGGCGACCAGCACCTTGGGCAGGGTGATCCTGACATTGCCGGCCGAGTTCACCGTGCCGCTGGCGATGATCTTGGCGCGGTACTTGATGTTGACGGTGCCGCCCTGGACCTTCGCACCGTCCAGAGCAGTGACCGTGGCGTAGACCGTCACGGAGCTGCGGACCGAAGGCGAGGTCGTGTTGAACCGCACGCCCGATGTCGTCGACGCGGCCTTGGCAACGTCCACCGTGACCGTGCCGGTCGCCTCGCCGCCGCGGCCGTCGGTGACCGTGTAGGCGAAGCTGTCCGTGCCCACGAAACCGTCATCCGGGGTGTACGTCAGGACGTCGCCGTTGATGGCGACCGTCCCGTTGTCCGCCTCGGCGGTGTACGAGAGCTGGTCCTCATCCGGATCCGTACCGGCCAGGTCGATGGTGACGGCCTTGCCCGGCAGCGTGGACCCGTCGACATCGTCGGCGGACGGCGCGCGGTTCTGACCGGAGAACGTGTACTTCGTCAGCCCGACGGTGATCCCGTCGATGATGAAGTCACCCTTGACGCCGGAACCGAGCGAGTAGCCGGCCCCGATGACCTGCGCGTCGGGGAACTCGGCGCGCCACTCGGAGAGCAGACCGTGATTGTCCGAACCGGAGCCACCCGTGTGGCGGGGTGCCGCGGCCTTGATGTCCGCACCGGAGTCGTTGCTCAGCCACCAGTCGGTGCCGTAGAACTTCGGCTCACCAACGAGCTTGCCGTCGCGGGTGCCATCACCGTCGAAGTCGACGACGAGCTGCAGTCCCGGAGGGACCGAGCCGGAGATCGTGCGGAAGTCCATCGACGGCTCGCCCGCGGTGGCCAGCGGCTCGGAGGCGTCGAAGTATCCGTCTGCCTTGGCGTTGGAGGTGTTGTCGTCCGTGTAGACGTGGATGCCGGAGGTCGGGCGGAACACGTTGTGGCCGGCCGACCGGGTGTCGTCCGGCGTCACGTCGACGTCGTACAGAGTCTTGGTCGTGACGTCATCGGCCTTGGTGAAGTAGTACTCGTCCCCACCCACCGTGATCGAGTTGATCGTGCCGTCGCCCTTGACGCCACTGCCGAGCGACCATCCGGCCTGAACGATGTCGGCGTCCCCGAATGCGGTCCGCCACTGCGCCAGCGTGCCGTGGTTGGCCGAACCCGAGCCACCCTCGTGCGAGGGTGCGCCGTCCTTGGCGAACTGCGCCGAGCCGTTGCTCAACCACCAGTCGTTGCCGTAGAGATTCGAGCCGTCGGCATACGTCGGCTCGCCGACGAGGATGCCGTCGATGCTGCCGTTGTTGTCGAAGTCCACCTTGAGCTGGACACTCGGCTTGAGGTTGCTGCCGGCCTGGCCGGCGTTGGCGCTCCACGACATGGTGGGCTCACCCGCGTCGGCGAGAGCGACGTGGGCGTCGAAGTATCCGGCCGCCTTGTCGGTGCTGGTCGTGCCTTCGGTGTAGACCCGCACACCGTCGTTGCCGAAGACGTTGTGCCCTGTGGCTCGGGTCTCCGACTGGTCGACCAGGTTGGACTGGACGACGCGGTCGGCTGCGTTGGCCGGGGACGTGAGCAGAAGGCTCGAGGTGACGATGGCGCCGAGGGCGACACCGGTTTTCAGGCAGCGCAAAGCGGCCGTGGGAGTGGCTTTCATGGATTTCCTTCGGGAGTGATGTGCGCTCCCGGAACCCCCGGGCCAACGCGGCCAAGACAAGGTGTCGTGCCTACCCGCAGTCCTACATGAGTTCTTGCTCAAATGCACAAGTTAGGCCCGTTGAGAGCCCTCCGGACGCAGAGATGGCTCCAACTGACTAGTCGGAGTAGTTAGTTGTGATCCGCAACTAGAGCAGGTCGAATCGCTCGATCGACTGCTCGCGGTCCGGGCCGACGCCGATCGTCGAGATCCGTGCGCCCGAGATCTTCTCGAGCTCCAGCACGTACGTCTGCGCGGCCTGCGGCAGGTCCTCGAACGTGCGGGCGGCCGAGATGTCCTCGTGCCAGCCCTCGAAGTACTCGTAGACCGGCTTGGCGTGGTGGAACCCGGTCTGCGTCATCGGCATCTCGTCGACCCGCTCACCGTCGACGTCGTACGCGACACACACCGGGATGCGGTCCCAGCCGGTCAGCACGTCGAGCTTGGTCAGGACGAAGTCGGTGACGCCGTTGATGCGGGCGGCGTAGCGCGCGATGGGGGCGTCGTACCAGCCGCAGCGCCGCGGCCGGCCGGTCGTGGTGCCGAACTCGGCGCCGTTCTTGCGCAACCGCTCACCGTCGTCGTCGAACAGCTCGGTGGGGAACGGGCCCTCGCCGACGCGCGTGGCGTACGCCTTGACGATGCCGATGACGCGGGTGATCTCGGTCGGCGCGATGCCCGAGCCGGTGCACGCGCCGCCGGTGGTCGCCGACGACGACGTCACGAACGGGTAGGTGCCGTGGTCGACGTCGAGCAGGGTCGCCTGGCCGGCCTCGAGCAGCACGGTCTTGTCGGCGGCGAGCGCCTCGTGCAGCAGCAGCGGGGTGTCGGCGACCATCGGGCGGAGCCGGTCGACGTACGACAGCAGCTCCTCGACGATCTCGTCGACCTCGACGGCGCGACGGTTGTAGATCTTGGTGAGGATCTGGTTCTTGAGCTCGAGGGCGCCCTCGACCTTCTGGCGCAGGATCTTCTCGTCGAAGAGATCCTGGACGCGGATGCCGAGGCGGTTCATCTTGTCGGCGTACGTCGGGCCGATCCCGCGGCCGGTCGTGCCGATCTTGCGGCTGCCGAGGAAGCGCTCCGCGACCTTGTCCATCGTGCGGTTGTAGTCCGCGATGACGTGCGCGTTGGCGCTGATCACGAGCTTCGACGTGTCGATGCCACGCTCGTTGAGCCCGTCGATCTCCTCGAACAGCACCTTGAGGTCGACCACGACGCCGTTGCCGATGACCGGCACGCAGCCCGGGCTGAGGATGCCGCTGGGCAGGAGGTGCAGGGCGTACTTCTGGTCACCGATCACGACCGTGTGTCCGGCGTTGTTGCCGCCGTTGAACTTGACGACGTAGTCGACCCGGCTGCCCAGGATGTCCGTGGCCTTGCCTTTGCCTTCATCGCCCCACTGGGCTCCGACGATCACGACTGCGGGCATGGGAATGCACCCCTCACACATGCGACAAGCCCCGGTTTCCGCGGGGCTCTTACTGCGGCAGTCTAGTGCATTTCGCGGGGCTCCGCGTGGCTCAGCGGGCCTGACGTGCCCGGTAGGCCGCCACGGCTGCGCGGTTGCCGCACGTCGTGCTGCAGAACCGCCGGGACCGGTTGCGCGACAGATCCAGCACGATGGCGTCGCAGTCATCGTCGTCGCAGATGTCGAGGCGTGACAGCTCGTCTGCTCGGATCACGTCGACCATCGCCATCGCGGTCTCGACCAGGATGCGTACGTGCAGCGGCCGATCGTCCTCGACGGCGTGCAGGTGCCAGTCCGTGTCACCGTGACGCACGAGCCGAGGAAGCGCCTTGGCCTCGGCGAGGATCTCGTTGACCAGGTCCACGGCGTCGTCGCGAGAGCTCGTGAGCAGCGCGCGGAGGCGCGGCAGGATGCGGTGCACCGCGTCGAGCTCGGCCTGGTCGCCGACGAGCCGGCCGGTGTAGCCGTGCTCGACGAAGAACGCCGCCAGCTCGTCGGTCGTCGTCATCGTGACCGGCGGCTCGGCGGAGTTCACGAGAGCGACGGCGGCCACCATCGCCCCCTCGGTGTCATGAGCAAAGACCATGTTGACACCTTACATCGTCGACCGTAGTGTCATGTGTCATGACCTCTTTGACTCATGACGACGTGAAGGCGAAGCTCTCCCGGCGCACGTCCGGGATCGGACTCGCGGTCGTGGCCGCGGCCGCGTTCGCGTTGTCAGGGCCGCTCGCGAAGGCCATGATCGACTCCGGCTGGACCGCGGGATCTGCGGTCACCGCCCGCATCCTGATCGCCGGGACGGTGCTGCTCGTCCCGGCGCTGATCGTCTTGCGGGGCCGCTGGGCGCTCCTGCGTCGCAACGCCGGGATCATCGTCGCGTACGGCCTGATCGCCGTCGCCGGGTGCCAGCTGGCCTACTTCAACGCGGTCGACCACATGCAGGTCGGCGTCGCGATCCTCATCGAGTTCACCGCCCCCGTCGCCGTGATCGGCTGGATGTGGTTCCGGCACGGCCAGCGGCCTAGTCGGCTGACCGTGACCGGCGCCGTGCTCGCGATCGCGGGACTGATGCTCGTGCTCGACCTGCTGTCCGGCGCGGACCTCGACCCGATCGGCGTGATCTGGGCCCTCGGCGCGATGGCCGGCGCGGCGTTCTACTGGGTCATCTCAGCCGACGAGGACAACGGGCTGCCCGGCATCGTGCTCGCCGCCGGCGGACTGCTGTTCGGCGGAGTCGCGCTGCTGCTCGCCGGCCTGGTGGGCGCTGTGCCGCTGGCGACCTCGACCGACGACGTCACCCTCGCCGGTTCGCAGTGGCCGTGGTGGCTGCCCGTGCTGACGCTCGGCGTCGTCACGGCGGGACTCGCGTACGTCCTGGGGATCGCCGCGACCCGGCGTCTGGGCTCGCGACTCGCGTCGTTCGTCGGGCTGACCGAGGCGGTCGCGAGCGTGCTGTTCGCGTGGCTCCTGCTCGACGAGGCGCCGCGGGCGATCCAGTTCGCCGGTGGTGCGCTGATCCTCATCGGCGTCATCGCCGTACGGCTCGGCGAGCCGACGACCCAGCATGCTGCGGACGCTGACGCCCCATAGGCTGGCGGTCTCATGACCTCCCTCCTCGCCATTGCCAACGCCGACGCGGGCTCGGCAGACGAGCAGGCGATCAGCGATGTCGCGGCTGCTCTGCACGACTTCGACGTCGAGGTGGTCACGACCTCCTCCCCGGAGGATCTCGCCGAGGCCCTCGACCAGCATCGTGAGCTCGACGGTGTCCTCGTGCTCGGCGGCGACGGCAGCCTCCACGCCGTCATCGGTGCACTGCGCGCGGCCGGCCGACTCGCAGACGTGGTCATCGGCCTCATACCGCTGGGCACCGGCAACGACTTCGCGGCGACCCTCGAACTGCCCGCGGACCCGGTCGAGGCGGCCAAGGTCGTCGTGGCTGGTCGCACCCGCGAGATCGACCTGATCATCGACGGCCAGGACGAGATCGTCATCAACGCCGCCCACATCGGCATCGGTGCCGAAGCCGCCAAGGCGGCGCGGCCGTGGAAGAAGGCGCTCGGCCCCGTCGGCTACGTCATCGGCGCGGTGCTCACCGGCGCACGAGGCCTGACCCAGCCCGGCGCCCACCTCACCATCACGGTGGACGGCACGGCTCTCACCCGCAAGGAGCCGGTCATCCAGGTCGCCGTCGGCAACGGCAGCTTCGTCGGCGGCGGCACACCGCTGCTGCCGCAAGCCGATCCGTCCGACGGCGAGCTCGACGTCGCGGTGTCCTACACCGAGTCGCCGCGGCGCCGCATCGCGTACGCGTGGCACGTACGGCGCGGCGATCATCATCGGCGCGACGACGTCGTCTACCTCCGCGGCGCCGAGATCTCGGTGCACGGCGACGAGCTCGCCTGCACCAGCGACGGCGAGCTCAGTGGGCCGAGGAGCGAGCACTCCTGGCGCATCGAGCCCGCCGCGCTGACGATGTACGTGCCTTAGGCGTTCTTGGGAGCGACCAGCTCGGCGTACGCCTCGGGGCTCGACTCGTGCAGGAACTCGCGGCAGCGGTGCGCCTCACCGTCGTCGCCGAACCGCTCGGACGCGTCCGCGAGGGCGACGAGCGAACGCAGGAACGGCCGGTTGGGCTCGTGGTTCCACGGCAGCGGGCCATGGCCCTTCCACCCGTTGCGACGCAGCAGGTCGAGCGAGCGGTGGTAGCCGGTACGCGCGAAGGCGTAGCCCTCGAGGTCGAGGCCGTCGGCCAGGGCCAGCTCGGCGAGCGTGACCCAGGCGAGCGCCGAGTCCGGGTGGCTGGCGGCGACATTCTTGGGGTCGTCACCCTCGGCCAGGGACGCTGCGCCCGGGTCCTCAGGCAGCAGGGTTGCGGGCGGTTCACCGAACAAGTTGGTCATGCCCGCACCCTACGGCCTGCGCTCAACACGCGACGCAGTCCTCCAGCTCGCGGTCGGCGGCGACCGGTACGAGCTCGGGGGCCGGCCGGCGGAAGCCGACCACCGCGAGGGTGCTGAGCACCCCGACCACCGTCAGTCCGACGATGACCTGGATCGCGGTCGTCATGCCGGGCAGCAGCGCGTCGGGCTGGGTCGGCCCGTCGCCGGCACCGATCACGGCCGAGATCACCGCAAGCATCACCGCGCCACCGATCTGCAGGCTGGTGTTGACCAGACCCGACGCCAGGCCCTGCTCGTGATCGGCGACGCCGGCCGTGGCCTGCGAGTTGATCGACGGGAAGCACAGCGCGAAGCCGAGTCCCAGCAGCAGCATCGTCGGCAGCAGGAAGTTGGCGTACGCCATGCCGGGGCTGACCCGGAGGAACAGGGCGTACCCGAGCGCGAACGACGTGAGCCCTGCGGCGATCACCAGACGCGTGTCGAACCGCTCCAGCACCGAACCCATCTTGACGACGCTCGCGACGACCAGGATGCCGGCAGGCAGGAACCCGAAGGCCATCGCCAGCGGCGACCAGCCGAGGGCGTTCTGCAGGTAGAGCGTCACGACGAACTGGAACGACACGTACGCACCGAACATCACGGCGCCGGCGAGGTTGGCGTGCACCACGCGCGCCGAGCGCAGGATCCCCAGGCGTACGAGCGGGTGGTCGTGCCGGAGCTCGACCGCCACGAACAGCGCCGCCAGCACGATGCTCGCGGCCAGCAGGCCGAGCGTGGCGAAGCTGGTCCACCCGCGAGTGGGCGCCTCGACGACGGCGTAGACGAGGATCAGCAGCGCCGCGGTGCTCGTGAACGCACCGGCCAGGTCGAAGTGCTTGAGCGACGAGGCCTGGCGCTCCGAGCGCGGGACGACCTTGAGGCCGGCGAACAGCAGCAGCAGGGCAGCCGGGCCGGGGAGCAGGAACGTCATGCGCCAGCCGAGCTCGGTGAGCACCCCGCCGAAGACGAGGCCCATCGAGAAGCCACTCGCACCGCAGACGGTGTAGATGCTGAGGGCACGGTTGCGCGCCGGGCCCTCGGCGAACGTCGTCGTGATGATCGACAGGCCGGCCGGCACCGTGAAGGCTGCCGCGACGCCCTTGACGAAGCGCAGGCCGATCAGCGCCAGGTCGTTGCTGAGGAACGCGCTCACGACCGAGGCGATGCCGAACGCGCCGACGGCGAAGAGGAACACCGACCTGCGGCCGAGCAGGTCGGCGGAACGGCCGCCGAGCAGGAGCAGCCCGCCGTAGCCGAGGACGTACCCGGACACGATCCATTGCAGGGCAGACGGCGTCATGCCGAGGTCTTCGCCGATCGACGGGAGGGCCACGCCCACCATCGAGATGTCGAGGCCGTCGAGGAACAGGGCACCCGCGAGGACGACGAGCAGCACCCAGGTGCGGCTCGACCATCCGGAGCCCTCGGTGACGTGGAGGTGTGTGGAGTCAGGCTTGGTGCCTGTGAGGACTGAGGTCATGTCAGCCAGTCTTATGCACTTGCATCTAATGCGCAAGCAACTAATGCAAGAACATCTTATGCACACGCGGTGATATGCTTCACACGTGTCGAAGGTGTCAGATGAGAAGCTCGCCGAGTCGTGGCATGAGCTCATGGGTCGCTACAACCAGCTGACCTGCCGTCTCGACCGCGAGCTCGGAGCGCAGCACGATCTCAGCTCGAGCGAGTTCGAGGTCCTGCAGCTGCTGCACAACGCCAAGGAGAAGGTGCGCATGTCGTACCTCGCCGAGGAGGTGCACCTGAGCCAGAGCGCGCTGTCACGACTCGTGACCCGGCTCGAGAACGACGGCCTGGTGTGCCGCAACACGTGCACCGACGATCGGCGCGCGCAGTGGACCGAGATCACCCCGGCCGGCCGCGAGCGCTACACGGCGGCCCGTCCGACGCATCGCAAGATCCTCCGCGAGGAAGCCGGCGACTGCGCCCAGCTCGCGGCCGGCGTGCTCATGCCCGCCAGCCGCTGAGCAGGCTCAGAGCTTGGTGCCGGCGCTGCGGAGGTTGGCGCACGCCTCGGCGACGCGCGATGCCATGCCGGCCTCGGCGGCCTTGCCCCAGGCACGCGGGTCGTACGCCTTCTTGTTGCCGACCTCGCCGTCGACCTTGAGGACGCCGTCGTAGTTGGCTGAACATGTGGCCGGCGACGGGGCGCGTGAAGGCGTACTGGGTGTCGGTGTCGACGTTCATCTTGACGACGCCGTAGTCGACCGCCGCCGAGATCTCCTCGGGCAGCGAGCCGGAGCCGCCGTGGAAGACCAGGTCGAACGGGTGGTCCTTGCCGTACTTCTCGCCGACGACCTGCTGCGCGGTCTCGAGCACCTCGGGGCGGAGCTTGACGCCACCGGGCTTGTAGACGCCGTGCACGTTGCCGAACGTCAGCGCGGTCAGGTAGCGACCGTTCTCGCCGAGGCCCAGAGCCTCAGCCGTGGCGAGCGCGTCCTCGGGCGTGGAGTAGAGCTTGTCGTCGATCGCGCCGACGACACCGTCCTCCTCGCCACCGACGACACCGATCTCGACCTCGAGGATGATGCCGGCGGCCTTGCAGCGCGCGAGCAGCTCCTGGGCGATCTCGAGGTTCTCGTCGAGCGGCACGGCCGAGCCGTCCCACATGTGCGACTGGAAGTAGGGCAGTCCGCCGGACTTGACCCGCTCCTCCGACGCCGCGATCAGCGGGCGTACGAAGCCGTCGAGCTTGTCCTTGGGGCAGTGGTCGGTGTGCAGCGCGACGTTGACCGGGTAGTTCTTGGCGACCTCTTCCGCGTACGCGGCGAACGCCAGCGAGCCGGTGACCATGTTCTTGACGGTCGGGCCGGACCAGTACTCGGCGCCACCGGTCGACACCTGGACGATGCCGTCGCTCTCGGCCTCGGCGAAGCCCGCGAGGGCCGCGTTGAGCGTCTGCGACGAGGAGACGTTGATGGCCGGGAAGGCGAAGGACTCGCGCTTGGCCTTGTCGAGCATCTCGGCGTAGACCTCGGGTGTGGCGACGGGCATGCGAATCTCCTGAATGGCTGGCGAGGGGTGCGAAGACCAGTATCCCAGTCCGCACTACTACTGGCGAGTCACCCCAGAGCCTTGACCGCCGCCCGGGCGGCGACCTGGATCGGGCTCCACACCGAGGAGAACGGTGGGGCATATGCCAGGTCGAGCATCACGACGTCGTCGACCGTCAGCTCCGCGGCGATGGCCGTCGCCGCGACATCGATCCGCAGCGCCGAGTCCTCGCCGCCGACGATCTGCGCACCGATCAACCGGCGGGTCGACCGGTCGGCGAGCATCACGACGGTCATCTTCTCGGAGTCGGGCATGTAGCCGGCGAAGTTCGTCGTCTCGATGCTCACCTTGACGGGGTCGAGCCCGGCGTCGGCCGCCTGCCGCTCCCCCAGCCCCGTTCGCGCGATCTCCAACGCGCAGAACTTGGTGATCGCCGTCCGTACGATGCCCGGGAAGCTGAGCCGCGCGTTCGACCCCAGCACGTCGGCGGCGATGCTGTCGGCGGCGACCATGCCTTGCTTGTTGGCGTGCGTGCCGAGCGGGACGTGGATCAGGTCGCCGGTCAACCGGTCCCTGGTGACGACGCAGTCGCCGGCCGCCCAGATGTCGTCGTGCCCGACGACGCGCTGGTGCTCGTCGACGACGATGCCGCCCTTGGCGCCGAGCGGCAGACCGGCATCGGCCGCCAGCTCCGAGCGCGCCGTGACGCCCAGCCCGAGGACGACCAGATCCGCGTGCACCGAGTCGTCCTTGGTCGTCACGGCGCTGACGTGACCGGAGTCGTCGAGCGTGAACCCCGTGACCGACGTGTCGGACAGCAGCCGGATCCCGTGCGCCCGCATCGCGGCCGCAACCTGCTCACCGAGCTCGGGCTCGATGATCGACAGCGGCGCCTTCGACCGGTCGATGACGGTCGTGTCGAAGCCGCGCGCCACGCAGGCCTCGGCGATCTCGAGCCCGACGTAGCCGGAGCCGACGACCACGACGTGCTCGGGCTTCTCGGCGAGCCCGTCGATCAGTGCCTGTCCGTCATCGAGCGTCTGCACGCCGTAGATGCCTTCGCCGTCGATGCCGGGGAGGTCGGGCCGCACCGGTTCGGCGCCCGTCGCGATGACCAGCCGGTCGTACGAGAGGTCGGCCCCGCCCCGGACCGAGACCGTGTGCGCCTCGGGATCGATGGCCGTCGCCTCGACCCCCATCCGTACGTCGATGCCGTTGGCGAGGTGCGCCTCGACGCTGCGCGCGACGAGCGCCTCGGCCGACCCGACCTCGCCGGAGATCCAGTAGGGGATGCCGCAGGCGGAGTACGACGTCCAGCTGCCGCGTTCGAGGACGACGACTTCGTGATCCTTCGGCAGCTTGCGACGCAGCGCGGACGCGGCGGTCATACCGGCCGCATCTCCTCCGATGACGACCACGCGTTGGCTCATGTGGTGAGCCTAGAGCGACTTCTCGAACCAGTGGTCGGGGTAGGGGTTGTCGTTGTAGCGCGGGATCTCGACGTAGCCCGCGGCGCGATACATGGCCAGCGCTTCGGTGAGCGAGCTGTTGGTGTCGAGCCGGACGACCCGGTGACCCAGCGCGACGGACTCCTCCTCGAGTCGGCGCAGGAGCCGGCCGGCCAGACCGAGGCCGCGCCACTCACGGTGCACCCACATCCGCTTGATCTCGCCGATGTCGTCGGACAGCGACTGGAGACCACCGCACCCGACGGCGACACCACCGCTGACCGCCACGATGAACCGGCCGGTCGCACCTCCCAGGGTCTGCTCGTCCGCAGCGCCGGCCGTGACGTCGAAGCCACCCTCGAACGTCTCGTCCAGCTCCTGGAAGTACGCGGCGACAGCGGCCCTGGCGTGCTCGGAAGCCGGATCGACGAGGTCGATGGAGACGGTCGCGGCGCGGATCAGGCGGTCGGCCTGGTCGAGGCTCTCCGCCAGGCGTACGCGCTGCCGGTCGGACAACGCGTCGACCAGGCCGTGGGCGAGGGAGTCGGACCGGTCGTCGAGGTCCTGCTGCGCGGCGACGCCTCGCTTGGTCAGCGTCGCGATGCGGCGGCGTGCGTCGTCGGGGTCGGGGGTCACCGCGATGAGTCCTTCGGCCTCGAGCTGTCGCAGCAGACGGCTCAGGTAGCCGGAGTCGAGGTCCATGCGCTCACGGAGCTCCCGCACGGTCGTGCCGCCGCCGCGCAGCTCGAACAGCAGCCGGGAAGGTCCGAGCGGACGGCCCGAGCCGAGGAACGACTCGTCGAGCACGCCCACGCGCTGCGACCACGAGCGGTTGAAGCGACGAAGCGTCGCCACCGGATCGTCTGACATTCTCTGACCTTAGTCAGAGAATGTCGCGAGAGTCAACGCTCCAGGTCGGCGTGCTGACGGATCCACGCGTGCATCGCGATCGCAGCGGCCGCGCCGGCATTGATCGACCGGGTCGAGCCGAACTGCGCGATCGAGAGCGTACGTTCGCAGGCTGCGCGGGCTTCGTCAGAGAGCCCGGGACCCTCTTGGCCGAACACCAGGACGCAGTCCCTCGGCAGCTCGGCGGTCTCGATCGGCACCGAGTCCTCGACGTTGTCGATCCCGACCACGACGAGCCCGCTCGCGGTGGCCCAGTCGGCGAACTCGGCGACCGATGCGTGATGGCGTACGTGCTGGTATCGGTCGGTCACCATCGCACCACGCCGGTTCCACCGCTTCCTGCCGACGATGTGGACCTCCGCGACGGCGAACGCGTTCGCGGTCCGGACGATCGAGCCGATGTTGAAGTCGTGCTGCCAGTTCTCGATCGCGACGTGCAGCGGGTGACGGTGCCGGTCGAGATCGGCCACGATCGCCTCGAGGGTCCAGTAGCGATAGCGGTCGACGACATTGCGGCGGTCGCCCTCGCGCAGCAGCTCGGCGTCGTAGTGGTCACCGACGGGCCACTCGCCCTCCCACGGCCCGACGCCGACCTCCAGCTCAGGCTCCGTCATGCCGAGGACGCGATCCCGAACTCGTCGCGATACGCCCGGATGGCGGCGAGGTGCTCGGCGTGCCGGCCGGACTCCTCGACGTACTGCACGATCTGGCCGAAGTCGATGATCGAGATGACCGGCACGCCGAAGTCACGCTCGACCTCCTGGATGGCCGACAGGTCTCCCGCACCGCGCTCCTGGCGGTCGACCGCGACCATGACGCCGGCGACCTGTGCACCTGCCTCGTTGACGATGTCCATGACCTCACGGATCGCGGTGCCGGCCGTGATCACGTCGTCGATGATCAGCACCCGGCCCTCCAGCGGCGAGCCCACGATCAGTCCACCCTCGCCATGGTCCTTCGGCTCCTTGCGGTTGAAGCACCATGGCACGTCGCGGTCGTGCTGCTCGGCGAGCTGCACCGCGGTCGCCGAGGCGATGGGGATGCCCTTGTACGCGGGGCCGAGCAGCACGTCGAAGTCGACGCCGCTCCGGTCGATCGCCGCGGCGTAGAAGCCACCGAGGGCGGCGAGCCTGGCTCCGGTGTTGAACAGCCCGGCGTTGAAGAAGTAGGGCGAGGTGCGCCCCGACTTCAGCGTGAACTCGCCGAACCGGAGCACCTCGTGCTCGAGGGAGAACTCGATGAAGTCCCGCTGGTAGTCATGCATGGCAGCAGCCTAGGGCCGCCGCGATCAGCCGTTGGTCGCGGTCGTGCCCTGCTTCTTGTCGTACGTCTTCACGAGCTCGCCGATCACGACGCTGCGGTTGTTGGTGTGGAACAGCTCGGAGCACGTGAGCAACGTGATGAGCCGCTCGGTGGGCTTCTGGCGGCGGGCGTCCGGGTCCGGCACCGGCCAGAGCGGCCACGACGTCGTGAACGGCACGGTGATCGAGGTGCCGGAGTTGCGCAGCTTGTAGGTGAAGATGTCGCGGCGCGTCTCGACGACGACGAGATCGCCCTTCTTGAGCTTGGGGAACTTGCTGAACGGCTCGCCGTGGGTGACCCGGTGGCCGGCGATCGCGAAGTTGCCGATCTCGCCCGGCTTCGCGCCCTTGGTGTACCAGCCGACACCGCGCGCAAGGGCGCCCTTGTCGAAGCCCTTGACGATCGGCACCTCGTAGTCGGAGCCGAAGCGCTTGACCCGCAGCATCGCGATGGCGTCACCCTCGACGCCCTTGTCCCACTGCCGCAGCGTCTGCGCCTTGATCTGCTCCTGCTTGTGCTTGGAGACGATGTTGGTGCCGAAGTACTGCCACGCGAACCAGGCCAGCACCGCGAGCCCCGCGAGGAGCATCAGGACGCCGATGCCTCGCACGATGCGACGCCGGGCCCTTCCGGGCGGGCGTTCAGGCGCAATCGTGGCGGTCATGGGGAGATTGTGTCAGTTGAAGCCTGACCAGCCGGCACGAAGTCGGAAACTCAGCGGTGGCGTCAGCCGAAGACCCGCGACAGGTCAGGGACCTCGCGCAGCTGCCGTGTCGAAGATCCGGCGCGCGGTGTTGACGGAGTCGACCAACGGATGCAGGGCCAAGGCCCTGACGGCGAGCTCACGCGAACCGGTCGTCGACGCCTCGATGGCCGTGCGCTCGACGTCCTTGACCGTCGCCACGAGGGCCGCGGCGTGCGGCGCCAACGGATCGATCGCGAGAGCCCGCGGGCCGTTGGCATCGACGAGGCAGGGCACCTCGATCACGGCGTCGGGTGCCAGCCCCGGGAGCGTGTGACCGTTGGGCACGTTGAGGACCAGCGTCGCCTCCTGGTTGCGGGCGATCGCGTGCATCAGCTCGAGTGCCACGCGGTCGTAGCCACCGCCGTCGAGGTCGTCCTCGTCCCGTTCGCCGGCGCCGGTCGCATCGCGGCTGTCGGCCATGTAGGACTCCTCACGATCGCGCCGCGTCCGGTCCCACGCCGCATACGCATCGCCGGCTCCCTCGCCGCCGCATAGAACCCGCCCTGCTGGCGCAGCAGGAACTCGCCGCGCGTCTCCTTCGCCGCCTCGATCCCGGCGATGGCGTCCTTCGTGTAGTACCAGTACCAGAGGTACTCGTTGGGCACGGCGTCGATCGTCTGCAGCCACGAGGGCCCGAACAGCCGGCCCTCCTCGATCGTGAGCAGCTTGTCGGGGTCCGACAGCAGGTCTGGGGAGCACGTCGACGCCGTCGACCAGCACGCGGCGCAGCCAACCCAGGTGGTTGAGCCCGGCGTAGTCGAACACCGCGCGCGACCGGTCGATGTCGAGCGCCCGGGCCACGCGCTTGAACATGCCGACGGGTGAGTCGCAGATCCCGACGACGCGTTCGCCGAGGACCGCGGACATCGCCTCGGTGACCATGCCGGCCGGGTTCGTGAAGTTGATGACGTACGCATCGGGGGCGTGCTCCTTGACCGTGCGGGCGATCTGCATCGCGACCGGGACGGTCCGCAATCCGTAGCAGATGCCACCCGCCCCGGTGGTCTCCTGGCCGAGGACGCCCTCGTCGAGCGCGGCCCGCTCGTCGCAGACCCGCCCCTCCAGCCCGCCGACCCGGATCGCCGAGAACACGAAGTCGGTGCCGCGCACGGCTTCCGTCAGGTCGGTCTCGAGCCGGATCGCGGGGCCCGCGACGCCCGCCTCGGCCTCGAGCCGCGCCAGCACCTCGCCCACTCGCCGCAGCCGTGCGGGATCCACGTCGTACAGCACGAGCTCGTTGACCCGCGAGTCCGAGTCGTCGCTCAGGAGCGCGCGATAGACGAGTGGCACGCGGAATCCGCCACCACCCAGCACGGTCAGTTGCATGCTTCCAGCCCCCTAGTCGTTCGGTACGGCTTCTGCCGTCAGCACGTCGCACCCGGCGTCGCGGAATGCGGCGAGCGTGGTCTTGTCGGCCCCGGTCGTCGTCACCAGGGTGTTGATCGCCTCGGGTCCGCACACGCGGGCGACCCCGCTGCCGGGGAACTTGTCGCTGTCGGCGACCAGCGTGACGTGGTCGGCGGCGGCGATCATGCCCTGCTTGACGGGCACCTCGACGACGGTCGTGTCGAGCACCGACCCGTCGTCGCGTACGCCGCTGGTGCCGAGGAAGAGCTTGTCGACGTGGATCTGCTTGAGCGCCTGCTCGGTGATGAAGCCGACGAGGCTGCGGTAGTTGCGCCGGAGCACCCCGCCCAGCACGATCAGCTCCGTCGCGGTGTCGTGCTCGAACACCTCGAGCACCGCGAGGCTCGAGGTGACGACTGTGATCGACCGGCCACGCAGCTCGACGGCCAGCTGATGTGTCGTCGTGCCGATGTCGAGGAGCACGACGTCGCCGTCCTCGACCAGCGCCGCCGCGCTTCGCGCGACCGCGGTCTTCTCGTCGAGGTGACTCGTGGAGACCTGCGCGAACGGCGGCTCCGGGGCCGTCGTCAGCGCGGCACCGCCGTGCACCCGCGTCAGCGCACCCTGCGACTCCAGGTGCGCCAGGTCGCGCCGGACCGTCGCCTCGCTGACCCGCAGCAGACCCGAGAGCACGGCGACCTCCGTGGGTCCGGTGGTGCGCAGGCGATCCAGGATGCGCTCATGGCGGACGCTCGACAGCATGGAATGCACAATAGCAGTCAACTTCGCGCAAATCTTGCCAAAAGCGCGCACCTGCGTGAGACTACGAGTCACGGCGGGGTGGCCGGACCCCGCCGCGTACAGAAGGGAACGGGTCGGTGGACACCGCGGAACCCCGGGATGTTTTCGTCGCAGGAAGAGTCTTCCTCGACATCATCTTCACCGGCATGCTCGCGGCACCGTCAGGCGGACACGAGGTCTGGACCGACGGCATGGGCTCGAGCCCCGGTGGCGTGGCCAACCTCGCCGTCGCGTGCTCCCGGCTCGGCCTGTCGACGACGCTCTCGGCCGCGTTCGGCGGTGACGCGTACGGCGAGTACTGCTGGAAGGAGCTCTCGGAGTCCGAGAACATCGACCTCAGCCACTCACGGCGGTTCCCTGACTGGCACTCCCCCGTCACGGTGTCCCTCGCGTTCGACGACGACCGTGCGATGGTGACCCACGAGCACCCGCCGCCGATCCCGTCGGAGGAGCTCCTCGGCGAGGTGCCGTGCACTCGCGCGGCGTTCGCCGACATGGGCGTCGAGCGCGCCTCCTGGGTCGACACCATGGTGGCCAACGGGACCAAGATCTTCGCCGACGTCGGCTGGGACGCCACCGAGCGTTGGGACAGCGCTGAGCTGCGCGAACGTCTGGCCGGCTGCCACGCCTTCGTGCCCAACTCGGCCGAGGCCATGGCCTACACGCGGACCACCAGCCCGGGCGCTGCCGTCGAGGAGCTGCGCGAATGGGTGCCGCTCGCCGTCGTCACGGCAGGCAGTGGCGGGGCGTTCGCCGCCGATGCCGCGACCGGGGAGACCGCGTGGGTGCCGGGCGTACCTGTCGAGGCCCTCGATCCCACTGGCGCCGGCGACGTGTTCCTCGCCGGGCTCATGGCCGGCGAGCTCGCCGGCTGGTCGCTGCTCCATCGACTTCGCTTCGCGAACCTCTGCGCCGCCTTGTCCGTACGCGGATTCGGCGGCGCTCTTGCCTCACCGGGCTGGATCGACATCGCCCAATGGTGGGCCCTGGCCAGGTCCGAGAGGCGCTTCGCCCGCGACTACGAGTTCCTCGACGACGTCCTCCCGGCAAAGGACCAGCGCCCGGTGAGCCGGGCCGTCGCGACCATCGGCTTCGCCACGCCACTTCTCACACCCCCGAAGGAGAAATCATGACGAGCAGACGCACCAGGTGGGCCGGCGCCGCAACGGTCGCCGCCCTTCTGTTCGCGAGCGCGTGCGCGCCCGGATCGGACAACAAGAAGGACTCCGACGAGCCGTCGAGCGTCAAGACCGACGTCGCCAAGATGGGCAAGCTGACGCTGACCGTCTGGGACCAGGAGGTGCGCGGCGGCCAGGCCGAGCAGATCGCGGCGCTCAACAAGCAGTTCGAGGACGAAGTACCCCAACGTCACGATCAAGCGGGTCTCCCGCTCGTTCGACGACCTGCGCAAGACCCTGCGCCTCGCGATCACCGACGACAAGGCTCCCGACGTCGTCCAGGCCAACAACGGCCGGTCCGACATGGGCCAGTTCGTCAAGGCCGGCCTGCTCCGCTCGCTCGAGCCCTACAACAAGGCGTACGGCTGGTCCGACCGCTACCCCGAGTCCGTACGTGCCCTGGCGTCGTACACCGAGGACGGCAAGACGTTCGGCGCCGGCAACCTCTACGGCCTTCCGCAGGCCGGCGAGCTCGTCGGGCTCTGGTACAACAAGGCCAAGCTGTCCAAGCTCGGCATCGAGGTGCCGACGACCCTGACCGACTTCGAGGCGGCACTGGCCAAGGCCAAGCAGGCCGGCGAGACGCCGATCCAGTTCGGCAACCTCGACGCCTGGCCGGGCATCCACACGTACGGCTTCGTGCAGAACCAGTTCGTGGCCCGCGACGACATCCGCAACCTCGGCTTCGGCCGCAAGGGCGCCTCGTGGACGTCGGCGGAGAACGAGAAGGCCGCCACGACGTTCGCCGACTGGGTCAAGAAGGGCTACTTCACCAAGGACTTCAACGGCCTCGGGTACGACCCCGCGTGGCAGGACTTCGCGAAGGGCAAGGGCGTCTTCCTCCCCGCCGGCACCTGGCTGCTGGCCGACCTCCAGAAGGCGCTCGGCAACGACCTCGGCTTCGCCCTTCCGCCTGTCGGCGAGACAGGCAAGCAGGCCGTCACCGGTGGCACGGGACTCCCGTTCGCCATCACCGAGGCCAGCAAGCACGCCGACGCGGCCGGGGCGTACATCGACTTCATCACGAGCCCTGAGGCGATGAAGCTCATCGCCAAGGCCGGCAACCTCCCGGTCACCGATGTCGACTCCGCCGGCACGTCCGGAGCCCAGAAGGAGGTGTTCGACGCGTGGACCAAGGCCACCGAGGACGACGCCCTGGTGCCCTACCTGGACTACGCGACGCCGAACTTCTACGACCTGCTGACCGCGCAGGTCCAGAAGCTCGGATCCGGCTCGGAGGAGCCCAAGAGCTTCCTGGACAACCTCGAGAAGGAGTACACGAGCTTCACGGCGAGCAACGGTGGCTGACACCGTTCCCCAGCCTCCCCGGGCGGGCCGTCGGCAGGCGGGCCCTCCCGGGGAGCCCCGGCGCATCGCGTACGTCTACATCGCGCCGGCTCTCGTGGTGTTCGGACTGTTCTTCCTCACCCCGCTGCTGCACGCCGTGTGGCTCTCGCTGTACGAGTGGGACGGGCTGAGCGTCGGCACCTGGGTCGGACTCGACAACTACCGGCTCGTCCTGACCGACGAGGCGCTGCGGGAGCCCTTCCTCCACGCCCTGACCCTGATCGTGTTCTTCAGCATCATCCCGTGCGCGCTGGGGCTCGCCCTGGCCAGCATGATCACCCGCAGCGCGGTGCGGGGCGTCAACTTCTTCCGTACGGTCCTGTTCCTGCCGCAGGTCGTCGCGCTGGTCGTCGTGGCGGTCGCGTGGCGGCAGATCTTCGCCCCCGACGGCCCACTCAACGACTTCCTCCGCGCGGTCGGCCTCGGCGACGTGGCGCGTGGCTGGCTCGGCGACGAGCGATACGCGCTGATCTGCATCGGCATCGTCGGCATCTGGGTGTGCACGGGCCTGTGCGTCGTGCTGTTCCTCGCCGGCCTGTCCAAGGTGCCCCGCGAGCTCTACGAGGCGGCCCGGCTCGACGGTGCCGGCCCGATCAGGGAGTTCATCACGATCAGCGTCCCGGCCGTACGCGGCGAGCTCGCCGTCGCGCTGACGCTGACCCTCGTCGCCGCGATGCGTACGTTCGACCTCGTCTACGTCATGACCAGCGGCGGCCCCGGCACCTCCAGCCGCGTGCCCGCGTACGAGGTGTGGGACCGCGCGATCAACAAGGGCCAGGTCGGCGTCGGCGTGACCGTCGCGCTGGTCCTCACGGCGTTCATCCTGCTGTGCACGGTCCTGATCAACCGGCTCTCCGAGAGTGCGGACTCATGACCTCACGCCTCGAACGCGTCACGACGTACGCGCTGCTGATCGCCGCATCTGCCTTCGCGCTCTACCCGATGGGCCTGATCCTGTTCAGCGCCCTGCAGCCCGACTCGGTCGGCGGCACCGGCGCGTTCCACTTCGACAACTTCGAGACCGCGTGGCGGGTCGGTCACTTCGGCCGCTACATGGCCAACAGCATCCTCGTCGCCGTGGTCGTCGTCGTGGTCAGCGCGGTCCTGTCCTCGCTCGCCGGCTACGCGTTCGGCACCATGAAGTTCCGCGGCTCGAGCGCCCTGTTCTATCTCCTGCTGCTCGGCCTCATGGTGCCGAGCGAGGCGATCGTGATCCCGCTCTACTACGACCTGCGCGGCCTGGGGCTCACCGACACGTACGCCGCGCTGATCCTGCCGCAGATCGCGCAGTCACTGGCCTTCGGCGTGTTCTGGATGCGGCAGTACTTCCGCAGCGTCCCGCCCGAGATCGTCGAGGCCGCCCGCATGGACGGCGCGGGACACGGCCGCGTGCTGTGGTCGATCCTGCTCCCGATGGGACGGCCCGCGATCATCACGATGGTGCTGCTGGTCCTCATGTGGACCTGGAACGAGTTCCTGCTGCCGCTCGTCATGCTGCCGACCAACGAGGGCCTGCGAACGGCGCCGCTCGGCCTGTCGTTCTTCAAGGGCCAGTACACCGAGGGCACGTCGCTGCTCGCCGCCGGCGCCGTGCTGGTCGCGCTCCCGATCGTCGTGTTCTACGTCTTCGCCCAGCGGCACTTCATCCGCGGGATGCTCGAAGGCTCGGTGAAGGGATAGCCCGAGCCGCCATCGACCCCTGGGTCAACGGGACCCAGACCGCCTGCCACGACAGAAGGGAAGAGTTCATGCAGAGACATCGACACGTACGCCCATGGCGTCGCACCGCCCTCGTGGGGGCCGCGGTGCTCGCGCTGGCAGCACCGGTCGCGTCCGCCTCGGGGGCGGACGCCGGCACGGTCCACACCACCGGCAAGCACCGCAGCCCGGCTGACCTCGACGTGCTCTACGTCGGCGCGCACCCCGACGACGAGGCAGGACGGCTCTCGATGTTCGGCGAGTGGCGTGAGCGGTACGGGACGCGCACCGGCGTCGTCACCGTGACCCGCGGCGAGGGCGGCGGCAACGCAGTCGGCCCCGAGGAGGGTCCGGCGCTCGGGCTGTTGCGCGAGCACGAAGAGCGCGACGCCGTCGCCAAGGCGAACATCACGGACGTCTACAACCTCGACAAGGTCGACTCCTACTACTCCGTGAGCGAGCCGCTCTATCGCGAGATCTGGGGTCACGAGGACACCCTCGGCCGGCTCGTACGCGTCGTCCGCGAGACGAAGCCCGAGATCATCGCGACGATGAACACCGCCCCCAGCCCGGGCAACCACGGGGCACACCAGGAGGCGGCGCTGCTCGCAGTCGAGGCCTACAACCTCGCCGGCGACCCGTCGGCGTACCCCGACCAGATCCGCAAGGAGGGCTTGAAGCCGTGGACCGCGAGCAAGCTGTTCACGGCCGCCGCTCGAGGCTCCGGCGCGTCGAACGGCGAGGCGTGCACGACGACGTTCAAGCCGACCGACCCGACGGACGACATCTACGGCGTGTGGAGCGGCCGCACGTCGAAGCAGTACGGCAAGACGTGGGCTCAGGTGGAGCGAGAGGCGCAGCGGTTCTACAAGAGCCAGGGCTGGGCCGGGTTCCCGGACGTACCGGCCGATCCGACGAAGCTCGGCTGCGACTACATGACCCAGGTCGACTCACGGGTGCCGTTCACCCGCGGCGACCTCACCGCGGCGGCGTCCTCCTCGGCGACGATGTTGCAGGGTGCGGTGCTGCCGACGCCTGACGGCCTGCCCCTCGGGACGAAGCTCGACGTGTCGGCATCCACGTTCACGGTCGTGCCGGGCGGCTCGAGCACGATCACGGTCAAGCTCACCGCGCCGAGGACCAAGCGGCTCTCCGGCGTGACCCTCTCTGTCGGTCTTCCGGACGGCTGGTCAGGCGCCGGCAAGGTCCGCCTCGGCAACGTGCATCCGGGTGCCACGCGTACCAAGACGTTCAAGGTCACCGCTCCTGCTGATGCGGCCACCAACAAGCGGGTCCTCGCTGACGTCGAGGTCCGATCGGGCGGTCGCACGGGCTACGGCAACCAGCAGCTCGAGGTGGCTCCGGCGGTGTCGGGCACCCAGCAGCTGCTGCCGCAGGTCGCGAGCTTCTCCACGTGGGCGGCCGACAACGACGTGCCGCAGCTGCGTGGCACGGTCAAGCCCGTCCTCACCCTGCCGAGCGGCGGATCGCGCGAGGTGCGGGTCGACCTGGTCAACAACAGCGACTCGACACAGAGCGGCTCGGTGGCGCTGAAGCTGCCCGAGGGGTTCAGCGCCGATGCCGCCACCAAGGCGTACGACGGCCTGGCGGCGGGCCAGAAGTCGAGCGTCACGTTCACCGTGACGAACGACGACGACTCGCTGCCGACCTCCAACGAGGGTGGCACCGGAGGCGACTACGACTACACGATCGAGACGAAGTCCGGCGCCGGCACCGCGAGCTCGGCTGCGGCGCTCGAGCTCGTGCCGACCACCACGATCGAGGAGGCGGCGCCCAAGGTCGACGGCGTGATCGACAGCGGCGAGTACGGCTCGTCGGCGATCAACCTGAGCCGGGTGTGGGAGGGGTCGGCATGCACCGACGCCGCCGACTGCTCCGCCGTCGGCCACCTCGCCCGCCATGGCGACGACCTCTACGTCGCCGCCGAGGTCACGGACGAGCAGATGGGCACGCTGCTGGCGACGGACGACTGCAAGCGGCACTGGCGCACGGACTCGGTCGAGATCGCGATCGATCCCAAGGGCACGTCGGAGAACACCTCGACGACGTTCAAGATGTTCGTGCTGCCGGACACGTCGGACGGTGGAGCGTGTGCCGGCCGCGACGCCGACAACAACCAGGGGCCGATCGCGGAGACCGCACCCTCGGTGACGTACGCGGCCAAGGTCACCGGAGACGGCTACGTCGTCGAGACCAAGATCCCTGCCGCCGAGCTGCCCGACACGATCGATCCCGAGCACCTCGGGGTCAACGTGTTCGTCTACGACTCCGACACGCAGGACAAGACCGGCCAGACCCGCATCGGTTGGTCGACGTGGGGCGGCGTGCAGGGCGATCCCTATCGCTGGGGCGTCGTCACGGCGCCGGGCTGGACCCCGCCGGCGGTCGCGACGAAGGCGCCGACGATTCCGGACGAGGCACTGTCCAGCGTCGACTCGCCGTTGTCGATCGCGCAGGCGGTCCGCACCGGCGTCGCTCTTGCGGGTGGCCCGGCGGCGGATTCGCGACGGTCGGCGGTCGTCCGCAGCGCCACGCGTTCGGGGTCGGCCGTGACGGCGCGCGTCGACGTCAAGGGCAGCGGCACCGCAACGCTGTTCGCCGTCGATGCTGACGGCGACAGTGTGGGCAAGGTCAAGGTCGACCTGACCCGCGGCCACCGGAGCGTACGCATTCCGGTGACCGCGTCCGCTGTCCGCGTCGTCATGGCGTACGCGGCGGACGCCGGCGGCACCACCAGCTCGGCGGCAGCCATCCGCTGAACCGATCCGCTGTGGGCCCGGCGAACCCGGGCCCACGGCGGGTCCTCACCCTCAGGAGCATCCGTGGAAGACCACGCCGCAGCCGGGGCGCACATGGCCGGCGAGATCCTCGAGCAGCCCGACCGGTGGCGTGAGCTGCTACGGACCGGGCGTGACGACCTCGCGGCGGCAGCGCACCTGATCCGCGACACCAGCCCCGCCCTCATGGTGTTCGCCGCGCGAGGGTCGAGCGACCACGCCGCGATGTACGCGCAGTACCTCACGCACAACGTCCTTCGCGTGCCCGCCGTGCTCGCGACGCCGAGCACCGTCACGGCGTTCGGCAGCGAGCTGCGCTATCCGCGCTCCGTCATGCTCGCGGTGTCGCAGTCGGGTGAGTCGCCCGACCTGCTGGAGACCGTCCGGTCCGCGCAGCGCGCCGGCGTCCCGGTCATCGCCTTCACCAACAACAGCTCGAGCAGCCTGGCCGGCCTGGCCGAGGCTCATGTGGGCCTGTCCGCCGGGCCGGAGCTGTCGGTGGCAGCCACCAAGACCTACACCGCAGAGCTGCTGGCGCTGAACCTCGTGATCCGACTGGCGGGCGGCGCGGAGTGGGATGCCCTCGAGCACCAGGTCACGCTCGCCGCCGAGGTCGCGGCGTCGACCATCACCTCCTCGGTCTCGGACCTCGTCTCGGCGCTGGCCGATGCGGATCGCGTGCTGGTCGTCGGACGCGGCTACTCGATGTCGACCGCCAAAGAAGGCGCACTCAAGCTCATGGAGACCAACGCGATCGCCGCGTCAGGTTGGAGCGCCGCCGACGCCACACATGGGCCACTCGGCCAGGTCGTTGCCGGCACACCCGTCATCGCCCTCACGGCGAGTCCGGACGGTCGCGAATCGGTCACCGAGTTCGCTGCGGCGGCAGGCCGCATCGGTGGTCGCGTCATCACGATCGGTGTGCCTGTCGCCGACGCTGCCGTGCACCTGTCGCTCCCGCTGCCGCGGCTCGGCGAGCTTGATCCCGCCCTGCTGCCGCTCATCGAGGTCATCCCGCTGCAGCGGCTTGCGCTGGAGCTTGCATTGCGTCGTGGCCGGGACCCGGACCGGCCGCCGGGTCTCGCAAAGGTCACCAGGACGAGGTGACCCGAAAGAATGCTGATAGTTCTGCCAAAAACCTCTACACGTTTGAGTTGCTGGCGTAGCATGATCACTGCAGGGTCAATGTGCGCAAGCTGTTGGAGCCTGTTGTCGCCCCACCGTTTCACCCCCCGAGAACGGTGGGGCGACTTTTTGTCCAAAGCCGGAGGCCGCTCAGCGGCCGGAGCGTTTGGGCAGGTTGAGCGTGCCGCGGCGAAGCCGCCAGATGTCGAAACCTCGGGAGCTTGCAGGCTCGGGTGAGCGAGCACCTCACTGGGTCTCGATACGCCGCTTGCAGAGCAAGCTTGCTACTCGACCGGCGAGACCCTCACACCGCGTCGATCACTGACGAATCGGCGCTCCGGAACGACCGGGCGAACAGCAGCACCACCGGGATGAGCACCAGCGGGATGACGAACGCCCACCGCAGATGGTCCGCCGACGCCGCCGCGCCGATCAGCCCTCCGCCCAGGATCGCGCCGAGGTAGTTGGCGATGTTCATCCGGGCGATAGCCACGTCGAGCGACTTCGCCGGCACGACCCCGGCCAGCGCCGCGAACGACAGGGGCGCCAGGATCGCGAGGCCCAGGCCGGCGACGAAGAAGCCGGCGATCGCCATGGCCGGTGCGGCCGCCGACACCACGAGCCCGAGACCCGCGATGCCCACGCTCGTACCGACCACGACGACCTTCGCAGCACCGACGCGCCGCACCAGGAAGTCGCCGCCGAAGCGCGAGATCAAGGCGCCGGCCTCGTACGCCCCGTAGGCCAGCGGCGCGACACTCTTGGTCGAGGCCAGGGCGTCCTCGAGATAGACGCTGCTCCACGTCAGGATGCCGGTGTCCGCGGCGTAGAACAGCAGCACGACCAGGCCGAACACGAGGATCGGCCGCCACGGCAGGTCGAGGCCCTTGGCCGACAGGCCCGGATCGTGCTCCTTGGCCTCGATGAAGTGGGGCGCCGCGAGGACGACCGTGATCCACGTGACGACGGCGATGATGAGCAAAGAGATCGCCAGCGGCAGGTCGATCTCGGCAGCCCCGGCGGCGAACAGTGCCCCGGCGATGCCGGCGATCGACCACATGCCGTGGAAGTTGGCCATGATGCTGCGGCCATAGGCGTGCTGCACGCGTACGCCTTGCATGTTCATCCCTGCGTCGACTGCCCCGACGCCGAGGCCGTAGACGACGAAGGCGGCGACCACGAGCGGCAGGGTCGGCGCGACGCCCACGAGCAGCGCGCCGAGTCCGATCGTCAGCAGTGCGAGCCGGAATGCCACCGCGCTCGTGCGGCGCTCGGCCACCATCCCGGCGATGACGCTGCCCACGCCCGAGACCACCGCGACGAGCACCAGGATCCCAGTGAGGCCACCATCGCCGATGTCGAACTTGTCCTTGATCCGCGGTGCCTGCGTGACGATCGCGGCGAACACGAGGCCCTGCAGGAAGAATCCGGCGGCCACCGCGATCCGGGTACGTCTGAGGTCGCTCGTCACTGCGCCATCGTAGGGCCGTGGGTGGGTCGCCATGCGAAATCGGAAACCCGCTGACGTCAGGTCATGAAGCCCAGCGGTGAGTACGAGATCCCCGGGAAGACCTTCGAGGTGTCGAGCGACGGGAACCGCGACCGCAGGATCTCCGTGAGGACGCTGCGATAGTCCGTCGTCACCGCCAGGTCGCCGTCGATCTGCCGGCCGGAGGACAGCGTGGGCCAGCGCGAGTAGTAGCGGCCGCCCTTCACGCCACCGCCCAGCACGAACACCGCATTGCCGTATCCGTGGTCGACACCGCTGGCCCCGTTCTCCTGCAGGCGTCGGCCGAACTCGCTGAGCGTCACGACGGTCACCCGGCCGGCTGAGAGCCCGAGGTCGAGGTAGAACGCCGCGAGGCACTGCGCGAGCTCGTCGATCGACTCGTTGATCCGCCACTGCAGGTCGACGTGGTGGTCCCAGCCTCCGGCGTCGACCGCCACCGCCTTGACCCCGACATTGGCGCGGATCAGCCCGGCAGTGGTCTTGAGCGCCTCGCCGAGCTGCGAGTACTGCGGATACGTGACGCCTGCGAGGGGTCCTTCGTTGACGGTGTCGTCGATCGCCGCGGCGCGCTCGGACATCGTCAGCGCATTCACGCCCGCGGACCCGATCGTGCCGCCGTAGCGGGAGTACTGCGCGCGCAGGCTGCCGGTGACCCGCGACCGGAGGGCGGCGTCCTTGGGGAACGGCCCGGCGAGGTCGGAGAACTGACCGGTGGCCAGCACGGGGGCCGGACCGAGCAGCGCCGTCGGGGTCAGCGTCGAGCCGACCTGGATCCCGTCGAACACGTCGGGCGAGGCCGCCAGACCGGAGACCATCCGGTTGACCCAGCCGACGCGTGCCGCACTGCCCGGGTCGGCGTCCTCGACCAGCTCCATGGCTTCGAAGTGGCTGCGGTTGGGCGCCGGCAGCCCGACCGCGTGGATCGCCGCCATCTGGCCGAGCAGCCACAGGGGGCTGAGCTTGATGAAGGCCGGGTGCAGCCCGAAGGTCGCGTCCCTGAACAGCAACGAGTTGGCCGCGACCGCGGTGGTGGGGCGAGCGGCGTAGTACGCCGACTCGGCGTGCGGCACCACCATCGACAAGCCGTCGGCACCGCCCCGCAGCGAGACCACCACCAGGACGTTGCCGTCACCAGCGCCGTAGACCGTCGAGGTCATGACGTCGCCGAACATCGAGGTGGCGACGCCGGCCATCGAGGCGAGCCCGGCGGCCTTGAGCAGGGATCGGCGGCTGACCTCGTAGTCGCCGCAGCCGCAGTCGTCAGGATCGGTCATCGGAGCATCCCTTCGGGCAGGTTGAGCACAGCTCCCCTGATGAGCGCCCACGTCCACTCGGAGACCTCTGCTGCTGAGTTGAACTCGTGCGACAACGGCAGGCTGAGGGCGTTTGCGACGGCGGACTGCAGGTCCGACGGAGCGCCCCGGCCGAGCAGCATCCGCGCCTGGTGCTCCACGAGCTGGCCGAGCGCTCGCGGCCACGCCGAGGGCAGCTGGTCCTTCCTCGCCGGGAGGTAGACGTCGGCCGACCGCCACCAGTTGCCGGCGAGGTCGTAGTGGTTGTTCCAGCTCCGGAGGACCCTCGCCGGCGATGCCCAGATCGCGCTCGTCTCGGGGAATCCGTCGGGCCGGGGCCAGCCGAACTGGCTCTGGCCGACCCCCTCGGCCATCCAGAGGAGGTGCAGCGGGAACGACCTCTCGGTGCTGCAGCCCGTCGGTCGCAGGCCGAGAACCCGGGCGGCGTTGACGACGTCCTCGATGGGCGTTCGCACCTTCTTGCGCTTCGTCGCCTGGAAGTCCGGATGGCGCATGAGTGCTCGCAGCGTCGCCTTGATGTCGGTGTCGGACGCCCGGTACGCCTTGGCCACCGCCGAGACGATCGAGGACGACGGCGTGTCAGAGACGAATCGGACGCACAGGCGTCTCGCGATTCGCGTTGCCGTCGCCGGGTGACGAGCCAGGTAGTCGAGGTAGGCGTTGACCGCCGTCCGGCCG
This sequence comes from uncultured Actinomycetota bacterium, assembly GCA_963806345.1. Classification (GTDB taxonomy): domain Bacteria; phylum Actinomycetota; class Actinomycetes; order Propionibacteriales; family Nocardioidaceae; genus Aeromicrobium. The sequence continues at coordinate 6,528 of CAWDXV010000005.1, read as the reverse complement.
TCCTTCGAGGAGTTGGCGTGGCTGAACCCGAGGACCCTGATGCGCCCGACGTAGTGGAGCTCGGGGTCGTACGACGCGGCATAGGTGTCGAACATCTTGACCCGGAAGCCGGTCAGGATGCGGGCCGAGTTCTTGACGTCGTCCTCGTCGTAGCCGGCCGGCCGGCCGACGGTGAACAGCTCGAGCAGCTCACGGCCGAGGTTCTCGTTGATCCCGTACTTGGTGTTCGACGAGTTGTTGAGCCAGCCCGACATCGCGGGATGGAGCACCGCTCCGCGAAGGAGACTCCGGAAGTTCCCGAGCGACCTGCTCCGGATCATGGCATCGAACGAGTACCGCCACGGGAACGAGCGGCTCTCCCCCATCGGGATGTAGAACAGGTTGGACCAGACGTCGGCCATGACCTCGCGCACCTGTCGCCGCGTCGCCACCTTCATCGCAAGGGTGTACGCGCAGAGGTCGCGACCGTACGCATACGCGGTGTGGTCCTCGTTCTGGTGGTTGCTCCACGCCTTGGCAGGCTGGTCCCTGAGACGCGGGAACCACGTGATCACGGCATCGCCTCTGGTGTCGGCCAGCTTGCTCCACGCGAACTGACGCTCGAGCCACTTCGTCGCGCTGCGCGACGACCCGATGTCGGTGATGAGGTACTCGTTGACGCCGAAGCTGAACCGGCTGGCGATGTGCTGATTCGGTGTCGTCAGAATTTTCGGCGTCGTGCTGGCAGACATGCGCGTCATGATGACGTGCTCCCTCGTGCGGTCTCTCCCAAGACCGGCGACCGCCCGGCGGGACTCCCAACCCACCGGCCTTGCGCGACGGATCTCCCAAACCGTCGTGCAGATCGTCCTGCCCTGACCTGACCTCACCATAGGCGCGAAATCCCACGGTTGTCCCCGGGTTGGAAAAATCACGGCCCGGCAACCGACTAGCATCTGCGCATGACTCCGACGGCAAACGACGGCCCTCGGGTTGCGCGTATGTCGGACGTCGCCGAGCGTGCGGGGGTCTCGCACCAGACCGTCTCACGGGTCATCAACGGCATGCCCGGCGTACGTCCGGAGACCCGCGAGCGTGTCCTCCAGGCCATCGAGGACCTGCACTACCGCCGCAACCTGGCGGCCCGGCTGCTTGCGTCCAGTCGCTCGCGGACGGTCGGCGTCGTGACCTGGGGTGCCGGGCAGTACGGCCCGGCCAACACCCTGCTCGCGCTCGAGGCCGCAGCGCGCGAGTCCGAGTACCGGCTCGCCACGGTCAACGTCGAGACGTTGTCGCGCGAGGCGTTCCGGGCCGCGGTGACGGACCTCCAGGAGCGGATCGTCGAGGCGATGGTCGTCATCGTGCCCCACGAGACGATCCTCCGCGAGGCCCACTCCCTCGACCTGGACATCCCCACCGTGGTGGTCGAGGGCGACATGTCGCGCACACCGTTGACCGCCGGGTTCGACAACTTCGAGGGCGGCCGGCTGGCGACCCGGCACCTGCTGTCCCTCGGCCACGAGACCGTGATCCACCTGTCGGGGCCCAATGGCTGGGCCGAGGCGCATGCCCGTCGGGACGGGTGGCGCGCCGAGCTCGAGAGCCAGGGGCGACGGATCCCCCCGCTCCGCTGGGGCGGCGACTGGAGCGCGGCGAGCGGCTACCGCACCGGCAAGTCCCTCGCCCGTGAGCGCGACGTGACGGCGGTGTTCGCCGGCAACGACCAGATGGCGCTGGGGCTGCTGCGCGCCCTTCGTGAAGCGGGTCGCCAGGTCCCCGAGGACGTCAGCGTGATGGGGTTCGACGATCTCCCCGAGGCCGGCTACTTCCAGCCGCCGCTGACCACGATGCGCCAGGACTTCCCCAGGCTCGGGCAACGGGTCATGGAGGTCCTGTCGCGGGTGCTGGACGGCGAGAGCGAGCCGACGGTCGACCTCGTGCCGACCGCACTCGTCGTCCGCGAGTCGACCGCTCCACCGCCCGCCTGACACCCGCGCACTCGGCACAGCGTGTCACTCGCGGGAACCCGCAAATAGTTCCGCTCCGGGCTTGACGTGGCCTGTGATCCGCACCACACTACCCTGATGTGAGCGATCACGTGAGCGCTCACATCTAGCCTTTGGAGGAGGGCCCGTTGACCTTGCACGCGCCCGGTGACCTGACCGACGTCGTCGTCGGTGTCGACTTCGGCACCCAGTCGGGACGCGCCCTGGTCGTCCGGGTCTCCGACGGCGAGGAGCTCGGCTCCGCCGTCCACCCGTACCCCCATGGAGTGCTCGATCGCGCGCTCCCGGACGGCACACCGCTTGGACCGGACTGGGCCCTGCAGGTGGCCGCCGACTACCTCGAGGTGCTCCAGGTCGCCGTGCCCCGCGCCCTGCAGGAGGCCGGCGTCGATCCCACGTCCGTGATCGGCATCGCCACCGACTTCACGGCCTGCACGATGGTGCCGACGACCGAGGACGGCACACCGCTCTCGGAGCTGCCCGGGCTCGAGGCCGAACCCCATGCGTACGTCAAGCTGTGGCGCCACCATGCGGCGCAGGGCCAGGCGGACCGGCTCAACGAGCTCGCCCGCAAGCGCTCCGAGGTGTGGCTGGCTCGCTACGGCGGCCTCATCTCCTCGGAGTGGGAGTTCGCCAAGGGCCTGCAGCTCCTGGAGGAGGCTCCCGATGTGTATGCGCAGATGGCCCACTTCGTCGAGGCAGCCGACTGGATCGTGTGGCAGCTCTGCGGCACGCTGACCCGCAACGCCTGCAGTGCCGGCTACAAGGGGATCCTGCAGGACGGCACCTACCCGAGCCGCGACTTCCTCGCGGAGCTCCACCCCGGTTTCGCCGACTTCGTCACCGACAAGATCGACGGTCCCCTCGCGGCCCTCGGGCAGCGGGTCGGCCCCCTGACCGATCGCGCCGCGGCACTGACCGGGCTGCCGGCCGGCATCGCCGTGGCGGCCGGCAACGTCGACGCGCACGTCACGCCACCGGCAGCCCAGTCGATCGCGTCGGGCCAGATGGTCCTGATCATGGGCACGTCGACGTGCCACGTCATGAACAGCGACGTGCTGCGCGAGGTCCCGGGCATGTGTGGCGTCGTCGAGGGTGGCATCACCCCCGGCCTGTGGGGCTACGAGGCCGGACAGAGCGGCGTCGGCGACATCTTCGAGTGGTTCACGACGCAGCAGGTGCCGGCCGCGGTCACGCAGGCCGCCGACGAGGCCGGGGTGACGGTGCACGAGCACCTCAGCCGGCTCGCCGCCGAGCAGTCCGTCGGCGAGCACGGGTTGCTCGCCCTCGACTGGCACAGCGGCAACCGCTCGGTGCTCGTCGACCACGACCTGTCCGGGCTGATCGTCGGCCTGACACTCGCGACCCGGCCCGAAGAGGTCTACCGCGCGCTGCTGGAGGCCACGGCGTTCGGCACCCGCCTGATCGTCGAGACGTTCGACGAGGCCGGGGTGCCGGTCGAGGGCATCGTCGTCGCGGGTGGCCTGCAGAAGAACGCGCTGCTGATGCAGATCTACGCCGACGTGCTCAACCTCCCGCTCTCGACGATCGGCTCCGACCAGGGGCCCGCACTCGGCTCGGCGATCCACGCGGCCGTCGCCGCCGGCGCCTATCCCGACGTGCACGCGGCCTCCGATGCGATGGGCCGGGTCAACCGCGACACGTACCTCCCGGATCCCGGCCGCGCCCAGGCGTACGACGCGCTCTACGACGACTACCGCACGCTCCACGACCACTTCGGTCGCGGCGGCGACGACGTCATGCACCGGCTCAAGGCCCGCAGACGTGAGGCCAGCCGATGAACCACCCACCGACTCGCGCAGGGGCTTCGACGTCTGCGCAAGGCAACACAGAAGAACGGACAGGGACAGCCCCTGCAGTCCGAGCAACGATGAGGAGAAAATCAGTGCGCAAGATTCTCGCAACAGCAGTCGTGAGCACCGCGGTGGCGCTCAGCCTGACCGCGTGCGGCGGCTCCAGCGACGGCGGAGGCGGTGGTGGCGACAAGGGCACGATCGGCGTCGCCATGCCGACCAAGTCGTCGGAGCGCTGGATCGCCGACGGCAACAACATCAAGAAGCAGCTCGAGGCAGCCGGCTACAAGGTCGACCTGCAGTACGCCGAGGACGACATCCCGACCCAGGTCTCGCAGGTCGAGAACATGGTCACCAAGGGCGAGAAGATGCTCGTCATCGCGGCCATCGACGGCACGGCGCTCGGCGACGTGCTGCAGACGGCCGAGGACTCCGACATCCCGATCATCGCGTACGACCGCCTGATCCGTGAGTCCGACGCGGTCGACTACTACACGACGTTCGACAACGAGAAGGTCGGCGAGCTGCAGGCTCAGTCGCTCCTGACGGGCCTCGAGGCCAAGGGCAAGGGCCCCTACAACGTCGAGCTGTTCGCCGGCTCGCCGGATGACAACAACGCGACGTTCTTCTGGAACGGCGCAATGAAGGTCCTGCAGCCCAAGATCGACTCGGGCGACCTCAAGGTCGTCTCGGGCCAGACCGGCTTCAAGCAGGCCGCGATCCTGCGTTGGGACCCCGCCACGGCGCAGCAGCGCATGGACAACATCCTGACGAAGACCTACAGCAACGAGACCGTCGACGGCGTCCTGTCGCCGTACGACGGACTGTCGCTGGGCATCATCGCGGCGCTCAAGGCCAACGGCTACGGCGGCGGCGACAAGCCCCTGCCCGTCGTCACGGGTCAGGACGCCGAGGTCCAGTCGGTCAAGTCGATCCTGCAGGGTGAGCAGTACTCGACGATCTTCAAGGACACGCGCGAGCTCGCCAAGGTCACGGTCGCGATGATCAAGGCCATCGGTGCTGACAAGAAGCCCGAGATCAACGACGACAAGACGTACGACAACGGCAAGAAGGTTGTCCCGTCCTACCTGCTGGACCCGGTGCCCGTCACCAAGGACAGCGTTCAGAAGGTCCTGGTCGACTCCGGCTACTACACGGACGCCGACCTCAAGTGATACGTGTGGGGCGCCCCTTCTGCGTAGGGGCGCCCCACCTCTCACACCCCCACTGGACCGACAGGAAATCCGCACCATGAAACCCATCCTGGAGATGCGCTCCATCACCAAGGAGTTCCCCGGCGTCCTCGCGCTCGACGACGTCAACCTCACCGTCAAGACCGGCGACATCCACGCGATCTGCGGTGAGAACGGCGCCGGCAAGTCCACGCTGATGAAGGTCCTCAGCGGCGTCTACCCGCACGGCTCGTACGCCGGCGACGTCGTCTTCGAGGGCGAGGTCGTCGAGTTCAAGGACATCCGCCAGAGCGAGGCGGCCGGCATCGTCATCATCCACCAGGAGCTCGCGCTGATCCCCGAGCTGTCGATCGCCGAGAACATCTTCCTCGGCAACGAGAATGCCAACGGCGGCATCATCAGCTGGGACCGCACCAACCGTCAGGCGATCGAGCTGCTGGCTCGCGTCGGCCTGGCCGAGAACCCCCTGACCCCGGTCAAGCACCTCGGCGTCGGCAAGCAGCAGCTCGTCGAGATCGCCAAGGCGCTGTCCAAGGAGGTCAAGCTGCTGATCCTCGACGAGCCCACCGCAGCCCTCAACGACGACGACTCCCAGCACCTCCTCGGCCTGCTCAAGGGCCTGCAGGACAAGGGCATCACGTCGATCATGATCTCCCACAAGCTCAACGAGATCGAGCAGATCGCCGATGCGATCACGATCCTCCGCGACGGCAAGACGATCGAGACCCTCGCGGTCGCCGAGGACAGGGTCGACGAGGACCGCATCATCCGCGGCATGGTCGGTCGCGACCTCGAGCACCGCTTCCCCGACCACGAGCCCGAGATCGGCGACGTGCTCCTCGAGGTCCGCAACTGGACCGTCATGCACCCGGTCGACGGCTCGCGCACCGTCATCGACAACGCGAACCTCCAGGTCCACCGCGGCGAGATCGTCGGCATCGCCGGCCTGATGGGCGCCGGCCGCACCGAGCTGGCGCGCAGCATCTTCGGGCGCTCGTACGGCAGCCACATCGAGGGCCAGCTGATCCTCGACGGCAAGGAGCTGCACCTCAAGTCGGTGCATGCCGCGATCGAGGCCGGCATCGCGTACCTCACCGAGGACCGCAAGGCGCTCGGGCTCAACCTGCTCGACGACATCAAGCGCTCGGTGACCGCGGCCGGGATCGAGAAGCTGCGCAAGGGCCTGGTGGTCGACCAGCGTGAAGAGGTCGTCGTGGCGGAGCGCTACCGCAGCAGCATGAACATCAAGACGCCGACGATCAACGAGGGCGTCGCCAAGCTCTCAGGCGGCAACCAGCAGAAGGTCGTGCTGAGCAAGTGGATGTACACCGACCCGCAGGTGCTGATCCTCGACGAGCCGACCCGCGGCATCGACGTCGGCGCCAAGTATGAGATCTACGGCGTCATCCAACGCCTCGCCAAGCAGGGCCGCGGCGTCATCGTCATCTCCTCGGAGCTGCCGGAGCTGCTCGGTCTCTGCGACCGCATCTACACGCTCGCCGAAGGACGCATCACCGGCGAGCTCGATCGCGCCGA
>CAWDXV010000004.1:0-230754 GCA_963806345.1 uncultured Actinomycetota bacterium | reverse complement strand
ATCGCGACCGGCAGGTCAGCCCAGTAGCGCTCCTGCATCGCCCGCAGCTCCACGAGGATCGCCGGCACCGTGCAGCACAGGGCCACGGCGCTGATGTGCGAGATGCCCTCGTGGTCGACGAGACCCATCAGCAGCATGTACCACTCGTCGGAGGTACGCCGCTCGTCCGACGACACCTGCCAATGGGCGATCAGCTCGTCCTCGTCGAACGCGCCGATCGTCGTGTGGCTGTTGCTGACGTCGAGACACAGCAGGGTCATGTCATCACCGGGAGGCCACGAGCGGGTTGTCGATGACATCGCCGCGTACGAGGCCCGAGCCCGGCCAGCACCTCGGCGGGGTCGTTGCCCGTGCCGACGACCCGGTTGTCGGCGTCGACGAACACGACGCTCGGCTCGAACGTACGCGCCTCCGCGTCCTCCATCTGCGCGTACGCGATGAGGATCACGAGGTCACCCGGGTGCACCAGGTGTGCGGCGGCGCCGTTGATGCCGATGACGCCGGTGCCGCGCTCGCCGGCGATCGTGTAGGTCTCGAGGCGTGCGCCGTTGTCGATGTCGACGATGTGGACGAGCTCGCCGGGCAGCAGGTCAGCGGCGTCGAGCAGGTCCTGGTCGACCGTCACCGAGCCGACGTAGTGCAGGTCGGCCTGTGTCACCGTTGCCCGGTGGATCTTGGACTTCATCATGGTGCGGATCAACGTCAGGCTCCTAGCGTGAGGGCGGTGTTGTCGAGCAGTCGTGGCGTGCCGACCTTGGCGGCGACCAGCAGGCGGGCCTCGGCACCGGGCTTGGGCTCACCCATGTCGGGATCGGTCAGCACGAGGTAGTCGGGCGTGATGCCTGCGGAGCCGAGCACCGTGTGGGCCTCGGCGAGCACGGTCTCAGCGCCGTCGGGGCCGGCGGCGACGCCGGCACGCAGCGCAGCCGAGATGTAGGCAGCCTGCTGGCGTTCCTCGGGCGAGAGGTAACGGTTGCGCGAGCTCATCGCGAGACCATCGTGCTCACGTACGGTCGGGCAGCCGACGATCTCGACCCCGAGCGCGAGCTCGCGCGCCATGTGCCGGATCAGGGTCAGCTGTTGGTAGTCCTTCTCGCCGAACACCGCGACGTCAGGGCGTACGAGCCCGAACAGCTTGGCCACGACGGTCAGCACGCCGCGGAAGTGGGTCGGTCGTACGGCGCCTTCGAGGACCGTGCCGAGCGGGCCGGGGTCCACCGTGACGGTGTCGACCAGCCCCGACGGGTACATCGTCGGCACGGTCGGCGCGAACACGACGTCCACGCCGGCCTCGGCGCAGCGTTCGAGGTCGGCGTCGAACGTACGCGGGTATGCCTCGAAGTCCTCGCCCGGCGCGAACTGGGTGGGGTTGACGAAGATCGACGCGACGAGGGTCTCGCCGAGCGGCCGGGCGTGCTTGAGCAGCTGCAGGTGGCCGTCGTGGAGCGCACCCATCGTGGGCACGAACGAGACCGTCGAGTCACCGCGCGCGGCGTCGAGCTCCGCACGCGTACGCGCGATGGTCGGCGTTGGCATGGCTCAGATCCCGGCGGCGATCTCGGCCAGCGTGTCCCAGTCGGCCTCGTCGAGGACCTGGCGGATCGTGCTGGCCTGGGCGGGCGCGAGGCGGCCGTCCGACTCGGCGCGACCGGCGGTGGCGCGGGCCATCTCGAGGTAGGCGTCGACCGTCGCGTCGTCGACATCGGCCGCGGCGAGCGCGTCGACGTGGGCGCGGATCGTCGTGACGTCACCGCGTACGACCGGGCCGGTGAGGGCCGCGTCGCCGTAGGCGAGGGCGTTGTCGAGGGCTGCGGTCAGCAGGGGGCGGAGCACCGCGGCGGGATCGGCGGCGCCGGCCGTGCGGAGCAGGTCCATCGACTGCGCGACGAGGGTGACGAGGTGGTTGGCGCCATGGGCGAGTGCTGCGTGATAGAGCGCGCGGTCGGCCTCGGCGACCCACATCGGGGTGCCGCCGAGGGCGGCGACGAGCTCTTCGGCGAGCGCGCGCTCGGCCGGGCCGGCGGTGAGGCCGAAGACCGGGTTGCGGTCGAGGTCGACGGGCGTGCCGGTGAAGGTCATGGCCGGGTGGAACGCGATCGGACGCGCGCCGAGCCGGGTCAGCGAGGCGAGCGCGTCGAGGCCGTGGCGGCCGCTGGTGTGCAGGACGTACTGGCCGCGGCGTACGGCACCGGACGCGGCGAGCTCCTCGGCGATCGCGATGAGGTCGTCGTCGGGCACGGCGAGCACGAGGATGTCGCTGGCGGCGGCGAGCTCGACCGGCGTGCGCACGTCGACGCCGGGCAGCAGGGTCGAGACGCGAAGCTGTGAGGCCTCGGAGCGCGCGGAGACGCCCACGAGGGGATAGCCGGCGGCGCGGAATCGTGATGCGAGTACGGCGCCGACTCTTCCGGCTCCGATCACGCCCATGGAGAAACGCTTCATGCGTGGTGCCTTTCGTTCCAGTCCCGCGAGCGGGTACCAGACAAACTGACGTCTCAAGTCTACCTTCGGGGCGCTCCGGCGACAGGGCTACGACCTATGCCATGAGTCACACGCGCGGGTGGCTACCGCGGGATCTTGGCGGTGGCGGTGCCTTCACGGTCACCGTCGGTCAGCGTCACGGTGATCTGCTTGGGCGCGCGACGGGCGACCCCACGCAGCGTCACGGTCCATCCGGACCCGGGGTAGGCCCGTTCGCTGCCCAGACGGGACGTGAACACTGCCGGCTCGCCCCACTGGACGACGTCGACGAGGTCGCCGTCCGTCTTGATCGTCAGCGACGGCTCGCGCAGGTCGACGTTGGGGAACCACGCCGCCACGTCGAGGACGAGGTTGGCCCCGTCGTGGTGCACCGCTCGCACTACCACCTTGAGCGCGGTCTGCTCGGCCGTCAGCACGTACGCCTCGGGCGGCACCGGGTCGCTCTGCCAGCCCGGCAGGTACGAGGTCAGGCCGGCCGGTTCGACGCCCGACGGGTGCATCTCGGACTGCATCCCCTCCGCGCGTACGTACCGCCAGATCGCCTCGCGGTCGCCGTTGGCGAACAGGGCGTAGAGCACGCGGTACTGCGTCGGGACCTCGCGCGCGTATCGGTCGGCGGGGGCCGCGTCGACGATGCGAGGCACCCGCTCGACCAGGGCATCGAGGTAGCCGTCGTCGGCCCGCTCGAGCTTGAGCACCGAGTTGGGGATGTTGTAGCGGAGGTACTGCAGCGCACGCTCGGCCCGTACGTCCGGCAGTGGCGCGAGCACCTCGAGGACGGCGTCGATCGCGTCCTGCCGGGCGTGCACTGCTTCGGCCGTCACCTGGCCCTGCGAGATCGACGACTCCTGGCGGCGCCACGTGTAGCCCATGACACCGGAGATGTCGATGCCGTTCGCGTCGCGGTAAGCCGTCGCGGTGACGATCTGGTCGCCTGCGAGCAGCACGGTGGGGAACGACAGCTGGGTCGCGTCCCAGAACGTACGCCGGAAGATCTTCGCGCACGCGACGGCGTTGACGAGGACGTCGGGCCGTTCAGCCAGGGTCGTGTGCCTCGCGGGACGGGCGTGCAGGCTGCGGATCCACGGCGCCGGCGGGCGGATCGCTGCGCCCTCCTGCCGTTGATAAGGCATCACCGAGACGTCGGACCCGGTCTCCTCGAGGACGTCCATCGCCGCCCTGACACCCGCACGGGTCAGCCAGTCGTCCGCGTCGAGGAAGGTCAGGAACTCGCCCGTCGCGACTGCGACGGCCGCCCGCCGGGCCTCACCGACGCCGGCGTTGGCCTGGCTCAGCACCGTCACGCGCGCGTCGGCCTTGGCGTGCCGGTGAGCGACAGCGAGGCTGCCGTCGGTCGAGCCGTCGTCGATCACGACGATCTCGACCCGGCGATAGTCCTGCTTACGGGCTGACGTCAGGCACTCGTCGAGGAACTCCTCGCCGTTGTAGACCGGGACCACGATGCTCAGCAAGGGCCGCGAGCGTTGGCGCCAACGGTCGAGTGGCGTCGTCAGGGCTCGCCGCAGACGCCTCCGAAGTCGAGCCACGCGCCGAGCATAGCGACGCTCCCTTAGGTTGAGGCCATGACGATGGGGCCGCTTCCCTGGCGCAACGCGTGGGAAGACGCGCTCTACGCCGAGCGTGGCTTCTTCCGCACGTCCAGGCCTGCCGACCACTTCCGCACCAGCGTCCACGTCGGCGCATTCGCCGGTGCGATCGCCGAGCTCGTACGACGCGCCGACGCGAGACGGGTTCATGACGTGGGCGCGGGCGGCGGCGAGCTGCTTCGCGCACTCCACGAGCTCCTACCAGGCGTCGAGCTCGTCGGCGTCGAGCTCGCCGCGCGCCCGGACGACCTGCCTGATGGGATCGAGTGGGTCGAGGAGCTGCCGGTGGAGATGGACGACTTCGTGATCGCGAACGAGTGGCTCGACAACGTGCCGTGCGACGTCGTCGAGCTCGACGAGGAGGGCGTCGTGCGGAAGGTGCTCGTCGATCCGGCGACCGGCGCGGAGACGCTCGGCGACGCGTACTCGCTCCAGTGGCTCGACACGTGGTGGCCGCTGACGGAGCCGGGCCAGCGCGCCGAGGTCGGCCTGATGCGTGACGGCGCCTGGAACGATGTCGTCTCCAGGGTGCGGGGCATCGCGATCGCGATCGACTACGGCCACACGCGAGACGACCGGCCACCGTTCGGCACGCTGAGGTCGTACGCCGACGGCCGTGAGGTCGACGTCATCCCGGACGGCAGCCGCGACATCACCGCCCACGTCGCGGTCGACTCGGTCGCCGCAACCGTCGGTGCGACGCTGATCCGCCAGCGCGATGCGCTCGCCCAGCTCGGCCTCGACGCGTCGCGTCCACCGCTGGACCTCGCGCACTCCGATCCCAGCGCATACGTGCGCGGGCTGGCGGCAGCGGGCGAGGCGGGCGAGCTCATGGCACGTGGGGGTCTCGGCGACTTCTGGTGGCTGGTCACCGACACCCTCGGCCATGGAAGACTTGGGCTATGAGCGAGCGCCAGCGAGTGAACCATGTGGCTGTCATTCCAGAGCCTCCGTATCGTGGGTTCTTCTCGGAGGCTCAGGAATGACGCGGCTGTTGATCCGCTCCGGCAAGGACCCGTTCACCCCCGTCGTTGCCGAGTCGACGCTGACGCAGGACGTGTTCAACAGCAACAGCGGCAACTACCTGTTCCAGCACTCGGTGTGGAAGGCGCTGTCGATCGACGGCGCCGAGCTGGTCTCGAACGGCACGCTGTCGGAGCGGGTGCCCCCCGAGCCCCGGGACGCGCGGCTCATCAACGAGGAGTTCGACCACTTCGTCATCCCGATGGCCAACGCGTTCCGTCCCGAGTTCGCCCCTCGACTCGACCGGCTCAACGAGCTGCTCAAGGACCTGACGATCCCGGTCACGATCGTCGGCATCGGCGCCCAGGCAGCACACGGGCAGGGCATCGAGTCGCTCGAGCCGATCGCCAAGACCGTCAAGAAGTTCGTCGGTCTCGTCCTCGACCGCTCGGCCTCGATCGGCGTACGCGGCGAGTTCACGAAGTCCTACCTGGTGGGGCTCGGCTTCCCCGAGTCGTCGGTCGACGTGATCGGCTGCCCGTCGCTCTACCTGCACGGCCGTGACTTCCGGGTCGACAAGAAGGTCGACTCGATCTCGGCCGACAGCCCGCTCGCGCTCAACCTGACGCCCGAGGTGCGCGGGCATCGGCGCGTTCGCGACCGCGCAGGCCGCGCGGCACCCCAACCTCACCTACATCGGCCAGGACGCGCACGACCTGCGGATGCTGCTGTGGGGCACGCCGTTCCCGCACGTCCACGACCCGCTCGTGCCGGTGCACCTCGACCACCCGCTCTACCAGTCCGACCGCATCAGGCTCTTCCTCGACACCTGGACCTGGTACGACTTCCTCGCGACGCAGGAGTTCGCGTACGGCACCCGGTTCCACGGCAACGTCGCGGCGCTCCTCGGGCGTACGCCGGCGCTGTTGCTGGCTCACGACTCCCGCACGCTCGAGCTCGCCGAGTACCACCGGATGCCCTACACGCTGATGCCCGAGTTCACCGCGGAGCTCAAGGCGGAGGACCTCTACGAGTCGACCGACATGTCGGAGTTCAACGCCGCGCTGCCCGAGGGGTTCGACCGCTACACCGCATTCCTCGAGCGCAACGGCCTCGAGCACATCTGGACCGAGGGCAACGGCACCGGCGACTTCGACGAGCGCCTCGCCGCCGCGAAGTTCCCACCGCCGGTGCACCCGCTGATCGCGTCGGACGGGCACGAGGTCGCCTCGCGGCTCAAGTGGCTGCGCGACGGCATGGTCCTCGACATCACCCGGCACCCCCAGGCGTACGAGCACCCGTTCCCGCATCCCCCGTGGAGCGGCGCCGGCAGCCGGCACGCCCGCATCCAGGAGACGACGGCCGAGAAGCTCAAGACGCAGAAGCGGCAGATCGACGAGCTGTACGCCCGCCTCGAGCGGGTCGAGCGCAACTCTCCGCGCGGCCTGACCAAGCGGTTCATCCGCATGGTCCAAGGCTGGTTCAAGCGCTCATGACCGAGGTCACCGCAAGCGTCGGCACGGGCTTCGCCACGACCGACATGGTGCTCAACATCGGTCCGCAGCACCCGGCGACCCATGGCGTGCTGCGCCTGCGGCTGACCCTCGACGGTGAGCGGGTCATCGCGTGCGAGCCGATCATCGGCTACATGCACCGCGGCGTCGAGAAGCTCTTCGAGGTCCGCGACTACCGGCAGATCATCGTGCTGGCCAACCGGCACGACTGGCTCAGCGCCTTCTCCTCCGAGCTCGGTGTCGTGCTCGCGGTCGAGGACATGCTCGGCATGGAGGTGCCCGAGCGGGCGACCTGGATCCGTACGCTCCTGGCCGAGCTCAACCGGGTGCTCAACCACCTGATGTTCCTGGGGTCCTATCCGCTGGAGCTCGGCGCCATCACGCCGATCTTCTACGCGTTCCGCGAGCGGGAGACGATCCAGGAGGTCATGGAGGAGGTCTCCGGCGGGCGGATGCACTACATGTTCAACCGCGTCGGCGGCCTCAAGGAGGACATCCCGGCCGGCTGGACGGGCCGCGCCTCGGCGGCGATCGCGACCGTACGCACGCGGCTGCAGGAGCTCGAGGACCTGATCTTCGGCAACGAGATCTTCCGGGCCCGCACCAAGGGCATCGGCGTGCTGTCGCCGGCGCTGGTCGAGGCGTACGGCGTCTCCGGCCCGATCGCGCGCGCCTCGGGGCTCGACCTGGACCTGCGGCGCGACGAGCCCTACCTGGCGTACGGCGAGCTGCAGGACGTGCTGCGGGTGCCGGTGCTGACCGACGGCGACTGCTACTCGCGGTTCGCGGTGCTGCTGGAGCAGACCAAGGTGTCCCTCGACCTCGCCGACGCGTGCCTCGCACGGCTCGCCGAGCTCGCGCCGGGACCGGTCAACGTACGGCTGCCCAAGATCCTCAAGGCGCCGGAGGGCTCGACGTACGTGTGGACCGAGAACCCGCTCGGGCTCAACGGCTACTACCTCGTGTCGCGCGGCGAGAAGACCCCGTGGCGGCTCAAGCTGCGCACGGCGTCGTTCAACAACGTCGCCGTGCTGCCCGAGATCGTCGGCGGCACGGTCGTGGCCGACCTCGTCGCGATCCTCGGCTCGATGTTCTTCGTCGTCGGCGACGTCGACAAATAGCGCTGAGCGTGACGTTTCGGTCGGGGTGACACGGCGATTCGCGACCGGAACGTCACTCCCAGCGGGGTTCTAGACCTGGGTGACTTTCGTGATCTCGGTGCGGGCGACGGCGCGGTCGCGGAGCGGGGCGGCGGCCAGCCGTCGCGGGTCGGCCATGTACGCCTCGAGGGCGGCCTCGTCGGGCAGCTCGATGATCTGCACCTCGTACGGGCCCTCGTCGCGCTCGATGCTGCGCACCCGCTGCAGCAGCCGCGCACCGTGATCGCCGAGCAGGCTCAGCACCTCGTCCTCGTACGTCGCGAGGAGCCCTTCGTTGCCCGGGACGGCCCAGAGCCGCACACACAGCGTCAGTGACATGGGGTCATCGTAGGGTCGGATCATGGCCGACTCCACGCCCCGCACACCGACGCCCATCGACACGCTCGCCGAGGAGTGGCTCGACGTCATGCTCGACCTCGAGCCCGAGCTCCACATCCACCTCGGCCGACCCGGCCGCGAGTCCGACTACGCCGACCGGTCCCCCGACGGCGCGGCCGCGGCGGTCGAAGCGGCGCGGGCGATGCTGGCGCGCGTACGCACCGCAGTCCCGGTCGACGAGGTCGACGGCGTCACGCAGGCCGAGCTGATCCGCACGCTGACGCTCGACGTCGAGAGGCACGAGGCGGGTTTCTGGCAGCGCGACCTCAACGTCATCGCCTCGCCGGGCCAGGACCTGCGCGACATCTTCGACCTCATGCCCACCAAGACCGCGGACGACTGGGCGCACGTCGCCCGACGCATGCAGAACGTGCCCGGCGCCATGTCGGGCTACCTCGACTCGCTGCGTGCCGGCATCGCCGCCGGCAACGTGCCGGCCGTCCGCCAGGTCCGGGAGGTCGCCGGCCAGGCCCGCAAGCAGGCCGGCGCCGACAGCTTCTTCCTCAAGCTGGCAGCGCGCGCCGACGTGCCGGAGTCGCTCACGGGCTGACCTCGACGCCGGTGCTCGCGCAGCCACCGAGGCGTACGCCGCCATGGCCGAGTTCCTCGAGCACGAGCTCGCGCCCCACGCCCCGGAGGACGACGCGTTCGGCCGCGAGCACTACGCGCTTGCATCGCGCTACTTCGTCGGCGCCGAGATCGACCTCGACGAGACCTACGAATGGGGCGTCGAGGAGCTCGCCCGCATGGTCCAGGAGCAGGAGAAGGTCGCCGACCAGATCCTGCCCGGGGCCACGGTCGCCGAGGCGATCCGGCACCTCGACGCCGATCCGGCCTACAAGCTGCACGGCACCGACGCCCTGCGGGCCTGGATGCAGGAGACCAGCGACCGCGCCGTCGCCGACCTCGGGCGTACGCACTTCGACATCCCCGAGCCGATGCGCCGGCTCGAGTGCCTGATCGCGCCGACGCAGGAGGGTGGCATCTACTACACGCCGCCGAGCGAGGACTTCGAGCGCGCGGGCCGCATGTGGTGGAGCGTGCCCAAGGGCGTCACCGAGTTCGACACCTGGCGCGAGCTGACAACGGTCTACCACGAGGGCGTGCCCGGCCATCACCTCCAGTGCGGCCTCGCGGTCCACAACAGCGCCGAGCTCAACGGCTGGCGCCGCTTCAACTGGAACTCCGGCCACGGCGAGGGCTGGGCGCTCTACGCCGAGCGGCTCATGGCCGACCTCGGCTACCTCGACGACCCGGCCAACCAGCTCGGGCATGCTCGACGGGCAGCGCATGCGGGCCGCACGAGTCGTGATCGACCTCGGCGTGCACCTCGGCAAGCCCAAGCCCGACGGCAGCGGCACGTGGACCGGCGACGACGTGTTCCCGTTCCTGTCCCAGCACGTCAACATGAACGAGCCGTTCATCCGCTTCGAGTCCAACCGCTATCTCGGCTGGCCCGGCCAGGCTCCGTCCTACAAGGTCGGCCAGCGCATGTGGGAGCAGCTCCGCGACGAGTGGGTCGCCGCCAACGGGCCGGACCTCAAGGAGTTCCACCGCCAGGCGCTCGCCGTCGGCAGCGTCGGCCTCGGCACCCTGCGCCAGACCCTGCTGAGCTGACGCTCAGCGTCAGGCGGGGGTGGGGTCGGGGCGACCCTTCTTGGTCTTGCCGTCCTTGCCCTCTTCGTCGTCCCCAGGTACGCGGCAGGCGCGTTCGAGCAGCAGGGCCGCCGCCAGCAGCAGCAGGCTGGCGACTGCGGCGGCGCCGCCGCGGACGACCCGCTCCTTGCCGAGCGGGGTGTCGGTGGCGTCGATGAACGCCAGGACGAACCCGCCGTAGACACCGGCGACGAGTGCACCCACGACGATGCAGGCCTTGGCGATCGCGAGCATCCTGAGGCCGTGCTCGGACGTCATGCGCTCGTGCTTCTTGTGCAGGGTCTGCCACGTGTTCCACGCGAACGTGCCGACCAGGATCGCCGCGAGCAGCAGCGTGAGCGGCGCGGCCCAGGTCAGCCTGGGCACGTTGCCGTCCAGCCGTACGATCAGCGGCGGGATGAGCCGACCGCCGATGAGACCTGCACCGATCAGCGCGACGACCACGAGCGCCGAAGTGGGACGGACCCGGTTCATGCGCGAGTCGAGATCACAGGATGATCTCGAGGTCCTCGCGCTTGTGGACTCCATTGGTGTCGACGCCCTCGAGGAGGTCGGCGACGAAGCCCTGACCGGGGATCTCGCCCTCAGGATCGATCTCGAGCCACGGGATCAGGACGAAGCCGCGCTCGTGAGCGCGGGGATGCGGCAGCTTGAGCGACTCGTCGTCAGCGACCCGGGGTCCGACGACGATGAGGTCGACGTCGAGCGTGCGGGGCGCGCCCTGCTCGGAACGCTCGCGGCCGAACGCATCCTCGATCGCCAGCGCGCGGTCGAGCAGGGTGTGGACCGTGAGCGTGGTGTCGATCAGCACCACGGCGTTGAGGAACTTGCCGGAGCCTTCGACCGCGTTGACCGGATCCGTCTCGTAGACCGAGGAGATCGCGACGACCGTGACCTCGGGAGTGTCCTCAAGGGCGGAGACCGCGCCCTGAAGCTTGCCGTGCCGATCGCCCAGGTTGGAGCCGAGGGACAGGACGGCCTGGCGGATGGGACGCATCCCGCCAGTCATCGTGTCGGCGTCCAGGACGTACGGTGTGGGCGCTTCGGTCACTGTTTGCTCCGCTCTATCGTGACGGCGACATCTTCGAACGTCACCTCGATGGGCGCTTCCGGTTTGTGCACCGTCACGCTAACCCATTGGACCGACTCTTCGGCCAGGCACAAGTCCACCATACGGAGCGCCAGCGACTCAATCAGGTCGACCGGCTCCCCCACGATGGCATCGTGTATCTGCTGGGCGAGGACGCCGTAGTGGACCGTCTTGGTCAGGTCGCCCTCGCGGGCTGCGGGACCGAGATCGAGGCCGAGGCTGACGTCGGCGATGAACGTCTGCCCGTTCTGCCGCTCCTCGGCGAACACGCCGTGGAATCCGTGGGCCGAGATGCCCCGCAGGTCGATGCGGTCGAGACCGTTCGGGAGTGTCATGCAGAGTCCTCGTCTTCGATGTGCAGCTCGGCGATCGGGGAGGCGTGGCGCGACAAGAACTTCCAACCCCCCGGTTCGCTGACCAAGATACTGGTGCAGACCAGCTTGCCCCCTGAGAAGGCCTCCGCGGACGACAGCCCCTCGCCCGACAGGATGTTCTCGGTGCACGTGACGACGGCCGTCGTGGGCTCGTCGGAGCCGCGCGGGAAGGTCGCCACCTCGAGGTCGGTGAGGAAGAACTGGATGTAGCCGACGTTGGCCATCAGCACGGTCCACGAACGCAGGATCTGCGCCGTGCCCCGCAGCGGCAGCGCCCCTGGGTGCACGCAGGAGGTGTCGGCGTCGTCGACCCACAGCGAGGCCATCAAGTCGACGTCGCCGGTCTCGATCGCGTCGTAGAAGAGCCGGTGAGTTCCCAAGTAGTCGCTCATCCGGCTTCCTCCGAGACCTGCGGAGTCAGCTCGCGTTGCATGCGAGCCACGACGCGTACGGCATCGGCCGACGCGGCCGGCTCATGGACGCGTACGCACCAGGCACCGGCTTGGGCGGCGAGCGTCGTGATCGCGGCCGTCGCGTCGTCGCGGCCGTCCGTCGGACGGAGGTCCGTGCCATCGGCCAGCAGCTCGCCGAGGAAGCGCTTGCGCGACGCCGCCACCAGGAGCGGGTGCCGGAGCTCGGTGAACGCGTCGAGGTGCGCCAGGACGGTCCAGTTCTGCGCCCCGGTCTTGGAGAAGCCGAGGCCCGGGTCGAGGATGATCCGCTCGGGGTCGACCCCTGCGACGACGGCGTGGTTGAGCTGACCCATCAGCTCGCGGACGATGTCGTCGACCAGGTCGTCGTAGTGCGTGTGGTTCTGCATGACGTCGGAGTGCTCGCGCCAGTGCATCAGGACGATCGGTGCGTGCGTCTGGGCCGCGAGGCCCAACATGGCCGGGTCGGCGCGCCCGCCGGACACGTCGTTGATCAGCACCGCGCCCGCGTCAAGCGCCTGCTGCGCTGTCGAGGCGCGCATCGTGTCGACCGAGACGGTGATGCCCTCCGCGACCAGGCCCTCGATCACCGGGATGACGCGGCGAAGCTCCTCCTCACCGTCGATCCGTGCGGCGCCCGGCCGCGTCGACTCGCCGCCCACGTCGACCAGGTCGGCACCCTCGGTGACGAGGTCGATGCCGTGCTGGATCGCGGTGGGCGCGTCGAGCCACTTGCCGCCGTCGGAGAACGAGTCAGGGGTGACGTTGACGACGCCCATCACGAGGCAGCGGTCCTCGGGCAGTCCGGGGAGCACTAGTCCGTGTCCTATCGTGCCGTGATGAGGCCCATGGCCTCGGCTCGGGTCGCCGGGTCGCGCAGCTGTCCGCGCACGGCGCTGGTGATGGTCTTGGCACCGCCCTTGCGCACACCCCGCATCGTCATGCAGAGGTGCTCGGCCTCGATCACGACAATGACGCCGCGCGGGTTGAGGTGCTTGATGAGCGCGTCGGCGATCTGGGTCGTGAGGCGCTCCTGCACCTGCGGCCGGCGGGCGAAAACGTCGACGACCCGCGCAAGCTTGGACAGGCCCGTGACCCGGCCACCATCGGTGGGAATGTAGCCGACGTGTGCGACGCCGAAGAACGGCACCAGGTGGTGCTCGCACATCGACCACATCTCGATGTCCTTGACCAGGACGAGCTCGTCGTGGCCAACCTCGAACACCGCGGTGAGGACCTCTTCGGGGTCCTGATCGAGCCCGGCGAGCAGCTCCTCGTACGACTTGGCGACCCGCGCCGGGGTGTCCCGCAGGCCGTCACGGTCGGGATCCTCGCCGACTGCGATCAGCAGCTCGCGGACCGCCGCCTCGGCGCGCGGCCGGTCAACCGTCACGGCAGCTCGGTGTCGCCGTGGACGTCACCGGCCGCCGGGGGCGGGGCGTCGACGCCGCTGTCGGGGCCGATCACGATCGGTGTCCCGTTGGTGCCGTTCTTGCCGCTGTAGGACTGGCCGGGGATCGTGGCAACCGGTGGACGGGTCGACGGGACACGGGTCTCGGACCCGGTCCATGCAGGCCGGATCTCGCGACGACGCAGCGGCGCGAAGATCTCGGCGACCTGCGACTTGTCGAGGGTCTCCTTCTCGAGCAGCTCGGTCACCAGCGCGTCGAGCACGTCACGATTCTCGTTGAGGATGTCGAACGCCTCCTGGTGGGCGTAGGAGATCAGCTTGTTGATCTCCTCGTCCACGACGGCCGCGACGGCCTCGGAGTAGTTGCGCGCGTGCCCGATGTCGCGGCCCAGGAAGGGCTGCGACTCGTTCTCGCCCAGGCGTACGGCGCCGAGGCGCTCGGTCATGCCGTACTGCGTGACCATCGCGCGAGCCAGGCTGGTGGCCTTCTCGATGTCGTTGCCGGCGCCGGTCGTCGGGTCGTGGAACACGAGCTCCTCGGCCGCCCGGCCGCCCATCATGTAGGCGAGCTTGTCGAGCAGCTCGGCACGCGTCTGGGAGTATTTGTCCTCGTCGGGCAGCACCATCGTGTAGCCCAGTGCGCGACCGCGCGGCAGGATCGTGATCTTGTGGACCGGATCGCTCTGCGGGAGCGCTGCGGCGACGAGCGCGTGGCCGCCCTCGTGATAGGCCGTGATGCGCCGCTCGTTCTCGTTCATCAGGCGGCTGCGCTTCTGCGGGCCGGAGATGACGCGATCGATCGCCTCGTCGAGGGACGTGTTGGTGATCGTCTTCTCGTTGTTGCGGGCGGTCAGCAGGGCGGCCTCGTTGAGCACGTTGGCGAGGTCGGCGCCGCTGAAGCCGGGTGTGCGGCGGCCGATGGCCTCGAGGTCGACGCCGGGCGCGATGGGCTTGCCCCGCGAGTGCACCTTGAGGATCTGCGTACGGCCGGCGAGGTCGGGCGCCTCGACGCCGATCTGCCGGTCGAAGCGACCGGGACGCAGCAGCGCCGGGTCGAGCACGTCGGGACGGTTGGTCGCCGCGATCAGGATGACCCCACCGCGTACGTCGAAACCGTCCATCTCGACGAGCAGCTGGTTGAGGGTCTGCTCACGCTCGTCGTGGCCGCCACCCATGCCGGTGCCGCGGTGGCGTCCGACTGCGTCGATCTCGTCGATGAAGACGATGGCCGGGGCGTTCTCCTTGGCCTGCTCGAACAGGTCACGGACGCGGCTGGCGCCGACACCCACGAACATCTCGACGAAGTCGGAGCCCGAGATCGAGTAGAACGGGACGCCGGCCTCACCCGCGACGGCGCGCGCCAGCAGCGTCTTGCCGGTGCCGGGCGGGCCGTAGAGCAGGACGCCCTTGGGAATCTTGGCGCCGACGGCCTGGAACTTGGCCGGCTCCTGGAGGAACTCCTTGATCTCGCCGAGCTCCTCGATCGCCTCGTTGACGCCCGCGACGTCGGCGAACGTCGTCTTGGGGGTGTCCTTGGTCATGAGCTTGGCCTTGGACTTGGCGAACTGCATGACGCGACCGCCACCACCGGCGGCGTTGTTCATCATGTAGATGATCAGCAGGAAGATCAGGATGATCGGCAGCAACGTGAACAGGAGCGACAGCAGCGGATTGGTCTTGGGGACCTTGACGTCGAACGACTTGAGCTGCTTGTCGGCGACGGACTTCTCGGCCTGCTGCACGAGGCGTACGCCTTGGTCGCCGAGGTACTTGGCCTTGACCTTCTTGCCGTCGTCCAGCGTCGCCTGGATCTGCTGGTCACCGTCGACGAACGTGACCTCCTTGACCTTGCCGTCCTCGAGGTAGCTCACCATCGTGGCGGTCTTGACGGACTTGTAGCCGTCGGCGTTGGACGTTCCGATGACGATCGCGATCACCACGACGGTGATGACGATGATCCAGAGCCAAGGGCCCTTGAAGAGGCGTTTGAGGTTCATGTACGGCGTGGAGCGGGTCCACTCCTCCTGGTGTGCTGGTCGGTAATGAGACGGTACACGCAGCGCCGTCCATCAGTTGAACGTGTGTCCGGCCGCTCAACGTTCCCTGCCAGCGTTCGCCAGCAGCGAACCATGCCCTGCGGTTGCTGGGGATTGCTAGGAGTAGACGTGCGGGGAGAGCGTGCCGATGCACCGCAGGTTGCGGTACTTCTCGTTGTAGTCGAGGCCGTAGCCGACCACGAACGCATTGGGGATGTCGAAGCCGACGTACTTGACCTCGACGTCCATCTGCTGTGCCTCCGGCTTGCGCAGCAGCGTCGCGATCTCGACCGACGCGGGTCCGCGCGAACGGAGGTTGGTGATGAGCCACGACAGCGTCAGGCCCGTGTCGATGATGTCCTCGACGATCAGGACGTGCCGGCCGTTCAGGTCGGTGTCGAGGTCCTTGAGGATGCGGACCACCCCGGACGACTTGGTGCCGGAGCCGTACGACGACACCGCCATCCAGTCCATCTCGACGTGCCGGTCGAGGCTGCGGGCGAGGTCGGCCATCACCATGACGGCGCCCTTGAGGACGCCGACGAGCAGGATGTCCTTGCCCTCGTAGTCCCGTTCGATGTCGGCAGCCATCTCCTTGAGCCGGGAGACGATCTGGTCCTCCGTGAACAGGGTCTGGTCGAGCTCGAGGTCATCTTCGACATGCGTCTGATCCACGGGATCAGCCTCCCACAGGCGTCCGTACGTACAACAGGGAATCCCCCTCCCGTACGCACGCGATGCCTCCCGGCAGCTCGATCCGGACCTGCCCGTGCCAGTCCGTGACGAGGCGGTCGAGCTCGGCGACGTGCGAGGCCGTGAGTGCCGACCCGTCGGCGCCCGCCTCGAGGGCGTCGCGGCGGAGCACCCGCGACCTCAGAGCGGGCGGCAGTGCCAGCAGGGTCGGGACGAGATGGCCGTCCTCGACGGCACGGGCCAGGTCGTCGAGGTATGCGTTGTCGGCACGTACCTGGTCGGCGGTCCGCGCCAGCGCCTCGGCGACTCCCCCACCCAGCACGTCCTCGAGCACCGGCATGACTTCGCCGCGCACGCGCGACCTCCGGTAGGCCGGGTCGCTGTTGTGCGGATCGGTCCACCACACGAGGTCGTACGCCCGGCAGATCTGCTCGGTCTCGGCTCGCCGCAGGCCGAGGAAGGGCCGGCGCAGCACCCCGTCGACCGGAGCCATGCCGGCAATCGAGCGAGGACCCGAACCCCGGCCGAGCCCGAGCAGCACCGTCTCGGCCTGGTCGTCGAGGGTGTGCGCCAGCAGGATCGCGTCGGCGCCCGTACGCTCGAGCGCCTCGTAGCGCGCGCGGCGGGCCGACGCCTCCGGCCCTCCTGCCGTGCCGACGTCGACCGTCACCACCCGGGCCTTGACGGCCAGGCCGGCGAGCTGCTCGGCCGCCTTGGCGGCGACGACCGATGACTCGCGCTGGAGCTGGTGGTCGACGATCACGGCCGACAGGTCGTACGCCTCACGGTCGGCCACGAACGCCGTGACGGCGGCCAGCGCCAACGAGTCGGCACCGCCGGAGACCGCAACGACGACCCGGCTGCCCGGCGCGAGGTCGGTCAGCGCGCTGCGAACGAGGTTGCGGCCCGTCGCGACCACCGGATCGAGTGCACCGCCCATGCCGACGAGCTCAGCCGTGCACGCGGGCGACCCACGAGGACGGGTCGAGGATCTCGGACTTGGTGGGCAGGTTGGCCGGTTCGGCCCACACGGCGTTGAAGCCCGAGAGGCCCACCTTGGCGTTGACCTCGCGGACGAACTCGGCGCCGTCGCGGTACTGGCGCATCTTGGCGTCGAGCCCCATCAGGCGGCGCAACAGACGGTCGAACGTACCGGCGCCCTTGCGGCGCTGGGTGAACTTGCGGCGGATCTCGGCGACGCTCGGGATGACCTCAGGACCCACTCCGTCCATCACCACGTCGGCGTGACCCTCGAGCAGCGACATGATGCCGGTCAGCCGGTCGACGACCTGGCGCTGCCGGTCGTTCTGGAACAGGTCGGCGAGTGACGCCTCCGAGTCGCCGCGAGCGATGCGGATGACCTCGCCGAGGCCGTCGGTCACAAGAGAGGAGATCGCCGATGCGTCGAGGTCGGTGGCGTCCACGAACTCGTCGAGCAGCGACTTCATGTGGTCGCGCATCCAGTCGACGGCGGTGAACTGCACGCGGTGCGTCTCCTCGTGCAGGCACACCCAGAGGCGGAAGTCGTGCGGATCGACGTCGAGCTGGCGCTCCGCCTGGACGATGTTGGGCGCCACGAGGAGGAGCCGGCCACCTTCGCCGTTGGGGCCGTCCCAGAACGGGTCGAACTGGCCGAGGACCTTGCTCGACATGAACGACATCAAGGCACCCAGCTCGGCACCGCTGATCTTTTCGCCGACGGCCTTGCCCATCCCGGAGGGCGCCTTGTTGGCGGCCGCCAGCTTGGCCATCACCGGGTCCATCATGACCTTGAACGTGTCGAGGTTGGCCTCGATCCAGCGCGGGCGGTCGACCACGAGGACGGGCGCGGTCGCGGACCTCGCGTGCAGATCGCTGAACTCGCGCACCGGGCCCTCGGACCTGGCGGCTCCTTCGCGC
This sequence comes from uncultured Actinomycetota bacterium, assembly GCA_963806345.1. Taxonomy (GTDB): domain Bacteria; phylum Actinomycetota; class Actinomycetes; order Propionibacteriales; family Nocardioidaceae; genus Aeromicrobium. The sequence goes on along the minus strand of CAWDXV010000004.1, from coordinate 213,061 downwards.
AGCTCGGCCACCGCCTCGGCCACCTCGGCGGCCGACAGGTCCGGCCCGGGCTTCGACAGCTTCGTCGCCGTCGAGAGCGCGAACTTCCAATCGATCATGTGAACAACTTACGGCGTCCACGGTTGCGCCGACTCTCGTTCGCCAGTGAGGCCGCCCGCGGCCGAACGTGAGGGCGAAGCCCGAGGCGTGGTGAGGCCGGCTGCCAACGGATGGAGTCACCTCGCGTTGCTTCGCCTCGCTCCGCTCACGGTCGGCCGCGGGCGGCCTCCCTGGCGACGATGGGTGCTCACGGTCGGCCGCGGGCGGCCTCCCTGGCGAACGATGGGTGCTCACGGTCGGCCGCGGGCGGCCTCCCTGGCGAACGATGGGTGCTCACGGTCGGCCGCGGGCGGCCTCCCTGGCGAACGATGGGTGCTCACGGTCGGCCGCGGACGGCCTCCCTGGCGACCGAGTGGGCGTCAGCCGCACTCGCAGCTGGTGATTGCGGCGGCGACCTTGTCGAGGGCCGCCTGCGCCTCGAGCGGCGCGGCCTTGCTGGTGCGATCTGCCATCACGGCGAAGACGACCGGGCGACCACCGGCGTCGAGGGCATACCCGGCGAGCGAGTGGACGCCGGTCAACGTGCCGGTCTTGGCGCGGACCATCCCCAGCGACGGCTTGAGCTTGGCGAACCGGTCGACCAGGGTCCCGGTGAACCCGCTGATCGGCAGGTCGGCGAGCAGGCCGGAGGTCCGCGGCGTCGCGGCTGCGACGTTGACGGTCTGGGCCAGGGTCAGGGGCGTGATGCGGTTGCGGCGCGACAGCCCACTCCCGTCGTGCAGCACGAGACCGTCGGTGTCGATGTCGGCCTGGTCGAGCACGTCCACGACCGCCTCGGCGCCGCCCTCGAAGCTCGCCGGCTTGCCCGCCGCGATGGCCGCGTGTCGCAGCATGACCTCGGCGGCCTGGTTGTCGCTCACCCGGATGAGGGTCTCGACGATCGTGGCGACCGTCGCGCTGCGCACCGCGGCGAGCGCCGTCGCTCCGTCCGCCACCTTGGTCTGCTCGGGCTCCCCGGTCACCGTGATGCCGCGATCCTCGAGCAGGCCGGCGAACGTACGGGCTGCCGCCGCGGCGGGATCCTTCGCGCGTACGCCGTTCTGCTCGCCCTGGTCGGCCCACAGCGCACTGACCGGCGTGACGATGTTCTGGCTGACGTACGTCGACTCCCAGCCCGGGCTCGCGTCGGGACCCGTGAAGAGCGAGGCGTCGTAGCCGAGGTTGACGCTCGACGTCCCGTTCTTCCTCAGCGCCGCCGCCGCGCGCTTCGCCAGGGTCGTGAGGTCGGCGTGGATGACCGGGTCGTCCTTCTTGCCGGCCTTGACCGCGAGATAGGGGTCGCCGCCACCCACCAGCACGATCCGGTCACCCGAGCCGACTACGCGGGTCGCGTACCTGGTCTGCGGGTCGATCAGGGACAGTGCGGCGAAGCTCGTGAGTACCTTGGTCGTGGACGCCGGCACGTACGCGCCCGGGCCCGTCGACATGAGCTCGCTGCCGTTGGCCGGGGCGATCGCCGTGAAGCCGACGTGCGACCCCAGCACCGACGCGTCGAGGACGGGTCGGACGGCGGCCTTGAGCCTGGCCGGGTCGATGTCGCTGGGTGCCGGGCGCCGCGGTGCGGACTCAGCGGGCTGCGTGTCAGTCGTCAGCGAGCGGGGCGGGATGACGTTGGCCGGGCCGCAGTCGCCGTCGCAGATCAGGCCGTTGAGGTCGCCGCGGGACCACAGGAAGATGCCGAGCGCCACGACGATCGCGAGGACCAGCGACGGGATGGCGAACGCACCGCGTGGCTTCGCGACCCTGCTTTCCCCGTGAGACGGCACATGCGCCAGACTATAGAGACCCCGTTGCGCCGCGCTCAGGGCGCGCGCACCCCGAATTCAACCGCCGGAGGCACCAGTGATTTTCGACGTCACCGTGGAGATCCCCAAGGGCAGCCGCAACAAGTACGAGGTCGACCACGCGACGCATCGCATCCGCCTCGACCGCACGCTGTTCACCGCGACGCAGTATCCCGCCGACTACGGTTTCATCGACGACACGCTCGGCCTCGACAGCGACCCGCTCGACGCCCTCGTGCTGCTGTCCGAGCCGACCTTCCCCGGCTGCGTGATCTCGTGCCGCACGATCGGCATGTTCCGCATGACCGACGAGGCCGGCGGAGACGACAAGGTGCTGTGCGTCCCGGCCAAGGATCCGCGCCAGGAGCACCTGCGCGACATCCACCACGTGCCGGAGTTCGACCGGCTCGAGATCGAGCACTTCTTCACGGTCTACAAGGACCTCGAGCCCGGCAAGTCGGTCGAGGGCTCCACGTGGACCGGCCGCGTCGAGGCGGAGGCCGAGATCCAGGCCAGCTACGACCGGTTCAAGGCCAACGGCGGCTACTAGCCCGGCCTCGTAGGGTCGGAGGCATGACGTCCTCCAGCCCTGGCGACCTGCGCGCCGCCCTTGCCACCGTCCTGCCGTCCGTCCGCGCCGACCTCGAGCAGCTCGTCCGGATCCCGTCCGTCAGCGCTGCGCCCGAGCACGCCGATGACGTCGAGGCGTCGGCCGAGGCCACGCGCACGTTGTTCGCCGCCGAAGGGTTCGACACGCAGATCCTGCGCAGCGGCGGCGGCGCTCCCGCGGTGCTGGCCCACAAGCCAGGGCCTCCCGGCACGCCGACCGTGCTGCTGTACGCGCATCACGACGTGCAGCCTGAGGGCGATCACGACGCCTGGGACTCCCCTCCGTTCGAGCCGACGGTGCGCGACGGCCGCCTCTACGCCCGTGGCGCCGCCGACGACAAGGCCGGCATCGCGGCACACCTCGCCGCGGTCCGCGCGCTCGGCGACGCCCTGCCGGTCGGCGTCAAGGTGTTCGTCGAGGGCGAGGAGGAGATCGGCTCGCCGACCCTCGAGGCGTTCATCGCCGAGCACGGTTCGCTGCTCGAGGCCGACGTCATCGTGATCGCCGACTCGGGCAACTGGGACATCGGCGAGCCGGCCCTGACGACGAGCCTGCGAGGCCTCGTACGCGCCACGGTCGAGGTCCGCACGCTCCGCCATGGCGTCCACTCCGGGATGTTCGGCGGGGTCGTGCCGGATGCGCTGATGGCGCTGACCCGCATCCTGGCCTCGCTGCATGACGACGACGGTTCGGTCGCGGTCGCCGGGCTGGCGACCGCCGAGGCTGCCGACGTCGACTATCCGGAGGACCGGCTCGCCCACGAGTCGGGGCTCGCTGACGGCGTACGGACGATCGGCACGGGTTCGTACGTCGAGCGCATGTGGACCAAGCCGTCCTTGACGGTGACCGGCATCGACGCACCCAGCACAGCGGCGGCCAGCAACACGCTCGTCCCCGCCGCGACCGCCATGATCTCGATGCGAATCGCGCCGGGTGACACGTGCGAGTCGGCGTTCGAACGTCTCCGCGAGCACATCGTGGAGCACACCCCGTGGGGCGCGCAGGTCACCGTGACGTACGCCGACGGCGGCGAGCCCACGGCCCTCGACGCGACCGGACCGGCGTACGACGCGGCCCGCGAGGCGATGACGGCCGCGTGGGACGGCGTGGCCCCGATCGACATGGGCGTCGGCGGGTCGATCCCGTTCATCGCGACGTTCGCCGGGGCGTTCCCGCAGGCATCCGTGCTCGTCACCGGTGTCGAGGACCCCGACACCCGCGCACACGGCACCAACGAGGGCCTGCACCTGGCGGAGTGGGAGCGCGCCTGTCTCGCCGAGATCCTGCTGCTTGCCAGGCTCGGCAAGTCCAAGCCCGCGGGCGCGTTGACCCTCTGACGCGCACACTGGTCGGATGAAGCGCTGGCATCTCGCCTCTGTTAGCCGCGGTCCTGCTGTCCACCGTCATCGGACCAGCCTCGGCGCAGCCGGCGCGGCCCACGCTGACGGTCACGGTCGTGAGGTCGGGCCTCGACATCCCGTGGGACGTGGCCTTCCTGCCCGACGGGTCGATGCTCTACACCGAGCGGGCTCGCAAGCGCCTCACCCTGCGGGAGCCCGACGGTGACGAACGGATCCTGCTCAACTCGCCGCCCGGGATGTGGTCCTCCGGGGAGACCGGTCTGATGTCGGTCGAGGTCGCCGCCGACTTCACCACGACGCACGACATCATCACGTGCCACGGCTTCTCGTCCGGCTCCACCCAGGACGTACGCGTCGTGCGCTGGCACCTCGACGACGCACTCACCACCGCGACCATCAAGCGGACGCTGGTCCGCAGCCTGCCGTCGACGAGCGGGCGACACGGTGGCTGCGCCCTGCTCAAGGGGCCCGGCAACACGCTCTACATCGGCACTGGCGACGCGGCGACCGGCACCAACTCGCAGAGCCTGTTCTCCGGCGGCGGCAAGGTCCTGCGGGTCGACGCCTCGACCGGCGGCACGCTGCCGGGCAACCCGTTCCGGTCCAGCGCCAACCTCATGAAGCGCAAGGTCTTCACGTACGGTCACCGCAACGTCCAGGGCCTCGCCCGCCGCGCCGACGGGAGGGTGTGGTCGGTCGAGCACGGCAGCTACCGCGACGACGAGCTCAACCTGCTGCACACCGGCGGCAACTACGGCTGGAACCCCGTGCCACGCGCGAGCGGCGACCCGTCGTACAACGAGGGCGCGAACTCGCCGATGACCGACGACAGCCTGCCGGGCAAGCAGATCAAGGCCAGGTGGCGGTCGGGTGATCCGACGATCGCGACGAGCGGTGCGACGTTCGTCAGCGGGTCGGCGTGGGGAGCGTGGAACGGGGCTCTCGTGGTGACGGCGCTCAAGGACTCGTCAGTCCGCATCTTCCTGCTCAGCTCGTCCGGCACGCTGCTGGCGACCTGGAAGCCAGCTGTCCTCGACGGCACGTACGGCCGGCTGCGTGCCGCGGTGCGCGGACCTGACGGCTCGGTCTACCTGACCACGTCGAACGGCTCGGACGACAAGATCCTGAAGGTCACGCCGTCGAGCTCTTGAGCAGGGCGCGCATCGTGTCGGCGAAGACCCCGACGTCGATCGTGCTGTCGAGCGAGCGCAGGGTGCCGAGCCCGATGCCGAGGCTCAGCAGCGTCGTCGCCGCCTGGTCCGGATCGACGGCGTCCCCGAGGCCCGCCTCGGTGGTCACCCGGCGGACCAGCTCGGCGATCGCGGCCCGGATCTCCCGGTGCCGCTTGACGAGCTCGGTCGCGACGTAGGGGCTCTGGCGCGCGATGGCGCCGAACTCGACCTCGAGGGCGGTCCAGCGTGGCTGACCCAGCCCTTCGCGGGCCCATGCGGCGAAGGCCTCGATGCGGCCGTCGAGGTCGGTGTCCTGCGAGAACGCCGCGACGACGCCCTCGATCTGCTCCTCGTGGATGCTGTCGAGCACCGCCATGCAGAGCTGTTCCTTGCCGGCGAAGTTGGAGTAGACCGCGCCCTTGGAGAACCCAGCCCGCACGGCGACCTTGTCGAGCGACGTCGCGGCGTAGCCGTCGGACAGGAACATCTCGCGCGCGACCACGATGAGCCGCTCGCGCGTCTGGGCCTGCCGCTCGGCCCTGCTGACCCTCACGTTGTCGACTGCCACAACCGCTCCTCGTCCGTCGGGCCCTGTGGCCCGAGACACTCTTGCATCGTACTCAGATACCGATAGTATCTGAAAGGTGATCAAAACGGACATCCTCATCGTCGGCACCGGCTTCTCAGGAATGGGCATGGCCATGAAGCTGCGCGAATCCGGCCGTGGCGACTTCATCGTCATCGAGAAGGCGGACGACGTCGGCGGCACGTGGCGCGACAACACCTACCCTGGCGCCGAGTGCGACATCCAGAGCCACATGTACTCGTTCTCGTACGAGCTCAACCCCGACTGGAGCCGCGAGTACTCCGCCCAGCCAGAGATCTGGGACTACATGCGGACAGTCGCGAAGAAGAACGGGCTCTACGACCTCATCCACTTCAACACCGAGCTCACGGGTGCGGTGTGGGACGAGGACAGGTTGCGGTGGACCGTCACCACGAGCCAGGAGACGTACGACACGCGGGTCCTGATCTCGGGCATCGGCGGCCTGCACATCCCCAACATCCCCAAGCTCGCGGGTGCCGAGACGTTCCAGGGCCCGCACTTCCACTCCGCGCAGTGGCAGCACGATGTCGACCTGACCGGCAAGAAAGTCGCCGTCATCGGTACGGGCGCGAGCGCCATCCAGTTCCTCCCGGAGATCGCGCCTGAGGTCGGCCGGCTCGACGTCTACCAGCGAACGGCTCCCTGGGTCGTGCCCAAGCACAACCACGAGATCACCGGCCGCAAGAAGGCCTTCATCTCCAAGATCCCCGGCGGGACCCGGCTCTACCGCAACAGCCGCTACTGGCTCAACGAGGCCCAGCAGCTGGGCTTCACCGGACCGTTGCAGAACATCTCGAGCCTGGTCGAGAAGCAGGTCTCGGCCTACATCCGCAAGACGGTCGACGATCCGGAGACCGCGGAGAAGCTCATCCCCGACTACCGGCTGGGCTGCAAGCGTGTGCTCAAGACCGACAACTACATCCCCATCTACAACCGCGACAACGTCGCCCTCATCACCGAGGGCATCGAGGAGATCCGCCCCGACGGGATCCTCGCCAAGGACGGCACGTTCCGCGAGGCCGACGTCATCATCTACGGCACGGGGTTCCACGTGACGGACGCGTTCGAATGGGTCCACGTCACCGGCAAGGGTGGCCGAGACCTCTCCGACACGTTCAAGAAGGAGGGCATCGAGACCTACCTCGGCATCTCCGTCGCGCACTTCCCCAACTTCTTCTTCATGCTCGGCCCCAACACGGCGCTCGGCCACAACTCGGTCGTCTTCATGATCGAGCAGCAGACGAAGTGGATCATCAACATGCTCGACTCGATGAACGAGCGTGGTGCGCAGGCCGTCGAGCCGACCTCCGAGGCGCAGCGCGAGTTCAACGACGAGCTGCAGGAGAAGGTCAGCAAGGGAGTGTGGAGCCAGGGCGGCTGCACGAGCTGGTATCTCGACAGCCATGGCAAGAACCGCACGATCTGGCCCGGTTTCACCTTCCGCTACTGGTGGGAGACCCGTAAGGTCAAGGCGCACGACTTCGTCTGGGAGAAGGCCGCCTGATGGCCGCGCAGGACTACGACATCCCCGATGGCCCGAAGCTCTCGGCCGGCCGGATGACGTGGAAGTTCCTGCGCGACCGGGCCGGGACCGTCCCGGCGTACCACCGGGAGTTCGGCGACACCTTCTCGCTGAGGATCCTGCCCGGCCCCCGAACGCTCGTCGTGTTCAGCGACCCGGCGGACGTCAAGGAGATCTTCGCCGCCGACCCGTCGCAGTTCCATGCCGGCGAGGGCAATGCGATCCTCAAGCCCGTCATGGGCGAGCACTCGGTGCTGCTGACCGACGACGCCGAGCACCAGCGGGCCCGCAAGCTGCTGATGCCGGCGTTCACCGGCCCGTCGATGCGGGCGTACCAGCCGCTGGTCGAGGCGATCGCCAAGGTCGAGGTCGACTCCTGGCACGACGGCGACACGCTCGTGACGCTCGACCGGATGAACGCCATCACGCTCGACGTGATCCTGCAGGTCGTGTTCGGCGTGACCGACGAGGAGCGGCTCGCGGTGCTGCGGCCCAAGGTCAACCGCATGGTCAACATCGACGCCAAGATGCTGCTCGCCTGGTCGTACCCGCGGCTCTTCAAGCTGCCGCCGTGGCGTGGCTACTTCAAGAACCAGCAGGAGGTCGACGAGCTCCTGTACGCCGAGATCGCCGAGCGGCGGGCGGCGCACGACCTCGAGGGCCGCGACGACGTGCTGTCCAGGCTGCTGCGGGTCGGCGCCTCGGAGGGCGAGACGCCACTGACCGATGCCGAGATGCGCGACCAGCTCGTCACGCTGCTGCTGGCGGGGCACGAGACGACCGCGTCGGCGCTGTCGTGGACGCTGCACGAGCTGGGCCGCGACCCCGAGATCCTCGCTCGCGCCGTCGCCGCCGCGGACACGGGCGACGACGCCTACCTCGAGGCGTGCCTCAAGGAGTCGATGCGCCTGCACCCGATCATCGACTTCGTCGCTCGTACGCTGCAGAGCGATCAGGTCGTCGCGGGCCGGTTGCTGCCGCGCGGCACGACCGTGACTCCGTCGATCATGCTGTCGCACAGCCGGGAGGCGAGCTTCGCCGACGCGCACCTGTTCAAGCCCGAGCGGTTCACCAACGAGAAGGTCGCGGCCAACACCTGGATCCCGTTCGGCGGCGGGGTCCGCCGGTGCATCGGCGCGGCGTTCTCGCTGATGGAGGGCACCGTCGTGCTGCGCGAGGTGCTGCAGCGCTACGAGGTCACCGCCGACGCTGTCGCACCCAACAAGCTCCGCAACATCACGAACGTCCCAGGAGACAAGGCCCCGCTGAGGCTGAAGGCGCGCTGACCTCGGAGCGGTGACTTAGGGCCCACAGCAGCGTTCCCCGTGGGCCCTAAGTCACCGCTTCACGCAGGACCGACCTCGAGCACGGTGACCACCGCTTCGCCTGCCTCGTCCGACGCCGCCAGGTCGACCTGGGCCGTGATGCCCCAGTCGCGGTCACCCTCGGGGTCGTCGAACGTCTGGCGCACCTTCCACGTGGTCGCGCCCTCCTCGACCATGAACAGGTCGGGGCCGCGCGCCGCCGGACCCGTGCCGATCGAGTCATACTCCTCGCGATAGGCAGCGATCGCCGCCATCCACTCGGTCGCGTCCCAGCCATCCTCGCCGTCGAGCTCCCCGAGCGCGCTCCACCGGCCCAGAGCCGCGAGCTCGACCCGCCGGAACAGCGCATTGCGGACGAGCACCCGGAACGCTCGCGCATTGCCGGTGACGGGCCTCGGCGGCGCACTGCCCTCGGCCTTCGCGCGTACCTCGGCGGGATCGGTGTCGGGGTTGATCAGCTGCTCCCACTCGTCGAGCAGGCTCGAGTCGGTCTGGCGTACGAGCTCGCCGAGCCACTCCGTGAGGTCGATGAGCTCCTCGTTGCGCAGCTGCTCGGGCACCGTGCGCAGCAGCGTCTTGTAGACGTCGGAGAGGTAGCGCAGGACGAGCCCCTCGGACCGGGCGAGCTGGTAGTCGCCGATCAGCTCGGAGAACGTCATCGCCCGCTCCCACATCTCGCGCACGACCGACTTGGGCCGCAGCTCGTGGTCGGCGACCCACGGGTGCCCCTTGCGGTAGGACTCGTACGCGACGCCGAGCAGCTCCTCGAGCGGCTTGGGGTGGGTGATCTCCTCGAGCAGCTCCATCCGCTCGTCGTACTCGATGCCGTCCATCTTCATCTCGTTGATCGCCTCGCCGCGGGCGCGGTGCCGCTGCGCGTTGATGATCGGCCGGGGGTCGTCGAGCGTGGCCTCGACGACCGAGACCATGTCGAGCGCGTATGCCGGGTCGTCGCGGTCGAGCAGCTCGAAGGCCGCGACGGCGAACGGCGACAGCGGCTGGTTGAGGGCGAAGTTGGCCTGCAGGTCGACCGTCAGGCGGAGCGTACGGCCGTCGGCGTCGGGCGGGTCGACCTGCTCGACGACGCCGCCGGTGAGCAACGCGTCGATGATCTCGTCGACCTCGGCGAGCAGGCGGTCCTGCGACTCCTCGGTCTCGTCGCTCTCCCGCAGCAACCGCTCGAGCGACGCGCGGGCATCGCCGGGACGCGAGATGACGTCGAGCACCATCGCGTGGCTGACCCGCATGCGGGAGACGAGCGCTTCGGGCGTACCGGTCGAGAGCTTGGTGAACGTCCCCTCGCCCCAGGAGACGAAGCCCTCCGGCGCCTTCTTGCGCTGGATCTTGCGCTGCTTCTTGACGTCGTCGCCAGCCTTGCGGACCAGGCGGGCATTCTCGATGTCGTGCTCGGGCGCCTCGACGATGACGTGGCCGACGGTGTCGAACCCGGCCCGGCCCGCGCGCCCCGCGATCTGCTGGAACTCGCGCACCTGCAGCTGGCGCTGCCGCACGCCGTCGTACTTCGACAGGCCGCTGAAGAGCACGGTGCGGATCGGCACGTTGATGCCGACGCCCAGCGTGTCGGTGCCGCAGACGACCTTGAGCAGCCCGGCCTGGGTCAGCGTCTCGACGAGCCGTCGGTAGCGCGGCAGCATCCCCGCGTGGTGCACGCCGACCCCCATGCGTACGAGCCGCGACAGCGTCTTGCCGAACGCCGAGGAGAACCGGAAGTCGCCGAGGTGCTCGGCGATGACGTCGCGCTCCTCGCGGGTCGCGACCTTGATGCTCGTCAGCGCCTGCGCCCGCTCGAGCGCCGAGACCTGCGTGAAGTGCACGACGTACACGGGGGTCTGGTTCGTCTCGATCAGCTGCTCGAGGGTCTCCTGGATCGGCGTCGAGACGTACTCCGAGATCAGCGGGACCGGGCGCTCGGAGGTCGTGACGAGCGCGGTCGACCGGCCCGTACGCCTGGAGAGATCGGCCTCGAACCGCGACGTGTCGCCGAGCGTCGCCGACATCAGCAGGAACTGCGCCTTGGGCAGCTCGATCAGTGGGACCTGCCATGCCCAGCCGCGATCAGGGTCGGCGTAGAAGTGGAACTCGTCCATCACCACCAGGCCGATGTCGGCGCCGGCGCCTTCGCGCAGCGCCATGTTGGCGAGGATCTCGGCGGTCGCCGCGATGATCGGGGCGTCGGCGTTGACCGCCGCGTCACCCGTGACCATCCCGACGTTGTCGGCACCGAAGATCTCGCAGAGGTCGAAGAACTTCTCGCTGACGAGGGCCTTGATCGGCGCGGTGTAGACGCTGCACTCGCCACGGGCCAGCGCGGCGGCCATGGCAGCGGTCGCCACGAGGCTCTTGCCGGAACCGGTCGGCGTCGCCAGGATCACGTTGGACCCGGCGACGCACTCCAGGATCGCCTCGTCCTGGGCGGGATAGAGGGTGAGACCCCGGTGGTCGACCCATTGCGTGATCGCGTCGTAGACGACGTCCTCGTCCGTCGTCACGCCTTTGGGCAGCAGGTCGATCAACCGCATCAGGCCGGCTTCCCCATCGGCAGGCCGATGCGTCGCCACAGCACAAGGACCCCGCCGACCATGACGGCCCCGAGGGCCCAGCCGACCAGCACATCACTCAGCCAGTGACCGCCGAGATAGACCATCGCGGCTCCGGTGATGAGGCACCCGATCGCCCCGAGGACACCGACCGTCCGGCGGGCCGTCTCCGAGGTCCACTCCGGGACCATCAGCACCGCGACGAGGATCGACGACGTCAGCACGGCGTGGGACGACGGCATCGAGGCGCCGTGGAGCGTCGTCAGGGCCAGGTCGGCAGGTGGCCGCGGTCGGTCGATCCGATGCTTCAGGTTGCCGTTGACGATGACCATCGCGAGGAAGGCGAACGCCACCGGCGGCAGGTCCACCCACATCCTGCGGACCACCAGGACCAGCAGGCCGACCACCACGAGGGCCACGAGGAACGCCGTCGACTCGCCGACGTCCTCGAGCACCCGGCACACCCTCGTCAGCACGGTGTAGCGGTGATCGGCGCACCAGCGCGCCACTTCGACGTCGACGGATGCGTGCATGTGCCAAGAGTACGGACCGGATCGGGTGCTAAGCGCTCGCTTAGTGCGTGCGCTAGTCTCGCGGACATGAAAGCCGTACAGATCACGTCTCTCGACGGCCCCTCAGCGGTCGAGCTCGTCGACCTCCCCAGCCCCGAGCCCGCCGACAACCAGGTGCTCATCCGCGTACGCGCTGCCGGCGTCGCGTTCCCCGAGGTGCTCCAGAGCCGCGGGCTCTATCAGCTCAAGCCCGACCTGCCGTTCACGCCGGGCGCCGAGATCGCCGGCGAGGTCATCAGCGCTCCGGACGGCTCGGGCTTCTCGACAGGCGACCGCGTCGCTGCGTTGTGCCTGCTCGGCGGGTTCGCCGAGGAGGCCGTCGCCCAGGTCGACCTGACGTTCCCGATCCCCGACAGCATCTCGTACGAGCAGGGTGCCGCGATCGTCTTCAACTACGGCACCGCCTACTTCGCCCTCGTCGAGCGCGGTCGCCTCGAGGCCGGCGAGTCGGTGCTGGTGCACGGAGCGGCCGGAGGCGTCGGCACCGCGGCGATCCAGGTCGCCAAGGCGTTCGGCGCCGGCCGGGTCATCGCCGTCACGTCGACCGCCGAGAAGGGCGCGATCGCGCTGCAGGCGGGTGCCGACGCGTTCGTGCTGCCCGACGGGTTCAAGGACGCGGTCGCCGAGCAGGGTGGCGTCGACATCGTCGTCGACCCTGTGGGTGGGGACCGGTTCACCGACTCGCTGCGCAGCCTCAAGGCGGACGGCCGCCTGCTCGTCATCGGGTTCACGGCCGGCGACATCCCGACGGTCAAGGTCAACCGCCTGCTGCTCAACAACGTGTCGGTCGTCGGTGTCGGCTGGGGCGCGTACGCCCTGGCGCGCCCGGGTCACGTCGCCAAGGAGTGGGCCGCGCTCGCCCCGCACCTCGAGAGCGGTGCGCTGCGGCCGGTCGTCGGCCCGACGTTCCCCCTCGCCGAGGCGACGCAAGCCCTCCTCACGCTCGACGAGCGCCGCGCCACCGGCAAGGTCCTGCTGCTGCCCTGATCGTCACCGGGAGATCGGGTTGACCAGAGTGCCGGCGAAGATCAGCGACTCGGCCTGGTCGGACAGGTCCACCATCTCGCGGGTGTTGCGCAGCTGGAGCCGGTTGAGGCACGAGTGGTCGAACTCCGGCGTGAACAGGTCGATCCGCGCGAACGCCTCGGCCAGCTCGGGATGCGCGGACTGGTGGTCGGTGATCGTGTCGGCGACCAGCGCCCAGAACTCGTCCGGCCCCAGCACGCGGTCCTCGGCGAGGATGCCGGCAAGGAAGCGCAGGAATCCGTCGAACACATCGGTCAGCACCGCCAGCGGCTTGACCCGCTCCGGCACTGTCACGCGCACCCGCTCGACGTCGGCGGGCAGCGGCAGGTCACCCATCACCGCGATCTCCTCGCCGATGTCCTTCATCAGCACGCGCGTCGGCACGTGGTCCTCCAGGACGAGGATGAGGTTCTCGCCGTGGGGCATGAACGCCAGCTCGTAGCGGTGCAGGCAGTGCACGATCGGGCGGAGGTACGCCCGGAGGTAGCTCGCGACCCACTCGCGGGGTGACACCCCCGACGCCCCGATCAGCTCGGTGACCAGGTGCCGGCCGTCGCGGTCGCGGTGCAGCAGAGACGCCATCGTCGCGAGTCGTTCACCTGCGGCGAGCTGGGGCAGCGGGCTCTCGCGCCAGAGCGCGGCCAGCATCTTGGTGTACGCCGAGGGTGTCCCGAGCCGGTGATAGGCGTCGCCGGTGTAGCCGATCGCCGCGCGCTCGCGCAGCACGCCGAAGCCGCAGTCCCGCAGCTCCTCGTCGGCATCGACGAGCCCGGCCACCCAGTCGTTGATCGCCGGCGTCGCTCGCATGTAGCGCGGCGACAGCCCCCGCATGAACCCCATGTTCTGGATCGAGAGCGCGGTCTTGACGTAGTGCCGCTCAGGGCGGTCGGCGTTGAAGAACGTACGGATCGACTGCTGCGCGCGGTAGCGGTCGTCGCTGCGCCCCAGGCAGACGATGTCGCGCCGGGCGACATCGGGAGCGAACGTGATCGCCAGCTTGTGCTCCCACTGCCAGGGGTGCGCGGGCATCAGCAGGTAGTCGTCGGGGTCGAGGCCGAGATCGCGCAGCTCGGCGTCGAAGCGGTCGCGGGTCGTCGCATCGAGCTCCCCGGCGTACAAGGTCTCCTCGTCGAGCCCCGCACCCAGCGAGAGGTGCGCCTTGGTGCGGAGCACCGCGAGCCACACCACGGCGAAGGGCTGGCCGGCCTCCGGCGCGTACGCGGCGAAGTCCGATGCCGAGAAGCCGATACGGCCGTTGTTGGCGACGAATCCGGGATGACCCTCGGTCATCGCCGCTTCGATCGTCTGGAAGTCGGCGTGGACGAGGTCGGCCGAGGTCAGCGTGCCGTGGACGTGCTTCCAGGCGGCGCTCGCGAGCGTGCTGCTGATCTCCTCGAGGTAGGTCGGGAGCAGCGGTTCGGGGATGCCCAGGACGTCCGCGTGCTCGGCGATGAACGCCAGGGCGTCCAGCTCGGCCGGCACCCCGTCGACCTCGCGGGTCACCGACCACGGTTCGACGACCCAGTGCTCGAGCTCGTAGCGATGCGCGTGGAACCGGTAGCGGGTGCCACCGATCGTGACCTGGTGGTCGTGGCCGATGGGTTCTGGCGTGAGCAGCCGCTCGTGCGAGAACTCGGCCAGTGCCTTGGCGACGAGGAACCGGTGCGCCCGCTCCATCGCGTCAGGGGTCAAGTGATCACTTGCGCTACGTGGATCGTCACCTTCCTTCCTGCGTTGTCCCAGCATCTTGCTTCGCGTGAACTGCTCGCGGGTGCACGTGCTGAGCGCCGCGGTCTTGCCGGCGAGCTCGACCTCGCGCTCGACGCGGAAGCCCGCCGCCGCGTTGAGCGCAGCGATGCGGTCGTTGCGGATGTCCGGCTCGACGACGACCCGGTGATGGCGCGGATCGTCGAGGCAGAGCTCCATCACGCTGCGGAACACCGCCGAGGTGAAGCCGTGACGCGGCCGGTCCGTCGGCGCGACGAGCACGTGCATGCCGATGTCGCCGTCGCGCACCTCGTACGTCTCGGCCAGCTCGCTGTGGGCGGGGTCGTACGTCTCGGCGAGGAACGCCGGTTCGCCGTCGACCCGACCGAGCCAGGCGTCGTGGTGCGGGTCGGCCGCGATGTCGGCGTATGCCGTCCGCACGTCATCGAGGGTCGCGGCCTGCATGCCCCAGTAGACCGATCGCGGGTGCGTCACCCACGCGTGCAGCGTCACGGCATCACGGTCGAGGTCGACGGGTTCGATCGTGATCCGGCCGATGCGGGTGGCGCGGGCGAACAGGGCAGTCGTGGTCATACCGGCACCTCCGTCCGGGCCGGCGCGCCGGCACTCCGAACTCCTGGAACGCGATCCGCTCCTCGACCGGATAGACCTCGCGCCCGCACATCGCGTTGACGATGATCGAGTTGCGGAAGGCGCCCATCCCGAGGTCGGGCGCCACGAGGCCGTGGGTGTGCTCCTCGGCGTTCTGCACGAAGATCTGCTCCTGTTCGTCGATCGTGTAGCCGGCCGCCACGGCGTAGCGGCCTCGCTCGTCCCAGCGGATCCGCTCCGTGATCGGTCCGACGAATCCCGGCACGTGCGGCCGGTATCCCGTCGCGAGGACCAGCGCCTCGGTCTCCAGCGCGAACGGCACGTCAAGCTCGGTGTGCCGGAGCTCGAGGTCGTACGCGCCCCGCGCCCCGCCCCAGGCCGCGCCGGCCAGCTCGGTGTTGGTCAGCAGGCGCGTGGGCACGGCGCCGTGCACCTGCTTGCGGTAGAGCGTGTCGTAGATCGCGTCGATGAGGTCCCCGCTGATGCCCTTGTAGAGCTGTCGCTGCGAGCGCAGGAGCTCGTCGCGCGTCTCCATCGGCAGCGCCTGGAAGTACGCGGTGTACTCCGGCGAGGTCATCTCGAGCGTCAGCTTGGTGTACTCCATCGGGAAGAACCGCGGCGA
Source organism: uncultured Actinomycetota bacterium (assembly GCA_963806345.1). Classification (GTDB taxonomy): domain Bacteria; phylum Actinomycetota; class Actinomycetes; order Propionibacteriales; family Nocardioidaceae; genus Aeromicrobium. The sequence continues at coordinate 197,484 of CAWDXV010000004.1, read as the reverse complement.
TCGCGTGGCCCAGACGAGCTCATAGCCGTACGAGTCGATGTCCTCGAGCAGGTCGAGGTAGACCTCGGCCGCGCTCTGCCCGCTGCCGACGATCGTGATCGACCGCTTGGCCTGCAGGGCGGCCTTGTGGGTGAGGTAGTCGGCGGTGTGGATCATGGGTCCGTCGAGCCCACGCAGCGCGGCAGGTACGTGCGGCTGCGTCCCGGTGCCGAGCACCAGGCGCCGCGCCCGGTACGTCTCGGTGTCACCGTTGCGGAGCCGGGCCGTGACGACGTACGCCTCGCCGTCGTGCTCGACCCGGTCGACGTGCCGGCCGAAGCGGACTCCCGGGATCTGGGCCGCAGCCCACCGGCAGTACTGGTCGTACTCGGCGCGCAACGGGTAGAAGCTCTCGCGGATGTAGAAGGCGTACAGCCGGCCGGTCCGCTTGAGGAACTCGAGGAACGAGAACCGCGAGGTCGGATCGGCCATCGTGACGAGGTCGGCCATGAACGGCACCTGCAGCGTCGCGTCGGCGAGCATCATGCCGGGGTGCCAGCTGAAGTCCTCCCGCGCCTCGAGAAAGATCCCGTCGAGCCCGTCGACCGGTTCCGCGAGGCAGGCCAGCCCGAGGTTGAAGGGCCCGAGGCCGATGGCGGCGAAGTCGTACGTCCGCATCATCGGGCCTCCGCACGCAGCTCGTCGAGCAGCTCGCGACCGATCTCGCGGATCAGGTCGAGCACGGCTCGCAGGTCGTCGGCAGTCGTCTCGGGGTTGAGGAGGGTGAACTTGAGCCATGCCCGGCCGTCGATCACCGTGCCCGCGATGACGGCGTTGCCGCCGCCGGCGATCGTGCGGCGGATCCGCGGGTTGACCTCGTCGGCGATCCCCTCCGGCACGTCCGCAGGGCGGAAGCGGAACACCAGGGTGCTCAGCGCCGGTGCCACCACGACCTCGAAGTCGGGATCGTCGCGGAGCAGCCCGTACCCGATGTGGGCCAGGTCGATGACGTCGTCGAGGTAGTCGCCGATCGCATCGGCGCCCATCGTGCGCAGCGTCAGCCACAGCTTGAGCGCGTCGAACCGGCGCGTGGTCTGCAGGCTCTTGTCGACCTGGTTCGGCAGCGCCGCGGAACGCGGGTTGAGGTAGTCCGCGTGGTAGGTCACGTGCCGCAGGTCGTCGCCTCGGCGCACGATGACCGCGCTCGAGCTGACCGGCTGGAAGAACGTCTTGTGGAAGTCGATCGTCACCGAGTCGGCCCGCTCGATGCCGTCGATGAGGTGCCGTCGCCGGGTCGACACCAGCAGCCCGCCGCCGTACGCCGCGTCGACGTGCAGCCATACGCCGTGGTCCGCGCAGACGTCCGCGACCCGGTCCAGGGGATCGATGCTGCCGAAGTCCGTCGTGCCGGCAGTCGCGACGACGGCCATGGGGATCAGCCCGGCTGCCCGCGCCCGGGTGATCTCGGCGTCGAGGAGCCACGGGTCCATCCGGCGCCGGTCGTCGGTCGGCACGGTCACCACCGCATCGAGGCCGAGGCCGAGCACGTTCGCCGACTTCTGCACGCTGAAGTGGCTGTCACGCGACGCGAAGATCCGGAACCGGGTCAGCGTCTGCGCGAGGGGCTCGGCCGGGTCGGCGTCACCCGAGAGGTACGCCTGGCCGCGCGCGACGAGCAGCGCCTGGAGGTTCGACTGCGTGCCTCCGCTCGTGAACACCCCGTCGGCCTCGTCGCCGAACCCGATGCGGCCGGCGGTCCAGTCCACCAGCCGCCGCTCCACCAGGGTGCCGCCCGCGCTCTGGTCCCACGTGTCGAGCGAGGAGTTGACCGCCGACACGAACAGCTCGGCCACGAGCGCAGGGATCACGACAGGGCAGTTGAGGTGCGCCAGGTAGCGCGGCTCGTGGAACCAGACGGCGTCGTCGAGGTAGACCGTCCGCATCTCGTCGAGGACCGCGTCCAGATCGCCGAGCGGCGCGTCGAGATCGACCTCCGCGACGCGTTGCGTCACGCCGGGAACGCCGGCTCCGGAGGACGGTTGCCTCACGGCGGCGACGTGTCCGGTCAGGGCGTCGAGCCCTCGTGCCATGTCATCGCGATAGCGGTCGAGATTGCGTGCGTTGAACAGGTGGTGGCGCACCACCACTCCTTCCCCCGAAGGTGTGTACTTAGGTCAGGCTTACCTAAGCAGCGTCACCTCGGCGAACGCAACCCGATGGGAGTTTGCTCACACGAGGAGGGTGGCAGCCGTCCCCGAGGGTGGGGCGGTGAGCTGGGGCCCAAAGCGGTCGCACGCCTGGGCCCCAAGTCACCGCTCTGCTGCTCAGCGCTCGCTGTCGAGCATCGCCATCTGCTCCTCGGCGTACCGCGTGCCGGCGACCTCGTCGACCGGCATCGCAGACTCGATCGCCGCGAGCTGCTCCTCAGTGAGCACGACCTCGGCTGCACCGAGCGTCTCGGCGAGGCGCTCGCGCGTACGGGCGCCGACGACCGGGACGATGTCGTCGCCGCGGGACGCGACCCACGCGATGGCTGCCTGCGCGACCGTGATGCCGGAGTCCGAGGCGACCCCGCGCATGGCCTCCACGAGCTGGAGGTTGCGGTCGAGATTCTCGCCCTGGAACCTGGGCGTGTGCGAGCGGAAGTCACCCGCACCCGTCTTCGAGGCGTCGTAGTGCCCGCTGATCAGGCCGCGCGACAGCACGCCGTACGCCGTGATGCCGATGCCCAGCTCACGGCAGGTGTCGAGGATCTCGCCCTCGATGCCGCGTGAGATCAGCGAGTACTCGATCTGCAGGTCCGAGATGGGGTGCACGGCGTGGGCGCGGCGGATCGTCTCGGCGCCGACCTCGGACAGCCCGATGTGGCGGACGTGGCCGGCCTCGACCAGCTCGGCGATCGCGCCGATGGTCTCCTCGATCGGCACGTCGGGGTCGAGTCGAGCCGGGCGGTAGATGTCGACGTGATCCGTGCCGAGCCGGACGAGCGAGTACGCGAGCCAGGTCTTCACCGCCGCCGGCCGGGCGTCGAAGCCGAACCACGCGCCGTCGGGGCCGCGGAGGGCGCCGAACTTGACGCTGATGTCGACGGCGTCGCGGTCGCGGCCCTTGAGGGCCTCGGCGAGCAGCAGCTCGTTGTGCCCCATGCCGTAGAAGTCGCCGGTGTCGAGCAGGGTCACCCCGGCGTCGAGGGCCGCGTGGATCGTCGCGATGCTCTCGTCGCGATCCGAGGGTCCGTACAGCGCGGACATCCCCATCAGGCCGAGGCCGATCGCAGGGGTCGAGCCGAGGGTGCCGAGGGTCTTGGTGGTCAGTGTCGAAGTGGTCATGCATCCAGCCTGCGTCGGGTCGGCCGCCGGCGGGAGAGGAGCGTTCAACCACGGACTGGCGATCCCTGTTTACGCCTTCGTGGGCGAGCGATGATGGACGTATGGATCGCAGCTCGCTCGCCGACTTCCTCCGCCGCCGGAGGGAGGCCCTGCAGCCCGCCGATGTCGGGCTCACGGTCGGACCCCGCAGGCGCGCACCCGGTCTGCGGCGCGAGGAGGTCGCGCACCTCACCGGGATGTCAGTCGACTACTACGCCCGGCTCGAGCAGGCCCGCAGCCCCCAGCCGTCGATCCAGATGCTGCGCGCCCTCGCCCGTACGCTGCGCCTCTCCGAGGACGAGACCGACCACCTCTACCGGCTCTCCGGCCACGCGACGCCCGACCGCACGGGCTCCTCGACGCACGTACGCCCGGTCCTGCTCCGGGTGATCGACCAGCTCGAGGACTGCGCCGCGTTCGTGGTGTCCGACCTCGGCGTCGTCCTGGCCCAGAACCGGCTGTCGAAGCTCCTGCAGGGTGATCGCAGCGGGCTCACCGGCGTCGAGGCGAGCATGACGTGGCGCTGGTTCGCAGACCCCGAGACCCGGGCCGCCCCGCTGGAGGACCAGCCGGAGCAGAGCCGCATCCGGGTCGCCGACCTGCGCGCGACCTGGTCCCGACGACCTCACGACGCCGATGTCGTGGCCATGATCGACGCACTCCTCGCGACCGGCAGCGAGTTCGCCGACATCTGGCAGCAGCACGAGGTCGGCCTCCGCCACCCCGCGTCGAAGCGGCTCGTCCATCCCAAGGTCGGGCTGCTCGAGGTCGATTGCGAGACGATGGCGACGGCCGAGGAGGGCCAGACCTTGGTGATCCTCGGCGCAGCGCCGGGCACCGAGACGTACGGGAAGCTCGAGCTGCTCAGGGTGCTCGGCGAGCAGGACGTCGCGGTCACGAAGTAGCCTCGCAGGGTGCCTGAGTTCACCGGTTTTCCCGTCGCGGCCCTCGACTTCTACGACGACCTCGAGATGGACAACACGAAGTCGTACTGGGAGGCCCACCGGGCGACGTACGACGAGGCCGTGGCCGCGCCGATGAAGGCGCTGGTCGCCGGGCTGGCCGACGAGTTCGGCGACGCGAAGGTGTTCCGGCCCTACCGCGACGTGCGGTTCGCCAAGGACAAGACGCCCTACAAGACCCACCAAGGCGCGTTCGTGCCCAAGGGGCCGTCCACCGGCTACTACGTCCAGGTCGGCGCCCCTGGGGTGCGTGTCGGCGTCGGGTTCTACGAGGCGTCGTCCCCCCGACTCGCGAGCATCCGCGATGCGATCGTCGACAAGCGACGAGGCGGCGACCTCGAGCAGATCCTCGCCACCATGCAGGCAGCCGGGTGGGAGCTCGGCGGTGACCGGCTCAAGACCGCGCCGCGCGGGTTCGAGGTCGACCACCCGCGCATCGAGCTGCTGCGCCACAAGTCGATGACGTTGGGCAAGAGCTACGGCTTCGAGCCGTTCATCCACACGCCCGAGCTGCTCGACCACGTACGTGCCGACTGGCGCGAGGCGACCCCGTTCGTCGAGTGGGTGCTGACCTACGCCAAGGCGTAGTCGCGCGCGCCGGGCGCAACTCCGGTTCGCCAGGGCTGGGGGTACCCCCACGAGCGCAGCGAGTAGGGGCGGAACGAGCCCGTGAGCGGAGCGAGGCGAGCTCACGTGAGTTCGCCTCGCTCCGCTCACATTCGGCCGCGAGCGGCCTCATTGGCGAACGAGTTGTGCGTCAGACGTGGACGGCGCGCATGCCGGCCTCGTCGTAGCGGTCCCCTTGGGTCACGCCCACGGGGGCCGCATCGGCGAGTGCGGCCAGGTCGTCGGCCGTGAGGTCGACGTCGACCGCGGCGACGTTCTCCTCGAGGTACGTCCGACGCTTCGTGCCCGGGATCGCGACGACACCGTCCTGGTGCAACACCCAGGCCAACGCCAGCTGCCCCGGCGTCACGCCCTTGGCACCTGCGAGCGCGCGGACCTTGTCGACGACCGTGAGGTTGTGCGTCATGGCCTCCTCGCCGAACCGCGGCATGTTGCGCCGCCAGTCACTCTCATCCAGGTCCGTCGGCGACGTGATCGCGCCGGTCAGCACGCCCCGACCCAGCGGTGAGTACGCGACGAACTCGATGCCGAGCTCACGGGTCGTGTCGAGGACACCGTTGACCTCAGGGCTGCGCTCGAACAGTGAGTACTCCGTCTGGACTGCCGTGATCGGATGCGTCGCATGGGCGCGGCGGATCGTCTCTGGCGCCGCCTCGGACAGGCCCAGGTAGCGGACCTTGCCCTCCGTGACGAACTCCGCCATCGCGCCGACGGTCTCCTCGATCGGGACGTTCGGGTCGACGCGGTGCAGGTAGTAGAGGTCGATCGTCTCCATGCCGAGGTGCCTGAGCGAGCGCTCGAGCGCCTTGCGGGCGTACGCCGGGCTGCCGTCGGCCGGCCCGGGAGTGCCGTCGTCCTCGATGTGCGTGGCGAACTTCGTCGCCAGCGCGAACTCGTCGCGACGGTGACCGATCGCCTGCCCGATGAGCTGCTCGTTGAGGAACGGTCCGTACACCTCGGCGGTGTCGATCATCGAGACGCCGAGGTCGAGCGCCCGGTTGAGCGTCGCGGTCGACTCTGCATCGTCGCGGTCGCCGTAGAACGCCGACATTCCCATCGCGCCGAGTCCTTCGACGCTGGCCTCGAGGCCCTGGCTCCCCCATGCGGTGGTCTTCATCCGTTCACCAATTCCTTGTAGTGGTCGATCTTGCGATTGATCGCGGCGAGATGCGTCTGCACCTCGTTGAGCTCCTCGAGCACGTGCTCGCGATGCGCCTCGAGGATCGCCATCCGCTCCGGCTCGCTGCCGTCGACCCGGTAGAGGTCGACGAAGCGACGGATGTCGCGGATCGGCATGCCGGTGCGGCGCAGCATCACGAGCGTGCCGAGCCAACGCACGTCATCCTCGGTGTAGCGGCGCTGTCCCGATGCCGAGCGTTCAGGACGATGGAGGGACAGGCCCTCCTTCTCGTAGTAGCGCAACGTGTCGACGCTCAGCCCGCTCAGCTCGGCGGCGCCGCTGATGGTCAGTCCCTCGGCGGGGACCTCGGTCACAGTCATGCCTTCAGCATTCACCCTGGAGTGCGCTCCAGGTCAAGTCGGAGCCCGTACGTGACTCGGAACACGGGGTCTCAGGTTGATTGTGCGGTGCAATCCCGGCAATGGTGGAAGAGACCTCCAGACCGTCGCCCACGAGATCACGAGGCCACACCCCTTGACCCTTTTGCTGCGCTCAGCCACGTCCACGCGACCCCGACCGCCTTCACAGCGCGACCCCCGCGTCGGCTCGGTCCACGAAGTGACCGCCGTACGCACCGAGCCGGTGCTGCGGCGGCGGCGCGAGATCGTCGCCGTCATCGACCCGACCTGGCTCGGGCCGGGCGGCGACGTGACAGAGTCCGTACGCGCTCCGCAGCAGCTCGTCGAGGCGGCTGCGGAGGTTCTCATCCAGCACCTCCACCCCGGGGAGGTCGTAGCTGCCACGCAGGACGGACGGCTCACGTTCAGGCTCCGCCACGACGACCACGCTGCACGCCCCGTACGCCTGCAGGAGATGGCGTACCACTGCATCGAAGCGCTCGACGCCGTCGGCGCGCCTGCCGACACGACCGATCTCGGCATCGGCTGGGCGCGCATCACCCGCAAGGTCGATGCGGAGCGGGCCGAGCGCCAGGCGCGAGTCGCCGCCGGCGAGTCAGGGCGTCAGCGCGACCTCCAGCCCCGGCACCACGACGGCACACGTCGTCAGTCAGTCGTCCGGATCACCTGGCGCTCAGCCGGTCTGCAGGTCTTCCTCGCCACGGTCGGCAGCGTGCTGCTGCCGTTCCTCGCCCTCGTCGGGCTCTACACGATCGGTCTCGATCCGTCAGCCGTCCTCTACTGGGTCATCGTCGCGTCGCTCGGCGTCACGGCCCTCACGATCTGGGCTGAGTGCCTGCACGCCCTCGACCCACCACGAGCTCCGGCAGCGCCCGACCGGCCGGCACCGCGAGCCAGCGCGGTCATCGCCGCGTACCTCCCCAACGAGGCGGACACGGTTGTCGAGACCCTCGAGTCGTTCCTTGCGCAGGAGTACTCCGGCGGCCTGCAGATCGTTCTCGCGTACAACACCCCCACGCCCCTGCCGGTCGAAGAGGTGCTGTCCAGGATGAGTCAGGCGCACCCCGATCTGACGGTCGTCAAGGTCCACGACAGCACCTCGAAGGCACAGAACGTCAACGCCGCGCTGCGCGTCGCCGAGGGCGAGTTCGTCGGCATCTTCGACGCCGACCACCACCCGATGCCGGGCGCCTTCGAGCGCGCGTGGCAGTGGGTCGCCTCCGGCGTCGACATCGTCCAGGGCCATTGCGTCATCCGCAACGGTTCGGACTCGGCGTTGGCCAAGCTCGTCGCGGTGGAGTTCGAGCAGATCTACGCCGTGGCGCACCCTGGGCGGGCCGCCCTGCACGGCTTCGGCATCTTCGGCGGGTCCAACGGCTATTGGACCGCATCGGCACTGCGCAAGATCAGGCTGCGCGGCTCGTTCCTCACCGAGGACATCGAGGCCTCGATGCGCGTCCTCGAGCGCGGCGGCAAGATCGTCAACGACCCCGGTCTGATCTCGTACGAGCTCGCGCCCGAGACGCCCCAAGCGCTCTGGAAGCAGCGCATGCGTTGGGCCCAGGGCTGGTTCCAGGTCTCGTGCCGCCACCTGCTGCCAGTGCTACGTTCGCCGAACCTCGGTCTGCGCCAGAAGGTCGGTGCGGCATACCTGCTGGTCTGGCGCGAGCTCTATCCGTGGGTCTCCCTCATGGCACTGCCCCTGCTCGGCTTCCTCGTCTGGCGCGACGGCGGGCTCGACTTCAGCTCACCATTGTTCCTGCTGGTCACCCTGTTCATCTGTGTCTCCGGCCCGCTGCAGACACTGGTCGGCTGGCGACTGGCCGCACCCGTGATCAAGGCCCACCCGTGGTGGTTCGTCTGGAGCGGTCTCACGTCCCTGCTGGCGTACACCGAGCTCAAGAACCTGGTCAATCGCATCGCACACCTCAAGCAGCTCCGCGGAGAGCACCAGTGGGTCGTGACGCCGCGCTCGGCACCGACCACCGGATCCAGCGAATCCTTCAACGACACGGAGGCCGTCGCGTGAGCGCCACCACCGCTGCCACGAAGCAGACGCGCTACCCGCTCGGCTGGCTGCGCGGAGTCGCGGCACTGAGCGTCGTGCTGTTCCACTCCTACCAGTACAACCGCACCGACAGCTGGCCGCTTTCGGGCTGGGCACACCAATTGCTGCTCGGCAGCGACATGTTCGTCGACATGTTCTTCGTCCTGTCCGCGTTCGTCCTCTGGTTGCCGGTTGCCCGGTCGACGCTCGACGGGACGACCGGGCGACCGGGTTGGATCGTGCTGTTCCGACGGATGGCGCGGCTGCTGCCGCTCTACCTCACCGTCATCCTCGTCGTCTGGGCTCTGACGAACCCCTCCCTGCCCGGGCACTGGCAGGACCTGGTGCTCCATCTGACGTTCACGCACGTCTACAGCGACCAGTACATCTTCTGGACGAACGGGCCAGCCTGGTCGCTCGCCGTCGAGTTCCATTTCTACATCCTGATCGCCATGACGATCCCGCTCGTCCACGCGGCGACGCGGCGCGTACGTTCGCGGGCCGGCCGGGTCGCCATCGCGATGTCACTGCCGCTCCTGTGCGCTGCGGTCGGCGCGGCGTACCTCGCGTGGCAGATCATGGTCGCGCAGCCGCCGGAGACCGACTGGTCGGCGTGGTTCAACCCGCTCGCGAAGGCGCTCGACTTCGGTATCGGCATGACGCTCGCCGTTGTGTGCGCTGCCGGAGTCCGGCTGGGCGCATTGGCTCGGGGCGCCGCGGGCGTCGTCGGCATCGGGGCCGTCGCCGTTCTCGTGATGAACCGCCCGCTGCACGGGATCGAGACCAACTGGTGGCACCCGGCGTTCGCCGCCTCGATCGCCGTGGCGCTGTCCGCAGTGGTGCTGCACGACGGCCCGTATGCCGCGTGGATGTCGTGGCGCCCGTTGGCCTGGGTCGGCAGCCTCGGCTACGGGATCTACCTGATCCACGAGCCCGTGCAGCGGTATGCCGCAAGCCTCGGGGTGCTGCCGCAGCGAGACTCCGGCATGACGTTCTTCGCCACGGCGCTGATGGTGGTCATCCCGTCGATCTTCCTGGCCTGGCTGAGCTCGAAGACCATCGAGGACGCCGGAAGCAAGACGCTCGGACTGGTCGACGACCAGAGCAACCGGCCGCGGGACTACTACGCGCACGTCGGAGCCGGCAACGCGTCCAGATGAGATGCTGGAGTCGTGGCCAACGAGGACCTGGTCCTGCTCCGCAGGGCACGCGACACGATCGACCGTGAGTACGCCAAGCCGCTCGACGTGGAGGCCCTGGCTCGTGTCGCCCTGATGTCGTCTGGCCACTTCTCGCGGAGCTTCCGCGCGGCGTTCGGCGAGTCGCCGTACGGCTACCTCATGACGCGCCGCATCGAGCGCGCCATGGCCCTGCTGCGGCGCGGCGACCTGTCGGTCACCGACGTCTGCTTCGAGGTGGGCTGCTCCTCCCTCGGCACGTTCAGCACCCGGTTCTCCGAGCTGGTCGGCGAGAGCCCCAGTGCGTACCGGGCCCGCGATCACGGGGACGACGAGGGCGTACCGGCGTGCATCGCCAAGGTCCTCACCCGGCCACTGCGCCACTGACGGCTACCCGAAAGTAATTTGGGTCTTCCCAAAGTGTGACGTGCGCCACTAGGTTCGGTCCGGGCCCGAAGGGTCGGAGGGAGCACGTCCGCCTAGGAGGCACCGCATGTCGCTGGTCACCCGAGCACGTCCACTCGTCGGAGGGCTGAGTCTGGCACTCGCCGCACTCACCCTCGTCGCTGCACCGGCACATGCCGACGGCCCCGGCAGCGGCACGCCGTACGTCGTGTCGGTCGGCGATTCCTACATCTCCGGTGAGGCCGGTCGTTGGGCCGGTTCGTCCAACGACAGCGCTTCCCGCGCCGACGCGCTGGGCGGCACGGCGTACTTCGACAACGCCGGCAACAACGCCGAGCAGATCAACCGGTGCCACCGCAGCAAGAGCGCCGAGATCTACATCGGTGGCGGCACGCTGGGCCTCAACCTCGCGTGCTCCGGTGCCAAGACCGCGACGTCCGACGGCAGCGACTTCAAGCCGGGTCTCGACTTCTACGACAACGGCGCCGGCAAGCAGGGCCAGGCCAAGATGCTGCAGCAGTTCGCCGCGACGCACAACGTCAAGATGGTGACGGTGTCGATCGGCGGCAACGACTTCAACTTCGCGAGCGTCGTGCAGTCGTGCGTGACCGACTTCCTCACGTCGCCGACGTGGTGGAAGGACTACTGCAAGGACGACAGCAGCGTCGTCGCCAACTTCACGAGCAGCAACGTCTCCCTGGTGAAGACGCGCATCGCGAATGCGTACGCCAACATCCGGACCGCGATGCGCAACGCCGGCTACGCCGACAGCTCGTGGACCCTGCTGGTGCAGAACTACCCGTCGCCGGTGCCCAACGGCTCGGGCTTCCGCTACGGCGAGAGCGGCTACTCGCGGCAGAACACGGGCGGCTGCGGCTTCTGGAACGCCGATGCCGACTGGGCCAACGGCACTGCCCTGCCGACCATCAACAACACCGTGACGGGCGCGATCAGCCAGGCCGGCATCACGAACGCCAAGACGCTCAACCTGGCGTCGACGTTCAACGGCCGGCGGCTGTGCGAGAGCACGGTCGGCCTGTACGAGGAGGTCGGGCTGGCCAACTGGACGGCGCCGACGGCAGTCGACCGTACGGAGTGGGTCAACCAGATCCGTACGGTGACGACCGCAGGCAGCAGCCCGTACTACATCCAGGAATCGCTGCACCCCAACTACTGGGGCCAGCTCGCGACCCGTTCGTGCGTCCGTCAGGCGTACAACGCCGGTACGCCGAGGAGCGGCTCGTGCGTGCGGACCGGCACCGGCCTCACCCCGTCCGGCGAGCCCAGGATGACCCTGCAGTAGAACCTCGCTGGGAGTGACGTTTGGGTCGCGAAACGCCGTGTGACCCCGACGCAAACGTCACTCCCAGCGGCGCGTCAGCGGGTCGGGTCGGGGCCGACCTGCACGAGCAGCTTGCCGAAGCTCTTGCCCTTCAACAGGCCCGCGAACGCCTCGGGCGCGTTCTCGAGTCCTTCGACGACGTCCTCGCGGTGACGGAGCGAGCCGTCGCGCAACCAGCCCGCGGCATCGGACTGGAACGCCGCATAGTGCGCCTTGACGAACTCGGTCTGGATGAACCCGCGCACCGTGAGGCTCTTGGTCAGGATCGTGGTCATCAGCCGGGCGGAACGGTCGGGCCCTGGCGGCAGCTCGGTGTCGTTGTAGTGCGCGACGAGCCCACACACCGGCACCCTGGCGTACGTGTTGAGGTGCGGCAGCACGGCGTCCCACACGTGGCCGCCGACGTTCTCGAAGTAGACGTCGATGCCGTCGGGCACGGCGGCCTTGAGGTCGTCGACGAACGTCGGCGAGCGGTGGTCGAGAGCGACGTCGAAGCCGAGCTCCTCGAGCCAGGACACCTTGTCGGGACCGCCGGCGATGCCGACCGCGCGAGCACCCTTGATGCGCGCGATCTGCCCGACCGCCGAGCCGACCGGTCCAGCGGCGGCGGCCACCACGACGGTCTCGCCCGGCTGGGGCTTGCCGATCTCGAGCAGCCCGGCGTACGCCGTGAAGCCCGTCATCCCGAGCACGCCCAACGCGGTCGAGACCGGCGCCTGGGCAGGATCGAGCTTGCGTACGTGCTTGGCCGAAGCGACGCCGTACGCCTGCCAGCCGAGGTACGCCAGCACGATGTCGCCCGGACGCAGCGAGTCGTCGTTCGACTCGACGACCTCGGCGACCGTGCCGCCCTCCATCACGTCGCCGATCTCGACCGGCGCGGCGTACGACTTCGCGGTGCTCATGCGCCCGCGCATGTAGGGGTCGAGCGAGAGGTAGATCGTGCGGAGCAGCACCTCACCCTCGCCAGGCGTGGGGATCGGCGCGGACTCGATCGTGAAGTTGTCCGAAGTGGGCTCGCCGTGCGGGCGGGAGGCGAGCAGGATGCGGGTGTTCTGCGGTGAGTCAGTCATCGACGTCGACGGTACCGGCGAGCCCCAGACGCCTCCTGACAAGATGGCGGCATGACCTTCTGGCGCTCGATCGAGGCGATCCACGACGTCGTCTACTTCGCCCCCGACACCAAGCAGCGCTACGAGGCGATCGGGCTCAAGGGCTACTGGATGGGCTACATGGCGTCGCGGTCCGCGGCGGTCGGGACACCCCCACCGGAGCTCGTCGTGGCCCTGTTCCAGGGCTTCGCTCCGCGTATGGTCACCCGTGCGCTGCCGGACGCCTGGGCGATGGCGTCGCGCGACGAGATCCTGAAGACCCGCTACGACCTGGCGCGCGAGGCCCTCGCCCCGGCACTGGCAGCGGCCGACGCCGGCCGCGTCGCCAAGGAGCTGTCGGCGATCACGCGAGGCATCGACTTCGCCGGCAAGCCGCTGGCCGCGGCGCACCACTCGCTGCCCGAGCCGGACGACGACGCCGGACGACTCTGGCACGCCGCAACGGTGCTCCGCGAGTATCGCGGCGACTGCCACATCGCCGTGCTGACCTCCGCCGGCCTCGACGGCGCAGCAGCCAACGCCCTCGCCGTGGCCACGGGCCTCGCCGGCGACCAGCAGCGCAGCATGCGCGGCTGGACCGAGGACGAGTGGGCAGCGGCGATCAGCCGGCTGGCGACCCGCGGATGGGTCGACGCCGATGGTGCGATCACCGACACCGGCCGCGCGGCGCGGCAGCAGATCGAGGACGCCACGGATCGCGTGTGCACGGCGGGCGTCGACCGCGAGGCCACCGGCCGGATGATCACGATCGAGGAGCAGCTGCTGGCCCTGGCCCGCGCGGTCGAGGCGTCCGGCGCCGTGACGTACCCCAATCCCACAGGCGTACAGCGGCCGTAGCACCTAACGTGGGGCCATGGCCAAGGCATCGTCGCCCGCGGTGGAGATCGAGGTGGACGACAAGGTCGTGCGCGTCAGCAACCCCGACCGCGTCTACTTCCCGGAGCGCGGCTGGACCAAGCTCGACCTCGTCGAGTACTACCTCGCGGTCGGCGACGGCATCGTCAATGCGCTGTACGAGCGACCGTGCATGCTGCACCGCTTCCCCAAAGGGCTCGCCGGCGACAAGGTGCACCAGAAGAAGCTGCCTTCGGGCGCGCCGCCGTGGGTCAAGACCGTCAGCGTGCACTTCCCGCGCTACAACCGGGACGTCCACGAGCTCTGCGTCACCGAGCTGGCGTCGGTGATCTGGGCCGTGCAGATGTCGACCGTCGAGTTCCACCCGTGGAACAGCCGCAAGGCCGACGTCGAGAAGCCCGACGAGTGGCGCATCGACCTCGATCCCGGCCCGGAGTGTGACTTCGCCACGGTCAAGCGCGTGGCGCGAGTCGCCGAGGAGGTGCTCGACGAGCTCGGCGCGACCGGCTTCCCGAAGACCTCAGGCGGCAACGGCCTGCACATCTACGTACGCATCAAGCCCGAGCACGAGTTCAAGGACGTACGCCGTGGGGCGCTGGCGTTCGCCAGGGAGGTCGAGCGGCGGGCACCCGACGACGTCACGACGACGTGGTGGCGCAAGGACCGTGACCCTGCGCAGCTGTTCGTCGACTACAACCAGAACGCGCGCGACCACACGATCGCTGCTGCCTATTCGGTCCGGGGATTTCCCGACGGACGCGTGTCGACGCCGATCCGCTGGGACGAGGTCGACGACGTCGACCCGCACGACTTCACGATCGAGACCGTGCCGGCGCGCTTCGCCGAGCTCGGCGACCTCCACGCGGGCATCGACCAGGCGGTGTTCGACATCGCGCCACTGCTGGAGTGGGCCGACCGGGACGAGCACGAAGGTGCCGAGCCGCCGGTCGACCCCGAGGACTGACCTCGTTGGGACTCAGGCGACCTCGACGTCGAGGATGACGTCGATGTTGCCGCGCGTCGCGTTGGAGTAGGGGCACCACTCGTGGGCGACCGCGACGGCCTTCTCGGCGTCTTCCTGCGAGACGCCCGACAGCTCGACCCGCAGGGTCACGGCAAGGCCGAACCCGCCGAGGCCGTTGGGGCCGATGCCGACCTCGGCGGTGACTGCCGAGTCGGTGACGTCGACGCCGTGCTGCGACTTGCTCGACTTGAGCGCCGAGTGGAAGCACGCGGCGTAGCCGGCGGCGAACAGCTGCTCCGGGTTGGTCGCGCCACCGGCGCCACCCAGCTCGACCGGGAAGCGGACGTCGGTGTCGAGGAGTCCGTCGGTCGAGCGGACGTGACCGTTGCGGCCGTCTCCGGTCGAGGTGGCGACGGCGGTGTAGAGGATCTGCTCGGGCATGTGAACTCCTTGAGGTTGAGGTAGACTAACTAGTACGTCTACATGAATCAAAGCACGATCATGGGACGATGACAACCCGAAGGAGTGTGACGATGTCGACCACCGCATCCCCCGTGCGCGAGCGCATCCTGGATGCCGCGACCCGTCGCTACTACGCCGACGGCATCCGCGCGGTCAGCGCCGACCGGCTCATCGCCGACGCGGGCGTCTCCAAGGTCACGTTCTACCGGCACTTCCCCACCAAGGACGACCTCATCACGACCTACCTCGCGCAGCAGGTCGCCGCCGTCGAGGACGGCCTCACCGCCAAGCGCGCCGAGCTGCCGGACGACCCGGCCGGCGTGCTCGAGTGGTACGCCGAAGCCGTTGGCTCGGTGATGTGCATGCCGGGATTCCGCGGCTGCGCGTTCATCAACGCCGCCGCCGAGCTGCCCCGCGACCATCCGGGCAGTCGCATGGTGCGAGATCACCGCACCTGGCTGATCGGACAGTTCCGCGAGCTCCTCGACCAGCTCGGCGTCGACGACGTCGACGGCAAGGCCGAGCAGCTCATGATGCTGCGCGACGGCGCCATGGTCGCCGGCTACGTCGGAGGCTCACCCAAAGCCGTCGCCGCGACGCTGCTCACGGCGGGCCGCGCCGTCATCGGCCGCTAGACGCCCTGCGCGGCGAGCAATGCCTCGACCGCTGATCGGGCCGCCGGCGACGCACCACCGCGGACCACGCTGTAGGCGCCGGCGCCGTCGAACATCATCGTCAGCTGGAGCGCCAGCACCTCGGGGTCGGTCGCCCCGGCCAGCCGGGCCTGCTCCTCGAAGAACGCCGTGAGCTCGAGCTTGTAGCCCTTCGCGGCAACGCTCGCCGGGTGCTCGCGATCCTTGAGCTCCGTCGCGACGCTGACGAACGGGCACCCGAGGAAGTCCGGCGACTGGGCCTGCGCGTGCAGCGAGTCGAACACCGCCAGGATCCGCTCGCGCGGCGGGGCGTCGGGGGCGGTGTCGAGCCCGGCCATGACGTCAGGGGCGCGGTGCTTGAGCATCTCGACGAGGACGTCGTCCTTGCTCCCGAAGTGCTGGTACATCGACCGCTTCGACACCTGCGCGACCTCGCACAGCCGGTCGACGCCGATGTGGACCCCCTCGGCGTAGAACAGCTCCTCGGCGGCGGCGAGCAGGCGCTCGCGCGGCTTGGGTCTTGCGGTCGTGGTCACGAGTCCAGAATAGGCGGCCACTTGCCAAAAGTAAACAGACCTGTGTACCTTCGCAGAAGTACACGCATCTGTTTACTTTCTCTCGAAGGAATCCTCATGACCGCACTCGCCAACCAGACCGTCCTCGTCACCGGAGCCAACCGCGGCATGGGCAAGGAGTACGTCCGCCAGCTGCTCGAGCGCGGCGTCACCAAGGTCTACGCGACTGCTCGCGACGCCTCGACGATCGACACGAGCGACCCACGCGTCGTGGCGCTCCAGCTCGACGTGACCGACACCGACTCCGTCGAGGCCGTGGTTGCCGCCACCCCCGACGTGAACGTCCTGATCAACAACGCCGGGATCGTGGCCGGTGGACCGCTGCTGACCGCGGACCAGACCGCGATCCGCCAGGAGTTCGAGACCAACTACTTCGGCCCACTGCGCCTCGCGTCGCTCCTGGCTGACCGCATCGCCGACAACGGCAACGGCGTCATCCTCAACATGCACTCGGCACTCTCGTGGGTCTCGTTCGGCGGCACGTACGAGCCGACCAAGGCCGCGCTCTGGAGCGCGACGAACGGCCTGCGCCTGGCGCTCGCACCTCGCGGCGTCCAGGTCGTCGGGCTCCACGTCGGCTATGTCGACACCGACATGGTCGCCGGCGTCGACGCGCCGAAGTCCGACCCGGCAGACGTCGTGAAGTCCGCCCTCGACGGCATCGAGGCCGGCGACCTCGAGGTGCTCGCCGACGACGTGAGCCAGCAGGCCAAGGCCGCGCCCGGCCTGCCGATCGAAGCGGTCTACCCGCAGGTCGCCTGAGGTCCCAACCCCCCGCGAGTGGCGCAATGTGGCGGCTCTAGTACGCCGTGTGCCAGCCATACTGCGCCTCTCGCGGGGATTGTCCCCGCGTCAGCTCCGCAACAGGTAGGCGTCCATGACCCAGCCCGCGGCGGCCTTGGTGGCGGCGCGGGCTTGGTCGATCTCGCCGGCGACGTCGGCGACCGGGCCGGCGACGAGGCGCTCGTGCTCGGTGCCGAGGTTCGCGCCCCACCAGATGTGCCACTCGTCGAACCCGTCGAGGTCGATCCGGGCGCTCAGCATGACCAGGATGTTGTCGGCACCACGGTCGACGGCTTCACGCAGCTTGCGGGCCGTCGTGACGGTGATCGGCTGGCCGATCTCGTGCAGCACGATGCGATGCCGGGCGGCGAGCAGCTGCAGGCTCGAGATGCCGGGGATGACGTCCCACTCGGCCTCGACGTTGCCCCTCGCGAGGACGCGCTCGACGATGCGGATCGTCGAGTCGTAGAACGCCGGGTCGCCCCACACCAGGAAGCCGACGTCGCCGGGCTGCTCGAGCATCACCTGCTCGTACGCCTCGGCGCGCGCCTCGTGCCAGTCGCTCACGGCGCCGCGGTAGTCAGCCGGGATCAGCCCGGTCGCGCTCCGGATCGCGTACGGCCACGACCGTGCGCACCGAGCCCGACGTGCCGCGTCAGCAGCTCCTGCCGCGCGGCCAGCAACGGGTCGTCCGGCGCCCTTGTCGGCGACCACGAAGTACGCCACCGAGTGCATCGCGGCGA
Organism: uncultured Actinomycetota bacterium; assembly: GCA_963806345.1. GTDB lineage: Bacteria > Actinomycetota > Actinomycetes > Propionibacteriales > Nocardioidaceae > Aeromicrobium. Next base: position 179,890 of record CAWDXV010000004.1, on the reverse strand, counting down.
CCGCCTCGAGGGTCACCTGGTCCGGGTCGCCGGGTCCGATCCCGATGACCCGGATGCGCCTCATCCCCGGTCCTCGAGGTCACCCTCGATGTCGAGGTAGACCTGCTGCATCGCGGCCAGCACCTCGGGATCGGGGTCCGCCCACAGGTCACGGTCGGCGGCCTCGTTGAGCCGCTCGATGATGCCGCGCAGCGCCCACGGGTTGGCGTCCTTCATGAACGCCTGGTTGTCCTCGTCGAGCACGTACTCCTTGGCGAGGGTCTCGTACATCCAGTCGTGCACGACGCCGGTCGTGGCGTCGAAGCCGTAGAGGTAGTCGACCGTGGCGGCGAGCTCGAACGCGCCCTTGTAGCCGTGCCGCTGCATCGCGCCGATCCACCGCGGGTTGACGACGCGGGCGCGGAACACGCGAGTCGTCTCCTCCTGCAGGGTCCGCGTGCGCACGGCGTCGGGGGTCGTCGAGTCGCCGACGTACGCCTTGGGGTCCGCGCCGGTCAGCGCGCGGACGGTCGCGACCATGCCGCCGTGGTACTGGAAGTAGTCGTCGGAGTCGGCGATGTCGTGCTCGCGGGTGTCGATGTTCTTGGCGGCGACGGCGATGCGCTTGTAGTTGGCGCGCATGTCGTCGGCCGCCGGTGCGCCGTCGAGGTCACGGCCGTACGCGAAGCCGCCCCACGCGGTGTAGACCTCGGCGAGATCCTTGTCGTCGCGCCAGTTGCCGGCCTCGATGACCTGCAGGATGCCCGCGCCGTACGAACCCGGCTTCGAGCCGAAGATGCGGGTCGTGGCCCGGCGCTGGTCGCCGTGGTCGGCGAGGTCGCGCTGCGCGTGCGCGCGTACGTAGTTGCGGTCGTCCGGCTCGTCGAGCTCGGCGACCTGGCGGATCGCGTCGTCGAGGATGCCGATGACGTGCGGGAACGCGTCGCGGAAGAAGCCCGAGATCCGCACCGTCACGTCGATGCGTGGACGGCCGAGCTCGTCGAGCGGCACGACGCGCAGGCCGTTGACCCGGCGGGACGCGGGATCCCACTCCGGCTCGACGCCGATCAGCGCGAGGACCTCGGCGATGTCGTCGCCGGACGTACGCATGGCGGACGTGCCCCACACCGACAGCCCGACCGAGCGCGGGTACTCGCCGGTGTCGGCGAGGTGGCGCTCGATCAGCGAGTCGGCCATGGCCCGGCCGGTCTCCCACGCGAGGCGGGACGGCACGGCCTTGGGGTCGACGGTGTAGAAGTTGCGGCCGGTCGGCAGCACGTTGACGAGGCCACGCAGCGGCGAGCCGGAGGGACCGGCCGGGATGAAGCCGCCGTCCAGCGCGTGGAGCACGTGGTCGAGCTCGTCGGTGGTCTTGGCCAGGCGCGGCACGACCTCGGTCGCGGCGAACTCGAGCACCCGGGCCACCTCGGGCACGTCGGTGAGGCTGCGGGCCGCGGCGACGTCCCAGTCGGCGTCCTCCATGGCCTGGATCAGGGCACGCGCCTGCTCCTCGATCTCGTCGATGGCGCCCAGCTGCGCACCGTCCTTGAGGCCGAGTGCCGCACGGAGTCCGGGGACCGCTCCGGTCTCGCCGCCCCAGATCTGGCTCGCCCGCAGGATCGAGAGCACGAGGTTGACCCGCGCCTCGCCCTGGGGAGCCTGGCCGAGGACGTGCAGACCGTCGCGGATCTGGGCGTCCTTGATCTCGCACAGCCACCCGTCGACGTTGAAGATGAAGTCGTCGAAGTCGTCCTCGTCCGGGATGTCGTCCAGGCCGAGGTCGCGGTGCATCTCCGCGGCCCGCATGTGGGTCCAGATCTGCGAACGGATCGCCGGCAGCTTGGCCGGGTCCATGGCCGCGATGTTGGCGTACTCGTCGAGCAGCTGCTCGAGCTTGGCGATGTCGCCGTAGCTCTCGGCGCGAGCCATCGGCGGGATCAGGTGGTCGACGATCGTGGCGTGCGCACGGCGCTTGGCCTGTGCACCCTCGCCCGGATCGTTGACGAGGAACGGATAGATCAGGGGCAGGTTGCCGATCGCGGCGTCGGTGCCGCAGGACGCCGACAACGCGGCGTTCTTGCCCGGCAGCCACTCCATCGAGCCGTGCTTGCCGAGGTGCACGACGGCGTGGGCGCCGAACGTCTCCTCGACCCACCGGTAGGCGGCCAGGTAGTGGTGCGAGGGCGCCATGTCCGGATCGTGGTAGATCGCGACCGGGTTCTCGCCGTAGCCGCGAGGCGGCTGGATCATCAGCACGATGTTGCCGGCGCGGATCGTGGCGAGCACGATCTCGTCGTCATCGTTGACGAAGAGCTTGCCGGGGGCCGGACCCCACGCCTCGAGCATCGCGTCGCGCAGGTCGGGGTGGAAGCCGTCGAACCAGTCCGCGTACTGCGCGGCGGGGATGCGGACGTGGCTCTCGGTCAGCTGCACCTGGGTGAGCCACTCCTCGTCCTGGCCACCGGCGGCGATCAACGCGTGGATCAACGCGTTGCCGGCCTCGGTCAGGTCGTCGAGCTCCAGACCCGGGATCTCGCCGGGCGCGCCGAGGTCGTAGCCCGCATCGCGCAGCTCGCGCAGCAGGCGGATCGTCGACACGGGGGTGTCGAGGCCGACGGCGTTGCCGACCCGGCTGTGCTTGGTCGGGTACGCCGACAGCATCAACACGACCTTGCGCTCGGCTGGCGGAGTGTGGCGCAGACGGGCATGGGCGACGGCGATGCCGGCGACCCGGGCGCAGCGCTCGGGGTCCGCGACGTAGCGCGGCAAGCCGTCCTCGTCGATCTCCTTGAACGAGAACGGTGCCGTGATGATGCGGCCGTCGAACTCCGGGATCGCGATCTGGTTGGCCGAGTCGAGTGGCGTGACGCCGTCGTCCGACGCCGCCCAGTCCTCGCGGCTCGACGTCAGGCACAGGCCCTGCAGGATCGGGATGTCGAGGGCCTTCATGCGCTCGACGTCCCACGCCTCGTCGTCGCCGCCGGCGCTGACGGTGCCGGGCTTGGTGCCGCCGGCCGCGAGCACCGTGACGATCAGCGCGTCGAGCTTGGCCAGCTCGGTGAACAGCTCGTCGGGTGCCGCGCGCAGCGACGAGGAGAAGATCGGCACGCCGTACGCCTCGCCGGTCGCGTCGATCGCGTCAGCGAGCTGGTGCGCGAACGCGCTGTTGCCCGAGGCTTCGTGGGCTCTGTAGTAGAGGATGCCGATGCGCGCCCTCTCGCCGGTTGAGCCTGTCGAAGCACTGGGTGCGGGACGCTCGGCGACACCGAACTCGGGCAGGACGGCCGGGGGCTCGAAGCCGACGCCGGTCAGCAAGATGGTGTCGGACAGGAAGCCGTGCAGCTGGCCGAGGTTGGCGGGCCCACCCTCAGCGAGGTAGCGGTGCGCCTCGGCAGCAGTGCCGACCGGCACCGTCGAATGGCTCATCAGCTCGGCGTCGGGGGTCTGCTCGCCACCGAGCACGACGACCGGGACGCCCGACGCCAGCACGGTGTCGAGGCCGTCACGCCACGAGCTCGCCGTGCCGAGGATGCGTACGACGACGAGGTCCGCCCCCTCGATCACGGGCGTCAGCTCCGTGGCGACGTCGAGCCGGGCCGGATTGGCGAGGACGTAGTCCGCACCGCTCGCGCGGGCCGACAGCAGGTCGGTGTCGGACGTGGACAGCAACGCGATACGCGTCATGTTCCTCCTCGGGGTTCTCGCCCCGTTGTGGTGGGAGTCGCCGCGGCCAGTGTCTGGCTCGTCCGAAGACTCACAGTGGCGGAACCGCCCCGGGCTTGCACCGGAGTTCCTGCATCCGCGGCGAGCGGACGAGGTCAGCCTACCGGGCCAGCGCGCCGGCCCGAGCCGGCAGACCAACCGCTCGATAGGGTCGGTGCATGACTGAGCGCATCGAGGCCGAACGCTTCATCCCGGCCCCCGCCGGCGACATCTTCGCAGTTCTGTGCGACCCGCACGGCCACGTCGCGATCGACGCCTCCGGCATGCTGCAGGACGCAGACGGTGACGTCGTCGAGGCACCCGGCGACACGTTCGTCATCCACATGGATCGCGAGTCGCTCAACGACATCCCCGACTACGGGAAGTACGACGTCACCGTGACGATCGAGGAGTTCCAGCGCGATCGCCTCATCTCGTGGTCGATCCTCGGCAAGGTCCGGCCCGGCATGGGCCACACCTACGGCTATCGCCTCGAGCCCGCCGACGGCGGAGCCGTGGTGACCTCGTTCTACGACTGGTCGAACGTCAGCCAGGACTGGAAGGACTCCGGCATCTTCCCGGTCGTCTCGGTGACCAACCTGAGCGGCACGCTCGGCATCCTCGACCGGACCGTGCGCCGCGGCTACGTGCGTGGATGATGTGAGACTCGACCCACCAACAGCCAGGAGCAGCCCGTGACACTCGCCAGGACCCACACCGACGTGATGCAGCTCGGCGGCGCGATCGTCGTCGGCACCGACGGCTCGTGCGTCACCAACCCCGGGCCGACCGGCTGGGCGTACGTTGCCGACGACGGCACCTCGGCGTGCGGCGGACTGCTGCAGGGCACCAACAACATCGGTGAGCTGCTCGCGGTCGAGAACGCGCTGCGCGACTTCGCCGACCGGCCCCTCGTCATCCAGGCCGACTCGTCCTACACGATCGGCTGCTCGACGACGTGGGCCAGCGGCTGGGCCCGCAACGGCTGGCGCAACTCCAAGAAGGAGATCGTCGCCAACGTCGAGATCGTGCAGGCGATCTACGCCCTGATGCAGGCGAGGCGCGACTCCGGTGCTCCGGTGTTCTTCCAGAAGGTCAAGGCGCACCTCACGGATCTCTCGGTGTGGCCGCTCAACGTCGCCGCCGACACCCTCGCGGGCCAGGCATCGGCCCGAGCCGCACGTGGCGACGTCGCCGAGGTACGTACGACAGGGCTGCTCAGCGGCACGAATGGATGACCACCGGCTCGGATGACGCCGCGCTCGACCTCGCTGCCGAGGTCGGGCCGTTCTTCGTCCTGGATCGCTGGACACCGGATGCCGGCTGGCGCCCGTTGCGCGAGCTCGTCGACCCCGACGTCATCCGCGATCGCGTCTCTGCGGCTCGCGAGCTGCTCGCCGAGAGGTCGCGGGTCGGTCTCGACGAGATCGAGGAGCGCGCGACGGCGTCGATCGTGTTCCTCGGCCTGGCCGCCCGGCTCGTGTCGCCCCCGTTCGCCGCAGCCGTGCTCGCCGGGCGGGTCCCGGACCTGCGGCTCGACGCCCTCTGGTGGCAGCCGGTCGTGGGCGGCCCGTGGCCTCTCGCCCGCAGCTCGGTCGACGAGGCGCCGACCGGAGACCTCGCAGAGGACCTCGACTCCCGCATCCTGCGGCCGATCGTCGCGCCACTGCTCGACGCGTTCGGACGAACGTTCGCGGTCTCTCCGCAGGTGCTCTGGGGCAATGTCGCGTCGAGCCTCGCCGGTGCCCTGACGATGCTTCGCACCGCCCGCCCCGACCGTGAAGAGGCGGCGACGCAGCTCGTCGGGCGGCTGCTCGATCACGGCACGCTCGCCGGTACGGGAGACCTAGACCCTGCAGGACCTTCGTTCGTACGGCGATCGTGCTGCCTGTTCTATCGCGTGCCGGGTGCCGGCATCTGCGGCGACTGCGTGCTCGACGAGGCGCCGACATCTGCGTGAACGCTTGCCCGGTGGCACGATGACGAGTGAACGACCCCATCGAGGAGCCACGATGAGCTGGATCGGACCGACCGCCAAGAAGAGCGCCAAGCTCGCAGTGAAGTACGGCCCCCAGGCCAAGATCGCCTGGGAGAAGGTCGGCAAGCCGGCGAGCGAAGCCGCTGCCAAGAAGGCTCAGAGCCAGCTGCAGCGTCGCAAGGCGTTCGCCAAGGCGGCCACCGTCACCGACGGCGAGGTCCTGCGCCAGATCCATCAGGGCGAGCCGGTCTGGGTCGTGCTGTCGCGCGGCGAACCGGTGGACTGTTTCCCGCCGGTCGACATCGACCTGCCAGAGCTGATCAAGAATGCGGACCTGTCCGCCGCGGTCTCGTCGAAGGAGTTCGAGGAGAAGCGGGTCAAGGCTCGCGTGGAACGGGCCCGTCAGCGGCGCGCCAAGCGCTAGACCGGGCGACCCGCCGAAACCCCGCGTGACACCATGACGGGGTGACGAACCGCTCGCATCCCGACCGCTGTCCCGGCGTCCTGCGACCCTGGATCGCGGACGACGGCGCGATCGTGCGGCTGCGACTCATCGGCGGCGTGCTGCCGACCTCGGCCCTGCGTGACCTCATCGGCATTGCAGCCGATTTCGCCGACGGCACGATCCTGCTGACCAAGCGGACCAACCTGCAGCTCCGCGGCATCGAGCACTCCGACAGCTGCGTGCCCGCCGTGCTGGTCGACGCGATCGCCGAGGCCGGGCTGCTGCCGTCGCCGTCGCACGAGCTGGTGCGCAACATCATGATGTCGCCGCTCACGGGTCGCCTCGGTGGCCGAGCCGACCTGCGCGAGACCGCTCGCGAGATCGACCACCTGCTGCGTGCCGAGCCGGACTTCGCGAGTCTCGCCGGCCGGTTCCTGTTCGTCCTCGACGACGGCCGCGGCGACATCGCCTCGCGGTCTCTCGACCTCGGCCTGATGGCGGTCGACGCCGAGACCGTCCAGCTGCGCGTGGGCTCGCACCAATGGGGACCGCTCGTTGCCCTCGACGAGGCGCCCGAGGCCCTGCTCTCGTACGCTCACGCGTTCCTCCGGCTGCGCGGTGAGGGCGAGTCCGCGCTGTGGCACATCGACGAGCTGCCAGAGAGCGGAGCCGAGCTGCTCGGCACGCACCACGCCCGCGATCTCCGGACCCAGGTCAGCGCGCTCCCCCCGCCGTACGGCATCATCGCGCAGGACGACGGCCGCAGCGCCGAACATCTTGCGGTGCCCGACGGCCTGCTCACCCCCGAGCTCGCGGCGACGATCCTGGATCGCGCCGGCACCGAGGTGATCGTGACGCCGTGGCGGAGCATCGTCATCCCCGACCTGGAGACCTGCGTGAACCCCAAACGACCCACCCGCCACTACGACTACGTCGCCGACGGACCGGCGATCTACGTCGACTCGTTCGCGACGATCCGCGCCGAGGCCGAGCTGTCGCACATACCGGCCGACGCCGAGAAGGTCGCCGTGCGGATGGTGCACGCCTGCGGCCAGGTCGACCTGACCCGCGATCTCGACATCCATCCCCGACTCGTGTCGGCGGCTCGCGGCGCCCTCGAGGCCGGCGCGCCGATCCTGACCGACGCCAACATGGTCGCCTCGGGGGTCACCCGCGCCCGGCTGCCCAAGGACAACGAGGTGCTGTGCCTCCTGCGCGACGAGCGGGTGCCGGCGCTGGCCAAGGAGTGGTCGACGACCCGCTCCGCAGCGGCGGTGTCGCTGTGGGCCGACCGGCTCGACGGTGCCGTCGTCGCGTTCGGCAACGCACCGACGGCTCTGTTCCACCTGCTCGAGATGTTGCTCGACGGCGCGCCCCGGCCGGCCGCGATCATCGGCACGCCCGTGGGGTTCATCGGCGCCGCCGAGTCCAAGGAAGCGCTCGCTTCGTTCTCGTTGGACATCCCCTACCTGACGGTGCACGGTCGCCGCGGCGGCTCGGCGATGGCTGCATCCGCGCTCAACGCGATCGCCCAGGAGCGCGAGTGACCGGCCGCCTCTACGGAGTCGGGCTCGGTCCCGGCGACCCCGAGCTCATCACGCTCAAGGCCGCACGGCTGATCGCCGAGGCGGATGTCATCGCGTTCCACGCCGGCGTCGGCAAGCAGTCGAACGCCCGCCGGATCGCCGCCGGCCTGATCCCGGACGGCGTCGTCGAGGAGGAGCTGCGCTATCCGGTGACGACCGGTTCGACGGCCCATGTCGGTGGTTATGCCGGTGCGATGGCGGAGTTCTACGAGGAGTCGGCGGCACGCCTCGCGGTGCACCTCGAGGCCGGTCGCACGGTCGTCGTCCTCGCCGAGGGCGATCCGCTGTTCTACGGGTCCTACATGTACATGCACGACCGGCTCGCCGACCGGTTCGAGACCGAGGTCGTGCCGGGGGTGACGTCGTTCGCCGCCGCGACCGCGACCACCGCGTCTCCGCTCGTACGCCAGACCGACGTGCTCACGATCCTGCCCGGCACCCTCGACGAGCCCGAGCTGGCCCGGCGCCTCGCGGACACCGATGGCGCGATCATCATGAAGCTCGGCCGCACGTTCCCCAAGGTCGTCTCGGCCCTGCGTCAGGCCGGCCGGCTCGAGGGTGCGCTGTACGTCGAACGCGCCTCGATGCCGGAGGAGCGCTGGCTCCCGGTCGCCGACGTCGACCCGGAGACCGTGCCGTACTTCTCCCTCATCGTCGTCCCCGGCGACACAGCACGGGGTTTCGAGGCGCCCCCTACTCGCAGAGCCCGTCTCGAAACCACAGCCACCCTCCTCGTCATCGGCCTCGGCCCCGGGCCCGACCGCTGGATCACTCCCGAGGTCACCGCAGCGCTCGCCGAGGTCGACCACGTCGTCGGCTACGCGCCTTACGTCAACCGTGTCCCGCAACGCGAGGGCCTGACCCGGCACGCCTCGGGCAACACCGTCGAGGTCGACCGGGCCCGCCTGGCCCTCGACCTCGCGCTCAAGGGCGAACGCGTCGCGGTGGTGTCGGGCGGCGATGCAGGCATCTTCGGCATGGCTGCCGCCGTGTTCGAGGCCGCCGAGGACGAGGCATACGCCGACGTGCCGATCGAGGTGCTGCCCGGTCTCTCCGCCGTCCAGGTCGTGGCGGCCCGCGCGGGTGCGCCGATCGGTGGCGACTTCGCGGTCATGAGCCTGTCCGACCGGCTCAAGCCGTGGGCGCTGATCGAGAAGCGCCTGCGCGCCGTCGCCGAGGCGGATCTCGTGCTCGGGATCTACAACCCGGCCTCCCGTTCCCGCACCACGCAGGTCGCCGATGCCCAGGCAATCCTGCTGGAGCACCGCTCGGGCGACACCGTCGTGGTCGTCGGCCGCGACGTCGGCCGCGCCGAGGAGTCACTGACCGTGACGACCCTCGCCGAGCTCGATCCGGCGACGATCGACATGAAGTGCCTGCTGCTCATCGGCGCCTCCGGCACGCGTACGACGGCATCCGGACAGACCTGGACCCCACGCTTCAGCGAGTGACCACAGGCTTCTGACAGGATGTCACCCGTGAAGGAAGTGACACCGGTGGGACGCATGTGGCGGGTGACGATGTACGCGATGTGCGTCGTCATGGTGCTGAGCGGCCCCGGATTCCTCGCCCTCGGCATCCTGCTCGACGCCGATCTCTGGGCCGTCATCCTGATCGCCGCGGTGCTCTCGCTGATCCTGACCCCGCTCGCCCTCGCGATGTGGTTCGACGTGCGCCGCACCGCGAGGGGCACGCGCCGGCTCGAAATCGCCGGCGTCGCAGGGACCGCCGAGATCCTCTCCGTCACCCCCACGACGCACGACGACCGCACCCGCGTCGAGCTCAACCTGTCGATCAGCGCGCCCGGTGTCGAGCCGTTCGAGGCACTCCACATCCGCGACAGCAGCGACGAGCTCCAGGTCGGCACGACACTCGGCGTCGTGATCGACCCCTGCGATCGCGTCTTCGCGGTGTCGTGACATGGCACGGTCGGGAGATCGCTCCCGATACGATCGAGCGGCGTCCTGTGGATCTTGGCGCATGGTGGCTCGACTCCTGTGATCGGGAGCGGAGGTGTGGTTGCTGGTGAACGATCTTTCGCGCACGAGCCCCGCATCGGCCCTGTTGCTGGCCTACCTCGACGACCAGCTCCAGGCACTCACGAAACAGAGCCGTGGCGTACGTCGGGACGAGCCCGACTCGGTGCACAAGATGCGCATCTCGATCCGTCGGTTGCGCGCGGTCCTCAGGACATACCGGCAGCTCCTCGAACCCGACGTCTCCGCCCACCTGCGCAGTGAGCTGCAATGGCTGGCCAGCACCTCAGGGCAGGCCCGCGATGCACAAGTCCTGCATGAACGACTCACCCACCTGCTCGACGATCAGCCGGCAGACCTGGTCGTCGGTCCAGTCCGCCAGCGGATCGACGAGGAGCTCCAGGGCGATTTCGAAGCCGGGCGGGCGGCGTTGACATTCGCTCTCGAGAGCGACCGGTTCGTCCGGTTGGTCGACGCTCTCGACGACGTGTTGGCAGACCCACCCCTCACACCTCAGGCGGCAAAGCCGGCAAACAAGACCCTCCCCCGGCTGCTCGACAAGACCGGGAGACGACTGCACCGCGCCGTCGAGGCCGCAACCGGCACCGAAGGCCCCGAACGAGATACCGCTCTCCACGAGGTGCGCAAGTGCGCCAAGCAGCTGCGGTACGCGGCCGAGGTGGCCATACCCATCCGCCCGAAGCGGGCAGTGCGGCTGTCAGAGACAGCGCATGACCTGCAGCGCATCCTCGGCGCCCACCATGACAGCGCAGTCGCCCGCGACCTGCTGCTCAGGCTGGCCGCCGAGGCGCATCGACGAGGCGAGAGCGACCTGACGTACGGGCGGCTCCACGCCCTCGAGGAGGACGCTGCTGCCGAGCTCGACGCAAGGTTCGCCCGGGCCTGGGTTGACCTGCCGAAGATCGCGCTGTGACTCAGCGGCGCTTGGCCGAACGGTCGCGGGCCGGGTCGTAGAGGTAGGACTCTCCCCCGCGTACGTCCACGGCCAGCGCCTTGCCGACAAGGATGACCGCCGCCTGACGCAGTCCCGCGGCCTCGACCTGGTCGGCGATGTCGCCAAGGGTGCCGCGCAGCACGACCTCGCTCGGCTGGCTCGCATTGGCCACGACGGCAACCGGGCAGTCGGCGCCGTACGACTCGGCGAGCTCGGCAGCGAGCGCACGCGTGCGCGTGATCGCGAGGTGCAGGACGAGCGTCGAGCCCGTGGCCGCGAAACCAGCCAGCGCCTCGCCTGACGGCATCGCGGTCGATCGCGCCTGGGTGCGGGTGAGCACGACGGACTGCACGACCTCGGGCACCGTGAGCTCGGCGCCGAGCAGCGCGGCCGCCGCTGCGTACGCGGGCACACCGGGTGTCACGTCCCACGGCACGCCGTGCGCATCCAGCCGCTTGGCCTGCTCGTGCAGGGCGGAGTAGACCGACGGATCGCCGGAGCACAGGCGTACGACCTCAAGCCCCGCGGCGTGGGCATCGACGATGCGGGCGGTGATCTGGTCGAGGTCGAGGTCCTGCGTGTCGACGAGCTGCGCACCGTCGGGGCAGTGGTCGAGCACGGCGTGGTCGATGTAGGTGCCGGCGTAGACGCACACGTCGGCGGCGTTGAGCAGCGCCACGGCGCGCAGGGTCAGGAGGTCGGCCGCACCGGGCCCGGCGCCGACGAAGTGCACCGTCATGCCGGCACCTCCGACTTCGTCACGGTCCACTGCGTGATGGCGCGCGCCGGGGTCCAGCCGGTGAACGTGCCGATCGGCGCCGCATGCTCGACGTGGAGGCGGGTCAGCTCGCCGCCGAGCTGCGCGTAGCGAACCGCCAGCACCGCCTCGGTCTCGAGCGTCACACCGTGCACCACGAGGCGTCCGCCGGGGCGCAGCGCGGTCCAGCACGCGTCGAGCACGCCTTGCTCCGTCGCGCCGCCGCCGATGAAGATCGCGTGCGGTGCCTCGAGGTCTTCGAGTGCCTCGGGGGCGTGGCCGGTGCGGACGTCGAGGGCCGGCACGCCAAGTGCGTCCGCGTTGCGGGAGATCCGCGCGGCACGGTCCTCTCGGGCCTCGATCGCGATCGCCCGGCAGGTGGGATGGGCGCGCATCCACTCGATCGCCACCGAGCCCGCGCCCGCTCCGACGTCCCACAGCAGCTGACCCGGCAGCGGCGCGAGCCGCGCGAGGGCGGACGCACGTACGTCGCGCTTCGTGATCTGTCCGTCGTGGTCGAATGCGCCCTCGGGCAACCCTGCGGTGAAGCCCAGCACCGTCGCGCCGGAGCTGACGAGCTCGACCGCGACGACGTTGAGGTCGGGTGCCTCGCGGTCGCCCCATGAGGCGGCGACCCCGTCCGTACGCGACTCGCTCTCCGAGCCGAGATCGGCGAGCACCGTCATCGGGCTGGCGCCGTAGCCGGCCGTCGTGAGCAGCCCGGCGACCTCGGCGGGAGTGGATCCGTCGGACGACAGGACCAGGAGCCTCAGGCCCGGGGCGAGGGAGCGCGCGACGAGGTGCGGATCGCGGCCCACGAGGGTCACGACCTCGGTCGACTCGGCCGACCAGCGCATACGGGCCCGGGCGAGGGCGACGGAGGACAGTGCCGGCACGACCTCGACGGCGTCCTTGCCCAGCAGGTCGACCAGGGTCGTGGCGATGCCGGAGACCAAGGGATCGCCCGAGGCCAGGGCCACGACGTTCTTGCCCTGGTGCTTCTCGAGCAGCGCCGGGCAGGCCCTCGCGCAGCGGCGACGGCCACGGCTCGCGGGTCTGCTCGGCTCCGTCCCCTGAGCCTGTCGAAGGGAGCATCGCGAGGTGCCGGTCGCCGCCCAGCACGACATCGGCTGACTCGACCAGCTCCTTGGCCCGGTCCGTCAATCCGGTCCAGCCGTCCGCGCCGATCCCGACGACCGTGACCTGTGTGCTCATGCGGCTGACGATATCTGCCGAACGCGTGACACCGGTCGGCCGATGGGCTTATCGTTTGTCGTTAATAACGACTATCGATAAGGACCGGACATGAAGAAGGCCAAAGTCCGAGACCCGCTGGGTCCGCTCGACGCTGTCACCGGGATCTTCGCTGGTCTGCTGCTCACCGGACTGGCCTTCGCGGGTATCGCGGGTATCGCGGCGTTGTTCAACGACGACATCAGCGTCATGGGAATCGGCGAGAACCGCATCTGCGTCGAGACCAATCAGTTCTCGTACGGCGAGATGCAGCCGATCGACGATCTCGATCGTCAGGACGTCGGGATCCGCAAGAACGTGAAGATCGACTCCGGCGACACCTCGGTGTGTGACGTGAAACCCGGCGCCACGCAACAAGCTCTGAACGGGTTGACCCAGATTCCAACTTTCACCGTCTTCCTCGGATTCATCCTGCTCACCCGGCGCACCATCCGTCATGCCCAGAAGCACGGGCTCTTCTCCGCGACACTCGCCGCACGGATAGAGCGGCTGGGCTGGCTTCTCCTGTTCGGCCTGGTTGGCGCGGCGCTGATCGAGTGGCTCGCCGAAGGGCAGCTCCTCTTGGGCATGCTGCGAGACGCCGGCTGGGCGAGTGGGTCATTCGGTGTGTCGGTGCCGGGCATCATCGGGGCATTCGGGCTGGTCAGCATCGGCCGCATCATGAGCCACGCCGCTGCCCTGCAGGCGGACGCCGACGCGACGATATGAGCGACCACCGCATCCGCATCACGCTCGACGAGATGCTCGAGCGCCGCGGCATGACCCTGACCGAGCTGTCCGTCGCGGTCGACATCTCGCTGGTCAACCTGTCGATCCTCAAGACCGGCAAGGCCAAGGCGATCCGCTTCAGCACGCTGACCCGGATCTGCGAGGTCCTCGGCTGCCAACCCGGCGACCTACTGGCATACGACGACAACCGTTAGTCTTGCGATCACAGTCTCGAGGTGCCCCTCACGGGGAGAATCGGGAAGCCGGTGCAAATCCGGCACAGGGCCCGCTGCGGTGACCCAGGCAGAGCCTGGGAAGTCCGAAGACCGGCCTCGAGGCTGACTGGCGGACGCAACCGCGCCCGTCATCGATGGCAGATCGAGCGGGAGCCCCATATGCCACAGCACTATCCGTTCAGCGCCGTCGTCGGATCCGACGACATGGCGCTCGCCCTCACCCTCTCGACGATCTCGCCCGCGATCGGCGGCGTGCTCGTGCGCGGCGAGAAGGGCACCGCCAAGTCGACCATGGTGCGCGCCCTCGCCTCGGTGCTGCCGCCGATCGACGTGATCGCCGGCGACCGGTTCTCGACCGACCCGCGCGAGTCCAACCCGCTGTCGCCCGACGGCCCGTTCGCGGCCGACGTCGACGTCGAGACCCGCCCCGTACGCCTCGTGGAGCTGCCGGTCGGCGCCACCGAGGACCGGGTGCTGGGTTCGCTGCACCTCGAGAAGGCGCTGTCCGACGGCGTCACCGAGTACGAGCCCGGCCTGCTGGCCCGCGCGCACCGCGGCATCCTCTACGTCGACGAGGTCAACCTGCTGCACGACCACCTCGTCGACCTGCTGCTGGATGCCGCCGCGATGGGGCGTTCGACGGTCGAGCGCGACGGCGTCTCGGTCGAGCATGCGGCCCGGTTCGTCCTCGTCGGCACGATGAACCCCGAGGAGGGCGAGCTCCGCCCCCAGCTGCTCGACCGGTTCGGCCTCACGGTCGAGGTCGCGGCGCCGCGTGACCCTGCGGCACGGGTCGAGGTCGTACGCCGGCGGCTCGCGTACGAGACGGATCCCGACGCGTTTGCCGCCCGGTACGCCGAGGACGAGGCGACGCTGACCGATCGCATCCAGGCGGCGCAGAAGCTCGTCGACCAGGTCGACCTCAGCGACTGGGCGCTCCTCAAGATCGCCGAGGTGTGCGCCGCGTTCGAGGTCGACGGCATGCGCGCCGACATCGTCACGGCCCGCGCCGCCGCTGCGCACGCGGCGTGGAACGGGCGCACGAGCGTTGTCCGCGAGGACATCCGTGCTGCGGCCCGGCTCGCCCTGCCCCACCGCCGCCGGCGCAACCCGTTCGACGCACCTGGCATCGACGAGGACCTGCTCGACCAGATCCTCGGCGACGACGAGCCGGAACCGGAACCCGAGGGCGACGGCACCGACGACGCAGACACCCAGGAGTCCCAGGCCGACGAGTCCGACTCACCCTCCGACCCGGACGCCGCTGAGAGTGACGTTTCGTCCGCCTCTGACGGCGAGTCGCGACCCGAACGTCACTCCCAGCGGGAATCACAGCCGGAACAACAGGCCGATCAGCAGCAGCCTGGCGGTACGTCCGAGGTCACGGTGGCGGCGCCGCAGCAGCCCTATCGACCCAAGCTGTTCACGGTCGGCGGCACCGGAGCCGGCGAGTCCGGCAAGCGTTCGCGCGCGATCACCGAGACCGGCCGGCGCATCGGCGCCCAGCGGCGTACGGGGCAGGGCGGCTCGATCCACCTCATGGAGACGATCCGCGCCGCGGCGCCGCACCAGCACGCCCGCGGACGGGTCGACAACCTGCAGTTCCGCGCCGACGACCTGCGCCTCGCGGTCAAGGAGGGACACGAGTCCAACCTGATCCTGTTCTGCGTCGACGCGTCCGGCTCGATGGCGGCGCGCAAGCGCATGGAGCAGGTCAAGACCGCGATCCTGTCGCTCCTGATGGACGCCTACCAGCGGCGCGACAAGGTCGGGCTCATCACGTTCCGCCAGGACGGCGCCGAGCTCGCGCTCCCGCCGACCGGCTCGATCGACATCGCCGCGACCCGCCTCGCCGAGCTGCCCGCCGGTGGACGTACGCCGCTGGCCGAGGCGCTGCTCAAGACCGCCGACGTGCTGCGCCTCGAGCGCGTACGCGATCCACGCCGCCGCCCCCTGCTGGTCGTCATCACCGACGGCCGGGCGACGTACGGCGACAACGCCCTCGCCAGGGCACACCAGGTCGCCAAGCACCTCGGCGCGACCGGCCTCGCGAGCCTCGTGATCGACTGCGAGACCGGGAAGTTCCGCATGGGCCTGGCCTCGCAGCTCGCCGACCACCTCATGGCCGAGTACGTACCGCTCGGCGAGGTCAGCGCCTCGGCGCTCACCGACGTCGTACGGTCCGGCCTCCACGAGACGGGAGCCGCCTGATGCCCAAGGGCCAGCCGGTCACCGTCCCCGACGACGGCCTCACCACCAGGCAGCGCCGCAACCGCCCGCTGCTGATGGTCCACACGGGCGACGGCAAGGGGAAGTCGACCGCCGCGTTCGGCCTCGCGATCCGCTCCTGGAACCAGGGCTGGAACATCGGCGTCTTCCAGTTCGTGAAGTCCGCCAAGTGGCGCATCGGCGAGCAGACCGTGCTCGAACGCCTCGGTGAGCTGCATAACGAGACCGGCGAGGGCGGGCCGGTCGAGTGGCACAAGATGGGCTCGGGCTGGTCGTGGTCGCGCAAGGAGGGCTCCGACGAGGACCACGCCGCCGATGCCGCTGAGGGCTGGGCCGAGGTCAAGCGCCGCATCGCCGCCGAGACGCACGACCTCTACGTGCTCGACGAGTTCACCTATCCGATGAAGTGGGGCTGGGTCGATGTCGACGACGTCGTCGAGACCCTCGCCAACCGGCCGGGCCGGCAGTACGTCGTCATCACCGGTCGCAATGCCGACCCCAAGCTCGTCGAGATCGCCGACCTCGTCACCGAGATGAAGCACGTCAAGCATCCGTTCGACAACGGCCAGAAGGGTCAGCGGGGCATCGAATGGTGAGGCTTCCCCGACTCGTCATCGCGGCGCCCGCGTCGGGTCATGGCAAGACCACGGTCGCCACGGGACTGATGGCCGCGTTGTCGCGCGCCGGCCATGACGTCTCAGGGCACAAGGTCGGTCCCGACTACATCGACCCCGGATATCACGCGCTCGCGACCGGCAAGCCCGGCCGCAACCTCGACCCGCACCTCGTCGGCGAGGAGCGGCTCGTCCCGCTGCTCCTGCACGGCGCCCATGGCGCCGACCTCGCGATCATCGAGGGCGTCATGGGCCTGTACGACGGACAGATCGGGGGCCAAGGATTCGCGTCGACCGCCCACGTCGCCACCGTCACGCGTACGCCCGTCGTGCTCGTCGTCGACATCTCGCACGCGTCGCGCTCGATCGCCGCCCTGGTGCAGGGCATGGTCGCGTTCGACCCCTCAGTACGCATCGTCGGCGTGATCCTCAACAAGGCCGGCTCCCCGCGGCATGCCGGCGAGGTCGTCAGCGCGCTCGAGTCGACCGGGCTGCCCGTGCTCGGCGTGCTGCAGCGCGATGACGGCATCGTCGCCCCGTCGCGCCACCTCGGCCTCGTGCCTGCTGCCGAGCGCGACGACGCGGCGCACGCCCTCGACCGCCTCGCCGCGCAGATCGCCGAGAAGATCGACCTGGAGCAGCTCCTGGCGCTGGCGCACTCCGCACCGGACCTCGACGCCGAGCCCTGGGAGGCGAGCGCCGAGATCAGTCGCCCAGCAGTGCCGAACGGCCAGTGGTGGCCATGGCTGGGGGGCGGGCTTTCACGTTCCGGTATGCCGAGACCGAGGAGCTGCTCCGCGCTGCCGGGTGCGACGTCGTGACGTTCGACCCGCTCACCGACGAGGCGCTGCCCGAAGGCAGCGCCGGGCTCTACCTCGGCGGCGGGTTCCCCGAGGTGCACGCGGCCGGCCTGTCCGCCAACGCGCCGCTGCGCGAGGCGCTCCGTGCAGCCGTGGACTCCGGCATGCCGACGTACGCCGAGTGCGCCGGCCTGCTCTACCTCTGCCAGTCCGTCGACGGGCTGCCGATGGTCGGTGCGCTCGACGCCGAGGCGGTCATGACGCCGCAGGCTCACGCTCTCGTACCGCACTGCGATCGTCCCGGCCGACCAGCTGACCGGTGTCGCCGGCACGCGCGTCACGGGCCACGAGTTCCACCGGACGACGGTCAGCCCTGCCTCGGCCGACGCGGCCTGGCTGATCGACGGCCAGCCACACGGCTTCGGCTCGGCGACGCTGCACGCCTCGTACCTGCACACCCACTGGGCCGGCCACCCCAAGATGGCCCAGCGCTTCGCGGACGCGGTGCACGCGTACGTGCCGACTCGTCTTCCCGCTGGGACTGACGTTTCTGCTCCGACACGCCGAGAGACAGTGCAGAAAGGTCAGGCTCAACGGATCCCCGACCTCACGTGGCATGGCGACCGTGAGCTCTCCGAGGGGCTCATCGACTTTGCGGTCAACATCCACGACGACGTACGACCGGAGTGGCTCGAGGCTGGGCTCCGCGAGAGCCTCGACGACATCGGCGCCTACCCCGACGCGGCGGCGGCGCAGCACGCCATCGCCCAGCGCCACGGCCGCCGCATCGACGAGGTGCTCCCGACCGCCGGCGCGGCCGAGGCGTTCGGACTCATCGCGCGATCCCGCGCCTGGCGCCGCCCTGTGGTCGTGCATCCGCAGTTCACCGAGCCGGACGTCGCCCTCGCTGCTGCCGGCCACCACCCCGAGCACGTCCTCACCGACCCGGCGAACGGCTTCGTCCTCGATCCCTCGCAGGTCCCCGACGATGCCGACCTCGTGATGATCGGCAACCCCACGAACCCGACCAGCGTCCTGCACCCCGATCAGTCCCTGCGCCGGCTCATGCGGCCCGGACGCGTCGTCGTGGTCGACGAGGCGTTCATGGACTCGGTGCCCGACGAACGCCACTCCCTCGCCGCGATCACCGACCCCGGCCTCCTGGTCGTGCGCAGCCTCACCAAGCTCTGGTCGATCCCCGGCGTCCGTGCCGGGTACGTCCTGGGGTCGCCGCAGCTGCTCGCCGAGCTCAAGGTGCATCAAGCGCCGTGGTCGGTGTCGACGGCCGCGATCGCCGCGATGATCGCGACGGCATCGCCCGAGGCGCTCGCCGAGGCCGCGAAG
The DNA here is from genome assembly GCA_963806345.1 of uncultured Actinomycetota bacterium. GTDB lineage: Bacteria > Actinomycetota > Actinomycetes > Propionibacteriales > Nocardioidaceae > Aeromicrobium. The sequence goes on along the minus strand of CAWDXV010000004.1, from coordinate 161,327 downwards.
CGCACGACCCGGATCGGCCAGCACCGCCGGGTCCTCACCGACGGCCTCACCGAGCTCGGCATTCACCACGTGCCCGCCGCCGCACCGTACGTCCTCGCCAAGGTCGGCACCGGCGCCCACGACCGGCTCCGCACCGCGGGCTATGCCGTACGTCGTGCCGACACGTTCCCCGGGCTCGACGACACGTGGGTACGCATCGCCGTGCGCAAGCCCGACACGACGCGCAAGCTCCTCGCGACGCTGCGGATAGAGGGGCCATGGACCTGACCCCCGGAACCCCCGCCCTCGTGATCGGCGGCGACGCCCGAGCCGCCGCCCAGGTCGCGACCCTGCTGACCGCCGGCGCCGTCGTCACCGTCATCGCCCCTACTGCGACCGCGTCGATCGAGGACCTCGCCGATCGCGGACTCATCACCTGGCATGCGCGCGAGGCCGGCATGGCCGACATCCAGCAGGCCGGCATCGTCCTCACCGAGCACGCCGACCGCACGCCGCCCGACCGCATCCTCGACCGCGGCACCGTGACGTTGGTCGGCGGCGGCCCGGGCGATCCAGGCCTCGTGACAGTCGCCGGCCGCGAGGCGATCGAGGGTGCCGACGTCATCGTCACCGACCGGCTCGCGCCCCTGGCGGCCCTGGCCTGGGCCCGCCCCGACGCCGAGATCATCGACGTCGCCAAGATCCCCGGCGGCCGGTCGACGAGCCAGGACGAGATCAACCAGCTCCTCGTCGAGCACGCCAAGTCCGGCAAGAACGTCGTCCGGTTCAAGGGCGGCGACAACTTCGTCTTCGGCCGCGGCAGCGAGGAGCTCCTCGCCTGCCTGCACGCCGGCATCGATGCGCGCGTCGTCCCCGGGGTCAGCTCGGCGATCGCGGCGCCGGCCCTCGCGGGCATACCCGTCACGCATCGCGGCCTGACCCAGGGCTTCACCGTGATCTCCGGCCACGTCCCGCCGGGCCACCCCGAGTCGACGCTCGACTACAAGGCCCTCGCTGCGTCCGGCACGACGATCGTGGTGCTGATGGGCGTTCGCACGCTCAGCGCGATCTGCGCGGCACTCATTGACGGCGGCCTCGACGCAGACACCCCGGCAGCCGTGATCGCCGACGGCACGATGCCGAGCCAGCGAGTCGTACGCGCGACGCTCGCGACGATCGACGAGGCTGCCGGCGACCTCACCGCCCCGGCCGTCGCGGTCATCGGCGCCGTCGCGGACATCGAAGGCCTGGCGTGATCCTCTGGGTGCGGCACGGCCAGTCGACCTGGAACGTCATCGACCGCATGCAGGGCCACGAGCTGAGTCCGCCGTTGACCGACCTGGGCCGCGAGCAGGCAGCCCGGACCGCCGCGCTCCTCGCCGACCGCGACGTCGTACGCATCCTGAGCTCCCCGGCCGTACGTGCTCGGCAGACCGCCGACATCATCGGCGACCGGCTCGGGCTCGAGGTGGTCGAGGAGCCGCTGCTCCTGGAGAAGGGACTCGACGAGGACTACGCCTCCGTGCTGGTCCGCGTGCAGCAGCTCCTGGAGCAGGACCTGCCCGGCCGCACTGTCGCGGTCAGCCACGGCGACACGATTGGCCTGGCCGTCGGACTCCTGAGCGGTCAGCGGCCCGAGCTCCCGGCCAACGGCTCGATCACCCATGTCGATCCCGACACTCGACAGGTCGCCAGCACGATGCCCTAGGATGACTTCACCGAGGTCGAGGAAGCCGGTGAGAGTCCGGCGCAGTAGCGCTACTGTGACACCCACATCTGCGGGTGAAGCCAGACCCAAGGCCTCGGACGTTCATCCATTCATGGGACGCAATCATCCCGTCAGGAGAATTCATGTCACAGGTCACCACCGCCACACCCGAGATCGAGATCCCGTCGATCCCCCTGCGCGAGCTCGCCCCCTGGGCGCTGTTCTTCGGCCTCATCGGGGCCTTCATCCTCTTCTTCATCAGCGCTGACCAGGGCGCGGTGTCGATCCCGGCCGGCACGGCCATCCACGAGTGGGTCCACGATGGACGCCACCTGCTCGGATTCCCCTGCCACTGACCTGCCCCGACCCAGCCGGACCCGCCACACGCGGTCCGGCTTTCTCGGCATACCCGAACGGATTGACATGACCCCCCGCAACTTCCTCGTACGAGGACTCCTCGCCGGCCTCATCGCCGGCCTCCTGACCTTCGCCGTGGCCTACATCGCCGGCGAGCCCTCGGTCGACGCCGCCATCAAGGTCGAGTCGGCCGAGTCCGGCGGCGGCCATCATCACGACGACGACGGCGCCGCAGCCGAGCACTCCCACCACGAGGAGAAGGGCACCGAGGTGTCCCGCCAGAACCAGTCGACCTGGGGCCTCCTGACCGCCACGGGCGCAACCGGAATCGCGCTCGGCGGCATCGTCGCCCTGGCCTCCGCCTTCGCGCTGGGCCGGATCGGCCGGCTCCGCCCGAGCCAGTCGACGGCACTCGTCGCTGCCCTCGGCTTCGTCTCGGTGGCACTCGTGCCGTTCATCAAGTACCCCGCCACCCCGCCGGCCGTCGGCAACGCCGACACGATCGGCTCCCGCACGACGCAGTACTTCGTGATGCTCGCGATCTCGGTGCTCGCGATGATCGCCGCGGTGCTGCTGTTCCGCAAGCTCCTCGAACGGTTCGGCACCTACACGGCCGTGCTGGCCAGCGCCGGGGCATACCTCGCCGTCGTGATCCTGGCGGCAGCGCTGATGCCGACCGTCAACGAGATCGGCGACTTCCCGGCTGACACGCTCTGGTACTTCCGCCGCGGCTCGCTCCTGACCCTCGCAACGCTGTGGGGCGTCATCGGCATCGTGCTGACCGGCCTGATCGGCAAGCTGTACGCCGAGGAGTCCGCCACGCAGGCGCGCCGCGACCTGGCGGCGAGCCTGTGAGCGAGTACGTGCCGGTCGCCGCGCCCTCGCCCGAGGTCACTGCTGCCGCCGCCGATCGCCTTGCGGGCCTCGCAACGCCTCCCGGCGCGCTCGGCCGGCTCGGCGACCTCGCTGTGTGGGTCGCCGCCACGCAGGGCACCGTCCCCCCGGCGCCGGTCGACCGCATTCGCGCGGTGATCTTCGCCGGCGACCACGGAGTCGCCGACCACGGTGTCTCGGCGTTCCCCAAGGCCATCACCCCGGCCATGGTCCGCACGTTCCTCATGGGCAAGGCCGGCGTCTCGGTGCTCGCGGCCCAGCACGGCGTGAACGTACGAGTGCTCGACCTGGGCGTCGACGACGACCTCGAGGGCGTGGCTCCCGAGGTCACGGCCTTCAAGGTCCGCCGCGGCAGCGGCGCGATCCATCTCGAGGACGCCCTCACGACCGACGAGACGCTGCAGGCGATCGCCGCCGGTGAGGCCGTCGCGGCCGAGGAGATCGCCGCCGGCGCACAGCTGCTGATCAGCGGCGACATGGGCATCGGCAACACGACGCCGGCGGCCGCGCTGATCGCCGCGTCGCTCGGCCTGCCCGCGACCGAGGTCACCGGCCGCGGCACCGGCATCGACGAGCCCGCACTGGTGCACAAGATGGCGGTCGTCCAGCAGGCGCTCGACCGGGCCGGAGAGCGTACGAACGATCCGGTCGACACCCTCACGGCACTGGGCAGCGCCGATCTCGCTGCTGCTGCCGGCTTCATGGCCGCGGCAGCTCGCGCGGGCGTACCCGTGCTGCTCGACGGTGTCATTTCGGTCGCCTCGGCCGTCATGGCTGACCGGCTGGCCCCAGGTGCAGCCGCGTGGTTCGCAGCTGGCCACCGGTCGACCGAGCCCGCGCAGTCGCTGGCGCTCGACAAGCTCGGCCTCGAGCCGATCCTCGACATCGGCATGCGGCTCGGCGAGGGCAGCGGGGCCGTGGCCGCGGTGCCGCTCGTACGCTCGGCAGCCCTGCTGCTCTCCGACGTGGCGTTGCTCGCCGACCTGATGTGAACCAGACGCAGTGACTGACTCCTGGCGACTCGCCGTCGGCACGCTGACCGCGCTGCGGTGGAAGCACCCGACGGCGGTCGACCGGGAGGTCGCCGGCCGGGCCATGCTGCTCGCGCCGTTCGCGGTGCTGCCGCTCGGCCTGCTGGTGGGGCTGATCTGCTGGGGCGGGCGCGAGCTGGAGCTGGCTCCTCTGGCGGTCGCGCTCGTCGCGGTCGGCGCATTGGCTCTCGGCAGCCGGGCACTGCACCTCGACGGCCTGTCGGATGTCGCCGACGGCCTCACCGCGTCGTACGACCGGGAGCGTTCGCTCGCCGTGATGAAGGGCGGCACTGCCGGACCCGCCGGCGCCGCAGCCCTCGTCGTGGTGCTCGGCATCCAGGCCGCCTCGTTGTCGACCGTGCTGTCCGCTCCGCGCGGGCCCGTCGTCGCCGGCGTGCTCGTCTGCTGCTCGCGGGCGATCCTCTCGGTGTGCTGCGCTCGAGGCGTGCCGGCCGCCAGGGTCGACGGCCTCGCGGTCACGTACGCCGGCACGGTCAGCCGCATCATGACCGCGCTGACCTGGCTCGTGGTGGCGGTGGTCTGTGTCGACGTCGTCGACTGGGCGGGCGAGCCGTGGTGGCGCGGTCTGGTCGTCGCCGGTGCGGGCCTCCTGGTCGGGGCTGCACTGACCTATCGGTGCGTCCGGCGGTTCGGCGGCGTGACCGGAGACGTCTTCGGCGCGGCGATCGAGGTCACCCTGGCGGCGATGCTCGTCGCCGCCTCCTGAAGAATTCCTCGTGTGGAGCTCATCCCCTGCGACTGGTCAGATCCCGACGCCGAGGCGCTGCGGGCCGCGCAGCGGATCGACATCGAGGAGCGCTACGGCACGCCCGACAGCGAGCCCGGACCCGCGCCGACCGCCGATGACATCACGGCGTTCTTCCTGCTGCGAGACGGCGACCGGGCCGTGGCGTGCGGTGGCCTGCGCGCGATCGATGCCTCGAGCGGCGAGATCAAGCGGATGTTCGTGCCTGCGGAGCACCGCGGCCGTGGCCTCTCGCGGCTCGTCCTGACCGGTCTCGAGGAGCACGCCCGATCGCTGGGCTGGACCCGGCTGCTGCTCGAGACCGGCGACCAACAGCCCGAGGCGATCGGCCTGTACACCTCGGCCGGCTACGAGCCGATTCCCAACTTCGGCCACTACGCCGACAGCGACATCTCGCTCTGCTTCGCGAAGAACCTCTGACGGCGGGCCTCAGAGGCGGAGGACGCGGCCGGCGACGACGAGCATGACGTCCTCGCACTCCTCGGCGACGCGCTGGTTGACCGTGCCCAGGATGTCGCGGAACACCCGGCCCGACCGGTGCTCCGGGACGACGCTCATGCCGACCTCGTTGGTCACCGCCACGACCGTGCCCTCGTGCTCGGCGATCGCGGCCAGCGCGTCGTCGAGCCGCTCGAACAGCACGGGCTCCCAGTCCTCGAGCACGGCGTCCCAGCCGTCGAGCTCGTCGATGATCGAGGTGACCCACGTGCCGAGGCAGTCGATCAGCACCGCGCCGTCGGCGGAACGGACCGCCTCGCCGAGATCCGTCGTCTCGACGGTCGACCAGTAGGACGGTCGCCGGCTCTGGTGCCGCGCCACTCGCGCCGCCCACTCGGGGTCCGAGACCGGATCGGCCGGCGGGCCCGGGGCGACGTACGTGACCGTCGGCTCGGCCAGCAGCAACGACTCGGCATGGAACGACTTGCCGGAGCGCACACCGCCCGTGATCAGGACCTTCATCGCACCTCGCTACTGTCGACCTCACCTTACCGACCACGGCCGTCCCCTGAGGAGCCCGAATGCGCGCACGAGCTGCAGGTCTGGCCCTCGGGTTCGCGGCCGATCGCATGTTCGGTGACCCGGCCCGGTTCCACCCCGTCGCCGGGTTCGGCGCGATGGCGCGCGATGTCGAACGCCAGGTCTATCGCGACGACCGCACGATGGGTCTCGCCTACACGTCGGTGCTGGTCAGCGGGGTCGGAGTTGCCGGGTTGCTGGCCGAGCGGATGACGGCTCGACGACCCGTCATGCGTACGCTCCTGGTCGCCACGACGACGTGGGCGGCGCTCGGCGGCCGATCGCTCTCGCAGGAGGCCTCGTACGTCCGAGCGTGGCTCGACGCCGACAACCTCCCGGCGGCCCGCGAGCAGCTGACGCACCTGGTCGGCCGCGACCCCTCGGAGCTCGACGAGCAGGAGATCGCGCGAGCCGTCGTCGAGTCCGTCGCCGAGAACACCTCCGACGCCGTCGTCGCGCCCCTGCTCGCCGGCGCGTTCGGCGGTGTCGCCGGCGTCGCGGCATACCGGGCGGCCAACACCCTCGATGCGATGGTGGGCCACCGCAGCGCCCGCTACCGCAACTTCGGCTGGGCCTCCGCACGGCTCGACGACGTGCTCAACCTCGTGCCGGCGCGGCTGTCGGCCCTGCTCGCCGCCGCCCTCGCTCCCACCGTCGGCGGCGACAGCACCACCGCCCTCCGCACCTGGACCCGCGACGCCCATCGCCACCCCAGCCCCAACGCCGGTCCCGTCGAAGCGGCATTCGCCGGTGCTCTCGGCGTGCAGCTCGGTGGCACGAATGTCTACGGCGAACGCGTCGAGCACCGGCCCACCCTCGGCGACGGTCCCGTCGCGCTGCCGCAGGACATCGACCGGTCCGTACGCCTCGCGGATGCCGTCGGCCTCGGCGCCCTCGCCGTCAGCATCGTCGTGGCCCTGAGGCGGCGTCGATGACCACGATCGTCACGGGTGGCACTCGCGGCATCGGCGCCGCGATCACCCGCGCGCTCGTCTCGGACGGGTACGAGGTCGTCGCCTCGTACGTACGTGACGACGCCAGCGCCGAGGCTCTCGCGGACGAGCTCGATGGTCTCCACGTCGTACGCGCCGACGTCACGACGGCCGAGGGACTCGACGCCCTGTTCGCGGCGGCGGAGCAGATCGGACCGCTCACCGGGCTCGTCAACAACGCCGGTGCGACGCTGCACGTCGGACCGCTGGCCGAGACCGAGCCCGACGTCATCCGCTCTGTCATCGACCTCAACCTCACCGCCGCGGTGCTGTGCGCCCGCCGGGCAGTCCAGGCCATGAGCGGACGCGGCGGCACGATCGTCAACATCTCGTCCGGTGCCGCGACGTTGGGATCGCCCGGCGAGTACGTCCACTATGCCGCCGCCAAGGCAGGCGTCGACGCGCTGACCGTCGGCCTCGGCAAGGAGGTGGCCGCCCTCGGCATCCGCGTCGTCGGCGTGGCGCCGGGCACGATCCGCACCGACATCCACGCCGATGCCGGCGATCCCGGACGCCCCGACCGGGTGGCCGAACGCGTCCCGCTGGGCCGGGCCGGCGAGCCGGGCGACATCGCCGGCGCCGTCGCGTGGCTGTTCCGGCCCGAGGCGGCCTATGTCACCGCGACGACGATCCGGATCACCGGCGGGATGTGACCCATGCGGCGGCGGCAGCAGGATCGCTGACCAGCTCGACCTCGGCCGGCACCGCGGAGCGACGGACGATCACGACCTCGATGCCCCGCTCGTTGGCGACCTGCATCTTGGCCCACGTGTGGGAGCCCCCGGAGTCCTTCGTCACGAGCACGTCGACGTCGGCCATGAGCTCGCGTTCGCCCTCCAGCTCGTACGGTCCGCGGCTCAGCAGCAACGTCCATGGCTCGGGCAGCGCGAAGTCAGGCTGATCGACGACCCGGACGAGTGCCGGCTTGCCGGCCAGCGCGTCGACGAACCGGCCGAGCGACTGGCGGCCCACCGTGAGGAACGGCCGGTCACCGAGTGTCGCGGTCAGTCCCGCCGCCTCGTCGTGGTCATCGACCCAGTGCCAGTGGTCGGCCCCGGGCGCCTCGGACCAGCCCGGCCGCTCGAGCCTCAGCAGCGGTACGCCGTCGGTGTGGCAGGCGGCGACGGCGTTGGCACTCATGCCCTCGGCGAAGGGATGCGTCGCGTCGACGACCGCCGAGATCCGCATCTCCATCAGGTACGACCGCAGGCCCGGCACGCCGCCGAACCCACCGATCTGCACCGCGCCGACCGGCAGGCGCGGGCGGGCGACCCGGCCGGCGAGCGAGGACACGAAGCGCACGCCGGCGTCCTGCAGCAGCACCGCGAGCTCACGAGCCTCGGCCGTACCGCCAAGGACCAGGACCGTCATGTCGTCGCTCCCGGTGGCAGCAGGGGCACGTCCGGCGCACCGTCCTGGGCGATGGTGAGCAGCGCGTCGACGTCGAGGTGTCGCTCGACGAGGTCGCCCAACAGGTCGAGCCGCCGCTCACGGCTCGCGGCGAAGCTGACGTCCGAGGCTTCGTACGCCCGACCGCTCAGCTGCGCCGCCTGCGCCAGGAACGCCTTGCGGAAGGCGTCGGACTCCAGGCTGCCGTGCCACATCGTGCCGAAGACGTTCGCCGACCGTGCACCGCCGAGGAACTCCTCGTCCTGCCCCTGCGTGATGCGGCCGTGATGGATCTCGTAGCCCGACACCTCGGTGCCCAGCGCCGAGCCGGTCGGCAGCCGCAGGACCTTGTCGGCGCGGAAGGTCGTCGTGACGTCGAGCAGGCCCAGTCCGTCGACCGACGTTCTGGCCTCGCCCTCGACGCCGTCGGGGTCGCTGACCGTGCGCCCGAGCATCTGGAATCCGCCGCAGATGCCCATGACGGGCAGCCCGGCTTCGGCGTGCCGCATGACCGCCTGGTCGAGGCCGCGCGCTCGAAGCCATGCGAGATCGGAGATCGTGGCGCGGGTGCCGGGCAGCACGATGACATCCGCGCCGCTGAGGTCCTGCGGCTTGCCGGCGAAGACAACGTCGACCCCCGGCTCGAGCCCCAGCGCGTCGACGTCGGTGAAGTTGCTGATGCGCGGCATCCGGACGACCGCGACGCGCAGTGCCCCGTCGCGGTCCGCAGAGCGTCGGCCCTCCAGGTCGAGCGCGTCCTCGGAGTCCAGCCACACGTCGGGGCTCCAGGGCAGCACCCCGAACACCCGCCTCCCGGTCAACGCCTCGAGCCGGTCGAGCCCGGGCCGCAGCAGGGTCTCGTCGCCACGGAACTTGTTGACCACGAACCCGGCGATCAGCCGCTGGTCGTCCGGCTCGAGCAGGGCCACGGTGCCGTACATCGCGGCGAAGACTCCGCCGCGGTCGATGTCACCCACGACGACCGTCGGGATGTCGGCGTGCCGGGCGAGCCCCATGTTGACGTAGTCGCCGGCCCGCAGGTTGATCTCCGCCGGACTGCCTGCGCCCTCGCTGACCACGATGTCGAAGCGCGCCGCCAGGTCGTCGTATGCCGCATGGGCCGCAGCGGCCAGGTGCGTACGACCGCCGATGAACTCGGCCGACGAGATCTCGCCGGCCGGCTGACCCATGACGACGACGTGGCTCTTGCGATCACCGCCCGGCTTGAGCAGCACGGGGTTCATGGCGGCCTCGGGCACAGCTCCAGCCGCAAGTGCCTGGACCCACTGGGCCCGGCCGATCTCCGCGCCGTCGCCGCAGACCATCGAGTTGTTGGACATGTTCTGCGCCTTGTAGGGCGCCACCTTGAGCCCCCGGCGGGCGAACGCGCGGCACAGCCCGGTCGTGACGATGCTCTTGCCGGCGTCCGAGGTCGTGCCGGCGACCAGCAGCGAGCCGGTCATCGCGTGCGCGCCGCGTTGAGCCACGGGTGCAGCAGCCGGGTGATCCACGGGAGCGCCAGATAGGTCATCAGGGGTGTCATCACCGCGGTGATCGCGAACACGCGGATGGGCAGCCACCAGTCGGCCGCGAAGTCCTTCGCGACGTAGTTGGCGGCGAGGCTCAGCGGGAAGAACACGATGAAGATCGCGCACATCTGCTTCCACCTGGGCGGCGGAGGCGTGGCGGTACGCAGATCCTGCACGTCGACGCTCGACGGTTCGTCGAACCAGCCCTCGATGCCGGTCCGGTGCTCCCGCGCCGACTCGGCGACGAAGCCCTGCGCCGAGTCGAGCCACCACCGGCGTTGCGCCGAGAGCTCCCAGGCCTCGAGGGATTCCTGCGACGCGAAGCGGTAGAGCATGTGCCACTCGCTGGACCCGGGCGACGGCCGTACCCAGCCGGATCCCAGATAGCCGTCGAAGCGTTCCGCCAGCTCGAACCCGGCGCGCAGCCACGCGAGCATCTGGTCCTCCTGCGACGGATCGACCTTCCGCGTGATGGAGACGGTGACGGGTCCGGACATGGCCCCAGCCTATTGCCGGGCAGACGGGTGTCGTCCGTCTAGGGCCGCCATCGGTGGTTGCGTCTCCAGGTGTCGGATCCGGGTGGCCTGTATTCGGGGTGGCCGTCGACCGGTGACATCCGGATCGCCCAGTGCCGGTGTCGTGGATGGTGCGGTGGTGGAAGGGGCAGACCAGGACACCGTCGTCGAGTGTGGTTTCGCCGCCGTCGGCCCATCGGGTGCGCCAGTGGTGCGCTTCGCACCATTCCGGCGGGCGGTCACAACCCGGGAAGGTGCAGCCGCCGTCGCGGTTCTCCAATGCCTGGCGTTGGGTCTTGGTGAACGTGCGCTGTTCGTGGCCGTGGTCCAGCGGGAGGCTCTTGCCACCAAAGACTTGGGGGATGATGCCGAGCCGGCAGGCCATCTGGCGGACCTGCCCGGCCGAGATGCGGGTGCCGGTCGACAAGGTCGCGGCCTTGATGCCCTCGACCAGGGTGTCGTGGTCCAGTCGGACCATCAGGGTGGCGCCGAGTCCGCCCTTGCCGGGGAGCTGGTCGGCGGGCAGGTGACCGCACAGCTCGGCGAATCCCATGCCGAGACGGTGCCGGTGGGCCAGGTCGCGGTCGTAGTAGGACTCCGCAGCCGGCGAGTCATCGTGCAGGTGGTCGCGGCGGGGTGCGCTGATCGCCTCGACGCGGTCCGCAGCATGTCAGCCTGGGCGTCAGGGATCACGAACCCGCCACGGTGGGTGCCGTCACGGTTGTCCACCATCCAGAACTCCGAGCGTCGCCACGCGTCCTTCTCCCGGCGCTCCAAGTCCTGGTTCTCGATCTGGTCGACCTCAGGTGCGGGCTTGAACTGGTCGGTGATCCGCCTCGACCGAGACCGCAAGTCCTTGAGGTTGAAGCGCCCGGCGTCGCCGATCAGCGTGTCCTCACACGCCTGCTTCTGCTCCGGCGTCGTGTCATCGGGTAGATCCGTCACAGCCTGAGCGATGATCGCCGCCTGCGACGGACCGATCTCACCACGAGCCAACGCATCCTCAGTCCGCGAGGCACTCTGCAGGGCTTTGCCCATGGTGACCATCTGGTCACCGGCACGACGATCACCACCGAACGCACCAGCCAGCATCGCACCGGTCGACGACGCACCCCGCGACTTCGCCAGACCCGAGGCGTCCAGCACCCGCGCTGCGGCGACCTGCTGAGCCTTGACCCTGGCTTCAATGCGCAGGAGCTCCTCGCTCAACTGCGCCACGGTCGACGGCTCCAACCCGTCCCACGCGCTGGTCGGCATCTGGTTCAGAGCATCGGAGATCGCCGCAACACCGCACACCAACGGGTGCGGGAGCGACACGACCGGAGCAACAGACACGAGAAACCTTCAGACGTACGGGCAGGGAGTCATCTCAACCTTGGGGCCCACTGAAGGGTTCTCACCCGATCCACTTCGTTCCAGATCGGCGCACTGACAACATTACGGCACTCAGCCGACATTGTCGAACATCTGTTCGAATGCTGAGACGTCCACATCCCGTGCCCGCCACGCCTGACCCGGGTACCTTGTGATCCATGGCTCTCAGCGACGACGTCCGGATCGCCCTCGACGGCAAGTGGCGCCACGTCAGGGAACAGTCCCGCAAGGAGCTCGCCGGGTTCGACCTCGCGTACGACCACGACCTCACCCTCGACGAGGCCCGCGCACGGGTCCTCGAGCAGATGAAGAAGCTGGTCCCGACCGGCATCCCCGCCGCCGGGTTCCGCGTCGAGAGCGGCGGCACCGGCGATCCGGGCATGGCCGTGACGGGCATCGAGATGCTCGCCCAGTTCGACCTGTCCCTCATGGTCAAGGCCGGCGTGCAGTGGGGACTGTTCGGCGGCGCGATCGAGAACCTCGGCACCGAGAAGCACCACAAGAAGTACATCCCGGGCCTCATCAACCTCGACATCCTCGGCTGCTTCGCCATGACCGAGACCGGTCACGGCAGCGACGTCCAGAGCCTCGAGACCACCGCGACGTACGACCTGGCGACCCAGGAGTTCGTGATCAACTCGCCGACGCCGTCGTCGCGCAAGGACTACATCGGCGGAGCCGCCGCGCACGCCCAGGTCGCGGCCGTGTTCGCCCAGCTCATCACCAAGGGCGAGAACCACGGCGTCCACTGCTTCGTCGTGCCGCTGCGCGACGAGCACGGCAACGACCTGCCCGGCATCACGACGTCCGACGACAAGCACAAGGGCGGGCTCGGAGCGGTCGACAACGGCCGCATCGTGTTCGACCACGTGCGCGTCCCACGCGAGAACCTGCTCAACAAGTACGGCCAGGTCGACGAGGGCGGCACCTACTCCTCCTCGATCGAGAGCACCAACGCCCGGTTCTTCACGATGCTCGGCACGCTGATCCGCGGCCGGGTCAGCGTCGGCGGCTCGGCCAGCGCCGCGACCGAGGTCGCGTTGAGCATCGCCGGCCGCTACGCGCTCAAGCGCCGGCAGTTCGGCCCCGAGCCGGGCAACGAGATCCTGCTCATGGACTACCGCATGCACCAGCGTCGGCTGCTGCCGCTGATCGCCCGCTCGTACGCCTACCGGTTCGCGCAGAACCAGCTCGTCGCCCGCATGGACAAGGTGCAGAGCGCCGCCGAGCCCCCGCCGCCGCACCAGCAGCGCGAGCTCGAGAGCCGCGCCGCCGGCCTCAAGGCAGCGCAGACCTGGCACGCCACGAGGGCCATCCAGGAGGCCCGCGAGGCCTGCGGCGGTGCCGGCTACCTCGCCGAGAACCGGCTCACGACGCTCAAGGGCGACACCGACGTCTTCACGACGTTCGAGGGCGACAACCACGTGCTGTTCCAGCTCGTCGCCAAGGAGCTGCTCACGTCGTACGCCCAGGAGGTCGGCGGCCTCGACCCCGTCGGCCTCGTACGTTTTGCAGCCGGCACGGTCGCCGACGTCGTCAAGGAGCGCACCGCCGCGTCGCAGCTCATCCAACGACTCATCGACGCACGACCGGGCCGCACCGACGACGACCACGACCTGCTCGACCGCGGCACGCAGCTCAGCCTGTTCGAGGATCGCGAGGAGCACGTCCTCGAGACGGCCGCCCGGCGCCTGCGCCGCGCCAACAGCGGCGACAAGGCCGAGGCGTTTGCGGTGTTCAACGCCGCCCAGGACCACGTCATCCGCGCCGGCCGCGTGCACATCGAACGCGTCGTGCTGGAGGCGTTCACCGCCGGCATAGCGCGCTGCGACAGCGAGGAGGCCCAGGACCTGCTGCGCGACGTCTGCTCGCTGTACGCCCTGACCTCGATCGAGGAGGACCTCGCGTGGTTCATGGGGCACAACCGCCTCGCCGACACACGCGCCAAGACCGTGACCTCACTCGTCAACGAGCTGCTGGAGAAGCTGCGCCCCCACACGTTGACCCTGATCGAGGGATTCGGCGTGCCGGAGGCGACGCTCAACGCCGCGATGCTGGCGGACTGAGGATCCCTGACAGGAATTTGCGAAACCTTGTTCCTACCGGCTGCTCCCGTGGAACACTGATGGCGAATCCATCACCACCACCCTTCGGGAGACTCCTGTGCGAACATCCACTCTCACCCGCGGAGGCGCGCTGCTGACCGCAGCCGTCCTCGCCCTCAGCCTCGGCGCCGGGCCGGCCACCGCCGACTCCAGCCAGACCGAGAAGGCCGCGACGATCAAGTCGCCCACCGGCGCCACTGCCGCGCCCGGTTTCGCGTTCGGAGCCTCCGCACGAACCGGTGGCGTCACGGCGATGGCTTCCGCGGGCAACGCCAACATCATCCGCTACGGCCAGTACAACGTCATCCTCTCCGAGCCGGGAATCTTCAGCTACCAGAGCAGCATGAACATCGACTACGTAGACAGTGGCCTCAATCGCATCCGATCGCGCCTCTATGTCGGCGGCACGAACCAGGGCTTTTTCGACCAGGACGGATACGGCATCGTCCTGCCGTCGACCGTCAAGTCCGGCAAGTCCCGCCTCGGCCCCAGCAACCTCTACTACTCAGCGTCACCCTCGTCGAGCGATTCGACCCTGAGCAACTACTTCTACATCCGTCGCTACACCACGTCGACCAACACCTACGGCCTCCTGGTCACCCGCGTCGGCTCGCACATCACGTTCAAGGCGCAGAACTGGAAGATCTTCAAGCCGTCCACCGGCAAGTACGTCGCCATGAACTCCATGAAGCTGCAGTACCGCAAGGATGGCCACTGGGTCACGTGGAAGACCATCTCGCTCAACAGCAACGGAACGGGCTCGTACTCGACGACGACCAACACGAAGCGTCGTTACCGCGTCGCCTACCCGACGACCGACTCGATCCTCGGCTCGAGCACCGAGTCCACCGGTCTGATCTGATCTGACCCATGAAGGCCCCGTCTCCCAGTGGGAGGCGGGGCTTTTTCGTGCGCTACTGCTGGAAATCCCCTGCTGCGGATCTCAAGTTCTTCAGCAGGTCGTACGTCGTGTCCTGCTGTTCGGCGTCGAGGCCCTTGATCGCGAAGTCGATCGACATGATCTCCTTCGTCGCCTTTGCCAGCACGGACTCGCCCTCCGGTGTCAGCTCGGCGAACGTACGGCGGCGGTCCTCGATGTCCGCGACCCGCTTGACCAGGCCCTGCGCCTCGAGCCGATCCATGGCGTTCGTCACCGACGTGGGGTGCACCATGAGCCGCGCACCGATCTTGCTCAGCGGCAGACGACCGGTCGAGCTGAACGACAACAGCACCAAGACCTCGTAACGAGCGAAGGTGATGCCGTACGGCTTGAGGGCCGCGTCGAGCTCGGCGATGATCAGCTGCTGGACCCGCATGATCGAGGTGGCGAGCCGCATCGAGGTGGCGTCGCCGATGTGCTTCGTCCACAGCTCGGACGCACGATCTATAGGGTCGAACGGCAGCTTCGGATCGCCTGGCATGGGCACCATCGTAGGGGTCCTGCGTCACACCGAGTGGAATTTAGTTGGATGCCCGACTATTTTAAGACCTAGGAATACCGCCGCACCGTTGAGATCGAGGTTGCATGACCACGCAGGACTTCCACACCCCGGCCCACCCCGTCCGATTCGTCACCGCTTCCGCGCTGTTCGACGGGCACGACGCCTCGATCAACATCATGCGCCGCATCCTGCAGTCGCAGGGCGCTGAGGTCATCCACCTCGGCCACAACCGGTCCGTCCAGGAAGTCGTCGACGCCGCGATCGACGAGGACGTGCAGGGCGTCGCGGTCAGCTCCTACCAAGGCGGGCACGTCGAGTACTTCGAGTACCTCGTCGAGTCGCTGCGCGAGAGGGGCGCCGGTCACGTCAAGGTGTACGGCGGGGGTGGCGGCGTGATCGTCCCCGAGGAGATCGCGCGACTCCGCAACGCCGGCGTCACGATCTTCTCCCCCGAGGACGGGCAGCGGCTCGGCCTCGCCGGCATGATCAACACGATGATCGAGGCGTGCGACGTCGACCTCTGGGACGATCGCCAGTCGGCCGCCGACGCCGTGCTGTCCGGCGAGCGGGGCGCCCTGGCCCGCGCCATCACCGGCGCCGAGCTCGACCGGCTCGACCCCGCGTTCCTCGACTCGATCCGCGCGGCCTCAGCCTCGTCGGGCACACCCGTGCTCGGCATCACCGGCACCGGAGGCTCCGGCAAGTCGTCGCTGACCGATGAGCTCGTACGCCGGTTCCGCCTCGACCAGCAGGACAAGCTCCGCATCGGCGTCATCGCCGTCGACCCGACCCGTCGCCGCGGTGGCGGCGCGCTGCTGGGCGACCGCATCCGGATGAACTCGCTCGACGGCGACCGCATCTACTTCCGCTCGCTCGCGACCCGCGGCAGCCACGAGCTGCCCGACTGCCTGCCCATCGTCGTCGACCTGCTCAAGGCGGCCGGCCACGACCTCGTGATCGTCGAGACCCCCGGCATCGGCCAGGGCGACGCCGCGATCGTGCCATATGTCGACAAATCGATGTACGTCATGACGCCGGAGTTCGGCGCCGCCTCGCAGCTCGAGAAGATCGACATGCTCGACTTCGCCGACGTCGTCGCGATCAACAAGTTCGAGCGCCGCGGCGCCAAGGACGCGCTCCGTGACGTCGGCCGCCAGCTCGTCCGCAACCGCGAGGCGTTCGGCTCCAAGCCCGACGACATGCCGGTGTTCGGCACCTCCGCGGCGACGTTCAACGACGACGGCGTGACGGCGCTGTTCCAGCACCTCGTGTCGATCCTCGCCCCCGAGGGGCTCGCCGTCTCCGAGGGCATCCTGCCCGCCGCCGACGTGAAGTTCTCCAGCGGCATCGACCAGGTCGTGCCGCCCGAGCGCACGCGCTACCTCGCCGAGATCACCGAAGCCGTACGCGCCTATCACGCGACGACCGACGACCTGGTCGCCAAGGCACGACGGCTGCAGCGGCTCGAGGCCGTCGCCGCCGAGCTTTCGACAGGCTCGAGCGGCAACGTGCCCGGCGAGGTCGCCGACCTCCTCGACGACGCCCGCAAGCAGCTCCCGCACGAGGTCACCGAGCAGATCGAGGGCTGGCCCGCGATCGTGGAGACCTACTCCGGCGACGAGCTCATCGTCCGCATCCGCGAGACCGACAACCACACGGCACTGACCCGCGAGTCCCTGTCGGGCACCAAGGTCCGGCGCGTCAGCCTGCCGCGCCACACCGATCACGGCGACCTCGTGACGTACTGGCGCAAGGAGAACCTGCCGGGCCACTTCCCGTTCACCGCCGGCGTGTTCCCGTTCAAGCGTGACGGCGAGGACCCCGCCCGTATGTTCGCCGGCGAGGGCGACCCGTTCCGCACCAACCGCCGGTTCAAGCTGCTGTCGGCCGACGGCGAGGCAACCCGGCTCTCGACCGCGTTCGACTCCGTCACGCTCTACGGCCGTGACCCCGACCTGCGCCCCGACATCTACGGCAAGGTCGGCACGTCCGGGGTCTCGGTCGCGACGCTCGATGACATGAAGGCGCTCTACGACGGCTTCGACCTGGTGGCGCCGTCGACCTCCGTGTCGATGACGATCAACGGCCCGGCGCCGACCGTGCTCGCGTTCTTCCTCAACACCGTGATCGACCAGCAGGTCGCGGAGTTCCGCGCCGAGCACGACCGCGAGCCCGACGCCGAGGAGTACGACGTCCTGCGGTCGTACGCGCTGCAGAACGTACGCGGCACGGTGCAGGCCGACATCCTCAAGGAGGACCAGGGGCAGAACACCTGCCTGTTCTCCACCGAGTTCAGCCTGCGGATGATGGCCGACATCCAGGAGTGGTTCATCGCCAACCAGGTGCGCAACTTCTACTCCGTCAGCATCTCGGGCTATCACATCGCCGAGGCGGGGGCGAACCCCATCAGCCAGCTGGCGTTCACGCTCGCCAACGGATTCACGTACGTCGAGGCCTACCTCGCGCGGGGCATGGACATCGACGACTTCGCGCCCAACCTGTCGTTCTTCTTCTCCAACGGCATGGACGTCGAGTACTCCGTGCTGGGTCGCGTCGCCCGCCGCATCTGGGCCATCACGATGCGTGACAAGTACGGCGCCAACGAGCGCTCGCAGAAGCTCAAGTACCACGTGCAGACGTCCGGCCGCTCGCTGCACGCGCAGGAGATGAGCTTCAACGACATCCGCACGACGCTGCAGGCGCTCATCGCGATCTACGACAACGCCAACAGCCTGCACACCAACGCGTACGACGAGGCCGTCACGACACCGTCGGAGGAGTCCGTACGCCGCGCGCTGGCGATCCAGCTCGTGATCAACCGCGAGTGGGGCCTCGCGATGAACGAGAACCCGACGCAGGGCGCCTACATCATCGACGAGCTCACCGACCTGCTCGAGGAGGCCGTGCTCGCGGAGTTCGACCGCATCAACGAGCGCGGCGGCGTGCTCGGCGCGATGGAGACCGGCTACCAGCGCGGCCGCATCCAGGACGAGTCGATGCTCTACGAGCAGCGCAAGCACGACGGCTCGCTGCCGATCGTCGGCGTCAACACGTTCCGCAACCCGCATGCCGACGAGCTCGAGCCGCCGACCGTCGAGCTGGCGCGGGCGACCGAGGCCGAGAAGTCGTCGCAGCTCGAGCGCGTCCAGACCTTCCACAAGACGCATCGCGACGAGGCGGCCGAGGCGATCGAGCGGCTCAAGCTGGCCGCGATCAACCACGAGAACGTCTTCGCGGTGCTGATGGACGCTGCCCGGGTCTGCTCGCTGCAGCAGGTCACCGAGGCGTTCTTCGAGGTCGGCGGCCAGTACCGCCGCAACGTGTAGGCAGACGACGGAATCGAGGTTCGTCCACGGGGGATGAACCTCGACTCCGTCGTCAGCCCTCAGGCGGCCGGTACGAGCACCGGCTCCCGGTCACGGCTCGGCATGGTGAGCGCCACGAGGGCACCGACGAACGCCAGCGCCGCAGACACGCCGATCGCCGGTCCGAAACCGTCGGTGAACGCGTCCGGCGAGGCATAGCTGCCGGCACCCGCGAAGACCGCCACGACCACGGCGATGCCGAACACGCCGCCGAGCTCGCGCAGCATGCTGTTGGCGCCGGAGGCCTTGCCCATCTCCTCAGGCGGCAGCGAGCCGAACACCCCATTCTGCGCTGACGGGATCGCGAGCGACACGCCGACACCCGAGACCACCAGCGGAGCGATCATCGAGCCGTACGAGACGCCCGGATCCGTGATCAGCGCGAGCCAGCCGGCTCCCACACCCATCAGCAGGAGGCCTGCGACCATCAATGGCCGCTCCCCGATGCGATCCGCGACATTGCCGGCGACCGGCGCGACCAGGATGAACATCCCGGTCCAAGGCAGCAGGTGCAGGCCCGCCGCCAGTGCGTCGTCACCCAGTGCGATCTGGAACATCTGGGCGTAGAAGAACACGCACGAGAACAGCGACGCGAACGTGAAGAAGATGACGCCATTGCTGGCCGTGAACGAACGCGACCGGAAGAAGTCCATCGGCAGCATGGGGTCCTTGGTACGCCGCTCAAAGGCCACGAACGCCGCGATCAGCACGGTTCCGGCCGCCAGCGCGACGAGCACCTCGGCACTGTCCCAGCCCGCCGGGTTGCCGCGCACCAGCCCCCAGACGATGCCGAACGCGCCGGCCGACACCAGCAGCAGTCCGCCGAGATCGATCGCTGTGTCCGACCCGAATCCTTCCTGCATACGCGTCAGCACGAACGGGATCGCGATCAGGCCGATCGGGACGTTGAGCCAGAAGATCCATTCCCACGCGAAGCCGTTGATCACCGCTCCTCCGAGCGTCGGTCCGGCCGCGACTGCGATGCCGGCGATCGCACTGAACGCGCCGATCGCGGCCCCACGCTTCTCAGCCGGAAACGCGCTCGCGACGAGCGTCAGGCTCAGCGGCGCCAGCAGCGCGGCACCCGCGCCCTGCAGGGTGCGGGCCGCGATGAGCCACCCGACGTCCGGGGCAAGCGCACAGGCGGCCGACGCGATCACGAAGATGCCGAGGCCGATGGCATAGAACAGCCGACGGCCATAGCGATCACCCAGCACGGCGCCGGTGATCATGAGGACGGCGAAGCTCAGGTTGTATGCGTTGACGGTCCACTCGAGCTGCTCCACCGACGCACCGAGGTCGGCCTGGATCGTGCTGAGCCCGGTGGCCACGACGACGGTGTCGAGTGCCGACATCAATGAACCGATGCCGGCCAGGATCACGATCCATGTCGTGGTCGCGCGGTGATTGATCTTGACTGCGTTCACGAGTTCCTCACTTTGCTGTTGAGGGGCGCCACGGCGGCCGCCCACTGAAAGGACGTACGGGCTGCTGCGATTCGGACACATGTGCGCGTCACGGCTGAGAAGAGATTTCCGAGCGGGTCACATAGCGCCCGACGACGTGGGCCGACCTGGCTTCCGCCGGCCCCGTCCGGCGAGCCTCGGCACCTTCCTGGAAGCGCCGGAACGCCGGCAGCTGCGTCAATGCGTCGGTGCCGACCGACGAGCTGAAGACATGGATGAAGGTCCGGTCGTCGTCGAGTCGATAGACCGCGTACTCGAGGTCTGCGGGCCGTCGGTCCGCGAGCTCGGCGAAGACGTCGCGGATGAGGGCCTCATTGAGGTCTGCGGCGTCCGGATTGGTCTGATAACGGATGACGAGCTGGGTCTGCACGGTCTCTCCCTGGTCGACGTGTCAGGGGAGTAGACCCGTCAGTCAGTCAGAACTCATCGCGAACGGCTCGATCACTGCCGGATCCCTGAAGACCACGATGCGAGTGATGCCCTCGGGGCTGAACGAGAACACGTGCAGGCTCTCGATGCGCCATGTGCCATCGGCGCCTGCGACGTAGAGCGCCACGGCGGGCTGCGTGTTGGCCGACGTGGCATGCGCCTTCCACAGCCCCGGGACCATCTTGCCGGCGAGGAAGCGCCCGATGTCGTGGCTGTTCGCGAACCACACCGGCTGGGGCGGCATCTCGAAGGTCGCGTCCTCGACCAGGAGGGCGACGAGCGAGTCGATGTCGGCCCGCTCGAAGGCCGAGGCGTACGCGTCGACCTGCCGGCGCACGTCCTCGTCGGCCGGCTCGGAGACCGTGTCCTCGCTGGGCGCGAGCTCGCCGACGCGCCGCCTTGCTCGTTGCAGCAGGCTGTTGACCGCGGCAACGCTGATGTCCAGGACCTCGGCCACCTCGCGGGCGCGCCACTGCAGGACGACTCGCAGCAGGAACACCGCCCTCTGGTTGCCCGGCAGGTGCTGCAGCACCGCGATGAGGCCGAGCCGCAGCCCGGTGCGTGCCGCCACGACCGATGCCGGGTCCGCGCCGTCGGCGACCAACACGGACTCGGAGATCGGCTCGAGCCACAGGGTTGACTCGTCCGTCGTACGCCACGGCTCGTCACCGGACTGCGCGCTGAACAGGCCCGATGGGAGCGGCCGACGAGCTGCACGTTCGCGCGCGGTGAGGCAGACGTTCGTCGCGATCCGGTAGAGCCACGTGCGGACCGAAGAGCGACCTTCGAACGATCCGTACGCCCGCCACGCCCGGACATACGTCTCCTGCACCAGGTCCTCGGCCTCCGCGACTGAGCCGAGCATGCGGTAGCAGTGCGCCAGGATCTCGACCCGGTACGGCGATGTGAGCTCCAGGAACTCGGCGTCGAACCGGGAGCCATCGATGGTCGTCATCGGCTGAATCTCCTCCACAGCGTCCAGCGGGCGGCGGGCGCCGCACTGTATGGACCAGCCCCGACGCACAAACTCATCGCGCCGCGCCCTGCGAATCGAGGTTGGTCCGACTCTAGGTGGACGGACGTCGATCCGCCGGTTCTCGCCCGCTCCGGAGACAACCTTTCGGGCTCGGCGCGCATCTCTGGGATGACGACGTCGATCTCGGAGGAGTGCAGCATGACGGTGCTGGCGTACCAGCGGGTGATTCCCGCGCAGACGCGAACGGCTGCGCCCGTACGCCGCGACGACATCCAGGGGCTGCGCGCGATCGCGGTCACGACCGTCGTCGCCTACCACGCCGGGATGCCGTTCGTATCCGGTGGATTCGTCGGCGTCGACCTGTTCTTCGTGCTGTCGGGATTCTTGATCACGCAGCTGCTGCTGCACGAGATCGCGACGACCGGCACGGTCAGCCTGCGCCAGTTCTGGGCGCGGCGGGCCCGCCGCATCCTGCCGCTGTCGGCCCTCGTGCTCGTCTCGACGATGCTCGCCGTACGCGCGTTCATGAGCCCGCTGGATCGCAAGGCGATCGGCACCGACGCTCTCTGGTCGGCACTGTTCTCCGGCAACTGGCGATTCGCCCAGCAGCAGACCGACTACCTGGCGAGCGACCGCGACCCTTCGCCGGTGCTGCACTACTGGAGCCTCGGCGTCGAGGAGCAGTTCTACTTTGTCTGGCCCGTGCTGCTGATCGTGCTCGCGATCGGGTGGCGGCTGGTCGGCCGGGGCCGCAGGACGTACGCCGTGGCCTTCGCCGGAGCGTTCGTCGCGGTGATCGCAGCGTCCCTCGCCTACAGCATCCACACGACTGCGGCCAATCAGCCATACGCGTTCTTCGGCACGCCGTCGCGCGCGTGGCAGCTTGCCGCGGGCGCGCTCGTGGCGGTCGCCGTACCCGCCATCACGCGCCTGCGCGGCCGGACCCGGGCGGTGCTCGGCGCTGCGGGTCTCGTGCTGTTCGCCCTCTGCGTCTGGCTGCTGGACGAGTCCGGCACCGCCGGACTGGCGTACCCGTCGTGGCTCGCCGTCGCGCCGACGCTGGCCGGAGTGCTGCTGGTCGTCTCGGGCACCGGGACGTACTCCCGACTCAACCGGCTGCTCTCGATCCGCCCGCTGACGTACGTCGGCGACCTGTCGTTCTCGATCTATCTGTGGCACTGGCCCGTGCTGGTCATCGGCATGGCGGCACTAGACACCCGCGCCGTGGAGGTGCGCCTCGGCCTGGTCGCTGTCGCCCTCGGGCTCAGCGTCGCGAGCAACCGCCTCATCGAGAATCCGTTCCGCCGTGCCCGGGTGCTCGTGAAGCGCCCGGCCCTCAGCCTGGTTGTCGGCGCCGCGCTCGTGACCGCTGTCGTCCCCGTCGTGGCGTACGCGTCGCAGGCCGAGACGATCGACCACGTCATGACCACCCCGGTGACTGGGGACGGGCATCGTCAGGCGCCGGTCTCTCAGCACATCACGCCGTCACTCGAAGCTGCGGCGACCGACGCCGGACCGTTCAAGGACATGGGCTGCCACGTCGGCTTCAAGCAGACCGCGACACCGTCGTGGGACGGCTGCACGTTCGCCGACAAGGGCGCCGACCGGCGGGTCGTGGTGCTCGGCGACTCGATCGGCGGAGCAGTCGCCCCGGCCGTGATCGCGGCCGGCGAGCAACGCGGCTGGGCGGTGACCGTCTGGGCGAAGAGCCGCTGCCCGATGGCCGACGTCACGAAGTTCGATCCCGAGCTCGGCGGCGCGTACGGCGCGTGCGACGTCTTCCGCGAGGCGGCCCTGCGCCAGATCGAGGCGCGTCATCCGGACGTCGTCGTGCTCGCGATGAGCCGGCTCTCGACCGGTGAGCTGGCGGTGGACGGAGCCGTCGCCGAAGGCCGCGAAGCCGTGGTCCTGGCGACGCGTGGCCTGGAGCGGACGATCGACCGGCTCCACGCGGCCGGCAGCGGCGTCGTGCTCTCGGACTCGCCCAACCGGGCGCCGTTCTTCCCGACGAGCTGCCTCGCGCAGAAGCGGGATGTCAGCCAGTGCACCTTCCCGGTCGACCGGCAGCCGTCGGTCATGGCCGCCGCCGCACGTCTCATGCCGGACGAGGCCACGCTCGTCGACGCCAATGCGACGGCCTGCCCCGGCGACACCTGCCTGCCGGTGGTCGGCAACGTCGTCGTCTACCGCGACAAGCTCCACTTCACGCAGACCTTCGCCCGGACACTGGCGGCCCGGTTTGCCGCGGGGATCGAGCAGGCCGTGGCACGTGAAGCGCGGGGCCGCTGAGTCAGCCGACGCCCTCGATGATGCGGATCTCGCGCTCCGCGCCGTCGCCCAGCGCCTGCAGGGCCGCCTGGTAGCCGTCGCTGTGGTAGGCCGCGACCGCCGCATCGACGCTCTCGAACTCGATCAGCGTCGTGCGCTCGGTCGTGCCGGACTCGAACGCGTGCGCCGGGTTGCCCCGGGCGAGGAACGTGCCACCCGCCGCGCGCATCGCCGGGCCGGCGAGCTCGATGTAGGCGGCGAGCCGCTCCTCGTCGTGGACGACGGTGAACGTGTTGATCCAGTAGGCAACCATGATGTGTCCTTCGGTCGTGGTCAGCGGTGGTGGTCAGCGCGCGAGGTCGCGGGCGATGACGAGGCGCTGGATCTGGTTGGTGCCCTCGAAGATCTGCATGACCTTGGCCTCGCGCATGTAGCGCTCGACCGGGAAGTCGCGGGTGTAGCCGGCGCCGCCGAACACCTGCACGGCGTCGGTGGTGACCTTCATGGCGTTGTCGGTGCACACCAGCTTCGCGATCGAGGCCTGCCGGGAGAACTTCTGCCCGGCGTCCTTCATCCGCGCCGCCGCCAGATAGGTCGCGCGCGCCGACTCCACCGCAGCCGACATGTCGGCCAGCACGAAGCCCAGGCCCTGGTGGTCGATGATCGCCTTGCCGAACGTCTGGCGATCCTTGGCGTACGCGATCGCGGCGTCCAACGCGCCCTGCGCCAGGCCGGTCGCGACGGCGGCGATGCCCAGGCGTCCCGAGTCCAACCCGGCGAGGGCGATCGGCAGGCCCTGCCCCTCGTCGCCGAGCCGGCGCTCGGCCGGGATGCGTACGTCATCGAACAGCATCGTCGCGGTGGTCGATCCCATCAGGCCCATCTTCTGCTCCGGGTGATCGGCCGTCAGCCCAGGCGTGTCCGCCGGCACCAGGAAGCAGGAGATCCCCCGGCCACCATCATCGGACGTACGGGCCATGACCTTGTAGAAGTCGGCCTTGCCGCCGTGCGTCGTCCATGCCTTCGCACCGTTGAGCACGTATGAGTCGCCGTCGCGGACCGCGCGCGTCTTCATCGCCGCCGGGTCCGAGCCCGCGTGGGCCTCCGACAGGCAGTACGCCCCGAGCTGCTCGCCCGACAGCATCTCGGGGAGCCATTTCTCCCGCTGCTCATCCGTACCTGCGGTGAACAGGCCGAAGCACGACAACGCGTGCACGCTGACCCCCACACCGACCGAGGCCGACACCGCGGCGATCTCCTCCAGCACCTGCAGGTAGACCTCGTACGGCTGACCGCCCCCGCCGAACTCCTCCGGATACGGCAGCGACAACAGACCGGCCCGGCCCAGCGTGCGGAACACCTCGCGCGGGAACTCACCCGACGCCTCGATCTGCGCGACCTTGGGTGCCAGCTCCTTGGCCACGATGTCGCGGGTCAACGCGATCAGGTCGGAGGCTTCCTCGGAGGGCATCAGGCGAGTGGCAGGCATGGGACTTCCTCGGTCGGTTCGATGGGCAGCTCCAGACTACGGCGAGTCGATCGACAGGCGGAGGGACCCGTGCGGGTCTAGCGTTCGGGTATGGCTCGCCCAGAGGATGTGAAGAAGGAGCTCAAGGCGCGGCGCAACGCCCGGGGTGAGAACCGGCTGCCACCCGCAGCCGCGGTCATCGTCGCGGCGCTGGCCTATGCATTGCTGCCGGCGTCGCTGCTGGTCGGCCCGAGATACGTCATCCCGGGCATCGAGCTCGCGCTGCTGGTCGCCCTCGTCGCGACGAATCCCCGGCGGATGACCCGCGAGACGCAATGGTCGCGACTTGCCTCGATCGCGCTCGCGAGTCTCATGATCCTGGCCAACCTGATCGCGCTGGGCATGCTGGTCCACGCGATGACCGAGAAGAACTCATCCGGCGAGCCGCTGCTCGTCGCTGCCACGCAGGTGTGGCTGACCAACCTCATCGGCTTCGGCCTCCTGTTCTGGGAGCTCGACCGGGGCGGCCCGGTCGCACGACGGGTCAAGACCCACAAGCAGATGGCCGCGGCCGACTGGCGGTTCTCCCAGGACGAGAACCACGATGCCGTCGAGGAGGTCGCCGCGACGGCCAGCCGGAACTCCGGCTGGATCCCGACGTTCATCGACTACCTCTACGTGTCGCTGACCAACTCCAGCGCCTTCAGCCCGACCGACACGATGCCGCTCAGCTCGCGGGCCAAGGTGCTGATGGGCATCGAGGCGACGGCCGCTCTGCTGACGTCCCTGCTGGTCATCGCGCGTGCCGTGGGCTCGCTCAGCGGCTGACCCCAGCGGCCCGGGGTGTGGCGATCGTGAAATCGGGTACGCCTCTCGGGACAACGGCACGCGTCCGTCGTGATGCGCGCCGCTCGAGAGAGGGAGACCGACATGGACGACAACTGGTGGGTATGGGTGCTGATTGCCCTCGCCGTCATCGCGATCATCGCGATCATCGGGATCACGATGCGCAACCGTGCGCGTCTGAAGGCGGTCCAGCGTGACCGCCACCGCGCCGGAGAGCTCCGCGAGGAGGCCGAGGTGAGCGGCATCGAGGCCAGTCGCCGCGAAGCCGACGCCGCTGCCGCGCGCGCTGAGGCCGAGGAGGCCCGCGTCGCCGCGGAGCAGCTCGCACGTCAGGCGAAGGAGCACGAGCAGGAGGCCGGCCAGGTACGTGCGGAGGCTGGTGAGCGGCTCGCGGAGGCGGACCGCCTCGACCCGGACCTCGACGGCGACGGGCGTACCGACCGGGATCTCGCAAGCAATGAGCGCGTCGAGACCCTGGCCGACGACCGCGTCGGTGGCGACCGGATCGACGACGACCGGGTGACGAATGACCCGCTCGCCGATGACCGCGTCGCGGACGACCGGCTCGTCGACGACCGACCCGCCGGCGAGCACGTCCGCGACACCCGCCGGGACATCCCCTAGCACTGCCTAGAGTGACGTCATGACGACTGCGACGGACGATCTCGGCCATCAGGTCGAGGTCGTCCGTCCGGCACGTCGTGTCGTGTCGCTGGTGCCGTCGCTGACCGAGGCCGTCGCGGCGACCCGGCCGGATGCCTTGGTCGGCGCCACCGACTGGTGCACGCATCCAGCCGATCTCGACGTGCCGCGGGTGCGTGGCACCAAGAACCCGGATCGGGCCGCGATCGCCGCGCTCGAGCCCGACCTCGTGCTGGCCAACCGCGAGGAGAACCGTGAGCTCGACGTCCAACGGCTCCGTGACAGCGGCATCAACGTCTGGGTGACGGTCATCGAGACCGTCGACGAGGCGTTCGCCTCGATGGAGCGGATGTTCACCGAGGGACTCGGCTGGGACTCGCCCGGCTGGCTCGACGAGGCCCGGGCGGTGTGGGCCGAGCCCGCCCCGGACTCGGGGCGCCGCGTGGCGATCCCGATCTGGCGTGATCCCTGGATGGTGGTCGGCGGCCGTACGTTCACGGGTGACCTTGTCGCCCGGCTCGGTCTCGTCAACGCGTTCGGCGATGGCGCTGACCGCTATCCCCAGGTCGACCTCGCCGACATCGACTCCCCCGACGTCGACCTCGTCCTGCTGCCCGACGAGCCGTACGTCTTCACGGCCGACGACGGGCCCGAGGCCTTCGTCCATACGCCGACCCGGCTCGTGTCCGGACGGTCGCTGACCTGGTACGGGCCGTCGATGCTGACCGCCCGCGCCGAGCTCGAGTCGAGGCTCGACCACGGCCCGCCCTGAGTCCGGGACCACGTCGCGAGCTCACCGTGACGGCAGGACGACGTCGGCCCAGATCATGTCGTGGTCGCTGTACTGGCTCGAGTAGCCGACATCGCGGGTCAACAGACCGAACGCCGTGACCGAGGCATTGCGCTGGACGAAGAAGTGGTCCAGCTGGAACGCGCTGGGAAAGCGCCGGTGGTCATTGGGAACCTGGTTGATGCTGCTTGCCGTGCGATGCGACGCGATGGCCGCCGCGGCGCGCGCGTCCTTGAAACCGTCCGACCTGGCCTGGGCATAGACCCGCCATCGAGCGGAGTCCGAGTCCCGCGAGGTGTTGGTGTGGAGCAAAGAGTTGAAGTCGCCGGACCTGACCACGGGGATCGTCGGGTTGGCCGCACTGAAGGCGGCGATGCTGCTGCTCACCTGCTTGAACTCCGACAGCCGCGCCCGGTCCTTCGCGCTCCCGTCGAACGCCTGCAGGTGGTAGTTGACCACCAGCACTCGAGCGTTCGTGGCCCGCTGCCGGAGCAGCTGGATGGGGACGTACTGGATCTTGCCTGTGGTGCCGTATCGGACGACGACGGTCCTGCCATACAGGGCGTCAGCCTTGTGGTCCAAGCGAGACATCGTGGCGGTGCGATAGAACGTCCAACGCGCATGGCCTCCCGTCGCCCGGGCGTAGCCGGCGGTGCTCATCCGCGACGTCAAGCTGCTGAGCCGAGCGCCGCCACCCGTCTCCTGCAGGGTGACGACGTCCGGCGCCCGCGACCTGATCGTCGCCACCACACGGGAGACGCGGTACGCCCAGGAGTGCAGGCGCGGGCAGTGCTCGGCGCAGACGTTGTAGGAGGCGAAGCGCATCTTGGTCCTGTCCGGCCTGACCGTCAGCGTCCTGGGCACGGAGACACTCGACGCGAGCTCCTCGCTCTCTCCGGCCGCGTCGAGGCCCGCTGCGGCAACCGTGTACTGGTAGGTCGTTCCCGGCACGCTCGCCGGAAGCGTCAGCACGTGGCTCAGCTCCGGCGACGTATGGGAGTAGACCGACGTGCCGTCTCGCCAGAGCTCCAGCGTGTAGGTGTCAGCGCCCGGCACCGCGGGCCACGTCGCGTACGCCTCGGTGACCGAGATCTGGACGAGCGTGGGATCCGGCGTGACCAGCTCGCTCGCGTGCGCAGGAGCGATGCTCGACCCGACCCCGATGATCACGCCGGCGGTCGACAGCAGGAGGGCCGTGCAGATGCCACGCGCGAGCGCCGACCGCAGGGCGGCCGACGGCAGGATTCTGATCACGGGAGTCTTCCGAGCCGAGGGATGCTCCCCAGTGTGGCTGCCCGGACCGGTCCGTGAGGACGAACGGGAATCTTCGTGTGCCGGCCGAAACCCGGATCACGAACGAGTCGATCAGGTCCGGATCGTGTCCGGACCCCACGACGCCGCTAGGGCTTCTTGGCCGCCGTCGCCTTGCGGGCGGCAGCACGCGAGACCGCCTTGCGCGGCTCACGAGCGTCGACCGTGACGGGCTTGAGCGCGACGACCGGCGGCGTCTCGCCGACGATCGCGTTGTGGCTGCCCCAGACGAGGTACTTGGCCGTGAGGTTGATCATCGTGGCGAACCGGTTGCGGTTGCCGAGCAGCGTCGCCACGTGCAGGCCGACCCAGATGATCCAGGCCGGGAAGCCCGTCAGCCGAGGCAGGAACTTGATCTCGGCGACGGCGGACGACCGTCCGATCGTCGCCATCGTGCCCTTGTCCTTGTACTTGAACGGCTTGATGGTCTTGCCCTTGAGCTCGGCCTTGATGAACTTCGCGACGTGCTTGCCGCCCTGGATCGCGGGCTGCGCCAGCTGCGGGAGCGGCTCCTCGGGGCTGACCGAGACGTCGCCGATCGCGAAGACGTCGTTCATGCCCTTGACCCGCAGGTGCTCGTCGGTCTCGATGCGGCCGCCGCGACCCTGCGGGACGGACCAGTCCTGGACCGTCGGGTGCGCGGTGATGCCACTGGCCCACACGACGATGCCAGCCGGCAGGAACTCCTGCTCACCGTTGTGCTCGACGAGCACACCGTCCTCGCGGACCTCCTTGACGGCGGTCTCGAGGCGCAGGTCGACATCGCGCTTCTCGAGCGACTTCTTGGCGTAGTCGCGCAGCTTGGGGTGGAACGGGCCGAGGACGTGCGGCATCATCTCGATCAGCGTGATGTGCACCCGCTTGCGGTCGAGCTCGGGATAGGTCACCGGCATGTCGTTGTTGCGCAGCTCGGCGAACGCGCCAGCGGTCTCGACGCCGGTGGCGCCGCCGCCGACCACGATGATGCGCAAGTCACGGTCCTGGCCGTTGACCGCGGCGTCCTCGAGGGCCGCGAACATCTTGTCGCGCACCGCGAGCGCCTGCGAGCGGCGGTAGAGCGGCATCGCGAGCTCGGCAGCGCCGGGAATGCCGAAGAAGTTGGCCGTCACACCCACGGCGATGACCAGGTAGTCGTACTTGACCTCGACGCCGCCGTCGAGCTTGAGCGTCTTGGCCTCGTGGTCCATCGACTCGACGAGGCCCTTGAGGAAGCGCACGTTGCTCTGCTTGGCGCGGATCGCCCGCAGGAACCAGGTGATGTCGCCGGGGTTGAGGCTGGCGGTCGCAACCTGGTAGAGCAGCGGCTGGAAGGTGTTGTACGTGTGACGGTCGATCAGCGTCACGTCGACGTCGGCGCGCTTGAGCTTGCGGACGGCAGCGATCCCTCCGAATCCGCCCCCGACCACGACGACGTGAGGACGTTTCTGACCGGGAACAGTGCTTTCTGGCATGTCCTCAGTCTATCGAGCGGCCCTGCACCGACGCACATCGCGGGCGGCCGTTGTGACGACTCTCATGTCCGGACAAAATCCAGGTCAGCCGCGACGGCGCCTGCGCACCAGGAGGACGACGGAAACCGCGATCGCCACCAGGCACAACGGCATGACGACCCACGACAGCACCGCGAGGTCGCGGTAGGAGTCGCGGACCTCGGCCTCGGTCAGGTGCGCCCAGTTCATCCCCGACTCGAGCTGCTGCTTGACCAGCTCTTCGCGAGCGAACTCGTACATCACGAGGAACACCGCGCAGCCCGCGGCGATGATCGACGCGACGATCAGCACGATGATCGACAGGACCTTGATCGCGTCGGTCGGCGCCTGCGGGCGTGGCGGAGCGTACGCGTGGGGGTGGGCTGCCCACTGCTGCTGCGCACCAGGCTGCTGGCCCTGCTCCGTGGGCGTCGACGTGGGGGACGACGTGGGCGGCAGCGGCGGCGGCCAGCCGGTGGGCGCGGCCGGCGCGGGCTCTTCCTTGCCACTGAGCAGCGCGAACCACCGGCGTACGTCCGGTGTCCAGACCTGGATCACGAAGGCCACCGCCATGAAGCTCAACAGGATCGAGACGAACGAGCCCTGCACGACGCCCAGCAACGCCATCGGGGGTGTCGTGATGGTCAGCATGATGCGGCTGACCGCGTGCCCCATCGCGGTGTAGATCGCGAAGACCACCACGGATGCGGCCAGGACCGCAAGCGTCCCGAGGAAGACCCGATAGATCGTCTCCGCGTCGCCGCGATCGAGCCCCTCGGTGACCAGCGGATCGGTGAAGCGCTTGACCTGCTCCTCGCCGCTCTCGGAGTACCAACCCGTCAGCACGATGATGGCCTGCACCACGTGGAACGCGCCGATCACGCCGAGGTAGGCGCACGCCCGCGTCAGTCGCGTCGGGCGCTCAGCGCGGTGCTCGGTCATCCACCCATTCCAACATGTCGCCCAAGGAGCGAGGTCAGGCGGCCTTGACCGTGAGCTCGTCCGCGTCCGGCGCGCGATCGACCACGACGGTGTCGCCGTCGCGCACCTCACCACTCAGCAGCGATCGCGCCAGCCGGTCGCCGATCGCCTGCTGCACGAGCCTCCGCAGGGGCCGCGCTCCGTACGCGGGATCCCAGCCGGTCAGCGCGAGCCATTCGCGCGCGGCCGCAGTGACGTCCAGCGTGATCCGCCGGGCCGCAAGACGCTTGGCCAGCGCCGAGACCTGCAGGTCGACGATGTGCGCCAGCTCGTCGGTGCCGAGGGCGTCGAACGTGACGATCTCGTCGAGCCGGTTGAGGAACTCGGGCTTGAACGATGCCCGGACGACGTCCATCACGGCGTCGCGCTTGGCGGCATCGTCGAGCGAGGCATCGCTCAGGAACGCCGAGCCGAGGTTGGACGTGAGGATCAAGATCACGTTGCGGAAGTCGACCGTACGTCCCTGGCCGTCGGTCAGCCGGCCGTCGTCGAGCACCTGCAGGAGGATGTCGAAGACCTCGGGGTGCGCCTTCTCGACCTCGTCGAGCAGCACGACCGAGTAGGGCCGGCGGCGTACGGCTTCGGTCAGCTGACCACCCTCGTCGTAGCCGACGTAACCGGGAGGAGCGCCGACGAGGCGGCTGACCGAGTGCTTCTCGGAGTACTCGCTCATGTCGACCCGGATGATCGCCCGTTCGTCGTCGAACAGGAACTCCGCGAGCGTCTTGGCCAGCTCGGTCTTGCCGACGCCGGTCGGGCCGAGGAACAGGAACGACCCGGTGGGCCGGTCGGGATCGCTGATGCCCGCGCGCGAGCGGCGTACGGCGTCCGACACCGCCGTGACGGCGGTCTTCTGGCCGACGAGCCGCTTGCCGAGCTCCTCCTCCATGCGCAGGAGCTTGCCGGTCTCGCCCTCGAGCAGGCGGCCGGTGGGGATGCCGGTCCACGCCGCCACCACCTCGGCGACGTCGTCGGCACCGACCTCCTCGTGCACCATCGCGTCGCCCTCCTGAGCGGCCTCTGCCGCCTGGGCGTCCTCGAGCTGGCGTTCCATGGCCGGGATCTCGCTGTAGATCAGCCGGCTCGCGGTGTCCATGTCGCCCTCGCGCTGGGCGCGCTCGGCCTGGCTGCGGACCTCGTCGATCCGCTCCTTGATCTCACCGACCGCGTTGAGGGCCTGCTTCTCGCGCTCCCACCTGGTCTCGAGGGCACGCAGCGCCTCCTGCTTGTCGGCCAGCTCGACGCGGAGCTTGGCCAGCCGGTCACGGCTCGCGTCGTCCTGCTCCTTGTCGAGGTGCAGCTCCTCCATGTGAAGCCGGTCGACGGCGCGCCGGAGCTCGTCGATCTCGATGGGGCTCGAGTCGATCTCCATGCGGAGCCGGCTGCTGGCCTCGTCGATCAGGTCGATCGCCTTGTCGGGCAGCTGGCGGCCGGGGATGTAGCGATCGGACAGCGTTGCGGCGGCGACGAGTGCGGCATCGGAGATCGACACCTTGTGGTGCGCCTCGTAGCGCTCCTTGAGGCCGCGCAGGATCGCGATCGTGTCCTCCGGGCTGGGCTCGCCGACGAAGACCTGCTGGAAGCGGCGCTCCAGGGCGGGGTCCTTCTCGATGCGCTCGCGGTACTCGTCGAGCGTCGTCGCGCCGATCATCCGCAGCTCGCCGCGGGCGAGCATCGGCTTGAGCATGTTGCCGGCGTCCATCGAGCTGTCGCCGCCGGCACCTGCGCCGACCACGGTGTGCAGCTCGTCGATGAACGTGATGACCTGGCCCTCGGACTCCTTGATCTCGGTCAGGACGGCCTTGAGGCGTTCCTCGAACTCACCGCGATACTTCGCGCCGGCGACCATCGAGGCGAGGTCGAGCGAGATGAGGCGTCGGCCGCGCAGCGACTCGGGCACGTCGCCCGCGACGATGCGTTGCGCCAAGCCCTCGACGACGGCGGTCTTGCCGACGCCGGGCTCACCGATCAGCACGGGGTTGTTCTTGGTACGCCGGGACAGCACCTGGACGACGCGCCGGATCTCGCTGTCGCGGCCGATGACCGGGTCGAGCTTGCCCTCGCGAGCGACGGCGGTCAGGTCGACGCCGTACTTCTCGAGCGACTGGTAGGTGTCCTCGGCGTCCGCGCTCGTGACGCGGGCGGTGCCGCGAACGGCGGCGAAAGCCGCCTGCAGCGACTCAGCGGTCGCTCCCGCCTCGGTCAGCACGGTCTTGGCAGACGACTCGACGGTCGCGATGCCGACCGTCAGGTGCTCGGTCGAGACGAACTCGTCACCGAGCTGGTCGGCGAGGTCCTGTGCACGCTGGAGCACCTCGTGGCTGGAGCGCGAGAGACCGGGGTTCTGGACGCTGGCACCGCTGGCAGAGGGCAGCGACTCGAGGGCGGACTTGAGCCCGGCCCGTACGGCCTGGGCGTCGACGCCGGCGGCCTGGATCAGGGGTGCGGCGGTGCCGCCGTCCTGCGTGAGGAGGGCGGAAAGGATGTGGGCCGGCTCGACGGCGGGGTTGCCCGCGGCGGCGGCCGAAGAGATCGCGCTGCCCAGCGCTTGCTGGCTGCGCGTGGTGAACTTCGCAAGGTCCATGGCGGTTCTCCTGGGATGGAAGGGGTGTCACTCATCTCAACGCTTCCAAAGTTGAGTCCATTCCTATCAACTCTGCCCAGTTCCGCGCCAATCGGAGGCAGGCGTCAGCCGTCGCCGTACGGGAAGTCGGTGTCGGGCTGGCTCGACGTACGCGGATCGCGGACCGGCTCGTCCGCCCCGCGGTCGCGTACGCTCGGCGCCTCGCGGTCCTCCCCCCGCTCAGGCTCCAGGAACTCCGCCGGCATCTCAGTCATGTTCGCTCCTCGCGATCGACCCGTGTGTCCTGCATCACACTAAGTCGGTCGTGGCCTCCCAGCAAGGACGTCTGAGTACCGTGGCTGCCAGACCGGATGCTGGGGGACCGAGATGCCGACCATGACGCGCAGCAGGCTGAGCCGCGCTGAACGTCGGTCGCTCGGCGGGATGGCCGCCGTCATCGTGCTGCTCCACCTCGTCGGCTGGGGCCTGCTGGCGCTCACGGCGTCGCAGCACCTGAGTCTCGGGACGGCCGGCGTGTTCGGCCTCGGCCTCGGGGTCACCGCCTACACGCTGGGACTGCGGCACGCGTTCGATGCCGACCACATCGCCGCGATCGACAACGTCACCCGCAAGCTCCTGACCGAGCGCCGCGATGGTGCCCGGCCGCTGTCGGTCGGCTTCTGGTTCTCACTGGGTCACTCCAGCGTGGTCGTCGTCCTGTGCCTCCTGCTGGCAGCCGGCATGCGGGCGATCGGGGCGCAGGTCGCCGACGACTCGTCGACCCTCCAGCAGGCGACCGGGATCATCGGCACGAGCGTCTCGGGGCTCTTCCTGATCACGATCGGGGTCATCAACGCCGGCGTCCTCATCGGCATCCTGCGGGTGGCCCGCGGGATGCGCGCCGGAGACTTCGACGAGGCCGAGCTCGAGCACCACCTGCACAACCGCGGCCTGCTCAACCGGCTCCTCGCCCGCTTCACCGGTTCGGTCACCAGGCCGGTCCACATGTACCCGGTCGGGCTGCTGTTCGGCCTCGGCTTCGACACCGCCACCGAGGTCTCCCTCCTGGCGCTCGCCGCCGGCGCCGCGACCCTGCAGCTGCCCTGGTACGCCCTGCTGA
This sequence comes from uncultured Actinomycetota bacterium, assembly GCA_963806345.1. Classification (GTDB taxonomy): domain Bacteria; phylum Actinomycetota; class Actinomycetes; order Propionibacteriales; family Nocardioidaceae; genus Aeromicrobium. The sequence continues at coordinate 126,535 of CAWDXV010000004.1, read as the reverse complement.
TCCTGCCGATCCTGTTCACGGCGGGCATGAGCGCATTCGACAGCCTCGACGGCGCCTTCATGGGACTCGCGTACGACTGGGCGTTCCTCAACCCCGCGCGCAAGGTCTACTACAACGTCACGATGACCGGCTTGTCCGTCGTCGTCGCCCTCGTGATCGGCGGGATCGAGATCGTCGGGCTGCTCGGCAGCCGTCTCGAGGTCACGACAGGGCCGGTGGCCTGGATCGGCGCGATCGACCTCGACCACGTGGGCTACGCGATCGTGGGGCTCTTCGCGCTGACCTGGGTGGTCGCCGTCGCCGTGTGGCGCCTGGGCCGCATCGAGGAACGCTGGTCGGGGCCGGCCGATCAGTAGCCCGTGAAGTAGTCGGTCTTGACGCCCTTGCAGCGTTTCGCGAGACCCGGGCGCACCGCGTTGACCATCGCCGGCGGGCCGGAGACGTACGCCTTGCGGTCGGCGAGATCCGGCACCGCGTCGGCGATGAGCTCCGGCGACAGGAACGGCGCCTCGACGTACGACCAGCCGTCGGGCAGCCCGTCCGGCCGGGCCGGGCCGACCAGCACGACGCGAGCGCCCGCGAGCTCCTCGACGAACGGCACCTCATCGGGCGACGAGACGCCGTAGACCAGCACCGCGTCCCGCGCCGACTCATGCCGCAGCTGGCTCAGGAACGGCGTGATGCCGATGCCGCCGGCGACGAGCAGCAGCGGCTCCGACGAGTCCGACGGCAGCAGGAAGTCTCCGCCGATGCCGGTCGCGTGCACCGTGTCGCCGGGCTCCAGAGCCAGCAGCGCCTTCTTGAAGCTCGATGAGTTCTCCGGCACCCGCAGCGCGAACGAGACGCGGCCGTCGGCACTCGGCGGCGAGGCGATGCTGAAGGAGCGCCGGCTGCCGCGGCCGTCGACACCGGCGTGCGGCACGGTCAGCTCGGCGAACTGGCCCGGCTCGAACGACACCGGTCGCTTGGCGCGGAACGTCAGCTCATGGGTCTCCGGCGTCAGCGCGCGGCGCTCTTCGAGCACGAACGTGACACCGCGACGGCGCGAGAACGCGAACGCCAGCAGGTTGCCGATCAGGAGCGACAGCTCCGGGGTGATCGAGAAGACGCCGAGGTCCGGCGGGGTGTCCGTGAGCAGGAGGATCCAGCTCGGGTAGGCGAACACGACCGCGGTCAGCGCCGCGACAGCCAGCTGCTGGCGTCGACGCGGCGGCAGGGTCAGCGGCTCGGTGAGCATGAAGCCGGCGAGGAAGACGATCGGGTACGAGTAGAAGGCTGACTTGAGCACGTCCACGAACGACTGGTCGGTGCTCACGTCCATCAGGCGCACGACGATCAGCACGCCGGCGATGAGGATGAAGAGGATGCCGATGTCGAGCCGGCGCGTGCGCCAGAGCACCAGGAACGCACCGACGACGACGAACGGGAACAGCTTCTCGGTCGCGGCGGTCTGCCAGATCGCGTTGATCGGGCTCTCCCGCCCGACGACGTCCTGCGCGAGCAGCACCAGGAACGCACCCGCTGCAGCGGGGTTGAAGATGTGCCGGCCACGCCACGCGAGGACGTATTTCGACGCGTTGCCCAGCACAGCCGCGCCGGCGAGCCAGGCGAGGTTCTCGACATCGGTCTCGAGCAGCGGCACGTAGAGGAAGAACAGCAGGAGCGCCGTGATGATCGCCGACTCCCCGTGCGGGCGTACCCGCCAGATCGCGCCGAAGATCCGGCTGCTCGCGTAGGACGCGACCAGGAGGACGACCAGGGTGACGAGCTGGTCCTTGACCGACAGGCCGTCGATGATCCCGGTCGCCGAGAAGACGACGTAGACCGCGACCAGCACGGACAGCACGATCGTGATCAGGCGGTACATCGTGACGCGCCCGAGCTGTCGGTCGAGCAGGTCGCGGGGGTCTAGTTGCGTGTTCATGCCGGTGCCCCCTCGAAGGAGCAATGGTAAGCGGGCACCGGCATGAAGTGCCCTCGTTTCGCTCGCTGACGCTCGTTCATGTGAACACCTCTCCAGGGAAGTTGGGGGACCACTCGACCCGGCCGTCGGCGTGCATGCGTACGAACTCGTGGTCGAAGCGTGGCATGAGCTGGGCGGGGTCGGTGAGGAAATGTGCGGTTGCGAGTCCGTCGGCGAGCAGGCCGGAATCGGCCACGACCCAGGTCGCCACGACGTCGCGGGTGGGCCGGCCGGTACGCCCGTCCAGCACGTGGTGCAGGCCGTCACCCCAGGCTCGACGGTTGGTGGCCGAGGCGCACAGAGCCTGTCCGCGGGACAGCTCGGCGACGCCGATGGCCCGGCTCGCGTCGCCCGGGTGCTCGAGGGCGACGCGCAGCGGTTCGTCCTGACGGTGCAGCAGGTCGCCGCTCGCGTCGATCGTGACGTCGGTGACGTCGTGCTCGCGCAGCACCTCGGCGACCAGGTCGACGAGGTGACCCTTGCCGGCGGCACCGACGTCGAACAGCAACGGCTCGTGCGCGACCAGGGTGGGGTACGACCAGTCGAACGACTCCCACGCCGGCATCGCGGCGGGCTCGGCGACAGCACGCAGTGAGTAGGCCTCGTCGTAGCCGAGATCGGCGAGCGTACGCCCGACGAGCGGGGTGACCGCCCCGTCGGTGACGTCATGCAGGTCGACGTACAGGTCGAGCAGGGCGCGAGAGTCCTCGTCGAGGATCCACGTCCCGCCCACGTCGGCGACTCGCGAGACCACCGAGTCGGGCCGGAACCGCGACCACACCGCATCGAACTCGTCGATGCGGGCGGTCACGGCGGCGGCGATGTCCGGGGCGATCGGCGCGGGCGTGTCGATCTGCCATGCGGTGCCGATCGCCTCGAACTGCCAGGCGGCCGGCTCAGGCCTTGGCATCGGCCTTGATGTCGTCGATCGCGGCGTTGAAGCCGGTCGAGGTCAAGGACGACCCGGCGACCTTCGAGACGTTCAGGTCATCGAGGCTCTTGCCGACGACCTCGTCGGCGATGCCGCTGGCGAACTTGGCCTGGTACTGCTTCGAGGTGCCGTTCTCCGCCTCGGGCGTGACCTCGACCTTGGTGATCTTGTTGTCAGCGAGCGTCAGGTCGACCTTGACCTTGGACTCACCGCCGGGGTTGGAGTAGCTCGCCTCCGCGTCGTAGTCACCGTCCTTGTAGGTCGATGCCGCCGTGTCGGACGTGTCGTCGCTGCTGGTCGACGGTGCCGACGAGCTGGACGAGTCCGTGGAAGCGTCGTCGCTGCCGCTGCCGCACGCGGCGGTCAGCAACATGACGGAAGCGGCCGCGGCGGCCGAAAGCATTTTCTTGTGCGCTGGAAGTTTCATCGGTCGGGCTCCTGAGCTCGAGGGTATGGAATCAGCGTGCAATGTGTAGAACGGAACAGATTGGCTGAATGTTCAACCGTATGAACGGGGTCTTTTCGAGGGGAGTTCCTCCCTGGGAGCCTTGATAACAGACTCACAGGTTGCGCACAGCCGCCGTCGCTGCGTGGAATCCGCCCATGCCGTGGACACCGCCACCGGGAGGTGTGGAGGCCGAGCAGATGTAGAGGCCCTTGGCGCCCAGCGAGTACGGATTGGCCGAGAAGCGCGGCCGCATGACGAGCTGCCAGGCGTCGTTCGCGCCGCCACCGATGTCACCGCCGGCGTAGTTGGCGTTGTGCGCCTCGAGCTGTGCCGGACCCGAGGACGTCTGCGCGACGATGCGGTCGCGGAAGCCGGGTGCGAACCGTTCGATCTGCGCCGTGATCGCCTCGGTCGCGTCACCGGTGTAGCCGTTCGGCACGTGCGCGTACGACCACACCGGGTGGATGTCGCCGGCCGAACGATCCGGATCGGCGAGGTACTGCTGGCACACCAGGACGAACGGGCGATCGGGCATCCGGCCGGCGTGGACCTCGCGCTCGGCGGCATTGAGCTCCTCGAACGTGCCGGCAAGATGCAGGGTGCCGGCCTTGCGGGCCCACTCGTTGTCCCACGGGATCCCGCCCTCGACCGCGAAGTCCACCTTGAAGACTCCCGGGCCGGAGCGCCAGCGCTTGAGCGGCCGGCGTACGCGGCGGGGCAGCCGGTCGCCGGCGACGCGCAGCGCGATCTGCGGCGACGTGTCGAAGATGACGATGTCGGCCTGCGGCAGCTCGATGACCTCGTGGCCGGTCTCGATCCGGCCGCCGTGCTCGACGATGTCGGCTGCCAAGGCCCGGGCGATCGAGGCCGAGCCGCCCTTGGCGACCGGCCAGCCGTACGCGTGGCTGGTCATCCCGAACATCAGGCCGAGGCCGCCGGTCGTCGGCCGGTCGAGCGGATGGATCGCGTGCGCGGCGAGGCCGGCGAACAGGCCCCGCGCCTCGTCCGTCTCCCATCGCCGGGCGATCCACGACGCGGGTTGCAGGGCGCGCAGGCCGAACTTCGCCATCAGGATCGGGTGCTTGGGGACGTGCAGGATCGGCTGGAACAGCTCGCCGATCAGGTCGTCGCTGGACTCGGTCAACGGGGCATACAGCTTGCGCCACGCCTTGCCGTCGACTCCCAGACCTTCGACCGTACGGTCGAGGTCGCGGAACAGCACGCCGGCTCGCCCGCCGTCGAGCGGATGGACCGCGTCGACCTCGGGCCACAACCACTCGAGCCCGTGACGCTCGAGGTCGAGGGACTGGAAGAACGGCGATGCGACGGCAGTCGGATGGGTCGCGGAGCAGATGTCGTGCAGGACGCCGGGGACGTTGAGCTCGGCCGAACGGGTCCCGCCGCCGATCTCGTCCTCGGCCTCCAGCACCGTCACGTCGATCCCGGCCCGCGCCAGCACGACGGCGGCGGCCAGCCCGTTGGGTCCCGAGCCCACGACGACGGCAGTGGTCATGCCTTCAACGTACTGGTCGGGCGGCGATGTGAGCCGTGCCACATCCCGTTCGCGCGCTCGGCTGACCCGCCTACACTCCCATACATACCTGAACTCAGTTCAGGTGTGACCCACCCCACACGATTGCCGTTCGCATGGCAAGACGCACCTGGCCCCCTTGAACCGCGTCCTTAGCCTTGCCTAAGACAGCGTGGCGATCTTCCCCCAGGAGTTGTGTATGAGCAGGCAATTGCGTGTCGCCGTGATCGGCGCCGGACCGGCGGGCATCTACGCGGCCGACATCCTCACCAAGTCCGAGGTCGACGTCACGATCGACATCCTCGACCGCGATCCCACGCCGTTCGGCCTGATCCGCTACGGCGTCGCGCCGGACCACCCGCGGATCAAGGAGATCATCAAGGCGCTCAAGCGCGTGCTGTCCAACGACGACATCCGCTTCTTCGGCAACGTCGACTACGGCACGGATCTCAAGCTCGACCACCTGCAGCAGTTCTACGACGCGGTCATCTTCGCCACTGGTGCGCGCGCCGACCGCGACCTCGACATTCCCGGCATCGAGCTCAAGGGCTCGTTCGGCGCCGCCGACTTCGTGTCCTGGTACGACGGACACCCCGACGCGCCGCGCGACTGGCCGTTCGACCCGCGCGCCGAGACCGTCGCCGTGCTCGGCGTCGGCAACGTCGGCCTCGACGTCGCTCGTATGCTCGCCAAGACCGCCGACGAGCAGCTCGTCACCGAGATCCCGGACAACGTGCACGCCGGCCTCAAGGCGAATGCCGCCAAGGACATCCACGTGTTCGCCCGCCGCGGACCCGCGCAGGTCAAGTTCACGCCGATGGAGCTGCGCGAGCTCTCGCACTCACCGAGCATCGACGTCATCGTCCACCCCGAGGGCTTCGAGCTCGACGAGGGATCGATGGATGCCATCCGCGCCTCCAAGTCGGTCAAGCTCGTCGTCGACGTGCTGCAGAACTACCTCGCCAAGGAGCCGACCGGCGCCCCGCACCGCATCCACATCCACTTCTGCCAGAACCCCGTCGAGGTCCTCGGCGAGGACGGCCAGGTCGTCGGCCTGCGCACCGAGGTCACCGAGCTCGACGGCACCGGCAACGCGCGCGGCACCGGCGAGTTCGTCGACTGGCCCGTCCAGGCGGTCTACCGGGCCGTCGGCTACCGCTCGGAGAACCTCGCCGGCATCCCGTTCGACGACACCCAGGCGATCGTGCCCAACGACGGTGGCCGGGTCATCGACATCGAGGGCGACCCGCTGCCCGGCGCGTACGTCACCGGCTGGATCAAGCGCGGCCCGGTCGGGCTGATCGGCCACACCAAGTCCGACGCCGCCCAGACGATCGAGCTCCTGCTGTCGGACGTCGACCAGCTCGTGGCTCCCGCCGACCCCGAGCGCGAAGCGGTCGATCGCTACCTCGCGGGCCGCGGCATCGAGTTCACGACGTGGGAGGGCTGGGAGCAGCTCGACGAGCACGAGCTCGCCCTCGGCGAGGCCGCCGGCCGTACGCGCATCAAGGTCGTCCCCCGCGACGAAATGGTGCGCATCTCGCGAAGCTGACCTCTCGGGCTGTCAGGCCCGGCGGCCCTGGAGGTTGCACATCAGCGCATGCATGGCCTCGTCGGGCGGCGCCTCGAGGGGCAGTGGCGTGGCGTCCGGACGAGCCCGCAACCCGTCGAGCAGCAGGGCCAGATAGCGTCGCCAGAGGTCGGGCTGCTCGGGCGTCGAGAGCGACCCGAGCAACATGAGCTGCATGCCGAGGTCCGTGACCTCGACGTCCGGCCGGAGCGCGCCATCGGCCTGTGCCCGCTGCATGAGGCCCTCGACGATCGGCCCGATCCGCTCGCGGCCCACGGTCATGCGACCGCTCTCGTTGAGGGTCTGGACCATGACCTCCTTGAGCCCACGGTCGGCCACCTGCTTCTCGACGGACTTCTCGAAGAACCACGTCAAGCCGTCCCAGGCGTCTGGCATGCTCGCAGCCTCTTCACCGATCGCGACCATCTCGTCGATCCGGGTCTCGAACAGCGCCTGGACGAGCTCTGACCGTTCGGGGAACCGGCGATAGACCGTGCCGACGCCGATGCCCGCGCGGCGGGCGATCTCGTCGTAGCCGGCGTCGAGCCCGAGCTCCGCGAAGACCTCCGCAGCAGTCTCGAGGATCAGCTCGCGGTTGCGCGCAGCGTCACGTCGCAGCGGTCGCTCCTGCGTCGGACTACCAGTGGTCATGCACCCATCCTACCGAATCGGAAAGGAATCTCCGCTTCTTGCTCATCCTTGGACGTCGGCGTATGCCGGCTCGAGTCCGGCCGCGTCGATCACGGCCTGCGCGGCAGCGGGCCAGCTGCCGAGGTTCAGCTGGTTGTCGTCGACCGTGTTGGTCTCGTTGGCGCCCTTGGGAGCCTGCTGCTGGACGTCGGTGTCGGCATAGTTCGAGACGACGAGGTTGGACGACGACGTCGACTGGTCCATGTGCTGCAGATAGAGCCAGCCATACGGTGCTCGCTCGACCACGTTGTCGCGCACGGTCCAGTGCGAGGCGCCGGCGTCGAGGTAGAGGGCGCCGTACGGCTGCGCGTCACCTGCGACGTGGTTCCCCGAGATCGTCGAGCCGGGCGAGTCGCCCTGCTTGCCGAGGACATAGATCGCGCCACCGTCGGAGAGCGACGAGCCGTGCACGTTCTGCACGAGGTTGCCGTCGATGTGGTTGTCGACCATGTCGCTCGCGTTGTTCCAGCCCCAGCCGAGCGAGATGCCCATGAACGGCAGGTCCGACACCTCGTTGTGCGTGATCCGGGTCTGCTTGACCCATCCGGCGAAGATCCCCACACCGCCGAGGTACTCGGCCGCGACGTTCCGGACCACGTTGTTGGAGACCGTGGCACCGGTGTCGTACACCGAGGGTGACGACCACGCGACGGCGTCACCGATCGTGATGCCGGTGCTCGACACGTCGGTCACCGCGTTGCCGCGCACGATCGCGCCGGTGCCGGCCGTGAAGGACACGCCGCCGCCGCCGAGATGGCGCAGGGTGTTGCGCTCGAACACGATGTTGCGCGTACGCGTGAAGGCGACTGCGCTCGGGATCATCGCGAGCCCGGAGGGCGTCTCGCCGCCGATGACGTTGGACTGCACGTCCACGACCCCCGTCGAGCTGGGAGTCCACGTGGCGTACTCGAACGTCAGGCCCGCCACCTGGAGGTCGTGGATCGGCGACGACGCCGTCCCGGTCGCCGTGAGCAGCGATGTCGCCTCCGGCATCACGACGTTCGCCGACTGGAGGCTCTCGCCGGCTCGCGGCACGTAGTAGACCGTGTCGGCAGGGTCGTCGAGGTAGAACTGGCCCGGCGCCCCGAGCAGCGCGTAGTTGTTCTGCAGCGCCGTGGGCTTGGAGATGATCGTGGTGTCGGTGCCCAGGACCGTCGCGGCCTTGTTCCAGCAGGCCGAGTCGACCGTGATCTTGGTCCCGGAGACGCCCGAGACGCCGCACATGCTCCACGTCCACGGGGTGGCGGACTGGACCCCACCGGCGACCGGGTCGTTGCCACCTCCCGGGAACACCAGCTCCGTGTCCGTCGGGTTGCGCCAACCGCTCATTCCCGTGCGGGATGACGTGTAGCCCGTCGAGGTCTTCGTGAGCGCTCCGAGGATGTCGGCGACGGGCCGCGATGCCAGCGACGCCCGGACGCCGTTGACATACAGCTGCCGGGACGTGAACGACCTCGGCACCCGGGCCTGCCAGATGTTCTTGGTGCTGTCGCGGAGGCTCCAACCCGTGATCTGGCGGGCTCCGCTGATGACTGGCTTCACACCGGCTGCCGCCTCGTAGCGCACGACATAGCCTCGCTGGCCCGAGTCCGTGTCGCGCAACGTGAGCGCGGGATAGGTACCCGCCGTGAACCGGATGATCAGGTCGGCGGACATCGATGGGGCCGCGGAACGTACCTGCGACTGGGCCGTCGACACCGAGCACGGCTGCATCAGCGAGCAGCTGTTTCCGTAGCCGTTCGGCGACACCCACCGCACGACCGGAGCGGCGGCGGCCGGCGACCCCAGCTGGACGAGGCCCATCGTGGTCACTGCCGCGACGGTCACGATCGTGGCGCGCCGACGTGCGGACAGGCCGAATCGAAGATGAATCATGGTTGCTCCCTCAACGCGCGATTCCAGTGCTTTGTTGACTCCCTCAACCCTCCTGACGATAGGGCCGGCCGCGACCTCACATGCACGAAATGCCGAAATCGTACAAATCGAACATCCGACGCCCAAGTCTGCCGCACGGGCGTGCGGCACGTCACACGCGATAAATGGAGAGCGGTTTCCGGATATGGTCTACAGTGAAACGGAATCGTCTTTCCACTTCCTTGTATCGGAGTCCACCCATGACCGACACCTTGGTCGCCGACCGGCACCAGGCCGCATCGCCTGAGCACGCGGACAATCCGCACCACACCACCCGCTGGCTGATCCTCGGCGTCATCGCGCTCGCCCAGCTCATGGTCGTGCTCGACGCGACGATCGTGAACATCGCCCTGCCCACCGCGCAGCAGTCACTGGGCTTCTCCAACGACAACCGGCAGTGGATCGTGACCGGGTACGCCCTGGCGTTCGGCTCGCTGCTCCTGCTGGGTGGCCGCCTCAGCGACCTCGTCGGCCGCAAGCCGATGTTCCTCACCGGCCTGGTCGGCTTCGCCGCCGCATCGGCGATCGGCGGTGCTGCCCAGAACTTCGAGATGCTCGTCTCGGCCCGTGTCGCGCAAGGCATCTTCGGCGCGCTCCTGGCCCCGGCAGCGCTGTCGCTGCTGACCGTCACGTTCACGGACGCCGCCGAGCGCGCCAAGGCGTTCGCGATCTTCGGTGCGATCTCCGGTGGTGGTGGCGCCATCGGCCTGATGCTCGGCGGAGCCCTCACGGAGTACCTGTCCTGGCGCTGGTGCCTGTACGTCAACGTGCCGATCGCGGTCGTTGCCGTGATCGGCGGGATGCTGATGCTCAAGAAGCAGGCCCGCGAGGAGAACCCGCCCAAGCTCGACATCCCCGGCACGGCCGTCGTCGTCGCCGGTCTCGTCTCGTTCGTCTACGGCCTCGCCAATGCCGAGTCCGACGGCTGGTCGAGCGCGACCACCCTGATCTGCGTCATCGCCGGCCTGGCCCTGCTCGCCGCGTTCGCCGTGATCGAGAACCGCGTCGAGAACCCGCTCCTGCCGCTGCACATCATCTGGGATCGCACGCGGGGCGGATCGTTCCTCACGGTCGCGATCATCGGCCTCGGCCTGTTCGCGGTCTTCCTGTTCCTGACCTACTACGTGTCGCTGACCCTCGGCTACACCCCGCTCAAGACCGGCTTCGCCTTCACGCCGATGATCCTCGGCATCATGGCGACCGCCACCGGCTTCTCCGGCGTCGTCGCCCGGTTCGGGCCGAAGATCCCGGTGTTCGCCGGCATGATGCTGGCCGCGGTCGGCCTGGTGCTGTTCGCCCAGCTGGACCTCACCAGCACGTACGTCGCCAACATCCTGCCCGGCCTCATCATCACCGGACTCGGTGTCGGGCTGGCCATGGCGCCGGCGTTCAGCGCCGCCACATCGGGCGTCGATGCCGAGCACGCGGGTGTCGCATCCGCGGCGGTCAACACGTTCCAGCAGATCGGTGGCTCCATCGGCACCGCGGTGCTGAGTGCGTTCGCTGCAACCGCGGCGTCGAACTACCTCGACGGCAAGACGCCCACCCCGCAGAACCAGGCACTGGCCGCGATGGACAGCTACACCACGGTGTTCTGGTGGGGTGCGGGGATCTTCGCAGTCGGGGCCGTCATCTGCGGACTCCTGCTCCGCCCGGGACCGATCACCGTCGATCCCGACGCGGCACCCGTCATGGCGCACTGAGCCGGCGCCGCACCTTGCCCGCGACCCGTCACGGCCATCGGCCGGGCGGGTCGTGGGCTGTCCGGCCCGGTCAGCGTTGGGCCAGCACCTGGACGTGACAGGGACCGTCAGCGGTTGCGGGAACACCGTTGAGCACGAACCGCGCCGAACCGCCCGCAGCGACGTTGGGCACCTGGCGGGTCTTGGCCTTCTCCTCGCCGCCGGCCGCCTCGCCGACGTAGACCGTGACCTGGAAGGTCACCTTGGCCTTGGTCTCGTTGGCCACGTAGCCCGAGGTGTTCCAGGTGCCCTTGGGACCCTTGGCGCAACGGAACTTCGAGAGCGCTTCCGGTGCGGGTGTGCCGGTCGGCGGGGCGACGGTCGGCTTGGTCGTTGCCTTGGTCGGCGCAGTGGTCGTCTTCGTCGTCTTGGCCTGCGGGTCGCCCGACCCGCCACCGCAGCCCGAGAGCACCAGGATCAGGGCCACCGCGAGCGTACGCATGGGGTCATCCCATCACGCGACGCCAGCGCCGGGCCGGAGGCGCGCCCCCGTTACGGAGGCCTTCGCGAGGCTCGCCGCCGACGAGATACTATGACGTCCTACTAACTGAGGAGCACCATGAGCGGGATCGACAGGGTCGGAGTCATCGGCGGAGGGCTGATGGGCTCAGGCATCACGGAGGTCACGGCCCGTGCAGGGTCGGACGTCGTCGTGATCGAGATCAACGCCGATGCGGCCAAGGCCGCGGCAACCCGGGTCGAGGGTTCGTTGCGACGGGCCGAGTCGCGCGGCAAGATCACCGCCGACGAGGTCACCGCCGTGCTCGAGCGCATCACGTTCACCGACGACCTCGAGGCCCTGGCCGATCGCGACCTCGTCGTCGAGGCGGCATCCGAGGACGAGGCCACCAAGCTCGACCTGTTCCGCCGCGTCGGCCAGATCCTGGTCAAGGACGACGCGATCCTGGCGTCCAACACGTCCTCGATCCCGATCGTCAAGCTCGGCGCCGTGTCCGGCCGCGCCCACCACGTCATGGGCGTGCACTTCTTCAACCCCGCACCCGTCATGCAGCTCGTCGAGCTCATCCCCTCGCTCACGACCTCCGCGGAGACGCTCGACCGGATGCGCTCGTGGGTCACCGAGACGCTCGGCAAGAAGCCGATCGACGCCACCGACCGCGCTGGGTTCATCGTCAACAGCCTGCTCGTGCCCTACCTGCTGTCGCGCGATCCGCATGTACGAAGCCGGCTACGCCTCCGCCGAGGACATCGACCGCGGCATGGTGCTCGGCTGCGGCCACCCCATGGGACCACTGGCCCTGTCGGACCTCATCGGCCTCGACACCCTCAAGGCGATCGGCGAGTCGATGTACGACGAGTTCAAGGAACCGCTCTACTCCCCGCCGCCGCTGCTCGACCGCATGGTCGACGCCGGCCTGCTCGGCAAGAAGACCCAGCAAGGCTTCTACGGCTACGAGAAGTAGTCGTTGACGCGCCGTCGATCAGGCGGCCACGATCCTCAGGCCGCGGGGCCCTTGCTGCGTACGTCGGCGACCGACTGCATCGCCTCGCGGAGCTCGTCGAGCCACTCGTCCTCGTGCTGTCCGACCAGCCTGACGCACCAGGCCAGGGCATCGGCGCGTGAGCGTGCGACTCCGGCGTCGACCAGGGTGTCCAGGACGAGCCGCTGCGGCTGACGCAACCGCGTCATGACCGGCGCTGCCACGTGGGTCCACAGCTCCGCGTACGAGTCGTCGCCCTGACCCACGGTCACGCCCCAGGAGACCTTGGCCTGGTAGCGGTGCTCTGCCTCGCGGGCGATCTCGATCCGCTTGTCGCGGGTCTCCTCGCGAAAGGCCTTCGCACGCCCCGCGCGCGCCTCAGCACGGGTCGCGTCGGTCGCATCCTCACCGAGCTCGACGTCGGGGATGCTGAGCCGGACCGTGATCTCCTCGCGATCGGTGACCACGTGTGCCGGGCTTTCCTGCCAGTCCGCCGGGAGGCGGCCGGTGAACCACCCTGCCACGCGCTCGCGAGCTTCGTCAGTAATCATGATTACATCATTACACCGTTGCCACCCGGAGACAAGGATGGGATTGCTACGGGTCGATCACCCGGTCGTCGCGGTGCGCGGCGAAGAACTCCGCCTGCCGGGTCATGATGTCGCGCATGCCGGCACCCTTGCCGACGCCGTAGACCGTGCCGCCGAAGTCGAGCTCACGCTGGATCGCCCAGATCTCGTCGTGCCGGTCCGGCGAGAACATCTGCGCCGGATCACCGACGGCGACCCAGCCGATCGGCAGCGACTCCCCCGAGCCGATGCGGGAGTTGACCTGCAGCACGCTGTTGATCCGCATCTCCGAGCCCGTCTCGACGGACGACCCCGGAAACAGCGACGCACCGGTCGCGATGAACACCTCGTCGGCGATCGTCGCACCGTTGACGTGCGCGTGCGGCCCGATCAAGACGTCGTCGCCGATCGACACCGGATGGCCCGCCCGCCCACGTACGAGGGCGTGCTCCATGACGACGACCCGCGCACCGATCGACACGCTGCCATCCTCTGCCGTGACGACCGCGCCGTGCAGGATGCGCGCGTCGGCGCCGATCGTGACGTCACCGCTGACGACGGCGGTCGGCGCGACGTACGCGGACGGGTCGATCCGGGGGCTGGCTCCGCGATGCTCGATCAACATGATCAGACGTTATCGCCAGCGTTGGCAGTCTGCGGGATGCCGTTGGCCGCCGCAGGCAGGCGCGGCTCGACCCACAGCACGGACACCGCGATCACCACCAGCACGCCGACCAGCAGCATCCCGATCCAGGCGGCACCCAGCCCGCGGTCGATCAGGAAGCCGGCGACGGGCGGCCCCGTCACCGAGGCTGCCTGGAAGCCCGCAGAGCTCATGGCGTTGTAGCGGCCACGCAGGTGGTCTGGAGCCAGGTCGTTGACCATGGCCGGCACGGTCGGCTGGAGCAGCGTCTCACCGAGCGCGAAGACCGAGGCGCAGCCGGCGACGAGCAGCGATGCCCCGAGGGTGCCGGGGATCCACGACGAGGAACCGAGCAGCAGCCACGAGACCGCCCACATGAGCGCCATCACCACGACCACGCGCGTGCGCCGTCGGCCTTCCATGTGGCGCAGCACCAGCAGCTGCAGCAGCACGATGACCAAGGTGTTGGCGGCGAACGCCCAGCCCAGTGCCCGCGTCGACACCTCGCTCACCGCCCGTGCGTATGCGGGCATGCCGGCATTGAGCTGGGCGTAGCCGACGAATGCCGCCGCGAACGAGAGCAGGGTCAACGACAGCACCGCGGGGCGGCGAAGCAGCGCGAGATAGCTGATCCCGGCAGCATCGGCGTGCTCGTGCTCGCCGACCTCCGAACGATGCGGCCCTCCGGTGTGACGCAAGGGTCCGAGGAGCAGGATCGTGGCAGGCAGGTAGCTGACCGCCTCGGCGAGGTACATGATCTGGAACGTCACCGGGTGCGACACGTCGGCGACGAGTCCGCCGATGATGCCGCCGATGCCGACGCCGAGGTTGAGCAGCGCGAAGTTCATCCCGAAGTAGCGCGGCCGGATGCGGGACGGGACGATCGTCGCCACCATCGACTGCGATGCGGGCCAGGCGAGACCGAACGACGAGCCGACCAGGGCGAGCCCGACGGCGGCGACCGGGACCGTCGTGGCGAACGCCATGATCAGCTGCCCCGTGAACGCCGACAGGAGCGAGGCGATCATGGTCTTGCGCGCCCCGATGCGGTCGATGACGACGCCACCCGGGCCGAGCACCACGAAGCCGGCCAGGGACAGCAGCGCCATCAGCAGCCCGACGGTGTCGAGGCTGAAGCCGCGGATCTCGTGCAGGTAGACGACCCAGAACGGCAGGACCAATCCGGTGCCGATGAACTGGAACGCGACGACCGACAGCAACAGCCGGCCCTCGCGGGGCAGGTCGTTCCAGAAGCTGCTCAGGGGCGGACGGTAGGGCTTGGCGCCGGCAGTGCTCATGCGTACGCAGGAGGAGGAGTCGTGGGCACGAACCCACTCTCGCCCATACGTCTGACAGGTCCGCCACGAGGTCAGTCGGCTCGGGGTGCAACCTCCTCGCAGCGGGGTGCACGATAGACATGAGCCACGTCACGCCAGGAGGCACTCGTGTTCTACCCGTTGACCGTCATGGACTTCCTCGACCGTGCTGTCACGGTCTACCCCGATCGCGTCGCAGTCGTCGACGAGCCCAACCAGCCGGCGGAGTCGTGGGGCGAGATCACGTACGCCGAGCTCGGCCGTCGGGCCCGCGCGCAGGCCGCGTCGCTGGACGAGATGGGTGTGCCGGTCGGTGGCCGGGTCGCGGTGGTGTCGCAGAACTCCGCCCGGCTGCTGACGTCGTTCTTCGGCGTCTCCGGCTGGGGCCGGGTGCTGGTGCCGGTCAACTTCCGGCTCGCGACCGCGGAGGTCCGCTACATCGTCGAGCACTCCGGCGCCGAGGTGCTGATGGTCGACCCGGACCTGCGGCACCTGGTCGACGAGGTCGAGTGCAAGCGGACGTTCGTCCTCGGCGAGGACGACGACAAGATCTGGGGATCGTCAGCCGAGCCGCAGCCGTGGGACGGCGACGAGTCCGCGACGGCGACGATCAACTACACGTCCGGCACGACCGCGCGGCCCAAGGGCGTACAGCTCACGCACCGCAACAACTGGCTCAACGCGACGGTGTTCGGCTGGCAGGCCTCGGTCTCGGACCGCGACGTCTACCTGCACACGCTGCCGATGTTCCACGCCAACGGCTGGGGTCACCCGTTCGCCGCGACCGGCATGGGCGCCAAGCACGTCGTGCTCCGCCAGATCGACGGCACCGAGATCCTCAAGCGCATCGAGCAGCACGGCGTCACCTACCTGTGCGCCGCGCCCGCGGTCGTCGCCGCTGCGCTCGACGGCGCCAAGACCTGGGACGGCGAGATCCCGGGCCGCGACCGCGTACGCATCATCGTCGCCGGTGCGCCGCCGCCGACCCGCACGATCGAGCGGGTGCGCGAGGAGCTGGGCTGGGAGTTCATCCAGATCTACGGGCTCACCGAGACCGCGCCGCTGCTGACGATGTCACGCATGCGCGCGGAGTGGGAGGACCTCGACCCGCACCAGCAGGCGGTCAACCTCGGCCGGGCCGGTGCGCCCGTGATCGGCGTACGCATGATGATCGACGACGACGGCGAGGTGCTGGCGCAGTCCAACCACAACCTCGAGGCGTACTGGGACAACCCGGAGGCCACCGCCGA
The DNA here is from genome assembly GCA_963806345.1 of uncultured Actinomycetota bacterium. Lineage (GTDB taxonomy): Bacteria > Actinomycetota > Actinomycetes > Propionibacteriales > Nocardioidaceae > Aeromicrobium. The sequence continues at coordinate 110,526 of CAWDXV010000004.1, read as the reverse complement.
GGCGCAGGCCGGCAACTGGTTCCACACCGGCGATGGCGGCACGTTCGAGGACGGCTACATCGCGATCGCCGACCGCAAGAAGGACGTCATCATCACCGGCGGCGAGAACGTCTCGTCGATCGAGGTCGAGGACGCCCTGATGTCACACCCCTCGGTCAAGGAGGTCGCGGTCATCGGCATCCCCGACGAGAAGTGGGGCGAGCTCATCACGGCGCTGGTCGTGCTGGATCCCGACGAGGAGCCCGTCGACCAGGCCGGACTGATCGCGCACTGCCGCGAGCACCTCGCGGGCTACAAGTGCCCCAAGAAGATCGAGTTCCGCGACGAGCTCGCGCGTACGGCGACCGGCAAGCTGCAGAAGTTCAAGCTCCGCCAGCCGTTCTGGGAGGGCCAGGACCGCCAGATCAACTGACCCCGGGCGTCAGCTGGGGGCGCGGAGCTGGGCCGACAGCGGGCAGTCGAACGGATCGCGGGCGCGCAGTCCGACGTTGTTGAGGTAGTCGACCACGATCGCGTACGAGTGGAAGAGCCCGACCTCCATGTAGTCGATGCCTTCGCGCTCACAGTGCGCGCGTACGAGCGGCTGGACCCTCTTGAGGTTGCAGCGCGGCATGTTGGGGAACAGGTGGTGCTCGATCTGGTAGTTGAGACCGCCCATGGCCCAGTCGACGACCGGGTTGCCGCGGACGTTGCGCGACACCATGACCTGGCGGCGCAGGAAGTCCAGCTTCATCTCCGGCGGGATGATCGGCATGCCCTTGTGGGCCGGCGCGAACGACGCGCCGAGACAGAACCCGAACACCGCCATCTGGATCGCGAAGAACGACAGCGCCTTGCCGAGCGGCAGGAACGTCAGCAGGATCGCGACGTACGCCGTCAGGCGCGAGACGACCAGGAACAGCTCGAGGCGTCGCCACGGCTGGTTGGACTGCTTGTCGCGGGCCGCCCGGATCGACTCGGCATGCAGGTTGAGGCCCTCGAGCGTCAGCAGCGGGAAGAACAGCCAGCCCTGGCGCTTGACGAACCAGCCGGCGAATCCGTTCTGCCGTTGCTCGACGATGCCCGGCGTGAACGCGATCGCGCCCGGGCCGATGTCTGGGTCGTAGCCCTCGAGGTTGGGGCCCTTGTGGTGCATGTTGTGCTTGGCCCGCCACCAGGCGAAGCTCAGGCCCGCGAACGCCCCGGCGAGGATGCGCGCGGTCCAGGAGTTCCACGCCGCTGACGTGAACATCTGGCGGTGCGCCGCGTCATGGCCGAGGAACCCGAACTGCGTCACGATGACGCCGAGGGCAGCGGCCAGGATCAGCTGGAACCACGAGTTGCCGAGCCAGAAGAACCCGGCCCAGATCGCGAAGAACGCGCCGACGTGGGCGCCGATCTGCAGCCAGTAGTAGATGTGCGCGCGCTCGAGCAGGCCTGATGCCTTGACGTCCTGCATCAGCTCGGTGAAATGACTGACGTAGGTCGAGTCGCGACTTGTGTCGATCTGGGCTTCTTGCGTCATGTGCGGCCCCTTCCATTGAGGACCGTTCACGCATCATCGAGGCCTACCGCCACAGACTGTCTACGCCATTCCACTATGGCACGCATACGCGTCAGCGGCGCTGCGAGAACCTGTGAACTTTGCGAGAACAGCATCGCCGCAGGTCGGAGGCCTGCCCCGACGGGTTCGGCGGTGGCGCACTCGCCCATCCGACCCCCTGAAGGGCGACCAGCTCACCGCCCAACGGGCGACGCAGCTCAGCTCAGGACGAGCAAGAGGTCGCCGCCTTCGGCCTGGCGGGTGTCGCCGATGACGAGGCGGGACACCGTGCCGGCGTTGGGCGTCGTGATCGAGGCCTCCATCTTCATGGCCTCGATCGTGGCGACGGTCTGGCCGGCCTCGACGGTGTCACCCTCGGCGACGATCGCGTGCACGACGCCCGCGAACGGGACCGCGACGTGCTGCGGGTTGCCGGTGTCGGCCTTCTCGGACGCGGCGACCTTGGAGTCGACGGAGCGGTCACGGATCTCGGTCGGCCGCAGCTGCCCGTTGATCGTGCCGAGCACGTTGCGCATGCCGCGCTCGTCGGCGTCGCCGATCGCCTCGACGCCGAACAGCAGCAGGTTGCCCTCGGACACCTCGACCTCGGTCTCGTCACCACCGCGCAGGCCGTAGAGGAACGCGCCGGTCGGTACGGACGACAGGTCGCCGAACTCGGCCTGCGCCTTGTCGAAGTCCTGCGTCGGACCGGGGAACAGGAGCCGGTTGAGCGTGTGCCGACGGTCGGACGGCGAGGCCGGCGCGGTCGTCGTCGGTCAGCTCGGTGACCTTGGGCTTGGCGGTGCGACCCTCGAGCGCCTTGGTGCGGAACGGCTCGGGCCAGCCACCGGGCGGGTCGCCGAGCTCTCCGGACAGGAAGCCGATGACCGACTCGGGGATGTCGAACGAGGCGGGGTCCTCGGCGAACGCCTTGGGGTCCGCGCCGACCGCGACGAGGTGCAGCGCGAGGTCGCCGACGACCTTCGACGACGGGGTCACCTTGACGACGTTGCCGAGGATGTCGTTGGCCGCGGCGTACATGTCCTCGATCTGCTCGAACTTCTCGCCGAGCCCCAGCGCGATGGCCTGCTGGCGCAGGTTGGACAGCTGGCCGCCGGGGATCTCGTGGCGGTAGACCCGGCCGGTCGGCGCGGGCAGGCCCGACTCGAACGGCGCGTAGAGCCGGCGGGTGGCCTCCCAGTAGGGCTCGAGCGCGTTGACCGCGTCGATGTCGAGGCCGGTCGTACGTTCGGAGTGGTTCGTCGCGGCAACGAGCGCCGACATCGGCGGCTGTGACGTCGTGCCGGCGAGGGCGGCGGACGCGGCGTCGACCGCGTCGACCCCCGCCTCGATCGCGGCGACCAGCGTCGCCAGCTGACCGCCCGGGGTGTCGTGCGTGTGCAGGTGCACCGGCAGGTCGAACCGCTCACGCAACGCGCGCACGAGCGTACGAGCGGCGGGCGCGCGCAGCAGACCGGCCATGTCCTTGATCGCCAGCACGTGCGCCCCGGCGTCGACGATCCGGTCGGCGAGCTCGAGGTAGTAGTCGAGCGTGTAGAGCTTCTCGTCGGGGTTCGACAGGTCGGCGGTGTAGCAGAGCGCGACCTCCGCAACGGCCGTGCCGGTCGCGCGTACGGCCTCGATCGCCGGCCGCATCTGGTCGACGTCGTTGAGCGCGTCGAAGATGCGGAAGATGTCGATGCCGGTCTCGGCGGCCTCCTGCACGAACGCGTCGGTGACCTCGGTCGGGTAGGGCGTGTAGCCGACGGTGTTGCGGCCGCGCAGCAGCATCTGCAGGCAGATGTTGGGGGCGGCCTCCCGCATCGCCGCGAGGCGGTCCCACGGATCCTCCTTGAGGAAGCGCAGCGCGACGTCGTACGTCGCACCGCCCCACGCCTCGATGCTCAACAGCTGCGGAGTCGTACGAGCGACGTAGGGCGCGACCGTCACGAGGTCGCGCGTGCGTACGCGGGTCGCCAGCAGTGACTGGTGCGCGTCGCGGAAGGTCGTGTCGGTGACGCCCACGGTGTCGCGCTGCCGGAGCGCCTCGGCGAACCCCTCGGGTCCGAGCTGCAGGAGGAGCTGGCGCGAGCCGTCAGGCGGTGCGACCGACAGGTCGACGTCGGGCAGCTTGGTGCGCGGGTCGATCGCGGTCGGCGCAGCGCCGTTGGGCTTGTTGACCGTGACGTCGGCGAGCCAGGACAGGATCTTGCCGGCCGGATCCGAAGCGCCGTGGGCCAGGAGCAGCTCGGGGTGCCCCTCGATGAACGTCGTGGTGACGTGGCCGGCGCGGAAGTCGGGGTTGGCGAGCAGGCCCTTGAGGAACGGGATGTTGGTCGAGACGCCGCCGACGTGGAACTCGCCGAGGGCCCGCTCGGCGCGGGTCACCGCGGCCTCGAAGTCGCGGCCGCGGCACGTCAGCTTGGACAGCATCGAGTCGAAGTGCGCACTCACGACGGCACCGGTGAAGGTCGTGCCGCCGTCGAGGCGTACGCCCGGGCCGCCCGGCGAGCGGTAGGACGTGATCGTGCCGGTGTCGGGGCGGAAGCCGTTGGCCGGGTCCTCGGTCGTGATGCGGCACTGCAGCGCGAAGCCTCGCGCCTTGATCGCCGACTGGTCGGCGAGGTCGAGCTCGGCCAGGCTGTCGCCGGCGGCGATGCGCATCTGGGCCTGCACGAGGTCGACGTTGGTGACCTCCTCGGTCACGGTGTGCTCGACCTGGATGCGGGGGTTCATCTCGATGAAGACGTAGCGGCCGTCGGCGCCGAGCAGGAACTCGACGGTGCCGGCGCAGGAGTAGTTGATCGACTCGGCGAACTTCACCGCGTCGGCACACATCGCCTTGCGGGTCGCGCGGTCGAGGTTGGGCGCCGGCGCGATCTCGACGACCTTCTGGTGCCGGCGCTGCACCGAGCAGTCCCGCTCTCGGAGGTGCACGACGTGGCCGGCCTGGTCGGCGAGGATCTGGACCTCGATGTGCCGCGCGTCGACGACGGCTTCCTCGATGAAGCAGGTCGGATCGCCGAATGCTCCGTCGGCCTCGCGCATCGCCGCCTCGATCGACTCGCGCAGCTTCGCAGGATCGTCGACCCGGCGCATGCCGCGACCACCGCCGCCGGCGACGGCCTTGACGAACAGCGGGTAGTTCAACGTGTCCGAGGCGGTCATCAGCGCATCGACATCGGCCGACGGCTCGACCGAGTTGAGCGTCGGGACGCCCGCAGCCTTGGCCGCCGCGATCGCCGACGCCTTGTTGCCGGTCAGCTCGAGGACCTGCCGCGGCGGTCCGATGAACGTGATGCCGGCCTGCTCGCACGCCTCGGCCAGGTCGGGGTTCTCCGACAGGAAGCCGTAGCCCGGATAGATCGCGTCGGCGCCTGAGCTGACCGCGACCTCGACGATCGCCTCAGGATCGAGGTAGGCGCGCACCGGGTGACCGCGTTCGCCGATCTCGTACGCCTCGTCCGCCCGCACCCGGTGCTCAGAGCCCCGGTCCTCGTAGGGGAAGACGGCAACGGTCTGGGCGCCCAGCTCGTGGGCAGCACGGATCGCCCTGATGGCGATTTCACCACGGTTGGCGACGAGAATCTTCTGGAACAACGGGACAGTCCTTGCTCGGCGGAAGCGTCGAGGTCAACCTATCGTTCGCGTGTTCCGAACACATTGCGAGGGTTCCCTCATGTTTGCGCGACGCGCTGTCCCGCAGCGCTCCCCAGGCAGCCTCAGTCGGGATTGCGAAACAGGTAGATGCCGACGGTCTTGCCACTGACCGCGACCCGCTGCCCGGTGGTGACGAATTTGTCGGTCGTCTCCTCGCCGGTGACCTGATAGACGTACCCGACGTGCGCGAGCCTCCAGCCGAGTGCCTCGATCTCGCCGAGGGTCCCGAGGTGCGTCGACGACCGGGTCTCCGTGCCGGTCGCCTCGCCGAACGTCGCGGAGCCCGATGTCATACCGACATCGAGCTGGACCTCGTAGAACCGAAGTCCCGCCTGCTTGGCCACCTCAGCCTGTCCGACCGGGCCGGCGATGCGCCGTTGCTCAGCCGCCTCGACGGCCGCCGCCGCCAGCGCCTTCTGCCGCGCGGCTTCGACACGCTCCCGCTCGGCCTTCTCGGCGGCCTTCTCCTCGTCGGACTTGAACATCCCCATGACAACTCCTCGCTCGACAGGAAATGACAGTAGCGAGCCAAGCGAGCGGAGCTATGCTGACCCCGACGCGTCTCGACCGGAGCGCGATGACGAGAGGAGTGACCATGGCTGACCTTGCGATCGACCTTGCCCGCACCTCTCTCATCGAGGTCGCCTGCCACTGACGCGCGGCGACCTCCGCTTCTGGAGATCACCACATGTCATACGACGACAGCTTCGCCCCTTTCTACGTCCCCGTCATCGAGCCCGGTGACGACGAGCGCTGGTCCACATGGCCGGCCACGATGCCGACCGAGCGCGGACCACACCCCCATCCGGACTGGCTCGTCACGTCAGCCGCCGCGATCGACACCGAGCTCGGCGTCGTCAAGACCGGCAAGGAGGCCGACGTCCACCTGATCCGGCGCGCCGTGCCGGACGATCCGATGCAGTCGGTCCTGCTCGCCGCCAAGCGCTATCGCGGTCCGGGCACCAGCGACTTCCACCGTTCGGCCGACTACCAGGAGGGGCGCCGCGTGCAGAACACGCGAGACGCCCGCGCCGTCAGCAAAGGCTCCCGCTACGGGCGGGCCGTCTCGGCGAGCCTTTGGGCGTACGCCGAGTTCGAGTCACTGTCCAGGATGTATGAGCTCGGCGCCGCCGTGCCCTATCCCGTCCAGGTGCAGGGCACCGAGATCCTGATGGAGTTCATCGGCCACGACGGCGTCGCAGCTCCGAGGCTCGCCCAGGTGCGCGCCTCACGATCAACACTCGCCGACTACTTCGACCAGGTCGTCGAGATCATGCGGACGTTCTCGCGCGCCGGCAACGTCCACGGTGACCTGTCGCCGTACAACCTGCTGGTGCATGCCGATCGCGTCGTCGTGATCGACCTCCCGCAGCTCGTCGACATCGTCAGCAACCCGCACGCGATGTCACTGCTCGAGCGTGACTGCCGCAACGTCTGCGCGTGGTTCACCCGTCGCGGCGTCGAGCGGGACGAGGGCACGCTGTTCGCCGAGCTGATTGCGGAGGCGTTCTGAGCGCCGGTCAGACGCGGTGGACGCGGGTGTTCATGATCATGTCGGCGAATGTGCGCTTCTCGGCATCCCACAGCGGCCACAGGTAGCCGAGGAAGCACGGCAGGCCGTCGAGGATGTGGGCCAGCTGGCGCGCGAAGGTCAGGCCCGCGCCGATCGGCTCGTTCGACGGGCCCAGGACGGCGATGTCCATCGCCTTCTTGCCAACCGTCTGTCCGGTGGTGCCCTGCCGGATCAGCCAGTTGTAGGCGAACCAGGCGAGCGTCAGCGCGTAGAAGATCACGGCGAGGAAGCCGGTGACCTGCAGGCTGAAGCCCGAGCTCCCGTCGGTGCCCTTGTGCGTCCCGGAGTCGTCGTCGAGCAACGCAAGCACCACGAACACGACGACGATCGGCACGACATCGACGAGGTACGCCAGCAACCGTTCGTGCCACTCCGCGAAGCGGCGCGGGTGCAGGGCGTGCGGCTCGGTCATGGATCCCCCAGATGTCTCGTCGGAGCAACACCGTACGACACCCCGTCACGAGCTCGTGAGCGTGCCGCGGAGGGTTCTAGCGGCGCTTCTTTGTGCCAGATCACGACGTGCTGGTCGGCGATCAGGGCCGGCAGGTTCTGCGGGAGCTTGGACTGTGCGAGCTCGGCCTGGAGCTCGGCGACCTTCTCCTGCAGCGCCAGCACCTGGTTCTCCAGCTCGATGACGCGCTTGACGCCCTCGAGGCCGAGTCCCTCGGCGGTGAGCCGGGCGACGGTGCGCAGCAGCTCGATGTCACGCAACGAGTAGCGGCGTCCCCCGCCGCCGGTGCGTCCGGGAGCCACGAGGCCCAGCCGGTCGTACGTGCGCAGGGTCTGCGGGTGAAGACCCGACAGCTCGGCCGCCACGCTGATCACGAAGACCTTGGCCTCGGGCCCCGGGGGGCTGAATGGAGTGGAGCTCATCAGGTCACCGCCTCGAACAGTCCGTCACGTGGCGAGGATGCGCCACGCAGCTCACGCAGGGTCTCGATCGCGGCCTTCTCCTCGTCGGAGAGCTCGGTCGGGACCTGCACCTCGACCGTGACCAGCAGGTCACCGTGGCCGCCGGCCTTCTTGAGGCCGCCCTTGCCGGTGGCCCGGAACGTACGGCCGTTGGGTGTGCCGGCCGGGATCTTGATGCGTACGGGCGGTCCGTCGAGCGTCGGCACCTGGATCTGCGCGCCGAGTGCGGCTTCGTCGAACGTGACCGGAACCGTGATCGTCAGGTGCTCGCCCTTGCGGCCGAACAGCTTGTGCGGCTCGACGTGCACCACGAGGAACAGGTCACCGGCCGGACCGCCGGCGTCGCCCTTGCCACCCTTGCCCTTGAGCCGGATGCGCTGGCCGTCCTTGACGCCCGCGGGCACCTTGACGTTGAGGGTCCGGCTCGAGGGCGCCCGGCCGGAGCCGTGGCAGACCTCGCACGGGTGCTCGACGATGAGCCCACGGCCACGGCACTGGTCGCACGGCTCGGTCATCGCGAACAGGCCGCCCGCGGCGCCGGTCTGCATGCCGCTGCCCTGGCACTTGCTGCACACCTTGGGCACCGTGCCGGGCCGGGCGCCGGTGCCGTGGCAGTTGGCGCAGGCCTCGTCGCTCGTCATCCGCAGCGGCAGGGTCGCACCCTCGACCGCCTGCTCGAACGTGATGGTCGCCTCGGTCTCGAGGTCATCACCCTTGCGGGGCTGCGGCTGGCGCTGTCGGCCACGACCGCGCCCGCCGAACAGGCCGCCGAGCAGGTCGCTGACGTCGAAGTCGGGCTGGCCGGGCCCGCCCGGAGGACGGAACCCGGCATTGCCACCACGGAACTGCCCGAACAGCGTGCGCTGCTCGTCGTACTCCTTGCGCTTGTCCTTCGACGACAGCACGGCGTAGGCCTCGGAGACCTCCTTGAAGCGCTCCTCGGCCGCCTTGTTGCCGGGGTTGGAGTCAGGGTGGTTGTCGCGCGCGAGCTTGCGGTACGCCTTCTTGATCTCGTCCTGCGACGCGTCCTTCTTGACGCCGAGGACCTTGTAGAAGTCCTTGGTCGCCCAGTCACTGGCTGCCATCCCTGCCTCCCAACCCTTACTCGTCGGGCGCTTCGTCCGTGAGGACGTCCCGCTCTGCTTCTTCGATCACTGATTCTTCAGGTGCCACTGCTGCGGCCGGGTCCACCACGCCGACGGTCGCCGGGCGGAGCACCCGCTCACCGTGCTTGTAGCCCGTACGCATGACGCTGTGCACCGTGGTCGTCTCGACCTCGGCGGACTCGCCGGCGTGGAACACCGCCTCGTGGTGCGCGGGGTCGAAGGGCTCACCCTCGGCCCCGAACGCCTCGAGCTTGTGCTTGGCCACGGCCTGCTGCAGCGCGTCGGCGACGGCCTTGAAGCCGCCCTCGAGCTCGCCGTGCTCGTCGGCCCGGGCGATGTCGTCGAGCACCGTCAGCAACGACTGCAGCACCGCGGCTTCACCCTGGGCGCGTACGAGCTCCCGGTCACGATCGACGCGACGCTTGTAGTTGACGTACTCCGCCTGGAGCCGCTGGAGGTCGGCCGTACGTTCGGCCAGCTGCTCCTCCAGGGTCGGCTCCTTCGGTGGTTCCTGAGGAGACGCAGAGGAACGAGGCGTCGTCTCGAAGGGCTCGGCCGGGGTTTCGACAGGCTCAACCGGCGTGTCGCCGGCTGAGCTTGTCGAAGCCTCCTGCTCGGGGACCGAGCCCTCGTCGGGCTGGGTCACTTGGACTCGTCCTTGGACTCGCCCTCAGCCGGCTCGTCGTCGACGATCTCGGCCTCGACGACGTCATCGTCGTCGTCAGCCGCATCGGCGGTCGGCGCGTCGGTGCCCGCGGCCTGCGCCTCGGCAGCTGCCGCGGCGTACATCGCCTCGCCCATCTTGGAGCTCGACTCGCCGAGCTTGGTCACGGCCGCCTGGACGGCGTCGTTGTCCTCGCCCTTGAGCGCCTCGTTGAGGGCGTCGAGGTCGGCCTGGACCTCGGTCTTGACCTCGTCACCGACCTTGTCGCCGTTCTCCGCGAGGAACTTCTCGGTGGAGTGCGCCAGCGACTCGGCCTGGTTGCGGGTCTCGACGGCCTCGCGACGCTTGCGGTCGTCCTCGGCGTACTGCTCGGCGTCCTTGACCATCTTGTCGATGTCGTCCTTGGACAGTGCCGAGCCGCCGGTGATCGTCATCGACTGCTCCTTGCCGGTGCCACGGTCCTTGGCCGACACGTTGACGATGCCGTTGGCGTCGATGTCGAACGTGACCTCGATCTGCGGCACGCCGCGCGGCGCCGGGGGCAGCCCGGTGAGCTCGAACGTGGCCAGCAGCTGGTTGCCGGCGGCCATCTCGCGCTCGCCCTGGTAGACCTGGATCGCGACGGACGGCTGGTTGTCGTCGGCCGTCGTGAAGACCTCGGACCGCTTGGTCGGGATCGTCGTGTTGCGCTCGATGAGCTTGGTCATGACGCCGCCCTTGGTCTCGATGCCGAGGCTCAGGGGGGTGACGTCGAGCAGGAGCACGTCCTTGACCTCGCCCTTGAGGACGCCGGCCTGCAGGCTCGCGCCGATCGCGACGACCTCGTCGGGGTTGACGCCCTTGTTGGGCTCCTTGCCACCGGTCATCTCCTTGACGAGCGCGGAGACGGCAGGCATACGGGTCGAGCCGCCGACCAGGACCACGTGGTCGATCGCGCTGAGCGCGATGCCGGCGTCCTTGATCACGCTGTTGAACGGCGCCTTGGTGCGCTCGAGCAGGTCAGCGGTGATCTTCTCGAACTCCGAACGGGTCAGGGTCTCGTCGAGGAACACGGGGTTCTTCTCGGCGTCGACCGTGATGTAGGGCAGGTTGATCGACGTCGAGGACGAGCTCGAGAGCTCGATCTTGGCGCGCTCGGCGGCCTCACGGACGCGCGGCATGGCCATCTTGTCCTTGGTCAGGTCGAGGCCCGTGCTGCTCTTGAACTTCGTGACGATCCAGTCGACGATCTTCTCGTCCCAGTCGTCACCACCGAGGTGGTTGTCACCGCTGGTCGCCTTGACCTCGATGACGCCGTCGCCGATCTCGAGCAGCGACACGTCGAACGTTCCGCCGCCGAGGTCGAACACCAGGATCGTCTGGTCGTCGCCCTTGTCGAGGCCGTACGCGAGCGCGGCCGCGGTGGGCTCGTTGATGATGCGGCTGACGTTGAGGCCCGCGATCTCGCCGGCCTCCTTGGTCGCCTGACGCTGGTGGTCGTTGAAGTACGCCGGCACGGTGATGACCGCGTCGGTGACGGGCTCACCGAGGTAGGCCTCCGCGTCCCGCTTGAGCTTCTGCAGGATGAACGCCGAGATCTGCTGGGGGTTGAACGACTTGCCGTCGATCTCGGTCTTCCAGTCCGTGCCGATGTGGCGCTTGACCGAACGGATCGTGCGATCGACGTTGGTCACGCCCTGGCGCTTGGCAACCTCGCCGGCCAGCACCTCGCCGTCCTTGGCGAACGCGACGACCGACGGGGTCGTACGGGCGCCCTCGGCGTTGGCGATGACGGTGGGCTCGCCACCTTCTAGTACGGCGACGACCGAGTTGGTCGTGCCGAGGTCAATTCCGACCGCTCTGGCCATGGTGTTTCCTCCTGCTGTTGAGTGCTGTGATGGTTCAAGAATGTGTGTCAACTGACTTGAGTCTGATGTTATCAACTTTGATCAAGGCCGATTCATTCCGGGTCGCGTTGGCCAAATCAGATACGTTTCGGACCATGAGGTCTCCTGCCCGCTCGGCCGCCGTCGTCGTCACGCTGCTCGCGACGCTCGGTGCCTGCTCCGGCAGCGGGTCCGACCAGGGCAACCCCAAGCCCGCGCCGGTCCTGACCAGCGCGACACCGTTGAGCGCCGAGCCGGCCGACGGCGACGACATCTCGAACGACGACTTCAGCTACGCCGTGCCCGAAGGCTGGGCGCAGTCCGACGAGACCCGCGCGGCCTCGCTCGCCGTCGACGTGAAGGACCAGGACGATTTCCCCGACCACATGTACGTCGTCACGTACGACACGTTGGTCGGCCTCGAGGGCGCCGAGCGCGACGACGCCGCCGAGCAGATCCTGGCCGATGCCAGCGCGACCCACATCAAGACGCACGACCCGGTCCAGGTCGATGGCGAGTCGGCCGTCCACACCAGTGGATACGTCGAGCTCAGCGAGCCGAAGTACCGGGTCGAGCAGTACGCCGTGGTCCACGACGAGAAGGGCTACGTCATCACGTTCTCGTTCAGCCCGGACGTCCCGAGGTCGGAGCGCGACACCATCAGCGAGTCGGTCCTCACGACCTGGAAATGGCAGTCCTGACCCGGCACCTGTGACCGTGCACCTGGCGGGGGTCTACTGTGACCGCATGAATGACGCCGAGGACCGCAGCGACGCCTGGGCGCGCACCGCCCACGAGCTGGTCACCGAGACCGCGTCACGCCAGATCTCCCGGGACATCGCACACCTGGCCGAGATCGAGGTCGACAGCCACGGCATCCACGCGGTCTCACCGCCGGAGGGTTACCAGGCCCCGCGGTCGGGCGTCATCACGACCCACGTGCTCGCCCGGTCGCGCGACGTACCGGAGGCCACGGTCGAGACTCGCGTCGCCGTCTGGGTCGCCAAGGAGTCCAACGAGCCCGCCGTGCTGCTGACGAGGGTCGGCAGCGACCGGGTCCTCGAGCTCTCGGCGGCCGACCTCGAGCCCGAGCCGAGTGCCCAAGCGCGGAGCCAGGTCAACGACTATGTCGCGGTCGTCATCGCGCACATGGTGTCATCGCTCAACGCGGCGATGCAGCGCACGTACGGCCATGAGTCCGACTCCCCGGACGTCGCCGAGTACGACCGCAACGCCTGACACGGCTTCACCGTTTGCCGGACAGCCCGAGCGAGCCGCCACTAGGTTTCGGTCATGAATTTCAGACTGTGGACCGCCGTCACGGCGATCGTTCTCCTCGCAGCGTGCGGAGGCGGCAAGTCCGATGCGGACGAGCCCAAGGCCACCAAGCCCGACATCAGCAAGGTCAAGATCGACGGTGATGCGTCCGCTCCGGTCAACAAGCTGGCCATCAAGGCCATCGCGGATCTGCAGGCGTACTGGACGGATGAGTACCCCGACCTCTACGGCAAGAAGTACAAGCCGGTCAAGGGTGGCCTGTTCGCCTCGACGTCCGAGTCGACGGCCGGGCCGACGTGCGCCAACAGCTACTCCGACGTCCAGGGCAACGCGTTCTACTGCAAGCTCGACGACTCGGTTGCCTGGGACGCCGAGAAGCTGCTGCCGGACCTGCAGAAGAAGTACGGCGACTTCGTCATCCCCGTCGTCCTGGCCCACGAGTGGGGCCACGCGATGCAGCAGCGGTCCGGGTTCTTCAGCGCGAACGAGCTGACCGTCTCGTCCGAGCTCCAGGCCGACTGCTTCGCCGGCGCCTGGTCCAGGCACGCCCAGAAGACCAAGGCGTTCGATTTCACTGCGGCGGACCTGGACACCGCGCTCGCCGGCATCCTGGACCTGCGGGACAACCCGGGGACCAGCGCCACGGACGCCTCGGCGCACGGCAGCGGCTTCGACCGGGTCAGCGCGTTCCAGGACGGTTTCGACGACGGACCCACGAAGTGCAAGTCCTACAAGGACGGCACACCGATCGTCCTCGAGCTGCCGTTCAACAGCGAGGAAGACGCTGCCAGCGGCGGCGACGCACCCTACGACACGATCGTCAACAAGGTCCCCTACGACATCGAGGACTACTGGACCCAGGTCTTCCCCAAGATCTCGAACGGCAAGGCGTGGACCCCGCTCAAGGGCTACGAGCCGTTCGACCCCGCCAAGGCGCCGACCTGCAACGGCCAGCCCACGACCGACTTCTCGCTGTTCTACTGCGTGCCCGAGGACTACATCGGCTTCGACAACGTGACGACGATGCCCGAGGTCTACCGGCAGGGCGGCGACTACGCGGTCACCACGCTGCTCGCCACGCAATGGGGGTTGGCGGCGCTGGCGCGGCTCGACGACAAGTCGGATGCCAAGGTCTCCACGTTGCGTGGCGACTGCTTCGCCGGTGCCTACAGCGCCAGCGTGATCCTGCACGACCGCAAGGAGACGAGCACGTTCAGCATCTCGCCCGGTGACCTCGACGAGGGCATCAAGGCGCTGCTGGTGTTCCGCGGCGAAGGCGACGTGACCCGTCAGGGCGCAGGTTACGGCCGGGTCGCGGCGTTCCGTGAGGGCGTCATGCAGGGCGTCGCGCCCTGCGTGACCTACAAGGGCTGACGAGCCGCACCGCCGAGGTCAGCTGCTGCTGTCCTCGGCGGTGAGGGGCTTGGCGATGTTCTCGAGCGACTGGCCCTCGGCCTTGACCCCGAGGAAGATCGCGACGACCCCGGCGCCGACCATCAGCGCGGCGCCGACGAAGTAGCCGATCGCGATCTGGGTGATGTCCTTGGACTCGGTCGCGTCGTCGATCAGCTTGCCGAACAGCAGCGGCCCGGCGATGCCGCCGATCGCGGTGCCGACGGCGTAGAAGAACGCGATGCACAGCGCACGGGTCTCCATCGGGAACACCTCGCTGGCCGTCAGGTATGCCGCGCTGGCCCCTGCCGACGCGAAGAAGAAGATCACCGAGCCGAAGATCGTCAGCGTCGTCGCCGTGAGGTTGTCCAGCGAGAGGCCGGCGATCGCCAGCAGCGTGCCCGAGAGGATGTAGGTGCCCGCGATCATCGGCACACGGCCGACCTTGTCGAACAGCGGACCCAGTGTGAGGGCTCCGACGAAGTTGCTGAACGCGAACGCCGCGACGTACCAACCCGTTTGCTTGACGTCGAGGAACGTCGAGAGCGTGTCGCCGTACGTGAAGAAGAACGCGTTGTAAAGGAACGCCTGACCGGCGAACAGCGCGAGGCACAGGACCGTGCGCTTGGGATAGAGCGCGAAGACCGTGTGCGCGATCGTGGTGAACGGGATCGTCCTGCGCTGGCGGATCGTGATGGTCTCGTCGACCGGGTCGAGGTCGAGGTGGTCCTCCTCCTCGACCGTCCGCTCGATCTCCTTGACGATCCGCTCGCCCTCCTCCTCGCGACCGTGGATGAACAGCCACCGCGGGCTCTCCGGGACGTTGCGGCGCACCCACAGCACGGCGAAGCCCAGGATCGCGCCGAGGCCGAATGCGAAGCGCCAGCCGATCCCTTGGTCGATGACGTTCGGATCCGTCAGCGGGATCGTCAGCAGGGCGCCGGCCATCGCGCCCATCCAGAACGAGCCGTTGATCGCGATGTCGATGCGACCGCGATACTTCGCCGGGATGAGCTCGTCGATCGCGGAGTTGATCGCCGCGTACTCGCCGCCGATGCCGGTGCCCGTGATGAACCGGCAGACGAAGTACCAGATCGGGCTCATCGAGAATGCCGTGAGGACCGTGCCGGCGAGGTAGACCAGGAGCGTGATCATGAACAGCTTCTTGCGGCCGAACCGGTCGGTCAGCTGGCCGAAGAACAGCGCGCCGAGGCATGCGCCGGCCACGTAGACCGCACCCGCCATGCCAATGTCGGAGCTGCTGAGCCCCAGGCCGTTGTCACCGTCCTTGAGGACGTCGGAGAGGTTGCCGACGATCGTGACCTCGAGCCCGTCGAGGATCCACACCGTGCCGAGCCCGATGACGATGAGCCAGTGCCATCGTGCCCACGGCAGCCGGTCCATCCGTGCGGGGATGTCGGTGGTGATGCGACCGATCTCAGGACTCTTCGACGCCTTCTCGGTGGTGGCCATGGTGCCCCGATACCCCTGCGATGCTGCCGTCAATCACCTACATCCGCGGCCCGCTGCAGCAGCAGCTCACGTTCGCGCTCGTTCTGCGTCAGGCCGGCTGCGCGTTCGAACTCCGCCCGCGCCTCCGACGTACGACCGAGCTTGGCCAGCAGGTCGCCGCGCACGCTGGGCAGCAGGTGATATCCCTCGAGCGCCGGTACGTCCATCAGCTGGTCCGCGAGCGCGAGCCCGGCCGCAGGGCCCTCGGACATCGACAGGGCGACGGCGCGATTGAGCTCGACGACGGCCGAGCCGGACAGCACGGCGAGTCGCTCATACAGCTCGGCGATGCGAGCCCAGTCGGTCTCCTCGGCGGTGCGGGCGCGGGCGTGGCACGCGGCGATGCCGGCCTGCAGGACGTACGGTCCGGGCGGCCGGCCGAGCGACTCGGCGCGCTCGAGGGCCGCCAGGCCGCGCCGGATCAGCAGGTGGTCCCAGCGTGAGCGGTCCTGCTCGAGCAACAGGATCGGGACGCCGTCGGCGTCGGTTCGAGCCGCCGTGCGCGACGACTGGATCTCCATCAGTGCGACCAGGCCGTGCACCTCGGGCTCGGCCGGTGCGAGCGTCGCCAGGATCCGCCCGAGACGTACGGCTTCGTCGCACAGCGCGGGCCGGAGCCAGTCGTCACCGGCGGTCGCCGAGTAGCCCTCGTTGAACAGCAGGTAGAGCACGCCCAGCACCGCCGAGAGCCGAGCAGCGCGCTCGTCCTCCGCGGGCTCCTCCATCGGGGCGTCGACCTCGGCCAGCGTCTTCTTGCCTCGCGTGATGCGCGCCCCGATCGTCGCCTCGGAGGTCAGGAACGAGCGGGCGATCTCCTTGGTCGTCAGTCCCGCGAGGAGCCGGAGCGTCAGCGTGATCTGCGCGTCCGACGACAGCGCCGGGTGGCAGCAGATGAACATCAGCCGCAGGACATCGTCCTCGACGTGGTCGATCGACGACTCGATGCCGGCCACGATGTCCTCCTTCCGCTGCCCGATCTCGCCGTACGCACGGTCCTGCCGTTCACGACGGCGGAACGTGTCGATGGCCCGGCGCTTCGCGACTGCCATCAGCCAGGCGCCGGGTTTGTCCGGGACGCCCGACTCCGGCCACTTCGCGAGGGCGGCCTCCAGGGCGTCCTGGGCCAGGTCCTCGGCGAGCCCCACGTCACGAGTGATGCGCACGAGTGCCGCGACGAGTCGCGTGGACTCCACGCGCCACACCGCCTCGACCGAGCGGTGGAGGTCGTGATCGGCCATGCACCGATCCAACCACCCCGCCCGGTCGTGAGCGCCACTCCTGCGAAGGGTCGCCCTTGTCAGTCCTCGGTGATGCTGCCGACCACCTGGCGCAGCTCGGTGACGACCTCGAGGTCGGGCCAGTGCTCGGCGTGCAGGTCGACGAAACCGCGGGTCCATGCCACGGCGTCCTCGGGTGTCGGTGCGTCGATCAGCATGAATCCGCCGACGACCTCCTTGGTCTCCGCGAACGGCCCGTCGGTCAACAAGACCTGGCCACCCTGGGAGGCGACGCGGGTCGCGGCCGAGGTCGGCGCGAGACCGGCATCCGTGATGACCTTGGCGTGTCGCTCATCCGCCACATGGGCGAACATGGCGTCGATCAGACCGGCCGGAGGCGGCTCCTCGACACCCTCGTCGACGTGGATCAGCACGAGATAGCGCATGTCAGGCCTCCGCGTCCGGGGCGCCGAAGACCTGACGTACGACACTCGTGCCCTCGAACCCGGGCCAGGTGTCGAGGTGGATCTGCATGAAGCGCCGTGACCACTCGACGGCCTCCTCGACGGAGCGCAGCTCGTACATGCCGTAGCCACCGATGACCTCCTTGGCCTCGGTGAACGGTCCGTCGGTGATCGTGAGCTTGCCGCCCGAGACGCGGATGTGCGGGCTCGTCTCGATCGGCGCGAGGCCACCCTGGTCGACGGCAACGCCTGCGGCGAACGCTTCGGCACCGAAGGCGCCGATGGCCTCGAACAGCTCCGGCGGTGGCGGGCCCCACGGCTGGGCGGGGTCTGACTCGATGTAGCTGAGGAATCGCATGATGTCTCCTTGTGTCGGTGGCGGCCCGTCCGGACCAGCCTTTCACCCGTACGTCGACCGGCGCCGCCCGATTTCGACACGACGTCCGAAAAAGTTTCTGTACGCCCGATGGCGCGCGCCGCGCAGCGAGTCTCAACCTGGTCTCACATGGCACGGAAAGCTGCTCGCGTGCGGTCGGGCCGCCATACGTTGTCGACGTCCGTCCACTTCCTGATCACCAGGGGCCCCCGTCATGCGCAAGCTCTTCATCGTCCTGGTCGTGGCTGCCGCGATCGTCCTGCCCATGCAGGGCGCCGCGGCGGCCACCGCCAAGTACTCCGTCACCGCCTCGATCTCGGCCTCCTCGATCGACCTCGGCAAGTCCTTCGTGCTCTCCGGCACGGTCTCGCCGAGCGCGAAGGGCAAGACCGTCAAGATCCAGCGGCAGTTCCCCGGAGGCTCGTGGACGACGTTCGTGACCAAGACGCTGTCGTCGACGAGCAAGTACTCCGTGAAGATCACGCCCAGCAAGGCGGGAGCGACCAAGTACCGCGCGGTCAAGGCCGCGAGCAGTACGCGGGCCCAGGGCGTCAGCTCGAGCCGCACCGTCACGGTCTACCGCTGGCGCTACCTGGCCGACCTGGCCTACACGTCTTCGACGCAGTCGGCGGTCTTCCAGGGCGACCTCTACGTCAAGGGCACCTACTTCGGCCACTCGTTCTCGATCAGGCAGGGTGAGTACGTCGACTGGAACCTCGCCGGCAAGGCGTGCAACCGGATCAAGACCTACATCGGGATCGACGACGACTCGATCTCGGGCACGACCGGTACCGCGTACATCACCAACGGAGGCCTTGACGTCATCAATGGCGAGATGACGTTGGCCGAGGGACAGAGCGCCCGGTACGTCCTCGTGGCCCTTTCGTCCAGCACGATCCGCTTCCTGCCCGGGGTCACCTCGTCGGACCCCTCCCGGGGATGGATGGGCTACGGCAGCCCTCAGGTTCACTGCGCCTCCTGAAGGAGTCCCAGTCCGGGGTGATCCATCGCATATTGAACATGTTCAGAAATGTGGCTACTGTCTGAAGTGTCATAGTTGAACACGTTCAAAAGATGGAGTCAATGCCATGAACTGGACCGTCGGCGCGTACGTCGCCTACCTCCTCATCGCCGTGCCGATCACGGTGTGGGTCGCCACGACGCTGGCTCACAACGGCCGCGTCTTCCTGCTCGACGTCTTCGGGAGCAACCGTGAGCTCGCGGACGCGATCAACCGACTGCTGGTCGTCGGCTTCTACCTGCTCAACCTGGGCTTCGTGATGCTCTACCTGCGCGGCGGCGGCGAGGTGGCCGACCTGACCGGCCTCTTCGAGACGCTCAGCGTCAAGATCGGCATCGTCATGCTGGTGCTCGGCGTGATCCATTTCGTCAACGTCATGGTGTTCTCGTCGATGCGTCGCCGAGGCCGCACCGACGCGGCCCGCGCCCAGTACGCGCAGCAGGTCCCGCCGCCCTACATGGGCTACCCGCCGGCGCCCCAGCACTGAGCCCGGTCGGGCGGATAGATTGGCCATCGTGACCGACACCGCTCCGCGCTCGAGCAAGGCCGAGCAGACCAGGCAGTCGATCATCGACGCGGCGATGCGGCTGTTCCGGTCGGGCGGCTACGACCAGGCGACGATGCGGGCGATCGCCGACGAGGCCGGGGTGTCGGTGGGCAATGCCTACTACTACTTCTCGTCCAAGGAACACCTGATCCAGGCGTACTACGACCAGATCCAGGCCGCGCACGCCGAGGCCGCCGAGGCGCCGCTCTCCAGCGAGAGTGACTTCACGGGCCGGCTGCGCGGCGTGCTGCTGGCGTGGGTCGATGTCGCCGAGCCGTACCACGAGTTCGCCGGCAAGTTCTTCAAGAACGCCGCCGAGCCCAGCAGCCCGCTGTCCCCGTTCAGCGAGGACTCGACAGCCGCCCGCGAGGCGGCGATCGAGCTGCACGGCCGGGTCCTCGACGGCTCCGACCTCAAGCTCAACAAGGCGCTGCGCGAGGAGCTGCCCGAGCTGCTCTGGCTGCTGCAGATGGGCATCGTGCTGTTCTGGGTGCACGACACGAGTGCCGGTCAGCAGCGCACCCGCGACCTCGTCGACCAGGCCGTGCCGATCATCGACCGGATGCTGCGACTGACCCGGCTGCCGGGCGTACGCGGCGTGGTCGACGACATCGTTGGCCTGATCCACGTGATCCGGCCCTAGGACGGGTCGGCGGCCTCGATCAGCTTGGCGACGACGGCCAGCACCAGGGCGATGACGCAGCACAGCATCGTGATCGAGAATCCGATGACGAACGTCTCGTGCGCCCCGCCGGCGGAGCCGAGGAAACGCGCCACGAGGGCGGCAACGGCCGACAGGCACGTGCCGACGATCGCGAGGTCGAGGGTGGACCTCACGAGCTCCCGCGAGGTCCGCGGCATCCGCATGCCCTCACAATAGGGCGAGCGTCACCGCACGGCGACGACGATGACACCCACTGCCACGCCCACGATCAGGACGCCGAGCACCGACGCCAGCAGCACAGGGCCGCCGAACCCGGGCAGCGGCTCCCCGGTGCGGATCGCCCGCTCGGTCGCCCGCCAACGGCTCCACGACTGGGCGATGGCGAGACCCGCGGCAGCCAGCAGGCACAGCGATCCGGCGGTCTTGACCCCGGTCGCGAGGTCGAGCGCCGGAGCGTGAATGGCGACGGCACCGGCGAGCAGAGCCAGCGCCGTGCGGATCCAGGCCAGGAACGTCCGCTCGTTGGCCTGGGACATCCGGGAGTCCGGCTCTTCACCGTCGTCGAAGACCTCCTTCGGGAACCGCCCACCGTCACTCATGACGCGACCATATGACGCGAGCACAGGCGAGCGCCTTGGACCTCGAAACAGGGTTCGCACCTCACCATCTGGCGTACGCACGACACGTCGCCGCAGTCGGCCACGTGGTTGGTCGGCGTCTCGCACGTGTCGCAGCTGCCGACCAGCGCCGTGTGGTCCGAGAAGTCCATCGTGATCCGGTCGTCGAAGACGTAGAGGGAGCCCTCCCAGAGGCCGTCGTCGCCGTACGCCTCGCCGTACGTCGCGATGCCGCCGTCGAGCTGGTAGACCTCCTGGAAGCCGCGGTGCTTCATGAGCGGTGTCAGCACCTCGCAGCGGATCCCGCCGGTGCAGTAGGTCACGACCGGCTGGTCCTTGAGGTGGTCGTACGCGCCGCTGTCGAGTGCTGCGATGAACTCACGTGTCGTCTCGACGGGCGGGCGCACCGCTCCGGCGAAGTGGCCGATCGCCGACTCGATCTGGTTGCGGCCGTCGAAGAACACCACGTCCTTGGACTCGACGAGCGCGTGCAGCTCGGCCGGTGTCAGGTGCGTGCCACCGTCGACGACTCCCGTCTCGTCGACCTGGAGCTCATCCGGCGCACCGAAGGTCACCAGCTCGTCGCGCACCCTGACGCTGAGCCGCGGGAAGTCGGCGGTCGTGCCGTCCTCCCGTGCCCGACCCTCGCTCCACTTGAAGTCGATCTCCTTGAACGGCGCGTAGGCACGGGTGCCGCGAACGTACTTCTTGAGCTGGACGACGTCGCCGCCGACGGTTGCGTTGATGCCGTCCTTGGTGATGATGATCCGGCCACGCACGCCGAGCGAGTCGCACAGCGTGTGCTGCCACAGCCGGATGGCCTCGGGGTCGGCCAGAGGGGTGAAGGCGTAGAACAGCAGGACTTTCGGTGTGGCCACGGGGCGATTCTAGTGGGCCGGCATCGCGTCGGGCTCCAGGCGTGGGACGCGCAGGCCCAGGCCACCGGCGGTCAGGCAGGCGACCGCGACGGCCATCATGAACGGCGTGAACACCGAGTCCGCGGACCACACGGTCGCGGCCCAGCCGGCGAGCACGGTGGGCACTGCCAGCGCGAGGTAGGCCAGGACGTAGAACGCCGACATGACCTCGCCACGGTGCGCCGGGGGCACGACCTGCCCGAGGTGCCGCAGGGAGCTGCCGAACGCGAGGCCGAAGAAGAAGCCGAGCAGCGCGGCCGACGCCACGATCTCCCATGGGCCGCCGGCGTCGACGGCTGCGACGATCAGCACGAGAGCCACAGCGGTGCCGAGGTCGCCCGTGATGGCGGCCCGCTTGGCCGGGACCCGGGCGGCGAGCAGCTGACTCATGGCGGCGAAGGCGGCCATGACCGCCACGACGGCGCCGCCGAACACGAGGTTGTCGATGCCCGCGGCGCGCGCAGCGATGGCCGGGACGAGCGACAAGAAGACGCCGAGCACCGACCACGACGCCATGACACCGAGCGCGGAGAAGGTGAAGTCGGCCGCGATCGCCGCCGGCACGCGCGGCCGGGCGATGTGCAGCGCGACGGCTCGCCCCTCCTGGTGCGACTCCCGCATCAGGAGCACGGCGACCAACCCCAGCGCGGTCAGGATCGCGAGCGCCGCGTACGGGGCGACGAGGGGTGCAGGGCCGTACTCGGCGTCGATCGCCGTGCCCAGGACCGCGATCACGATGCCGACGTTGAACGCGACGCCCGTACGTCGTCCGGTGGCCGCGCCGTCCGCCGGCCGGAGATCGAGCAGCGCAGCCGAGCCGGCGACCACGATCGCCCCGACGGCGAAGCCGTGCAGCACTCGCGCGACGAGAAGGGCCGCGACGCCGCCTGCCGCCATGAACACGACCAGCCCGGCGATCAGCGTGACCACCGCCGCGAGCAGGACGCGGCGACGACCGAAGCGGTCCGAGATCGAGCCCACGACCAGGACGCTGACCAGGGCCGCCACGGCATACGCGGAGAACACGACGGTCGTCGTGATCGGTGCGAAGTGCCATTCGTCGGCGTACAGGCCGTAGAGCGGAGCCGGCGAGGCCGAGATGCCGACCGCAAGCGCCATCAGTGCGAGCAGGGCTGGATACGCCCAGCGCTGCGACTCACGGGTTGCTTCGACTCTGCGGCGAGAGAGGGTCGCGAGGCTCATGGCGGCTCCTGACGATTCTGGTAAGTTGGATGCTGATCGAACTTGCTCAACGTAGCACGAGTTCGATACTCATCGAACCCCTGAGGAGTTGTGATGCCCGACACGACGCAGCCGGAGCTCGTCGCCGTGGCCGAGATCGGTCCGGTGCAGGAGGTCCTGCAAGCCATCGCCGATCCCGTGCGGCTCGAGATGGTGCGCCGTCTCGCCGCGTCGCCGGACCTGACGGTGCGGTGTGGCGCGCTGTACGACGACATCGGCAAGTCGACCGCGAGCCACCACTTCAAGGTGCTGCGGGAGAGCGGGCTGACCGAACGCCTGAGCATCGACGGCCAGCCGCATCAACGCTTGAGGCTGAACGAGGTCGGCGAGCGCTACCCCGGACTGCTCGACACCGTCATCCAGGCGCTCGACGAGTGAGCCACTGCCACGTCACTGCGACAGCATGTCCGGTGCTGCCCTAGGATCTCGTCATGACGAACCTGACGGCCCCCGAGAAGCAACGACCTTGGCTGGCGGGGGCACTGATCGTCGCGGTGGTCGCGGTCGTGGTCGCGTTCTCCACCCTCGGTCTGCCGGGACTCGGATCGGACAGCGCCAAGGTGCTGACTACCAAGGGACTCACGAAGCTGGTCGCCGACATCAAGGGCGAGTTCGGCACGACCCAGGTTGTCGAGCTCAACCTGTTCGAGGACTACGCAATCGTGGAGGTCCCGGTCTCCGGCGGTGCCGGCCGGCGGACGCAGTCCTATCGCTACGACGGCGGCTTCGAGAAGTTCGGCGCCGGTTCGTCGCGCACCGATGAGTCCAGTCTCCTGATCGATCTCTCCCAGCTCGACGTGCCGGCGACGCTCGCACTGCTCAAGACCGCGCCCAAGTCCGTCGGACTTCCCGACGAGACGGTGTCGAACGTGACGCTGCAAATCGCCAACGGACCCGGCGCGGGTGATGGCGAGATCGTGTCGTCGTACGTCATGGTCTCGTCGGACTATGACGAGAGCGGCTTCGTCCGGGCAGATCTCTCGGGTCAGGTCATCGACGTCGACAAGGTGACCGACTGACGGTGCATGGCCGTTCCGCCCCAAGGGGAGTTAGATGAGGCCATGGATCCCTTCAACGTGCACACCCAGGCAGCCGAGCTCCTCGAGACCGCGCGGGACAGCACCGCCGGACGAGCGGCCTACATGCCTGTGGGAGGCCCCGGCACCGAGATGACCCAGACGATCATCGCGTTGGCAGGCGGCTTCCAGCTCGACGAGCACGAGAACCCCGGCGAGGCGACGGTGCTGGTGCTGTCCGGGGAGGTCGAGCTCGGCTCGGGCGACTCGGTGTGGTCGGGGTCCGAGGGCGATCTGCTCGACGTGCCCGATGCCAGGCACCACCTGCTGGCCAAGAGCGACGCGACGGTGCTGCTCACCTCGGTCAAGCGCCGGTCCGGCCTCACCGCGTGACCGAGCTCCACGAGCTCGACGCGACCGCACAGGCCGCCGCGCTCGGCGCCGGTGAGGTCTCGTCGGTCGAGCTCGTCCAGCACCATCTCGATCGCATCGACGCGCACGGCGCATCGCTGGGTGCGTTCGTCACGGTCACCGCCGAGCAGGCGCTCGTACGTGCTGCAGAGGCCGACCGTCGGCTCGCGTCGGGCCAGGCTCCCCCGTTCGCGGGCGTGCCGACGGCGTTCAAGGACCTGACCTTCACCCGGGACACCCCGACGTCGATGGGCTCGGCGGCGATGCGCGACTTCGTGCCGGGCGTCAACGCGTACGTCGTGGACCTCGTCGAGGCGGCCGGGTTCATCAGTCTCGGCAAGACCAACACCCCGGAGTTCGGCCTCTCGTCGTACACCGACAACGACGTCATCGGTCCGGCCCGTACGCCGTGGGACCCGAGTCGCAACGCGGGCGGGTCGAGCGGCGGCGCGGCGGCCGCGGTGTCGGCGAGGCTCGTCCCGGTGGCGCAGGGCAGCGACGGTGGCGGGTCGATCCGCATACCGGCGAGCGCGTGCGGGATCTTCGGCTTCAAGCCCAGTCGCGGCCGAGTGAGCGCCGGTCCGGTCGGGTCGGACTGGAGCGGGCTGGCCGGCGACGGTCCCCTGGCTCGCACCGTGCGGGATGCTGCCGCGCTGCTCGATGCGATGGCACACCCCGAACCCGGCGACGTGCGCCCGTTGCCCGAGCCGACGGTCCCGTATGCCGAGTGGGCCCGTCGCGCACCCAGGCGCATGCGCATTGCGCGCTGGTCGGGGACACACCTTGCCGGCATCGAGCCGGGCCCCGACGCGGTCGAGGCGTGGGAGTCGGTGAGCCGGTTGCTGGAGTCGCTCGGCCACGAGGTCGTCGACATCGACAACCCGTTCCCACAGGAGCTCGAGCCGCAGTTCAACGTCATCTGGTCCAGCGGCATCGCGTCGGCGGCCATCCCGCCCGAGGCCGAGCCGGTGCTGCGGCCCAACACCCGCTACTGGCGCGACCGCGGTCGTGCCTCGACGGCGATCGAGCTGACCCAGGCGTTGCAGTATCTCGAGCTGACGACGCGGCAGGTCGTCACGGACCTGCAGGCGTACGACGCCTTCCTGACCCCGACCCTGGCGCTGCCGCCGCAACCGGTCGAGTGGTTCAACGAGTCGGGCGATCCTGTGGAGGACCACCACCGCGAGCTGTTGTTCACGCCGTACACCGCGCTCTACAACATGAGCGGGCAACCTGCGGCGAGCCTGCCGCTGCACTGGACGGCCGACGGTCTGCCGGTCGGCGTGATGATCGCCGGGCTGCCTGGTGCAGACGGCCCGCTGTTCAGCCTCTGCGCGCAGGTCGAGGAAGCCGCGCCGTGGCATGATCGCCGGCCACCCGGCTTTGGCTAACGCTTGACGACTGCCGTGCTCGACGAGCCGCGCGACTTGGTGACGTATCCGGCTCGCTTGCCGGTCACGGTGACCGTGATGCGTTGGCCGACGCGAGACTTGGAGATGACGTACGTCGAGCGGGTCGCCCCGGAGATGCTGTGGCCGTTGGCGCGCCACTGGTAGCTCCACGACGACGGCGGCGGGCTCCACGTGCCGTGCCGCGCGCTCAGCGTGCGGCCGACCTTGGCGGTGCCGATGATCGTCGGCGTCACGGTCGTGAAGATGCCGCGTTCGACGAAGACGCCGTCGGACGTCCGGCGAACCGTGAGGCGCCCCGCCTTCGCTCCCTCGACCCGCACAGCCAGGGTCCTGCCGTAGGTGGTCGCCTTGTACGTCCGGGCGGTCGCGCCGGCGATCGGTGTCCCGTTCGACAGCCACTGGTAGGTGAATTCCGTGCCGGGCTCCCACGAGCCCTCATGGGCGGTGAGGTACTTGCCGACCTGCGCGACGCCGGTGACGGTGGGCTTGGAGGACTGCAGGAACGGTCCGTCGAGCGTCACGTCGATGTCGGCTACGGATGCGGTTGCGGTCACCACGTCGATCCTGATGTTGCCGGTGGGGCTCACGTACGCCTCGCCGGTGCCGAACGAGGTCTGGACCGAGTCACCGTCGATCCGCTTGGTCGTCAGGAGGTTGACCGGCCCGGTGGTGGCGCCGCCAGGGATGAGACGAGAGACGACCACGCCGGGCTTGAACGGCGCGTTGCTGTCGTCCCCGAGGTCTTCGGAGTAGTTCGGCCTGGCATACACGGTGTTGGAGTCCAGGCCCGTGGCCGACCGGTAGTCGACGACGAGCTTCTGGCCCGTGAAGGGATCGGTGATCTCGGCCGCTCGGATGCCGGTGGTGCTTGCCCGCGGCACGAGCTGCACGTGGGCCACCACCTCTTGCGGCTCGCCGAACTGGAGCGCAACTGGCTGGACCTCCGTCGCGTCGGTCAGCCCGAGCCTCTGGCGGAAGACGGTGTCGACCACCGACGGATTCGGGCCGGGGTTACCACCCAACGCTGACGCCATCACGCTGTACGCGTCGCCGTACTCGTCGACGTGGCAGTTGGTGGCTCCGTCGGTGTTGCAGTACTCGATGTTGGCGTGGCCCAGGCCGACGTTGTGGCCGATCTCGTGGGCGCCGATCTGGAACTCGGCTCCGGTCGCCGTCGCCACCGCGGACTTGCCGCCGGACGACAGCGACGTGCCGACCGTGCCGATGCCGCCCCCGCCACAACCGGGGAGGAGCACGATCAGGTGGTTCGCCGACGAGACGCTGAAGCTGACTCCGGGGAACCTGGTTGCTGCCTCGTCCCAGATGCGTCGGAGCCGGCCTTCGCTGACACACGTCGATGCGTTCGTCTGACTGGTAGATCACCGGGGCCGGCGTCGGCGACCAGGTGATGAGGCTGGTGCCGGCCGAGGTCTTCGACTGCTGGCTCCAGTAGCCGGTGATCTGGTCGGCCCGCGCCAAGGCCTGCTGTGCCGTCATGGTCGGGAGCGTCGTGGCGACCACAGCCACGTACGCATGGTGGACGGTCGCCACCGGCGTCGCACCCACGGCTGCCGGGGTGACGGTGGCAGCGGCGACCGGTTGCGTCGCCGCGTCGGTCACCACGAGGTCGCCGGCAATCCGACCGCCCGTCGGCAGGGCGACGCCGCGAGTCGACACGGGGATGGTGTCGCCGTCTGTCGTGACGATGGCCTGGGACTGCTCTGCGCGGCGACCGTCGAAGGACTCACCGATGGTCGTCTGGACCGTGCCCTTCACGGCGATCGTCCGGCGGCCGCCGTAGCGCGGGTCGTCGTACGACAGGACACCCTTGGCCGAACGGTGGACGTTGGGTCGCGGGTCGGGCGTCTCGGCGTGGGCTGCCGGGCTGCCGACAGTCAGCGCCGGCACGGCGACGCAGAGCGACGCGAGTGCGACGAGCCGTGGGAGTGCAGCTCGGTTCACCGGAGACCTTTCGGGATCACCCGGGATTTTACGGGGACTCCGGGCCCTGCAGGCCGTTTTGGCTGACTTGGGTCAGCTGGCCCTGCTCAGCCGAGCGTCGCCAGCTCCTCGGCCGTGAAGGCACGGAGGACGTCGAACTCATTGCCCTCGGGATCGGCCATCCCGACCCACGAGACGTCGTCGCCCTGACCGACGCTGATCCGGCGCGCACCCATCGCCTCCAGCCGCTGGACCTCGGCGGCCTGGTCAGTGGGGCGCAGGTCAAGGTGCAGTCGGTTCTTGACCGTCTTGGCCTCGGGCACCTTGAGGAACAGCAGGTCGGGCACCACACCGTCCTCGGGGCTGCCCTCAGGCGGCTCGAGGACTGTCTCGTCATCGCCCTCGAGGGTGACCCGCCACCCCAGGACTTCGGCCCACCAGCGCCCGAGCATGACCGGATCGGCAGCGTCCACGCAAGCACATTGAATTCTGATCGCCATCGTCGAAGCCTGTCACAGCCGGATCGGGGACCACAGGCTTCTGGTATGCCGCGCTGCCTCAGTCGCGCGCGGTCATGACGATCGGGTCGCCCTCGGTGATCGCGATCGTGTGCTCGACGTGCGCGCCGCGTGAGCCGTCGGCGCTGCGGATCGTCCAGCCGTCGTCGTCCATGACGATCTCGTCGGTCGTGTGGAGGAACCACGGCTCGATCGCGATCACCAGGCCGGGCTTGAGCGGGAAGCCTCGACCGGCGCGTCCGTCGTTGGCGATGTGCGGATCGCCGTGCATCGTCCGGCCGACACCATGGCCGCCGAACTGCGTGTTGATCTTGAGCCCATGGGAGCGTCCCACGTCGCCGATGGCCGCCGAGATGTCACCCACCTTGTTGCCTGCTCGGGCAACCTTGATGGCGGCGTCGAGGGCTTCCTGGGCGTGGGAGATGAGGCGTACGTCCTCCTCACGCGGCGTGCCCACGACGACGCTGAGCGCTGAGTCGCACACCCAGCCGTCGACGGATGCGGCGAAGTCGAAGCTGACGAGATCTCCGTCGCGCAGCTTGTACGGGTGCGGGAGCCCGTGCAGCACGGCATCGTTGACCGAGGTGCAGAGCACCTTGCCGAACGGCATCGCACCGAACGATGGGTGGTAGTCGATGTAGCAGGACTCGGCGCCGCGATCGCGGATCATCTGGTGCGCGAGGGCGTCGAGGTCGAGCAGGTCGACGCCCACATCCGCCGCTTCGGAGAGCGCCGTCAGGACGGACGCGACGAACCGTCCGGCCGGCCGCATCTCGTCGACCTGCGTGGGCGTGAGGAGCTCGATCATCGATGACCTTCCGTGGTGATCGGGGCGGGGCGGGAACCGATGAGCGCGAGGACCAGCCCGGCGACCCCGGCAGCGGCGGTGAGTGAGCTGCCGAAGATCTGTCCAGCGGGGGCGCTGAACGCCGACGAAGCGGCTAGCGCACCCCCCAGCAGGGCAGCCGCGACGGCGGCGTGCTCGCGAGGCGTGTGGTCGCGGCGCACGCTCCACAGCTGGTAGATGATGCCGGCGCAGATGAGCGCAGCGGCGATCACCGCGACGCGACCTGCGGTGGCGGCGGGCTTGCTCAGATCGGAGCCGGCCACGAGGTCGACGATGTAGGCGACCAGCACGACCGCTCCCGCGATCGTCGCGACCTGCAAGGCGCGACTGGCCTTCATACGTCCTGCCTCGTGTGTTGTCTCATCGGCGCCAAGCGTACGCGGAGGGCTGGGCACAATTCCCCGCGAGTGGCGCGATATGGCCGGGCCCAGGGCCTCCGAGGTGACCACACTGCGCCACTCGCGGGGGTTCTGCACCCGTCCTGGAGCAGCCATCCGGTTGACCGAACCTGAGCCGAACGGGCGATGCGGCGAACACACCGCCTCGACGAGGCT
This sequence comes from uncultured Actinomycetota bacterium, assembly GCA_963806345.1. Classification (GTDB taxonomy): domain Bacteria; phylum Actinomycetota; class Actinomycetes; order Propionibacteriales; family Nocardioidaceae; genus Aeromicrobium. The sequence goes on along the minus strand of CAWDXV010000004.1, from coordinate 81,278 downwards.
GAAGCCATGAGCATCATCGACGTACGCGGACTCCGCATGACATACGGCACCAAGGTCGCCGTCGACGGCATCGACCTCGAGGTCGACGAGGGCGAGATCCTCGGCATCCTCGGTCCGAACGGGGCCGGCAAGACGACGACGGTCGAGTGCATCGCCGGCCTCCGCCGCCCCGACGCGGGAACCATCAGCGTCGCGGGCCACGATCCGTACGTCGAGCGCACGGCCGTCACGCCGATCATGGGCGTGCAGCTTCAACAGGCCGGGCTGCAGGGCAAGCTCACGGTCCGTGAGGCGCTCGAGCTGTACGCATCGTTCTACGCGCACCCCCGCGACGGGCTCGAGCTGGTGGAGCGGCTGGCTCTGGCCGAGTCGCTCGACGTCCGGTACGCCAAGCTGTCCGGTGGCCAGCAGCAACGCCTCGCCATCGCCCTCGCGCTGATCGGCCGGCCGCGCATCGCGCTGCTCGACGAGCTGAGCACGGGCCTCGACCCACGATCGCGCAGGGACGTGTGGGACCTCGTCGACGAGGCCCGAGCGGGCGGCACCACGGTGATCCTGGTGACCCATCTGATGGAGGAGGCGCACAAGCTGTGCGACCGGCTCGCCCTCATCGACCGCGGCCGGATCACGGCCCTCGACACCCCTGACGGCCTGGTCGCCCGTTCTGCTGCGCCCACGATCATGGCCTTCACCCCGTCGCGCGCCGTCGACAGCAGCGAGATGTGGGACCTCCCCGGCGTGACCGACGTACGGCGCCACGGAGACCGCATCGAGCTGTCCGGCGACGACGACTCGGTGCACGCCGCCCTCGGCTGGCTGGCCCGGCACGACATACGCGCCGGCCGGCTCCGCGTCACCGAGTCGACGCTCGACGACGCCTACCTCGACCTCACCGGTGAACCCGTCCTGACGGAGGAGAACTGACATGAACACCCCTGCACGCACCATCCTGCGTACCGAGTCGAAGCTGTTCCTGCGCGAGCCGGGCGTCCTTGTTCTGGATCGTCGCGTTCCCGACCCTGCTCGTGGTGATCCTCGGCAGCATCCCCTCGTTCCGCGATCACTCCAAGGATCTCGGCGGCGCCAGGGTCATCGACCTCTACATCCCGATCTCGATCCTGTTGTCCGCGATCATGGCGTCGATCCAGTCGATGCCCGGCGTCCTGGCCGGCTACCGGGAGCAGCGCGTGCTCCGCCGGGTCGCGACGACACCGGCACGCCCGGCCCACCTGCTCGCCGCCCAGTACGTCCTGCACGGCGCGGCCGTCGCGATGTCGGCGGTCCTGGTCCTGGTCGTCGGTCGCGTCGCGTTCGATGTGCGGCTGCCCGGGTCCGTCGGACCGTACGTCCTGGTGCTGGCGCTCGCCCTGCTGGCCTGTCTCGCGATCGGCGGGGTCGTCGGTGGCCTCGCGCCGACCGCCCGGATCTCGAGCGCCATCGGCACGCTGGTGTTCTTCCCGATGATGTTCACGGCGGGTCTGTGGGCGCCGGTGCAGACCATGCCGCACGGCCTGCGGACCGTCGTCGAGCTCACCCCCGGCGGGGCGGCGGCTCGCGGGATGGACCAGGCCGCCCTCGGCCACTGGCCGGCTGCGCAGTTCCTGCTGGTGCTCGTCGCCTGGGCTGTCGTGGCGGCTGGTGCTGCTGCGCGATACTTCAAGTGGGAGTGACGAACGGGGTGATGCGGGTGTCGAGTGGTCCTGCCCTGCCGGAGCTGCCCAACGGCCGGCCGACCAACGTACAGCTCGCGTGGTTCCTGCGCCGCGGCCCGTACGTCCTGCTGGGCCTGGGCTCGGTTGCTGCCGCCTTGAGCGTCGAGAGCATCGGTACGAGCGAGGCCGGGGTCATCACCATGACCGTGCTCGTGCCGACGCTGGCCGCCCTGCACTGGGTCTGCGCCGATCGGCGCTGGGTCGGCGGCGACCTGCAGGACACCCTCGGCCGCTTCTACGTCCTGACCCGCACCGCGGTGGCGTTCGTCATCACGTGGCTCAACCCGTTCTTCTCGATCTTCGCCCTGATCGGCTACTTCGACAACCAGCTCTACGCCCCGCGGCGGTGGGGCATCGTCGTCCTGCTCGGCACTGCGGTGACGATGGCCGGCGCGCAGTCGGGCGGGCTGCCACCCGACGGCGCGCTGCAGCTCGCCCTGTTCCTCGGCCTGCTCGTGCTCAACGGCGTCCTGACGGTCGTGATGACCAACGCCGACGCCCACGAGGCCGAGATCGCCGAGGAGCGCAACACGACGATCGCCATGCTCGAGGAGGCGAACGTACGTCTCGAGCAGGCGCTCGCCGAGAACGCCGGCCTGCAGGCGCAGCTCGTCCAGCAGGCCCGCGAGTCCGGGGTCCACGACGAGCGCGAGCGCCTCGCGCTCGAGATCCACGACACCATCGCGCAGAACCTGACCGGCATCGTGACGCAGCTGCAGGCCGTCACCGACACGACCGACGACGCGGCCGGCCGCGATCACGTCAAGCGGGCCGCCGACCTCGCCCGGGAGGCCCTCGGTGAGGCACGCCGATCCGTGCAGGGGCTGCTGCCGCTCCGCCTCGACAGCACCGACCTCGTCGACGCGCTGGGCCACCTGACCCGCGACTGGTCGGCGGCCACCGGCATCGCCGGCGACCTGGTCGTGACCGGCGAGGTCGAGCCCTTGCACCAGGACATCGAGGCCACCGTGCTGCGGATCGCGCAGGAGGCGCTGACCAACGTCGGCAAGCACGCGCAGGCACGACGTGTCGGGGTCACGCTGTCGTACACCGATGACGAGCTCGTCCTCGACGTACGCGACGACGGCCTCGGCTTCGACCCCGGCGCAGCGCCGACGCCCGACGGCCACGGTGTCGGCCTGCACGGCATGGAGCAGCGCGCCGCCCGCGTCGCCGGGGCACTGGTCGTGGAGTCCGAGCCCGGAGCCGGCACTGCCATCTCGCTGCGCGTGCCATCGGTGGTGCCGCATGACTGAGGCGATCCGGCTGCTCCTGGTCGACGACCACCCGGTCGTACGCGACGGGCTGCGCGGCATGTGCGAGTCGTCGCCGGACTTCGAGGTCGTCGGCGAGGCGGGCGACGGCGTCGAGGCAGTCACCCTGGCCAAGGAGCTCGACCCCGACGTCGTGCTCATGGACCTGCGCATGCCCGGCGGCAACGGCCTCGACGCGATCGCAGCCCTCGGCTCGTCCGGCAGTCGCGCGAACGTCCTGGTCCTCACGACGTACGACACCGACCGCGACATCATGGCCGCGCTCGATGCCGGCGCGACCGGCTACCTGCTCAAGGACGCGCCACGGGACGAGCTGTTCGCCGCGATCCGCGCGGCTGCTGCCGGCGAGTCGGTTCTGTCACCTGCGGTGGCGACGCGGGTCGTCTCGCGCGTGCGTACGGCCGGGTCGGAAGCGCTGAGCGGACGCGAGACCGACGTGCTCGCCCTGGTCGCCAAGGGCCGCTCCAACCGCGAGATCGCCCGTGCCCTGTTCGTCAGCGAGGCCACCGTCAAGACCCACCTCGGTCACGTCTACGCCAAGCTCGGCGTCAACGATCGCGCCTCGGCCGTCGCCACGGCGTACGACCGAGGCCTGCTGGGCGGCTGATCCCCGCGAGTGGCGCAATGTGGTCGGCGCGGCGGCCCCATGAGTGACCACACTGCGCCACTCGCGGGGCTTTGAGGCTAGGGCTCCAGGCTGGAGCGGAAGCGCTGCATGCCGGCGATCCAGTGATCCGTGTCGGCGGCCTTGCGGGCATACATCGCGCCGACGTCGGCGTGCGGGAGGGCGAAGAACGTGCCGGCCTCGACCGCCTGGAGCAGGACGTCGGCGACGGCCAGCGGCGACAGCGTCTCGCCCGCGGAGACGACCGACTTCATGCCGAGCCGGGCATCGCCGACCGCGCTCGTCTCGCCCTCGACCAGCATGTCGGTGCGTACGCCCATGGGGCACAGGCAGCAGACCTGCACACCCCGGTCGCCGTACGTCGCGGCGAGCCACTCAGCGAACCCGACGGCCGCGTGCTTGGTCGTCGAGTACGTCGGGGAGCCCAGCTGGGTCAGCAGCCCGGCGGCCGATGCCGTGCTGACGAAGCACCCGGCACCGCGATCCAGCCAGCCCGGCACGAGTGCCCGGGCGGCGACGACGTGCGCCTTGACGTTGACGTCCCACGACAACGTCCACTCGTCGTCGGTGGCCTCGAGGCCGAAGCCCTTGAAGACGCCGGCGTTGGCGAAGTACGCGTCGACCTCACCGGCAGCCTCGATCAACGCCGCCACGTGTGCAGCGTCCGACGCATCACCGGCGACGTGCGACACCCGTCCCGGATGCGCTCCGGACAGTCGCTCAGCCGTCTCCGTCAGCCGCGCGGCGTCGAGGTCGCCGATGACGACCGACGCGCCACCCTCCAGCAGGCGCTGCGCGATGGCCTCGCCGATGCCGCTCGCGGCACCCGTCACGACCGTGCTGGCTCCGGAGATGTCCATCGTCAGGCGTGCTTCTTCAGCTCGGCGCGAGCCAGCGAGTTCTTGTGCACCTCGTCGGGGCCGTCGGCGAACCGCAGCGTGCGGATGCCGGCGAACCACTCCGCGAGCGGGAAGTCCTGGCTCAGGCCACCGGCGCCGTGCACCTGGATGGCCTTGTCGAGGATCCACTCGACGGTCTGCGGTGTGGCGATCTTGATGGCCTGGATCTCGGTGTGGGCGCCGCGGTTGCCCGCGGTGTCCATCAGCCACGCGGTCTTGAGCACCAGAAGGCGCAGCTGCTCGATGCGGACGCGCGACTCGGCGATCCAGTCGCGTACGACGCCCTGGTCGGCGATCGGCTTGCCGAACGCGACCCGGTCGAGCGCCCGCTTGCTCATCATCTCGACCGCACGCTCGGCGATGCCCAACGAACGCATGCAGTGATGGATGCGGCCGGGCCCGAGGCGCGCCTGGGCGATCGCGAAGCCCTCGCCCTCGGCGCCGATCAGGTTGCTCGCCGGCACGCGTACGTCGGTGAACGAGATCTCGGCGTGACCGCCGTGGTCGCGGTCGTGGTAGCCGAACACGTGCATGCCGCGCTCGATGTCGAAGCCAGGCGTGTCACGCTCGACCAGGATCATCGACTGCTGGCGGTGGCGCTCGGCCGACGGATCGGTCTTGCCCATCACGATGAAGATCTTGGCGTCGGGGTTCATCGCGCCGGTGATCCACCACTTGCGGCCGTTGATGACGTAGTCGTCGCCGTCCTTGACGATCGATGTCTCGATGTTGGTGGCGTCCGACGAGGCGACCTTGGGCTCGGTCATCGCGAACGAGGACCGGATCTCGCCGGCGAGCAGCGGCTCGAGCCACTGCTTCTTCTGCTCCGGCGTGCCGAACATGTGCAGCACTTCCATGTTGCCGGTGTCCGGGGCGGCGCAGTTGACCGCCGCGGGGGCGAGCTGGATGCTGCGCCCCGTGATCTCGGCCAACGGGGCGTACTGGAGGTTCGTCAGCCCCGCACCCTCGTCACCCGGGAGGAAGAAGTTCCACAGCCCGCGCTTCTTGGCCTCGGCCTTGAGGTCCTCGAGGATCGCGGGCGGCGACCACGTGTCGGCCTTGATCGCGGCCTGCATCTGCTCGTGCGCGGTGGGCTCGGCCGGATAGATGACCTCGTCCATGAACGCTTCCATCTGACCGATCAGGTCCTGCGTCCTGGCGTCGTAGGCGAACTCCATCTCACGCACCTGCCATGACGTAGACGACCTCGGCGACACAGGCGGGCTTGTCAGCACCGTCGATCTCGATCACGAAGCTGACGACGCCCTGCGTGCCGATCGCGATGTCGGACGTCTCCTTGAGCGTCGCGGTGGCCCGCAGCTTGGCACCGACCGGCACCGGGTTGGGGAAGCGCAGCTTGTTGGCGCCATAGTTCATCCCGAACGCCAGTCCGTTGATCGTGTAGATCTGCTCCGCGAACGCCGGCAGCAACGCCAGCGTCAGGTAGCCGTGCGCGATCGCACCGCCGAACGGGCCCTTGGCGGCACGCTCCGGATCGACGTGGATCCACTGGTGGTCGTGGGTGGCGTCCGCGAACGTGTTGACCTGTTCCTGGGTGATGGTCATCCAGTCGCTGGTGCCGAGCACCTCCCCGGCGGCTGCCTTGAAGTCGTCGAGACTGTCGAACACGCGTGGCATGAAGAACCTCCGGGGTCACTAAGCGCTTGCTTAGTTCGGCACCTTAGTACGTCCGGCAGGCCGTGCGCCAGAGGGGCCTGCCGGCCCGGAGCTATCGTCGAAGCCATGTCCACTCTCGCGATCGTCGGAGCCGGACCCAATCTGGGGATGGCGGCAGCCAAGAGGTTCGGCGCCGAGGGATTCGACGTCGGGCTCGTCTCTCGCAACGCCGGCCGCCTCCGCGACCTCGCCGCCACCCTCATGGACCAGGGCATCACCGCGTCGACGGAACCCGCCGACCTCCGCAGTCCCGGAGCGGCCGCCGTCGCGCTTGCGCACCTCGCCGACACCCTCGGCCCGGTCGACGTCCTGCTCTACAGCCCGTTGGCGTCCGTCGACTGGATCAAGCCCGTCGCCGACACGTCGTCCGCCGACATGGGTGCCGCGCTGGAGCTGAGTGTCCTCGGTGCGATCGACGCAGTCGAAGCCGTGCTGCCGTCCATGCGCGAACGAGGCGTCGGCACGTTGCTGTTCACCACCGGAGGTGCGGCCGTCGCGCCCAGCGCCGAACGCGCAAGCTCGGCGGTCTCCAACGCCGCCGAGGTCGCGTACGCCCGACTGCTCCACGAGTCGCTGGCCGGCGACGGCATCCACGTCGCCCACACCGCGATCGTCGGCGGGCTAGGACCCGACCTGAAGCACGACCCCGACGACGTGGCCGAGCTGCTGTGGCGCCAGCACGTCGAGCGCACTGGCTTCCAGCACGTGGTGAACTGATCGGCATGACCGAGTCCGAAGGCAGCGCCGGCCTGCGGCGCCTGGTCCTGTCGACCTCACCGGCGGATCTCGGCCTCACGGTCGACGCCGATCCCGAGCGGGTCTACGGGGTGCTCATGGAGACGGGGTACGACACAGCGGTCGTCACGATCGTCTCACTGATCGATGGCACGACGAGCATGTACGTCAGCACGGGCGGCGGCACGATCGGCGCCGGCGAGCACGAACCGGTCGCCGAGGCCGCGCGAGAATTCGTCGCGATGGCGCAGGTGTTGGTCGGCCAGACCGAGCCGACCACGACATTCGACCTGCCCGCCGCCGGCCGCGTGCGATTCCAGCTGCTCACCGTGGGCGGTGGCCGCACGGCTGAGGCCGCGGAGGACGATCTCGGCCACGGGCGTCACCCGCTCTCGCCGCTGTTCCACGCCGGGCAGGCCGTCATCACCCAGATCCGGCTGCTCAGCGAGCAACAGACCAGCTGACTACGCCCCGGCGAGGCGCGCGACGATCGGCACACAACCCAGCAGTGCCGCGACCACCAGCGCCAGTCGATCGAGCCCGGTCCACGGCGCGGGCTCGGCCCACGTACGGTCGTGGGCCGTCGCGAACCCTCGCGCATCCATCGCGATCGACGTCGCCGACGCCCCGCGCAACGCCTGGACCAGCAGCGCGAACGACATGTTGGCGGCATAGCGACCGTTGGCCAGCGGGTTGCGGGAGGGCCCGAAGCCCCGCACCCGCCGCACCCGCTCCAGCTGCTGCCAGGCGAGTCCGAATCCCGTGAACTTCTGCAACGCCGCCGCGAAGGCCGCGATCAGCCGGGCCGGCAGGTGCAGGGTCTGCGCGAGGTAGTCGGCGAATCGCGACGGGTCGACATAGCCGGCCATGATCGATCCCGGCGCGGCCAGCACGACGATACGCAGGCCGGCGGTGAACGCCTCCTCGACGTCGTGACCGCCGAGCCGCCAGGTGGAGTAGACGATCGTCACCGCCGCGATCGCGGTGAAGCCCAGGCAGGCCAGCGGGTAGCGCCAACCGGGCAGGAGCAGCAGGCCAGCGATGACGTAGGCGGCGAGCGCGATCAACGCGACCGGCAGGCTGCGGATCCAGAACGACCCGAGCAGGGAGAACAGGCCGACTGAGAGCTGGACGAGCGGGTTGATGCGCAGCACGAGAGCTTCTCATGCGATGACCCCCGTCGAAGAGCAAAGATACGGAGGCCATCGCATGAACCCTGCCTCATGATTCACTCGCTGGCGCTCGCTCATGCGATGACCCCGTCGCGCATCCGGTGCTCGACGTCGACCGGCAGGTCGGCGTCGTGGGTCGACAGCGCGACCGTCGCGCCCGCCGATCGTGCGGCGTCGATCCAGCCGACGACGGCGGCCCACGTGCTGGGGTCCTGGCCGACCGTCGGCTCGTCGAGCAGCACGACGCCCGGCCGGTGCGCCAGTGCGGCGGCGAGGGCCAACCGGCGCTGCTCACCACCCGAAAGCCGGTACGGGTTGGAGTTCGCGAATCGGCCGAGCCCGAAGACCTCGAGCACCCGCTCCACGTCGACGGGCCGGTCGAGCCGATGCGCCGTGCGGCGGACCTCGTCGCCGACGGTCGTGGTGAGGAATCCGTGCTCGGGATTCTGCGGCACCCAGCCGACGGCGCCGGCGAGCCGGGCTGAACGCCACCTGCGAAGCTCCGGCGTCACCGCGCCGCTGCCGGGCTTGAGCAGCCCGCCCAGCACGGCCAACGCGGTCGACTTGCCGGCACCACTTGGCCCGGTGAATGCCGTCGCGCTTCCCGGGACGATCGACGCAGTCAGATCCGTGAGCGCCTGCGTGCGCTGCGTGCCGCGGAGCGTACGCGTGACGAGCTCCACCGACACGTCGGACGCGGTGATCGTGAGTGGTTCGTCGTCCGGCGCGGACGAGGTCGACCGGTACGTCCAACGGAGCCGGCGTCGCCATGCCCGGCATCCAGACGCCGGCCGGCGGTGGCCCGTCGAGGAACGCCTGCACGGAGCCGTCGCTGACCACCTCGCCGTCGGCGGACAGCACGACGACCCGGTCGACGTGCTCGAGCCACGGCCCGATGCGGTGCTCGACGATCAGCAACGTACGACCGTCGCCGGCCGACAGGATCGCGTCCCGCACGCTCGCCGAGGTGTCGCCGTCGAGCATCGAGGTCGGCTCGTCGAGCAGGAGGATGTCCGGCCGCATCGCGAGCACGCCGGCGAGGGCGAGCCGCTGCTGCTCGCCGCCGGACAGCGCAGCGCTGAAGTGGTCGCGCCCGTAGGTCAGGCCCACCGACTCCAGCGCCTCGTCGACCCGCGGCCAGATCTCGTCGCGAGGCATGGCGGCGTTCTCGGGACCGAACGCCACGTCGCGACCCATGCGCTCGGCCACGATCGCGTCGGCTGGATTCTGCAGGAGCAGGCCGAGCCGCCCGTCGACCTCGGCGGTGCCGCTCAGCTCACCCGCGATCGTCGTGCCGAGGGCGCCCGCCAGGCCGTACAAGAGCGTCGACTTGCCGGCCCCACTCGGGCCGACCAGCAGCACCCGCTCGCCGGGCTCGATCGTGAGATCCAGCCCGGCGACGACGGGGTTGCGCCGGCCCAGGGGCCGCCACGTGAAGCCCCTGAAGCGGGCCCCACCCAAGCTCACCTAGACCTCGGTGACCTGTTCGCGTCCTGCCGAGAACGCGTCGAGCACGCCGGCCTTGGCCAACGCCTTCACGAGATAGAAGCCACCGGCTCCGGCGACCACCGCGCCCGAGAGGCCGAAGAAGCCGAGGTGCGCGAGCTTGTAGCCGAGGTCCCAGCCCGAGTAGTACGAGCCCCACTCGTAGACCGACTCGAACGCGCCGGCCGCCGCGCCGGCGAGCGCCGCCACCATGAGGCCGAACCGGCGGTAGAAGAACAGCAGGAAGATCACCTCGGCCCCAAGGCCTTGCCAGAATCCAGAGGCAAACGTGCTGAAGCCCCACTGGTTGCCGCCCACGATGATCGTGGAGACGACGGCCGCAAGGAACTCGGTTGCGAAGGCTGCGCCGGGCTTTCGGACGACCAGCCCGCCGACGACGCCGGCCGTGAGCCAGATGCCGCCGAGCAGCGCCGCGCTCGGCGGGTAGGAGAAGATCGCCCACGCGCTGATGGGCTCGTAGAGCTTGTCCCACCCCCAGAAGATGACGCCGAACGCGACAGCGAGCGTGGTGATGGTGACGAGGTCAACCGTGCGGTAATGCACGTTGAACCCGGTCTTGGACGTGGTTGCAGAACTCATCGTGACTCCCTTCGCCGGTACTAACCGGTGCAGGTTCAAGGGTCTGCGGCTGATCCGCACTCTCAGCGCCCTCTGCGTGGCGCTCCCCTGTCTTGGTGACTCGACTGTACCGCTAGTCCTTTCGGTGAGACTCACCTGCCGGTGAGCTTGTCGCCGATCCTCGCCAGACGACTCGGCCGCGAGAGGCCGTTGCCCTCACGCCGATCTGCCTCGCGGTAGAGCCCGTACATCGCGCGCACGCCCAGCCAGCGCAGCGGTTCGGGCTCCCATCGGCGTACGCCACGGTTGACCCACGGCAGGCGTACGAGATCGGTGTCGCGCCCCAGAACCAGGTCGGCAAGGGTCCGCCCCGCGAGGTTCGTCGTGGTGAGTCCGCTGCCGACATAGCCGCCGGCCCAGCCGAGACCCGTCGAGGCGTCGAACGTGACGCTCGCGCACCAGTCGCGCGGCACGCCGAGCACACCGCACCACGCGTGGTCGATCCGGGACGAGCGAGTCGCCGGGAACATCCCGTGCAGGATCGAGGTGAGTGACTCGACCGTCCAGTCCTGCGTGCGACCGTCGACGTCGGTGGCCGAGCCGAACCGATAGGGGATGCCACGACCACCCAGTGCGATGCGACCGTCGGCGGTCTGCTGGGCGTAGCAGTACGCATTCGCGTTGTCGCCGAGCAGCTCGGCACCCCGCCAGCCGATCGCGTCCCAGACGGAGTCGGACAGCGGCTCGGTCACGATCATCGCCGAGTTCATCGGCAGCCACGTGCGGCGCTGTCCGCGTATGCCGGCGGTGTAGCCCTCGAGGCAGCGCAGGATGCGCCCCGCCCGTACGACGCCGCGATCGGTCGTCACGACGCCGGGCTCGATGCTCGTCGCGCGGGTCTGCTCGAGGATGCGTACGCCCCGGCGCTGCACGGTGGCGGCGATCCCGCTCACGAGCTTGGCCGGCTGCACGCGGGCACAGTGCGGGCTGAACGTCGCACCGAGCGCACCTGCGACCTGCAGACGCTCGCCGAGCTCCGCGGTCGTCAGCTCGCGTTGGTGGCTTTCGCCGATGCCCCATGACCGATCGCTCAGCAACCCTCCGTGCATACGAGCCAGCTGGGCGGCTGATCGCGCGACATAGAGGACGCCGTGCTTGACGATGTCGGCGTCGATGCCCTCGGCGCGGCACACCTCGATGACGTCGTCGACGGCCGACTCCATCGACGACACCAGGGCCTGCACGCCTGCGCGACCGTGCGTCGCGGCATACCGCTCCTTGCTGCCGGACAGCTCGGCCGAGAGCCAGCCACCGTTGCGTCCCGAAGCGCCGTAGCCGGCGAACTCCGCCTCGAGGACCACGATGTCGAGGGTGGGGTCGAGGACCGAGAGGTAGTACGCCGTCCAGAGCCCCGTGAGTCCCGCGCCGACGATGCAGACGTCGCAGTCGAGGTCGCCGTCGAGGCCGGGGCGCGGCTCCGGGATGCCGACCTGTTGCCACCAGAACGAGATGCCGCCGTTGATCACGGCTTCCATGCTCGCACCACGCATGGCTAGCGTGGGCGCATGACAACTGCGGAAGACCTCCTGCTGATCGTCACGGACCTCGAGAGCGGCAAGCCCCAGCTCGACTCGATGAAGGCCGATCCGGTCATCGGTGGCGGCCACCTGCTCGACCTCGTCGCGGCCGGACCCCTCGCCCTCGAGGGTGCGGGTCGCAAGGCACGAGTCGTCGTGACCAGCCACGCGACCGTCGACGACCCGGTGCTCGAGCAGGCGTTCGCCCGCGTGCGCAACCGCGGGCGCCAGAGCCCGCAGAACGCCGTCACCAAGCTCGGCAAGCACGGCCGCAAGCAGGTGTATGGAGCGCTCGTCGCCAAGGGGCAGATGCGCGCCCGGCCGGCCAAGGCCCTCGGGATCTTCCCCGTCAGCCGCTACGACGTCGTCGACACAGCCCGCCGCAACGACCTGGTGAACCGCATCCGGGCGAGCCTGCTCCACGACCAGCCGGCCGACGCCGAGACCGGACCGCTGATCGGTCTGTTGTCGGCAGCCGACCTCACGAAGCTGCTGGTCGACAAGCCCGAGCGCAAGGCTGCCAAGGCCCGCGCCAAGGCAATCGCCGAGGGCGACTGGGCCAGCGAAGGCGTACGCAAGGCGATCCAGGCGGCCCAAGCGGCCGTCACCGCCGGCATCGTCGCGGCCACCGCCGCGGGCGCATCCGGGTCGAGCTGACCCTCCGCTACGGAGCGTAGGACAGAATGTGCGCATGTCCGTGCGCACACCTGATCCCAACCCGGGCTGGCTCCCCGACTTCGCCCTCGACGAGACGCGCGCCCGCGTCCCGATCCTCTATGTCGAAGCCGTCCCCGTCCGCATCAACGCCCTCGGGCAGGTCGAGTCGATCGGCATCCTGCTGCGCGGCTCGTCGACGACCGGCGTCATGACCCGCACCCTCGTGTCGGGCCGGGTCATGCACGGTGAGTCCGTACGCGAGGCGCTGCTGCGCAACCTTGCGAAGGACCTCGGCCCGACGGCGTTCCCGCAGCTGCCGGCCTCGACGGTGCCGTTCTCGGTCGCCGAGTACTTCCCGCTGCCAGGCGTCTCGACGCTCTACGACCCGCGACAGCACGCGGTCTCCCTCGCGTACGTCGTGCCGGTCAGCGGTGAGTGCAACCCGCGCCAGGACGCACTCGAGCTGACCTGGCTGACGCCCGAGGAGGCCGCCGAGCCCGAGGTGCTCAACGACATGGAGGGCGGCCGCGGCGCGCTGCTCAAGGAAGCCCTGGCGTCGGTCGGCGCCCTGCCTCAGTGAGCGCTCTGCTCATCCGCCCGGCCGTCCCCGAGGACCTCGAGGCGATCCTGGCGCTGACGGCGGAGGACTCGATGCACTACTTCGACGAGCCCGGCGTGGTGACCGACAACCAGCGCGCGGCGATCGAGGAGATCATCTCGGACCAGCACCAGGACCTGCTCGTCGGCGAGATCGACGGTGCCGTGGTGTGCACCGCGCAGGTCACCTGGATGCGGATGCTGAGCGCCGACGGCGGGCTCTACTGCCAGGTCGAGGCCGTACGGACCTCGGCGGCCAAGCGCGGTCAGGGCATCGGCGCGACCCTCATGGCATACATCGAGGACGAGGCGCGCCGCCGCGGAGCAGCCCGGATGCAGCTGACGACCAATCGCGAACGCTTGCGAGCTCATGAGTTCTACGAGCGGCTCGGCTTCGTCGGGAGCCACGTCGGCATGAAGAAGTACCTCTGACCGTCCGGCCCTTGGACGTGCCTTTCGACACTCCTGACGCCTCGGAGTAGTCTGCATACTGAGACAATTCGTATCAGGATGTGGACATGGTCGAGCAGCGCACCCCCAACCGCTGGCTCATGCTCGCCGTCTCGATGGTGGGCCAGATCGCCGGTACGATCTTCGTCAACGGCGCGCCGTTCCTGATCCCGTACCTGCACCTCGAGCGCGGCCTGAGCCTGGTCGAGGCCGGCACGATCGCCGCAGCACCGCTCACCGGGACGATGTTCACGCTCGTCGTGTGGGGACTCGTCGTCGACCGCATGGGCGAGCGGGCGGCGATGACCACCGGCCTTGCGATCGTCACGATCGGCGCCCTCGGTGCGAGCCAGAGCGACTCGTTGCTCGGCCTCGGGCTGTGGTTCCTCGTCGGCGGCATCGGCGCGGGCAGCACCAACTCGGCGAGCGGTCGCGTCGTCGTCGGCTGGTTCCCTGCGCACCGCCGCGGCACGGCCATGGGCATCCGCCAGACCGGCCTGCCGCTCGGCGTCGGTCTCGCCGCCCTGCTGGTCCCCAACGTCGTCAAGGCGCATGGCCTGTCCACGACCCTGCTGCTCATCACGGCGATCTGCCGCGACAGCCACCGTCCTCTGCGCCGTCCTGATCGTCGACCCGCCGCGACCGACCCGCAGCGAGGCGGCGGACCTCGGGCACCTCGACAACCCCTACACGCGTGACTCCCGCCTGTGGCGGATCCACCTCGCCTCCGCACTCCTCGTCGTACCGCAGTTCACGGTGTGGACCTACATGCTGGTGTGGCTCATCGACGACAAGGGCTGGTCGACGTTCGCCGCCAGCGTCCTGGTCGCGTCGACGCAGCTGCTGGGCGCGGCGGGCCGTATCGGCGCCGGCTGGTGGTCCGACCGCGTCGGCAGCCGTCTCGGTCCCATGCGTACGGTCGCGGTCGCGGCAACCGCGACGATGCTGTCGCTCGGCCTGCTGTCCGGCACGCCACTGGCGATCGCGCTCATCGTCATCGCGACGGCGGTGACCGTGGCGGACAACGGTCTCGCCTTCACCGCGGTCGCCGAGATCGGCGGGCCGTACTGGTCAGGCCGCGCGATGGGGCTGCAGAACACCGGGCAGTACGTCGCCTCCGCCCTGGTCCCGCCCGTCGTCGGCGCCCTCGTCTCGGGGCGCGGCTACGGCTTCGCGTTCGCCCTCGTGGCGGTGTTCCCGCTGCTCGCGATCCCGCTCGTACCGGTGCGTGGGGAGCACCCCGAACCCAGCGTGTGACCTGCGCCGCACCGCCCTCGTTTGGCTGGCCTAACTGCGCATCATGGTTACTGACGGGTTAATGTCAGCCGTACTGTCACGGTCATTCCGTACTTCTGGGAAAGGGCTCCCATGCGTGTCGTCGCCATAGTCGTGTCACTTGCCATCACCGCCGTCGCGGTTGCGTTGGCGGTGAAAGCCGTCAAGGACATGACCGCCGTGATCCGCAAGGGTCAGCCGGCGATCGGGCGCACGGACAACAAGGGCGCCCGCTGGGCCAACATGTTCAAGGAGACGCTGGGCCACACCCGCATGCTCCAGTGGACGTGGATCGGCATCATGCACTGGTTCGTGTTCGCCGGCTTCATCTTCCTGAGCTCGATGGTCCTCGGCGCCTACTTCCAGGTCTTCGACGCGCACCAGGCGCTCCCGATCATCGGCCACTGGGTCATCTACGAATGGCCCGCCGAGGTCCTGTCGTGGCTGACGCTGATCGGCATCGTCTACCTCATCGCCGTACGCCAGAAGAACCACCCGCGCAGCCTCGGCCGCAAGTCGCGCTTCTTCGGCTCGACGTTCTGGCAGGCGTACTTCGTCGAGACCATCATCTTCGTCGTCGTGCTGTGCGGCTTCACGCTGCGCACGCTCGAGTACGCCATGGAGAAGGCGCACGGCGCCGACGACCTCACGTTCCACTACCCGTTGACGTTCTTCCTCGGCGACCTGTGGGACGGCCTCTCGGTCGACACGATGGAGACCCTCGTCTACACGATCGCGATGATCAAGATCGTCGTGTCGATGACCTGGCTCATCACGATCGCGCGCAACATCACGATGGGTGTCGCGTGGCACCGGTTCACCGCGTGGTTCAACATCTGGTTCAAGCGCGAGTCGGACGGCTCGACCGCGCTCGGCGGCCTCGAGCCGATCTACATCAAGGGCAAGGCGCTCGACCTCGAGGACATGGACGACCTCGAGGAGGAGGACTTCGCCAAGCTCGGCGTCGGCAAGGTCGAGGACTTCACCTGGAAGGGCATCCTCGACTTCACGACGTGCACCGAGTGCGGCCGCTGCCAGAGCCAGTGCCCCGCGTGGAACACCGAGAAGCCGCTGTCGCCCAAGCTCCTCATGATGGGCCTGCGCGACCACGCGTACGCCAAGCTGCCGATCCTCGGCCAGGACGAGGAGACGCTGACCGACGAGCAGAAGACCGAGCTCGAGCGCCCCCTGATCGGCAACGCCGAGGCGTACGGCGTCATCGACCCCGACGTGCTGTGGTCCTGCACCAACTGCGGCGCCTGCGTGCAGCAGTGCCCCGTCGACATCGAGCACGTCGACCACATCGACGACATGCGCCGCTTCCAGGTGCTCGTCGAGTCCAACTTCCCGGCCGAGCTCAACAACATCTTCAAGGGCCTGGAGCGCAAGGGGAACCCGTGGGGCATGGACCCCAAGGGCCGCATGGACTGGGCCAAGAAGCTCGACTTCGAGGTCAAGCAGGTCGGCGTCGACGTCGAGGACCTCGACGAGGTCGAGTGGCTGTTCTGGGTCGGCTGCGCCGGCGCGTTCGAGGACCGCGCCAAGAAGACGACGCAGGCCGTCGCCGAGCTGCTCGACATGGCCGGCGTGACGTTCGCGGTGCTGGGTGATGGCGAGACCTGCACGGGCGATCCCGCGCGCCGAGCCGGCAACGAGATCGTCTTCCAGCAGCTCGCGATGCAGAACGCCGAGGTGTTCAAGGAGACCAAGGTCAAGAAGGTCGTCTCGACCTGCGCCCACTGCTTCAACACGCTCAAGAACGAGTACGCCGAGTTCGGCGTCGAGCTCGAGGTCGTGCACCACACGCAGCTGCTCAACCGCCTCGTGCGCGAGGGCAAGCTGACCCCGGTCGCGCCCACCGCGGAGACCGAGACCAAGAAGATCACCTACCACGACCCGTGCTTCCTGGGCCGTCACAACCAGGTCTACGAGCCGCCGCGCGAGCTGCTCAGCGTCATCCCCGGCGCCGAGTTCACCGAGATGCCGCGCAACTCCGAGAAGTCCTTCTGCTGCGGCGCCGGCGGTGCCCGTATGTGGATGGAGGAGACCCTCGGCTCGCGCATCAACGTCAACCGCACCGAGGAGGCCATCGCGACCGGCGCCGACCAGATCGCCGTCGGCTGCCCGTTCTGCCGCGTCATGCTGTCGGACGGCCTGACCCTCAAGCAGTCCGAGGGCGCCGCCCGCGAGGAGGTCGAGGTTCTCGACGTCGCGCAGATGCTGCTCGCCGGCGTCAAGCGTGCGCCGTCGGCCGAGGAGACGGCTGCGGTCGTCGCCGAGGCCGAGGCCGCCACGTCCGCCGAGGCCGAGGCCGCGACGGAGTCGCCCGCCGGCCCCTCATCGGGCTCCGGCGGACCGGACGAGGTCACTGAGATCGACAAGGCTGCGGCAGCCGCGAGCAACGTCGATGTCGACGACGCCGGATCGCGTACGGGCGACGCTCCCGAGGCCCGCTCCGACGAGACCGCCCCGCCCGCTCCGGAGCCTGTGCAGGCTGAGGCCCCCGAACCGGAGGCCAAGGCCGATCCGGCCGAGGAGGCCGAGCCCGACGCCGAGGACAAGGCCGACGAGTCGATCACCAAGACCGAGGACGCCGGCCCCGCTGCCGAGGCGACCGAGACCGTCGACGACACTTCGACAGGCGCAACGACCGAGGACGACGCTCCGACAAGCTCAACATCCGACGACTCGGCCACCGATGACGAGCCGGCCGACGACCGCGACGCCAGCGAGAAGGAGAAGGCGGCCTGGGCCAACGTCGGCCCGGTCAACACCGACCTGACCCCCGACGCTTCTGCGAAGGATCCCGGCGACACGACCGACCCCGAGACCGAGTCGGTGCCCGAGGAGTCCGACAGCGAGCCGGAGATCCCCGCGACCAAGACGCCGGACGAGTCGCCGGCCGAAGAGGTCACCCACGTGCCCGACGAGACCGAGCCGGTCGAGGAGGACGCCCGCGAGGAGGAGGCCGGCATCATCCCGGTCGAGGACGCCGAGTCCACGGCAGATCCGGTCTCCGACGACGCCGCACCACTCAGCGACGCCAACCCCAGCGGCGCCGACCTGAGCAAGGCGGCCGGCGGCGCGACCGACGAGGCGGCCGACGAGACCGACAAGACCGACGGCGAGACCAAGTCGTAGCACGGTGAGTCGCTGCCCTTGCCTGAGCGGGCTGACGTACGACGCGTGCTGCGGCCCGCTGCACGCGGGGGCCGCGGTCGCGCAGACGGCAGAGCAGCTCATGCGGTCGCGCTACAGCGCGTTCGCCGTCGGCGACCCCGACTACCTCAAGGCGACCTGGCACGACAGCACCCGCCCGAAGGCCCTCGAGCTCGACACCGACCGCCGCTGGTACCGCCTCGACATCCTCCGCACCGAGCGCGGCGGGCCGTTCGACACCGACGGAGTCGTGGAGTTCCGGGCGTACCACCGCTCACCCGATGGCAAGGGGAGCCAGCACGAGGTCAGCAGATTCGTCCGCGAGGACGGCCGCTGGTGGTACGTCGACGCGATCGGCTGAGCCGGCCTACTTCTGCTTGGTGTACGTCTGCTGGTTGCGGACGACCGTGATCTCGCGGGTCGCCGAGCGTCCGGACGCGGGCAGCGTCGCCGTGATCGTGTACTCACCGGGCGCGACCAACGCGGCAAGCTTCAGGCTCGCCGCCACCGGGCCCGAGGCCGGAGCCGTGAGGGTCTGCGTGACCAGTGTGCCGATCCCGATGACGCACACCTCGCCGGACGGAACGCCGGTGACGGTGACCTCCACCTCGGAGTCGGGGACCACGACGTCGGGGGCCGAGACGGACAGGCGCCGCCCTGACAACAGGTTCCCGATGATGGGGGACTTGGCAAGACCGCGGAGGAATCGGGAGAACGGAGACGAGCTCATGGCGTACCTTTCGTCGTCCCTCTTGCGTGCAGAGTAGCGATTTTCGTTGGCGAGACAGCCTGATTTCGCAGCAAGACGCTGTCTTCCAGCCCTACCCTGAGGTCAGGAGGGGCAGTGCAGGAGGTGCCCATGCCGGACGCGCCGCGACCCGCCTCGGTCCGCGATCTCCTCGGCATGCACGGCGATGCCGAGCTCTTGGTGCAGGCTGTCGTCGGGCTCGGACCCCATGCCATCGCGACGAGCACCGCCGACGACTGGGAAGCCGTGGCCGCGGTCGTCCAGTCCGGTGACCGCTATCCAGCGGCGATGGCATGGCGAGCTGGATACGCGCTCTACCACCTGGGCCACACCGAACGGGCCGAGCACTTCTTCGTGCACGCCGACCGGGAGGAGCTCGACGACGCCGAACGGGCCCAGTTCTGCGCAGCATGGGCGTCCAGCGCGTGGGGCTGCGGTGACGCCGATCGCAGCGAGGCGCTGGGGCTCGAGGCGTTCGAGGCGGCTGAGCGAAGCGGGGATGACGCCGCCCTGACGTGGGCCTGGGAGAGCCGCGCCATGCTGGCGTCGATCCACGGCGAGCCGCGGGAGAACCTGCACGCGCACCAGCGCGCCCTCAACCATGCGGAGGCGGCCGGCGACACGCTGATGGAGTCCCGCATCCGCAACAACCTCGGCTCGGTGCTGTTCGACCAGGCCCGCTACGCCGAGTCCCTCGACCAGTTCGAGCACGCGCTTCGCCTGGCGAACGGCGTCGGCCACCTGTCATCCATCGCGCTGATCCGGCACAACGTCGCCGACGTCATGCTCAACCTCGGCCGCATCGACGAGGCGCTGGTCGAGGTGGAGGCGGCCCGCGCGATCTGGGCGGGGCTCGAGTCGCCGATGGTGGGTGCGGCCTGGCAGCTCCTCGCCGACATCCAGCGGGCGCGCGGCAACACGGCGCAGGCCGCGATGGCATACCGGGAGGCCGTCGCGGTCGCCGAGGAGTCCGGCGACACCCAGACCCTCGTGCCCGCGCTCACGGGATCGGCGCTGATCCACGTCGCCACCGATCCGGCCGGTGCGGAGGAGACCGCCCGCCGCCTGCTGTCGCTGCCGTCGGCCGTCGGGCTGCTGCCCGGCAACCTGACGGTCGGCTGGGTCGTGCTGCACGCGGGTGACGCCGAGGCGGCCGCCGCCTTCGCGAAGCAGGCCCTCGCGGAGGCCTCGCGGCGCCATGCCCGCGCCTGGCTCGCGGAGGCACTCGAGCTGTCGGCCCTGTCGGCCAGCGACAACCGGGAGGCGCAGCTGCAGGAAGCGGCCTCCATCTGGCAGGAGATCGGCAACCCGATCCGGCTGCAGGTCAACCGGATCGTGCAGGCGCACCTGTTCGGCAGCCCGTTCACCGAGCAGCTGGCCCGGTCGGGGCTGCGGTCGCTCGGCGTCCAGGAGGATGCGTACGGCATCGCCGGGCCGCTGCACGCGATCTGGCCCCGGGCCGGGGAGCACCCGGTGCACGTCCACGTGCTCGGTACGTTCGTGCTGTCACTGCACGGGCGCCCGGTGACCGGCTCGGAATGGCCGTCGCGCAAGGCCCGCGACATCCTCAAGGTGCTCGCAGGTCGCGGCGCCAAGGGGATCCGGCGCGAGGCACTCGCCGACCTGCTGTGGCCGGACGACGCCGACCCCGGCAGCAAGCTCTCGGTCGCCCTGTCCCAGCTGCGCCGCGTCCTGGACCCCGACAAGTCGTACGGGACGGACCACTTCGTGCATGCCGACCGGGCCAGCGTGCGCCTCGTGACGGCCCACGTCGAGGTCGATCTCGCCGACTTCGTCGTTGCCGCGCACGAGTCGCTCGCCGTCGCGCGGGCCGGGAGCACGGACGCCATCCAGATGCTGGAGGCCGCTGCGGCGATGCACACCGGGGAGTTCCTCGAGGAGGACCTTGCCGAGGACTGGCCCGGCGAGATCCGCGACGAGGTCGAGGCGCTCGGCAACGAGGTCATCCGGGTGCTCGCATTCGCGCTGCAGGAGGGCCCCGATCCCACGCGTGCCGTCCCCTGGCTCGCGCGCCTGCTGACGTACGACCCGTTCGACGAGTCGATCTATGCCGCGCTGATGCGGATCCTCTCGGCAGCCGGCCGCCACGGCGAGGCGCGGCGCCACCATCATGCGTACGTCCTGCGGATGCGGGAGATCGGCGTGCCCTCGATGAGCTGGGACGACATGGCGGCCTGACCCGCACGCGCCGGTCTCAAACCTTTCGCAACGTTCTCTCAAGGCCCGTCTCAGAAGGTGTCGACATCACTTCGACACCAGGAGATTCACATGGCCACCATCAACTACCCGCTCACCTCCGCCGCTGCTCACACCGTCCACTCGCTCCCCCGGCTCGCCCGCGCCGTCCTCACCCGGCTCGCTGCGGTCGTGGCACTCTGCCTCGGCGCGACGGCGGTCGCCGGCTTCGCCGACCGCGGACCTCTCGCCGACGCTCTTGACGGCTGGGCGGCACTGTCCGTGATGGGCTCGCTCATCGTCGTGGCCGTCCTGTCGATCGCCACGCTCGGCGCGGCGGACGTCGCACTCCGACTCGGACCTGTTCGACGTCCGCTGAGAGCCACGTACGCGGAGCGCCGACGCAGGGGATCGGCGCTCCTCGTACGTCCTGGGGAGTACGGGAAGATACCCGCGCGAGTGGATGTGCCGGGCGTACGGGCGAGTGACGATGCAGGGGTAGGAATCACCCGCACCGACAGGACCTCTCATGACCACGACCACCCCGCTCGACCGTCGCCCACGCCGGCTGCCCCAGCGGTGGCGCAAGACCGTGCTGATCCTGCACATCATCTCCGGCGTCGGCTGGATCGGCGTCGACTTCGCCCTGCTGCCGCTGGTCATCACAGGCCTCACGACGGATGACGGCGAGACAGCGGCGGCGAGCTATCGGGCGATCGCCACGCTCGTGCCGTGGACGATTCCCGCACTGTCGCTGCTGATCCTGACCACCGGCGTCCTGCTCGGCCTCGGCACCAAGTGGGGACTCATCCGCTACTGGTGGGTCGCCACCAAGCTCGTGATCTCGCTGCTGCTGACCGTCCTGGTGTTCGTCGCGTTGCTGCCGGCTGTGTCATCGCTGGAGGTCACGAGCGCCACCACCGGTGATGACGTACGCGCCGCGCTCGATGACCCGGCCGTGTTCCTCTACCCACCGGTCGTGTCGTGCACGCTGCTCGTCGTCTCGGCGATCCTGTCGGTCACCAAGCCCTGGGGTCGCCGCGGGAAGCGTTGACCAAGGCGTCACGTGTGGCTGCGGATCCTGCCGATACCGTGACGGCATGTCCCAGACACCTCCGTTGCTCCGGGTCCGGGGCCTGCATCGCCGCTTCGGCGACCTGGACGTGATCGTCGACCTCGACCTCGAGGTCGAGGCGGGCCGGGCCCTCGCGATCACCGGCCCGAACGGCTCCGGCAAGTCGACGGCACTGCGCTGCATCGCCGGATCCGACGAGCCGACGGCCGGGACGGTCGAGCTCGACGGCAAGACGCTGGACGAGCGGTCGCCGGCCGTGCGCCGCGACCTGGCGGTCGTGCTGGACGACATGAGCTTCTTCCCCGACCTCAGCGTGGTCGAGCACCTCGACCTGCTGGCGCGCGCCCACAGCATCGAGGACGTCGAGGGGGTGGTCGATGCGGTCCTGACCGATGTGGGTCTCCTGGGCCAGGCCGGCCAGCTGCCCGGCACCCTGTCATCGGGGCAGCGACGGCGACTGGCCCTCGCCACGGCGTTCGTACGTCCGCGGCGCCTGCTGATCCTCGACGAACCGGAGCAACGCCTCGACAGCGGCGGGCTCACCTGGCTCGCAGAGCGGCTCAATGCGGAGAAGCGGGACGGCCTCGGCATCCTGCTGGTCAGTCACGACGCGGCGCTCGTCGAATCGGTGGCCGACGACGTCCTGGCCCTGGAGCCTCGGTGACCCGAGCCTCCCGGCGCGAGGTTCGCGAGCTGCGCCAGCAGGCGCGGGAGTGGCGCCGTGGACGTGCCGACACGACGCTGATGGAGGTGCTGTCGAACGCGTACATCGCGCTGTTCGCGACCTGCATGCTGTCCGCGATGGCAGTCAGCGCGGTCCACCAGACCCGGCTCAGCATCTCCGCCAGCTGCACCACGACGGAGTGCACTGACGCGCGGTTCTCGTCCGCCTGGGTCTGCGTCGCGGCCATGATCGCGGTGACGTTGGTGGCCGGGCGTGCCGTGGGGCCGGTCCAGGTGTCGCCCGCCGAGGGTTCCTGGCTGCTCGCGACGCCCGTGGACCGCGCGGCGGTGCTGCGTCCGCGACTGGGACTGGTGGCCGCGGTGACTGCGCTGTGCGCAGCAGCGGCCGGATCGGTCGCGTCCACCCTCGCAGGATTCGGCGCCCCCGCGATCGGCCTCGTCGCGGCTGGCGCGACGGCCAGCGGGATCGCCGCAGCCATGTTCGCCGCGCTGGTCCAGCCCCACGACGGATGGGCCACCCGCCTCCTCACGTGGACCTTGGGTGTTGCCACGTGGATCGCGTTGGTGCTGATCGCTGCCGACGCCGTGCCCTCGGCGCCGACGTCCGCCCCTTGGGCCACCACGACCGGAGCCGCGGTCACCGGCGCGATCTGGGTCGGTGCGGTGGTGCTGCTGATCGCCAGCGCGCGGAACCTGTCCCGCCTCCACCACAACCGGCTCGTGCCGGGCGGCGCGTTGCTGTCCAGCCTGTCCGGCGCACTCGCCGGTCTCGACCTCACGATGATGTACGACATCCTGATCGCCCAGAAGTGGCTGACCCGGGCGACCGTCAAGCCGGTCCGCAGCGGTCCGAGAGGGGCGTGGGCCCTGGTGTGGCGAGACGTCATCAGGCTCCGACGCTCTGCGCCCTCGCTGGTGATCCTGGCTGCGGCCGCGGTCGTGCCCTACCTCGTCGTGGCGGTCGACCTCGGCGCGCTCGCGGTGCTCGCCGGCGCCCTGACTCTCTTCGTGACCGGCGTGCCGCTGTGCTCGGCCCTGCGTACGACGAACCGCAACCTCGGGCTCATGCGATGCTTCCCGATGCCGGCCGAGACGGTGCGCGCCGCCTGCCTCGTCGTGCCGGCCGCGCTCGCGGGCGTCTGGTCGCTCGTGGCCCTTCCGGCCATCCACTCCGCGACCTCCGCCACGTGGGGTGCGAGCCTCATGATCGCGGCCGCCATGGCCGTGACGGCACTGGCCGCCATGGCGCGCTGGGTCCTGGCCCCACCGCCCAGCTACGCCCAGGGGCTCGTGGCGTCTCCTGCCGGTGGCATCCCGCCCGGCCTCGCGTTCAGCCTGCTCCGCGGGTTCGACGTGCTGATCCTCGCGACCGCGCCGATCCTGATCTCGCCCACCT
The DNA here is from genome assembly GCA_963806345.1 of uncultured Actinomycetota bacterium. Lineage (GTDB taxonomy): Bacteria > Actinomycetota > Actinomycetes > Propionibacteriales > Nocardioidaceae > Aeromicrobium. The sequence continues at coordinate 57,306 of CAWDXV010000004.1, read as the reverse complement.
CCACCGGAGCGGTGATCTCGTTGCTGCTGGCCACCGGAGTCCTGGGCATCGTCGTCAGGCGCAACTGAGGGCTGGCCGTCAGGCCGGCGGGGTCAGCATCGCCACGAGCGTGTCGACGAATGCGGGCCGCGGCTGGATGCCCTTGCGGCTGCCGATCAGCTTGGGCACGGCAGCGCGCTGGAACCCGTCGTTGACGATCATCGACGCGACGACCTTGGGGTCCACGTCGCCGCGGATGACGCCGGCCTGCTGCTTCATCGCGACGTACGCGCCGATGCCCGCGACGCCTCGATGGGGCCCGTAGTCGCTCTCGAGCATGTAGGCGTGCAGCGAGTCGCGGAGCTCGGCATCGGACTGCGCCGCCATCATGACGTCGAGGCTGGCGGTGAGGAACGTCTCGATCGACTCCGACATTCCTGTGAAGGTCCTACGAAGGTCGTCGTCGGCAGGGTCGATCTCGTCCAGGTGCAAGGGGCCCAGCGCACGTTCGAAGACGGCCTTGAGCAGCCCGAACCTGTCCTCGAAGTGGTAGAACACGCTGCCTTCGGAGACCCCGGCCCGCTGGGCGACCTCGCGGGTCGTCAGCTTGGCCATGCCGCGCTCGCGCAGCAGGTCGTGCGTGGCGCGGAGGATCTCCTCGCGCCCTCCTGAGGGCGGTCGGCCGCGACGCTTCCCGGTGGCTGTCATCCAGGTCACCCTATCGGGCAGCAGCAGTTTCTCCATCTTTATTGAGTTATCACTCAGGATGTGTCACCTTTATCTGAGTCGATACTCAATAAAGGGGCATCCATGTCATCCACCACTGCTGAACCCTCAGTCCTCGCGACGTCGCGGGGCAAGCTGATCCTCATCCTGTTGTGCGCGGTCGGGTTCCTCGACCTGATCGACGTCACGATCGTCAACGTCGCCCTGCCGGCCATCCGTGACGACCTCGGGTTCTCCGTCCAGGAGCTCCAGTGGGTGCCGAGCGCGTACCTCCTGACGTACGGCGGCTTCATGCTGCTGGGCGGCCGAGCGGCCGACCTGCTGGGCCGCCGCCGCGTCCTGGTCGCCGGCATCGCGCTGTTCGGCATCGCGTCGCTCGTCGGCGGCTTCGCCGACACCTCCGACCGTCCTGGTGGGAGCCCGGCTCGTGCAGGGCGTCGGCGCCGCACTGACGATCCCGGCGACGCTTGTCCATCATCACCACGACCTTCACCGACGGGCCGGACCGTCACAAGGCCTTCGGCGCCTGGGCCGCGGTCGGCGGGCTCGCCTCGGCCGTCGGCGTGCTGCTGGGCGGGGTGCTCACGGAGGGACCGGGATGGCGGTGGGTCATGTTCATCAACCCGGTCATCTGCGCCATCCTGCTCCCGGCGATCTACGCCCTGATCCCCGACGACCGCCCGGCCGTGCGCCGCCGGGGATTCGACCTGGTCGGCACGGTCCTGGCCACCGGAGCCATGCTGCTGCTGGTCTACACGCTCGTCGAGGCTCCCGATCGCGGCTGGGACGCGACCCGCACGATCGCCGGACTGGCCGGGACCGTGGCCCTCACGGCGTTGTTCATCTGGGTCGAGAGCCGCACCCGCAACCCGCTCGTCCCGTTCACGATCTTCCAGGTGCGCGGGCTCGCGGCCGCCAACATCACCCAGTTCGTCGCGTTCGCCGGATTCATCTCGATGTTCTTCTTCCTGAGCCTCTACATGCAGGGCATCCTCGGGTTCTCGCCGATCCAGACGGGACTGGCCTATCTCCCGGTCTGCGTCGTGATCGGCATCTCCGCCGGCATCGCGACGGCGCTGATCGCCAAGGTGGGCACCCGAGTCCTCGTGGTGGCCGGCGGCCTGGTCACGGCGGTCGGGGTCTACCTGTTCTCGTTCATCCGGGTCGACGGCACGTACGCCTCGGACCTCCTGCCGGGCATGATCGTGATGTCACTCGGCATCGGGTTCGTCTTCGTGGCCCTCATCAATGCCGCCAACGCCGGGGTGCCGGAGCAACAGGCCGGCCTCGCCGCGGCGCTGCTCAACTCGTCGCAGCAGGTGGGCGGAGCACTCGGTCTCGCGGTCCTGTCGGCGATCGCGACGTCGCGCACCAACAGCCTGCTCGAGGGCTCACGCCGCGGCGCCCGACGCCATGGTCGAGGGATTCCAGCGGGGTCTGCTGGTCGGCGCGATCTTCCTCGCCGCCGGCGCCGTGATCGGCCTGCGTACGACCAACACCCACGAGCTGCAGGAGGCGGCATGATCGAGCGCGTCTCCCGGGTCGTCAGCATCGTGTTCGGCGGCATCTTCACGGGCTTCCTGATCACGGTCCTGGTGCTCGAGCTGTCGCTCCGGAGGTTCGATGCGTCGGTCTACACGCAGGTCCGCCAGGTCGAGCTCGACCGCCTGGACACGCTCGCGACCGCAACGCTGCTGCCGACGGCCGTCGCCACGATCGTGCTGGTCTGCCTGGGGCTGAAGTGGGGCACCCCCGGGGTCGGCCTGCACTCGGTCGCCCTGGTGCTCCTGCTGGTCGTCCTGATCGTCACCGTCGTGATCAACCTGCCGATCAACGCCGACCAGCGGGACTGGTCGATCGCCCACCCGCCGAGCGACTGGACCAGCGACCGCGACCGCTGGCAGGTCGCGCACGTCGTACGGACGATGGCGACCGTGATCGCGTACGGCTGCCTCATCGCCGCCTCAGGCATGCACCGGTTGCGTCGCGCAGCCGAGCCTGAGCCGGCGAGCGTTCACGCCCTGTGAGAGCCGCGCGGACGCTTCATGAGCCTGCTGCCGGCAAAGACCGCCAGGCCGCCTGCGACCAGGAGCGCCAGGCCGGCCGGCGAGCCGGTGTCGGGCAGCAGCCCGTTGCCGTTGGAATCCTCGTCCGGCGAGGTCCCGTCGTCGACTGCGGTGGCCTCCACCGTTGCCGTGTCGGACGGGGACTCCACCGGATCGTCACTGCCCGGCGGCGTGCCCACCGCCGTGGCGACGTTGACGATGTCGCCGTCGGCGACGTCGTCCTTCGTCACGGTGTAGGGCTCCGCTGTGAACACGAACGTGGCCTTCGGGGCCAGCGTGTCGATCGATTCGGGGACCAGTCCGCTGATGCGCTTGTCGTGGACCGACACGTCGTGCAACGTCACGTTGCCGGTGTTGACGACCTCGAACGAGTAGACGATCTGCTCACCGGGGTCGGCCGTGCCGTTGCCGTCCTCGTCCTGCAGCTCCGCGGTCTTCGCGACGCTCAGGGCAGGGGCGGCGGAGACGGTGTCGACACGCTCGCTGTCGGGCGACGACGTCGTCTCCGGACCGTTGGGCACGTTGCCCCGCGCCGTCGCGGTGTTGGCGACGACTCCCGCGTCGACGTCGGTCTGGGTGACCTTGTAGGGGTCGGCCGTGAAGGTCCGTGAGGCGTCTGGAGCGAGCGTCGCCTTGTCCGGCGTCAGCCCCTTGACCCGCTCGTCCTGCACCCGCACGTTCGTCAAGGTCGTGTTGCCGGTGTTGGTGACCTCGAAGGAGTAGTCGATGGTTTCGCCCACGTCGGCGCGGCCATTGCCGTTCTCGTCGTCCAGATCGCCCTTCTTGTCGATGGTCAGCTCCGGCGCCTGGTCCGGCGTGGCGACCTCGTCCGAGTCCGGCGGCGACTCGACGTCCACGGGTCCATCGGGGTCGGCGTAGACGCCGGTCGCCGTGGCGGTGTTGCGGACGACCCCGGCATCGACGTCGGCCTGCGTGACGACGTAGGTGCCGTTGAACACCTTGGTGTCGCCGGCCGCGATCGACGCAGAACCCGGGTCGACCGTGCCGACGCGGGGGTCGTCCACCGTGACGTCGCCGAGGTCGACGTTGCCGATGTTCTTGACCGTGAAGGTGTAGCCGACCACATCACCGACGTCTGCGCGGCCGTCGTCGTCGGCGTCGTCGACGAGGTGACCCGCCTTGTCCAGGGTCAGGCCCGGACTCGGATCCGGCGTGTCGACCCGCTCCTCGTCAGGGGCGGACTCGACCGGGCCGAGCGGCGAGGCTCCCGTGGCCGTCGCCTGGTTGTAGACCTGTCCGACGTTCACGTCGGCCTGGGTCACCGTGTAGACGTTCGCCACGAAGGTGCGGGAGTCCCCGGGTGCGAGGGTGGCGTGAGCGGGAGCGGTGCCACTCACGCGACTGTCGTCGATGGCCACGTCCTTGATCGTGACGTTGCCGTCGTTGCGGACGTCGAAGGAGTAGGTGATCTCCTCGCCCACGTCGGCGCGGCCGTTGTCGTTCTCGTCGGCAAGCTCGGAGGTCTTGTCCAGCACCAGCCGCGGGTCCCGATCGGGGGTCGGCACGACCGCGCGGGACTGGTTGGAGCCGACGCGGCCGCCTCGCGGGTCCCGTCCGGTGGCGGTGGCGGTGTTCGGCACGGAACCGGCGTCCACGTCGCCCTGCGTGACCTCGTACGTCGCTGTGTAGGTGCGGACGCCACCGACGGGGATGTCCCGGCTGGCCGGGGTCGTGGCCGTGACTCTCGGGTCGTCGATCCGTACGTCGGTCAACGGGGTGTTGCCGGTGTTGGTGACGGTGAACGTGTAGTCGATGTCCTCGCCCGGGTCGGCGACGTCGTTGTCGTTGTCGTCCTGCAGGTCGGCGTCCTTGAGCAGCGACATGCTGGGGTCGGGATCGATGAACCGGATCGTCGAGGAACCCGGCGGATCGAGCCCGACCGTCGTCACGTTGGCCGGTCCGTTCGTGAAGCTGCCCGGCTCGTCCGACGTCACGGGCACGGTGATCGTGCAGGCGGCGTCGCCGGCGGCGATCGACCCGTCCGCCACCGAGATGGTGTCGCCGCCTTGTGTCGCCGTCACATCACCGTCGGCGCAGTCGGTGGAGGGCGTCCCGGAGATCTGCAACCCGGCTGGCAGATCGTCGGTGAACGACCACCCGGTCTTCTCAGCCAGCTCTGACGTGTTGGTGACCGTGAAGGTGAGGTTGGCCGAGTCGCCCGTGTAGGACCCGCCCGGCTGGGACTCGAAGACCTTGTCCAGCTGGGGCGTCGCATCCAGGATGCGGATGTTGTCGATCGCGTAGTCGTTGCCGTTGCCACTGGTTTGGTCGTTCGTCAGCCGGACTCCGATCTCCGACCCGGAGAAGAGGAGCGAGTTGTCGGTCGCGAACGAGCCGACCCGCATGGCCCGCCCGGCGACCGTCACGTTCTGGCCCCCGGGAAGGGTGCAGGGGTTGATCGCCAGGTCGTTCAGCGTGACGGCCTGCCCACCATTCAGCAGGAAGAAGCGCAGCCGCGGTGTTGCCACGTTGCAGTTGGTGACTGCCACGTCCAACGAGAACGCGATGAACCTGTTGGACACCGACAACGGGATGGGCTTGATGGTCTCCAGCGTGGCCGCCGGGGTCGAGGGGGCCGGGAAGCCGCTCACGGTCACATCGGTCAGGATGTGGTTGTTGGCGCCGCCACCGAAGGTGTCGCCGAGACCCTTGGCGAGTGGCCGGGCGTACCCGTTGAAGATCGACGCGCTGCACGTGCCTCCCGCGACGTTGTTGTACGACGCGATGACTCCGTTGCAGGCCGGCCCGCTGATCCATGAAGGGTGCGCCGTGTAGGTCATCGCGAGGGGCGAGGCGCCGACGTACGTGTTGAGGTACTGCGACTGCGTCGTCGACGTGACGTTCTCGAAGTTCTCGGTGTAGACCTCGACCGGATCGCTCGGCACGCCGGGTGATCCGGGCTCAGCAGCAGCCCGGCCCGCTCCAACTGACGTCAGCGGCACCGCCAGTGCCACGACCAACGAGGCGGCCACTGCCAGCCGAGCGCGACGATTCTTCATCTTCGATCCAGGACGAATCGACAGCACCATGGTTCCCCTACCGCAGGTCAGTCCCGAGACATCTGGCCCGGCTCATCGGACATCTTGACACAATCGCCGCGGGCTCGGCACTCGATCCTGGGATCAGCTGACCGCCGTAACCAGCGGGACGCCAGGTCGGTAGGCGAGGTGGACGAAGGACGGGGCGTTGAGCACCGCGTAGTCGGCCGTGGCGCCGACGGCGAGATGACCGACGTCGTCGCGGCGCAGCGACAGCGCCCCGCCCTTGGTCGCCGACCACAGCGCCTCGCGCGGGCTCATGCCCATGTCACGCACAGCGACGGCGATGCAGAACGGCATCGACGACGTGTAGGAGCTCCCGGGGTTGCAGTCGGTCGCGAGGGAGACGGTGACACCGGCGTCGATCAGCCGGCGGGCATCCGGGTATGGCTGTCGGGTCGAGAACTCGACGCCCGGCAGCAGCCCGGCGACCGTGCCCGAGCCGGCGAGGGCGTCGACGTCGGCATCGCTGAGGTAGGTGCAGTGGTCGGCCGCAGCGGCTCCGAGCTCGACCGCGAGCTGCACGCCGGGGCCATGGCCGAGCTGGTTGGCATGGATGCGTGGCGACAGCCCCGCGGCGATCCCGGCCTGGAGCACCGTCCGCGCCTCGTCCGCGCCGAACGCGCCGTCCTCGCAGAACACGTCGATCCAGCGGGCGTACGGTGCGCACTTCTCGAGCATCGGGCCGGTGACCAGGTCGACGTACGCCGCGACATCGCCCCTTGAGCCTGTCGAAAGGTCGGGGACGACGTGGGCGCCCAGGAAGGTCGTCTCCTCGGTGAACTCCTGCGCGATCGCGAGCGACCGGGCCTCGTCGAGCACCGTGAGCCCGTACCCGCTCTTGATCTCAGCAGTCGTGGTGCCCTGCGCCCGCATCTCCGCGAGGTGACGCGCGACGTTGGCGCGCAGCTGTTCGTCGGGGGCGGCCCGCGTGGCGGCGACCGTGGTCCGGATGCCACCGGCGGCGTACGGCTCACCGGTCATCCGCGCCTCGAACTCCGCGGAGCGGTCGCCGGCGAACACGAGGTGGGTGTGCGAGTCGACGAACCCGGGGATCACGGCGGCACCGCCGACATCGCGCGCGGAGTCAGCCGCCGGCGCATCGGCGCGATGCCCGAACCACGTGACGCGGCCGCCCTCGACGACGAACGCCGCATCGTGCAGGATCGGCCGGTCGGCGTCCCACGTGACGAGCTCGCCGATGTTGGTCACCAGGTGCGCGGTCATGTGCGACTCCAGCACGCATCGATCGCCGTTTGAAGGTCTCGCGCGATCTCGCTCCTTGAGCTTGTCGAAAGGACGTCCTCGGCACTGGCGGCCCACAGCAGCTCGTCCGCGCCGGCGGTGCGTACGGACTCGCCGACCTCGATCGGGTCCCCCGCTGCGAAGCCCAGTGACTCGTGACCCGTCGCGCACGCGGCCTGCCACAGCTGCTCGGCGACCCAGGCGCCCCGCACGCCCGAGGCCAGCCGTTGGTGCATCTCGACGGCGCGGGCCTCGGCGAACATGTCGATCACGGTATTGCTGTCCGAGCCCAGCGTCAGCCTCGCCCCGGCTTCTCGGAGCGCCACGCTCGGCCCGATCCCGTCGGCGAGCTCGGCCTCGGTCGTCGGGCAGAAGCACGCGTACGCCCGTGCATCCCCCAGCGTCGCGATGTCGTCGGGCGTCAGGTGGGTGGCGTGGACGGCGGTCGTGCGGGGAGTCCACGCGCCGGCCTCGTCCAGCAACGCGACCGGGGTCAGCCCCGTGGCGGCGAGGCACTCCTCGTTCTCGGCGGGCTGCTCCGACACGTGCACGTGCAGTGGGGCTGCCGGGAACGCAGATGCCACTGTGGGCAGCTGGTCGCGTGGCACGGCGCGTACGGAGTGGATCGCGGCGCCGATCACGACGTCGTCCTCGCCGGCGTGCTTGCGCGCGAGGTCTTCCACCCGCGCCGCCCACGCGTCGGCGTCGCCGTCGCTGAACCTCCGCTGCACGCCTTCGGGCTCGCGGCCGAAGCCTGCCGCCAGGTAGCACGTGTCGAGCAGCGCGATGCGTACGCCGGCCTCGCGGGCGGCGGCGATCAGCGCCTCGCCCATCGCATTCGGGTCGTCGTACGGCCGGCCGTCGGGGCGGTGGTGCAGGTAGTGGAACTCGCCGACGCTGCGGATGCCGGCGAGGTGCATCTCGGCGTACGTCGCCCGGGCCAGGTCGAACAGCAGGTCGGGGTCGAGCACCGCCGCCAAGGCGTACATCTGGTCGCGCCACGTCCAGAACGAGTCGGCGCCGGTGACCCGGCCGCGGAGTGCCCGGTGGAAGACGTGGCTGTGGCAGTTGGCGAAGGCCGGGACGGTCGTCACGCGAGGGACCTCACGACGGTGGCGAGGGCGTCGACGCCGGCTTCGCAGTCCGCGTCCTCGGCGAGCTCTGCCGGCGAGTGCGAGACGCCGGTCGGGTTGCGGACGAACAGCATCGCGGTCGGCACGTGCGGGCTGAGGACCCCCGCGTCGTGGCCGGCGCCGGTCGGCAGGACGGGTGCGTCCAGCAGGCTTGCGAGCCGGTCGCGCAGCGGCACGTCGAACTCGACGGCCGGGCTGACCGACTCGGTCGTGAGCGTGACCGTCGTGCCGTCGTGCTCGGCCGCGGCACGCGCCTGACGGACGATGTCGTCGACCATCCGGTCGAGCTCGCCCTCGTCGGCGGCGCGGGCGTCGAGCCACGCACGTACGCGTGACGGGATCGCGTTGGTGCCACCGGGCTCGACCTCGAGGCGCCCGAACGTCGCTCTCGCGCCGGCGTCTGTGGCGAGCTGGCGGGAGGCCAGGACCGTCGCGGCGTACGCCTGCATCGGATCGTGGCGGTCCTGCATCAGCGTGGCCCCGGCGTGGTTGGCCTCACCGCAGAAGTCGAGTCGCCAGCGACCGTGCGGCCAGATCGCGGTCGCGACGCCGACCGCGGCGTCGGAGTGGACCAGGGACCGGCCCTGCTCGACGTGCAGCTCGACGAACGTGCCGATGCTGTCGAGGAGGTCGGTGCGCCCGACGTTGCGCGGGTCACGACCGCGGGCGGTCATGACCTCCGCCAACGTCAGGCCGTCGCGGTCCTTGAGGCCGAGGGCCTTGTCGGCGCTGAGCGCTCCGGTGACGAGCTGCGACCCGGCGCACGCGATGCCGAACCGGGCACCCTCCTCGTCGGCGAAGTTGCCCACGACGACCGGCCGGCTCGGCGCGAATCCCTCGGCGCGGAGCCGGTCGACGGCGGCGAACGACGAGACCACGCCGAGCGGTCCGTCGTACGCTCCGCCGTCGGGCACCGAGTCGAGGTGCGAGCCGATCAGCAGGGCGTCGGTGCCGGAGCCCCACCAGGCGAACTGGTTGCCGTTGCCGTCCTCGACGAGCTCCATGCCGCGCGCAGCGGCCTCGCCGGCGAACCACTCCCGCAGCTCCATGTCGGCATCGCTCCAGGCGAACCGCCGATAGCCGCCCGTCCGCGCATCCCGCCCGATGGAGGCGATGTCGTCAAGCACAACCGCTCCCCACTCGGTACGCGCGTACCGACGTCATCCAGCGCCACCCTCCAGCATGGGGACTCGGAGGCCGCGTTCCTTGGCGACCTCGGCGGCGCGGTCGTAGCCCGCGTCGACGTGGCGCATGACACCGGTGCCCGGGTCGTTGACCAGGACGCGCTCGATCTTCTGAGCAGCGAGGTCCGTGCCGTCCGCGACGATGACCTGACCGGCGTGGATCGAGCGGCCGATGCCGACGCCACCGCCATGGTGGATCGACACCCACGTGGCACCCGACGCGGTGTTGAGCAGCGCGTTCAGAAGAGGCCAGTCCGCGATCGCGTCGGAGCCGTCGGCCATCGACTCGGTCTCGCGGTAGGGCGACGCCACCGATCCGGAGTCGAGGTGGTCGCGGCCGATCACGACCGGAGCGCTGAGCTCGCCGGAGGCCACCATCTCGTTGAAGCGCAGCCCGGCGAGGTGCCGCTCCTGGTAGCCGAGCCAGCAGATGCGCGCCGGGAGGCCCTCGAAGTGCACCTTCTCCTGCGCCTTGGTGATCCAGCGAGCCAGGTGCTCGTCCTCGGGGAACAGCTCGAGGATCGCGCGGTCGGTCGCGGCGATGTCGGCCGGATCGCCCGACAGCGCGGCCCAGCGGAACGGGCCCTTGCCCTCGCAGAACAGCGGCCGGATGTACGCCGGGACGAAGCCGGGGAACTCGAAGGCGCGCTCGAACCCGCCGAGGCGGGCCTCCTCGCGGATCGAGTTGCCGTAGTCGAACACCTCGGCGCCGGCGTCCATGAAGCCGACCATCGCGCGTACGTGCTTCGCCATCGATGCGCGCGCCTTGTCGGTGAACCCGGCGGCGTCGCGCTCGGCCTCGGCGTGCCAGTCGGCGACCGAGATGCCCTCGGGTAGATAGCTCAACGGGTCGTGCGCGCTGGTCTGGTCGGTGACGATGTCGATCGGCACGCCTCGTTCGAGCAGCTCGGTGAACACCGTTGCCGCGTTGCCGACGATGCCGACCGACAGCGCCCGGCGCTCGTTCTTGGCGGCCACCGCGCGGTCGATCGCCTCGTCGAGATCGGTCCAGTACTCGTCGAGGTAGCCGTGCTTGACCCGACGCTCGAGCCGCGTCTCGTCGACGTCGACAACGATCACCGCGCCGTCGTTCATCGTGACGGCGAGGGGCTGGGCGCCACCCATGCCGCCGGCGCCGCCGGTCAGCGTCAGCGTGCCGGCCAGGGTGCCGTCGAACCGCTTGCGCGCCACGGCACCGAACGTCTCGTACGTCCCCTGCAGGATGCCCTGCGTGCCGATGTAGATCCACGAGCCCGCGGTCATCTGGCCGTACATCGTGAGGCCCTCGGCCTCGAGCTTGCGGAACTCCGGCCACGTCGCCCAGTCGCCCACGAGGTTGGAGTTGGCGATCAGCACGCGCGGCGCCCACTCGTGCGTACGGAAGACGCCGACCGGCTTGCCGGACTGCACCAGCAACGTCTCGTCGTCCTCGAGCGTCTCGAGGGTGCGGACGATCGCGTCGTACGCCTCCCAGCTCCGCGCCGCGCGACCCGTGCCGCCGTAGACGACCAGGTCCTCCGGGCGCTCGGCGACCTCGGGGTCGAGGTTGTTCATCAGCATGCGCATCGGCGCCTCGGTCTGCCACGACTTCGCGGTCAGGGTCGAGCCGTGTGCAGCACGAACAGTGGGTCGGGTCATGAGTGATCTCCAGTTCTCGCTGAGCATGACGTTTCTGCGTGCGGGTGCCCCACGGCGTTCGCGACCGGAACGTCATGCTCAGCGGCATGTGTGGGCAGCGTCCAGCAGGGAGCCGTCGCGGACGAGCTCCGTGGCGGCCTCGAGGTCGGGTGAGAGGTGGCGGTCGGGTCCGGGTCCGGCGACGCGCGTACGCAGCACGGCGATCGCGGCACCGGTCGCGGCCGACGGCTCGAGCGGGGCTCGCAGGTCGATGCCACGGGCCGCGGTGATGATCTCGACCGCCAGCACGCGGGTCAGCAGGTCGACCGACGTACGCAGCTTGCGGGCCGCGGACCAGCCCAGCGAGACGTGGTCCTCCTGCATCGCGCTCGACGGGATCGAGTCGACGCTCGCCGGCACCGCGAGCCGCTTGAGCTCGGAGACCATCGCGGCCTGCGTGTACTGCGCGATCATGTGACCCGAGTCGACACCGGGGTCGTCGGCGAGGAACGGCGGCAGACCCTGGCTGCGCGTCACGTCGAGGAACCGGTCCGTACGCCGCTCGCTCATGCTCGCGACGTCGGCGACCGGGATCGCCAGGAAGTCCAGCACGTACGCCAGCGGTGCCCCGTGGAAGTTGCCGTGCGACTCGATGCGCCCGTCGTCGAGCACGGACGGGTTGTCGATCGCCGATGCGAGCTCGCGACCCGCGACCGTCGCCGCGTGCTCGAGGGTGTCACGGGCGGCGCCGTGCACCTGCGGGGCACAGCGCAGCGAGTACGCGTCCTGCACCCGCCCGTCGCCGTGCCGGTGGCTCGCGACGATCGGCGACCCCGCGAGCAGCGCCGCCATGTGCGCCGCCGACTCGGCCTGTCCCGGGTGCGGACGCAGCGCCTGCAGGTCGGCAGCCAGCACGCGGTCCGTGGCCATGAGTCCCTCGATGCTCATCGCCGCGGCGAGGTCGGCGGTGTCGAGCAGCCGGCGCAGGTCGTGCAGCGCCAGGACCAGCATGCCGAGCATCCCGTCGGTGCCGTTGATCAGCGCGAGGCCCTCCTTCTCGGCGAGCTCGACGGGCTCGAGGCCGTGCGCGGCGAGCGCCTCGGCCGCAGGGCGTACGACGCCGTGGTCGTCGATCTCGCCCTCGCCCATCACCGCCAACGCGCAGTGCGACAGCGGCGCCAGGTCGCCGGAGCAGCCGAGGCTGCCGTACTCCCGTACGACCGGCGTCAGCCCGGCATTGAGCATCGATGCGTATGCCTCGGCAGTCTCCAGGCGTACGCCCGTGTGCCCGCTCGCGAGGGTCGAGAGGCGCAGCAGCATCAGCGCGCGCACGACCTCGTCCTCCACGCGCGGACCCGTGCCCGCGGCATGTGACCGGATCAGGCTCTTCTGCAGCTGGGTGCGCAGGCCGGGCTCGATGTGCCGGGTCGCGAGCGCGCCGAAGCCGGTCGAGATGCCGTAGACCGGCACGTCCGACGCGGCCAGCTCGTCGACGTACGCCCGCGCGCGCTTGATCGCGTCGCGCGCCTCGGGGCTCAGCTCGACCGTGGCACCCTCGCGCGCCACGCGCACGACATCCTCCGGCGCCATCGCGCCCACTCCCACCGTCACCTGTGCCATGAGTCCATTGCACGCCTGTGCGGCTCGCCGCGCCACACTCCACGGCCCGAACCTGTCTCGCATACGAGACACTGGTGCCATGACCCGCCCCGTGCCCGCCGCCACTGCCGCCTTGCGGGTGCTCCGGTTCCTGTCCGGGCAGCCGGTCCCGGTCTCGGCCACCCACATCGCCGGGGCGCTCGACCTGCCCCGGTCTTCGGCGTACCACCTGCTGACCGCGATGGCCGCCGAGGACTTCGTCGTCCACTACCCCGAGGACCGCACCTGGGGCATGGGCATCGCAGCGTGGGAGGTTGGCCACGGCTTCGCCCGCCAGGAGCCGCTCGCCCGCCTCGCCCGCACGCCATTGGCCAGGCTGGTCGACCGCGTCGGCCAGTCGGCACACCTCGTCGTGCTGCACGGCGCCGACGTCCTCTACGTCATCGAGGAACGCGCGCCCGGCCGGCCGCCCCTCGTCACGGATGTCGGCGTACGCCTGCCGGCCCACCTGACCGCTTCGGGGCGGGCGATCCTCGCCTCGCTCCCGGCGGCACAGGTGACGGCGCTCTACCCCGGCAAGGCCGCCTTCACGTCCCGCACCGGGGCCGGCCCGCAGTCACCGACCGAGCTGCGACGGCTGCTCGTCACGACCCGGCAGCGCGGCTATGCGACGGAGGACGGCGAGGTCACCGAGGGGTTCGCCTCGATCGCGGCGCCCATCGACGCCGGCACGATCCACGCGTCGGTCGCGGTCACCTGGGAGAGCCGTGCACCGGCCGGCGACATGGTCGCCGACGTACGCGCGACGGCCGCCGAGATCGCCCGCCGCCTCCGGCGCACGTGACCTGAGCCACACCTGGCTCGTTGGGTGACTGATCGGTATGACCCCTAGGAGCCACATGCGCACGAGCCGTCCCCTCCTCGCCCTCGCGGCACTGGCGCTCGCCGCCGCACCGCTCGTCGCGGCGCCGACCAGTGCCCAGGCCGCCGTGACGGTGAAGGTCACGCCGCTGCACTTCAAGGTCAACATCGGCCCGACCGGCTCCGAGGTGTGCGACATCGTCGGCGACCTCTACACCCCGTCGACCGCCACGTCAGCCCACCGTGTGCCCGCGCTCCTCACGACGAACGGCTTCGGCGGCTCCAAGGACGACCAGGCCGGCCTCGGCCAACGGTTCGCCAGCCGTGGATACGCCGTGCTGAGCTATTCGGGACTCGGCTTCGGCGGTTCGGGCTGCAAGATCACCCTCGACGACCCGGACTGGGACGGCAAGGCCGCCAGCCAGCTCGTGAGCTATCTCGGCGGCAAGAGCGGCATCGCGTTCACCGACGCCAAGCACACGATTCCGGCCCCGGTCCTCAACGTCGTGCAGCGCGACGCCAAGGACCACACCGGGCACGCCGCCGCCAACGATCCCCGCGTCGGCATGGTCGGTGGCTCGTACGGCGGCCAGGTGCAGTTCGCGGCCGCCGCCGTCGACAAGCGCGTCGACACGATCGTCCCGGTCATCACCTGGAGCGACCTCTCGTACTCCCTCTCGCCCAACAACACCTCGCAGACCACCGGCGTCCAGACGTCGACGCCCGGTGCGGCCAAGCTGGTGTGGGCCCTCGGTTTCTCGGGGATCGGGATCGCCGACGGCGTCACCAACGCCGCCGGCGATCCCGGGCGTCTCATCGGCTGCCCCAACTTCGCGTTCTTCGTGTGCCCTGCGCTGCTCGTCGCCGCCACGACCGGCACGGTCGACCCATCGACCACCGCGTCGCTGCGCCACGCCTCGGTCAGCAGCTACGTCAAGAAGGTGACGATCCCGACGCTCGTGGTCCAGGGCCAGAACGACACCCTGTTCAACCTCAACGAGGGCGTCGCCAACTATCGCGCCCTCCAGGCCCAGGGCACGCCGACCAAGATGATCTGGTTCAGCGGCGGCCACTCCGGGCCCAACGCGCCGGGTGAGTTCAGCTTCGGGGCGCCCAACCCCACGACCGAGCACGTGACGCGCCGGGTCTCGGACTGGCTCGACCACTACCTCAAGGGCTCATCCGTCAGCACCGGGCCCGAGTTCGCCTACTTCCGTGACTGGGTGCCCTACACGGGCATCGCGACCCCGGCGTACGGCTCGGCCTCGACCTACCCGGTCGGCACCGCGACGAAGTACTACCTCTCCGGCTCGGCCCTGACGACGAGCACGTCGGCGCTCAAGGTCGCCACGCAGAGCTTCCTGACGCCGGTCGCCGGCCTCCCGACGTCGATCGATCCGCTGGACGTCGTCGGCAGCGCGCTGCCGCTGCCCGAGCTCGACCTTCCCGGCACGGCGGCGTCATGGACGACGGCCGCGCTGACCAAGAACGTCGACGTGGTCGGCTCGCCGAGCCTGCGCCTGCAGGTCAGCTCGCCCACCGCGGCGCTCACCCAGGCCCTCGGCTCGACCGGCCAGCTCGTCGTCTTCGTCAAGGTGCTCGACGTCGACCCGGCCGGCAAGGCGTCGCTGATCCACAACCTGATCGCGCCGGTACGCGTGCCGGACGTCACCAAGCCGTTCACGGTGACGCTGCCCGCCATCTCCCACCGGTTCGCGACCGGCCACCAGCTGCGGCTCACGGTTGCCGGCGGCTCGACCAACTACCGCGGCGGCCTGACGCTCAACACCGTCAGCGTCACGAGTGGCAGCACGAGCCAGGCGCTGACCCTCCCGGTCGTGAAGTAGCCCGTACGCACGAAAGCCCCGCCACTCACGCGAGTGGCGGGGCTTCGTTCTCGTTCAGGCATCCCTTCTGCGGAACAGCGCGAGCCCGGCGAGGCTCAGCAACGCGATCTCACCGACGAACACGGCGAAGCCGGTCCAGGGCGCCAGCATGTTGTCGCCGAACGAGACCGGCACGACGATGCCCGGACCGGCGTTGCCGGGCATGAGCTTCATGACCCACTCGCCGAACGTGCCGGGGATGAGCGACACGACCTGGCCGATGATGAACACCAGCGCGAGGACGATCGAGATCGCCGCGGCGGTGTGACGGACGAGCAGTCCGACGGCAGCGGCGAGCAGTCCGAGGCCGGCCATGTAGAGCCCGGCGCCGAACATCGACCGCAGGATGTGCTCGTCACCCAGCGAGATGCCGATGCCCTCGTTGCGAAAGAACGCGTTGCCGCCGAAGTAGCCGAGGAACGCCGTCACGGTGCCGACGACGAACAGGAAGCCGCTCAGCACGATCGCCTTGGCCGCCAAGACCCTCGAACGTACGGGGGTCGCCGCCAGGGTCGCGCGGATCAGGCCGGTGCCGTACTCGGAGGTGACCACCAGCGCGCCGATCACGACGGCCGAGATCTGGCTGAAGATCAGGCCCTGGGTGATGTACTCACCGGGCGAGTCCCCGCTCTTGCCGCTGGCGATGTCACCCGCGACGACGCCGGAGATGATCGTGGTGAAGCCGGCGCCCAGGACGATCATCGCGAGCGTCGTCCACCAGGTCGACCGGATGCTGGCGACCTTGATCCACTCGGACCTGACGGTACGTCCGAGGGAACCGCTCGTCGGCGCTGCCGTCATCGTCGTCATGCCGACGCCCCCGTCAGAAGCCCACGATACGGAGACGACGGCATGCCCATTTTGATGGTTCGCTCGCTTCGCTCGCTCATGCCGCCACTTCCGTCCGGGCGTGGTACTCGACGCTGTCGGCCGTGAGCTCCATGAACGCGTCCTCGAGCGAGGAGCGTACGAGGGTCAGCTCGTGCAGGAAGAAGCCGTGGCTACCGATCAGCTCGCCGATCGCGGGAGCGTCGAGACCCTGGACCCGCAGCTCGTCGTCCGTGCGCGTGACGTCCAGGCCACGGCCGACGAGGAGGGCCTCGACGTCGGTGGTCTGCGGAGCCTTGACGCGTACGTACGCCGAGGCGTGCTCGGCCATGAACTCCTGGATCGGGCTGTCGGCGAGGATCGCGCCGCGGCCGATGACGATCAGGTGATCGGCCATCAGGGCCATCTCCGACATCAAGTGGCTCGACACGAACACGGTCTTGCCCTCGTCCGCGAGCTGGCGGGCGAGTGAACGCACCCACCGGACGCCTTCGGGGTCGAGCCCGTTGACCGGCTCGTCCAGCATGACGACCGGCGGATCGCCGATCAGGGCCGCCGCGATGCCGAGCCGCTGGCCCATGCCGAGCGAGAAGCGCCCGGCGCGCTGCGCGGCCACCGAGTCGAGCCCGACGAGCTCCAGCACCTCGCCTACGCGAGTCGTCGGGATGCCATTGCTGGCCGCGAGCCAGCGCAGGTGGTTGCGCGCGGACCGGCCGGGGTGCACGGCGTGTGCCTCGAGGAGCGCGCCGACCTCGCGGAGCGGCGCGGGCGACGCGGCGTACCGGTGCCCGTTGACCGAGACCGTGCCCTTGGTCGGCGCGTCGAGGCCGAGGATCATGCGCATGGTCGTGGACTTGCCGGCGCCGTTGGGGCCGAGGAAGCCGGTGACCCGGCCGGGCTCGACGGTGAAGTCGATGCCGTTGACGGCCACCTTGCCGTCGTACGTCTTGGTGAGTCCCTGGGCGCGGATCATGCCGACCGCCGCCCCGTGCGTGCCGCAGCACTCCGTGTCGATGTCATGGCCTCAGCCTGCTGCCGGCGGCCCCTTCGCCACATCGGGGACCGACCCCCAGCGACCCCTGACCACACCCTGAAGGTCGTAGGTTGGAGCCATGAGCAGCAGGGATGCGGAGGCGGCATGAGCGAGCGCCAGCGAGTGAAACGAAGGGCTCTCATGCCGACGGCTTCGTATCCTGGGCTTTTCTTGAAGGCGGCGGCATGAGCGAGCGCCAGCGAGTGAAACGAAGGGCTCTCATGCCGACGGCTTCGTATCCTGGGCTTTTCTTGAAGGCGGCGGCATGAGCTATCCGGGGAGCGTCGCGTGGCGACACCATGCACGCAGGAAGCTGCTCGCGTTCGCCCGCCGGTCGTTGCGGCAGGAGGGCGGGTTCTACTGGCTCGACGACACCGGCCACCCCGACCGCGACAAGGTCCTCGAGCTGTGGATCAACGCCCGCATGACGTACGTGTTCTCGCTCGCGTTCCTCGGGGGTGATGACGATGCCCAGCAGATGGCGGCCCACGGCGTGCGGGCGCTGGCCACCGTGTTCCACGACGACGTCAACGGCGGCTGGTACGACCAGGTCGGCTTCGACGGGGACGTCCCCGATCGGACCAAGGGCTGCTACGGCCACGCGTTCGTGCTGCTGGCGGCCTCGAGCGCCAAGGCGGCCGGGATCGAAGGGGCCGACGAGCTGCTGACCGAGGCAGCCCTGGTGCACAGCCAGCGGTTCTGGGATCCCGACGAGGGCCGCTGCGTCGAGGAGCTCAGCGAGGACTGGTCGCACGTCGACGCCTATCGCGGCGCCAACAGCAACATGCACACCGTCGAGGCCTACCTGTTCGCCGCCGACGTCACCGGCGACGACATCTGGCGGCGCCGCGCGCTCGCGATCTGCGAGCGCATCATCGGCATCCACGCCCGCGCGCACGACTGGCGCATCCCCGAGCACTACGACCACGACTGGACACCGATCCCGACCTACAACGAGGACCAGCCCGCCGACCCGTTCCGGCCGTACGGCGCGACACCGGGCCACGCCTTCGAGTGGTCGCGCCTGATGCTCCAGCTCGCCGCCGGGATGGAGGATCCCCGCCCTTGGCTGGGCGAGGCGGCGGAGGCGCTGTTCGCGCGGGCGGTCGACGACGCCGTCAGCGATGACGAGCCGGGCCTGCCCTACACGACCGACTGGCACGGCGAGGCGATCGTCGAGGAGCGGTTCCACTGGGTCATGGCAGAGGCAGTCCTGGCGGCGGAAGCGTTGCACACGTGGTCCGCCAAACCGGTCTACGCCGGGCTCGCGGAGCGGTGGTGGACCGAGATCGATGAGCACTACATCGACCCTGACACCGGGGCATGGCACCACGAGATGTCCCCGGGCATGCAGCTCACGAGCCGCACGTGGCGCGGCAAGCCCGACGCCTATCACGCGTTCAACGCCCTGACACTGCCCGACCTGCCCCTGGCACCCAGCGCGGCACTGTCGATCGGCGCGGACGCGTGACCGCCCTGATCGTCGGCGAGGCGCTGGTCGACGTCGTCCAGCGTCCGGGCGCCGAGCCCGAGCCGCACGCCGGCGGATCGCCGTTCAACGTCGCCGTTGGCCTGGCCCGCCTCGACGTGCCGACGCACCTCGCCGCGCAGCTCGCCGACGACGCGTACGGAGACCTGTTGCGCGATCGGCTCTACGAGTCCGACGTCGTGCTGGACGCCCTCGAACCCGCCCCCGCTCGTACGTCCAGCGCGCGGGCCACGCTCGCCGAGGACGGCAGCGCGACGTACGCGTTCGACCTCACCTGGGATCCCGCGGCACTGCCCGATCCCGGCGCGTTCGAGGTCGTGCACGTCGGATCGCTCGGCACGTCCCTCGAGCCGGGCGCGGGCCTCGTGGCCGATCTCGTCGTGATGGCCGACGCCCTGGGCGTACCGGTGTCGTTCGACCCCAACATCCGCCTCACGGTCGAGCCGGATCACGAAGCCTGGCGACGTACGTTCGAGGCGATCGCCCCGCACGCCACCGTCATCAAGATGAGCGACGAGGACGCCGCCGTGCTGTTCCCCGGGGATGAGCCCGGCGCGCTGGCCCAGAAGCTCGCCGCCGACGGCGCCCTCGTGGCGATCACCCTCGGGGGCGACGGCGCGGTCATCGCCAGCTCCCGGGTCGTCGCCCGCATCGAGGCGCCCCGCATCACGGTCGCCGACACGATCGGGGCCGGCGACTCGTTCATGGCAGCCGTCCTGTCGTGGTGCGCTGCGTACTCCTGGCCTTCAGCAGACGAGCTCGACGTCACCGAGCTCACCGATCTCGGGATGTACGCCTGCAGCGCCGCGGCGATCACGTGCTCCCGTCCGGGTGCCGACCCGCCGCGCACCGCGGACCTCACGCCGTAGGGACCGTCGCGCTGCCACGATGGGGTGGTGCGTCGCGCCAAGGCTCCCCTGCTCATCCTGACGGTGGCGTTGGTGCTCGCGGACTCCGCAGTGGTGACGCTCGCCCTGCCCGACATCCTCCGGCACCTCGACGCGTCCGTCGGCCAGGTCGCCTGGGTGCTGATCGCCTACAACCTCGTGCTGGGACTCACGGCCGTGCCCGCGGCGATGGCGTTCACGCGTGCCCAGCCGCGCATCTTCAGCGCGGCGGGCATCGCAGTGTTCGCCGGCTCCTCGGCCATGTGCGCCGTCGCCGGCTCGATCGACGTGCTGATCGCGGCCCGCTGCGTGCAGGCGGTCGGCGGCGCGTTGGCATTGGTCGGCTGCCTGGAGCTGCTCGTCGCGCAGCAAGGCGAGCGGCGCGGCGTCACGTCATGGGTCACCGCCGGAGTCGTCGGCACGGCGCTCGGCCCGGTCGCGGGCGGTCTGCTCACCCAGGCGATCTCGTGGCAGGCCATCTTCGTGGTGCAGGTTCCGATCGCGGTGCTGGCCGTGCCCGCAGCGCTGGCCGTACGAGCCGCGCCGACGGTCGTACCGGACCGGCACCGCCCGGCGATACGCGCCAACCTGACCCTCGCGCTGATGTCGGCCGCGCTCACCGCTGCGTTGTTCCTGCTGGTCCTGCTGCTCGTGCAGGGCTGGGGACGGTCACCGGCAACCGCGGCTGTGACCGTCTCGGTCGTACCCGTCGCCGCCATCGCCGCGCGTCCCCTCGCCCGCCTGTTTCGCCCCCCGGCGGAGGTCGAGATCGCGGTGGGCTGCTTCCTTGTCGCCGGCGGACTCCTGGGCCTCGCCATCCCGCCATCCGCGTCGCTCGCCTGGACCGTGGCACCCCAGGCGTTGGTTGGCCTCGGGCTCGGGCTGACCGTCGACCGGCTCACCTCGGCGGCGATGGAGATGCGCCTGCCTCGTGCCCACCACGCCGGCTGGACGATCGGTGCCCGCCACATCGGCGTGGTGGTGGGCCTGGCGATCCTCACGCCGGTGTTCACCGCCGATCTGCGGGATGCCCAGGTCCCGGCGCAGCAGGCCATCACGTCCTTGGTGCTCGACGCGCCGTTGAAGCCCGAGGACAAGATCGCTGTCGCCGAGTCGCTCGGCAACGAGCTGTCGGGCCAGCGGGACCAGGTCCCCGACCTGCACAGCGCGTTCGCGACGTTGCGCCTCGACGCCGAGGAGCGCCCCGCCGCAGCCCAGCTCGAGCGGGACCTCAACGCACAGGTCGAGCGCGCCGCCACCCGGGCGTTCCGGGACTCGTTCCTCATCGGCGCCGGCCTCGCGCTGGCTGCTCTCCTCACCCTCGTCCCGCTCCGACGCCGGCGGACCTCATGAGCGCTCCTCGCTGGATCGGCATGCCGGTCGCCGCCCTCGCCCTCGTCTGCGGTGTGGTCGGGGTGCAGCTCGCCAACGGCGGCGGCACGTACGAGCCGCTCCGGCCGGCCGACCCGTGCGTCGAGCGTCAGGTGACCTCACGCGCTGACGGCATCGACGGCATCACCGAACGCCTGGTCCTGCTCGGCATCGACGGCGCGGCGTGTCGCCTGCACGTCAGCCGGGAGGCGCTGACCCTCGAGCTCGCGCAGTCCGATGAGCCCACCGATGCCCAGATCGACGCCCTGCGCGACGGCCTGCACACTGCTGTTCGCCGCATGAAGGCCGACGGGTCGCTGCCGCCGGCATCCGCACTGGTCGACGAGGCGCTCGAGTCGGCGGACCTGAACGACCTGCTCAAGACGTTGATCCGCGCGCTCCCGGACTCGGTGATCGACTCCGCGTTGAAGACCGACGACGTGCTCACACGGGCCATCGACGACCTCGATCTGAGGGCCCTGCTCGCGGACGTCGACGACCAGCAAGCCCTGGAGAAGCGGATCGAGGTCGCGGTCACCGGCGCCGTCAAGGACTCCCTTGAGGCACGAGTCCGCGGCCTGGTGTGAGGCTCGTCAGGCGACGGGGCGGGCGCCGCGTACGGCCACGCACTCGGCAGCCGAGCGCGAACCATTGAGCAGGGCGGACTCGGCATCGCCCGTCCTCGTCCAGTCGGCGAGGAAGCCTGCGCAGAACGCGTCGCCGGCGCCGGTGGTGTCGACGACGTCCGTCGGCAGCGCGGGCACCTCTCGCCCGCGGAAGGCTGCCCCCGCACCGCCGCGGGTCAGCACGATGCGCTCGTCATCCAGGGCGAGGAAGCGCTGCTCGTCGTCGTTCGGGAACACCAGGTCTGCGTCGGCGAGCCAGCCCAGCACGGTGTCGCGGCCGGCGGCTTCGAGGAACCCGAGCGAGCTGGGGTCGATGCTGACTCCTGCTGCTCGCTCCTTGGCCTTGGCGAGGAGGTCCTGCACGACCGGGCGTACGCCGTCGTCGAAGAACGAGTAGCCCGTCAGGTGCAACCAGGTCACGTCGTCCCAGACGTCGGCGGGGACGTCGGCGGCGGTCAGGGTGGTGTTGGCGGCGCGGTCGACATACATCGTGCGGTCGGCCTCGTCGTCGAGGGTCAGGACGATCGTGGCGGTCGGCAGCTCGAGGTCGCCGGAGATGCGCGCGTCCACCCCGTACGCCTCGAGGGCAGCGCGGTGGCGTTCGACGCCATCAGCACCGCAGCGACCGACAAAACGTACGTCGGCGCCGAGGTGACCGAGCCATGCTGCGACGTTCGCCGCCGAGCCGCCCGCGGTCATCCGGATCTCCGAGACCGTGTCGCTCGCGGGGTTGACGGTGCCGAGCGGGCGTACGCCGATGTCGTCGACGAGGTCACCGACGACGAGGATCATCGCGAGGCCCAGGACCGGGCGATCTCGCCGGCGACGCGGATGTTGTTCTCGGCGATCTTGAGGTTGACCGCGAGGCTCTCACCGCCGGTCAGGCCGACGATCGTCTGCAGCAGGAACGGCGTGACCTCCTTGCCCGACAGGCCCTGCTCGTCGGCCATGCGGAGGGCATCGGCGAGAGCGCGATCGTGCACCTCGGGGTCGAGCTGCTCGGCGACCGGGAGCGGGTTGGCGACCAGGATCGCGGCCGGCTGACCCAGCTCGTCACGTGAAGCCATGACGCCGGCGACCGCAGCCGCATCCGGGACGGACCAGTCGAGCTCGAAGCCGGAGTCCGTCAGCCAGAAGCTGGGGAACTTGTCGGTGCCGAACCCCAGGACGATCACACCGAGCGACTCCAGCCGCTCGAGCGTCGCCGGGATGTCGAGGATCGACTTCACGCCGGCCGAGACCACGGTGATCGGCACCTCGGAGAGCACCTTGAGGTCGGCTGACTCGTCGAACGTCTCCGATGCGCCCCGGTGCACGCCGCCGAGGCCGCCCGTGGCGAACACGCGGATGCCGGCGAGATCGGCGATGTACGAGGTCGCGGCGACCGTCGTCGCGCCGCTGCCGCCGCGGGCCAGCACGATCGGCAGGTCGCGGGCGCTGAGCTTGGGGATGTCCTCGCCGGCGATGCGTACGAGCTCCTCGTCGGTGAGCCCGGCCTTGAGCTGGCCGTCGAGCACCGCGATCGTCGCCGGCACGACACCCATCGCCGTCAGGATCGCCTCGAACCCGCGCGCCGCCTCGAGGTTGTCGGGCCGCGGCAGGCCGTGCGAGATGATCGTCGACTCCAGCGCGACGACGGGCGTACCGGCCTCGAGAGCAGCGGCGACTGTGGGCGAGATGCTGAGGGGAAGTGTCACCGCGCCACCCTATCCAGCACCCCTCCCCTCCGGAGCGGTGACTTGGTCGCCCATCAGTCGTCGTGGCGGTGGCCTGCTCGCCCATCAAGGGTGCTGAAAGGCGACCCATCCACCGCTCGACCGACGAGGCGAAAAAGATTCCTGCACAAAGTTGCAAGACCTGTCGGGCTCGATGCTCCTACCTCTGAGCAAGCAACACCACCGACTTCCAGAAGCAACCACAGGAGAACGACATGAAGAGCATCATCCGCAACCTGATCATCGCCGCCCCGCTGGCGACCGCCGCCCTGACGATGGTGCCTGCGAGCGCCATGGCCACCGACGGACCGGTCATCATCGCCCAGCCGCACACCGATCCCGAGCCACCGGTCAACGACAAGATCGCGCTCCCCAAGCCCAAGCCCCCGGTCGAGCCCAAGGACAAGATCGCGCTGCCCAAGCCGAAGCCCCCGGTCGGCCCCGACGACAAGGTCGGCCCCAAGCCGAAGCCCACGCACCCTGACGGACCGGACGTCATCACCAACCCGCAGCCCTGCCCGACCCACGGCAGCTGCGGCAACGACGACGACAAGGACGGCCCCAACAACGGAGGCAAGGACGACAGCTCGGACGACACCACCCCGGCTGCCGACGTCGCCGAGGTCGAGTCGACCGAGACCGTCGACGTGCCCACCCGGATCGACGCCGGACTTGCCGACGAACAGGCCGAAGGCGGCCTCGACCTCGCCTGGCTGCTGGCCGGTGGCGCGCTCGTGACAGCTTCGGGCGCAGCGCTCGCGCTCCGCAAGCGTCACACCGCCTGACCCGTACGACGAAGGGCCCCGCACCAACCGGTGCGGGGCCCTTCGGCGTACGTCAGATCTCGGTGCGGTGGAAGTTCGCGTGCGAGCGGGAGGCCGTCGGCCCGCGCTGGCCCTGGTAGCGGGAGCCGTACTTCGCCGAGCCGTACGGGTTCTCCGCCGGCGAGGTGAGGCGGAAGTAGCAGACCTGGCCGATCTTCATCCCGGGGTAGAGCTTGATCGGCAACGTCGCGACGTTGGCGAGCTCGAGCGTCACGTGGCCCGAGAAGCCTGGGTCGATGAACCCGGCCGTCGAGTGCGTCATCAGCCCGAGGCGGCCCAGCGAGGACTTGCCCTCGAGGCGCGCGGCGATGTCGTCCGGCAGGGTCACCAGCTCGTACGTCGAGCCGAGCACGAACTCGCCGGGGTGCAGGATGAACGCCTCGTCGTTGCCCACCTCGACCTCACGCGTCAGGTCGGACTGGTCGGCGGCGGGGTCGATGTGCGGGTACTTGTGGTTGTCGAAGACCCGGAAGAACTTGTCGAGTCGCACATCGATGCTGGACGGCTGGATCATCTCGCGGTCGAACGGGTCGAGCGCCACGCGCCCTGCGTCGATCTCGGCGAGGATGTCGCGGTCGGAGAGGAGCACGAGTCGAAACTAACGCATGCGGCTTCGGTAGTCTGTGTTCGGTCGCAACTGACCACGCCGATGTAGCTCAGTGGTAGAGCGCTTGCTTCCCAAGCAAGATATGCGGGTTCGATTCCCGTCATCGGCTCCGCGCCGAAGGCGCCCGTTCCCGATGACGGGAATCGAGTGGGCCCCTCCGTCGAGCCATTGCCCCGCGGCGAAGCCGCCCCTCCAGTGGCTCCATCAAAGGGATCCCGTCATCGGCTCTCTGCTCCGGCGCGGAGCGCCTCCGCCAGAGAGCCGATCCCGCGGAATCGTGGGCCCCTCCGTCGCAGACCCTCCTCCGCGGCGAAGCCGCCACTCTGGGGCTGCCCTCAAAGGGATCCCGTCATCGGCTCTTGGCTCCCTGCCTGCGGCACGTGGCCGTCGTCGACATCGAGGACGACTAGCCGTCCCGTCACCTCGCCTCGGGCTTCGCCCTCACATTCGGCCGCGGGCGGCCTCATTGGCGAGCGAGTCACCACGTACGTTGCACGGTCGCCTTCGACCCGGTCACCAGAGTCTGCGCCGGTACGTCGTCGGCGACCACCGCACCGGCGGCGATCACCGCATCACGCCCGATCGTGACGCCAGGCAGGATCGTGGCACCCGCGCCGATCCACACGTTCTCCTCGACGTCGATCGGCTCGCCGGTCAGCCATACGCGCCGGTCAGCAGGATCGACGGGATGTCCACCGGTGATGAAGGTGACCTTCGGCGCGATCATCACCCGCTCGGCGAGCCGGATGCCGGCGTAGTCGAGGAACGTGCACCCCTGGTTGATGAACACCCGCTCGGCGATGTCCAGGTTGAGTCCGTGATCGGTGTAGAACGGCGGATAGATCGTCACCCGCTCCGGCAGAGGCCGTCCGAGGATCTGCTCGAACAGCGCGGCCTTGCCGGCTTCGTCCTCGAACGGCAGCACGTTGAGGCGCGACGTCAGCGCCGTGACCTCGAGGACCCGCTCGGACATGGCCTTGAACTCGGCACTGTCGATCCGCATCAGGAAGTCGTCGGGCATCCCACGATGATCTCCCGCTCACGACGCACAGAGCAGCAGACACGCAAGGCTCCGGGAAGTGCAGCCGCCCCCGGCTGGAGGAAGACCCGGGGGCGGCCACGCATGGGTGCTACGTACGAGCCCACTGCTGGTTGGACTCGCCGCTGCAGTTCTCGACTCCGACCGCCGAGCCGTTGCCGGTGCCGGCGGCCTCGAGGCAGAGACCGGGGTGGCTGACGCTGCTGACCGACAGGTCCGCGTTCAGCTCCCATTGCTGGTCGACCGCACCGGTGCAGTCTGCGATCACGACGGGGCTGCCGGCGCTCGCACCGTCACCACCGATCGCGAGGCACTTGTTGGCGTACACCGTGAGCTGCTTCTCGGCCGTCCAGTTCCACAGCTGGTTGCCGCCGGAGTTGCAGTCCCACAGATCCAGTGCCGTGCCGTTCGTCGTCGAGAAGCCCGGCACGTCCGCGCAACGATCGCTGGCCACGCCGCGCAGCACCTCGCCCGGAGGTGCCGGGGGCAGGTTGTTCGTGGGCTCGCGACGCAGCAGACCCCAGCCCCACCACACCTGCGCGAGGCCGCTCTCGCTGTTGACCTGCAGCTGGTTGCCGACCCTCGTCGTCATCGAGTACGCGTCGCCGTCCCGCAACCCGGGCCAGTAGACGAGCCCCATGTGCTGCTCCCGAGCTGTCTGGGTCAGGGCGCCGAGGTATGACGTGTAGACGTTGCCCTCGTGGTTGCCGTAGTTGAGCCCCGTCGTCATCGGCGAGCCGGCCTCGTCGATGATCGTGCGCCAGCCGTACGACCCGATGCGTGGCCGCAGGTTCGCCAGCCAGGCCGCCTCGGTCGTGTCGGAGGCCCAGAATCCGTAGAAGTGCAGCGACAGCAGCGTGCCCTTGAGCTCGGTTGCGGCACCCACGCCGGTGACGTTGTCGTTGTAGCCCGTGCCGGAGATGACCACGCGCTTCCGCGGGACGTCGGCGTGACGCTTGAGCCACGACGAAGTCAGCGAGACCCACTCGTCGAGCGAGTAGCCGAACGGCTCGTTCATCGGCTCGAAGTACACGTGAGGGTTGTGGCGGTACTTCCGCACGACGGTGTCCCACATCGCGTCGAACGCCTTCGGGTCGTCGACGCGCCCGTCCTTGGCGTCGTTGGCCTCCCAATAGCTCACGATCACCTTGAATCCGCTGTCAGCCGACGCGTCGATCGCGGCCTGGTACGACTTCCACCACTTCGTGCC
Organism: uncultured Actinomycetota bacterium; assembly: GCA_963806345.1. Lineage (GTDB taxonomy): Bacteria > Actinomycetota > Actinomycetes > Propionibacteriales > Nocardioidaceae > Aeromicrobium. The sequence continues at coordinate 30,322 of CAWDXV010000004.1, read as the reverse complement.
CACGCTCGACGGGTTGATCGGCAGTCGAACCGTGTTGGCCTTCAGCTCGTGCCGGAACTCCGACACCGTCGCCCTGGCCTTGCGGTACGTCGTCGCGTAGCTGTCGGTGGTGCTCAGTCCGGAGGGGACCACCTCGTCAGCGGCGTAGTTGTCGCGCGGATCCGCCCAGTTCACGCCGCGGAAGTCACTGGTGTTCGTACGGCCATGGTGCGCCGGCGATGCCTCTGCGGGCGACGCCACCGTGGCCGCCACCAGTGCACCGGCCGCCAGGACGGTCGCCGCAATCGCCCCCGAGGCGATGCGGTGACGCAACCGCGGACGGGGCTGGGATTGGAGTGATGGTTGCGTAAACATCATCGAGAGGAGCCTTCCTTGTTTGCGTAAACATTGGGCGGTGTGACGACCGTCTCACTCGTCGATCGGATCCGTCAACCCCTCCCGCTGCCGGCCGCCTGAATGTGTCGGTCCTTGCCCCTAGATTCGGGGGATGGCCCTCACCGACTTCGACTTCGTCCTCGGCCGGTGGGCCGTGACCAACCGCAAGCGAGCCGACGCGCTCGACCCGGACTGCGCGGAGTGGCTCGAGTTCGCCTCCACCGGTGAGCATCGCGCGCTGCCGGGCGGAGCGGGCAACATCGAGGCATACGAGACCCACGTGATGCCCGGCGTCGGCGAGTTCCACGGCCTGGCCCTCCGGCTGTACGACCCGACGTCAGACACGTGGCGCATCTGGTGGTCCTCCAGCACGACACCAGGACGCCTCGATCCTCCGATGGAGGGCCGTTTCGACGGCACCGTCGGCACGTTCGTGACCGACGACGTCATCAACGGCCGCCCGCTCAAGGTGCAGTTCGTGTGGACCGACCTCGGCGACGACCGGGCACAGTGGGAGCAGGCCTTCTCCTACGACGGGGGCCACACGTGGGACACCAACTGGGTCATGAGCATGACCCGGGCCTGACCACCACGCGGCGCAGCCGGTCGCGAATTGTCTGAAACCGCAAACAGCCGACGCACGGTGTGGCTATCGTCAGGCAAGGGCAGTTGCGAGGTCTCCGACAGGTGCTGGGAGCCTTCACACGCCGAATGTCTGGTGCGTGAGGATGTTCCTTTCGACGGCTTCACCGATGTGTGGAGTATCAGTTGTCGACCTCCTGGCCGTCCTTGCGACGTGAACGTCTCCTGACCGCTGCGGTGGCGGCGTTCGGCGAGCGGCGCGGCGGGGTCGTCCTGTGCGGACAGACCGGCGCCGGCAAGAGCCATCTCCTGCGCGAGGTCCGGGCCGAGCTCAACCATGTCGCCACCGGACCGATCGACTGGCTCTCGGTCGCCGGGACGCGTGACGAGGAGGACACCGCACTCGCTGCCGCCGAAACCTTGTTGGACGGCATCGACACGTCTGCGATCAGGTCCGGGCGCAAGCTGGCGCAGGCCGCGCGCGAGGCGCTCCTCGAGGCAGCCGCCGGCCGACCCGTCATCATCGAGGTCGAGAACGCCCAGCTGCTCGACACCGCCAGCGCCGAGCTCATCGCCAGGATCGTGCGGCTCGGCGACATCAAGCTGCTCATCGCGTCGCGGACGACGCGCCCCACAACGCGCCGCCCTCGTCGAGCCTCTGGGCCGACGAGCTGGTCGGCCGGATCGACGTCCCGACCCTCACGCCTGACGAGCTCGAGTCGATGCTGTGGTCGACGCTGGGCGGCCCGGTGGAATCTGCTCTTGACCCGCGACGTGCTCTACTCGACGGGCGGCAATGTCGGTCTCGCCCGCCAGCTCGTCCGAGCCAACATCGCCGCCGAGACCATCGTGCAGACCAACGGCACGTGGATCCGCCAGGGCCCGCCTGGTTCCCGATGCCCACCTCATCGACGATCGTCATCGCACGAGCTCGCGCGCTACACGCCTGCAGGATCGTCACGCCATCGAGCTCGTCGGCCCTGTCCGAACCGGTCCCCCTCGCCGATCGCGCGATCGTGCATCGCCGCGGACACCTTGGACCGCCTCACCTCCGCTCGGGGTCCTTCGGGTCGACCCGCGGCAGGAGCGCCAACCGGGCACGTCACTTCCGGCCCTCAGGCTGCCACATCCGCTCTATGCCGACTGCATCCGCGCCATCGTCACGCCGAGCTCGCAGCCATCGCCCTCCACCAGCCTCGTCTACCCGGAGGCACCCGGCACGCTTCACGCCAGACTCTGCACGGGCTGGTGCAGCTGGGCCGAGTGGACCCTCGAGTGCGGGCTCGACATCGATCCCGGAGGCGCTGACCCGTGCGCCGCTTTCGCAGCGAGCACCATCGGTGACTACGAAGCGGCGATCGACCTCGCGACCGCGGCTCTCGACGTCCGCACCGAATCCCATCGTCCGCATCGACGCCCTCGCCATCCGCGCTCGCGAGCTTCGGTTCCGTGACCGCCCGGTCACAGGCCCGATCCGCGACGTCGAGGACGCCATCACCTTGCAACGGGTCATCCCTGCCGACCTGATGCACCCCGCCGACGACCGGATCCTCGATCTCCACGACCTGCGCGCCGACATCGAGCAGTACGGGCTCAATGAGGCGGCGCGCGCGATCGAGCTGATGGGTCAGATCTACACCCAGATCATCGAGCGCGGCGGCAACATGGACCAGGTCCAGCGCTATCGGATGTCCCGCATCGCGCGTCACGGCTGGTCCGGTGACTTCCGCCCGGCACTCGCGGCCACGGACGAGCTGGCGTCGGGGCCCGTGCCCGGTTCGACCTGGACGCTGCAAGCCGTCGCACCGGTGATCCTCGCGCAGACCTGGCGCGGGCCAGACTGCCCAGGCCGTCGCGCTGGCCGAGCGCTATCGTCCAGCCGCTTCGGCATACGATGCCTCGCTGCCTCGCGTGGGTGCCGAGATCCACCTCTCCACATTCCTGCTCCACGTCGTCTCCGGCCGCCTCGCCGAGGCTCGGCGGCTCGGGGCCGATCCCCGATCGCCCGGCGGAGCGACACGGTTGGACTCCGCGCTGACCTTCGCCGGCGAGGCGCCGCCTGCTTTCGGCCGAGGGCCGCTGGCACGAAGCCGACGAGAAGTTCCGCATCGCCCACCAGCTGTTCGAGATACGCGATCCGAGCGGCTTCTCGGCCTGGGCTTTCGCGAGCGAGGCGCTCTGCGCGTTGATGGTCGGTGACCACGCACGGGCCGAAGCGTTGTGCCGCCGGGTCGATCACACTCCCGATGAGAGCCAGCCGCGCGTTCGAGGCCGACATCCGCGCGCAGGTCATCACCACGTTGTCGGGGCTCGGACATCGCGAGGCCTCAGGCCGCGCCATCGAGATGTCCCTCTGGGCAGAGGAGCGCGGCCACTACCTCGCCGAGCTGTGGGCCCTCGACCTCTTCGCCTTCACCAGCCCGCGGCTCGCCCGGGCGAGCGGCACGTCCGAGCGCGCCCACACCCTCCTCGAGCTCGTCGACGCGCCCGTGGCTGCCGTCGCTCGTGAACCACATCGACGCGATCATCGAGACCGACTCCACCCTGGAGAAGGCTGCCGACAGTCCCAGCTGGCCCGCTTCGGCCGTTGGATCCCCGCGCAGCATACCGAGACCACGTCGAGCCTTTCTCCGCGCGAGCAGGAGGTCGCCGCGCTCGTCACCGCCGGCCTCAGCAGCGCGGCCATCGCCGAGCGCCTGCACGTGTCGACGCGTACGATCGAGACCCACCTCTCGCGCGTCTACGCCAAGCTCGGCGTCAACCGTCGCAACCTGGTCGCCGAAGCGCTCCGCAAGCACTCAGCCTGAGCACTCACTCAATCTGAGCACCCAGTCTCACCGGACGACACTGCCCGGCCTCCGCAAGAGACCGGGCAGTGCGCTTGTGTCGAGTCGACTACGGGATGTAGCGCCGCAGCGACTTGGCCTTGCCGACCTGGGTCAGCTTGCCCTGGCCGTGGTAGACCGCCACGATCACGAGCTGCTCATCCGGCAGACCCGACCTGACGTACGTCGCCCGTCCGTGACTGTCCAGCTTCAGCGACTTGATCTTCTTGCCGTCGATGTACAGGTGGACATAGCCGGGAGCCGCCTTGCCGTTCGACTTGCGCACCCAGACCTTGAACTTGCCCTTGTTGAGCGAGATCCGGTTCAGCCGTGAGCACGATCTTCGTGTTGGGCCGGCCCTTGTAGACGCTGCTGGATCAGCCCGTTGCTCACCTTGCTGTCGAACGGCGAGCTCGACGACGGCGTGAAGCGTGCCACGAACCGGTGCGTTCCCGGCTTCAGGCCCTTCGAGCGTCCGGAGCCGTGGTACGTGCCGGACACGGGGACCGGCGAACCGTACTTCTTGTCATCCGCGTAGTACTGCAGCGTGCCGTCGACCTTGCCAACCGCGTCCGCAGCAGGTGTGATCCGCGCCTGGACCAGGATGTCGTCACCCTCATAGGCCGGGATCCGGTTCGTCACCAGCTTGATCGACAGCAGGTTCGGATGGATCGTCACCTGCAGGGTGTTGGACACCCCGTCCTCGGTCTTGCCGTCGCCTTCAAGGTCGTTGAAGTACTTCGCCGAGTACTGGTGGACGCCCTTGCTGACCTTGTCCGAGCTGATGACGGCCAGGCCCTCACCATCGACCAGGACCGGATCCTTGACCTCGACGCCGTTGTCGTAGAACTGGACCCAGCCGACCGCGACGTCACCCTTCTCGGTGGCGACGTGTGCCGTCAGGGTCAGCGTCTCGCCGTACTGCAGGTCCGTGGCGTTCGCCGTGAGGGTCACGGCCACGAGCTGCTTCTTGACGATCTGGATCAGCTCGCCGCTCTCGGCTTCCTTGTACCGCTTGTCGCCGAGGTAGCGCGCCGTCACGTGGTTGTCGCCGACCGGCAGCTTGTCCGTCGTGATCTGCGCCTTGCCGTCACCGTCGATGCCGACCGGTCCGTTGAACGCCGAACCGTTGACGTACAGCTGCACCTCGCCCGTGGGCTCGTACGGCTGCGTCGGCAGGTTGCCCGACACGTCGATGCTGAACGTCACGTCGTTGCCGACGTGCGACGGGTTGAGGTTGCTGCTCAGCGCGACCTTGGCCGAGCCGAAGTTGACGATCTGGTCGACGTAGTTGCTGGTCGCGGTGTGGAAGTTGTCGTCACCGCTGTAGACGGCCGTCACGTGGTGATGGGCGTCCGGGTTGGTGACCGGCAGCTCCACCTCGAAGTGCACCTTGCCGGCGTAGTCGATCGGCAGGTCTCCGCTGATCGGGTCCTCGTCGATGTAGAACTTCACGGTTCCCGTGGGCTTGTCCGTCGTCTTCTTGTTCGACGTCACCTTGACGTCGAACTTCGACTTCTCGCCCGCGATCACCGGGTTGTGCACCGACGTGAGCTCGACCGTGACATCACCCTGGTTGACCGTGAAGTTCGAGCAGGCTCGTCTCGTCGCCCGAGCCGTTGAACTCCTTGTCGCCGGAGTACGTCGCGATGATGTCGTGCGTGCCGACGGGGAGTCGGTTCGTCGACAGCACTGCCTTGCCGCTGCCGTCAAGGACGACCGGCGCCCCGAGCACCACGCCGTTCGAGGTGAACTTGACCGTGCCCGTCGGGACACCCTGAGCCGGATCGACCGGGGAGACCGAGACACCGAGATCGACGACGTCGCCGAAGTTCGGCGGGTCGAGAGGCCCGGAGACCAAGGTCGTCGTGTCGCCCTTGCTGACCGTGAGGGGTTCCTTGCCGGTCGATGGCCAGCGAGTCGCTGCCCGGAGCCGGGATGAACTCCGCGCTCAACGTGTAGTTGCCGACCTTGAGCTTGTCGGAGTAGACCGTCGCGTCCTGGTTCTCGAGCGCTTCCGTGCCGAGGTCGGTGATGATGCCGTTGGCCAGGTTCTTCGCCGTGAGCTTCACCGAGCCGACCGGGGCCTGGCCGCCGTTGCCGGCGACGTGCACCGCGTAGCCCTTCATCTCCTGCGTGACGACGGTGCCCGGGTTGGCGATGCTGGTCGTCGTCGTGAATGCCTGGTTGTACGTGATGACGACCGAGCCGTCGCCCTCGACGCTGGGGCTGAACGCCGAGTCGACCCTGGCGTTCAGCAGCGGGTTGAGGTAGCTACGTCCACCGCCACCGCCCGCGCCGCTCGAGGACAGGAACGTGGCACCCTGGCTGCCGCCCTGGTAACCACCGCCACCACCGCCGGCGCCGCCACCGGCGAGGAAGCCGTTGGCGCTGTCGCCGATTCCACCGGCCTGCGTCGCCGCGTCGCCCGGATGTCCGCCTTCTGACTGCGGAGCGGTGCCGTTCTGACCATCCTTGTCCCCACCGCCACCGTTGCCGCCGGCGAGGTTGGGGCCGTTGTTGCCGCCACCACCGCCGCCACCACCGGCGACGATCACGCGGTTGGCGTCGATTGCGGCGCCGAAGAAGACCTCGGTCGCACCGCCGCCGCCACCACCGGCACCGCCGAACGGTGCGGCCTCGCCACCGGCGCCGCCGGCAGCAGCGCCGCCTGCGGCTCCGCCGCCACCTTCGAACAATGGGTTGTCCAGTTCCGGCGTCACCGCCGCGCTTGCCCAGGTAGACGGAGATGAGCTGACCCGGGGTGACCGGCACGGTGACCGTGCCGCTGGCGCCACGACCTCCGGAACCGCCTTCGAGACCACCGGCACCGCCGGCGGCTCCCTTGGTCGTGATCGTGATCGAGTGGACGTCCGACGGGACGTTCCAGTTCTGGCCGAGGCCTCCTGATACCAGGAAGGTCTTGGACCCCGGGGCGGCCTGAGCCGCCTGGGGGGCGATGGCAATCATGCCGGCGGCCAGCATGGCCGACGAGGCAAGAGTTGCGGTGGTCCGGGTCATGACCCGACTGCGTGGACGCACGGAAATTCTCCTTGGGAGTGGGGTGCCATCGAGGCACCGAGAGACTTCCTCAGAGTCGCGCCAAAAGGTCTGGACCGAATCAGTAAGTACTACGTATTTCTTGGAGAAATCGCCCGTAACGCCCGAGGTCAGACCGCCTCGTGCGCATCGGCGACGGCCCGCGCCTCGTCGCGAAGTGCCTGCACGACGAGGCGCACCGACGGCCGCTCGAAGCGGTCCGGCCGCAGCAATGCGGAGATCTCCCGCTTGGCCCGGATCCCGACCAGTGGGCGGGTGACCAGGCCGTTGCCGTGCTCGCGGGTCGTGAAACGCGGCAGGATCGCGATGCCGTGACCAGCCGCGACGAGCGCCTCGACGATCCCGTTGTCGGAGATGCGTTGGGCGATCCGCACCGGCTCGCCCGTCGCTGCGACGACCTGGCTGAGCACCCGGTCGAACGGATAGTCGTGTGGCACGCCGATCCAGGTCTCGCCCACGACGTCCTTGGGCGACAGGCTCGCCTTGCGTGCCAACGGGTGCCCTTCGGGCAGGGCGACGTCGAGCGGCTCGCTGATCAGGGGCACGACCTGCAGTCCCCGCTCGTGCCAGGTGGCCGACGTCGTCGGCGAGTCCGCCAGCACGATGTCGTGATCCGGCGTGAGATCCGCGAAGTCGGTCGTGATGCCGTCCTCGTCGGAGCAGATCAGCTCGACCTCAGGCACCTCGGCCAGCCGGGTCAGCACGCCCGGGAACAACATCTCTCCGCCGGTCGGGAACGTGACCATCGTGACCTGCCCGGCCGGCCGGTGCATGAACTCTCGCCACCGGCCTTCGGCGCGTTCGATCGCGACCGCGATCTCGGTCGCCGTCTGCACCAACGCGCGACCCGCGGGGGTCAGTGCCACGCCGCGGCCCGCGGGCTCCACCAGGGTGTAGCCGGCCTCCTTCTCGAGCACCTTCAGCTGCTGCGAGACCGCCGAGGGTGTGACCTTCATCGCGTCTGCGACGGCACCGACGGTGCCTCGTTCGGCCAGTTCCCGCAGCAGCGCAAGGCGATGTACGTCCATGTAGTAACACTACACGTTGGGTGTAGTTCTATTCGCTTGTGCTTGACGATCGAGGCTCCCATACTGGAAGTACGAACCGCCCACCACAGCCTTGAAGGAGGCCACCATGATCGCCATCATCACCATCGCTGCCCTCTCCGTGATCGGGATCGGCCGCTCCATCCGCACCGTCGCCACTGACGGCTTCGGACGCGTGCCGACTCGCTCCATCTGACGCAGCACCAGACGCAAAAGCCCCCGCGAGGATCTCGCGGGGGCTTTCTTGTGGAGCGGGGGCGTCAGGCGACGTTGGCTCGATAGCCTGGCAGGAGCTCGTCGACCAGCCCGTCGGTCTCCGCCGATGAACCGACGACCGAGCCGTGCTCGGCGATCGCGGCATACATCTCGTCGGCGACCACCCGCACGTCCTCGCGGTCACCGAAGTGCGTGGCGAGGCGCAGGCGGGATCGCCACAGCTCCTCGCTGGCGGGCAGCATCATCAGTCCTTGCGACAGCACCGCGCGAGCGGCGGGCTCGTCATTGCGGGCCGCCGCAGCTTCGGCGCAGGCCTGCACCGTCAGGCTGACGGCCATGACGATGTCGCCCTCGATCGTGGTGGACTCCAGCCATGCATAGCGGCCGGCCGGGATGTCGCCGAACGGGAGACCCCCGACGAGGTCGAGTGCCGTACGCATGTGCGTCTCCCGCCGCGTGCCGTCCTCGGCAGCGCGGTTGAGAGCTTCGCGGAACGCGTCCCAGTCGAGGTCGACCGCACCGGGTGCGAACCGCCACACACCGGACTCCGACTCGAGGGCCGGGTTGCCCGATGCCGTCGTGCCGAACCAGTCAGCGACCTGTCGAAGGGCCGCGTCGCGCACCTGCGGGTCGACGCCCCGCGGCCACAGTGCGGCGCTGATCCGGTTGGCGTGCACGCCGGTCGGGTGCAGGGCGAGGAAGCACGCGAGCTCGGTGAGGAACTCGACGCGGTCGGCATCGACGTCGCCGGACGCCTCGGCCGTCACGGGCCCCAGGATTCGTATGCTCGCGACCGCCTCGTGCGCCGCGGTGACCTGCTGCTCGGACTCGAGCGTGTCGATGAGCTGATCGATCGTGACCCGGCGTGCCGCGTGAACGGGTTCGTAGAGGTTCGCCAGCGCCTCGGCGGCAGCCGGGGTGATGACCTGTGCCGAGACATCGACACTGTGCAGCGGGGACGAGATGCGACCGTCGGGCCGCGCCGTCAGGCGTACGGCGGCGTCACGAACCGTGCCGACGACGACGACGCCGAGGGCGACCTGCGGGTCCGAGGCCAGCGCCTCCAGACGAGCAAGCTCGTCAGCGGTGGGCACGCCCGAGCAGACGACCAGGTGGTAGGTCCAGTCGACAGCGTCGGGCGCAGCAGCACGGGCCTGGCGCACGGTCCGGGCATCCGCGTCGCGGCAGGCGGTCCGCTGGTAGCGAGCGACGTTGTCGAGGCTCTCGATGACCCGCTCGAGGTCGTCGGTGCGCCGGATCGCGCCCTCGCCGATGCCCGCGAGGTCACCCGCGAAGCCGACGAGAGTGACCAGACGATCGTCGGCCCAGGCATGCGTTGCGGTGTCGATCGCCACGCTCAGCGCTACGCCCCGGGCGGTCTCGCTGTCGCCGTCGAGCGACAGCACACCGCTGATCGACTCGGGGTCGAGCATCAGGATGCTGCCGTCGTCACGACGGCCGATGCTCGCCATGCCGGGCAGAGGGGACAGGCCCGGGGTCGTGACATCGACGTCACGGTCGACGGTCCACACCTTGGCGCGCGCCGACCAACCGGCCGGCGGTGCGACCTCAGGCACCAGGTCGAACGCGATGGCCATGCCACCGCCGCTGACCGAGGCGCGCAAGGGGGCCGGCATGCCGGGTGCCCCGTTGAGGGAGCGCAGCGCGCGGTTGAGCCAGCCCGCGGCGCCGAGGTCGGCCTCGTTGCGGAGCTTGGCGCCAGGAGGCGGCGAGCCCGGGTCGGGGTTGTGCGGGTCGGGATCCGTGGGCGTACGCGCTGACCACCACGCTGCTGCGGGTGCCGATGCCCGGCGACGACGCAACGCGAGCGAAGCACCGGCGATGACGAGTCCGCCGGCGACGCCGAACAGCGGAGACCAGGCTCCGAGCTGGATGCCACCGCCGGTGTCCTCGGCGGATGCGACGTCGGCCTGCTCAGCAGCAGCGGTGTCAGCCTCGGCGGTGTCCGCAGCGTCGGCCGTCACGTCGGCAACGACGTCATCGGCCACGGGGGCGTCGGCCGCGTGGTCGATGACCTTGAGGCCGGGGCCCTTGGCGTCGTTGGGCAGCTTCATGACCCAGCCCGGGTAGATCAGGTCGGCCTTCTGCAGCACCCGGCCGTCAGGCTGGGTGACACCCTTGTTGAGATCCCAGATCTCCTTGTAGCGGAAGCCGTCGCCGAGGTAGCGGTCCGCGATGTCCCACAACGTGTCGTAGTGCCGGCCGTGCGGCGGCTTGACGTCGTAGTAGGTCGTGACGCCCTCGGCGATGTCGACCGAGGTGGCGTCGTCCAGGGAGTTGACGGCCGGCAGGGTGCCATCGGGCAGCTCCGCGCTGGCGCTCTCCGCGACGGTCGGTGCGACCATGACCTGGCTGGCGAACTGGCTCTGAGCCGTCGTCGTGGGGGCTGACGACTCGACCGCGGACGCCGACGACATGCCGACCGAGGTCGTCGCAGCCAGCAGCACGATCGCACTGACGAGCCGGCGGGCCAGCCCTTGGGTGCCGATGCCGCCGCCCGGGATCCGCGGAGCGAGACCACTCTTGCGACGTTCGGCGATCGCCTCGACCACGAGACATACGACGAAGTGCGCCCACGCCAGCCAGACGACGACGGCCAGGACACTCAGGACCGTCTCGCCGGTCGTCGGCGTGCTGAGCCACTCGACGCTCGGCTTCTGGTCGGGCCACGGGGTTCCGAAGGCAGCGAGGAGTGCGATCGGCACCCCCACGACGAGCGCGAGGGTGCCGAGCAGCGCGGCGGCACCGGTGGCGACCTGCTTGAACCGGCTCGGCTCCTCGGTGATCGCGGGCAGACGGTTCTGCGGAGATCGTTCGATGGTGGATGGCATCGTTCTCTCCTGTCGTGGGCTCAGTAGATGACGGCTGGGGGCTGGTTGGGGGCCTGGACCTCCTGGACCGGCAGGACCTGCCGCATCCGCATGGTGAAGTCGTCGCCGAGGGTGCGCATCTGACCACCGTCAGGGCCGAAGGTGACCTTCCACGTCACGATCACGTCGGCGTAGAAGGCGTCCTTGATGCGATCGGGGATGTGACGGTTGGCGTACTTGCGGGCCGAGGCGGACGACCGCTCGAACGTGATCTTGCAGGAGTTGGCCGGCTGGCTCCTCGGCAGGACACCCGGGAGATAGGACGCCTCCGGGTCACAGGTCTCGGGCTTGATGTCGGTCTGCCGCGGATCGATCACGATCTTGGTGGCACGAGCCTCCATGGCGACGTCGCCCTCGACGATGCGGCGGAACGGGCCGCCGTTCTCCTTGTTGGCGTAGTCGCCCTGCTTGACGACCTCGTTGGTGACGGGGTCGAGCCAACGGAACGTGAAGAACGTCGGCGTGCCCACGATGGGTGTCACGTTGGGGCGGGTGACCATGAACGGCACCGGCATCGCAGCGTCGGACCTGAAGCGCTTCCACAGGAACTCGGTGATGTCGTTGTGGTTGTCGTTGATGTTGGCGTCCCACGGGACGAACACGATCGAGATGGCGACGGTCCGGTCGGGCCCGCCGCTGTAGGTGTCGAAGTCGATGTTGCCCAGGCACGTCATGAGCATGAACCGGCCCTTGTCACGGTTCGCGTTGTACGGGCGGCTCGACCGTGTCCGGCAGTGGGCTGTAGCGGCACTGCTGGAACTTCTGGTTGCCGAACCTCTCACGGAGGGTCTTGAGCGTGCCGCCGCCGAGCGTCACGCAGTACATCCCCATGCCGCCGCCGTTGGCGTAGACCGAGCACGACGAGCCGCCGGTGTTGATCGGCGCGTTCTTGTTGCCGCTGCTCGTGATGTTGTCGTCACCTGCGGTCGTGGTGGTCGTCTTCTTGGGGCACGTCTCGATCTTGCTGTTGCAGGCCTCTGCGGGCACCGTCGTGATCGCCACAAGACCCGCGGCGATGAGGAACGTCGTCATCACCGCGGTCGCGAAGGAACGCATCAGGTGAGTCATTCGGGGGCACCTCCTGGGCACGTACCGAGCTGCTTGATGGGCTGCAGGACCCACTCGCCGGCCTTGGACTTGAGCTTGATCGAGTACTTGCGCCACTCACGCTTGACCTTGCCGAGCAGCTTGCCGTTGCGGTCAAGGACATCTGTCGACGGCGCCCACTCGCACGCCACGAGCCGCGCCTCGTCGCCGCGTACGCGTGACGACTCGATCCTGATGTGTGCCACGCGGGGGACGCTCCACCGCTGCTTCCTTGCCGCTGGCGACGTTGCCCGACACGATGCGCAGCACAGGCTTGGAGAGCAGCTTGGTGGCGCCGGGGACCAGCTTGTGCTGATTCATCGAGCCACCGGACGCCTCAGACGCCTTCTTGTAGCCGAGCACGGCGGGGTCGTGGCGTAGTCATCCCAGTTCTCGACCTGGACCGTCATGCCGAAAGCGCCCTTGGGCTGGGCCGGGGTGGTCGGCGTCGGCGACGCAGTCGTCTTCGTCGGCTTCGGGGCGGCCTTGTTGCCATCGCTGCCGCCGCACGCGGCCATGCCGAAGAGGAGCGTCACTGCGACGCCGATCACCAGCAGCTGCCGTCTCACGAAAGATCCCCCCGGACATCCTGTTGCAGAACCCCGCCAGCATACCGAGAAATGCGTACTGCCGGTAAACGAGCCCGATCATTCTGGTCGATTCGGAGCATCCCGGCTCGCGCCGACGTGCTCCACAGTAGAGACGTCCCACCGGTCGATTCCTGACGCGACTGTCGCGACGACCCTGTGCCGCGCCCTCCGCGGCTCCGTGGCGGATTCCCCGCATCCGCTATACCGTCGGGGCACCGGCAGGTCGGGGGCGACGCATGGTGACGCGGACATCGGGACCGTTCGAGTACTGGGAGGTCACGGGCGATGCCGTGCGCTCCGCCGCCGCGGCGCCCGCGTCCAGCGCGTCGGCGATCCAGTCGCTGGCCGGCGAGCTCGAGGGCGACCAGGTCCGGGCGGCCCAGGCCATCGAGGGAGACATCGTCGCCGGCGTGGTCGCCAACCCGCAGGCCGCTCGCGCCACCGCTCAGAACCTCGCCGCCAAGGGCCAGTACGCCGTGGGCCTGCTGCGGATGTTCGCGGCCGACGTCGACGAGTTCGACACGACGGTCGACGGCATCAACCGCGACTACCACTCCCGCGTCAGCAGCGCGCTGGCCGCGGCCCGTCACGATCCTGACCAACCGGACGGCACGATCGACCCGGTCGCCGTCGGAGCGGGGATCGAGGCGGACCTGAGGGCGCGCCACCTCAAGGCCCAAGGAGTCATCGACGACGCGGCCGACACGATCGCCTCGATGTTCCGGCAGGGCCCCACCGACGACAACGTCCGCGACCTCATCCGCGCCGGTCTCATCCCGCTGACCTCCGCGAGCCTCTACCCGACGCTGACCCTCACGTCCGACGACACGAGGGTCGCGCTCGACGCGGCGGTGCACGCGATGGTGCTGCGCATGATCGAGGCCGGGACCCTCCCGCCCGAAGTCGACGCCATGTCGCCGGAGGACTTCCGGACGTACCTGATCGGGCATCCCGACCTGGCGACCCGGCTGTACGCCCAGGAGCCGCGGCCGGGCAGCGAGTGGCCCGAAGGTGCGCTGGCCGCCCTGACGACGCCGTTCGTGACCTCGCCGGGCGGTGCTGCCGAGGTCCTCGAGCAGCGCCGCGAGGACGCCCGCGCACTGTTCGAGAGTCTCGCGCCCGCCGACGCCGCGATGCTGGCGATGCTCTTTCCCAGGGACTGTCGGCAACCTGTCCGGAGTGCCGTTCGAGAACCGGGCCGACGCCAACGACGTCTCGGTCATCGCGGCACTGGACGCCGAACGGGACGACCTCGCGGACCTCCAGAGCAGGCACGAGCACAACCAGCACGACTGGGACTTCCTGGGCCTCAACAACGACGACCTCGAGGGATCCATCGGCGACTCGAAGGACCGCATCGCGCTGTACGAGTCGATCCTCGGCAACCACCGGCAGATCTTGCTGTTCGACCCATCAGGCGACGGCGCGATCGCCGAGCTGCACGGCTCGATCGACGCATCGACCAAGAACGTGGGCGTGCTCGTCCCGGGCACCGGGACGGATCTCTCGAGCTTCCAGGGCACCGCGGACCGGGCCAACAACTTCGTCGAGAACAGCCGCCCGGGCGAGCTGGCGATGATCTCGTGGATGGGCGGCGACCTGCCCGACAGCATCGTCCAGGACGCACCGTTCGCCAACTACGCTCGCGACCTCGGCCCGCTGCTCGCGGGCTTCTCCCACGACGTGCGCCAGGAGACGGCGCACTCAGCGGGTGCCGCCAACGACATCCAGACGACGTACGCCGGGCACTCGTACGGCGGTGCGGTCGTCGGGCGCTCCGAGCTCGCCGGGCTCGACGCCGACCGGGTCCTGCACATCGAGTCGGCCGGCATGGGCCACGACGTCGTGGATCTCGACGACCTCCCGCCGAGCCAGCGGGACGTCGACCGCTACTCCATGACCGCACCGGGCGACATCATCGGCGACATCCAAGGGATGCAGGTCGGCGACAACGTCGGTCACGGCGCCGATCCCGACACGTTCGAGGGGACGCTTCGCCTCGACACCGGCGACAAGGCCGGCAGCGACCAGCCCAACATCGGCGTCGACTCGCACACCAACGTCTTCCAGGAACACTCGGACGCGTGGCGCAACATGCTCGAGGTGTTCAACGGCGGCACGGTCACCGGCTACCGCGAGCCCGACTACTACCTCCCGCCCACGCCGTACGCCCAACCCGTGCAGACCGGGTGGACGACACCGGGCGAGAGAATAGACATCCCATGAGACCAGTCTTCGTCACCACGATCATCGTGCTCGGCCTCGCCCTCGGGGCATGCGGCGACAACAAGGAGGACAAGATGCGGACCATCGACGAGGTCGCCGCCCAGGCGCGACACGACATCGACGCCCTCGCGGCCCGGCTCGGCAGCGACCCGGAGGTACGCGAGGACGTCATCACCGACTGCACCCCCGGGCAGAAGGACTCCGGCAAAGACCTGATCTACACGATCCACGTGACGATCGAGCCCGGCGCGATGGACCGGCTCAAGGGCGAGATCGCCGAAGGCCTCAAGGCCGACGGGTGGACCGTCAAGGAGGACGCCGGCTCGGAGAGCGTCCGGTTCGCCAAGGGCGACGCGACGATGGGGGCTGAGGTCTGGGAGGACCTGGGCAAGGCCTCGGTCGGCGGCTCCGGCGGTTGCGTGAAGTAGCCGGCGTCGGCGGGCACCGTCAGCCCGGGCCGTCCGGCTTCTTGCACTCGTCGGGCTTGTCGTCGTCCTTGTCCTTGTCGTCCTTGTCCTTGTCGTCCTTGTCGTCCTTGGGCTTGTCCGTCGGCTTCGGCGTGCACGGAGTCACCTCGATCTCCGGCGGCGTCGGCGGAGCGGTCACCGTCGGGGTGCCGCCGTCCGGCGGCGCGACTGACGGCGGACCGACTGTCGGCCGCTTGCCACTGTCGGGCTCCGAGATGCCACTGACCGGACGGGCCAGTGCCTGCCCACTGGCGTTGAGGACGGACTTGCGGATCATGCCCAGGAGGATCGCCTTGATCCTCACCTGCGTCGACACCGTGACCGCGTTGAACGTGCCGGCCGGGTCGTCGATCTTGACGATCTCGGCGCGGCACCTCACGAGCTGCGAGTCGGCCGCCATCGCCTGCTGGCAGTACTCGTTCGCCGCCTGGAGCGCGCGTTCTGGCTTGAGGTCCAGGCGCGGGTCCTCCACGTCGATCCCCTGGGCTCCGGCACGCGCGGCCTCCTGGGCGTACGCGATGGCCCGGCCCTTGGCGTTGAGCTGACGGCCGCCGTCGACGACCAGCGCCGCCAGCAGGATGATCGCCAGGGACACGATCACGACGAACGGGGTGATCGAACCGGTCTCGTCGCGGCGCCTCATCGGTAACCCCGGTATCGGTCGAGCGGACTGGTGAACGTACGCGTGATGTGGACGGACTTGAGCGGCAGCGCGGCGAGATCGCTGAGGTCGAGGGTGCAGTGCACCGTCACGGTGACGGTGTCGATCGCCAACGGATCGTCCGGGTCGGGCAGGTCGAACGCCGTCTTGGAGAGCACGGGCGGATCGGCGACCGCGGTGTCGCGGCACGACGCCGGCGCGTCGGCCATCGCGTCCTTGATGACCTGGTTGACCGTCTTGGGCACATCGGCCTTGACGTTCTGTGCCGTCGCCGAGCGGGCCGCGTCGCGGGCTGCCTGGTCGACGAGGTTCTCGGTCTGCGCGTAGCGGCCGAAGGCGATGATCAGCATCATCAGCGCCAGGAGGAACGGCGCGACGATCACGAGCTCGAGGCTTGCGGACCCGCGGTCGTCGCGCCTCATGGCGTGTCCCTCAGGTCGCCGCGGAACTGCTCGAGGGTCGCCTCCGACGTCTGCTGGATCTCGACCGAGCCACCGAGCGGCAGGACCGCGTCGCCGACGACGAGCATCGTGACGCGACCGGTCTTGGTGTTGATCGTGCCGACTGCCGTGACGTTCTTGAGCCGCCCGATCTTGGTGGCGTAGCCCTCGGTGACGTCCTCGGCGGCGGAGACGAACGCGTCAGGGTCCGAGTTGTTGCCTGCCAGGCGCAGGTAGGAGACTCCCTCGCGCGACGCCGACTGCGCGGTGTTGCGCGCGTAGAGGTAGAGCCCCGCCTGGATGATCGTGAAGATCAGCAGCAGGAAGACCGGCGCGATGATCGAGAACTCGAGCGCGCTGGTGCCGCGCTCACGCCGGACCTTGCGCGCCGGCACGGTCACGTCAGGTGTTGGAACCCTGCTCGATCTTGTTGGAGTTGTCCTCGACGACTCCCTGGATGACGCGCGCGACCACGAGAGCAAGGACCACGACGACGGCTGAGATGATGGCCCATTCGATGGCCGAGGCGCCGCGTTCGTTGAAGCCTTCACGTCGCGCCCGATCTGCACGGGCGTGGACGTACGCGATGATCGCCCTGGCGTAGAACAGTTCAGCTGACACGAAATCTTCCCCCGACGCATGGAAACCGTCGCCTACCTGAGCTGGCTGACGGCTGGATAGGCCAAGAATACCAAGAACGCGACGCACATGAGCAGTTGTGCCATCAACATCGACTGGGAGCTCTCGCCGGCCGCGCCCTCGATGTCGACCATCTCCTTGCGACGCATGCTCTCGGCCCGCGCCATGAGCGACAGCCGGATCCTCGCGCCCTCGTCGCCGGCCAAAGCCAGCGCCGAGGCGAGGTCGCGCAGCTCGTCGACGCCGAGGTCTCGGCCGAGCCTCGCGATGCCCTCCCAGGGTGTCCAGCCCATGATGCGGGCGTTCGACAGGGCCTGCCGCATCCGCACCATGGCCCAGTGGTCGCCGAACGACGATGCCGCCATGAGGGCCTCCGGCAGGCCGCGACCGCCGGCGAGGTTCATCGCGACGAGATCGAGGAACGCACCGGTCACGTGCCGGAAGTCGCGGCGGCGGGACTCGGCCTCGCGGTGCAGGGCCAGGTCGGGCAGGAAGAACCCGAAGACGCCGGCGATGAGGGCGAACACGATCGGCAGCCCGCCGTTGCCGCCGAAGCCGAACAGGAAGATCACGGCGGGGAACCAGATGAACGCCGCCAGACCCAGCAGGGCCTTGGAGCCGAGGTGGGTCGTCATCGGCCGGTTCATGACGGCGAGGTCCTCGCGCGTACGCATGAGCTGCCAGCCACGTGCCGCGACCTCGGCCTCGATGCGCTCGCCCACGGTCTCGCGAATGCGCTCGAGCCGGCCATCGGCACCCGCGCCGGCCGCGCTCGCCGTGAGCGATCGGCGTGGGTGCCGCGTGCGGTCGAGACGGCTGAGGGTCGCCGCGACGCCCGGCACGGGACGGCTGAGGACCAGGACGATGAGGAGGATGCCGGCGCCCACACTGGCCCCTGCGAGCAGCTCGAGGATCATGCTTCCGGCACCTTCGTCGTGGGGGTGATGAGGAAGCGCTCGGGCTCGCTGACGCCGGACAGGCTGCGGAGCCAGAACACGCTGAGGCCGAAGACCGCGAGCACCGCGGCCAGCACCATCTGCCCCTCGACCGTGCCGTATGGCTTGACGTACTCGCGGTTGAACAGCACGAGCAGCGTCGCGACACCGGCGATGACGCCGACGACGACCTGAACGCTGCGGCGGGTGCTGCGCCGGCTGGACTCGACCCGGCGACGTACGTCGAGCTCGTCGCGGGCCGAGGTGGCGAGCGCCGTCAGGACGTCGCGCAGGCCCGGGCCACGGAGGCGGGCGTTGAGGATCAGTGCGGCGACGACGAGGTCGGCCGACGGATCGTCGAGGTCCTCGGAGAACTTCATGAGCGCATCGGGCAACGGCTCACGTACGCGGAGCCGGTCGACGAGGAGGTTGAGCGAGGGGCGGATCGACGGAGCCGCGTTGATCGCGGTTGCCGGGATCGCCTGCTCGAGGCCGACCGCGCCGGCGATCGTGTCACGCAGGGCCTCGATCCAGCCGGCGAGCCCTTCGATCCGCGCGATCGCCGCCCGCTCGTGCCGGGCCCCGCCGAACACCCGGTCCCAGAACGCGACGAGCGCACCCAGGACGACCGCGAGCACGACCCAACGCGTCACGGCGAGGACCACGACACCGGTCAACGCGCCGGCCAGGAGCTGCTGGCCGCGGCGGCGGGTCGTACGGGACGACAGCTTGCGCTTCTGGGGCGTGGCGCCCTCGATCGTGCTGGACTCGCCGCCCCGCAGCGCGTGGATCAGCAGCACGCAGCCAAGACCGAGCAGCGCTCCGGTCGTGACCGCGAGCGGGATGCGGTAGTCCTCCAACATTTCTAGGCCCACCGTCCATGGACCTGGGGCTGGTAGCCGTGCTCCTGGAGATCGGCGATGCAGCCGATCGGGGAGTGCGGCACGGCCCGGCCGTCGCCGTCGGGCGCGAACACCTCGTTGGACAGCACCTGGCCGTCGTGTCCCACGACCTCGCGGATGCTCTCGACGACACGGATCTGGCCGCCGCCGGTCGCGTGGTCGTTGTGCTTGCGGACGAACACGACGAAGTCGAGCGCGCCGGCGATCAGCATCGTCGTCGCCTCGAGCGGCAGGCGCTCGCGGCTCTGGATCGCATAGGTGCCGATGCGGTTGAACACCTCGAGCGAGGAGTTGGCGTGGATCGTCGAGAGCGAGCCGTCGTTGCCCTGGCTCATGGCGTTGAGCATCGTGACGATCTCGTCACCCAGCACCTCACCGACGATGACTCGCGACGGGTTCATGCGCAGCGACCGACGTACGAGCTCGGCCATCGAGACGTGGCCGAGGCCCTCCGAGTTGCCGAGCCGCTCCTCGAACGACACGACGTTGGGGTGCAGGTCCTCGTACTCCCCGAGCCCGACCTCGAGGGCGCGCTCGACCGTGATGAGGCGCTCCGACGGCGAGATGACGTTGGCCAGTGCGCGGAGCATCGTGGTCTTTCCGGCGTTGGTGGCGCCGGCGATCATGATGTTCTTGCGAGCCTTGACGGCCGCGGTCAGGAACGATCCGATCTCTGGCGACATCGTGCCGTTGGCCACGAGCTCGTGCAGGAAGACCCGGCCGAGACGTGCCTTGCGCACCGAGATCGACGGCCGCGCGCACACGTTCATGACCGCGGACAGGCGCGAGCCGTCGGGCAGGCGCAGGTCGAGCTGCGGGTTGGCCGAGTCGAACGGACGGCTCGACAGACCCGTGTGGGCGGCGAGCACCTGGACGAGCTCGATCAGCTCGTCATCGGTCTCGGCAACGGGTGGGTGACGCTCCTCGCGACCGTCGCCGTACTGCACGAACACGGCGTCGCAGCCGTTGATGTCGATGTTCTCGACCTCGGGATCGGACAGCAGCGGCTCGAGCCGGCCGACACCGAACAGCGCCGAGTGGATCGCCGTGGCGACCTGGCCCTCGACGTCGGCGGGGATCGGCGAGCGACCCTCGGCGACCTCGTAGCGGGCGTGGTCCTCGAGGACCTGCACGATCAACGAGCGGGCGTACTCGCGCTCGTCGTCGACGTTCATCGGCGTGACGCCGCTGATCTGGTCGCGGCGGCGCTGCTCGTTGAGCCGGTCGGCAACCTGCCCGCGGAGCGTGCGTACGAGGTCGTGGTCGATCATGATGCGACCTCCGGGCTGGCCTGGTCGATGGGACGGAACGCCCCGGTGGTGCGGGCGGCGAGCTCGTCGACGATCGGCTGCGCAGAGCGTACGAGCTGGGTGCGGGCCGGGTTGCCCACGACCTGGCCCAGGAAGAACCCGGCGCCGACGTCGTCAGCAGCGAGGTGCAGCACGCCGGCGACCGGTGTCGCCGAACGCTCGATCGCGTCGCGGATCTCGCCCACCGTCCGCGACCGCTTGGGCGGTGCCACCACGACGACGTACAGCGGTGCGCCGCCGACCCCGCCGAGGCTGTCGCTGACCTTGCGGAGGCGTTCACGCAGGTGCACGACGTTGCTCGGCACGGTGTCGACCATCATCACGACCGCCGACGCCGACGCCAGCAAAGCGTTCTGCGGGGTCTCCGCGCCGATGCGGCCGAGGTCGACGACCGAGTCGGTGCCCGGCAGGTGGGCGAACAGCAGGCCGAGCTGGCCCCACTGGCCCAGGCCCGCAGCCTGCTCCGGCGCGGTCATGCCGCTGATGACGTCGAGGCCACCCACGATCTTCTCGGCGTGCTGCGAGACCAGCTCTGGATAGAGCGACTTGCGGCCGGCCGCGACGAGGTTGAGCAGTCCGGGGTTGGGGTCGAGCGGCTCACCGTCGATGCCCGGCATGCGCAGGGCCACGTCACCGCCCGACGGATCGCACTCGACCATGACGCTGGGCCGTGGCCACAGGGCCGCGAACAGCAGCGCTGCGGTCGTCACGCCGGGCGAGCCCTTCGCCGAGGCAACGGCAATCATGCCCACGGCTCAGCGCTCGCAGGTCTGCTGGACGAGGTCGCTGTCGGCGCCACCGATGAGCGCGGGCGTGACGTCCTTGTCCTCGATGCCCTGCGACACGACTGACAGGCAGGACAGGTCGATCGCCACGACGATCGGGATCTCGTCACCGCCCGATCCTGCGATCGCGCCGCCCTTCTGGTCACCGACCGAGATGAGCTCCGCGTGGACCGTCTGGCGGTCGCCGCCGTCGGACGAGCCGATGGCGAGGGCGAGCTGGTCGCCTGACTGCAGGCTGCTGACGAACGGGGAGGCATCGACCGCCACGGTGAGCCGCGTCTGGCTGTCGTCCAGGCCCGACTTGTCGGAGACCATCGACCGCATCAGCACGGTGCCGGGCAGCAGCCGGGCGCCCGCCGACTTGCCCACGACACTGTCGGAGTCAGAGGACGGGATGCCGCCCTTGAATCCTTCGGGCAGGCTGACCCGGCTCAGGTCGTCCTTGGAGATCGTGGCGCCCTGCGCCACCTCCTGGTCGATCTGCACGAAGTACGAACGGTTGCCGGACTGGATCGCCAGCCAGGCCGAGGCGAGGGCGCCGCCGAAGATCAGCAGGACGGCGAGTCCGATCAGGGCCGGACGGGACTCCCGGGTCGAAGGGAGTCGCGAGGCGGTGGCCTGGTTCGCGCTCGATGTGGCCATGTGGTGCACCTCTCGGGGAAACAACGTAGGTCATCCGGGAGGGGAGCTGATCCGTCCCCCGACGTGGATCTCGGGTCAAACGGTACACGGACTCACGATTGCTGCTCGACAGTGGCCGCAGGCCTCAGCGAGTGGCCGTCGGGCCCGGCGTTGCAGGCGCCGACGAGGCCGGCCGCTGCTGCTTCTGCTGTTCCTTCTTCTCGTTCTCCTCGGTCTTGCGGAATGCCTCGGTGACGGCGAGCGCGGCCACGATGACGGCGACGACGATCAACCCGACGACCAGCGCCGGCCAGATGCGCCGGTGCTCACGCCACGTACGCCGGCTGCCGTGCAGCAGCGCGGACCGCAGCTGGCGGCGCCGCATCGCGTCGGCCTCGAGGACGTAACGCTCGGCGTTGGGGGTGTTCTGCATCGCCGTCCGCGGCCCGACTGGCGGCGGCCGGTGCCCGTCCTGCTCAGTCATGCCGTGGCCTTCGGCCCGCCACGAGGCCGGCCACCCGCAGCAACGCCTCTCGTGTCGCTGGGGCCACGTGCGCCGGCTCGTACGCATGGCCGGCCTGCAGGTAGGGGTCCGGCGGCACGACGACCACGGAGACGCCGAGGGCACCGGCGAACTCGCGCTGGGCCTCCCGGTATGCCTGCTCGTGCGGACACACCACGACATGCACTGCCGAGGCGGTGGCCTGCGGGTTGACGATCTTGATGCGGTCGAGCGCCGAGCGCAGGGCACCGATGCCGAGCTCGCCCGGGCTCGTCACGACGACGGCCTGGTCGGCTCTGGCCAATGCCGCGTGGCCGGCCTCGCCGGCGTCGTCGCCGACGTCGAGCAGGTTGAAGGTGTGGTCGGCCCGCAGCCGGTCGAGCACACCCGAGACGTCGCTGCGGGTCAGGCCCTGGTCCCAGCCGGAGCCGTCGACGAGGCCGAGGCCTGTCGCGGCGGCGGGCGGAGTCGTGGCCTCGACCTCAGACAGCATCGACCCCACGGTGCGTGGCTCGGCAGCGCCGAACGTACGCCCGAGGGACGGCGAGCCCTGCTGCACGTCGACGACGACGGTGTGGTCCTCGCGCATCGCCATGAAGGCCGTGCCGACGCCGACGGCGATCGTGGTGCACCCCACGCCGCCCTTGCCGGCGACGAAGGCCACGATGCGGCGGTCGGTCTGTCGATGGCGGATCGCGTCGACGGCCTCGCGCTCGCCCTGGACGGCCAGCGCTGCGTCAGGCGTCGTGAGCCCACGCGCGACGGTGCGCAGCATGCGGCCCGCCTGTCGCGGAGCCGGCTCAGGGTTGCTGGCCCGTGACAACAGCTGCTCGGCGGCCGACGGCGGACGTACGGTCTCGTCGGGCTCGGGCGTCTGCACCGGCTCGGGCGTCGGCGAGCTGAACTCCGGCCGGATGGGCACCACGCGGCCGTGGGACTCGTCGACCTCTTCGGGCTCGACCGGAGCAGGTGGCGTGCGCGGCTCAGGGTCACCGAGACCGAGGCTGCGCGGGTCGATGCCCATGCGACTGAGGTCGCCGGCGGCCGACTGAGCCTGGCGGCGATCGCGAAGGGACTGGTCGGGCTGGTCCTGGTCGTCATCGTCCATCAGAAGACCCCTCCCATCTTGTCGTAGACTCCGAGGGCGCCGAACAGGACGACGAGCAGGTCGACCACGACGAGGAACTCGAGGACGTTGAGCCAGCGCTTGACCCGGGCCCGGGTGATGTCGGAGATCTGCAGTGTCGACGCAGCGACCGCGGCGACCAGGATCAACGAGATCGCGACGACGAGCCATGGCGTCGTGGACTCCTCCTCGACCGCGAAGCGCCCCATGGCGAACACCACGACGGCGACGCCTGCGATCCGCAACGGCAGCATGTGCGGAGTGCGGGAGAACAGCCGCGACCTCAGGAGGGCGGCCGCGGCGAGCGTCAGAGCGAGAGTGCGGTCCCACGAGCTGCCGGCCAGGTCGAGCGCGATGCCGCCCCAGGCGACGACGAGCGAGATGCCGACGAGCGAGCCGATCAGGACGGCGTTGCTGGCGCGGTAGCGCGCCCGCAGCGTGACCAGGTCGAGCCGGCCGACGTGGCGTACGCGGTAGTCCGCGCTGGCCAGGCCGCCGACCGACAGTGACACCAGGGGGATGACCCCGACGACGAGCAGGACGGCGACTGGGAGGATGCGCCGGTACTGGTCGATCGGCGCGTCGGTCCAGCCGACGATCGCATAGCTGAGTCCCGCGACCAGGATGACGGCGGCGGCGGCGAGGTGGCCGGTCGCCGCGGGGGTCAGCAGCCGGGCGATCCCGGCGACGAGGGCCACCGCCACGACCGTGAACGCGACGGTCTCCCAGGTGTCGACGTCGGCCCGGTCGCCAGCCACCCAGCCGGCGAGCGCGGCCCACACCATGGCCCCGCCGGCTGCGACCTGGGCGTCGACGACGCGAGCGAACCGCGAGGACCACCACGCGACGAACAGCAGGACCGCGGCCGTGATCAGGGTCGCCGCGGGCGTGATGACGTCCGCCAGGCGGGCGCTGTCGGCGAACTGACCGGCGACCCAGGAGACCACGCCGAGCGCGGTCAGGACCGCGACACCGAGGATGACGGAGAAGGAGCGAGTCGTGAGCGTCGACCACACGCCGCCGGACGCGTCGACGCTGTCCTCGACGGTGTCGCGCACGTCCTCGACAGCCACCGGGCGTACGTCGTCGTCCTGGGCCCGCAGCTCGAGGATGTCGCCGTCGAGCACCCCGGCGTCACCCAGCGTCTGCGCCAACGACAGCGACGCGCCGCCGAGGTGGGCCAGCGTCCAGCTCGTGGGCGAGCCGTTGGTGTTGTCGGGCGCCGCGTAGCGCATGACCTGCGGCAGCACGTCGGCCAGCGGCAGGGCGTTGGGCAGGGCAAGATCGATCGTACGATCGGCCGTGACGACCGTGACCCGGCTGTATGCAGTCAGCAACGGTCAACCCCCTTGACGTCACGGTATGCCGGGTGGCCGCACCTTGCGGGCTCCAGATGGCGCTTGCGAGCATATCGTTGACCCACGCCACCACACATCCGCTCATCGAACCCGGGGACTCATGACGACCGCACTGGTGAAACGTCCGGCCCGCATCGAGCCGCCGAGCACGCAATCAGCGCCGCTGTCGATCGAGGCGCCGCCCATGAAGGGCCAGGCCGCGCCCGCGATGGCCGGCGCCAGCATGATGATGATGCCGATCATGAGCGGCACCGGCTCCGTCACGGTCGCCATCACCCAACGCGGCCGGCCCATCGTGGCGGTCGCCGCCCTCCTGGCCCTGATCGGCTCGATCGCGATCGGCGTCATGATGATGATCAGCCAGCGCAGCGGCACCAAGCGCCAGGTCCGCGAAGGACGGGAGCGCTACCTCGACTACATCGAGGCCCTCCGGCACACTGCACGCGACCAGATCGCGAGCCAGCGCGCCGAGCAGGCGTGGCGCTACCCGCGCACCGACGAGCTCCTCGACATCTGCCGCGACGACACCCGGCGGTGGGAGCGGCGGCCGTCGCACGTCGACTTCCTGTCGGTCCGGCTGGGCACCGGTGAGGTGCCGCTGGCCTCGGGCCTGACGCTCGACGCCGACACCGGGCCGCTCAACGACTTCGACCCCGTATGCCTGCAGGCCGCCCAGGAGCTGACCCAGCGCTACTCGTCGCTGCGGGCCCAACCGATCACGCTGAACCTGCGCGAGATCGGCCAGACCAGTGTCATCGGCCAGCCGGTCCACCGCCGTGCGCTGGCGACCAACATGGTCCTGCAGCTCGCAGCGCTGCAGAGCCCTCATGACGTGGAGATCGCCCTCGTACGCTCCGACGACGCGGCGGCGGCATGGGACTGGATCAAGTGGCTCCCCCACCTGCAGTCGGCCAACGCGCTCGACGGTGACCTCCCGGCACGGCGCGTGACGTCGGACGTACCGGCCATGACCGAGCTCCTGGCCGCAGAGCTCGAGGCCCGGCTCGACCGTGCGCAGCGCTCGCGCGGTGGGTCGTCCGGACCGACCTCGCACCTCGTCGTGATCGTCGACGGCGACGGCCTCCAGCCCGGACAGCACCTGACGTCGCCCGACCCGCAGGTCCCGCTGGCGGCCCTCGGCGTGCATGTCGTGTCGCTGCTCGACTCGGCCCGCCACGAGCCGGAGACGGTCAGCGAGCGCATCGAGCTCGGCACCGACGGCTCGGTCAAGCTCGACTCGCGCGAGGACCCGTTCACCCTCGACATACCTCCCGAGGGCGTCGCCGCGGCCATCGCGCGGGTGCTCTCGGCGCTGCGCCTCACGATCGAGGACGCGAGCGACGACGGGCTGAGCGACACGGTCGGCCTGCCCGACATCCTCGGCGTCGCCGACCCCGCCAAGCTCGACCTCGTACGCACGTGGCGTGCTCGCGCCCTCCGTGACCTCCTGCGGGTGCCGATCGGTGTCGGCGCGACCGGCAACACCGTCGTGCTCGACCTCAAGGAGTCCGCGCACGGCGGCATGGGCCCGCACGGCCTGGTCGTCGGCGCCACCGGATCGGGCAAGTCCGAGATGCTGCGTACGCTCGTCAGCTCGCTGGTCATCGGTCACGGACCGGACCGGCTCGCGTTGATGCTCGTCGACTTCAAGGGCGGCGCGACGTTCGCCGCGATGGAGCACATCCCGCACATCGCCGGCATGATCACCAACCTCCAGGACGACCTGACCCTCGTCGACCGCATGCGCGACGCGCTCTACGGTGAGATGCAGCGCCGGCAGGAGATCCTCAAGGACGCCGGCAACCTGCCCAACGTCACGGTCTACCAGGACCGCATCGACGCCGGCGAGGACCTCGAGCCGCTGCCGCACCTGCTCGTGATCGTCGACGAGTTCTCCGAGCTGCTGACGGCCAAGCCCGACTTCGCCGAGCTGTTCGTGGCGATCGGGCGCATCGGCCGATCGATCGGCGTGCACCTGCTGCTGGCGACCCAGAAGCTCGAGATGGGCAAGATCCGCGGCCTCGAGTCGCACCTGTCCTACCGGATCAGCCTGCGTACGTTCTCCGAGGGCGAGAGCCGCGATGCCATCGGCGTACCGGATGCGTTCCACCTGCCGCCCGAGCCGGGATCCGGCTACCTCAAGGTCGACACGACGGTGTTCGACCGTTTCAAGGCCGCACTCGTCTCGTCGCCGTACGTCCCGCCCAGCGACGGGCCCAAGACCGTCGGTCCCGGTCGTCCCCTACCTCGCGGTCAACGGACTCGGAGCCTGGCTCGCGGCCCAGCAGGCTGCGCTCGACGAGCTCGAGGGCGAGGTGCGCCTCGACAAGGCGGCGTCCAACGCGACGGTCCTCGACGTGCTGTGCGACCAGATCGCGGCCTCGGGCTCGGCCCAGGTCAGGCCCGTGTGGCTCGAGCCGTTGCCGAGCAAGCTGGCCCTCGGCGAGCTGCTGTCGCTCGACGACACCTCCGACCCGACGACCTGCGCAGCGATCCTCGGCCTGGTCGACGACCCGGGCCACCAGAGCCAGTTCCCGCTGTCGTGGGACTTCACCGGCGGCGGCGCCAACCTGATCATCTCCGGCTCGCCGCAGACCGGGAAGTCGACCCTCATCCGGTCGCTGATCCTGTCGATGTCGATGTCGTACGCGCCGGGCGACGTGGCGTTCTACTGCATCGACTACGGCGGAGGTTCGCTCAGCGCCCTGCAGCGGGTGCCGCACGTCGCGTCGGTCGCCGCCCGCGTCGACCCCGAGCGCATCAACCGCACCGTCAACGACGTACGTGCCGCCCTCAACCATCGCGAGGCGATGTTCCGCGAGCACGGGCTCGAGTCGATGGCCGCCTTCCGCCGCGCCCGTGCCGCCGGCACCCTCGGTGACGACGAGCCCGGCGACATCTTCCTGATCGTCGACGGCTGGGGCACGTTCCGCGACGAGTTCGACGACCTCGACTACGCGATCGCCGACATCGCCGCCCGCGGCTCCAACTTCGGGGTGCACGTCATCGTGACGGTCACCCAGAACATGCAGGTGCGCATGCGCATGGCCGGCTCGATGGGCGGCCGGCTCGAGCTGCGCATCAACGACGCGTACGACTCGGAGTTCGACCGCAAGGTCATGGAGCAGATCCCCAAGGACGCCAACGGCCGCGGCATCACCGGCACGCGCAGCGCGGCGCTGCTGTTCCAGACCGCGCTGCCGGTGCTCGAGGTGCCCGACGCCGCGGCCGAGGACTCGGCCCAGCAGACGCTCATCGACGCGGTCCTCACCAAGTGGGGCGACCGCAGCGTCACCAAGGTCGAGGTCCTCCCGCGCCTCGTGACGCTGGCCGACCTGCCACCCATCCAGATGGGCGACAAGGGCGTCCTCGTCGGTCTCTCCGAGCTCAACCTCGGCCCGGCGGAGATCGACGTCTTCGGAGCCGACCCGCACCTGCAGGTCTACGGCGACGGCGAGACCGGCAAGTCCAACCTGCTCAAGCTGCTGATCCACAACCTGGTCTCCAGCCACACGCCGGACGAGATCGGCATCGTCGTGGTCGACTACCGCCGTTCCCTGCTCGACGTCGTCCCCGAGGACTACCTGCTGACGTACGCGACCGGCATGGAGCAGGCTGCGACGATGGCCGCCGAGGTGTCCGGCGCGATCCGCGCACGCGTGCCCGGCCCGGACGTCACGTCCGAGCAGCTGCGCAACCGCACGTGGTGGTCAGGCCTCGAGGTGTTCGTCATCGTCGACGACTACGACCTCGTCTCGACATCCCAGGGCGATCCGCTCGCGGCGCTCGTCGACCTGCTGCCGCAGGGCCGCGACCTCGGCTTCCACCTCGTGCTCGCCCGGCGTACGGGCGGCATGTCGCGTGCCGTGTTCGAGCCGATGATCCAGCGTCTGATCGACCTGAGCGCGCCCGGATTCATGTTCTCCGGCGACCGGCTCGAGGGCCGGCTCATCGGTGGCCATCCGTCGCGCCGCCTTCCCAAGGGACGCGCCATGTACGTCACGCGGGACGGCGCGACCTCGCTCGTCCAGCTCGCGAGGATCGACGACGATCCGGTGGGCGGTTGAATCGTTCACTATGCGCAAGGATGTCGCTATTCGCGTTCATGCCATATCCTGACGACACTGACTGAATCTCTACAGGGGGTATTTCACGATGACTTCAGATCGCGTATCACTGTCCGAGGGCTACGAAGGCGCTCTCCAGCAGAACAAGAACCTCGCCACCGAAGGCGAGAACGCGCACGGTCTCTCCAAGAAGCAGCACAACCACACGGCTGACCTGCTGGGCCAGAACAAGGGCTCGCTCGCGACCCAGGCCGGCAACGGTTCGACTGCCGCAGCCAACAGCCTCTCGGCGGGTGGCTTGATGCACACCAACAACGCTGCTGGTGGCGCCGACTACCTCCGCCGCACGGCCGGACACGAAGACACGGCCTCGCACGACCAGGCCGGCGAGTCCCGCAACGTCGAGAACTCCGCATCCGACCTGACCGCCAAGATCAACCGGGCCTGAACGCCCCTTTCGACTTCAAGGAGACATCATGAGTGATCAGCTTCGCGTAGACCGTGGGTCCGTCCAGCAGCACGTCGACGACACCCGCTCCAACATGGCCAACTTCCGTGAGACCAACGAAGGCGCCGACCGCCAGCAGGCTCACCTCCAGAACCAGATGGAAGGTGGCGTCGGCTCCGACCTGCAGGCTCAGACGCGCTCGACCAGCCGCCACCACGGCGACGAGATCGACACCAACGTCAACAAGCTCGCTGGCAAGACCTCGGAGAACACCGACGAGTTCATCGCCAACGTGCGCAGCGCGGCCAACAAGTCGCTCAACACGATCAACTGAGGCTCGCCATGGGTGGATCCAGCGACGTCACAGGCGTCGAAGTCGGTCAGCTGCACAAGGTCGGGACGACGGTCTCGGGTCGCTCGACGTCGGGCAACGCCGCGGCGAAGGGACTCAAGGATGGTCTCGACACCGCGTCGGGAAGCCTCGGGCATCCCATCGTCGGGACGGCTCTGACGAGCTTCGTCAACGACCACGTGCTCGACGACTCGGGCAAGCTGGGCAACCTGCTCACCGACGGTGGGCACAACGTGTCCAACGTGGCCTCGACCGCTCGCAACAGCGACGAAGAGGGCGGGGCCAACCTCGCGGCGCCGATCAACACGACGTCCGAGGTCGGCGACCGCATCAACCGTCAGGTCTGACACCGGCTCCGGCCGGTCGGACGACCGCACACGTACGACACGGGCGCCAACGGGAAGCAAGCCCCGTTGGCGCCCGTGCTTTCGAAGACACTTTGCTGAACCGGGGGCAACACCATGGTGACGAGAACTGACGGACCGTTCGAGTATTGGAAGGTCACAGGAGACGCGATCCGCGCCGCCGGCGAGAAGCCCGGCTCCGACGCAGCCGTGATCCAGTCGCTTGCCGGCGAGCTCGAGGGCGACGAGAAGAATGCTGCCGCGGCGATCGAGGGCGACATCGAGGCCGGCGTCAAGGCCAACACGACAGCAGCCAAGACTACTGCGCAGAACCTCGCCGCCAAGGGCCAGTACGCGGTCGGCCTGCTCAACCAGTTCGCTGGTTTCGTCGACGACTTCGACCGCGAGGTCAACGAGATCAACATCGAGTACAAGAAGCGCTACGACAGCACGATCTTCGGCATGCAC
>CAWDXV010000003.1:0-154332 GCA_963806345.1 uncultured Actinomycetota bacterium | reverse complement strand
CACGTGGCATTCGTTCGATCCTGAGACCTTTCAACTAGGACGAGAGAGCCACCAGCTGCCCTGCGATATCGAGATCGGTCTGTACGGGAGCGAGTGTACGATCATCTACGCGTTTTCCTATGCGGCACGAATTGGGCAGCGATCTCGCCCACGAGGCGCTGAAACGATGGCTGCGTCGTCGGGGGAGTAGCCCCAGCGGGTTGCTGGCGCTGGCGACTCATTTCCCCAAGGCGAGTCCGGCGCTGCGGTCGGCCTTGGAGATCCTGCTGTGAAATCCAAACCACATCCCGGAGATCCGGCCGGAGTCGCAGTCGAAGACCTCACGATTCACGCATCTACAACAGGCGATCTATAGCATTCCCTGCTATATTTTACGCGTGACGGGTCGTGGCGAGGTACTGCGCAAAGTGATGTCCAGACGGGCACCACGCAGTCCGAGCTGTCACGGATCAGTGGAGTGCGTCAGCCAAGCATCAGTCAGTTCCTTGCGGGCAAGGTGGATCTGAGCGACGAGCAGCTGGACCGGTTGCTGTCGTGCATGGGGTTCCGACTGGAGGTGAGTCGGCGGCCGGTGGAGCCGGACCTGAACCGCTCTGAGCGTCGGTCGTGGGAGCTGCATCGCCGGTTGTCGTCTCATCTGACGCGGTCGACGTTCGAACAGTGGCGACCAACCATTGAGCGCAACATCGTCAGGCTTCGTGGTCAGGTCAATGGTCAGCCGCACACACGGAACCTCCGGCGCTGGCAGAGTCTCGTCGAGACGGGTGACGTGTTGGGTATTCAGCGCGTGCTGACTGGCCTTGATCGGGAGTCGATTGAGATGCGTGAGGTCTCCCCCATGGGCGGGCTGCTCCCGCAAGATGAACGCATAGAAGTGCTGGCCGGGGTCGGGTGATGCGCCGCGACCAGCTGGAACACGCGATCCGCACCGCGTGCCAAATCATCGAACGGTCGGAAGTGATCGTGGTCGGATCACAATCGATACTTGGCACCTTCGCCGACGATCAGCTGCCCGACGATGCCACGATGTCGATCGAGGTCGACATCCTTCCCATCGCCGAGGACAACGCCGAGACGGCTCGGCTCGCAGACCTCATCGAAGGTGTGGCAGGAGAGTTCTCACCGTTCGAGGAGCTTCACGGCTACAGCATCGACGGCGTGGATCTGGAGACATCGGTTCTCCCGGAGGGCTGGCGTGATCGGCTGGTCAAGGTGCAGAACATCAACGCCGCTGCGCCGTCGGGCGATCCGCAGTTCACCGGGTGGTGCCTGAACGCCGAAGACCTCTGCGTGGCCAAGCTCTGCGCCCTGCGCGAGAAGGACCAGAACTTCGTCGCCGCGCTGTTGAAGGTCGGCCTCGTCGACGCGGGAGTCGTGAGGGAGCGGCTGGCGGCAGTGCCCCCGCAGCACCAGGTTGCGACAGATCGCGCCCTGGAATGGCTGCGCACCTGGGACTGACGTCCACCTTCAGCCGCGAGAGATGCTACGACGTGTCCGGCGCGTCCACTTGCGGCATTCCGCCGCGGATGAGTGGCGAAGCAGTTCCGCGACGGACACCACACGCGATCTTGGGCATGCCGGGCCTGTACGGGGCCGAACGCAGCGTCATGCCTGACACCGCGGCGAAGCCGCGTCCGCATGGATGTCTCAGCGTCTAGCGCCCGCCTTGGACCCGACATGCCCACGCAGCATCTCACGCAGTCGCGTCATTTTGCCGCCGGAGGAAGCCATCGATGATTTTCCGGATGGGCCGTTCGCCACTGCATGGCAAACGTGAATTCTCGTCACGTCGTTGAGCGCAAACACCGGCTACGGGAGTGCTGAGTCACCGGGTTGCTACGAGATAGCCTGCAAGTGTGTGGCCCCCCGATGGAAAGCCGATGACGATGTTTCGAGCAGTGTTCGACGGGCACATCGTCGCGGAGAGCGACGCGACGATTCTTCTCGAAGGCAATCGCTACTTCCCGCGGGAGTCTGTCGACTTCAATCTGCTCGAGCGCTCGTGGATGAAGACGCTGTGCTACTGGTAGGGCGTTGCAAGCTACTACACGATCACAACCGGGGATTCGACTGCACGGCATGCCGCGTGGACCTACCGACACCCATCTCCGCTGGCGCGTCGGATCAAGGATCATGTCGCGTTCTGGCCCGGTGACGTAATGGTCGAGGAAGTGTGAACCCAGTCAGGCGGTGGCTCGCCTAGCGGGAAGCAACTCGTCCGGTGCCCCGACACAGCGCCGCTCTCGTGGATCTGACCGGCTTCTATTCGCCGCGAGCAATGCAGTAAGTGTCGAGGGCGAACAATTGACGACCTTCGCGCATAGCATTGCCGTATGCCTCAGCCGCTCGCTCGTAGAACCGATGTCCTGCTGGATGCTCGTTCTGGTTAGCCGTCGTGGTATTCGTCGTTGGTGTTTTGGAGCCTGGACTCATCGGCCGGCCCAGCCTCCAGGTGGGCGGCTCGAACGACGATCCGTCGCTCGTCGTTCATTGGATACCAACAGCGCTAGTCGCGTGGATGATCGTCTCCTCTCAATTGCGCAAGATGGGACGCAAGCCGCCATTTGGCCGTGCACGCTGGTCATCTGACTACCCCCGGCGGCCCAACGAAGCCTGAGACTGGTACCCGCGATTCACCTAGTCAGCGGTCTCCCTGTCGTTCAGCATCTGGTGCCTGAGCAAGTCACTCTGTGAGACAAGAGCACCCAAAAGCTCTTCACGGTTCACGATCTCGGGTGACCGCCAGCTCCACCCAGTGACACCCTCAGCAACACGAGTCTTGATCAGCGCGTAGACGCTAACCACCTCATCACCCTCCTGCAACGGCATCAGCGTCACGCCTGGCAGAACTTCTTCGATAGGAAGGAGGGCGGCACGCGTTCCCTGATTTAGCTGGCGTCTATCTCGAAGATTCGTGGGCCTTGCAGTTGGCTTCAAGCGAGGGCGAATTGCGCTTTCGGCCAAATGCGGTCCTCGACTTCGGACCACCTTCTCTACGAACCGCCGAAGGTCGGCGAACAGCACCGCTACCGAGCAGCGTGGCTGACTGTCCGCAGCCCCCACCTGGTCGAGGTGTGCTCAGTGGCTTGCCTCCTGCGACGGACGCTAGCGGGGAAGTGGACTTCGGGCACCTAGACGTCTTCGTGTTCAACCCCGTGGATGAGCATTGGGAGTTGGAAGGGGATTGGGGGAACGACTCAGGTCCGGAGTCCTGAGGTAGCGCTTCGGTTCGGCTGAGCAACATTGGCCCACCTTTAGCACTGCCGGAGATCTCGCTCGAGCACCACCCAGGCGGCGAATTGACGCAGGGCTTGTCTCAACTCGAAGACAGTGCGGGCGGGCGCGACTAGTGCCGCCGTCGTCTGGCGTAGGCGAAGCGCCGAACAAGGGAACGAGCCGACCGAAGGACTTCGTCAGAGAGGGAACTGCGATGCACCGAATCCAAAGAGGCCAGGGACGAAGGTCTGACTGGCGGAGCGGCCGAGGTGATCAGTGAAGTCCGAAAGGGCGTGTCCCCGCATCTGGGAGCCGGGGTCCGACGCACAGTAGATTCTTTGCATGACTGAACCCAATGAGCTGGGCCACCTGACTGGCCCACGGATGCAGAAGGGACGGCGCGCCAGACGTCAGTCAGGCCCTGCGTCAGTCCGCCGCCGCTGGGCGCGTTGATGTTTCACCACACGAACTGACTGAGCCCGCAGGATGCACCGCACGAGCTGCGGGGCCGACAGGTTCCAGTGGTCGTGGCGAACAAACCAGCAGCCAGAAGAGCCATCGATGCGACGAGCGCTGCCAGCGATGATGCCGCGTGAGCCGCCAGCGAACACGGGTCAAAGTGAGAGGTCACGCGTCCAGTTGACTCTGCGTATCGCCGCGGAGGAATCATTTCTCCGTGACCGCCTCACTTCGCCTCACGCGCAGCAGAGTCCAACTGTCGACCGGGTTACGAACCAGATTGAGTCGCAAGGCGCGTGAAGACGTCGAGCAGACCTGGGAACCGGTCTTCGAACTCATCTCGTCGCAGACGGACAAAAGTGCCGTTGCCGGCATCGCGTTGACGTATGAGTCCGGCTTCCCGAAGGACCCGCCAGTGATGCGTGCGGGTCGACTTGGCGACCGGGAGTGCGAACGACGCGCATGCCCGCTCTCCTGCCTCGTTGAGAGCCCTCCCCGCGGCCAAGGAAGCGATGACGCCTGCGCGGTGTGGATCGGCGAGCGCTGCCATCACGGTCCCGAGCTCCACGGCGGACACCTGGGGAACGGGGAACTCTTTGCTCATGTTCGCCTCAGCTCCTCTGGTCAATGGTACGAGGTCTATCGTACCATTGGTACTACTTTGATCGTACCTAGGAGTAGACGATGCTTTGCGTGTTCGACGTGAACGAGACCATGCTGGACCTACAGTTACTAGACGAGAAGTTCCTCGAGATGACCGGCGATCCTGCCGCGCGACAGGAGTGGTTCTCCCTCGTGATCCACACTGCGCTGACGATCACCGCCACCGCTGAATACCGGGACTTTGCTCAAATTGCCGGGGCCTGCGTTGACGTGGTCGTGGAGAATCACGGCCGTCAACCTGACTCCGCGGATCGAGCAGCCGTAGGCGCGGCGCTTCGCTCCCTCCCCCCGCATCCCGACGTCCGCGGCGGACTACTCGAGCTGCGAGACGCAGGACACGAGCTCGTCGTCCTGGCCAACTCCCCCCTCGCGACGGCAGAGGCCCAAATCGAGAATGCAGGGCTGACTGACGTGTTCGCAGAAGTCTTCTCAGCCGAACAGGCCGGCATCCTGAAGCCCGCGGCCGGACCGTACAACCATGTCCTGCAGTCCTGGGGTGTGGCCGCGTCTGACGCCGTCATGGTCGCGGCACACGACTGGGACATCGCTGGCGCAACGGCGGCCGGCATGAAGACGGCACTCATCACGCGACCCGGCGTGAGCCCGCTTCCGGCCGTAGCTTCCCCCACAGTCTCCGTGCCGGACTTCGTACGTCTGAGCGAAGAGCTCGCTGCAATCTGAACTCACGCCAGGCGAGTGAATACGACGGATCCTGATATGCAGAGGTACCGGTAATACTGAATCCATCGCATATGTTGCTGAGTGGGCTCCCCTGAAAAGAGAGAGTCATTTCGCCGCGATCAGGATGTTAACCACGTTTTCCGAGCACGATCCTGTCACGGTGTTTCGATGTCAGCGGCTACGAGGGCTCGGATGCCAGTCCTCGTGGGCGCAACCTCTTGCGAAAGCGACCTGCAGTCACTCAAATGCTGGGGCCTCCTCGGGGTGGATCGAATGATCGCCGTGCACGGCGATGTCCTGTTGGCGGATGCGGTCGGAGATGCGGTTTTCGTCCGCGAGGAGTCGGGTGATCCGGGAGTCGAGGGCCGCCGTCGCGTGATCATCGGGTAGCGGTCCTTGGCGCCCCGCAGCTCTCGAGGAGGCGGTGGACGTCGTGGCCCTGCTGGCGCCAGTGCTGGCGAGTCGTTCGGCGAGGACGGGCGTGTGGTTGTCGCGGTGTCCGACGAGCTCGGTGATTGGCCGGATCCACGCCGCGCCTTGCTTGTCGAGGTGATGGTTGAGGCGTTGATCGAGTCGCTGTTGGTGTTCGCGGGCCGCGAAGTCGACCTGCGGTGGACCAGTCGGCCGTCGGTCGCTCTCGGGTATGCCGTGGGCGGCGCGCCACACTTCTACGTCGCTCGTGAGGCTGGCGGGGAGAGTGGCGTTCGGCGGCAGCCACTCGTGCGAGATCGTTGATCGTTGATCTCCGTAGGTCGCCGGCGAGGGTGCTGACCTGCTCCGCGCGTTCGGCCAGGTAGGTGCCCCAGGTCGGGTCTTCAGTGAGTTTGGCCGGTATGGCGGGTAGCCAGGGCAGTGGGCCGCCCTCTGTCGGAGCGAGGGTGTGCAGCCGCCAGCCGAGCACGAGTGCTGCGTCGTCGGCATCGTCCAGCGGGCGGTACGTGAAGGCATTTTCGAGGAGATCGCGAGCATCCAATCCGCTTGATTCGATCATCAGGAGTTGCGCCGACAGAGACGGCCACCCAGTCGCGTCGGTGAGCCCGGCCAGCAGTTCTTCGGCCTGGTGCGCGATCTCGAGAATGCGATCCGGACCGAGCACGTCTTCGGCGGCGGCGACGAGCGCATCGGCGTACTTGGTCGTGGCTTCGTGGAGCTGCGCCGCGGGCGACGTCGCTTCGCGAGCCGTGGTGGTGGCGGAGACGGCCGCGCCGGTTCGGGCCAGGATCGCCTCGAGGATTTCGGTCGCGGTCGCCGGTTCGCGAGTGTCTGGGTGGAGCAACTGGTGAGGGTCGCCGTCTCCGCCGACCGCGAGGTGCACGTGGTTGGCGTGACGTCCTCTGGTCATCATCGTGTAGAGCGTCTCGCGGGATTCCGTGCCGGTGACGACGCCGTGCATGGTGTCGGCGGTGAGGCCTTGGGCGCTGTGGACGGTGGATGCGTACCCGAGCTCAACGTGCTGAGCGACGTACGGCGCAGGCAGCGTGACGTGCAGGCCAGATCTCGTGTGACGGGCCGTCGAGCTGAGCCGCCGTGGACGCCGGTGATCGGTCCAGCGGTCGCCGTTCTTCACCCAGTCGGTAGGAC
The DNA here is from genome assembly GCA_963806345.1 of uncultured Actinomycetota bacterium. GTDB lineage: Bacteria > Actinomycetota > Actinomycetes > Propionibacteriales > Nocardioidaceae > Aeromicrobium. The sequence goes on along the minus strand of CAWDXV010000003.1, from coordinate 147,732 downwards.
TGATTGCGAGCCTTCGGTCGTTGCGCCGAGTGCGGATCGTGTCGCCGATCGAGGCGCGGTTGCCGTCGGCCAGTTCGACCTCGGCGTCAGGCGTCGTGTTGTCGAGCCGCGCGGTTCGGGCTCGTTGATTCAGCTCGGTCACGAGGTCGTGCGTGGGCGCGAGCATCAGTGAATCCAGTCCGTCTGCGCGGTCCTGTCGACCACGCAGCGAACACCGCATCGGTGGTCGTGGTGGTGCTGCCGATGTGAACGCGGTCCTGGTCGAAGTAGTACCCGAGAGCCGAAGGGTCACCGTCGCGCAAGGCCACGAGAGGCGGCGGCTTCGGCGGCGTCGGTGAACCGCATGAGTTCGTCCAAGCCGAGCCGCGCCGTGGTTGGCGGCGATGTCGCGCAGCACACCGCCGGCGCCGATGGCTGAAAGCTGTTGGTCGTCACCGATGAGCCGCACCGACGCCCCGTTGTCGATGGCATGGTCGATGACGCGAGCCAAGGTCAGCGTGTCGGCCATGCCCGCTTCGTCGATGATGACGAGCGTCTCCGGACCGATCGACAGCGCTGGGGAGGGGTTTCCGGTGTCGAGGTCGTGCACGAGCTTGGCGAGGGTGTCCGAGGTGATGCCGGTCTCGGCCCGCGAGCGCGGAGGCGGCCGCAGCGGACGGCGCGAGCCCAACGACTTGTCCTCCGGCGTCGTTCCATGCGCTGCGCCAGGATCCGCATTGCGGTGGTCTTGCCCGACCCGGCCGCTGCGATGCCGACCTGCACACGTCGTCCGCTGACGGCCATTTCCCGGACCAGTCCGGCCTGCCCCTGGTTGAGGGTGACGCCGTTCGCGGCGCTCTCCAGCAGCGCTGACCTCGACGGTTTCGACTGGGACGACGCGTCCGTCGCTGCGGCCTGCGGCGGTCATGATCTGTTGCTCGGCGTCGAGGATCCTTGGGCTGGTGAACAGGTCGCGGCCGGTATGCCGGTAGACGCTTGAACCATCCGCGCGACGTCAGCTTCTCGGGGTCGCTGATCGTGTCGAGGTCGGGAGTCAGGTTGACCGACAACCGCTCAAGGACGTGGTCGATCACCCAGCCGACAGCCGCATCGAGGTGGGCGGGGTCGATTTCGATGTCGCGCACTTGACGCTGCACTTCGGCGCGCACGTGGGTCGTCTTCCATGTCGCCCGGTGTGCTTCCAGCTCGGCGACTACGCGTTGCGCGGTGGCCGACACCCAGGTCGCTGACACGGCTTGGCGCTGGTCGGCGACCGGGTGCAGGGCTTCGGCCACCATGTTGTCGACAGCGTGCTGCGACCCGAGTTTGCTCGACCGCCTCGTCGTGCCAGACGGACCGCTGTTCGGCCAACGAGCGCGGCTCATGCTTCGGCGTCCCGCGTCTCCAGGTTCGCCTGCTGCGCCAGACCGATCGCCTCTACTGGTGTCGGTGGACGTCCATGTGTCTGCTCAAAGTCGGCGGTCAGATCGCCTTGGCGCACGTCGATGTCGCGGCGACGCTTCGACCATTCCTGGTTCAGCGTCGGGTCGACGCCCACGATCTCGCGCACCGGACGCTTCCCTCGTTCGGCCTCGGGCCGCTCCGCGAATCGGACGCCAAGCTTCTCGGACAGGTGGCGCTCCAGCGCGGTGTTGTACGTCTCCGACGCTGCCACCGCCGACTCGTAGAGCACACGTCCGTAGATGGCGAGCCACTTGCCGCCTGTCGTCTGGACCTTGTTCGCCACCGCGACATGCGTGTGGAGGTCAGGGTCACCAGCTCGTGAATCGCGGTGGGTGAATGCCGCCGCGAGCAGCCCACGCGTCTCGACCTGCCGAGCCCCGTTCAACCCTTCGCGGGTGAACAGCGCCTCGCGCTCGATGAACCTCAACGCGTCGGACACCGCAGCATTGATGAGCCTTGCTCGATCACCGCCGATACCTCTGGCGGAGCGATCGCCCACAACGTGGAGACCGATTTGACGGGGGAGAACGTCAGGTCGAAACCGGCGACCGCGGCGCGTGGCGGGCGCGAGTATCGCTTCAGAGCGGCGTCCAGCTCGCGAGGGTTCGAGGGTGCCCGGCCATGCTCCTCGACGAAGAATTCCCGGGCCACCTCCGTGCGCGCGCGGGCACGGATATCGGCCGGCGCAGCCGGCGTGAGTGAGCTCGTTCCCGGCACTCAGGGCGCGGGTGCGAAGTCCCACCTCGGCCCGAAAGTCATCGGCTGAGACTGGTTGTCGTACAAGCCGGTACGGCCTGCCCAACCGCTCGCCCGACACTGGGTCGAGCCCATGACCGAACAGCTGAAGCATCTGCTCGGCTGTCACGACGTCGCCCGTCTCGATGCCGTCGATCCCGGTCAGCCCTGAGCCCATCCAGACGCCTGGCGCCTCGCCCTTCGCCGAGTAGTAGTCCGCCAGCTCGGCGTGACCCTTCTCGGTCGAATCCATCGCGGCGACCTGCCGGGTCAAGTACTCGTACCCGGAGCCGGCCGAGAGCTTGTGCAACGTCATGGTCACGTTCCCCAAGGCCGAGAAATCTGCGCGAGTGGCCACTTGAGGCGCCCTCAATGAAAGAGGTGTGTCGAAGTTTGTGGGTCGTGTTTTTCTCGACTGCTCTACGGGGCAGTCGTTGGCCGCAGGTCAGACGGTCGGGAATTCGCTGCGCAGTCGAGCGGTTTCACCATCGACAACGCTGGTGTCCGCTTACTGTGCCTAAAGGAGTGTGTCTGGTGTGATGGTCAAGATCTCCGGGGGTCGAGCACGTGTGGGCCTTTCCCAATCTCATCGGTGAAGACATCCAGGACTCCTGACATGACTGGCTATCCGGCACTGGAACGTCTGATGAGCGCCTACCTGGATCAGACATGGGACTTGCGGTACTCGAGCATGTGGCGGGCCGTAGACGACTTTTCGACACGTGAGGACACGGCTCGTCAGCTCGCGGTCGAGATTGCGGCTCTGCTCCTGCAACATCCCACGGAGGAGGGCGTGGAGATGTTCCTCGTGGGGCAACTCGATTCCAGCTTCCACCCGTATGAGGACGGGCTCACCGTTCGGGAGTGGCTGAGGGCAGTTGCGACTCGCTCTCGGCGGTGGGCTTGATCTCGACCTCGGCGATGCGGTGCCCGTCGAGCGCTTTGACCTCGATCACGGAGCTGTCGACGTTGATGGAGTCGCCGACGTCTGGGATGCGGCCGAGCTGGTCGATGACGTAGCCGGCGACGGTCTCGTACGACCCGTCCTCGAGGGTGATCCCGGTGACGTCGGCGAAGTCCTCGATGCTGAGGCTGGCATCGACGATGCCGGCGCGCGGCTCGGCTTGCGCGGGCTCCTCGGCGTCGTACTCGTCGCGGATCTCGCCCACGAGCTCCTCGACGATGTCCTCCAGCGTCACGATGCCGTCCGTTCCGCCGTACTCGTCGACGACGAGGGCGATGTGGACGCCTTCGCGGCGCATCTGGGACATCGCGGGAAGGATGCGGTTGGTGCCGGGCAGCACAGGTATCTCGCGGGCGATGTCACGTACTGTGGCCGATGCCGGCGCCGCGGTCGGGTCCAGCAAATCTCTGACGTGTACGAACCCGATGATGTCGTCGACCGACTCACCAGTCACTGGGTAGCGCGAGTGAGGCTTGCCGCGTACCGCGACGATCGCCTCGGGCAGAGTCAGGTCGGCTGAGATGAATGCCACGCTGCCGCGTGGGCGCATGACCTCCTTGACGGAGCGCTCGGTGGCGTCGAAGACGTCCTTGAGAATCTGGCGTTCGTCGAGCTCGAGACTTTCGTGCGCCCCGACGAGGTCGCGCAGCTCTTCCTCCGACATGGCCTCGTTGGTTGCGTGGGGATTGCCGCCGAGGACTCGGACGACGGCGTTCGTCGAAATCGAGAGGAACCAGATGACCGGCTTCATGACGGTTGCGAATCTGGACAATGGCGGCGCGACGGCCACGGCGAGACCGGCGGACCGCTGGAGGGCGAAGCGTTTGGGAACGAGCTCGCCGAGCACCAACGACAGGTAGGCGATGAGCAGGGTCATCAGCACGAGGGCGATGTTGTCGGCTGCCCCGTCGGACAGTCCTAGACCCGTCAGGGCGGGCGCGAAATCGGGAGCCAGGGTCGATGCGCCGTAGGCGGCGGACAGGAATCCGGCAACGGTGACGCCGATCTGTACGGCTGCGAGGAAGGTGTTGGGGTCACGGGCAAGTGAGGCGACCTTGGCACCACGGGTGCCTTCTTGCTCGAGCCGGGCGAGTTGGCTCGGCCGTAGCGACACCAGCGCCATCTCGGTGGCGGCGAACACTCCGCCGACCAGGACGAAGATCAGGACGAGTACGAGATTGATGATCGTGTTCTGGTCCATCAGATGCGGCTCCGGATCGGGCCAGCAGCAGAGGGGCTTGTGTGGGACATGGGTCTTCGGGGGTCATCCATGCCACGAGTTTACGGAAACCCCAGAGGGACTGATCGCTAGAGTTCGAGACGTGCATGTTGCGGCCGACGACACCGAGACCGCGGCATGAGTCCGTCGTCAGCGATCTGGCGTCGGATCCGCCTGGTCGGCCGCCGCACGGCTCGGTGGCGGCCGGACTGGAGCTGGGTGATGGGCGCGCTCCGCTCGTTCATCGTCTCGTTCCTAGCCCTGACGCTCAGCCTGTGGTTGTTGCCGGGCGTACAAGTCAACCGCGGTTCGGAGTCGGTGGCGACCCTTGCTGTCGTCGTCCTGGCTGTGGGTGCCGTGCTGCGGCCCCTGCTCACGCGACTGACCGTCCTCACCGGGACAGTCGGCCTGCTGGTCGCCGGATTGCTGGCCCAGGCCCTGATCCTCGGGATCGCGCTCAACCTCGTGCCCACGGTGCGGCCGTTCTCGCTCGGCGAGGTCTTCGTGGCCTCGTGGGCGGCCGCCGCAGCGGCAGCCGCCGTCAACTGGATCTTCGACACCAGCAGTGACGAGGCCTTCTTCGGCCAGGTTCTCGGCCACGCCGTACGTGTCACCCACCGGCACGGCAGCACCGGGCCCGGACTGTTGATCGTCCAGCTCGACGGCGTCAGCGAGCCGCTCATGCGGCAGGCCATCACGAGCGGGGCGGTGCCGACCGTGTCTGAATGGCTCCGGTCGGGAAGTCACGTGCTGCGAGGCTGGCACACCGGCCTGCCTGCGACGACACCGGCAGGCCAGTCCGTCCTGCTGCACGGTGATGTCACCGCAGTTCCCTCCTTCCGCTGGTACGACAAGAAGCGCGGTCGCCTCGTTGTTGCGAGCCAGCCCGCAGACCTGGCAGACATCGAGGCAACTTTCAGCGACGGTCGTGGCCTGCTCGCCGATGGCGGGGTCAGCGTGTCCAACCTGTTCTCAGGCGACGCACCCACGCGCGTCCTCACGATGAGCGATGCGCGGATGCCGTCGTCGGAGCGTGGTGCCGCAACGTTCGCCGTGACGCGCACAGGCTTTGTACGATCGGCCGTGCTGTTCGTCGGGCAGATGGTGACTGAGCTGCACCAGGGGCGCCGTCAACGGCGGCGGGACGTGAGTCCCCGCGTGCGACGCGGTGGCGTGTTCGTGTTCCTCCGGGGTCTGACGACTGTCGTCCTTCGGGACCTCAACGTGTCGATCGTTGCCGAGCACATGGCCCGTGGGGCACCCGTGATCTTCGTGGACTTCGTCGACTACGACGAGGTCGCGCACCACGCCGGGCCCAGTCGTCCGGAGTCCATGCGGACGTTGGAGAGCCTCGACCGCGTCCTCCAGTTCTTCGACGAGCTGGCCGACGAAGTGCGCCGGGACTACGAGCTGGTGGTCGTCTCGGACCACGGCCAGGCTCAAGGGATGACGTTCAAACAGCTCGCCGGTCGTACATTGTCGGACCTCGTTCACGAGCTTGCGGCGCAGCCGGTTCCTGCGCGCGAGGACGACAAACCGGTCGAGCCGTGGGGACCGGTCAACAACCTCCTGACGAGTGCCAGTCGCTCTGATTGGGTCGTGGGCGCCGCGGCACGTAGTGCCGTGAGGCGTCGGGAGGTTTCTCGCGAGCCGGGCACGGTGCCCGAGACCAGTGGTCTGGTCGTGGCGGCATCGGGCAGCCTGGCTCACATCTACCTGACCGACGAGCCGGGACGTGTCCCGTGGGAGACGATCGACGAACGTTTCCACGGACTGGTCGCCGGCCTCGCCTCGCATCCGCAGATCGGCGCCGTTGTCGTACGCCGCGCGGACGGGATCCTGGTCGCCATCGGTGGAACGGGATGTCGCGAGATCCTGGACGGCGTTGCGTCAGGCGGCGAGGGCGACGACCCACTCGCGGTCTTCGGACCCAGCGCGGCCGCAGACGTGGCGTCCCTCGACCAACGGCAGCACGTCGGCGATCTGATCGTGCTCGGTCGCTTCGACCCGGGTCTCGGCGAGGTCGTGGCGTTCGAAGAGCTGGTGGGATCGCATGGTGGACTCGGCGGCGGCCAGACCGATGCGCTGCTTATTCATCCCTCCGGCTGGACTGTGCCCGGCGAGTCGCTGACTGGGTCCCACGTTCACCAAGCGCTGTTGGAGCGGCTCGAACAGCTGGGCCTGCGAACGGGCTCGCCGTGAGCTCCCTGGCGGTGACGTGGTGGGGTCACTCGTCCGTGACTGTCGAGCTGGGATCGACGCGCGTCGGCACCGACCCGGTGCTGGTCGATCGTCTGATGCACCTGCGTCGATACGCGCCGACTCCCGGCCCGATGGCAGCAGAGCTTGACCTGGTTCTCGTGTCGCACCTGCACGGCGACCACTTCCACGTCCCGTCGCTCAGGCGAGTGTCCTCAGAAGCGCCGATCGTCGTGCCGCGTGGTGCCTCCGACCTGCTTCGTTCGCTGCCGGGTCGCGAAGTCGTTGAAGTCGAACCAGGAGACCGGCTGGAGCTGGCCGAGGTGCGGATCGACGTGGTCCCCGCTCGTCACGATGGCCGTCGCCTTCCGCTGGGACGACGGCATGCGCCCGCAATCGGATTTCGGGTCGAGGGGCAGTCGGGTTCGTTCTGGTATCCCGGAGACACCGGACCACATGACGCAATGGCTGACGTGGAAGCCGTGGACTTGGCGCTCGTTCCGGTCGGCGGCTGGGGACCGACGTTGGGTGACCGGCACCTCGATCCCCAGCAAGCAGCCGAGGCGGTGGAGCGTGTGGGGGCTACCTGGGCCCTCCCGGTCCACTACGGCACGTTCTGGCCCATTGGCATGCGCGCCCTCAACCGCACCAATCATCAGCGTCTTTTCGAGACTCCCGGGTCACGCTTCGCCGACGCGATGTCGCAGTCTCCGACGACCGCTGTCGTGCCAGTTCAGGGCCGTCGCGTGGTGCTTCATGGCTGAGGGCATCGGGCCGGTCGGGTTGCTCATCCTGTTCGGGTTCGTCGCGTTCGGCTCGATCATTCCGGTTGTGCCGACCGGCGCAGCTGTCAGCGGCGCTGCCGTCCTTGCCCGCGCCGAGCATCCTTGGGAGCTCGTCCTGGTGGTCGCCTTCGGAGCCGCAGGCGCGTACGCCGGAGACGTCGTGACGTACGGGGTGCTGCACCGGGCAGGTGCCCCATTGGCGCAACGGATCGGGTGGCTCCAGAAGGACGATCCCCAGGCCGCACTCAAGCGGATCCGGCACAGCATTGACCAGCACGAGGTCAGGACACTGCTGGTGTCGCGGCTCGTACCGGGTGGGCGCGTTCCGGTGCTCGTCGCAGCAGCGCTCGGGGGCTATCCGTGGCAGCGCTACATGGTGGCGGCCGTGCTGGCGACGCTTCTGTGGTCGGTCACGTACTCGGTCATCGGCATCGTCGGCGACTCGCTCTTCGCAGACTCACAAGCCGCGATCATCGCGGCTGTTGTGGGTGCCACGCTGTTGACCCTGCTGGCTCAGGCGCTGCAGCGCCGTCGCAGGCAGTGAGTGGTAGCCATTCAGCTCGCTGGGGCCCGACATCCCTCCGCCAGTTATTGGTCCGGAGCCGGTCTTCGGCCGTGGACGGCGGAGCTGTCGATGATCGGCCCCAGGTCTTCGGCGGCACGGGCGAACAGAGCCATGGCGCGAGCGAGCTGTGGGCGATCTGCTTCGGGCACGCGCTCGACGACCGCCTGCAGATCCCGGCGTCGCCGCTGCGTGACCGTCCGGAACACCCGTTCACCGGCTTTCGTCAGAGAAAGATTGGTCTCGCGCCGATTGTCCGCACGTACGGTGCGATCGACGAGTCCGGCCGTGACGAGACGATCGACCATGCGCAGCGCGGTCGACGGCGCCACATCGAGTGCATCAGCCAGCTCGCTCAGGTTGCTCGAACCGTGCGACAGCACGACCAGCATGCGGAACTGCGGAAACGTCACGTCGGGAGATCCTGCAATCGATCTGGCCGAGACCGCCACGAGCGCCCTGGATGCGGCGAGCAGCGCATCCACCGTGTCGTCTGTCGACTCCGTGCTGCCTGTAGACGTGCTCGGGTGTTTGGTTGGCACGGGCATCCTCCGGCTCGATTTGCCTTGCACAAGGCAATGGTTGCATAGTACAAACGTGAATCCTGCTGCGGCCGCGCCCGTTCGGTCGATGCGTTCGGTCGGGACCAGTCAAGTCGGACTTCTTGTCCTGTCGGTGCTGGTCGGTGTCGGGGCGGGGGTCGGCGCCATCGTCTTTCGATACATGATCACCGGGCTGACGAAGCTCTTCAGCGGCCATGCGGACTACTCGGCATCAGGCCACGCTGCGAACCACCTTCTGCCCTGGCTCGGGCCGTGGTTCGTCCTTGTCGCGCCAGTCGCTGCGGGATTGATCTACGGTCCGCTGGTTCACAGGTTCGCGCCGGAGGCGCGCGGTCACGGCGTGCCCGAAGTGATGCTGGCCGTGGCGCGAAACGGCGGACGTATCCGTCCCCAGGTGGCGATCGTCAAGTCTGTTGCCAGTGCGCTGTGCATCGGTGGCGGGGGATCGGTGGGCCGGGAGGGGCCCATCGTTCAGATTGGGTCGGCGCTCGGTTCCTCGGTTGCCCAGCTCGCCCGCCTCGACGAGCGCCGCATCCGACTGCTCGTCGCCTGCGGTGCCGCTGGCGGGATCGCCGCCACTTTCAATGCGCCCTTGGCCGGAGTGTTCTTCTCGATGGAGCTGATTCTCGGCCAATGGGCCGCGGAGTCGTTCGGCATGGTCGTCCTCGCCTCGGTGACCGCCAGCATCATTGGTCGCGCTGCTCTGGGCGACGAGTCCTTCCTGAGTCTGCCAACATTCCGGGTTGAGCACTTCGTCGAGTACCCGTTGTTCGCGGCGCTCGGTGTCCTGGCCGGTCTGATGGGCGTGATGTTCTCCCGCATCCTCTATGCGATCGAGGACGCATGCGACTGGTTGTGGAAGGGGCCGGAGTGGCTTCGGCCGGCGGTGGGCGGCATCGTGCTGGGCGGGCTCCTGCTGATCCTCCCGCAGATGTATGGCGTCGGTTATCCGGTGCTGGGCAAGGCGGTTGACGGGCACTACACGCTGCTCTTCCTCTGCGTGCTGCTGGTCGGCAAGATCGTCGCGTGCAGCCTCACGATCGGGATCGGCGGTTCCGGCGGAGTTTTCGCCCCGAGCCTGTTCTGCGGTGCGATGCTGGGCGAGGCGTTCGGCACGGCACTCCACGCCATCGATCCACAACTGGGCACTCCCGGTGCATACGCACTTGTCGGCATGGGTGCGCTGTTCGCCGGTGCGGCCCGGGCGCCGATCACGGCTGTGGTCATTCTGTTCGAGCTCACCGGTGAGTACTCGATCATCCTGCCGCTGATGCTGGCGATCGCGATTGCCACCGGCGTGAGCCACCTGGTTTCGCGAGACACCGTCTACACCCGCAAGTTGCTGCGTCGCGGGATCGATCTCGAAGAGCCCGGGGACGGGCGCCTGCGTGATCTCCGCGTCTCAGCCGTGATGTCGGTCCCGCCGCAAGCAGTCGACGTGTCCCTCGACCTGAGAGCGGTCGCGTCGACGCTTGCCGCCATCAACCAGAGCGCCATACCGGTTCTCGACGAGGGCGGGGCCTTCGTCGGCATCCTCGCCTCACGAGACCTCATGGATGCCTTGGCATCAGGCGAGGACTCCGGCATCCGCTCCCTCATGCGCACAGGAGCTCCGGTGCCCTTGGATCATCCGATCGGCGAAGCCATTCAGGCGTTGGACCATGGTGCGGACGCCGTCGCCGTGGCCGACTCGGACGGAAAGCTCGTCGGCTGGGTTCGGCACCGCGACGTCCTCGCCGCGTTGAGCTGACATGCGGATATCTGACACGAGAGCGGGAGGCCGATGAGCCGTTCGCACCGAACAGCAGCACTTGTCGCCGTCCTGGCGATGGTCGGCGTCATGAGCGCCTGCGGATCGACACGACCGCCCGCTGACAAGCTGGCTGAGCTCCGAGCGATCGGACAACCACTGGACGTCCCGCTGCCGGCCTCGGTCCGAGAGGCCAAGTTGGTCGACTCACGCGGCATAACGCACACTCTCGACTCGTTGAGGGGCAAGACGGTAGTCCTCGGCGACACCATGACTCTGTGCCAGGAGACCTGCCCCCTCGACACGTCGGCACTCGTCGAGACGGCACGCGAAGCCGACGCTGCAGGCCTCAGCAAGAAGGTGGTCTTCCTCAGCCTCACTGTTGATCCCGTGCGAGACACCCCCGCCCAGCTCGCCGCGTATCGCCGGCAATTCTCCCGTGTCCCGGCCAACTGGTTGTTGCTGACCGGCGAAAGCGCGTCGGTCCATCACGTCCTGAAGTCCCTGGGAGTCTTCTGGCGCAGGGTCGGCGAGGACGGGACGGTGGTTCGCAACTGGCGCACCGGTGAGCGGCTGACCTACGACATCCAGCATTCAGACGAGGTGTTCTTCATCGACTCGTCCGGTCATGAGCGATTCCTGCTCGACGGGCCCCCACAACTGGGCACGAGCGCGGAGGTCCCGCCGGCCCTGCGGCACTTCCTCAACGGCGAAGGCCGCAAGAACCTCGATGATCCGGACCCGACGGAGTGGACCGTGCCACAGGCATTGAAGGTACTCACATCGATGGATGGGAACGCAGCCTAGGTTCCAGCGGTCGACGGTGGCTGGGCAAGTCTCACAACCTCGTGCGAGGTTGCCTGACTCAGTTGTCGGAGATGGCCGCTGGATCGCCCGGTTGCCCGTCGGGCAGGCCCAGGTCGACGCGGTCGGTGATCGTGGCAGTGCCGTCCCGAGCGATGTCGATCCGGGCGTAGCCGGTCTGCAGCCCGGTGCCGGCGTTCACGTACTGGAGCTGGACGCTGAGCGTCTTCAAGGGGGAGGAGAACGGGGTTGAGAACCGGTTGAAGGTCGGGTTCTCCTCGACACCCCCGGACGTGCCGAGCTGGTTCAAGACCGTCCAGGTGACCTTGTCCCCGTCGGTGTTCCAGATCACCCTGGGCGGCGAAAAGTCGTGCAGGTGCCCGAAGTTGATGATCCCTGGAGGCAGATCGGGAATGCCGTCGTCGTGGGGAACGGTCTCGCGCCCGACGGCGCCGTCAAGATCATGGACGGAATCGATGCCGATGTAGCCTGCAGCCGAGCGTGGCTGGTGGAACAGCACGACGAGGGGCTTGTCCGCGTCCGTGCGCTCAACCTTCTGTCGCAGCTTGGTGCCCAGCTCGGTCTCGGTGACGCCGCTCTCGTTGGTGATCAAACCACCGAAGAGCTCCTTGAAGGCTGGGTCATTGCCAGCGAGGAGGTTCAGGCCAGCGACCTCGGCGATGTCGAAGTCGGGATTGATCACGCCATGATCGGTGAGCTGCTGGACGGTGATGTCGGTGTCGTGGTCACCCTTGACCGCGGCAGTTGGGATGCCGGGGCTGGCGTCGGACTCACCCGCGACGAATCCTTCTTCGGCGAGGGTGCCGTTGGAGGAGATGTCGCCGGATATGGTCCGCGCCGCCAACGTGTCTTGGCCCAGGTGATCGCCAAGCAACGCGTACAAGGCCCTTCGCACCTTGGTACCCACGAGGCTGCCTTGGGGGTCGGCCTCGGCGATCACGATGCTCTCACCCGAGCGAGGTTGCAGTGCTTGGATGTGCTGCGGCAGCTGGGCTCGCAGCGAGGCATCGGCCGCGGCCTCGTAGGCGGCTGTCCGTTTCTGGATGCGATCGGTGTTCTTCTTGATGAACGGCTGAACTTGACGGGCGACCTCGAGCGTCTGAGGGCTGCTGAACGAAAGGTCGTTGACCCCGGGCAATGGATACGTCTCCTGGGGCTCGACGCTGCCGTCCCAGCGCCCGAAGAGCCACGCCGCCACGGCTACTGACGCCGCGACGCTCAACGCAACGGCCAGTGCACCAAGGCCGAGTCGTGTGCTCAACCGAAGGCCTGCTGGAAACGGCGCACGCCCTCGGAAAGCGGCCCACAGAGCCGTACCCCCGAGCAGCAAGGCGCAGAGCTCGATGAGAAGGAAGCGTCGCCACAGTTGACTGCGGAACTCGTCACCGTAGACACGGGAGACCTCGTCGGGATCGTTCACGAACTGCGCGTTGGTCTCAACGAAGCCCGGGCTCACGTAGGACGCCAGGCTACCGCCGGCCTCCGGCGGGCCGGTTGCCCTGACTGAGGCACCGAATCCGCCGGCACCGGTCCTCTCCCAGTACAGGCGCCCCAGGATCCCGGTGTCGAGCGTCGTGACACCGTTGTGCGCCAACGACACCTCGACCGGCAGGGTGCCCAGTCGATCGCGGAACGACACACCTTCGACGGCGCGTTCAGCGGCGATCGGTGCGGTCACCAACGCCACCACCAGCCCGTAGGCAAGGACCGCCACGACGACACGTGCGACTGTCCTCAGGGCAGGCTCCATGCGCCCGAGCCTACGCGGCCGCTCTCCCATCACCGCGCGCTCACGAGGGGCGGGCCCAAGGGGCGAGCAGTCCCGATCGGGACCTCACTGCGCGAGGGGATCGGGTGACTCAGCCTCTCGCACGGTGGTCATCTCAGGCGAAGGCGAAGTATCGGAGCCAGAAGTAGACCCAGGTCATGGTGATCGTCACGACCGTGACGAGCAGGCCGTACTTGGTGAAGTGCCAGAACGAGATCTTGTGGCCGTTGCGGGCGGCGATGCCGATGACGACGACGTTGGCGCTGGCTCCGACCGCGGTCGCGTTTCCGCCGAGGTCGGCGCCCAGAGCCAATGCCCACCACAGGGCGTGGGCCTGGCTGGATCCGTCGCCTGCCTGGACGAGGTCGTTGACGATGGGTGCCATGGTGGCGACGTAGGGGATGTTGTCGACGATTCCGGAGATGGCTGCCGATCCCCAGATCATCCCGGTGCCCGCAAGCAAGTAACGGTCGCCGACGGAGTCGACGGCCCAGCTGCCGATGTCGGCCATGATCCCGGCTTCCACCAAGGCCCCGACCATGACGAACAGGCCCATGAAGAACACGAGGGTTGCCCACTCGACGTCCTCGAGGAACTGGTCTGGTTCGGTTCGCGAGACAGCGACCAGCGCCCCGGCGCCGAGCAGCGCGACGATCGAGGGCTCGAGGTGGAAGACCGCATGCCCGACGAACCCCACCATGACGAGGGACAGCACGAAACCGCACTGGGCAAGCAGTCGGTGGTCGCTGATGACTTCTCGTTCGTCGAGCTCCATGATGGCCGCCGCGCGTTCGGGGTCGTAGACGAATGCGGATCGGAACATGACCCGGCACATCAGCACGAACACGGCGACAAGGATGACCACGATCGGCGCGAGGTTGACCAGGAAGTCGTTGAAGGTGAGCCCCGACTTGCTGGCGATGATGATGTTGGGTGGGTCGCCGATCAGTGTTGCGGTGCCGCCGATGTTGGAGGCCATGGCCTCGGCGATCAGGAACGGGATCGGCGGCGCCCCGAGCCGGTCACACACCAGCAGCGTCACCGGCGCGATCAGCAGCACGGTGGTGACGTTGTCGAGCAGGGCGGACGCGACCGCGGTGATCACGATCAGCATGACCATCACCGCGAACGGCCGGCCCCGGGCGCGCTTCGCGGACCAGATGGCCAGGTACTCGAAGACGCCGGTCTGCTTGATGACGCTGACGATGATCATCATGCCCAGCAGCAGGAAGATGACGTTCCAGTCGACGCCGGTGTCCTCGCTGAAGAATGCGGTGTGGGCGTCGACGACACCCAGGACCACCATCGCGGCGGCGCCCGTCAACGCGGCGGCGACCCGGTGGATCCGCTCCGTGGCGATCAGCACGTACGCGGCGGTGAACGCCGCGATCACCAACCATGTGGTCAACGGATGGTCCCGTGACCCAGCAGGTGCGACAAGAGCGAGCTGACGGTGATGGCGCCGATCAGTGTCGAGTCGTCAACGACCGCGACAATCGGGCTGCGCATGCCCGCCATCACGGCAGCGACCTCGATGGCGGTCGCGTCGGGCGCCACGATCGGCAGCTCCAACGCGTCTTTGCGTCGAGGAAGCACGTCGCTGACCTGGTGCCTCACGAGCTTGGTGCACATCTCGTCCGCCGACTTCTCGTCATACGCCCTCGCGAGCGCTGGATCGTCCTGCACGTACGTTGGCACGATGAAACGGAGCACCTGTGAGCCGGGCAGGACGGTGTAGGGCTGGCCCGCCTCGTCGAGCACGATCAGTCCTGGCAGTCGGTGCTCCGCCAGGAGGCGTGCAGCGTCCAGGGCGTCGGTCTCCAACGTGACCGTCGGGAACTCGCGCGCCAAATCTCTTGCCAACATCAGGCTCTCCGTCCTTGGTGGCCAACGTCCGGGTTCACGCTATCCGGTGGACGACGCCGGTGGCTGCCGGCCCGGCGCATCGGCAGCAGAGACTAGTGGCCGCTCAGCTGCCCGGTGAGGCGTTCGTGACGGTCGGCGCTGGTGTCGTTGAGGCCGACGATTCGCACGGCCTTGCCTTTGCGTTCGTACTTGGTGGTGATGGCATCCAGAGAGGCGACGGTCGAGGCGTCCCAGATGTGGGACTGGGACAGGTCGATGACGATGTGCTCGGGGTCGCTGGCGTAGTCGAACTGGGTGTAAAGATCGTTGCTGGAGGCGAAGAACAGCTCGCCCGTGACGGTGTAGACCGCGGTGACATTGCCGTCGGCGTCCTCGGTCAGCTCGCGGTCAGTCTTGGTCAGGTGGGCGACCCGTCGAGCGAAAAGGGTCATGGCAACCAGTACGCCGACGACGACGCCGATGGCGAGGTTGTGGGTCAGCACGGTGACGACCACCGTCGCGACCATGACGGTCGTCTCGCTCTTGGGCATCCGGCGCAGGGTCTTGGGCTGAATGGAGTGCCAGTCGAAGGTGCCAACGGAGACCATGACCATCACGGCCACAAGAGCGGCCATCGGGATGAGGGCGACGACGTCACCGAACCCCACGACGAGGATCAGCAAGAAGACGCCGGCGAGGAAGGTCGAGATCCTGGTGCGCGCGCCTGATGCCTTCACGTTGATCATCGTCTGGCCGATCATGGCGCAACCACCCATGCCGCCGAAGAACCCGGTGATCACGTTGGCCAGGCCTTGGCCCCAGGCCTCGCGGGTCTTGTCCGAATGCGTGTCGGTGATGTCGTCGACGAGCTTGGCGGTCAGCAACGACTCGAGGATGCCGACCAACGCCATCGCCAGCGCGTACGGAGCGATGATCTTGAATGTCTCGAGGTTGAACGGCACGTCTGGCAGGAACCACGACGGCAGGCTGTCGGGCAGGTCGCCCTGGTCGCCCACGTTCGGGACGTTGACCGCACCGATGATCGTGAACGCTGTCAAGGCCACGATGGCAACCAATGGGGCCGGGACAACCTGGTTGATGCGGGGGAAGCCGACGATGACGGCGATTCCGATGGCGATCATCGGGTAGACGGCCCAGGGCACGTCGAGCACGTGGTCGATCTGGGCTTCGAAGATCAGGATCGCCAGTGCGTTGACGAATCCGACCATCACCGACCGTGGGATGAACCGCATGAGCTTCGCCACGCCGGCCACGGCAAGGATGACCTGGATCATTCCGCCGAGCAGGACCGTGGCGATCAAGAAGTCGTATCCGTGGTCTCGCATGACCGGGGCGATGACCAGCGCGACGGCGCCAGTCGCGGCCGAGATCATCGCGGGGCGTCCGCCCAGGAATGAGATGGCAACCGCCATGGTGAACGAGGCGAAGAGCCCGACCCGCGGGTCGACCCCGGCGATGATCGAGAACGAGATGGCCTCAGGGATCAGAGCGAGGGCGACAACCAGACCAGCGAGCACCTCGGTGCGCAGCATCTTCGGTGACCGCAGGGCTTTGCGAACGGTGGGTTCGAGCGATGCGCGGGCGCTGCTCACGTCGGGCGCAGAGGTCTTCAAGGATGGCTCCATTCGGAACGGCAGGGTCCTTGGCTGCTCCGTGAGCAGGCTCGTGATCCTGGCTGAGATGATGAATCGATGCGGCTCTCGGGCCGCGTGCCGACGCGTGTCGCCGGCGGAAGTCTGCAGACAACTCTACCCTTACGTAAGGGTAGGTTTGAAATCCTGATCGAGTGAGTGAGGTCACGTGGCCGGCGACAAGACACCAGGGGACCAACCGACGGCCGGGGCGATGCACATCGGAGAAGTCGCCGCACGCACCGAGTTGTCCCTCCGAAGCCTCCGCCACTGGGAGGACGTTGGTCTGCTCCAGCCGTCGGGACGCACCGATGGCGGATTCAGGCTCTACACGGAGGATGACGTCGAGAAGATCCTCGTCATCCGGCGCATGAAGCCTCTCGGATTCAGCCTGGACGAGATGAAGGCGGCCATGTCGAGTCTTGAGAATCTTCGAGCCCCTAAAGCGTCCTCTGCAGTGCGCGAGGCGGCCGTGGCGCATCTGTCGGAGGTGAAGTCCGATGCCGAGGAGCGTCGCAAGAAGCTCGCGCGGCAGCTGGAGATGGCCGACGAGTTCATCGGTCTGTTGGATCAGGAGTCGCCATAGGCTGGTTGCGGTTGGCGGGCGAACCACTCTCGGGCAACAGCAGGTTGAGCGCGCACAGTCGTGCGAACCGGATCCATCGCGCCGTTCGGCGACGCGCAGCGGTGGGACGCGTGGTCTAAACGGCGATCGTCACGATCGGAGCGGTGGTGGGCTGCTTCGAACCACCCTCGGGTTCCACGGTGATGGCCACGGAGTCTGCGCCCCCTGCGCCGTGCATGATCATGGTGCCGCTGCTCGTGAACGTCCCTTGGGACTTGGGTCCGGCACCGTTGATCATCCACACCTGATAGACCTTGTGTCCTTTGAGCCGGGCGAGGTCGTTGGCGGCGATGACCGCCGAGTCCTTGGCTGGTGACGCGACCAAGCGGACATTGCCACCGGTCGAGAACGTCTTGGAGGTGGTGGCTGCGTCGGGCGCGGCCAGGACGGACGTGATCGTGGCTGTCCGGGCATCAGCGTCGTGCGCGTTGTCGCGTTCGATCGCGTAGCCTCCGACACCGATCGTGCCGACCAGGAACGCCGCGGCGGCGGCAATCCGGGGCAGGGCGAACCGGAGGCTGCGCCGCTGGGTGATCGCCGTCACCACGGGACGCTCTTGAGGAGTTCTCGCGATCTCGGTCAGCACGTGGGAGCGCATGGTTGCCGGCGGCGTGAGACCAACCGCGTCGCCCAGCCGGGCCGCCGTCGCCTGAAATCCAGCCAGCTCTGCATGGCACGCCGAGCACTGCTCGAGGTGCGCGTCGAAGCGTTCGCTCTCGCGGGGCTCGAGCGCATCGAGCGAGTACGGAGCCAAGAGGGTGTGCAGGTCGGTTGTCATGCTTCGATTCCCATGCAGTCGCGCAGACGAACGATGCCGTCGCGTATTCGAGTCTTGATCGTGGCCGGGTTGACGTCGAGTGCTTCGGCGACCTCGGCGTACGTGTAGCCCTGGTAGTAGGCGAGGTTGACGGCTTCTCGTTGCAGGTCGGTGAGCCCGGCCAGGCACCGGCGAACCTGCTCGTGCTCGAGGCTGAGGGCCACGGATTCTTCGACCTCGTCGAAGTCGGGGCCGTTGCTGGAGGTGTACTTCTTGTCCCGGTTGGTGGCCGCCTGGTCGTGGCGAACCGCGTCGACAGCCCGGCGATGCGCAATCGTCAGGACCCAGCCCTTGGCACTGCCACGTTCGGCGTCGAACCGTGCCGCAGTCTGCCACACCTGGATGAAGACCTCTTGAGAGACTTCCTCGGCGCGTGACGGGTCCCGGATGACTCGGCGGGCCATGCCGTAGACGGCGGGGCTGAGCGCGTCGTACAAGTCGGCGAACGCCGACTCCTCTCCCCGGCCGGTGCGAACCAGGAGATCGCCGAGGTCGACCGCCGCACCAGACGTGCTGGTGCTGGAGCTCGCGAGCCTCAGATGAGCGGCGTTCGCTCCCATGTCGTTCTCCAGTTCGTAGGTACTTGCTATGAGTTGTTCGTTGCCGGCCCGCCTCCGGATGGGCCGCGGATGCTTCCGTGCGGCGATGGATCCGGCGGCACCTGCGTGCGGACAGCACAGTGGGCGCGGTCCCGGAGGAAACGCGCCCACTGTGCTTCTCACCCAAGGGAGAGATGTGCCGTCGACTACTTGGTGTTGACGGTGATCTTCGCGACGCCCACCAGGAGGTCCTTGGTCACCGCGTCGGTGCCGAAGGTCTTGTTCAGGAGTCCGGCTGCGACCGGGCTGATGAAGACCTTGGTGCCTTCGAGGATCGCGGTGTTGCCCTCGGTCTGCAGCGGCTTCAGGGTCGCGCCGCGCAGCTGGAAGAGGAACGCGCTGGTGGCGGCCACCTTGCCGTTGACCGTGACGTCGCCGTAGACGCGTGAGATGCCGGGGTCGACGTTGAAGTTGGTCAGCTCGACCTTGATGTCGCCGGCGGTCAACGACAAGCCCGAGGCCTCGTGCTGGATCTGTCCGATGACGTACGGCTTGGCGGTGCCGGGCTTGAAGTACGTGACGTTGCCGCCGGTGATCGGGAAGATCAGCGACCCGTCCTCGAGCTTTGCGCCGTCGACGACGCCGGGGGTGAGCTTGAGCGACGTCAGTGCGTCGACGAAGCCCTGGTCGAGCTTGATGGCGGTCGTGCCGCCGGTGCTGAGGTCGTTGAGGCGGGCAACGGGCTTGGCGACCGACGTCTTGGAGTCGGACGACGACGAGTCGGAGCCTGACGAACCGCACGCCGCGAGCGGCAGGGCTGCGATGGCGACGATGGCGAGGCCGGCGATCTTCTTCTTGCGAGAGCTGATGGAGCTCATGTGGTCCACATCCTTGTATGTATGTCGTGGGGTCATCTGCTGACACCCGTGGTTCGCCACGGAGGGGTGCCGATGATTGGTCGGGCTCGCAAACTTCTGTTTGGACCCGTGACGACCTGGTGACCGTCACGTGCCTCGTCACGCGCTCTGACCTGCGAGATGACATGCTCGACGACATGACTGAGACCCAGCGTCCGGACATCGCCGTGATCGGCGGATCCGGGTTCTACACGTTCCTGGACGAGCCTCGATCGGTCGAGGTCGATACGCCGTACGGGAAGCCGTCCGCGCCCATCTCGATCGGTACAGTTGAGGGTCGGTCGATCGCGTTCCTCCCGCGACACGGGCCGCGCCACGATTTCCCGGCCCACCGCGTGCCATACCGCGCCAACATGTGGGCTCTACGCAGCCTCGGTGTGCGTCAGGTGCTCGCGCCGTGCGCGGTCGGTGGGTTGCAGGTCGCGCACGGGCCCGGCACGTTCGTCGTGCCCGACCAGCTTGTCGACCGTACGGCTGGACGCCACCAGACGTACTTCGACTCCGGTGCGTGCCACGTGTCGTTCGCGGACCCCTACTGCCCGAGGCTGCGCGAGCACCTGCTCGACGGGCTCGCCGACCAGAATCCTGCGGACGGAGGCGCGATGGTCGTGATCGAGGGGCCCCGGTTCTCGACCCGTGCGGAGTCGAGGTGGTACGCCGATCAAGGCTGGGCGGTCATCAACATGACGGGTCACCCCGAGGCGGTCCTGGCCCGCGAGCTGGCGCTCTGCTACGCCACGGTCGCGTTGGTCACCGACCACGACGCCGGCGTGGACGAGGCGAGCGCTGTCAGCATGGACGACGTGTTCGCGGTGTTCGCGTCCCACACCGAGACCCTCAAGTCGGCGCTGACATCCGTTGTCGCCGGTCTCGGGACGGACCGCGACTGCAGCTGCTCCCACGCGGTGGACGGCATGGACCTCCCGGTCGAGCTGCCATGAGGATCCTGCTGACGGGTGCGGCGGGCTTCATCGGCGGGCACATCCGGAGTCAGCTGCTGGCGCGGGGTCACGAGGCGGTGGCGCTCGACGCGTACCTGCCGCAGGCGCACGGAGCCGGCGTGGCGTACGACTCGAGCATCCGCCGCATCGACCTGCGCAGCGATCCGCTTGACGAGGTGCTTGAGGGGATCGACGTGGTGTGTCACCAAGCGGCCATGGTCGGCAACGGCGTGGATGCCCAGGACCTGCCCGACTATGCCGAGCACAACGACACCGGCACCGCGAGGTTGCTCGCGGCGATGTCGCGGGCGGGTGTGCGCGATCTGGTGCTCGCGTCTTCGATGGTGGTCTACGGCGATGGCCGTTACACGTGCCCGGTCGACGGTGACGTGCCCCCCGCCGTACGCCGCGAAGATGATCTCGCTGCCGGCCGGTTCGACCCACGCTGCCCCGTGTGCAGTGGCGAGATCACGTGGCGAGAGATCGGCGAGGACACGCCGTTCCTGCCGCGCACCAGCTACGCCGCGTCGAAGGTGGCGCAGGAGCACTACGCCGGCGCATGGTGCACGCTCGACGACGCGCGGACGATCGCGCTGCGCTATCACAACGTCTACGGTCCGGGCATGCCCGCGGACACGCCGTACGCCGGTGTGGCGGCGATCTTTCGCTCGGCGATCGCGCGCGGCGAGGCTCCGCAGGTGTTCGAGGACGGTCGGCAAGTCCGTGACTTCGTACACGTCACAGATGTCGCGCGTGCCAACGTGCTGGCGATCGGGCAGGTCGCGGCGCATGCGTCGGGCCTGACGGCCTACAACGTCGCGTCGGGGCACCCCTTCACCATTGGGGAGATGGCGGCGACGCTTTCAGCGGCTGCCGAAGGCGCTCCACCGGAGCTGACTGGCGACTACCGCCGGTTCGACGTACGCCACGTGGTGGCGTCGCCGAAAGCCGCGACCGAGGGGCTCGGCTTCACCGCGGAGATCACTCCCGAGGTCGGTCTGGCTCAGCTGGCGAGCGATCCCCTGCGCCCGCGGTGACGTCGGCCTAGGCGGCCGGGAGGCGGATCTCGAACTGGCAGCCGGTGTCGTGGTTGCGGACGTCGATCGAGCCTGACTGGGCGTCGAGCAGTCCGCGGGCGATCGCCAGACCCATGCCGGCACCCTGGCCGTCGGACTCGCGCGCCTCCGAGCCTCGATAGCCCATGTCGAAGACCTTCGCGAGGTCGTGGTCTGGGATGCCGCCGCACGAGTCGTCTACCCGCAGCCACACCTCGGAGCTGTCCGACCCGGTCGACACCGTCACGGTGCCGCCCTCGGGGGTGTGCCGGATTGCGTTGCCGAGCAGGTTACGGAGCACACGCATGAGCTCGGGGGCGGCGCCGACGGCGAGCGTGCCGTGCGGGCGGCCTTCGACGCTCAGACGTACGCCGTGCCGCTCACCGGCAGGTCGGGCGGCCTCGACGGCAGAGTGCACGACGTCGTCCACCGTGATCGGCCCGACGTCGAGGGCCAGCGTGCCGGCGTTGATCTGCGACATCTCGAAGAGGTCGTCGATCATCGAGGCCAGTCGCCGGGTCTCGCCCCGGATCAGGTGGGCGTACTGCTTGACGTCCTCGGGCGAGGACACGATGCCGTCCTCGAGTGCCTCCGTCATCGCCTGCACGCCGGCGATGGGCGTGCGTAGGTCGTGACTCAGCCAGGCGAGAAGCTCCCGGCGTGATCGCTCGGCGCTGCGTTCGCGTTCGAGGGCTTCGCGCTCCCACACGATCTTGCGGGCCAGCGAGCTGCCAAGGACGATCGCGCTGGGCACGCTGACGGCGGTGACGACGAGCCAGACGATCGCGGTGCGCCGCAGCTCTGCGGTGAACATGAACTGACTGGTGCCGACCACTCCGACGATGATCGCCACGAGGGGCACGAGGGTCAGCAGGACGATCGAGGTCGTCAAAGCGCGACCGCGCAGCAGGTAGAGCACGAGGGCGCCGAGCCCGACGACGCCGAGTGAGCCCAGCAGTCCGATGACCAGTGCGTGCAGGGTGTCCGTGCTCATGGCTGCGGGTCCCAGCGGTAGCCGAGTCCGTAGACCGTGACGATCCTGGTCGGATCGGCCGGCTCTGGCTCGATCTTGTGGCGCAAGCGCTTGACGTGCACCGTCACGGTCGAATGGTCGCCGTACTCCCATCCCCACACCCGGCGGAGGAGCTCCTCACGGCTGAACACCTCCTGCGGGTGCCGGAGGAAGAAGTGGAGGAGGTCGAACTCCCGCGTCGTCAGCGGCAGGGTCGTGCCGGAGCGAAGGGTCTCGCGGGCCACCGGGTGCATCGTCAGGTCGCCGTCGATCAACAGTCCTGCGACTGGCCGCGTCCCGGCGGGTACCCGACTGCGCCGCAGGACGGAACCCACTCGCAGCGTGAGCTCTTTGACGCTGAACGGTTTGGTCACGTAGTCGTCGGCACCGTTGGTGAGGCCCGTGATGCGGTCGTCGGTCTCGCCCAGAGCCGTCAGCATGATGATCGGCACGGCCGAGCCGTCGGTCTCGCGGAGCTCCCGGCAGACCTCCATGCCGTTGAGCTGGGGCAGCATCACGTCCAACACGATCAGGTCCGGCGTCAGGTCACGTGCGGCCGCCAGCCCGGTCAACCCGTCGGTGGCGACGGTGACGTCGTACGACTGCTCGAGGTAGCGACGCAGCACGTCACCGACGGCATGGTCGTCCTCGACCACCAGGATGTGAGGCCGGTCGACGCTCGTCATGATCACCACCTTGTCAGCACCAGTTGTTGGACGCACAGGGCGAGGACGACCTGGGACAGCAGGGCCGGGCGATGCCATCGCTGGGGGAGCAGCATCGGGAGCGCGACGACCCAGATCGTGAACGGCAGCCAGATGCGTTCGACCTCGGCCTTGCTCATGCCCGAGAGAGTCGCGACGAGGATCGTCAGCAACGCGGCTCCCGCGAGGCGCGCCAGGACGTCGCCGTCCCTGAAGGCCCGGATTGCCCTGGGGAAGGCGGCCCAGACGACGAGCCCGACGGTGAACGTCCACGCGGCGACGTCGGCCCAGACCCAGTATGAGTAGGGGCGCTCGGACGCGATGCCGGCGTAGTAGCGGTCGTGCAGCACGGGGTACGCCTTCCACCACTCGAAGCCGGCCGCGGTGAACGCCGCAGCGATGGCCGCGGCGCCGGCGAGGGCCCAGGGCAACGGTCGCCACGTACGGGCGACGATCAGGATCGCGACGGCGAGGATCCCGAGGAGCACCAGACCGTACGAGAGGTAGACGCACGTGCCGAGCAGTACGCCGCTCGCGATGGCGGCTCCCGGGCGGCGGTGGCTGGCGGCGATCGCGAGGAGCGCGAGGCCCCACGCGGCGACGGCGGTGAACAGCGCGTCGCCGGTGACGCCCATCCACACCGCGGTCGGTGCGAGGACGATCCACGGCATGGCCTGTCGCGCCATGCGCGCCGAGCCGAGCGTCCTGAGGGTCACGAGAACGGCGACGACCGCGGTGCTGCCGATCGTGACGACGACTACGCCGATCCAGAACGGGTCGGTGACGCCGAGGCGGTCGAGCAGGACAAAGAACAGCAGCGCTCCGGGCGGGTGCCCGGCAACATGGGTGTGCCAGTGGTCAGGCGAGTCCATCGGGATGTGGTCGATGAACGTCCTGAGCATCGTGCCGATCGAGTCGACCCGTTGGGCGTCGTAGACGTACTCACCTGGTCGTTCGAAGACGCGCGCGAGGCCGTCGGTGCCCTCGGTCATTGCCAGCGCCATGGTCCACAGCCAGGTGCCCGCGAAGGCATACGCGAGGAGGGCTCGCCACGACGCGGTGACGGCCAGTCGGGGAAGCGCAACCCACAGGAGCAGGCCGATCGCGATCGCAGGCAGGGTCAACAGTCCCAAACGCGGATCCCAGTCCGCGTGCAGCGGCGGCCAGTGCACGCGTACGTCCTCGTCGGTCCATCGCGGGACCGCGATCGCTGCCGTCACCAGGACGAGTCCGACGGTCGCGGACGCGATCGCTGCACGCGCGGAGGACACGGTGGGGGGCACGTCGTCAGCCTAGGTGCGCTCCTGACATGTGAGCAGTCCGACGGGCGGACGTCACGGGTCTGTCATCGCCCGATGTCTGGTGGACCAAGCCAACTCGCCCCTAGCGTCGAAGCATGGGTATGAGCGTGTGCGATGTGGTGATTCCTTGCCGGGACGAGGCAGCCGCTCTGCCGACCGTGCTCGCCGATGTTCCGCTCGGATGGCGAGTCATCGTCGTCGACAACGGGTCGACCGACGGCACTGCGGACGTGGCGCGGTCGCTCGGTGCGTACGTCGTCACCGAGCCTCGACCGGGCTACGGCGCCGCCGTTCACGCGGGGATGCTCGCCGCTGAGGCCGAGTTCGTCGCCGTGATCGACGGCGACGCCTCGATGCGTCTGGCCGACCTCGAGCCGATGCTGGACCTCGTACGTTCAGGGACGGCCACGATGGCCGTCGGCCGACGTCGACCCACAGGCCGCGGGGTGTGGCCCTGGCACGCGCGTCTGGGAACGCAGCTGCTGGCGACCTGGATCCGCCGCCGCTCGGCGTTCCCGATCCACGACCTCGCGCCGATGCGTGTCTGCCGCCGGATCGACCTGCGGGGACTCGGCGTCGAGGACCGGCGATTCGGCTATCCGCTCGAGCTCATGCTGCGCGCGGCTGACGCTGGCTGGACTGTGCGGGAGGTCGACGTCGACTACGAGCGTCGAGCGTTCGGCACCAAGTCCAAGGTCTCCGGGTCGGTCCGCGGCACGGCACGAGTCGTGCAGGACTTCGCCAAGGTGCTGCGATGAGTGATCCGACCGTCCTCGTGGTCGCCAAGGCGCCCATTCCGGGGCTCGCCAAGACGCGGGTCGCGGCCACCGTTGGCGACGAAGCAGCGGCCGAGCTGGCCGCCGCAGCGCTGCTCGACACGCTCGAGACCATCGCTGCGCTGGGATGGCCCGTGGTCGTCGCGATGACCGGTGACCTCGGCGCGGCGGCCCGCGCAGACGAGATCACACGCGCACTCTCTGGTGTGCGGGTGATTCCGCAGCGTGGCGACGGCCTCGGGGAACGACTGGTTCACGCGCACGCGGACGCCGACGGCGGGCACGGGGTCGTGCAGGTCGGCATGGACACCCCACAGCTGACCGTGCGGGACTACCTCGATGCCGGTGCCGGAGTCCGAGAAGGATCGCGGGTCATGGGCCCGGCAGCCGACGGAGGCTGGTGGCTCTTGGGTCTGCCCGACCCAAGCGAAGCGGTCGGCCTCGCGCATGTCGAGATGTCTGTCAAAGACACCGCCGAGAAGACCGAGCGAGCGCTGGGCGAAGTTGTGCGACTGCGAACCACGAGCGACATGGACACGTGGGCCGACGCCGTCCACATCGCTGACGGCATCCCACTCTCTCGCGTCGCTGCCGTCGTGGAGAACGTCCGGGTGACGGCATGAGCGTCACGTTCGACGCCGTCTCGGCCTACGACGAGGCCTTCGCCGGGAAGCCGGCGCACGTCGTCGACCACGTCGGGCGTACGCAACCGTTCGAGGTCGCACAATGGTCCTCGGCTCCCGACTGGGTCGACCGCGAGCTGTTCATCGACCCGTGCGACGAAGCAACCATCGACATCGGCTGCGGCCCCGGACGCCTGGTGGCTGAGCTCGCCGCCCACCGGATCCCGGCGATGGGCATCGACGTCTCCAGCGAAGCGATCCGCCAAACCCGCGTACGCGGTGCGCTCGCACTGCGCCGCGACGTCTTCGGCACAATTCCCGGCGAGGGACGGTGGGCGTACGCACTGCTGGCTGACGGCAATCTCGGCATCGGCGGGGACCCCGTGCGCCTGCTTCGTCGCCTGCGCGAGGTGCTGACCGATGACGGCACGGTCATCGCCGAGGTAGCTCCCGCGGGGACGGGACTCGTTCGCGAGCACCGCCGACTGCGAGTCGACGGCCGGTTGTCGGCCCACTTCGAATGGGCGGTCGTCGGCGTCGACGCGATCGAGGAGGTCGCACAACGGGCCGGGCTGCGAGTCGTTGCGACTCATTCCGCCGGTGGCAGGCACACTGCACACATGGAACGAGCATGAGACTTCCCCGCGTCGAGGACATCGAGAAGCGGATCCCGCGGCCCGAGGACTTCAACGCCAGGTCGCGCGGACCTGCCACCACGGCCCGCGTGGGCACAGCTCTGGGCATCGCGTTCGGCATCTGCTTCCTGACCGGCTTGTGGAGCCACTTTCAGTACACGTCACCAGGTTGGCTGCCGATCGGGCCCAACCCGTCATGGCTCTACCGAGTCACGCAAGGCACGCACGTGGCGACCGGCATCGCCTCGGTCCCGCTGCTGCTGGTCAAGCTGTGGTCGGTCTATCCCCGGTTCTTCATCCGCCCACCCAAGGCGCGCCGTGACCAGCTCATCGACGTCCTCGAGCGGGCGTCGATCGGCGTGCTCGTGGCGGCGGCGATCTTTCAGCTCACGAGCGGTCTGCTCAACATCGTCCAATGGTATCCGTGGGAGTTCAGCTTCCGACGTACGCACGAGGCCGTCGCATGGGTCGCGATCGGGGCACTGCTCGTGCACATCGCGGTCAAGCTGCCGGTCATCCGCGCAGGTCTGGGTGCCTCGGTCGATGACGAGGCGCCGGTCGACTCCGATGGGCCGAGCCGCCGCGCGGTGCTGCGTGGCGTGACGGTCGCGTCAGGGCTGGCGCTGGTGCTGACGGTGGGGCAGACGGTGCCGTTCCTCCGCAAGATCTCCGCGTTCGGAGTACGCGACGGTGACGGGCCGCAGGACCTGCCGATCAACCGGACAGCGCGAGCGGCCGGCGCCACCCGTGCCGCCACCGACCCGGCTTTCGTCCTGCAGCTCAAAGCCGGCGACCGCACCGTCTCCCTCACCCGCGATGAGCTCGCGAAGCTGCCCCAACGTACGCACCGGTTGCCGATCGCGTGCGTCGAGGGATGGAGCCGCAACGCGGTGTGGACCGGGGTCGCAGTCCAGGACCTCCTCGCCCTCGTCGGGGCACCGTCCGGGTCGACGGTCACCGTACGGTCGATGCAGACGCGTGGCGCCTTTCGCACGTCGGAGCTGCCGGGGGACTTCGTGGACGACCCGCGAACGCTGCTGGCTTTGGAGCTCAACGGCGAGCCGCTGAGCCTCGACCACGGTTACCCGTGCCGGATCATCGCGCCCAACCGGCCAGGGGTGCTCCAGACGAAATGGGTCCGCGAGCTCGAGGTCAGGACATGAAGCTGGCACGGTTGCTGCTGCTCCTGACCGGTGTCGGCTTCGGGCTCTGGGGAGTCTGGCTCATGCGGGACTTCACCTCCCAGCAGCTGATCTCGATGGGCACCTGGCTAGCCGGTGGCGTGATCCTCCACGACGCGATCATCGCCCCAGTGACCGTGCTGCTGGGCGTCGTCGCCGCGCGAGTGCTGCCAGGACGCACCCGGTCCGTGGCTGCGATCGCCTTCCTCGTCTGGGCGACCCTGACGGTCGCGTTCGTCAACGTGCTCTCGGGTCAGGGCGGCAAGCCTGACAACGACACCGTGCTGCACCGGCCGTACGTGGCCAGTTGGATCGTCCTGACAGCTGTCGTGGTGGTAGCCGCGACGTCTGTCGCCTATTCAGGCACGCGGGCCTCTCAGAAATCGATCACTGAGCGGCATCCCCAAGCGCCTGACTAGGCAAGCCCGTTCATTGGCTGGTTGAGACTGTGCCGTGCCGATCATGCTGACGGCGCTGAGTGGGACCGACGACGGCACCGCCGGGCCGATCGAACGCTCCCGGACAGGCTCAGCGATGCTCGGGGTTCTCGGAGTCGAATCGACACCCGGCATCCCAGAGGGAACGCTGGTTGCCGTGCGCCGGTATGCCGCCTGCGTCCTTGAGCATGCGGGCCAGGTGCAGGAGGTTCCAGGTCATGAATGTCGTGTTGCGGTTGGTGAAGTCGTTCTCCGGCCCTCCGGAACCCGGATCCAGGTAACTGGGCCCGGGCCCAGCCTCGCCGATCCAGCCGGAGTCCGCCTGCGGCGGGATGACGTACCCGAGGTGCTGCAATGAGTAGAGCACGTTCATGGCGCAGTGCTTCACGCCGTCCTCGTTGCCGGTGACAAGACACCCGCCGACGCGCCCGTAGTACGCGTACTGACCGGCGTCGTTGAGCTGGCTCGAGTTGCCATAGAGCCGCTCGACGATCCGGGTGCACACCGAAGACTTCTCGCCGAGCCAGATCGGTGTCGTGAGCACGAGGATGTCGGCGGCCATGACCTTGTCGAAGATGCCGGGCCAGTCATCGCGCTCCCAACCGTGCTCGGTCATGTCTGGCCACACACCCGTGGCGATCTCGTGGTCGACGGCCCGGATCGACTCGACCGCGACACCCTGCTTGCGCAGGATGTCGATCGAGATCGCGGCCAGGCCCTCGGTGTTGGAAACCTCGGGTGATCGTTTGAGCGTGCAGTTGATGAAGACGGCGCTCAGGTCGGAGTAGTCGACGTCGGTTGCGGGTTCGGCGGTCATCGTCACTTCCTAGGGTCGGACTTCGAGGGCTGCCGACGAATGCCTCCGCCAGTCTCAGTGACGCGAAGGCTCCTTCGTCACCGGCGCGAAGTCGTGTGACCAGCTCGTGGTCGTCCATCTTCGGAGCGTAGGACTGTCCGTCTCGGAGCTGCCATAGCCCTTTCGAGCCGTGTTGCGACCGGACGGGCGGGGCCTAGGGCTTCTGGTCGAAGATGTCCGGGACTCCGTCGCCGTCGGCGTCGACTTCCTCGTCCTCGCATATACGTCGGTATGTCCCGTTCCGCGCTCGAAGCAAGGTCGCGCCGATCAGTGCAGCCACAAGGGATCCCACGAGGACGCCGATCTTCACGTGCTCGTCTCTCAGACTGTCCGACCCGTACGCGAGCTCGCCGATGAGCAGTGAGACGGTGAACCCGATCCCTGCAAGCACGGAAAGTCCGAGCACGTCGATCCACTCGAGGTCATCGTCGAGCTCGGCACCGGTGAACTTGGAGATCAAGAAGGTGGTACCGAGGATCCCGACCGTCTTGCCCACAACGAGCGCCAGCACGATGCCGATGGCCACGCGATCGTGAAGGGCGCTGCTGAGCCCGTGCAGGCCTCCGACTGTCACGCCAGCCGCGAAAAGGGCGAACACGGGCACGGCGACAGCGGACGAAATGGGCCTCACGAGGCGTTCAAGATGCTCTGCCATTCCGGGCCCAGCGTCGGGTCCGCCGGCGGCCGCGCTGCGTACGACCGGGACAGTGAAGGCGAGCAGAACGCCCGCGACGGTCGCGTGCACGCCCGAGGCGTGCACCAGTCCCCATGCCGTGGCGGCGAGGGGCAGCAGCAGCCACCAACTGCGTACGCGGCGTTGGACCAAGAACCCGAACGCGCCGATCGGAAGCAGCGCCAGCAGGAGCCAGCCGATTTCCAGGGTCTTGGTGTAGAACACCGCGATGACTGTGATGGCGAGCAGATCGTCAACCACCGCCAATGTCAGCAAGAAGGTTCGGAGGGCTGAGGGTAGGTGAGTGCTGACTACGGCAAGGACCGCGACTGCGAACGCGATGTCGGTCGCGGTGGGAATCGCCCATCCGCGCAGTGCGTCGTCGCCGGTACCCAGATTGATCAGGACGAACAGGAGTGCCGGTGCCACCATGCCGCCGACCGCGGCGAGCACGGGGATCGCCGCCCGCCGCGGGTCTCGCAGGTCACCTGCCACGAACTCTCGCTTGACCTCGAGGCCTGCGACGAAGAAGAAGATCGCCAGCAGCCCGTCCGCGGCCCACGACCCCATGCTGAGGTGCAGGTGCCAAGCTTTTGGCCCGAATGTGAAATCTCGAACATCGGTGTACGTCGATGACCACGGGGAGTTGGCCCACACCAGTGCGACGATCGCCGCTGTGAGGAGCAGGCCGCCGCCGACGGTTTCTCGCCGGAGGACCTCGTTGATCCGCGTGGTCTCTGACCACGTTCCCCGAGGGAACAAGCGTGAACGGCTGGGCGAGGACTTCATATGGTGGCCTTCGGGGTCGACAGCGAGAATGCCGACCAGACTTCCCGGCTCACCTTCGACGATCCTATCGGGCGGCTTCGAGGCTCTCGACGACGAGTGTCAGTCGCCGGTCAGGCACCTCTCGCAGTCGGACGCCTACAGCGACGGCCCTACGCGGGACGTCGCCGTCACTACGCCAGTCAACCCGTGTCGGGCAACACTGGGGCAACAACAGGATCAAGAATCGCCGCTATCTGCCGCACATGTCCAACAATGATAGATCGAAAATAGTCTGAAATATCAATGAAAAACAGCAGTGACCATCACTGTCCCATCAGGCCTCATTTCAACTCTCAAGGCGGTAGCGCGGGTTCGAATCCCGTCGGGGCCTCCATGGCGAAGACCCCCTGACCAGCAGAGATGCCGGTCAGGGCTCTTCTGCGTCGCAGCCGTCAGTGCGCTCGATGCGCGGTGACGAGCCAGACGGCGGAGCCCGCCCTTCAGGTCCGAAAGGTCCACCTGCACTGGCCGGCCGGACGTACGCACGCTGTCCCCGCTCGCCGGCCGGGACATCGAGATCGTCGTCGAGGTGTCACGTGACATGGCGGTCCTCCGTCGCCGATCATGACCTGCGATTGAGGCGGGAGACGCGACGGTGGCGATAGCATTCGACTCGCCGATCCTCGACTCCAGGAGATTCCATGACCAGCTCGGGCAAGGACGCCGCCGAAAGCTCCGCCAACGACTCGACGTGGAAGGCCTCCGCGGAGTCGAAGTCAAAGGCCAAGAAGCTGCGCCTCTATGCCGTGTTGCTGTGGGTGCTCGGCATCGCGATCGAGATCGGTGCGATCTTCGGTCTGCTGCTCAACAAGTCAATCCTCACGGAAAAGGCCTCCGTCAACGCCAAGGGTGAGTTGATCACCGACAACGCGTTCCCGACCTGGGCGTTCGTGTTGCTGATCGTGTTGCTGGTCCTCGACGGAATCGCGGTCGTCATCGGCTCGATGCTGTGGAAGAAGGCCAACCAGTTCGACCCGGCCTCGGAGAAGGAACCTTTCAGGTTCTTCATCCAGAACCAGCTCGGTGCGTTCATCCCGATCATCGCGTTCCTGCCGATCATCGTGTTGATCTTCCTCAACAAGGACATGGGCAAGACGCAGAAGGGTGTGGCCGGAGCTGTCGGCATCGTCGTGGCCCTGGCCGCGGTCGCGCTGGGCATCGACTTCAACCCGGCTTCGGTGGAGAAGTACACCGCGGAGAAGCAGGCCGTGATCCAGCTCCTCGGCGAGGACCAGGTCTATTGGGCCGGCGGCGGCGAGGTCTACCACGTCTGCGGCACCGTCTCGGACCTCTCGGGCAGCGACGTCACGTCCGGCACGACGGCGAAGGCAGTCGAGGAAGGCAAGCCGCGGCTCACGCTGAAGCTCGGCTCGGAGCTCGCGAAGTGTGGTCGAGCCGTGCCCAACAACCTGGACGAGATCGTCGCTGCGATCCGCGCCGTGCAGTCAGGAGAGGCGACCGAGCAGGTCCTGCCGTCGCCTGACTGGACTGGCGTGGAGAACGCGCCGAGCGGAGGCGACCTCGACTCGCTCAAGGACGCCCTCGACGAGGTGAAGGACGCCGCCTGAACCAGGCATGGGCGAAGGGGAGTAGCGCAGCGCGCTGCTCCCTTCGTGCTGAAACCAGCCCCGCAGGGGTCTTCCGGGAGTACGTTCAGCGTCATGGATGACCTCTCGATCGTCGGTATCGTCATTGCCGCTTTGGCCTTCTTCGCGCTCGGTGGCGTCTGGTACACCGTCCTGTTCGGCAAGGCCTGGCGCGCCGAGATGGGCATCTCCGAGGAGGAAGCCGCCGGAAAGAGCCCGGACCCGCTGACGTTCGTCTGGTCGATCCTGGTGGCGCTCGTCATCGCGGGAACGCTCGCCAAGCTCGTCGGCGCGTGCGGCACGGAGTACGGCCTGAAGGTCGGCGCCGGCGTGGGTGCCGGAATCGGCGCCGCGATCCTCGCGCAGAACTACGTGTACGAGTCGAGATCCCTCAGGTTCTTCCTGATCAACGCCGGCTACGTCGTGATCGGACTCGCCCTCATGGGTGCGATCGTCGGGGCGTTCCAGACGCCCTGAGCCCGCCCGCGTCCATGTCTGAAACCCGCCGGTAAGTGTCAGTCGGGGTCGTCATGATGGACGTATGCACACCGACCACGAACGCTGCTACCGAGCCGCATCGTCGCGCGACGCGCGCTTCGACGGCGTCTTCTACGTCGGCGTCAAGACGACCGGCATCTACTGCCGGCCGTCCTGCCCGGCGGTGACCCCCAAGCGAGAGAACGTCCTGTTCTACGCATCCGCTGCGGCGGCACAGGACGCCGGATTCCGCGCGTGCCGGCGCTGCAGGCCCGACACGACGCCCGGATCGCCGGAGTGGAATGTCCGAGCTGATGCGGTCGGCCGGGCGATGCGGCTGATCGCCGACGGCGTCGTCGAGCGTGAGGGAGTCGAAGGGCTCGCGAGCCGACTCGGCTACAGCCACCGGCACGTGACGCGCATGCTGACACAGGAGCTCGGTGCCGGGCCCTTGGCCCTGGCGCGCAGCAACCGTGCCCAGGCCGCGCGGGTCCTCATCGAGACCACCGACATGCCGATGTCCGACATCGCGTTCGCGGCCGGCTTCGCCTCGATCCGGCAGTTCAACGACTCGGTGCGCCATGTCTACGCCCTGTCGCCGACCGAGATGCGCGGCCGCCGCCGAAGCACGCCCACCGGCCGCGTGACGCTCCGCCTCGCGGTGCGGCAGCCGTTCCACGCCGAGGCCCTGCTCGAGTTCCTGGCGGCGCACGTGCTTCCGGGTGTCGAGACCGTACGCGACCGCACCTACGCCCGGGTGCTGCGACTTCCGCACGGCCTGGGAGTCGTGGCGCTGACGTTGCTCGAGGACCGGGTGGACTGCGAGCTGGAGCTGGCGGACCTGCGGGACACCGCCGTCGCCATCGGCCGCGCCCGCAGGATGCTCGACCTCGACACCGATCCGGTTGCCATCGACACCGTGCTCGGCGCGGATCCGGCGATGCGAGACCTCGTGTCGGCGGCCCCGGGTCTGCGCGTGCCATCGCACGTCGACGGCTACGAGCTGGCGGTCCGCACGATCGTCGGGCAGCAGGTGTCGGTCGCCGGAGCGAACACAGTCCTTGGCCGGCAGATCCCGGTTCACGGCACGCAGGTCGACTTCTCCCTGGCTGCCGCGTTCGGGCTGACCCACGCGTTCCCTGCGCCGGAGTCCCTGGCCGAGAGCGAGCCGACCCAGCTCGGCATGCCGCAGTCCCGGGCTCGCACGATCATCGACCTCTCGCAGGCCGTGGCCGACGGCAAGCTGGACCTCGACCCGGGCGTTGATCGCGAGGCGGTGCGCGAGCAGCTCGTCGCAATGCGCGGCATCGGGCCATGGACCGCCGACTACATCGTCATGCGGGCACTGGCCCATCCAGACATCCTCCTCACGACCGACCTCGTGCTGCGTCGCGAGCTCGACAAGCGTGGCATCAACGCGGACGACACCGAACGGTGGCGTCCTTGGCGCTCCTACGCAGGTATGCACCTGTGGCGCGCCTCATCCGCACCTGAAAGGACCCCCGCATGAGCACCTCACACATGTCCCGCTGGATGGACTCGCCGATCGGTGGACTCCGGATCCACGCCTCCGCCGGTCTCATCACTGCGATCGACTTCGGAGCGGCCAAGCCACGCAAGGTTCGGGCAAGCGACCCGCTGCTCGACCGGGCCGAGCAGCAGCTCGCCGAGTACTTCGCGGGGGAGCGCACCACGTTCGACCTGCCACTCGCGAGCGAGGGCTCGGAGTTCCAGAAGAAGGTGTGGGCCGAGCTGCAGCGCATTCCGTACGGCGAGACGGCCAGCTATGGCGACATCGCCCGGCGACTGGGCTACGAACCGGTGATCTCCCGGGCGGTCGGCGCCGCCAACGGCGCCAACCCGATCCCGATCATCGTGCCGTGCCACCGCGTCATCGGCTCCGACGGCTCGCTGACGGGATACGCCGGTGGGCTCGAGCGCAAGAAGACGCTGCTCGACCTCGAGGTGCCAGGCCTCTTTTGAGAATGCGACCGGCTGTTCACCCGGGCATGGCACGATGTCGAGCCAGCGTCACTCGAGCACAAGGAGCAGGTCATGGCAGCACAGTCCAAGTCGTCGAAGAAGTCGAGCAAGGGCAAGAAGCGCGCTCCGGACTCCGAGCTCGCCGCCGCGCAAGAGGCGATCAAGAGCCTTCGGGCCACCGTCGCCAAGCTCGAGAAGAGCGTCGGCAAGCTGGAGAACAAGCTGGAGAAGCGGGTCGCCGAGCTCCAGCGTGACGCCAAGAAGCTGCGCAGCTCGGCCGAACGGGCCGGCAAGTCGGCGGTCAAGACGGCCAAGGACGTCGGCAAGTCTGCTGCGAAGTCGGCCAAGGACGCCGGCAAGAGCGCACGCAACGTCGCCGCGCCCAAGCCTGCTGCGGCCAAGCCCGCCGCGCCCAAGCCTGCCGCGCCGAAGCCTGCTGCGGCAGAGAAGGTCGAGGTCGTCGCGGTGCAGAACGCGCCGAAGGCGGAGCTGACAGTCGCGCAGCTCAAGGCCGCAGCCCGTACGCAGGGTGTCGCGGGCTACTCGCGGATGACCAAGGCGCAGCTCGTCACGGCTCTCAAGGCCTGATTCCGGGCGAGCCGGTTGGGCTCTGACCTGCGCGTTGGCCGTCCGTTCACCCCGGTCGGCCATCGTGCAGGTCATCCGAACCGGAGGTGATGATGGCTGCCAAGCCCGGCAAGAAGGCCCGACCCGGCAAGACCGACAAGAAGCTCGCCGCCGCGACCGCGACGATCGAGGACATGACCTCGGAGCTCTCGACCCTTCGAGCCCGCGTCAAGGCACTCGAGGTCGAGGCCGAGTCCTGGAAGAAGCGAGCCGAGAAGCAGCGGTCGCGCGTCCAGAAGGTACGTGCGAAGGCGGAGAAGGCGATCGCCGAAGCCACCGCCAAGCGCAAGAAGGCCAAGGCGAAGGCGCGTCAGGCGATCGCCGATCACCCGCGCGCCGAACCACTGGCCCTCAAGGACGCGCCCAAGGCGCCGGAGCCGACCTGGACCGTGGCGCAGCTGCGCCAGGCCGCACGCGATCAGGGCATCCCGGGCTACTCGCGCATGCGCAAGGACCAGCTGCTCGCGCAGCTGATCTAGGGGTGCCTGTGGACGGCCGGGTCGACGGTGTGCAGGTTTCCCGCACATCGTGGAGCATGAGCTCTTCTCCTCTTCCCGATGTTCACGCACCTGCCGACCTCGAGCGGGTCTGGCGCCTCCTGATCGAGCCGTTGGGGTTCGGCAGTCGGCAGATCTTCGCGATCATGCTGGACCGCGACGGGCGGGTCCATCCGTCGATCGTCAACGTGACGGACTGCCCGGCCGCACCCGACGGGCGGATGCTGGTGAGCCTGGCCCGTTCGTTGCGCAGCGTCCTCGACGAGGCCGACCCCGACGGCTCGCTCGCTCTCCTGTGGGCCCGTCCGACACACGCCGGCACGCGGACGTCCGACATCCAATGGGTACGCGCGATCACTGCCGTCGTGCAGGCACACTCGCTCGGCGAGTGGCCGATCCACACGGCGGACGACTCCGTCCTGCGAGTGATGTCGCCGGACGACCTCGCCGCCTAGCTCGCTGATTCAGTTGGACCGGCGAAGGCTCTGCGAGAGGCGCTCCGCCGCGGCGACGACGGCCGGCGCGTGCATCCGGCCGGGCTGACGCGTCAGACGCTCGAGCGGGCCCGACACGGACACGGCGGCAACGACCTTGCCGGAGGGGGAGCGGACCGGTGCGGAGACCGAGCCGACGCCCGTCTCGCGTTCGCCGACGCTCTGCGCCCAACCGCGACGGCGTACGGCTGACAGCTCGGCGGCCGAGAACGTGGCCTTGAGCAGCCCCTTGTTCATGCGTTCGGGGTCCTCCCACGACAACAGGACCTGCGCGGCTGAGCCCGCGCTCATCGTCAGCTGACCGCCGACGGGGATCGAGTCGCGCAGACCGGTGGGCCGGTCGGCGGCCGCCACGCACACGCGGAAGTCACCCTGACGGCGGAACAGCTGGGCGGACTCGCCGGTGATGTCGCGCAGTCGGGCCAGGACCGGGCCCGGCGGCGGCGAGCAGGCGATCCTCACCGGCTGCTGCGGCGAGCTCGCCGAGGCGGGGGCCGAGGATGAAGCGTCCTTGCATGTCCCGAGCGACGAGCCGATGATGTTCGAGGGCCACCGCGAGGCGATGAGCGGTCGGCCGCGCGAGCCCCGTGCTTGCGACGAGGCCGGCCAGTGTGGCGGGTCCTGGCTCGAGCGCGGCGAGCACGAGAGCGGCTTTGTCGAGAACGCCGACTCCGCTAGAGTTGTCCATGTCTTGATACTGCCGTATCGCATTGTGAGACGCAAGTGCATACTGGTGGGTGTGCCGAGGGGCACAGAACGCAGCTGAGGAGAGCGCCATGGGCAAGACCCTTGCCGAGAAGATCTGGGACGAGCACGTCGTACGCAGCCACGAGGGCGAGCCCGACCTGCTCTACATCGACCTCCACCTGATTCACGAGGTGACGAGCCCTCAGGCGTTCGACGGGCTCCGCATCGCCGGGCGCACCGTGCGCCGCCCCGACCTCACGCTCGCGACCGAGGACCACAACATCCCGACGACCGACCTCGACAAGCCGATCGCCGACCTCGTGTCGCGCACGCAGGTCGAGACGCTGCGCCGCAACTGCGCGGAGTTCGGCGTCCGGCTGCACCCCATGGGCGACATCGACCAGGGCATCGTCCACGTCGTGGGCCCGCAGCTCGGCCTCACGCAGCCCGGCATGACGATCGTGTGCGGCGACTCGCACACCTCGACGCACGGCGCATTCGGCTCGATCGCGTTCGGCATCGGTACGTCCGAGGTCGAGCACGTGCTCGCGACGCAGTCGTTGTCCCAGGCCAAGCCCAAGATGATGGCCGTCGAGGTCGTCGGCGAGCTGCCGGTCGGCTCGACCGCCAAGGACCTGATCCTGTCGCTCATCACGCAGGAGACCACCGGTGGCGGCCAGGGCTACATCGTCGAGTACCGCGGCGACGCCATCCGCAAGCTGTCGATGGAAGCCCGCATGACGATCTGCAACATGTCGATCGAGTGGGGCGCCAAGGCCGGGCTCATCGCGCCGGACCAGACGACGTACGACTATCTCCAGGGTCGCCCCAACGCGCCGCAGGGCGCCGACTGGGACGCCGCGGTGGCCTACTGGGACAGCCTCGTCACCGATGACGACGCCGAGTTCGACAAGGTCATCACGATCGACGCCTCGACCATCACGCCTTTCGTCACGTGGGGCACCAACCCCGGCCAGGGCGTGCCGCTGTCGGGCAACGTGCCCGATCCGGCGTCGTTCGAGGACGACAACGAGCGCATCGCCGCCGAGAACGCCCTGCGCTACATGGGTCTCGAGGCCGGCACGCCGATGCGCGACATCAAGGTCGACACGGTGTTCATCGGCTCGTGCACCAACGGCCGCATCGAGGACCTGCGCGTCGCGGCCAACCTCATCGAGGGTCACAAGGTCGCAGCTGACACGCGGATCCTGGTCGTGCCGGGATCGGTGCGCGTACGCCTGCAGGCCGAGCAGGAGGGCCTCGACGTGATCTTCAAGGACGCCGGTGCCGAGTGGCGCGGCGCGGGCTGCTCGATGTGCCTCGGCATGAACCCCGACCAGCTCACGCCGGGGGAGCGCAGCGCCTCGACGTCCAACCGCAACTTCGAGGGACGGCAGGGCAAGGGCGGGCGTACGCACCTCGTGTCGCCCGACGTCGCCGTCGCGACCGGCATCCTGGGCCACCTGGCCGGACCCGCCGACCTCGCCGAGCTCGAGAAGGCAGGAGCCTAGTACATGGCGCTCCGAATGCCTGCTCATCGACTTCTTCGTCAGGGCGACACCGTGCTGCTCGACGTCGTTCACATCGTCAGAAAGGGTCGCTGACCATGGAGAAGTTCTCATCGCACACTGGGGTGGGCGCTCCGCTGCGTCGCAGCAACGTCGACACCGACCAGATCATCCCCGCTGTCTGGCTCAAGAAGGTCACTCGCGACGGGTTCGAAGAGGGCCTGTTCGCGGCGTGGCGCAACGATCCGTCGTTCGTGCTCAACCAGGACGCCTACAAGAACGCCACGATCCTCGTTGCGGGGCCCGACTTCGGCACCGGCTCGTCGCGTGAGCACGCCGTCTGGGCGCTGCAGAACTACGGCTTCAAGGTCGTCATCTCGCCGCGCTTCGGTGACATCTTCCGCGGCAACTCCGGCAAGGCCGGACTGCTCGCGGCGCAGGTCGACGACAAGGTCGTGCAGCGACTCTGGGACTACCTCGACGCCAACCCCGGTGCGACCATCACGGTCGACCTCGAGTCGCGCACGGTCAAGGCCGGCGACGGCGTCGATGCGATCGAGGACTCGTTCACGATCGACGACTACACCCGCTGGCGCCTGCTCGAGGGCCTCGACGACGTCGGCATCACGCTGGGTCACGAGGACGACATCGTCACGTACGAGAAGTCGCGCCCGAGCTTCAAGCCCGCCACTCTCTGAGGCGCGCGGCTCCTTCGTCGCCGCTCCAGCGCCTCGTGCATCACCGCTGCCAGGCTTCGCCTGGGCGCCCGCCTCGCTTCGCTCGGCCCATGGTTGCGTAAGTGCGTGCTATTGCCAGAGCTTGATGGACGTGACCTCGCCGGTCGGGGTCGTGTCGACGAACACGCGCTGGCCCACCCGCAGGTGACGGATGTGCTCGGCGAGCGCCTCGGCGGGAAACTCCAGCGGCATGCCCTCGTCGGTCAGGAGGCTGCCGCCACGCGTGGACTGGTCGAAGGTCGCAACGGTGCCCTGCATGGCAGTCACCCTAGTCGGGGCCGGAACGATTAGGCTCGCCCTCATGGTGAAACGCCCCGTTCCGCTCACGATCAAGGTCATCAAGTTCTTCATCCGGCCGATCCTGATGCTGACGACGAAGCGGGACTGGCGCGGCATGGAGAACCTGCCCGACGGCGGATTCGTCCTCGCGCCCAACCACATCTCGCACGCCGACCCGTTCCTGATCGGGCACTTCATGCTCGACAACAACATCTCCCCGCGATTCCTCGCCAAGGACACGCTGGTGGGCGCCAAGGGCTATGGCTGGATCCTCCGCAAGGCCGAGCAGATACCCGTCTACCGCAGCACCGAGGGAGCCGCCGAGTCGCTGCGAGCCGCGTCGGCCGCCGTCGAGGCCGGGCACGTCGTCACGATCTATCCCGAAGGCACGATCACGCGTGACCCCGCGGCGTGGCCCATGACCGGGCGTACGGGCGCCGTACGGGTCGCGCTGAGCACCGGCAAGCCGCTCGTGCCACTGATGCAGTGGGGGCCGCAGGAGATCCTCTGGCCGTACGCCAAGAAGCTGCGCCTGTTCCCGCGCAAGACGATCCACATCCGCATCGGGAAGCCCATCGACCTGTCCGACTTCGAGGGCAAGGACCTCACCGAAGATGTCCTCCACGCGGCAACCGACCGGCTGATGGACGCCTTGACTGCCATGATGGCCGAGGTGAGGGGCGAGCTGCCCTCGACACCTCGCATCGATGTGCATACCTTGAGCAAGCCGAGGACCAACTACAAACACCCGGTACCTCCGAAGAGACAGGATTCGTGAATGGCGCAGACAGCCGTGATGGGCGCAGGGTCGTGGGGCACGGCCTTCGCCATGGTGCTGGCCGATGCCGGCAACGACGTACGCCTGTGGGGACGGCGGCCTGAGCTGTGCGACGCGATCAACAGCAAGCACGAGAACGCGGACTACCTCCCCGGCATCACGCTGCCGAAGGAGATCACCGCGACGCACGACCCCGCTGAGGCGATGGCCGACGCCGAGATCGTCGTGCTCGCCGTGCCGTCGCAGCAGCTGCGCGACAACCTCAAGTCCTGGAGCGAGCACGTCCCGACCGACGCCGTCATGGTGAGTCTCATGAAGGGTGTCGAGCTCGGCACGCACAAGCGCATGAGCGAGGTCATCGCCGAGATCACCGGCGCCGGCCCTGAGCGCATCGCGGTCGTCTCCGGCCCCAACCTGGCTCGCGAGATCGCCAACCGCGAGCCCGCCGCCAGTGTCGTGGCGTGCGAGGACCAGGGCGTTGCCGAACGGCTGCAGAAGCTGTGCCACTCGGCGTCGTTCCGCCCCTACTCGATGACGGACGTCATCGGCTGTGAGCTCGCAGGCACTGCCAAGAACATCATCGGCCTCGCGGTCGGCGTGTGCGTCGGCCTCGGCTACGGCGACAACACCAAGGCTTCGGTCATCACCCGGGGCCTCGCCGAGACGGCGCGCCTCGGTGCCGTGATCGGCGCCGACCCCGTCACGTTCATGGGACTCGCCGGCATGGGAGACCTCGTCGCCACCTGCTCGTCACCGCTGTCACGCAACCGTACGTTCGGCGAGAAGCTCGGCCAGGGCATGAGCGTCGAAGAGGTCACGGCCCAGACCAGCCAGGTCGCCGAGGGCGTGAAGTCGTGCGTGTCGGTCAGCGAGCTCGCCAAGATCCACGACGTCGAGATGCCGATCGTCGAGCACGTCGCTGCGCTGATCGCCGGCGAGATGAGCCCCGACGAGCTCGTCGCCAGGCTGATCTCGCGTCAGGCCAAGCCCGAGACGGACTAGCTGAACGCTGCGAGGACGTTCTGGATGTCGATCCAGAGGTCCTCGACGTCCTCGATGCCGACCGAGAACCTGATCAGGCCCTCGGGCACCGACTCCGGCTCGCCGGGGTGGCGACGCCGGCGTTCCCAGGTCGACTCGACCCCGCCGAGGCTCGTGGCGTACGTGATGACGTCGCTCTGCTCGGTCATCTTCTGCGCGACCTGCGCGCCACCGGCGACCTCGAACGCGATGATCGTGCCGAAGCCCGGATAGCGGGAGTAGACGATGCGGTTGGACGCCGACAGCCGCTTGTGCAGCTCCTTGGCGTTGGCCTCGGCCCGGTCGAGCCGCACGTGGAGCGTACGCATGCCGCGGACGGCGAGCCACGTCTCCATCGCGCCGGGGATCGCGCCGAGCACGGAGCGGCGCTTCTCGATTGCGGTGTGGGCGCGGTCGCTGTTGGTCACCACGGCACCGAGGATCACGTCACTGTGGCCTGAGAGCAGCTTGGACGCCGAGTGGACCACGAAGTCGGCGCCCAGCTCGAGCGGCTTCTGGCGCAGGGGAGTGGCGAACGTGTTGTCGACCGCCACGGCCGCGCCGGACCGGGAGGCGGCCTGCGAGATCGCGGCGATGTCGGCGATCTCGAGGGACGGGTTGGTCGGCGACTCGATCCACACGAGCGCAGCGTTGTCGGCGGCGTTGATGACCAGCTGGGTGTTGTCGATGTCGACGAGCTTGAGCTCGATCTGTCCGCGGCGGGCGCGCTCGTGGAGCTGGTTGAGGGTGCCGTAGTAGGCGTGGCGGGGAGCCACGACGGTCGCCTTGGCGGGCACCAGGTCGAACAGGGCGCTGCTCGCGGCCGCTCCGGAGGCGAAGGCCAGCGCGCGGCCACCTTCGAGCGCGCCGAGCACCGTCTCGAACGACTCCCAGGTCGGGTTGCCGTGCCGGCCGTACTCCGAGGCGCCACCGGGCACGAGGGCGCTGGCGAGGGTGATCGGCGCGTTGAGCGGCCCTCCGGGCACGCGGTTCGGCCGCCCCGCCCCGACAGCGATGGTGGAGGGCGAAAGTTCGTGTCCGGGCATGAGGACATCATGCCCTGACCGGTATCGTGCTCCGCAATGAGCCTCTCGGTGAACACCCCTGTCGCTAGACCAAGACTCGCTGTCATTTTTGGCGGCCGTTCCAGCGAGCACGGAGTTTCGTGCCTGACCGCCCGCGAGGTCATCGCGGCGATCGACACGGAACGCTATGACGTGCAACCCGTCGGCATCACCCGCGACGGGGCCTGGGTCCAGGAGTCTGCCGACTGGCCCGAGCTGGTGGCCGGGCAGCTCCCTGAGGTACGCGCCGACCGCCCGGCCTTCGTGTGGGAGGACCTGCGGGGGTTCGACGCGGTGTTCCCGCTGCTGCACGGCCCGTGGGGCGAGGACGGCACGATCCAGGGCCTGCTCGAGATGGCGGATGTCCGCTATGTCGGCGCCGGGGTGTTGTCGAGCGCGGTCAGCATGGACAAGCCGTTCACCAAGACGGTCTTCTCCGCCGCGGGGCTGCCGCAGATCCCCTACGTCACGGTGCTGCCCTGGGAGTGGAAGGGCGACCGCGAACGCGTGGAGGCCCGCATCCGGGCGCTGGGTCTGCCGGTCTTC
Organism: uncultured Actinomycetota bacterium; assembly: GCA_963806345.1. Classification (GTDB taxonomy): domain Bacteria; phylum Actinomycetota; class Actinomycetes; order Propionibacteriales; family Nocardioidaceae; genus Aeromicrobium. The sequence goes on along the minus strand of CAWDXV010000003.1, from coordinate 105,219 downwards.
GTCAAGCCCGCCCGCGCCGGCTCGAGCTCCGGCGTGACGATGGTCGACACGTGGGAGGAGCTCGACGGCGCGGTCAGCAAGGCGCGCGACTTCGACCCCAAGGTCATCGTCGAGGCCGGCGCCAAGGGCAAGCGCGAGCTCGAGTGTGCCGTCATCCAGGGACTCGACGGCAAGCCGGTCGCGAGCCTCGTCGGCGAGATCACGGTCGACGAGGAGTCGGCGCACGAGTTCTACGACTTCGAGGCCAAGTACCTCGACGGCACGAGCCGCAACGTCGTCCCGGCGGACATCCCGGTCACGCTGAGCGAGCGCATTCGTACGTACGCCGTGCAGGCCTTCGAGGCGGTCGGCTGTGAGGGTCTCGCCCGCGTCGACTTCTTCCTCACCGACGACGGCCTGGTCATCAACGAGATCAACACGATGCCGGGGTTCACGCCGTACTCGATGTTCCCCGTCCTGTGGCAGGCGAGCGGGATGTCATACCCCGAGCTGGTCGAGCGGCTGATCCAGCTCGCGCTGAGCCGCGAGACCGGCCTCCGCTAGCACCTGCGCTAGACGCAGGGCTTCTTCACGGGATCGTGGCGGTCGACGGAATCGGAGAGATCCGCGAGGGCGTCCGCCTCGGGCGCGTAGTCGTGCGGCACCTCGACGCTGACGTAGTAGTCGCGGCCGATCGTGGTGAACAGATAGCCGTCGGAGGTCGACTCGGAGAACCAGCCGACGCCGTCGACCATGTCGCAGCGCGAGGCCGGGCCCAGGTCTGCGGGCTTCTCGACGCCGCACCGCAGGATGATCGGCGGATCACCCCAGGCCGACGCGTTCTCGTCCTTGACCAGGCGGTTCTTCTGGCCGGCGACCTTCAGCGGGCGGTCGGCGAACAGGCCCTTGCAGTTGACCTCGGTGCCGGACACCGTCGGGTACTCGTCGACCGACAGGTCTGACCCGCAGCCCGCCGTGGCGAGCGCGACGCACAGGGCGGCGGCGAGGAGAAGGCGCCGTCTCACCTTGAGGCGCGCCGCTAGATGCGGACGATCGGGCAGGTGAGCGTGCGGGTGATCCCGGGGACGTTCTGGATCGTGGTGACGACCAGGGCGCCCAGCTCGTCGACGCTGGGTCCCTCGGCGCGCACGATCACGTCGTAGGGTCCGGTGACGTCCTCGGCGAGCGTCACGCCGTCGATGGCGGCGATCGCGGTCGCGACCTCGGCGGCCTTGCCGACCTCGGTCTGGACGAGGATGTATGCCTGCACAGCCATCGTGGAACTCCTTCAGTTGACCGGACTGTGCCACGCTACCCGATGCGGCTCGTCACGTGCGCCGCCGCCTGCGACACAATGGCGCGTATGGCGACCAGTGCTCCGGACGAACCCACGATCGGCGACATCGGCGAGTTCGGCCTGATCGACCAGGTGCGCGCCCAGATCGGTGCCAACAACCACGTCCTGGTCGGCCCGGGGGACGACGCGGCCCACGTCTCGACCAAGGACGGCACCTTCGTGGTCTCGACCGATCTGCTCGTCGAGGGCCGCCATTTCCGCCGCGACTGGTCGTCGCCGCATGACATCGGCCGCAAGGCCGCGGCGTGCAACCTCTCCGACATCAACGCCATGGGTGGGGTCGCGACCGCCCTCACGCTGGGGTTCGGCGCGCCCGCCGAGCTGCCCGTGTCGTGGGTGCTGGAGATGACGCGCGGGTTCGAGGTCGAGTGCGCCCACGTCGGCGCGCACATCGTCGGTGGCGACGTCACGGCATCGGACAAGATCGTCATCGCGGTCACCGCGATGGGCGATGCCGTACGCCCGGTGCTGCGCTCGGGCGCGCTGCCCGGCGACGTCGTGGCGTACGCCGGACAGCTCGGCCTGGCCGGAGCGGGTTTCGCGGCCCTGAGCCGCGGCTTCCGATCGCCCAAGGCCGCCGTCGACGCGCACCGTGTGCCGCATCCGCCGTACGCTGCCGGGCCGCAGGCAGCCGGTGCCGGGGCGACCGCCATGACCGACGTCAGCGACGGCTTGCTGGCCGATCTCGGCCACATCGCCGAGTCCAGCGGGGTCGCGATCGACCTCGACTCGTCGAGGTTCGTGGTGCCCGAACCCGTTGCGACCGTCAGCGAGGCGCTCGGCACCGACGCGCTCACGTTCATGCTGACCGGCGGTGACGACTACGCGCTCGTCGCGACGTTCAGCTCTCAGGCGACGCTGCCGGAGGGCTGGACCAGCATCGGCACCGTGTCTGACGGCGCTGGCCTGACGGTCGACGGTGCGACGTACGAAGGCGCGAAAGGCCACCAGCACTGGCGCTAGTGCGCGGTCGGTGCTCAGATCCAGTAGCGGCGCTTCGGCATGTCGGCGACGCCCGGGACGACGGACTCCAGCACGCCGCCGTTGGCCTCGATGACCTTCGCGGAGGCGATGTTGTCGTCGTCGCACGTCACCAGGACCGGGCTGACGCCGCGCGCCCGCAGCAGGTCGACCGACTGCCGCAGGATCTCGGTGGCATATCCGCGACCGCGGAACTGAGGGCGTACCGCGTAGCCGATGTGCCCGCCCAACGTCCGGAGGAACTCGTTGAGCTCGAACCGCAGTGACGACCGGCCGACCACCACCCCGTCGACCTCGGCGACGAGGTCGGCGTTCGCCACGAAGTCACCGGGCAGGTCGCGACCCTCCTCCCAGCCGTGGACGAGCGCGACGTAGTCGGCCCAGGCGAGGTCCGGCCGATAGCGGTACGACCAGTGGCCACCCTCGGCGGCGAGCTCGGCGACCGCGGCCTTGACGTCGGCCTCGTCCGCGATGGCGAGACGACGGAGGATGAGGCTCAATGAATGCTCGCGAACGGCTGGGCGGCCTCGAGCTCGAACGCGAGCTCCAGCAGGGTCTGCTCGTCACCGTGGTCGGCCGAGAAGTGCACGCCGATCGGCAGGTCCGCTGACGAGCGGCCGAGGGGGAGTGAGATCGCCGGCCCGCCCGAGGCGTTGTTGACCGGCGTGAACGCGGCGTACGGCCTCGAGGCGGTCGAACAGCGCCGGAACTCGACGGCCGGCGACAGGAAGCCGAGCTCCGGGGTGGTGTGCCCGAGTGTCGGCGACAGGATCACGTCGACGTCGCGAAAGGCCGCCCGATAGCGCTCCTCGGACCGCTTGAGCCGGCGGAGCGCGCCGGGCGTACGCCACGCCTGCTGCACGAAGCGCCGTGCCAGGCCTCGGGTCAGCGGATCGGTGAGCGTCTTGTCGAAGTCCGGGCTCATGACCCTGCGGCCGAATCGCTGCAGCGAGAACGCCATGAGGCCCCAATAGTGCTTGAAGTCCTCGGCGAACATGCGGGTTGACCGGGGCGCCGACCTCGACGACGTCGTGCCCCAAAGATGCAAGCAGGTCGGATGTCGCCAGGACGGCCTTGCGGGTGTCCTCGTCCGTGGGGATGCCGGTGACCGAGTCGAGGATCAGTCCGATGCGGAGGCGCCGGTCTGCCGGTCCCTCGACGAGCCCGAGCGGCTTGAGGCCTGCCGCGGGACGGTACGTCTGGGTGGCCGCCATGAACTGCGCCGTGTCGCGCACCGTACGCGTCACGACGCCGTTGGAGATGATGTCGACCGGCATCTTCGCGGCGTCCGCCGCCGGCACGACGCGTCCGCGGGTCGGCTTGAGGCCGACCAGACCGCAGGCAGCGGCGGGGATGCGGATCGAGCCGCCGCCGTCGTTGGCGTGCGCGATCGGCACGACGCCGGACGCGACCAGCGCCGCAGCGCCACCCGACGACGCACCAGCGGAGTAGCCGGTGTTCCACGGGTTGCGGGTCGGCGGCAGCGTCGCGTACTCGGTCGTCGCGTTGAAGCCGAACTCCGGCATGGTCGACTTGCCGAGCACCGTGAACCCGGCCGACAGGAACTGCTCCGTGAACGGCGCGTGCGCGACGGCGGGCCGAGCCTTGACCGCGAGCGAGCCCTGGTCCGACGGCAGCCCGGCGAAGTCGGTGTTGTCCTTGATGAATGTCGGCACGCCGGCGAAGACGCCATCGGTGGGACGGTCGGCCGCCGCGAGACCGCGTTCGAAGTCGCGATGCTGGATCGCGTTGAGCTCGGGGTTCACCAGCTCCGCACGGGCGATCGCCGCCTCAGCCGCCTCGCGGGCGCTGATCTGCCCTGCAGCAACAGCAGCGGCGACCCCGACAGTGTCGAGGTCGCCGAGTGCGTCGTCGCCGAACGCGTGTACGCGACTGGATTTCTCAGTGGTCACGAGATGACTCTAGGGTCACATCGCAACCTGCAGCCAGAGGCTAGCTGCCAGAATCAGCGAGAGACCTTGCCGGCCTTGAGGCACGAGGTGCACACGTTGACATGCTTGGGGGTCCCGTTCACGACGGCGCGAACACGCTGGATGTTGGGGTTGAAACGACGCTTGGTGCGTCGGTGCGAGAAGGAGACGTTGTGGCCGAAGCCGGGTCCCTTGGCGCACACGTCACAGACCGCAGCCACGGCGAACTCCTGAGGGTTAGACAACTTTGATGAATGGGGCTGTCCCCGCGACCTGACGGTGCGACGACAACCGCTCAAGAATAGCCGAAGACCTCACGCCGACGCGAATCCGCCTCGACCGAGGCCGTCCGCGGCCGAACGTCGAGGCGCGCCAGCGAAGCTGGGGGTCCCCCCACGAGCTCTGCGAGTAGGGGCGAGCGCTCCGCGGCGAAGCCGCCATGCTGCGAGGCGTGGTGAGGTTCTATGCACAGCCGCTCCCATTGTTCCACCGTCCTGACCGATAGCCTCGCCCCATGGGCCTCACCCTCAACCCCGCGGCGTTCCGTGCGTGGACGCAGCTGTGTGCAGGGGCCCTGTCGTCGGCCCGTGCCGAGATCGATGCCCTCAACGTGTTCCCCGTCCCGGACAGCGACACCGGGACCAACGCCTACCTGACCTTCGTCTCGGGCGCCGACGCGGTGGCTGCAGTGGGCCCCGATGTGACCTTTCGCCGAGCTGGTCAAGGCGTACGTCGACGGGCTGCTGACCGGCGCCAAGGGCAACACCGGCGTGATCTTGTCCCAGCTCGTACGCGCGTGCTTCCGCGACCTCGACCTGGCCGGCGGCGAGATCTCGGCGGCTGACGTCGCACAGGCGTTCGTCGCGGCCTCGGACGCCGCGTGGGCGGCTGTCGGCGCACCGGTCGAGGGCACGATCCTCTCGGTCGCCAAGGCTGCTGCCGACGGAGCCACCGAGTCGGCTGCTGCCGGGGTCGACGGACGTACGGTCTTCGGCGAGGCGGCCCGGGCTGCGCGAGAGGCCCTGGCCCGCACGCCTGAGCAGATGGAGCTGCTGGCCCGCGCCGGTGTCGTCGATGCCGGCGGCCGCGCGCTCGTCGTGGTGCTGGACGCCACGGAGCAGGCGCTGACCGGTCGCATCCCCAAGCCCGCCGCCAGCAGCATCCCGGTGCCGGCGGTCGGTGCCGGCGACGACCTGAGCGCGGACGGTCCGTCGTACGAGGTCATGTACCTCCTCGAGGCCGATGACGATCGCATCGCCGAGCTGCGCTCGACGCTGATGCCGCTCGGCGACTCCCTCGTGGTCGTCGGCGGCGAGCGGCTCTGGAACGTCCACGTGCACGTCGACGACGTCGGCGCGGCCATCGAGGCCGGCATCGCGGTGGGGCGCCCCTATCGCATTGCGGTCACGCACTTCGCCGACCAGATGGCACACGCCCCGCGCGCCGGCCGGGTCGTGGTCGCCGCGACGACCGGCGAGGGCCTCACGACGCTGTGCCAGGAGGCCGGGGCGCACACCCTGGAGTTCACCCGCGACCGCCCGCTGACCATCGCCGAGATGAGCGCATCGCTGCGCGCCGCGGGGGCCGACGAGATCATCGTGCTGCCCAACAACCAGCGGTACGTCCGGCAGTTCGAGGCCGCCGCACAGGCGGCCCGCCAGGACGGCATCCGTGTCGCGGTCATCCCGACGCACGCACAGGTGCAAGGCCTTGCCGCGCTCGCCGTGCACGATCCGGGTCTTGGCTTCGACGAGGTCGTCGTGGCGATGTCGAGTGCCGCCGCTCATACGCAGCACGGAGCCGTCACGATCGCGACCGAGCCCGGCATGACGATGGTCGGGCCGTGCGATGTCGGCGACGTGCTGGGAGTGGTGGCGGGCGACTTCGCGGTCGTCGGCCAGGACGTCCTCGCCGTGGCCTACGAGGTCATCGATCGCATCTTGTCACCGGCCGGTGAGATGCTGACGGTCGTGATGGGTGAGGGCGCCGAGGGGCTGATCGAGCAGTCGATCTCCCAATACCTCCGCACGCTGCGCCCCGACGTCGACCTCGTGGTCTACGACGGCGGCCAGGAGAACTATCCGCTGTTCATCGCGGTGGAGTGATGGTCGAGCTCTCGACCAAGCTGGTCAACGTCCTCGGCGACAAGACCACCAAACCACTCACCAAGGCATTCGGCATGGTCGTCGTCGAGGACCTGCTGAGGCACTATCCGCGGCGCTACGCCGAGCTCGGCAAGCTCACGGACCTGTCGAAGCTCGAGGTCGGCGCGCACGTCACGATCATGGCGAGGGTCGCCTCGGCCAAGAACTACTCGTTCGGCCCGGGTGGCCGACGCACCCGCACGGAGGTCGTGGTCACCGACGGCACGGGCCACCTCACGCTGACGTTCTTCCAGCAGGGGTGGCGTCTCAAGTCGATGACGCCGGACTCGCTGGGTCTGGCGGCGGGCGTGGTCACGATGTTCAACGGCAAGCTCCAGCTGACACACCCCGACTGGGAGGCGCTCACCAAGACCGACGATCCGGCCGGCGGCGCGCGGCTGGGCCGCGGCTTCATCCCTCTCTATCGCGCGACCGCCGCGATGGCCTCGTGGAAGATCGCGCAGTGCGTCGAGATGTGCCTCGACGCGATCGGCCCGCTCGACGACCCGTTGCCCGATGACGTACGCGCGGCGCACGGCTTCTTCGACCTCAAGGGCTCGTTCGAGGCGATCCACCGGCCGCGCAACGCCAAGGACTGGCAGGGCGCCCGCGACCGGTTCCGGTTCGAGGAGGCGTTCGTCGTCCAGACGATCTTCGCCCAGCGCCGCAACGCGCTCGAGCACGAGCGGGCTGCGTCGCGTCCCCTAGCGCCGGGCGGCCTGCGTGAGCGCTTCGAGCAGCAGCTGCCGTTCGAGCTCACGGCCGGCCAGAAGTCGGTCGTGGGGGAGATCTCGGCCGACCTCGGGCGTACGCACCCCATGCACCGGCTCCTTCAGGGCGAGGTCGGCTCGGGCAAGACGATCGTGGCCCTGCTGGCCATGTTGCAGGTCGTCGATGCGGGTGCCCAGACGGCCCTGCTGGCGCCGACCGAGGTGCTCGCCGGCGCAGCACTACCGCGGGATCACCGCGATGCTCGGTGACCTCGCCAAGGGTGGCATGCTCGGCGGCGCCGACGGGGCCACCCGCGTACGTCTGCTGACCGGCTCGCAGGGTGCCAAGGCGCGCAAGGAGTCGTTGCTCGACGCCGCATCGGGGGAGGCCGGCATCGTCATCGGCACCCACGCACTGATCCAGGACCACGTGCAGTTCGCCGAGCTCGGCCTGCTGGTCGTCGACGAGCAGCACCGCTTCGGCGTCGAGCAGCGCGCGGCCCTGGTCGATCGCGCCGAGGTCACCCCGCACGTGCTGGTCATGACGGCGACCCCGATCCCGCGCACGCTCGCGATGTCGGTGTTCGGTGACCTCGAGGTCTCGACCCTCCGTGAGCTGCCGGCCGGTCGTCAGCCGATCCAGACGACCGTCGTGCCCTACAACGAGCGGCCGCAATGGCTGGACCGCGGCTGGGAACGCGTACGCGAAGAGGTCGGCCGCGGCCGTCAGGCGTACGTCGTGGTGTCACGCATCGGCGAGGGCGATGACGGCGGCGAGAAGGACACCCGGTCGCTCCTCGAGCTGCGCGAAGAGCTCGAAGGCGGCGCGCTGCACGGCCTGCGGCTCGGCAGCCTGCACGGACGCATGACGCCTGACGACAAGGACGCGGCGATGAATGCGTTCGCGCGCGGCGAGATCGACGTGCTCGTCGCGACGACGGTCGTCGAGGTCGGCGTCGACGTGCCCAACGCAACGGTGATGGTCGTCATGGATGCCGACCGCTTCGGCATGTCGCAGCTGCACCAGCTGCGGGGTCGCGTCGGTCGTGGGTCGGAGGCCGGGCTGTGCCTCCTGGTCACCGCCTCGGAGGTCGACTCGCCGGCGCGTGAGCGGCTCGATGCGGTGGCATCGACGTCGGACGGCTTCGAGCTGTCGCGGCTCGATGTCGAGCTGCGCCGTGAGGGCGACGTGCTGGGTGCACGTCAGTCGGGCATCCGGTCGAGCCTCCGGCTGCTGTCGGTCGTCAAGGACGGTGAGGTCATCGAGGAGGCCCGTCGGGTCGCCGATGCGATCGTCGAGGCGGACCCGACGCTGGCTTCACACCCAGGACTGGCTGCCGCCGTGCAGGAGCTCGAGCGCTCCGAGCAGGCCGACTACCTGGAGCGCACATGACCCGGATCATCGCCGGCCAGTACGGCGGACGACGCATCGAGACGCCCAAGGGCGACGGCACGCGCCCGACGTCCGACCGCGTCCGTGAGGCGATGTTCTCGTCGATCGAGTCCGAGCTCGGTGGGTTCGACGGTCTGCACGTCCTCGACCTTTTCGCCGGCTCCGGGGCGCTCGGGCTCGAAGCCGCGTCGCGCGGAGCCAGCCACGTAGTGTTCGTCGAGTCCGACGCGCGTGCGGCGGCGGTGATCAAGAGCAACATCAAGACCCTGGGTGTTTCCGGAGCCAACGTCGTGAAGGGCACCGCAAGCGCATTCGTCGAGCGTGAATCAGACCTGGTGTTCGACCTCGTGTTCCTCGACCCGCCTTATGCGTTGCCGACCACGCAGCTGGCCGGCCTCGTACGCCGTGCCAAGGACGTCTCCGCGGCCGAAGCGCTGTTCGTCGTCGAGCGGGCGACGCGCGATCCGTTCGAGTGGCCGGAGGGTGTCGAAGGTCTCCGTCACAAGAAGTACGGCGAGACGACGGTTTGGTACGGTCGCTGACATGACGAAGGTCGTGTGCCCCGGCTCGTTCGACCCCGTGACCAACGGTCACCTCGACATCATCGGGAGGGCGTCTCGACTGTTCGACGAGGTCGTCGTCGCGGTGCTCGTCAACGAGAGCAAGAGCGGTCTCTTCACGATCGACGAGCGCCTCGAGCTGCTCGACCGGGCGACGTCGCAGTTCCCGAACGTCTCGACGGCGTCGTTCAACGGCCTGCTGGTCGACTTCTGCTCCGACAACGGCGTCTCCGCGATCGTCAAGGGCCTGCGGGCTGTCACCGACTTCGACTACGAGCTGCAGATGGCGCAGATGAACGGCAGCCTCACCGAGGTCGACACGTTGTTCATCCCCACGAGCCCGGAGTACTCCTTCCTGGCATCGAGCCTGGTCAAGGAGGTCGCCAAGCACGGCGGCGACGTCTCCCGCCTGGTCCCCGACTTCGTCCTGACCGAGCTGAAGGCAAAGTTCGCCTGAACCGAGCGAGCTCTGCGAGCGAGCGTGAAGGCGGGTTGAGCGATCACGCCGAAGGCGTCAGGTGACGAAACCTCGTGAGATCACCTGCCAACGGACGACGGTGGTTTCGAGGCTCCGGCCGCGGACGGCCTCCCTGGCGAGCGAAGAGCGAGCTCAATCAGGCAGCTGGGGGACGGCGAGGTGCTCGCGCTTGCCGAGCTGGACGGCCCGACGGAGCGACTTCGAGCCGTACTTGTCGCGCACCGCGTCGATCGCCTCGTCGAGCTGCGCACCGCTCGTGACGTCGAGCGGCAACGCCAGCTGGGCAGGGTTGTCGTCGAGCGAGCCGACCGCGACGCCGATCAGCGTGATGCCGCGCTCCTTGATCGCCCCCGCCCGTGACGCCAGCAGCAGCCGGGCGACCTCGAGCACCGTCGTGTTGTGCGCCGTCGGCCGGTCCAGCGTGTGGGAGCTCGTCGATCGGGTGAAGTCGCCGAACCTCAGCCGGATCGTCACGGTCCTGCCCGTACGCCCGGCAGACCGCATCCGGCGGGTCACCCGGTCGACGAGCGTCAGCAGCGCCAGGTCGATCTCGTCGGGGGAGTGCGGGCCCCGGCCGATCGCGTGCTGGGCGCCCATCGACCCGCGCCGCTTGCCGACGACGACCGGTCGGGGGTCGCGGTTGTGCGCCAGCGCGTAGAGGTGATGGCCGCTGCCGGGGCCGAGCAGCTGGACCAGCTCGATCTCGTACATCTTGGCGACGTCGCCGACCGTGACGATGCGCCGGTCACGAAGCTTCTGCGACGTGACCTTGCCGACGCCCCACAGTCGCTCGACCGGCAGCGCGTGGAGGAACTCGAGCTCCTTCTCGACCGGCACCACGAGCATGCCCTCGGGCTTGGAGACGGCGCTGGCGACCTTGGCGAGGTACTTGGTCCGCGCGACGCCCACCGAGATCGGCAACCCGACCTTGGTGCGTACGTCGTGGCGCAGCTGCTCGGCGATCGATGACGGCAGGCCGCGAATGCGCCGGAGCCCACCCACCTCGAGGAATGCCTCGTCGATCGAGAGTCCCTCGACCACGGGCGTGGTGTCGCGGAACACGTCGAACACGTCGCGGCTCGCCTGCGTGTAGGCCTTCATCCGCGGTGGCACGACCACAGCGTCGGGGCACAGCCGAAGAGCCTGGCGGCCGCCCATGGCCGTACGGACTCCGCGTGCCTTGGCCTCGTAGCTCGCCGCCAGCACGACGCCGCCGCCGACGATGACCGGCCGGCCCCGCAGCGAGGGATCGTCGCGCTGCTCGACCGACGCGTAGAACGCGTCGAGGTCAGCGTGCAGGACGGTACCCTCGGTCATACCCGCATCGTGTCACCGAGCAGGGACAAACGGGCTTCGCGAGCGAAGGGCGATTGGCTTCGGCTGGGCCCGGCGGGTTACGATTCTCTTCGGCCTGTTCGCAGGTTGAAGTTTTGTCGTGCACTTGGACAGATGGGCAAGCCGTGCTTTCGGGACCGTTGGTTTTCGACACCCACGAGATGGGTCGCAAACCGGGCGCCGAACGTACGCACACCTTGACGGTTCCGGCGCCGGCAGACATGGGTTACGACGTCTACAGCGTGCCCGAGGATTCCCCGATGGAGATCGAGCTCCGGCTCGAGGCCATCATGGAAGGTGTTCTGGCAACAGGCACCATCTCGGCGCGGGCCGTGGGCGAGTGTGTGCGGTGCCTGGACCCGATCGACGAGGCTGTCGTGGTGGGATTCCAGGAGTTGTACCTCTACGAAGCACCTTCTGACACAGAAGAGGCCGAAGAAGAGGAGTTCTTCCTCGAGGACGACCTGCTCGACCTCGAGACCGTCCTGCGGGACGCGGTGGTGCTTGCACTGCCGCACAACCCGTTGTGTGGTCCGGAGTGTCCGGGATTGTGCCCCGAATGTGGAGCACGGCTCGCGGACGATCCAGATCACACACACGGTGAGGCGATCGACCCGAGATGGGCATCGTTGAGCCAGCTGGCGGAGCAACCGGTCCCGCCAGCCGACCAGACAGGGTCGGACATCACGTCCGACGACAGCAAGGAGTAGATCGTGGCAGTCCCGAAGAGGAAGACATCGCGCAGCAACACGCGCCATCGTCGTGCACAGTGGAAGACCACCAAGACCGCGATCGTCGACTGCGCGAACCCCGCGTGCGACTCGAAGGTGCAGCCGCACCACGCGTGCACCAAGTGCGGACAGTACGGAGCTCGCGGCGAGCGTCGCCAGGTCCTCTGATCTCTGCAGCAATCAATGCTGATGGGCTCCGGCAGGTTCTCGGTGTGGAGGACCTGGATGCGGGGCTCCTTCAGCATGCCCTGACACATCGCTCGTACGCGTACGAGAATGGTGGCGTCCCCAACAACGAGCGCCTCGAGTTCCTCGGTGACTCGGTGCTGGGCCTGGTCGTCACCGACACGCTCTTCACCGAGCACCCCGAGCTCCCCGAGGGCCAGCTCGCCAAGCTCCGCGCTGCCGTCGTCAGCGCCAAGGCCCTCGCCGAGGTGGCCCGCACGCTCGGCGTCGGTGACCACGTACGCCTCGGCCGCGGCGAGGAGGCCACGGGCGGGCGCGACAAGGCATCGATCCTGTCCGACACCGTCGAGGCCCTGCTCGGCGCGATCTACGTGCAGTTCGGCATCGAGCGATCCGCCGAGGTCATCCACCGCATCTTCGACCCGGTGATCGCTGTCGCCGCTGAGCTCGGCGCCGGCCTCGACTGGAAGACGTCCCTCCAGGAGATCGCCGCCAACAACGACCTCGGTGTGCCGCACTACGTGCTCGAGGGCACCGGCCCCGACCACGACAAGTCCTTCACCGCAGAGGTGCATGTCGGCGAGCGGGTCTTCGGAGGCGGCTCCGGTCGCTCCAAGAAGGAGGCCGAGCAGATGGTCGCCGAGATCGCGTGGCGCTCCATCAGCGCCGGCCTCGAGAGTTCTGTCGCCGACCCCGCCTAGGCTTCATCCGTGCCCGAGCTGCCAGAGGTCGAAGTCGTCCGTCTCGGCATACAGGAGCATGTGGTCGGTCGCACGATCACGCAGGCCGTGGTCCACGACGTACGCTCCGTGCGCCGGCACCTGCCCGGGGCAGCCGACTTCACGAGCCGCCTGGTGGGTCGCACGGTCGTGGGTGCCGCCCGGCGCGGCAAGTACCTCTGGATCCAGCTCGACCACGGCGATGCCGTGCTGTGCCACCTCGGCATGAGTGGGCAGTTCCTCGTCTCCGACATCGGCGCGCCGGAGCCCCGGCACCTGCGGATCGCGCTGACGCTCGACGACGGCCGCGAGCTGCGCTTCGCCGACCAGCGCATCTTCGGTGGCATGTCGTTCAGCGAGGACGGCGCGGAGCTGCCGCCCGAGATCGCGCACATCGCCCGCGACCCGCTCGATCCGCTGTTCGACCCTGCGGAGTTCAGCACGCGGCTCCGCAAGCGTGAGACCGGCGTCAAGCGGGCCATCCTCGACCAGACCCTGATCTCCGGGGTCGGCAACATCTATGCCGACGAGTCGCTCTGGCGCACGCCGCTGCACTACGCCCGCAACACCCGCCACCTGCGCACCCGCGAGGTCGAAGGGCTGCTGGTCCACATCGGCGAGGTCATGCTCGAGGCCCTGGCGCAGGGCGGCACGTCGTTCGACGCGCTCTACGTCAACGTCAATGGCAACAGCGGCTACTTCGAGCGGTCCCTGCAGGCATACGGGCAGGAAGGCAAGCCGTGCCAGCGTTGCGGCACGCCGATCCGCCGCGACGCGTTCATGAACCGCTCGTCCTACTGGTGCCCCACGTGCCAGCCCCGCCCGCGCAACGGCAAGTTCTGACGATCGGTGGTCGTCACCGGTCGCGGCGGTGGGTCTGCAACCGAATACCGCCCTCAGCGGTGGATCGTCAACCGTAAGCCGCGTCATTCGGTTGCGGATCCACCGGTGACGTGCGCGGGTCAGCAGGTCACACCGCCTCCGGGCGCGCCGCATGGCTACGCTGACCGCATGACCGATCGAGGGTTGCGCCACGGCGTGTGCGTGCAGCGGGCCCGGTGACCGACGCCCCGTACGGCGACGAGGCCCGCGCGCGCTTCGTCGACGAGCCGCCGAAGCGCTCCGGTCGTACGCCCTTCGAGCGCGACCGGGCACGGGTCGTGCACTCCGCGGCCCTTCGGCGGCTGTCCGCCAAGACGCAGGTGATGGGTGCCGGCTTCGACGACTTCGTCCGCAACAGGCTCACGCACACCCTCGAGGTCGCGCAGGTCGCGCGGGAGCTCGGCAAGGCACTCGGGTGCGATCCGGACATCGTCGACTCAGCGGCTCTCGCGCACGACCTCGGCCACCCGCCCTTCGGTCACAACGGCGAGTCCGCACTCGACGAGGCGGCGCAGTCCTGCGGCGGGTTCGAGGGCAACGCCCAGACGCTGCGGATCCTCAGCCGCCTCGAGTCCAAGGCCTTCGCCGCCGACGGATCGAGCGTCGGCCTCAACCTCACCCGCGCGACGCTCTCCGCCTGCGTGAAGTACCCGTGGCTCCGTGGCGAGGCGCCCGACGCCAGCGGCAAGTTCGGGGCGTACGCCGATGACGTGCCGGTCTTCGAGTGGCTACGCGAGGGGTCGCCCGCCCTGCGTCGGCCCATCGAGGCGCAGGTCATGGATCTCGCCGACGACATCGCGTACTCGGTGCACGACGTCGAGGATGGTGTCGTGGGCGGCTGGTTCGTGCTGCGGTCGGGAGAGCTCGACCGCGACGCGATCCACGGCGTCGCGCGTGACTGGTACGACGCCGGCGCCACCGACGACCGGCTCGATGCCGCGCTCGGCCGGCTCCAGGAGATGGTGGAATGGCCGACCACGCCTTTCGACGGCAGTCGCGCGGCCCGTGCCGTCCTCAAGAGCCTGACGAGCGCGCTGATCGGCCGGTTCGCGCACGCCGCTGAGCTCGCGACGGTCGACACGTGGGGCGGCGGGCCGCTCATCCGCTTCGCGGCCGATCTGGAGGTGCCGGACGACACGCGCGACGAGATCACGGTGCTCAAGTCGATCGCGGCCCACTACGTCATGCGGTCCGACGACCGGGCCGGCCCGCTCAGCCGTCAGCGTGAGCTGTTGCTGGCGCTGGTCGAGGTGCTCGACAAGTCCGACGGCCAGGAGCTCGAGGCCGAGTTCGCCCTCGACTTCGCGCATGCCGCGGACGACGCCGCGAGGCGCCGCGTCGTGATCGACCAGGTGGCCAGCCTGACCGACGCGTCGGCCCGCACGTGGGCCCTCCGCCTGCTCAACTGACGTACGTCAGCGGCCGATGCTCCGGAAGTCGACGTAGTGCAGGTAGTGGTCTGACAGCTTGTTGTTGACGAGCTGGAAGTACTTGTCGATCGTGGTGTTGAGGCGGAACAGGTCGACGTCGATCGGCTTGCCCTCGCGCTTGGGGCCCCATTTCGAGGCGGTCTTGTACTTGTAGTTGACCTTCTTCGTGGCGTGCTTGCCTCCGGAGATCCAGTTCCATTCCTCGACGTCGTCCTCAGCCGACGGCAGGTTCGTGTCACCGGTGACGAACACGTTGGCGTACGGCACTTGGTTCTCGTCGGCGAGCTCGAGCGCCCTCGTCACAACCTCCCGGAGCTGTTGCTTCTGGACGCTGTTGCCCTCGTTCTCGTTGTGGAACGACACCGCCAGACAGCGCGTGCCCTCGCACTCGTACGCCACCCACGTCCAGGGCTTGTCGTCGCCATCGAGCTCGGTGGGCACGAACCGAAGACCGGACGAGACCTGGGTGCATCGCGGACCCAGGTAGATCTCACGACCCTTGCCACCCCTGGAGACCCGCTTGAATCCACCGGGCTCGAGCGCGGCATCCATCTCGTCCAGGCTGTGGATCTCGAGCTCCTGCAGGCAGACCACGGTCGGCTCGTACTTCAGGATCTGTGCGCCGATCAGGGGGGCCCTCTTCTGGGACGTCTTCGCGCCCTTGACCTTGTCGTAGCCCGCACAGTTCATCGACACGACGCGCTGCTTGACCAGGAAATGTGCGCGTGACCCGGTCATGTTGGCCGACATCGCGCGAATCGGAGCCTCCGCGGGAGTCCTCGCGAGCCGCTTGAGGGTCGTGTCGCCCGGATAGCCGTCGGCGGCATCACCGACCCACCCCTGCGCTTCCTGGAAGAGCTGGACGGCCTGGCGATCGGTGACCGTGAAGTCCGGACTCGGACCCGTGGCGTACGGCGGGACGATGCCGAGACTCGTGAGATGGAGCACCAGGCGCTCGCCGAGCCACATCACGTGCGGACCGTGTGCGCCGATGAAGTAGGCGGCCGGATCCATCTTGTCCGTGGACTCTGACTTGGGCCGGTCCGTGAGCGTGACGCCGTCACCCGTGACGAGGATGTAGCCGACCAGCTCCTTCTTCCACGACTTCTCGATCGACTTGATCGTGACCTTGCCGCGGACCCCGTCCTTGGGCCGGTCGGTCGAGTACTCCTTGCTGCCGCCCGCGCCGACCGCGACGTGACCGGCCTTGCCGCCGACCGATTTCGCGCCCGGCCGGGGAGCGTGGAAGACCATCGCACCAGCAGGGATGTCCTTGGGGTCGTTGGTCTTGACGACCTTGCCGTTCTTGACCGCGGACAGCCAGAAGTTGTAGGCCCAGAACTTGCCGTTGCCGCCCCAGCTGTACGGCCCGGTGAGTCCGAAGATCTCGACGACCTCGAGCAAGCAGTAGCCGACCTGGTTCTTCTTGCCGTCGAGCTTCTTGGCCCGTGCGAGCGCGTCCGACATGGTGTACTTCGCGTATGTGACCATGGCACCTCCCAATGCGCATAGTCCTGTCGCTGCAGCAGGAATCGCCTGTCAGACTACGCCTCCGACTGCCCGCTGCACAGATGTTCGCCGCGGCCGGACAAGCCGTGGGTGGGGCCGACTAACATTCACCCCATGGCCGGACGCATCAAGGACGAGGACATCCAGCTCGTCCGTGAGCGCACCCGCATCGACGAGGTCATCGAGCAGTACGTCACCCTCAAGAACGCCGGCGGTGGTTCCCGCAAGGGCCTGTGCCCGTTCCACGACGAGAAGTCGCCGTCGTTCAACGTACGACCGTCGGTCGGGTCCTATCACTGCTTCGGCTGCGGAGCCGGTGGTGACGTGTTCCGGTTCGTCATGGAGATCGAGGGCCTGAGCTTCGTCGAGACCGTCGAACGGCTCGCCGCCAAGGCCGGCATCACCCTGCGCTACGAGGACGGCGGCCACACCGGCCCCCGCCGCGACCCCAACCAGCGGCCGCGCCTGCTCGCTGCGCACCGAGAGGCGGGGGAGTTCTACGCCGCCGCGCTGCAGAGCTCCAAGGACGCCGAGGTCGGCCGCCAGTTCGTCAAGGACCGCGGCTTCGACCAGGCCGCCGCCGAGAAGTTCGGCATGGGTTTCGCACCGCGCGGGGGAGAGGCGCTCGTCGCCCACCTGAAGTCCAAGGGCTTCACGGACGAGGAGCTCACGATCGGCGGCCTGGCCGCGAGCGGCTCGCGCGGCCTCTACGACCGGTTCCGTGGCCGGCTGCTGTGGCCGATCCGCGAGATGACCGGCGAGATCATCGGCTTCGGCGCCCGCCGTATGTTCGACGACGACCGTGTCGAGGCCAAGTACCTCAACACCTCGGAGACGCCGATCTACAAGAAGAGCCAGGTCCTCTACGGGCTCGACCTCGCCCGCCGCTCGATCTCGTCGTCAGGCCAGGCCGTCATCGTCGAGGGCTACACCGACGTCATGGCCTGCCACGAGGCCGGCGTGACGACCGCGGTGGCAACGTGTGGCACCGCGTTCGGCGAGGACCACGCCCGCGTCATGCGTCGGCTCATGCTCGACGACCAGGCCTTCCACGGCGAGGTCATCTTCACGTTCGACGGCGACGAGGCCGGTCAGCGGGCGGCCCTCAAGACGTTCAGCGGCGACCAGCAGTTCGTCGCCCAGACCTATGTCGCGGTCGAGGCCCGCGGCATGGACCCGTGCGACCTGCGCCTCGCCGAGGGCGATGCAGCCGTGCGTGAGCTCGTCGCGTCGCGCATACCGCTCTATCGGTTCGTGCTCGACAACATGCTGGGCAAGTACGACCTCGACCGCGGCGACCAGCGTGTCGACGCCGTACGCGAAGCGGTGTCGTTGGCCTCGGCAATTCGCGACAAGTCCAAGATCGACGAGCTGCTCCGCGAGATCGCCGGTCGCGTGGGCACCGACATCGAGCAGGTGCGTGCCGAGCACCGCAGGCGTACGACCACCAAGCCCGCGGCCGCCACGCCAGCGACCGTCGAGGCACCTGTCGCCCAGCCGCCGAGCCAGGCCGTCAGCTTCGGCGCTCCACAGTTCGCCGACGAGCGCGAGGCGCTCAAGGCGATCGTGCAGTACCCACACCTCGCCAGCGAGCATGCCGACGAGCTCGACGACAACGACTTCACCCACTTCGTGTCCAAGTACCTCTGGAAGCACATCCAGGGCATGACCTGGCCGAGCGGACCGGACACCAATTGGCTGCCCCGGCTCGCCGAGTCGGTGCACGACGACGACGCCAAGCGTGTGCTGTCGGTCGCGGCCGTGGAGCCGATGCGCGCCCGGGAGAGCAACACTGCCGCGGTCGTCGCATCGGTGATCCTGCGGCTGCAGATGCTGACGTGCGGTCGTCGCATCACCGAGGTCAAGTCCAAGCTGCAGCGCACCAACCCGATCGAGCAGGCCGAGTCTTACAACCGCATGTTCGGTGAGCTGATCGCGCTCGAGCAGCAGTTCCGCACCCTGCGCGACCGTTCGCTCGGCGGCGACGTCCCCAGCTGACCCGCCTACGTTCGGCAGTCCACAGGACGCTTCGCGGACGGCGCGCCAGGACCGGGCGTCGACCGAGTCTGGTGACATGGACAGATTCGTACGGGAGCTGCTCTCGTTGCCGCCGATGGACGCGGCCGAGGAGCTCGCTCTCGCGCGCCTCGCCCGACGTGGCGACCGGGATGCGCGCGAAGCCCTGATCACGGCCGGGATGCGCGCCGTCGTGATGCGGGCACGGCTGAGGGGGCTCAACGGGGAGGAGCTGCGTGACGCCGTGCAGTCCGGCGCCGTCGGGCTGATCCGGGCGATCGACCGCTTCGACCCCGATCGTGGCGCACGCCTCGCGACGTACGCCTGGCACTGGATCGGCGCCGCGATGTCCGTCGAGCACCGCGCGGAGCAGCCGCTCGGCGACGAGGACCGGCCGGCACCAGAGGACGAATCAGCCGATCCCGACCTGCTCGAGGGCATGCCCGACCAGCTCGCCGAGGTGCTGCGCCTGCGCTTCGGCCTGGGCGATCCGCTGGCGGTCCCGATGCCTCGCCG
This sequence comes from uncultured Actinomycetota bacterium, assembly GCA_963806345.1. Classification (GTDB taxonomy): domain Bacteria; phylum Actinomycetota; class Actinomycetes; order Propionibacteriales; family Nocardioidaceae; genus Aeromicrobium. The sequence goes on along the minus strand of CAWDXV010000003.1, from coordinate 86,362 downwards.
AGTGGTCGGTGAACGCCTCGGCCTGACCGTCGCCCAGGTCCGCACGATCGAGGGCAAGGCGATGCGACAACTCCGGAGGCGGCTTGCTAAAGTAGTTGACCGTGCTCCTTCGCAAGAGGAGTCGATCCCCCATAGCTCAATTGGCAGAGCATTCGACTGTTAATCGGAGGGTTCTTGGTTCGAGTCCAAGTGGGGGAGCATCACCCGAACGGCGCCGATCTCGGCGCCGTTTCGTGGTTTCCGGGGGTAGTCGACAACGCGTCGGATCGGCGGTACGGGGTACGCGGGCCTCGTGGAGATCAAGGCGGCGGCGCAGGAGCTTGGCCAGGGTGCCGCGACACTCGCGGGCAAGGTGCTCACCGGAGCGTTCGCGGCGGGCGCGCGGATGCGGCCGGCCCGCAAGCCGCTCCACCCGAGAGGTGAGCTGCACACGGCAACGATCGAGCGCGCGGGTCTCAGGGACGGGGTCGGCGTGCCGTGGATCGACGATCCCGGCACGTCGACGGGTCTCGTGCGTGTCTCGCGTGCCGTCGGCATCCCCACTTCGCTGCCCGACATCTACGGCCTGGCCCTTAGGCTGCCGTTGGATCGCGGCGCGCAGGCCGACATCCTCTTCGCAACGACCGGGCTCGGCCGCGTCTCGCGCTTCGTCTTGTTCCCCGCCCAGCACCCGGGTCAGCGTGCGTACTCAACGCTGCTGCCGTACCGGACGAGCTCTGGGCCCGTGGTCTTGGCAGCGGTGCCGGTGGGCGCCGACGGGTTGACGTTCGAGCTCGCCTGCGCGCCCGTCGGTGGCTCGTGGGTGTCCTTCGCGCGCATGACGCTGACCGAGGCCGCGTCCAGCGGCTCACCGTCGTTCGACCCGGTCCTCAACCAGCTGCCGGGCCTTGCGTACTACGAGTGGGCCGCCAGCATGCGCGAGGGCGCCTACCGTGCCGCCCGCCGATCACGTTCGACCGACTCGGCTGAGCCGCAGAGAAGAGGAGCAGGCATGACTGACGTTGATGATGCCGAGCTGTGGTGGTCCAAGCTCACGCCTGAGACCCAGGAGCTCCTGGCCACCGATCCACGGCAACATCTCGATCCGGATGTCGCGGGCGAAGTCCACCGCGCCGGCCTGATCCCGGAGTCCGAGGAGTCTCAGGGCGAGGTACGCACAGTGCTGCCGCCCGACGCCATCGAGTTTGTGCTCTCGAAGGCCAACTGAGCGCTACTCGCCCCAGGTCATCGAGAAGACCTCGAACGACGTCGCGTGCGTGACCCCGAGGCGTGAGCCGGTCGGGCGCGACATGCCCTCGAGCATCTCTGCGGGATCGAAGTTCTCCCAGCCCAGGCCGTCGATGTACGCCTTGTGGGCCTTGAGCGACTCGACGCCGCGGTCGAACGTGTCCGTGATGTCCACGCCGTGCCGTCCGTCGGGCGAGCCGGCAGCCCACACCTGCTTGACGCCGCCCCACGGCTCGAGGCCGTCGACGAGCTGTTCGGGGAAGATCCAGCGGTTGCCCGCATCGCCGGCGGTGTTCAGCGCTGCGCGTCCGACGGCCATGTGATCGGGCTGGTTGGGCATCGACCCGCCCCAGGTCTCGCGGAAGTTGTTGGTGATGATGATGTCCGGACGGTGCTTGCGCACGATCTCGGTGATCGAACGCCGCAGCGACACGCCGTACTCGAGGATCCCGTCGGGCAGCCCCAGGAACTCGACCTTGTCGACGCCGACGATCTGCGCGGACTCGATCTCCTCGGCGATCCTGATCTCGCGGCACTCCTCAGGGGTGATGCCGTCGATGCCGGCCTCGCCGCTGGTGACCATGCAGTAGACGATCGCCTTGCCCTGGTCGGTCCATCGGGCAATCGCAGCGGCAGCGCCGAACTCGACGTCGTCCGGGTGCGCGACGACGACCAGCGCGCGTTCCCAGTTCTCGTCGACAGGTTCGAGGGGTGTGGGTTCCATACCGTTAGGCTAAGCCCGCATTCCCATAGGGGAGGTAGCTCAGCTGGTTAGAGCAGGGGACTCATAATCCCTGGGTCGCGGGTTCGAGCCCCGCCCTCCCTACGACGGACGTCAGCTCATCTCGCCGACGGCGAGGATGTTCCCCTCGGAGTCCTTGAACCAGCCGCCGCGGCCGCCGTCGTACTCGGCGACGCCGTTCTCGGTCTTGAGCCCCGGGAAGTCGTAGTCCTCGAACACCACGCCCCTGCTCCGCAGCTCGGCCATCTCGGCGTCGAGGTCGTTCGTGACGAAGTTCATCGCGGTGTTCTGCGCGGTGCCGGCGAACTGCGTCTCGTACAGCAGGAACTTGGGACCACCCTTGGTCTGGTAGATCAGTCCGTCGCTGCGCTCCTCAGCGGGCTCGAGACCGAGCTTGTCCTTAAAGAACTCGCGCGCCCGTCCGAGATCCGAGGCAGGTAGGACGGCGTAGATTTCTGAATCACTCAACATGACTTCTTCCTCTGCTTGTACCCCAATTCGACGGTACGCCGGTCAGCCCGCGAAGGCGATAGCCGCGGCAGCCAGGCTCATGCGACACAATCGGGGCATGCGCGATGCGGTGATCTTCGACATGGACGGGACGTTGTGCGACACCACGACGATCGAGCACTTCATCGAGGGTGAGGACAAGGACTTCCACGCGTTCCACGCGGCCTCGGCGCAGTGCCCGCCGCGACCCAAGGTGGTCAAGGCCGCCCGTGCGGAGCGGGACAAGGGGCGGGCCGTCCTCGTGGTGACGTCGCGCGAGTTCATCTGGCGCGACCTGACCCTCGACTGGCTGGTGGAGCACGGCATCCCGTACGACGCGCTCTACATGCGGATCGTCGGCGACTATCGCAAGGACGTCGTGATCAAGAAGGAGATCCTCGCCCAGATCGCCGACGACGGCTTCACGGTGCTGGAGGCGTGGGACGACAAGCCCGCGGTCATCGACCTATGGCGTGACAACGGCATCGACGTCCACGTCGTCGACTGACTGTCAGTTGCGTTGGCGCTCGACGTCGGCGACGATCTCGGCCGCAACGTGTCGCAGCTTGACGTTGCCGTGCTGCGACAGCCGGGTCAGGAACGCGAACGCCCGCTCGTCACTGAGGCCGTAGCGCTCCATGATGATGCCGACGGCCTGCCCGATCGTCGTGCGCGTGCGGATCGCGTCGTTGAGGTCGGCGATCTCCCGCGCGTATCCGATCGCGACCGCCGCCTGGTGGGCGAACAGGTCTGCGAGCGTGGAGAAGTCCTCGAATGCGCCCAGCCGGTGCGAGTAGAGGTTGAGTGCGCCCTGCGACGCGGGCGCGTCGAACAGTCGCAGGCCCGCCTGCGCGCGGATGCCCTTGCCCACGACGTACGGACCGTAGGCCGGGAAGCGGTCGTCCGATGCCAGGTCAGGCGAGATGACGTGCGCGGTCTCAGTCGCCGCGTCGTAGCAGGGGCCCTCCTTGAGCTCGTACTGCTTGCCGTCGAGATCGAGGACGAGCGGGTTGGTCGGTGCGACGGTGTCGATGCTGTCGTCGGCGTGCTTGACCGTGATCGAGGCGTACTCGACGTCAGGGAGCACGTCCACGGCGGCCGCGGTGATCGCCGCGAGCGTCGCGTCGTAGTCGCCGGGCTTGAGCGCCTCGGCGAGACGGCGAACGCTGTCCTGCAGTCCCTCTTCTGTCATCACGCGTACGTACCCGGTTGCACGTGAGCCATGCGTCGTCGCGGGCGGGCCGGCTAGAGCCCGAAGGTGTCGCGCTGGTCCTTGGGCACGAGCTCGAGATATTCAGGATGGTCGCGGATGACCTTGGGGACGAACGGGCAGTAGGGCAGCGCGGTGCCGCCGCGCTCGCTGATCTCGGCGAGCGCCCCGATCACCAGCTCGGTGCCCAGGCCCGCGACCCTCGAACTGCGAGAAGATGCGCGTGTGCGGGAGGGCGTACTCGTCGCCGTCCTTGCGGTAGTCGAGGAACCCCGCGAGCTCGCCGTCGACGGTGATCTCGAAGCGGGATGAGGCGGGATTGTCCGCCACGGTGGTCGTCATCCGACATTCCCTTCGGCTGAGATGTTGTCCGTACAGGAGAACATGCGTCACAATGGTCTCAGGTGCACCCAAGACGCTGGGGAAGGCGACACTAGGGAGGCACCGATGAATATGTCTTCGCCGACCACCCCGACCCGGGGTGTTCTTTTCGTGCACTCAGCTCCGTCTGCGCTGTGCGCGCATGTCGAGTGGGCTGCCGCTGGCGTGCTCGGCGGCACTCCCGACATCGCTTGGGTGCCGCAGTCGGCCGAGCCGGGCACCTACCGTGCCGAGCTGTCGTGGCAGGCAGCCGCCGGGACGGCCGCCGCCCTGGCGTCCGCCCTGCGCGGCTGGGACAAGCTGCGCTTCGAGGTCACGGAGGAGCCCACCGCATCGACGGAGGGCGCCCGCTACTCCTACACGCCGTCGCTCGGCATCTTCCACGCCATGGCCGGCCTGCACGGCGACATCCTGATCCCGGAGGACCGCATCAAGGCGTTCCGGGTCAAGGTCGCGCTCGGCGAGGTCGACATGGAGACCGCGCTCGACGGACTGCTGGGTACGGCCTGGGATGCCGAGCTCGAGCCGTTCCGTCACGCCGGAGACGGCGCCCCGGTCCGCTGGCTGCACCAGGTGATCTGAAGGCAGCCTGAGCCGTCAGCCGATCTGGACCGTCACGGCAGGCGTCGCCTCGTCGGTCTTCTTGTTGAGCAGACGGAACTGCCGGTCGCCCGTGCGCGACGTGTAGATCTGCGTCTTGAACTTGCCGCCCCCACGGGTCGTGGTCTCGATCGGGAAGTCGTCCCAGTCGCTGCCCTCGTCCTTGACCTGGACCTGCAGCTCGGCGCCCTCACCGGCACCGGCGAACGTGCCCTGGATGGTGAATCGCTCACCGGGGGAGACCTGCTCCTTGGAGACCTTGATCGTCGGTTTCGGCTCATTCGAGTCGGGCGTGGTCGTCTGGGTGGGCTCGGGTGTCGGGGTGTCCGTCGGTGCCGACGTCGGGGCCGTGGTCGGGTTGCTGATCGGGGGCAGATTGACCGAGCCGAGGCCGGTTGCCTCGATGAGTGCCGAGCCGCCGAAGCCGAGAACCGCACCCAGGCCTGCGCCGAGGAGCACGAACAAGATGACCAGCCGCTCAGCCAGCCGGCGCCGGCGCACCTGCTCCTCGTCGCGGACCGGCGGCGCGGGGGACTCCAGCGTCGTGGGCACCCGGCCGCTGCGAGCAGGTGGCGTGGAGCCGTCGTGGCGTACGACGGCGTCGATCGCATCCTGCACCGTGACCAGGGCGTCGACCGTGTCGTCGGAGAGGTAGACGTCGAAACGCCGGCCCAGCTCTTCGGCCGTCTCGACGATCGTCAGCGAGTCGGTGCCGAGCTCCTTGAGGTTGGCTTCGGGCACGACGGCGTCGGCGGGACAGCCGACGACCCGTACGAGGATGTCCGTGAGCTGTTCGTGGACTGATGAGGAAGACGGCACGCGTCGAGTCTAACGAGCCGGTTGGGCGATCCCGCACACCACGCAGGGCCTGCTCAGCCCACTGGACAGGACCGCCCTAGGATGTCGGGATGGAAAGCGTCGAGGACGTCCAGTACCTGGTGGTGCACGGCTACCGGCGCGCATTCCGTATCTCCGGCTCCGGGCCTGCCCTGCTCCTGCTGCACGGCCTGGCCTGCGACTCGTCGACCTGGCTCGACGTCATCCCGACCCTGTCGGAGCACTACACGGTCATCGCGCCCGACCTCCTGGGTCACGGTGAGTCCGACAAGCCCGACGCCGACTACTCGCTCGGCGGCTACGCCAACGGCATGCGCGACCTGCTGACGGTCCTGGGCATCGACAAGGTCACGGTCGTCGGGCACAGCTTCGGCGGCGGCGTCGCGATGCAGTTCGCCTACCAGTTCCCCGATCGCACCGAGCGGGTCGTGCTGGTGTCGACCGGTGGCCTCGGCAAGGACGTCACTCCGCTCATCCGCTTCCTGACGGTGCCGGGCAGCAGCGCCGCACTCGCCGCAGCGACGTTCCGGCCGTGGCGTCCTCTGGTCGCCGGAGGCATGCGAGCCCTGTCCCGTACGCCGTTGAGTGCGACACGAGACCTCGACGAGGTCGCCCGCATCTATGAGTCGCTGGCCGACCCGGCAACCCGCAGGGCCGTGCAGCGCGTCACGAGCCACGTGCTCAACTGGAAGGGCCAGTTCGTCACGATGACGGACCGCAGCTACCTGGCCCGCCTGATGCCGGTGCTGGTCGTCTGGGGACGCGACGACATGGTCATCCCGTCGAAGCACGCCGACTTCGCGCCGACGCAGGTCTCCGATGTTCACGTGCTCAACGACGCCGGACACTTCCCGCACAAGGACCACCCCGAGGAGTTCTGTCGCCTCGTGATGGAGTTCATCGCGTCCAACGAGCCCGCGCAGTATCACCGTGGCAGGTGGCGCGCGCTGCTGCGCCGGGGCGACCAGTTCGCCCTCGAGAGCGTGCCGCCGATCGCCGAAGGCGCCACCCCGGCGATCAGCTAGGAACGGCCGGCCTGGCCTCGAGCGGCGGTGGAGCCTCGAGGGTCGCCTGCTCTTTTCGCCGTTGTCGTTTGGTGTTGCCGGTGGCCCAGGCGCCGATCACGACGGCCGCCCAGCCGATGAACGCGCCGGCGATGTCGTCGGCGATGAAGTGCCAGCCGAAGTAGATCGTGGCGAGCACGACGAGCCCGAGGTAGACCCAGCCGATCAGCTGGATGACCTTGCGCTGGTTGGTCGCACGGAGGAACAGCGCCGCCGAGACCACGACCGAGACGTGCAGCGAGGCGAAGCCCGCGATGCCGTACGTGCTGCCGCCGGCCGGGTCCTCGTAGAACTTGGTGGCGGCTCGGAACAGGCTGCGTTGGAGCTGCGCGGCGCTGGTGTCCGGCAGGTCGGCGAACATCGAGGGCTGGACGAACGCCGGGCCGTACGTGGGGAAGATGTAGTAGCTGATGACGCCGAGGACCCAGTTGAGGCTCAGCGCGGTGGCGTACCAGGCGCCGAGCGAGAGGTCCTTGCCCCAGACCAGGAACGCGCCGAGGGTGAGCGGGATCAGCGGCAGGTAGGCGACATAGATGACCGAGAGCACCTGGGCCGCGAAGCCCGTGCCGAGCAGGTCGTGCAGCACCGGCGCCGGGTTGTGGTTGAAGAACAGGAAGTAGTCGATGTCGAGCATCTGCTTGTCGAAGTGCACGCCGGCACGCGCCAGGGGCAGATCGCTCTTGAGGTTTCGATAGCTGACGTAGCAGATGTAGAACGAGACCAGGCCGAGCACGATGTAGAGGACGCGCTTCCACGTCCACTCCTCGCGGATGATGTCCATGAACATGAACAACCGCGGGGGCTTCTGGCGGGCCCGCAGCGGGGCGAGGTCCTCGGGGATGCGGTTGGCCTCGAACCGTCGCGCGGCAACCAGTCGGTCGGCGCCGTTGGTCGTGAGCCACAGCGGGATGAGGAGGACGCCGAGCCAGGCCCAGTCGCCGATGTAGGGGTGGGCGTAGTTGGCGACGGCGCGTACGGCCAGCAGCGGCAGCACGATGCGGAGGATCTGGCGGGTCAGGGCCCGGCGCCACGAGATCGGGCGCAGTGTGGACTCGTCGAGCACCACGATCTCGGTCAGCCGCGAGATCGTCGTCATGCCGGTCGTCGTCTGGCTCTTGAGCTCGTACGCTCCGAAGGCCGCGACGACGGCGAGCACCACGACCACGACGGCCACCCGACCGACGGTCGAGCCCTCGGCCGCCGTCCAGCCGATCGACGCGATGCCGGCGACGAGACCCCAGAAGAACGTCGTCACGAGCGCATCGAGCAGACGACTCGTGATCGGCGATCCATACTCGCGCGACTCGCGCCACTGCGGCGTCTCGGTGAACGTACGCCGGGAGCGCCGGAAAGCCGGGGGAGCGATGCCCGCGGCGAAGAACAGCAGGCCGATCACGGGCAGGCGGATGTAGGCCGGACCGAGGAAGCCGTCAGGGTCGCGCAACGGGACGTCGTACCGCTGTGACGCGATGATCGCCGCCAGCCCCACCAGGATCGAGAGACACACCGCGAAGTGGTAGGGCCGTTGACGCATGGTCGCCATCCTATTGGGCGACCCTGAGAGGTGCTTGTGAGGGTTTGTCTCCCAGGTCAGGCGTCTCCGCCGACCTGGGGAACGTCGGCGACGGCCGTCGGGTCGTCGATGCGGAACCGGTTGAACGCCTCGCGGACGGTCTCGGGACGCACCGTGCCACGCTGAGCCAGCGTCTGCAGCACCGACACGACGATCGACTCGGCGTCGACCTGGAACGTTCGCCGGGCGGCGGCGCGGGTGTCGGCGAAGCCGAACCCGTCGGTGCCGAGCGACTGCCACGGACCGGGCACCCAGCGGGCGATCTGGTCGGGCACGGCGCGCATGTAGTCACTGACCGCCACGGTCACCGCGGAGGTGTCCATGAGCTTGACCGTGATGTAGGGCATGCGGCTGTACTCGCCGGGGTGGTTGAGGTTCCACTTCTCGGCAGCGACGGCGTCGCGGGCCAGCTCGTTCCACGACGTCACCGACCAGACGTCGGCCTCGACGCCGTAGTCAGCGGCCAGGATCTCCTGCGCCTTGAGCGCCCACGGCACGGAGACACCGGACGCCATGATGCGCGCCGTCGCCTCGCCGCCGGTGGCCTTGCGGTAGATGTAGGCGCCCTTGAGGATGCCCTCGACGTCCACGTCCTCCGGCTCGACCGGCTGGTTGACCGCCTCGTTGTAGACCGTCAGGTAGAAGATGATGTCCTCACCGTTGGGGAACGTCTCGCTGGAGCCGTACATCCGCTCGAGGCCGTACTTCATGATGTGGCTGATCTCGAAGCCGTACGCCGGGTCGTAGTGCACGACGGCCGGGTTGGTCTGCGCGATCAGCGGCGAGTGGCCGTCAGCGTGCTGCAGGCCCTCGCCGGTCAGGGTCGTACGACCGGCGGTGGCGCCGATCAGGAAGCCGCGAGCCAGCTGGTCGGCCATCGCCCAGATCGAGTCGGCGGTGCGCTGGAAGCCGAACATCGAGTAGAAGAGGTAGACCGGGATCATCGGCTCGCCGTGCGTGGAGTACGCGCTGCCGGCCGCGATCGCCGACGCCATGGCGCCGGCCTCGCTGATGCCCTCGTGCAGGAGCTGGCCCTTGGCCGACTCCTTGTAGGCGAGCAGCAGCTTGCGGTCGACCGACTCGTACGTCTGGCCGGCCGGGTTGTAGATCTTGGCCGACGGGAACATCGAGTCCATGCCGAACGTGCGGTACTCGTCGGGCGCGATCGGGACGATGCGGTGGCCGATCTCGGGGTCCTTCATGAGATCGCGCAGCAGGCGTACGAATGCCATCGTGGTGGCGATCTGCTGCTTGCCCGAGCCCTTCTTGAGCTCGTCGTACATCTTGTCCTCGGGCAGCTTGACGCTGACCGGGTTGACGACCCGCTTGGGCAGTGATCCGCCGAGCGCCTCGCGACGGGCGCGCATGTACTGCATCTCCTCGCTGTCCTCACCCGGGTGATAGAACGGCGCGATGTCGCTGCCGTCGATCTGGGCGTCGGAGATCGGGATGTTGAGGCGGTCGCGGAAGCCCTTGAGGTCGTCCTTGGTGAGCTTCTTCATCTGGTGGGTCGCGTTGCGGCCGGCGAACGACTCGAGCAGCCAGCCCTTGATCGTGTGCGCCAGGATGACCGTCGGCTGACCCGTGTGCTTCTGGGCAGCGTCGAACGCGGCGTAGACCTTGCGGTAGTCGTGACCGCCGCGGGGGAGACGCTCGATCTCCTCGTCGGACAGGTGCTCGACCATCTTCTGCAGGCGCGGGTCGGGGCCGAAGAAGTGCTCGCGGTTGTAGGCACCGGACTCGACCGACAGGGTCTGGAACTCGCCGTCGGGCGTGCGGTTCATCTGGTTGACGAGCACGCCGTCGGTGTCGCGGGCGAGCAGGTCGTCCCACTCGCGTCCCCAGACGACCTTGATGACGTTCCACCCGGCGCCACGGAACGTGGACTCGAGCTCCTGGATGATCTTGCCGTTGCCGCGTACGGGGCCGTCGAGCTGCTGCAGGTTGCAGTTGACGACGAACGTGAGGTTGTCGAGCTCCTCGCGGGCAGCGATGCCGATCGCGCCGAGCGACTCGGGCTCGCCCATCTCGCCGTCGCCGAGGAACGTCCACACGTGCTGCTGGCTCGTGTCCTTGATGCCGCGGTTGTGCAGGTAGCGGTTGAAGCGAGCCTGGTAGATCGAGTTGATCGCGCCGAGACCCATCGAGACCGTCGGGAACTCCCAGTAGTCCGGCATGAGGCGCGGGTGCGGGTAGGACGACAGCCCGTTGCCGGCGCCGTGCGAGTGCTCCTGGCGGAAGCGGTCGAGCTGCGTCTCGCTGAGCCCGCCCTCGAGGAACGACCGGGCGTAGATGCCGGGTGCCGCGTGGCCCTGGAAGTAGATCTGGTCACCGCCGCCGGGGTGGTTCTTGCCGCGGAAGAAGTGGTTGAAGCCGACCTCGTAGAGGCTGGCCGCCGACTGGTAGGACGCGATGTGTCCGCCGACGCCGAGGCCGGGCCGGTTGGCCCGCGACACCATGACGGCGGCGTTCCAGCGGATGTAGGCCCGGATGCGGCGCTCGATCGCCTCGTTGCCGGGGAACCACGGCTCGCGCTCGGGCGGGATCGTGTTGATGAAGTCGGTGCTGCGCAGCGCTGGCACGCCGACGTTCTGCTCGCGGGCGCGCTCCAGCAGCTTGAGCATGACGTAGCGCGCACGGCTGCGGCCGCGGCTGTCGATCATCTCGTCGAGCGAGCTGACCCACTCGGATGTCTCGTCCGGATCGATGTCGGGCAACTGGGTCGGCAGACCCTCGTGAATGACAGCCGGTCGTTCGGGGCCGGATTGCGGCATGGTTGCTCCCTAGAAGTCTTGTGGACGTGTCCATCATTCCACCCCGGGTTCGCTACTGTGTTAGCGGCAACAGTGCTGACGAACCTACTTTTCAGTAGGTTTTCCACGAACGTAGGGAGACATCGCGGTGGACGCGGGCAAGTTGGGCTTCGGTCCTGACACCGTCATCCAGGAGCTTGGCTGGGATGAGGACGTCGACGAGGAGCTCCGTGTCGAGATCGAGCGCGTCACCGGCAACAATCTGGTCGATGGTGACCATGGTGATGTCGTCGACGGTGTGATCGTCTGGTGGCGCGACAAGGACGGCGATCTCATCGATGCGCTGGTCGACGCGCTGCAGGATCTCGCCGAGGGTGGCTCGGTCTGGTTGTTCACTCCCAAGGTGGGCCGGCCCGGGTACGTACCCGGTGCCGACGTCGTGGAGGCAGCGCCGATCGCCGGCCTGTCGACGACCACGACGGCATCGGCCTCCGACGAGTGGGCCTCGACCAGACTCACGGCTCACAAGCGCTGAGACTGAGGCCGCCCGCGGCCGAACGTCGAAGCGCGCCAGCGCAGCGTGAGCGTTCGCGGCGAAGCCGCCAGCTGCGAGGCGTGGTGAGGTCATCTCGAGACCCGACCACTCCTCGTCATACCCTCGACCTCATGACCATCGATGTCGGATCTGTCGCGCCGGACTTCACCCTCAAGAGCCAGCATGGCGAGGACATCACGCTCTCGTCGTTCCGTGGTGACACGAACGTCCTGCTCGTGTTCTTCCCGTTCGCGTTCAGCGGCATCTGCACCGGTGAGCTCGGCGAGATCCGCGACAACGCCGGCTGTCTTCGAGGACGACGGCGTGCAGGTGCTCGCGGTCTCGTGCGACCACTTCTTCGCCAACCGCGCGTTCGCGGACCGCGACGGATACGCGTTCCCGATCCTCAGCGACTTCTGGCCGCACGGCGAGGTGGCCAAGGCGTACGGCACGTTCAACGACGATGCCGGGGTGCCCAACCGCGGGACGTACCTGATCGACCGCGAGGGGATCGTGAGGTGGATGGTGCAGAAGGGGATCGGTGAGCCGCGCGATCTGGCGGACTACCGGGCCGCTGTGCGCCGAACTTTCCTGAAATCTTCCCAAATTGCCTGCGGGTGCACCCGCCCATGAGGTTTGATTGACCTGCCGCGGCTGCCAGGGACCCGAGACCTTGGCAGCCGCGGTTCTTGCTGTCCCGCCGCCCGGTGAATGCGGGCCTTGCGCGCCGGTTGCGGTATCGTTCCGCTGGTCCTGAGGGCGAATAGCTCAGTTGGTTAGAGCATCCGGTTTACACCCGGAAGGTCGGGGGTTCGAGTCCCTCTTCGCCCACATCGATGGTGACCCCGACTGCTCCTTTGGTCGGGGTCGTTGTCATTCACAGATCGACGCGACCAGGTCGCGGATCTGCTGGAAGCCGGTGACCTTGCCGGAGCCGCCGCCTTTGAGCTTGGCGACCACAGCGACGTGGTAGGTGCCGGTCAGCTCGTCGTACGCCTTCTTGGTGTCGCCGTCGACGAGGGCCACGACGCCGAGGCGGGTGCTCTCGGAGAACTTCACGACGAAGTCGTCGGACACGAGCCCGCCGACCTCCTCGATGATGTTCTTCGCATCGAGCGACGTCTCGTCCTGGTCGCAGGACACGCCCTTGGCGGTGTAGCGCCGTGGGAGTAGGCCGCTCATCGACGTCCTTGGGATCTGACGAGCAGCTGCCCAGCGCGACGCAACCCACCATGATGACGGCGGCGAGGCTCGCGCCAGTCCGTCGCCGTCGATCCATGCACCCACCGTCTCCGACTCAGCGGCCCGCCGCAAGAGCGGTACGCGTACCGGAGGCGCCGTCAGCCGTCGTTGCTCGGTGCTCCGGAGATGGCCTCGACGAGCTCGCCGACGCGGTCCTCGGGCAGGTTCCGCGCGACGTCTGCCTGGCTGACGATGCCCACGAGCTCCTGCCCGTCGATCACCGGGAGGCGGCGGATCGCGTGCTCCCTCATGGTGTGCAACGTGTCCTCGATCGAGTCGTCGGCGCCGATCGTGACGGGCTTGCCGTGCGCCAGGTCACCGGCCGTCTTGGTGCCCGGGTCGATGCCGTCGGCGACGCATTGCACGACGATGTCGCGATCGGTGAGCATGCCCTTGAGGCGGCCGTCCTCGCCGCAGATCGGCAGTGCGCCGACGCCGAGGTCGCGCATCTTCTGTGCGGCCTGGACCAGGGTCTCGCCGACGTCCACACACTCGACGCCTCCGGTCATGATGTCTCGTGCTGTCGTCATGAGGGTCTCCATCCCGTTGGTTGCCGTGGGCGTACCCCCGGACTCACAGCCATAACGTCCTGCTCGTCCTGTGAAACGATGCCGCTCATGACCAGGTGGCGCTGGCGTCGCACAGCGGGAAGCATCGTCGCGCTTGTCGCCATCTCTGCACTCGCCGGATGCACGGACTCCGAGCCGGCGCCGAGACCCTCGGCAACCACGACAGCAACGCCCACGCCGGCGCCGAGCCTCGGCCCGCTCGGTCAGGCGGGATGCAAGCCGGCCTCGCCGTTCACCGCGATGGAGCTCCAGGGCACGCCCGGAGAGGCCGGCACCAGCCTGTACGGCATGGTGTTCGTGCGTTCCGACGGGCCCTTGCCGGTGGGCGAGTCCATCAAGGTCGCATGGCGGATGACCGGCAAGGGTGAACTGGCCGTGCGCCTGATCGATCCGGACGGCCGTCGCAAGGCACTCGACTGGGGTCCGGAGGCGCATGGCGGAAGCACCTACCACCGGCCTGGAGACGAATGGGGCACGGGATTCACCCTCGCCGAGCCTGGCTGCTGGGAGCTGCGTTTCTCGAGGGACTCGAGTCACGCGAGCGTGTGGATCGACGCCACATCTTGACGGGTCTTGCGGTCGCGGTGCCACGGCTGGCCCTAGGGTGACCGCATGACCAGCGCAGTCCACCCGAAGGATCGGATCGCCGTGTTCGCGGCCTACCTCTCGCCTCTGTATGGGCTGCCGCTGCTCGGGCCGTGGGTGCTGTCCGCGGTCATCCCTGCGGACTCGACAGCACGGCCACATGTCATGCGGGCGTTCGACCTGCACCTCGCGGCGGTGATCAGCTGTTTCGTGCTCGCCGTCGGGACCCTGTTCCTCGGTGATGTGCTGGCCTACGACGTGGCCATGGTCGTGATCCTGCTGTCATTCGTCCTCGCCGACCTGCTGCTCCTCGCGCCTGGCCATTCGCGGCACCTCTCTGAGGCTGTGGGAGCCGGTCGTCCTCGGCCGCCGCAGGTTCTACCGCCAAGAACCGTTCATCGGCTGAATGTCCGTACGTCCCGAGGATCACGCTCGCGTCATCGCGCGGCTGCGCGCTTCCGGCAGCGTCTTCGCGGAGGACGAGGCCGAGCTGCTCATCGCCCAAGCGCGTACGTCCGACGAGCTCGAGGCCATGGTCGTGCAGCGCGTCTCCGGGCTGCCTCTGGAGGTCATCGTCGGGTGGGCCGAGTTCGCCGGGCTGCGCATCGTCGTCGAGTCCGGCGTGTTCGTGCCGCGCAGGCGTACGGAAGTGGTGGTCCGCGAGGCGGTCGCCCTCGCCAGACCGGGATCGGTCGTCGTCGACCTGTGCTGCGGGACAGGGGCTGTCGGTGCTGCGATCCATGCTGCCGTCGGAGGTGTCGAGCTGTATGCGTCGGACATCGAGCCGGCCGCCGTACGTTGTGCGCGACGGAACGTCGAGCCGATCGGCGGTCAGGTGTTCGAGGGGGACCTGTTCGAGCCCCTGCCGGCTTCGTTGCGAGGACGTGTCGACCTGCTCGTCGTCAACGCTCCATACGTACCGACCGACGCCATCGCGCTGATGCCACCCGAGGCGCGCGAGCACGAGCCACACATCACGCTGGACGGGGGAGCCGACGGCGTCGACGTCCAACGTCGGGTCGCGGCAGGAGCGGCCGAGTGGCTGGCCCCGGGAGGGCACCTGCTGATCGAGACGAGCCGCGAGCAGGCATCGCGTACGACACAGGCATTCCGGGACGGCGGACTGACGGCAGAGGTGCGCCGGGCCGAGGACGTCGACGGGACCGTGGTGATTGGCACTCCCGTCTGACCGTCTGTCCACAGGACTGCTGGCGGGGGAGCGCGGCTGTCGGCGTCGGCTGACACAGTGGGGGTCATGCCTTCGACGACGAGCACCGAGCTGGACGCCACCACCGCACTGCGCAAGCTCACCGGGCGCGATGACGCGATCTTCCACGACGGGCAGCTCGAGGCCATCCAGGCGCTCGTCGACGACCGGCGCCGGGCGCTCGTCGTGCAGCGCACGGGTTGGGGCAAGTCGGCGGTCTACTTCATCGCGACGCTGCTCCTGCGGCAGCGCGGCGCCGGACCGACGCTGCTGGTGTCGCCCCTGTTGGCGTTGATGCGCGACCAGGTCGCCGCGGCTGCCCGCGCAGGCGTACGAGCGGTGGCGATCAACTCGGCCAACCCGCACGAGTGGGACGAGACCCGCGCCAAGCTCGCCGCTGACGAGGTCGACGTGCTCCTGGTGTCGCCTGAGCGGCTCAACAATCCGAGGTTCCGCGACGAGCAGCTGCCTGCGCTGATCGACCGCATGGGCATGCTCGTGGTCGACGAGGCGCACTGCATCTCCGACTGGGGTCACGACTTCCGTCCGGACTATCGCCGCCTCGCCGAGCTGATCGGCCGGCTGCCCGGCGATCTCCCGGTCCTCGCCACGACGGCCACCGCCAACGCCCGCGTGGTGACCGACGTGGCCGAGCAGCTCGGCTCGGTCGACCAGGTGACCACGATCCGCGGATCACTGGCCCGTACGTCGTTGCGGCTCGGCGTGCTCGAGCTGACCGGCTCGCGCGACCGGCTCGGCTGGCTGCTCAGCCATCTCGCCGAGCTGCCCGGCAGCGGCATCATCTACACGCTGACGGTGTCGGCTGCCGAGGACACCGCCAGGCTCCTGCGCGAGGGCGGGCACGCCGTGCGGGCCTACACCGGTCGCACCGACCCGGAGCAGCGCGAGGAGCTCGAGCGGCAGCTCAAGGACAACGAGCTCAAGGCCCTGGTCGCGACCAGCGCACTCGGCATGGGGTTCGACAAGCCAGACCTCGGCTTTGTCATCCACCTCGGCGCGCCGTCGTCTCCGGTCGCCTACTACCAGCAGGTCGGCCGCGCGGGACGCGCCACCGACAACGCCGACGTGCTCCTCCTGCCCGGGCGAGAGGATGCCGAGATCTGGCACTACTTCGCGACGTCGTCGATGCCCAGCGAGGAGCGTGCTGCAGCCGTGATCGGCGAGCTCAGCGACACGCCGCTGTCGACACCCGCCCTCGAGGCGCTCGTCAACATCAGGCGTACGCCGCTCGAGCTGCTGCTCAAGGTGCTCGATGTCGACGGCGCCGTGCGCCGGGTCCAGGGCGGATGGGTCGCGACGGGGCAGCCGTGGACGTACGACCGGGAGCGCTACGAACGCATCGCCGAGGCGCGAGCCGCGGAGCAGAAGTCGATGATCGACTACGAGCAGGCCTCGACGTGCCGCATGGAGATCCTGCAGCGCGACCTCGACGACCCGACAGCGGCGCCGTGCGGGCGCTGCGACAACTGCGCGGAGCCGTGGTTCCCCACCGACGTTGCCGCAGACGCCGCCCAGGTCGCGTCGAGCACGCTCGACAAGGTCGGCGTCGAGATCGAGCCGCGCGCCCAGTGGCCCACCGGTGCCACCCGGCTGGGCGTCGAGGCCAAGGGCAAGATCGCCGAGGACGAACGCTACGAACCGGGCCGCGCGGTCGCCCGTCTGACCGACCTCGGCTGGGGCGGCGTGCTGCGTGAGCTGTTCTCGCCCGGCGTCGCAGACGCCCCCGTCACCGACGAGCTGTTGGGCGCCTGCGTCCGGGTGCTCAAGGACTGGGGCTGGGCGCAGCGACCCGCCGCA
Source organism: uncultured Actinomycetota bacterium (assembly GCA_963806345.1). Taxonomy (GTDB): domain Bacteria; phylum Actinomycetota; class Actinomycetes; order Propionibacteriales; family Nocardioidaceae; genus Aeromicrobium. The sequence goes on along the minus strand of CAWDXV010000003.1, from coordinate 69,530 downwards.
GTCGTCAGCATGCCGTCGCGCTCCCACCCCGCAGCTCGTCGACTCGTTGGCCCGCGGAATCGCTCGCATCGGCCGGCTCGAGGACCTCGGCGGCCTCGATCTCCTGGGCGAGGGTTCCCGCGGCGGCCCGGGCGGCAACAGCGCATACCGGCTCGCCGACGTGTGGGGCACGTTCGGGGTGAGTGCCGAGCTCGCAGCCGGTCTGCAGTCTCTGGGCGGCCAGCCGGTCCTGCTGATCGACGACCGCGTCGACAGTCGTTGGTCCATCACGGTCGCCGCGCGAGAGCTGCGCCGGCACGGTGCGGGGTCGGTGCTCCCGCTGGCTCTGGCGGTCGTCGCCTGAACGGTCGGTGCTCGAGATGACCAACGGGTGAACGCTTGCCGAAGGGTCAGCGAGATGGCCTGATCTGGTTTGGAAACCCCTGGTTTCGTCCTGCAACCTTCTCTTGGCAACCAAGCCAGGGGCTCTCGGACAGGACGAATCAGGATGGGGTCGATCGACTCTCGCAGTGGGGTGCTCGTGGCGATGATCGCCGCGCTGCTCGGATTGACCGCCTGTGGTGGTGCCGACGGGACGGGCCCGAAGGCGTCGTCCGTCATACGTGTCTCCGCCGGTGTGGATGACTGTGGGCACGGTTGGACCTCGGCCAAGGGCGGACGGCAGACGTTCGAGCTGCACAACACGACCGTTGCCGGCGAAGAGGTCCACCTCGAGAACGCGTCGACCGGTGTCATCTACCTCGACGTCGAGAGCCTCGGAGCAGCGGCCCGCCAGTCGGCAACCGTGATCCTGGGCAACGGCAGCTATCGATTCGTGTGCCTGCCCGCCGACGGCGAGCCGGCCGTCGGCCCGAAGGTCACGATCACCGGCGCCGAAGCCGTGGCCGGGGCCTCGCGTGGCCTGAAGCCGGTGACCCGCAACGATCTGCTGCCGGCGCTGAAGAGCTATCAGGCATGGGTCCGGGGCCGCCTGCCCGTGCTCCAGGCGCAGGTCGAGCAGCTCGAGTCGGACGTCGCGGGCGGCGATCTCGGCAGCGCGAGGCAGGACTGGCTCACGGCCCACCAGACGTACGAGACGCTGGGGGCGGCCTATGGCGCGTTCGGTGACCTCGACACCGCGATCAACGGGCTGCCGGCGCCGGGGGAGTCCGCCGCCGAGGACCGCCACCTCGAAGGGTTCCATCGCATCGAGGCGCTGCTCTACGGCGACGCATCGGCGAGCGAGGTCGCGCCGCACGCCAAGCGCCTGGTGACCGCGGTGTCTGACCTGCGGGCGGCGTTCGTGCACGGCCGGGTCGACACGGTCGACATCGGCCTGCGGGCGCACGAGATCCTCGAGAACGCGCTGGAGCTCGAGCTCACCGGGCGCACCGACGCAGGAAGTCACTCCGCGCTGGCCACCGTCGACGCGAACCTCACCGGCACGCGCGAGGCGCTCGCTCCGCTGCGTCCGATCCTCACGCTCGCGCTACCCGGACCTGGCGGCCACCGAGCACGCGATCGATGCGTCCCAGCGCCTCGTCCGTACGTTCCGCCACCGGGACGGCACGTGGACGCCGCTCGGTTCGCTGACCCGCTCACAGCGTGCGGACGTCAACGCCCACGTCGATGCCACGCTCGAGCTGCTCGCACCGGTCGCGGCGATCTGCGACCCGAGGAGGACCGCATGAGGCGCGACACCGCAGCACCAGGCCTGAGCCGTCGAAACCTGTTGGGCGGCGCAGCGGCCGGTGCCGTCGCCGTCGCGGCCGGATCGACGCTGCTGCCTCGATCGGCGAGTGCGACCGACGCTTCACCATCGCCGGCGTACGCGTTCGAGGGCGTGCATCAGCAAGGCATCCTCACCCCGTCCCAGGCGCAGGCGGTCTACGTCGCGCTGGACGTCACGGCCGGCTCGAAGAAGGAGCTTGCCGGGCTGTTCCGCGAGATCACGTCGACCGCTCGGGCGTTGACGACCGGCGGAACGCCGCCGGACGCCGGCCTCGGTGCGCCGCCGGCTGACTCCGGTGTGCTCGGACCGGTGGTCCCGGCCGACGGGCTGACGATCACCACGTCCGTCGGTGCGTCGCTGTTCGACGACCGGTTCGGGCTGGCCGCCAGCAAGCCGGCCCGGCTCCGTCGCATGGAGGACTTCCCCAACGACAACCTCGACCGCGCGATGTGCGACGGGGACCTGCTGCTGCAGATCTGCGGTCACCACCAGGACACGACGCTGCACGCTCTCCGCGAGATCACCCGGGCGACGCGCGGTGCGATGCAGGTGCGCTGGCGCCGTGACGGCTTCCACTCGCCGCCACGACCTGTCGGCTCCTCGCGCAACCTGATGGGTTTCCGTGACGGGACAGCCAACCCGTCGACAGGCGACACGTCGCTCATGGACGAGCTCGTGTGGACGCGATCGGGTGGCGACGAACCCGCGTGGGTCGACGGTGGCAGCTATCACGTGGTGCGCCAGATCCGGATGCTGGTCGAGTTCTGGGACCGCATCTCGATCCGCGAGCAGGAGAACATCTTCGGCCGTCGACGCGACAGCGGCGCGCCGCTGACCGGGTCGAAGGAGAAGGACGTGCCGGACTACGCGGCCGATCCGTCCGGCGAGGTGATCCAGATGGATGCCCACATCCGGCTGGCCAACCCGCGCACGGCCCACGCCAAGAAGCAGCAGATCCTGCGCCGCGGCTACAACTACGACGCCGGCACGGATGCCAACGGCAACCTCGACATGGGCCTGATCTTCACGTGCTTCAACGCCGACCTGGAGCGCCAGTTCGTGGCGATCCAGAAGCGTCTCGCCGACGAGCCACTCGTCGACTACGTCTCGCCGGTCGGGGGTGGCTACTTCTTCGCCCTCCCGGGCGTACGAGATCACCAGGACTGGCTGGGCCGACGCCTGCTCACCTGAGCCGTCGCCCAGCCACCGGCAACACCCACCCCCCGAGAAGATGAGGAAACGAAACATGGTGACAAGGACCAAGCGTCTGCGCCAGGGTGCGATGGCACTCATGGCCGCAGCCGGTCTCGTGGCCGGCGGCATGCAGCTGTCCGCTGCGAGCGCCCATCCGCGTGCGGCGCACCAGAGCGGGCGCGCGGCTCGCACGAGGACCCCCATCAAGCACCTGGTGGTCCTGTTCGACGAGAACGTCTCGTACGACCACTACTTCGGCACCTACCCCAAGGCCGCGAACACCGACGGCACGACGTTCCACGCCGCGAGCCACACGCCGAAGAACAAGAACCTCGTGACCTCCGGGGCGCTGACCAACAACCCCAACGCGTACGCGCCGACCCGGCTGACCCACGCGCAGAACGCGACGTGCAGCCAGAACCACAACTACACGCCTGAGCAGAAGGCCGTGAACGGCGGCGCGATGGACAAGTTCGTGGAGTCCACCAGCGTCGACACCTGCACGGGTCTCTACGGCAGCCCCGGCCTGGCGATGGACTACTTCGACGGCAACACCGTCACCGGCATCTGGAACTACGCGCAGAACTACGCCATGAGCGACAACATGTGGGACTCCACGTTCGGTCCGTCGACTCCCGGCGCGCTCAACCTGGTCTCCGGGCAGACGCACGGCGGCACGGCGTACGACCCCAAGACGGGTGCGGCGCTGACCGGCTCGACGGCGGTCGCCGGCGCCAACGCCAGCGGTGTCGGCACCGTCATCGCCGACCCCGACCCGGCGTACGACGACTGCTCGAACAACGACCACACGTCGACCTCGGCCGTCGTCGGCATGTCCGGCAAGAACGTGGGGGACCGACTCAACGAGAAGAACATCTCGTGGGGCTGGTTCCAGGGCGGATTCACGCCGTCGACCGCCTGGGACGGCGTCAAGGGTGACTACGCGAAGTGCGAGTCGACCACGACCAACGCGATCGGGCAGAACGTTCGCGACTACTCGCCGCACCACTCGCCGTTCGAGTACTACAAGTCGACGTCCAACCCGCACCACCTCGCGCCGAAGTCGCTTGCCGAGGTCGGCCACGACGGCCGGGCCAACCACAACTACGACCTCAGCTACTTCGAGAAGGCCGTCAAGGCCAACTCGCTGCCGGCGGTCTCGTTCGTCAAGGCGCCTGAGGCCCACGACGGACACGCCTCGTACTCGAGCCCGCTCGACGAGCAGAAGTTCCTGACGCGCGAGATCAACGCGATCGAGTCGTCCAAGTCGTGGTCGAGCACCGCGATCGTCGTGACGTACGACGACTCGGACGGCTGGTACGACCACGTCGCGCCGAAGATCCTCAACGGGTCGGCCGACCCCGCGACGGACCAGGCGGTGTGCACCACCGCGGCGGCCAAGCCGGCTAGCGCGCCGGCCGGTGGCTACGCGGACCGCTGTGGACCGAGCCAGCGGCTGCCGTTCCTCGTGATCTCGCCCTTCGCGAAGCGCAACGCGGTCTCGCACAAGCAGCTCGAGCAGCCGTCGGTGCTGAAGTTCATCGAGCAGAACTGGGGAGTGAGGGCCATCGGCGATCACTCGTTCGACGCCCGGGCCAACAACTTCACCTCGATGTTCGACTTCCGGCACCCCCAGCAGCACACCGTGCTGCTGCGGTCTGACGGTTCGGTGAAGGCCATGCACCACGTCAAGGTCAAGGCGGGCTGACTCTCGGGGACGTCATCCCGGGCGGCCGACAGGGCTTGCCCGGGATGACGTCCTTTGCTCGCTAGAGTGCCGTCATGCCCACACTGCGTGACGTCGTCGGCGTCCTTGACGGCCTCTACGACCCGCGCTGGGCCGACAGCTGGGACGCGGTCGGCACCGTCGCCGGCGATCCGGACGCCCAGGTCGCCAAGGTGCTGTTCGCGGTCGACCCCGTCCAGGCTGTCGTCGACGAGGCAGTCGCGTGGGGCGCCGACCTCGTGGTCACCCACCACCCGTTGTGGCTCAAGGGCGTCACCAGCGTTGCCGCGACCTCGCCCAAGGGACGCGTCGTCCACACGTTGATCAGCAACGGCATCGCCCTGCACACCTGCCACACCAACGCCGACAGCCCGCCGCTCGGGGTGTCGGAGTCCATGGCGCTGGCGCTCGGGCTCACCGACGTACGTCCGCTGGAGGCCGATCCCGCCGACCCGACCGACACGTGGGTCGTCTTCGTTCCTGAGGCTGACGCCGACCGGGTGGCCGGCGCGATGCACGGTGCGGGCGCCGGAGCGATGGGCGACTACGACTCGACCCAGTTCCAGTCGACCGGCACCGGATCGTTCCGTCCGCTCGCCGGGGCCCAGCCGGCGATCGGCGAGGTCGGCACCGTCGAGCGCGTGGCCGAGACCCGGATCGAGATGATGGCGGACCGCCGCCTGCGCGAGGACGTACGTTCGGCGCTCCTGGCCGCGCACCCGTACGAAGAGGTCGCCTACGACGTGCTGGAGCCTGCCGCCAAGGCCGCGGACCGGGGCAGTGGCCGCATCGGCACGCTGCCGGCCGAGATGACCCTCGCGGCGTTCGCAGCCCAGGTCGCCGAGCGCCTGCCCACGCATCACAGCGCGACGCGCGTCGCCGGCGACCCCGACCGGCCGGTCCGCACGGTGGCGCTCTGCGGAGGCTCTGGCGACTTCCTGCTCGGTCACGCGAACGCGAGCGGAGCCGACGTCTACGTGACCTCGGACCTGCGGCACCATCCCGTCAGCGAGCACCTCGAGAACCCGGGAGCCTGCGCCGTCATCGACGTGCCGCACTGGGCCGCGGAGTGGACCTGGCTTCCGGTTGCCTCGGCCGCTCTCGGCGAGCGGCTGCCCGGCATCGAGGTCAAGGTCTCGACGATCGTGACGGATCCCTGGACCTCTCACGTGTCGTGAGGGCGGACCCGTTGTGCGCGCCGTGACGTGGATCCGCCAGCCGGTACGGTAGCCCTTGTGAAAGCCGACCCCACCGCCCAGTCCGCCCTGCTCGATCTGCAGGCCCAGGACTCCGTCCTCGCTCAGCTCCAGCACCGCAAGAACTCCCTCCCGGAGCACGCACAGATCGAGGACCTGCAGGCCAAGGCGAACGAGCTCGACGGGGCCCGCATCGAGGCCGACACCGAGGTGTCGGACCTGAGCCGGGCGCAGAAGAAGGCCGACGCCGAGGTGGAACAGGTCAAGACGCGTCGCAGCCGCGACGAGGAGCGTCTCAACTCCGGCGCGATCAGCAACCCCAAGGATCTCGAGAGCCTCCAGCACGAGCTCGTCGCCCTCGAGCGACGCATCTCGACCCTCGAGGACGACGAGCTCGAGGTCATGGAGAAGCTCGAGGAGGCCCAGATCAAGCTGACCGCCCTCCAGGGCGATCTCAACGCCGTCAACGAGGACCTCGCGCAGGCCGTCGATGCTCGCGACGCCGCGATCGTCGTGCTCGACGAGCAGGCCGCCGCGGCGCAGGCCGACAGGGCCCAGGCAGCACAGGGCGTGCCCGACGAGCTCATCGCGCTCTACGACAAGGTTCGCGCGCAGTACGGCGGCCTCGGCGCCGCGGCGCTGAGGGCGCGCCGGTGCGAGGGATGCCGGCTCGAGCTCAACGGCGCCGACCTGCGCGAGATCGCCGCGGCACCGGAGGACGAGGTCCTGCGCTGCCCCGAGTGCGGCCGCATCCTCATACGTACGGCCGAATCCGGGCTGTGACCGACCGCATCATCATCGAGGCCGACGGCGGCTCGCGGGGCAACCCCGGGCCCTCGTCGTACGGTGCGCTGGTCCGCGACGCCGACACCGGGGAGGTCATCGCGCAGCGCGGCGAGACGATCGGCATCGCCACCAACAACATCGCCGAGTACTCCGGCCTGATCGCGGGCCTGGAGATGGCCCGTGAGCATGCGCCCGACGCCACTGACGTCGAGGTGCGCATGGACTCCAAGCTCGTCATCGAGCAGATGGCCGGCCGTTGGAAGATCAAGCACGAGAGCATGAAGCCGCTTGCGGCCGAGGCGCAACGCCTCCTGCCGCCCGGTGAAGTCACCTGGACCTGGGTGCCGCGAGAGCAGAATGCCGCCGCCGATGCGCTGGCCAATGCGGCGCTCGACGATGAAGCAGCCGGAGGTTCGGGCAAGGTGGGCGCGTCCGCGGGTCAGGCACCCGCGCCCCCGAAGGAGAGTGCGCAGCTCGGCTGGCGCGGTGGCGCGCTCGGTGAGCCGACCACGATCATCCTGCTGCGCCACGGCGTCACCCCGTCGACCGAGCGCAAGCTGTTCTGCGGCAGCGGGGGAGCGGATCCCGGACTGACGCCGACCGGTGTCGAGCAGGCCCAGCGCGCCGCCGCCTGGCTCAAGCGGCTGGGCGGCGTCGACGCGATCATCTCGTCGCCGATGCAGCGGACCCGGGAGACGGCCGCGGTCGTCGCCAACGAGCTGGGGCTCGACGTCGAGCTCGAGGCCGGGCCTCGCCGAGGCGGCGTTCGGTGAGTGGGACGGCTTCACGTTCGCCGACATCATGGAGCGCTGGCCGACCGAGCTCGAACGACTGGCTCGGCGTCGACCGCCGTGGCGCCGCCCGGTGGCGAGCCGTTCGACGAGGTCTACGACCGGGTGTCGGCGGCTGCCGACCGGATCGTCGAGACGTACGCGGGCAAGACGATCGTCGCGGTGAGTCACGTGACGCCGATCAAGATGCTGGTGCGGCGCACCCTCGATGCGCCGATGCAGGTCATCTACAAGATCGAGCTGTCGCCGGCGTCGATCACGACGCTGCAGTGGTTCCCGGACGGCGCCTCGTCGATGCGCAACTTCAACCTCGTCCCGGACTAGCGCCGAGCGCGGCTCAGACCTCGGCGACGACGATGTCGAGGCGCTGACCCTCGCGCTCGACGGTCCAGCCGAGATCGGCCAGCACGGACTGCAGGTCGTCGACCGTAAGCGGATCGGCGCCCGACTCCAGCAGGCCTCGGACGATGCGCCCCTTGGTCGCCTTGTTGAAGTGGCTCACGACCTTGCGCACGCCTCGGTGCTCGTGGAGCACGCGCATCGTCGCGGTGCGCGGGGCGAGGTCCGCGGGTGGCTTGCCGAGCGCGGTGTACGTCCCGGAGCGCAGGTCGATCAGCAGCCCGTCGCCGGCCAGCTCGTGCATCACGCGGGGGAGCGGCGTACGCCAGCGGCCCGCCACGGTGCCCAGGCGGGGCAGCGTGACGTTGCCCGACAACCGGTAGGCGGGGATCAGGTCGTCGGGCCGCAGCAGTCCGAACAACGCGCTGGCGATGGCGAGTGACTCATCGGCGCGCTTGCGAGCAGACGGGTCGAGGCTCGGCAGGTCGAGCTCGGAGAACAGCACGCCGGTGTAGATCGCGTCGGCACGTGCCGTGGGCTCCTCGAGCAGCACGGCGTTGATCGCGATCGCCTCGGCCTGCGTCGTGCCGAGGCCCAGCACGTCCATGGCGCGCTTGGGGTTGCCGTTGCAGAGCTTGACGAGCGTCCGCAGCAGCTGGGCGCGTACGGGCGTGAGCCGGCCGAACGACAGGGCTTCGAGGTCGAGCGGTGTCCCGCTCTCCGGTCGGGTCTTGCCTTCGGAGGGCGGGAGCAGGATCAGCACGGACCGACCCTAGCGGGACCCATCCTCACCAGATGAGGGACGTCCATGCCCACAGGACGGTGGTGCTGAGCACCACCAGCAGCGGGGTCGTGGCGAAGCCCAGCACGTGGAACTCGCGCACCGACGAGAGCGTGCGGCCGCCGGACTGCCGCCACAGCAGATTGGCCAGGGAGCCGATCATCGTCAGGTTGGCCCCGACGTTGACGCCGATCAGCAGCGCGAGGATCGCCACCGGTCCGACCGCGGTCGCAGCCGGCAGCAGCAGGAGGGTCGCCGGCAGGTTGTTGACGATGTTGGCCGCCACCATCGAGATCAGCGCGATGACGATCAGGGCGCCGAGCCCCGTGCCGCTGGGCATCGAGTCACCGAACCAGTCGCCGAAGTCGGTCGTGCCCAGCCACGACACGGCAAGGGCCCACACCAGCACGAACGCGGCCATGGGGAGGTTGGCCGCCTCGAGGAGGTCCTTCCAGGTGCTGTTGCGCCGGATCAGCGCGTACCCACCGAGCAGGATCGCGCCGGCGAGGGCGGGGATCCACGGCGTGGTGCCGCTGGCGAGGGCCAGCAGCACCGCCACGACGATCGCGACGGGAAACAGCGGGATCGCATAGAGCTCACCGGTCGGCGGCTCGTACGTCTCGCGGAGCTCGGCCCGGAACCACCAGCGGAGCACGGCGTACTCAGCGGCGACGGCCACGACCCACACCGGCAGCATCGCCCAGGTGAACCCGACGAACGTCAGCCCCGTGGCGCTGAACACCAGCAGGTTGGTCAGGTTGGAGACCGGCAGCAGCACCGAGCCCGAGTTGGCGATGCGCACCGAGGCGTACGCATGGGAGCGATGCAGGCTGACGCCGGTTGCGGCGATCAGGATGGGCGTCAGCAGCACGACTGTCGCGTCGAGGCTGAGCACGGCGGTGACCGCTGCCGCGAGCCCGATGCTCCACGCGAGCAGCCTCGTGCTGGAGCCGGCAGCCAGGCGCGACATGTGACTGCCCAGCACGTCGAACAGGCCCTCGTCGGCGCATGCCTGCGCCAGCACCATGATCGAGACCAGGAACGCGATCGTTTCTGTCAGCGAACCGAGGTCATGCGTCACGGCGTGAAGGCTAGCCGACGAGCATCCACACCCCGACGGCGGCGAACAGCAGGGCCGAGACCAGGTGCACGGCCTTGATCGGCAGGACCTGCAGCAGTGCGCGGCCGACGAACACCGCCAGCACGATCGAGACCAGCATGCCGATCGTGCTGCCGATCCAGATCAGCATCCAGTGATATTGCGTCGACAGGGTCATGGTCGCGAGCATCGTCTTGTCCCCGAGCTCCGACAGCACGAACGCGACACCGACGACGAACACCGCGGCTCCGCCCTTCGCAGGCGGCTTCGGCTCCTCGCCGGCGGCCAGGTGGCGCAGGGTCAGTGCGGCGAACACGAGGAACAGCACGCCACCTGCGATGCGTACGGCATGCTCTGGCAACGCATCGCCGATCGCGTTGCCGACCAGCGCCGAGACGAGGTTGGTGAGGGTGCAGGCGATGCCGGCGCCGAGGATCACCGTCCGGGCGCGGTATCGGGTCGCGAACGTCATCGACATCAGCTGGCTCTTGTCGCCCAGCTCGGCGATGAACACCAACGCTGCACTCAGCAGCACCGCGTACATGAAAGAGGCTCCTCGTCCACCTGGACGAAGAGCCGGGATGACAAGCCTTCGACCAGGCATTGTCATCGACAAATTCCGGTCGAAAGTCTCGTCCGCCACCTTGCGGTGGCCTGCTGCACCGGAACCCACAGTTTCGTGGAGTCAGTATGTCGACACAGCCGTTGGGGACTACTCCCTTTCGTGCCTCCAGCCTAGCGGACGGCGCCACGGCACGGTCGCGGGCGGTAGTCTGGACGACGCGAATGAGTCGGCCGGGCGGCCGCGGCACCCTTCATCGGGTGTCGAGGAAAGTCCGGACTCCGCAGAGCGACGGTGGTGGCTAACGGCCACCCACGGCGACGTGCGGGACAGTGCCACAGAAATCAAACCGCCAACGGCCCCTCGGGGAACGGGTAAGGGTGAAACGGTGAGGTAAGAGCTCACCAGCGCTCCGGGTGACCGGGGCGGCTAGGTAAACCCCACCGGGAGCAAGACCAAGAGGACACCACGTTGCTTCGGTGGCGTGGGGTCTGCGCTGACGGGCTGCTCGTCCAATGTCAGCGGGTAGGTCGCACGAGGCGTCCAGCAATGGGCGTCCCAGATGGATGGTCGCCCGGGTCACTTCGGTGGCCCGACAGGATCCGGCTTACAGGCCGGCTCATTCGCCCCTCAGGCATCGTCGTCTGGATATCCTGACAGCATGTCCACGGATGAGGTCGTCACCGCCCAACAGGCATCGATCGCGGGCCCGTTCGCGCGGCTGTTCTTCCGGTTCAATGCCATCGCGTGCTGGCTGTTCATCCTGTTCTGGCCGGCGATGTTGCTCTTCGACCAGGTCGAGCAACCGTGGTGGGGTGCCGCGCTGACCATTCTCGGGTTCGTGGCCGTCATGGGCCTGCTCGGCTCCTGGATGTGGCACGAGGCGAACCTGGCGCGCGACGACACCGAACGTCTGCTGCGCGACGGCCGGGACGCGATTGCCGAGATCATCGACCTCGAGGTGACCGATCCGGGCGACGGGTCCAGCGATGTCGCGCGGCTGCAGCTGCGGATCAGCGGTGACGAGGTGCCGGAGTTCCGTGCCGTCTACCGGGACGATCACGACAAGAAGGCGTACGTGGTCGGGGCCAGGCTCAAGGCTGTCGTCGACCCGTCCGACCACCTCTTCACGCTCGTGCCGCTCAAGCGACCCTGAGGGCGCTCAGCCGGCGTCGGCGAGGTGCAGCGAGTGCTGGATCGCGAGGGCGTCGAACTGCCACGTGATCTCGCGGACGATGTCGACGATGTCGGGATCGTCGGTCTGGATCGTGACGACGAGGTGGCGGTTGTTGTTCCAGCCCGGGGCGTCGATCGTGATGTCCGGAATCGCACCCAGAGCGGTGGAGACGGTCGTGAACGCATCGTCGCTGCTCATCTGCATGTTGAGTACCACTCGATGCATGGTTGACCTCCTCGTCTGAGTCCCCACATCTAGAACGACCGCGGGGACAGGAAGTTAGGCGTGGCCGCCATCACGTGCCCCCGTAGGGTGGAGATGCCCGGCCGGCGTACGTCGGCAGCGGCTGCACCGGAAGCAACAGACGCCCACGATTTCCCAGGAGTTCTCCTTCATGAGCACTGTGCCCACCATCGCCCTCAACAACGGAGTGTCGATTCCCCAGCTCGGCTTCGGGGTCTACCAGGTCCCGCCCGAGGACACCAAGGCAGCGACGCTGACGGCCCTCGAGGTCGGCTATCGCCACATCGACACCGCCGAGATGTACGGCAACGAGCGAGGCGTCGGTGAGGCCTTGCGTGAGTCCGGTCTCGAGCGCTCCGAGGTGTTCGTCACGAGCAAGCTCAACAACGGCTTCCACGCCCACGACGACGCCATCGCGGCATTCGACGAGTCGCTCGAGGTGCTGGGCTTCGACTATCTCGACCTGTTCCTCATCCACTGGCCGCTGCCGGGCATCGACATCGACTTCGTCGAGACGTGGCAGGCGCTGGAGGAGATCTATCGCAGCGGCCGGGCCAAGTCGATCGGTGTCTCCAACTTCCAGGCCAACCACCTGCGTCGTCTGGTCCAGGAGACCGAGATCGTGCCCGCGGTCAACCAGATCGAGGTGCATCCCTATCTGACGAACGACGACGTGCGCGCGGTCAACAGCGAGCTCGGCATCGCGACCGAAGCCTGGTCACCGATCGCGCAGGGGCTCGTCCTGGACGATCCGGTCGTCACCGGCATCGCGAAGGAGCACGAGCGCACCCCGGCGCAGGTCGTCCTTCGCTGGCACATCCAGCGCGGCGACATCGTCTTCCCCAAGTCCGTGACGCGCAGCCGGGTCGAGGAGAACTTCGAGCTGTTCGACTTCGAGCTCTCCACCGCCGACATGGGACTCATCACGGCCCTCAACAAGGACGAGCGCACCGGGCCCAACCCCGACGAGTTCAACTGGATCCCCTGAGCGACACGATCGCCGACTGTCACAAACAGTTACACCCGGCGGCGCCGGGGGATACGCTTCGGGCCATGAGCGAACACCACCCGCCCGAGCCCTCGTCGACCTACACGTACGCGGTGGGCGCAGGACTCGGGATCCTGGTCGGCGGCGCAATCGGCCTGTTCGCCGGCGACGACCTCTTCCTGCCGGCAGCGATCCTCGGCGCCGCCATCGGCATCGTGGTCGCGTTCCTGGTCAAGGCCTTCTTGCGCTGACCGTCAGGGCAGCGTCAGGATCTCTGCGCCGTCGGCGGTCACCAGCAACGTGTGCTCGAACTGTGCTGTCCGCGACTTGTCCTGCGTCGTCGCGGTCCAGCCGTCGTCCCACATGTCCCACTCGATCGATCCGAGCGTCAGCATGGGCTCGATCGTGAACGTCATGCCCTTCTCGATCACGGTGTCGTACGAGGGATCGTCGTAGTGCGGGATGACGAGACCGTCGTGGAATGCGGGTCCGACGCCGTGCCCGGTGAAGTCGCGGACGACGCCATAGCCGAAGCGTTTGGCGTACGACTCGATGACCCGTCCGATCACGTTGATCTCGCGGCCAGGCCTGACGGCGCGGATGGCTCGCATCGTGGCCTCGTGCGTACGCTCGACGAGCAGCCGTGACTCCTGATCGACATCGCCGACGAGGTATGTCTTGTTGGTGTCGCCGTGCACGCCCGCCGATGAACGCCGTGATGTCGATGTTGACGATGTCGCCGTCCTCGAGCCGCCGGTCGTCGGGGATGCCGTGGCAGATGACCTCGTTGACACTGCTGCACAGCGACTTGGGATAGCCGCGGTAGCCCAGCGTCGACGGGTAGGCGCCGTTGTCGACGAGGAACTCGTGGCCGACGCGGTCGAGCTCGTCGGTCGTCACGCCTGGCGCGATCGCCGCTTCGACGGCGTCGAGTGCCTGCGCTGCGAGTCGGCCGGCGATCCGCATCGCGGCAATCGTCTCGGCGTCGCGCACGTACGGCCCGCGGTAGGGCAGCGGCGCGATCTGTCCGACGTACTCCGGGCGCTCGATCGACGTCGGCACGGCACGTTCGGGGGACAGGCGGCCGGCAGTCAGGACAGTCACCCGCCGAGTCTAGAGAACGCACGCGAACACGGGTTGAGGCAGGATGGAGACATGAGCATGGAGGCCACGAGATGACCGAAGGCAAGTTCTACTACTGCACCAAGCACAACACCGTCGAAGGCGAGGAAGGGTGTCGGGCGGCCGACCGTCTCGGGCCGTACGACACGGCTGAGGAGGCGTCGCACGCCTACGAGATCGCCGCCGAGCGTACGAAGAACTGGGACAACGACCCCGACTGGAACGACGACGCCGAGCAGCCCAAGGAGTGAGTCGCCGCAGGCTTCAGCTCGAACGATCGGGTCCCTGGATCGCGGTCGTCGGGCTCTTCATGGTGCTGTGGTGCTCGGTGTCGACCGGCCTGTTCGCCCCGTGGTGGGGGGTCGTGATCGCGTTCGCGCTGCTCATCCCGCAGGTGTGGCTCGTCGCGCGGTGGGCACGCAGCCGTCCCACGCTCACGATCGCCGTGCCGGTCGTCGGCCTGGTGCTGTGGGTCGGCCTCGCATGGTTCGGCGCCGTCGTGTGGGACTGGAGCCCGTAGAACTCCGCTGAGGTCAGCGTGCGGAGGCGTGCTCGGCGAAGATCTGGTCGAGCACCCGCTTGGAGTCGTCGCCTCGGTGCTCGGCGTACGTGATGAGGGCCTTCCACAGCGCCCAGCCCCGCCCGCGCGCCCACATGCCGGGATCGACGCCGAGCGTACGGCGGAAGGCTGCCCGGCTCTCGCCGTCCAGGAGTGTCCATGCGATCACGACATCGCACGCCGGATCGCCGACACCGGACGTGCCGAAGTCGATGACCGCCGACAACCGGCCGTCCCGCACGAGCAGGTTGCCGGTCGCCACGTCGCCGTGGAACCACACGGGCGGGCCTGACCAGTCAGCGGTCAGCGCCTCGTCGAGGATCTGCAGCGCGGTGGCGGTGGGGATCGCGTCGCCGAGCTCTGCGATCGCCTCGCGCGCCTCCTCCTCGTACGTCTGGAGCGGACCACCTCGGAAGAAGTTGTGGCGCCCGGGTCCTGGCCCATCGGTGGCGTCGATCTCCTGCAGGTCTGCGAGGAAGCCGGCGAGATCGGTCGCGAATGTCGTCAGGTCGCCGATCGCGTCGGGGCTGGCCGGTCGACCGTCGATCCAGCGATAGATCGACCAGGCATACGGATAGCCCTCGCCGGGGGCGCCCTGAGCGACCGGTGCCGGGATCGGCAGCGGCAGGTGCGGTGCGAGCTAGTGGCAGCCAGCGTTGTTCCTTCTCGACCTGGAATGCGTACCAAGGTCCCGTCGGGAGGCGGATCGACATCGTGTCGCCGAGGCGGAACGTCCGGTTGTCCCACCCGGCCAGGTCCACCGGGCGGACCGGCAGGTCCGCCCAGTGCGGGAACTGGGCAGCCACCAGGCGCTCGGCCAGCTCGATGTCGATCGTGTCGCGATCGACGGTCGGTCCCCCCGAGGTGCCGAGCAATGCCGTCAGCTCTCGAAGGAGTGCTCGGCAGCAGGGAAGGAGCCGTTGGCGACGTCGTCGGCGTACGCCTTGGCCGCGTCGAGCATGACGCCGTGCAGGTCGGCGTAGCGCTTGACGAACCGGGGTGCCTTGCCGGTGCGCAGGCCCATCATGTCCTGCCACACGAGCACCTGGGCGTCGCAGTCGATGCCGGCACCGATGCCGATCGTGGGGATGCGCAGGGCCTTGGTCACCTCGGCGGCGACCGGCGCGGGCACCATCTCCATGACGATCGCGAACGCCCCGGCGTCCTCGAACGCCTTGGCCTCGGCGATGAGCTTCTCGGCCGCTTCGCCACGCCCCTGCACGCGGTAGCCGCCGAGGTTGTGCTCGGCCTGGGGCGTGAAGCCGATGTGCGCCATGACCGGGATGCCGGCATCGGTCAGCAGCTTGACCTGCGGCACCATCGGCAGGCCGCCCTCGAGCTTGATCGCGTGGGCGTTGGCCTCCTTCATGAACCGCACGGCCGTGTCGAAGGCCTGCCCGGGCGAGCGCTGGTAGGAGCCGAACGGCAGGTCGGCGACGATCAGCGCACGGCTCGTGGAGCGGGTGACGGCGCGCACGAGCGGGATGAGCTCGTCGACCGTGACCGGCAGCGACGTCTCGTTGCCGAAGACGTTGTTGGAGGCCGAGTCGCCGACGAGCATCACCGGGATGCCGGCCTCGTCGAACGTCGCGGCGGCGTACTGGTCGTACGCCGTGAGCATCGCCCACTTCTCGCCGCGCTCCTTCATCTGCTGGAGATGGTGGATGCGGATCTTGCGGATCGGTGTGCTTCCAGCCGGGGCGGGTGCCGCGGGTCCGGAGCCGTACGGGGCGGTCTCTTCAGGGGTGGCGTCAGCCATGGTGGTTCTCCTTGTCGTCTCGCAGCTCCTCACGGAGTCCACGGATGTCTCCAGCGTGCCAGAAACCGGGGGAGTCGCCACCGAGTGTGAACGAACTCACGGGCGGTGACCTGGTCGCCCATCCCGCCGAGGGGCGGTGACTTGGTTGGCCGTCAGCGTGCCGGAGAGGCGACTGATCCACCGCCCACCAGGAAACGCCAGGTAGTTCAGCTGTCGAGCTTCTCGCGCCACCTGTGGGTGATCGGGACGCGGCGATCGCGGCCGAAGTTGCGGCGCGACACCTTGGGTCCCGGCGGGTACTGGCGACGCTTGTACTCGGCCCGGTCGACCAGCGTGATGACCCGCTCGACCAGCGCAGGGTCGAAGCCCTCGGCGATGACGTCGGCCGAGCCGAGGTCGCGCTCGACGTACGCATCGAGCACGGCGTCGAGCAGGTCGTACGGCGGCAGGGAGTCCGAGTCGAGCTGGCCGGGCCGCAGCTCCGCGGATGGCTGCTTGGTGATCGTGTCCTCAGGGATGGGCGGCGTCTCGCCGCGCTCGGCGGCGACCTGGTTGCGCCACTTCGCGAGCTCCCACACGAGCGTCTTGGGCACGTCCTTGATCGGGGCGTACGCGCCGACCGCATCGCCGTAGATCGTGGAGTAGCCGGTCGCGAGCTCGGACTTGTTGCCGCACGCCAGCACGAGGTGGCCGTGCTGGTTGGACAGTCCCATCCAGATCACCGCGCGGATGCGGGCCTGCAGGTTCTCCTCGGCGAGCCCGTCGAGGTGCAGGGCCTCCTGGTACGCGTCGAAGATCGGCGCGATCGGGACCGTGTCGAGCGACAGCCCGGTGCGACGGGCCTGCTCGGCGGCGTCGGACTTGGAGTGCTCACTCGACCAGGCGCTGGGGTTGGAGACGCCGAAGACGTTCTCCGGCCCGAGGGCGTCCACGGCGATCGCCGCCACGAGGGTCGAGTCGATGCCGCCGGACATGCCGAACAGGACCGACTGGAAGCCGTTCTTGTGGACGTAGTCGCGCAGCCCCACGACGAGCGCCGTCCAGATCTCCTCGTGCCGAGGCATGCGCTCGTTGGTGACGGTCGGCAGCGGTTCGTACGCCTCGAACGGTGCCGAGCTGATGATCGTACGTTTGATCGTGAGGCCACCGAACCGCTCGTCGGCGTCCGGCATCGCCGGGGTCGCGGCCGGCAGGTCGAGGTCGACGACGAGCAGCTCGGGCTCGAACTGTCCCGACCGGCCGAGCACCGTGCCGGCGGCGTCGACCACGATCGAGTCGCCGTCGAAGACCAGCTCGTCCTGTCCACCGACGAGGTTCACGTACGCCAGCACGCACTCGCCCTCGCTGGCCCGGCGTGCGCACAGCGCCAGGCGTACGTCGTCCTTGTCGGCCTCGTAGGGCGAGCCGTTGGGCACGACGAGCAGCGCGGCATCGGCAGCCTTGGCGGCAGCCGACGGTCCGTCGCGCCACAGGTCCTCGCAGATCGCGAGCGCGACGTCGATGCCGCCGATCTGGACGATGTTGATCGTGTCGCCGGCCACGAAGTTGCGGATCTCGTCGCCGACGCCGTAGTTCCAGAGGTGGTGCTTGGCCTGCCGGGTCACGATCTCGCCGCCGTGCATGACCGCGACGGAGTTGGTGGGCGCGTTCTTGGGGATGCCGACCTTCTCGGTGATGTCCTGCGCCTGGTCGAGGAAGCCGACCATCGCGACGAGCTCGCCGCAGCCTTCGTCCTTCAGGCGTACGGCAAGGTCTTCGGCGGCTGCGCGGGACGCCTTGATCAGCGAGGCCCGCATCGCGAGGTCCTCGATCGGGTAGCCCGTCAGCATCATCTCGGGGAACACGACCAGGTGGACGCCCTTGGCGACGGCCTGCTTGCAGTAGTCCACGACGAGGTCGGCGTTGGCGGCCAGATCGCCGACTGTGGCGTTGACCTGGGCAAGGGCGAGTCGCATCTGGGGCACGTGCCCAGCGTATCGAGCGCGGCGACCTGTCATTCCGTCGCGCTACGCAGGTTTGCGACACAAACTAGTTTGACAATGAGCCCGCACGGGCTTAGGTTTGCAGCACCAACCAGTTTGGAGGACGAGATGCAGCGCAAGGAGATCGAGACCGCGGTGGCGGAGAACACGCAGTTCCGCGGCTTGTACGGCGTGGTCGGCGGCCTGTTGGCCATCCTCGCCGCGTTGCGCAACGTTGCCTGGGGACCGTTCGAGCACGAGTGGGCGTTCTTCGTCGGCGTGATCGTGCTGGGCGGGCTGACCTGGCCGGTGCACAGCTTCTACACGACCCACTTCGGACGGGCCAAGCAGTCGGCGAGGACCGAGCGGCGCCAGATCGCCACGGCTCTCATCGGAATCCCCTTGGTCATCGTGGGATCGCTGTGGTTGTCGAGCCGGGCCTCATGGTCGCTGAACCTGCCGGTCAACTCCACCGCCATCACGCTGGGACTCGTCTTCCTGCTGTCGTTCGGTGCCTCCGTCGGCATCCGGATCCATCACGCCGTGATCTTCGGAGGGCTCGTGGTCATCGGTGCGCTGCCCGTGTGGGAGCGAGCTGGCGAGAGCGGCAACACGGCTCTGTGGATGGCCGGCGTCGCGATGATCGTCAGCGGCATCCTGGACCACCGCCTCCTGGTGCGTCGATTCGGACCTGCGTCGGCGACGGACAGCGAGGCCGAGCGTGCTGGACTCTGACGACGACTTCGTGCTGGACCGGATGATCCACGAGCCGGGACGGCTGGCGATCCTGACGGTGCTCTCATCGGTCGCCGACGCCGACTTCGTGTTCCTCCAACGCACCACGGGCCTGACGAAGGGCAACCTGTCGAGCCACCTCACCAAGCTCGAGGACGCGGGTCTCGTGACGGTCGAGAAGCGGTTCGTGCGCAAGAAGCCCAACACCAAGATCACGCTCACCAAGGACGGCGCCGGACGGGTCGCCAGGCACTGGGCGCAGCTGGAGCGGCTGAGGTCGCTGTCGAGCCGGGAGACTCCGTAAGGCTTCGCCGATGGCGGCTGCGCCGCGGCGCGCTCCCGCTTCGCTAGCCTTTCGCGCCGCGGCCTCGCAGAGCTCGGCAGGCCGCGAAACATTGCCGTAACACGTCGTCGTCACACTGTCGGTATGGGAAAACAGGAAGACTTCGTGCTGCGCGCCCTCGAGGAGCGTGATGTCCGGTTCGTACGTCTGTGGTTCACCGATGTGCTGGGCTCGCTGAAGTCTGTCGCCATCGCACCGGCCGAGCTCGAAGGCGCCTTCGCCGAGGGCATCGGCTTCGACGGCTCCGCGATCGAGGGCTTCGCCCGCGTGCACGAGTCCGACATGCTCGCGATGCCCGACCCGTCGACGTTCCAGATCCTCCCGTGGCGCGGCGAGACGCCCGCGACGGCGCGTATGTTCTGCGACATCCTCATGCCCGACGGCACGCCGTCGTACGCCGATCCGCGCCACGTGCTCAAGCGCACGCTGCAGAAGGCTGCCGAGGCGGGATTCACGTTCTACACGCACCCCGAGATCGAGTTCTACCTGTTCAAGGGCAAGCCGGGCATCGGCGAGCAGCCCGTGCCGGTCGACGACAGCGGCTACTTCGACCACACGGCGCAGGGCGGCGGCCAGGACTTCCGCCGCGAGGTCATCACGATGCTCGAGAACATGGGCATCTCGGTCGAGTTCAGCCACCACGAGAACGGGCCCGGCCAGCAGGAGATCGACCTCCGCTACGCCGACGCGCTCTCGACGGCCGACAACATCATGACGTTCCGCACGGTCGTCCGCGAGGTCGCGCTGAGCCAGGACAAGTGGGCGTCGTTCATGCCCAAGCCGTTCACGGCGCACCCGGGATCCGGCATGCACACGCACGTGTCGCTGTTCGAGGGCGACGAGAACGCCTTCTACGAGGCCGGCGCCGAGTACCAGCTGTCGCAGACCGGGCGCGCGTTCATCGCCGGCGTCCTCGAGCACACGCCCGAGATCACCGCGGTCACCAACCAGTGGGTCAACTCCTACAAGCGCCTGGCCGGCGGGGGAGAGGCGCCCAACTACGTCTGCTGGGGCCACAACAACCGCTCCGCCCTCATCCGCGTGCCGATGTACAAGCCGCACAAGGGCGGCTCGGCGCGCGTCGAGCACCGCGGCATCGACTCGGGCTGCAACCCCTACCTGGCGTTCGCGCTCGTGCTGGCCGCCGGCCTCAAGGGCATCGAGGGCAAGTACGAGCTGCCCGCCGAGGCCGAGGACAACGTATGGGGACTCAGCGAGAACGAGCGCAAGGCGATGGGCATCGCCCCGCTGCCGCGCAACCTCGACGAGGCAATCCGCACGATGGAGAGCAGCGAGCTCGTGGCCGAGACGCTGGGCGAGCACGTCTTCGACTTCTTCCTGCGCAACAAGCGGGCCGAGTGGCAGGACTACCGGTCCCAGGTCACGCAGTTCGAGCTCGACCGCCTCATGCCCATGGTCTGACGGCGCAGCGTCTGACGCTACGCAAGGTCAAAGCGGAAGGCGTAGGTCTCGTACGGCAGGCGTACGGACCCGTCGGCGTCGGCGCGCTCCTCACCGAGCTCGCGTACGCCCGACAGCACCTGCTCGCGCTCGTGCTGGGGCATGACGATGACATAGCTGCGCGAGGCTGCGAGCGCGACCAGCGTCTCGACGTCGATCACGTGGTCCCAGGCGACGACGAGCCGCTCGTACGCACCCCATGGGCTCGCAACGGTCGGCCCCTGCGCGCGGATCTGGTCCATCAGCCCAGCCGAGTCCTTCCCGCCGAGCGCTGCGCCGAGTCGCGTGACCCACTCGTCGGCCTCTGACCGGTAGTTCCACACCAGACCGAGACGCCCCGGTCGCCGAAGCACCCGCGCGACCTCGGCCGACGCTCGCGGCACGTCGACCCAGTGCCAGGCCTGCGCCATCGTCACCAGGCCCGCCGACCCGTCATCGAGGGGCAGACTCTTCCGCGGACCCGGGGCGCGCGTCGACGGACGGGAGCTGTGCGGCCAGGACCGCGCGCATCCCGTCGTCCGGCTCGACGGCGACCACGCCGTCGCGGCGAGCGGCCAGGGAGCCCGTGAGCTTGCCGGTCCCGGCCCCGACATCGACGACAGGTCCGTCGACGCCCTCGAGGAGCCAGTCCACGACCTCGTCGGGATAGGACGGGCGCGCGCGGTCATACGCACCGGCGGCCGCGCCGAACGAGAGCGCAGGTTCGTCAGGGGTCGTCACGACTTCCATGGTGCATCACGGTGTCGAGTAGCCTCATCGAGTGGCAACTGACGCGCGTGAGCTCGCCCTGGCACTTGCCCGCAAGGGATTCCGCAACGGCGAAGGTGCCGTCGCGGACCTGACGAGGCTGGGCGCCGTTCCGGACTCCCTCATCGACCAGATCGCCGGCGTGGCGAGCCCCGACACGGCGCTCGCCTCGCTGAGCGCGATCGGCGAGCGATTCGGTGCGGCCAAGCTGCTCGACCTGCTCGCCTCGGACGCAGAGCTGCGTCAGCGACTTCTGGTCGTGCTCGGCACGAGCGAGGCGCTCGGCGACTTCCTCGTCCGTCATCCCGAGCACCTCCTCGACCTCAGTGCGAGCGAGCTGTCGCCCACGCCGATCACCCTTGACGTACGCCGGCGGCAGATGGAGGAGGCGACGACGGCCGACGAGCTGCGCGTGGCCTACTTCCGCAAGCTGCTGCACATCGCGGCCCGCGACCTGACGGCCCTGACCTCGTTCGAGGAGTCGTCGGCGGAGCTGGCCGACCTCGCGGTCGCGACGCTCGGCGCCGCGCTCAAGATCGCATCTGCGGCCGACGAGGGATCCGAGCTGTGCCGGCTCACGATCATGGCGATGGGCAAGACCGGAGGTCGCGAGCTCAACTATCTGAGCGACGTCGACGTGATCTTCATCCACGAGCCGGCCGAGGGCGCTGACGACGGCGCGGCGATCGGCGCGGCGACCCGGCTCGCCGCTGCCGTCATGAAGCTGTGCCGCGAGCACACCGGCGAGGGCACGATCTGGGAGGTCGACGCCAACCTCCGGCCCGAGGGCAGCTCCGGCCCGCTCGTCCGCTCGCTGTCGAGCCACGTCGCGTACTACGAGCGATGGGCCACGACCTGGGAGTTCCAGGCGCTGCTCAAGGCCCGGTACGCCGCGGGCGACGAGGAGCTCGCGCAGGGCTATCTCGACGCCCTCTCGCCGATGATCTGGATGGCCAGCACCCGCGAGAACTTCGTGACGGACGTACGCGCGATGCGTCGTCGCGTCATCGAGAACATCCCGCCGAACCACCGCGACCGGCAGCTCAAGCTCGGCGCCGGCGGCCTGCGTGACGTCGAGTTCGCGGTGCAGCTGCTGCAGCTCGTGCACGGCCGCGCCGACGTCTCGCTGCGCAGCCCCACCACGGTGCACGCGCTGAAGGCACTGATCGAGGGCGGCTACGTCGGCCGCCGCGACGGCGCCGCGATGGAGGAGGCGTACGAGTTCCTCCGCACGCTCGAGCACCGCATCCAGCTGTTCAAGCTGCGGCGCAGCCACATCGTGCCGGACGACCCGGAGGACCTGCGGCGCATCGGGCGAAGCATGGGGTTCCGGCAGAACCCGGCCGAGAACCTCACGCGCGAGTGGCAGGCGCACCGGCGCATCGTCAGGCGGCTGCACGAGAAGCTCTTCTACCAACCGCTGCTCGAGGCGGTGGCGTCGTTGCCCACGGCCGGCCTGCGGCTCACACCGCTGGCTGCCGAGCAGCGCCTCACGGCGCTGGGCTTCGCCGACCCCAAGGGCGCGCTCGCGCACATCCAGGCGTTGACGTCGGGAGTCTCCCGGCGTGCGGCGATCCAGAAGTCGCTCCTGCCGGCGATGCTCGCCTGGTTCGCCGAGTCGCCCGATCCCGACGCGGGCCTGTTGGCGTTCCGCAAGATCTCCGAAGGGCTCGGCGAGACGCACTGGTATCTCCGCAAGCTCCGCGACGAGGGCGAAGGCGCTGAGCAGCTCGCGCACGTGCTGTCGTCGAGCCGCTACGTCACCGACCTGATCCTGCGGGCGCCGGACTCCGTGGCGCTGCTCGGCGACGATGCCGAGCTGCGTCCGCTCGAGCGGGAGCGGCTCCGCACCGAGGTCGAGCTCGCCACCAGCCGGCACAAGAACCCGCAGGACGCGATCCGCGCCGTACGCCGGGTGCGCCGCCGCGAGCTGTCCCGCATCGGCATCGCCGACGTGCTCGGCCGCCTCGACATCCTCGAGGTCGGCGAGGCTCTCACCGATGTCTCGACCGCGACGCTCGACGGTGCGCTCAACGCCGCGACGTCAGCCGTCGAGGCTGAGCGAGGCACGATGCCGACCCGCATGTCGATCGTGCTGATGGGGCGTCTCGGTGGCGGTGAGGCCGGCTACGGCTCCGACGCCGACGTCATGTTCGTCCACGACCCGGTCGAGGGCGCTGACGAGACCGAGGCCGCTGAGGCGGCGATGGCCGTCGCACAGGGGCTCCGCAAGATGCTCGCCGCACCGGGGGACGACCCGCCGCTCGATGTCGACGCCGACCTGCGGCCGGAGGGCAAGAACGGGCCACTCGTGCGTACGTTCGCGGCCTACAAGGCGTACTACGAGAAGTGGTCCGCTGTCTGGGAGGCCCAAGCCCTCCTGCGTGCCAGCGCGACGGTCGGCGACCCCGATCTCAATCGAGCGGTTCACGGCACTGATCGACCCGCTGCGCTGGCCCGAGGGTGGTGCGACCGCGGCCGAGATCCGTGAGGTCCGCCGCATCAAGGCGCGCGTCGACTCCGAGCGGCTGCCCCGCGGCGCCAACCCCAACACCCACCTCAAGCTGGGCCGCGGTGGGCTCGCCGACGTCGAGTGGACCGTGCAGCTCCTGCAGATGCAGCACGCCCACGCCGTGCCCGAGATGCGTACGACCCGCACCCTCGACGCCCTGCACGCCGCGACCAAGGCCGATCTCGTCAGCCACGAGGACGCCCAGGCGCTCGAGGCCGCGTGGCGACTCGTCAGCCGCATCCGCAACGCCGTCGTCCTGATGCGCGGCAAG
The DNA here is from genome assembly GCA_963806345.1 of uncultured Actinomycetota bacterium. Classification (GTDB taxonomy): domain Bacteria; phylum Actinomycetota; class Actinomycetes; order Propionibacteriales; family Nocardioidaceae; genus Aeromicrobium. The sequence goes on along the minus strand of CAWDXV010000003.1, from coordinate 45,467 downwards.
CCAGCCGAGTCGATGGTCGAGCAGGCCCACGAGCGCGCCGGAGTGGCGCACCTGCTGGGCTACGGCATGGACCAGAGCGAGCGCATGGTCGACGAGTACCTCCGCACGACCCGCCAGGCCCGCAAGGTCGTGGAGCGCATCTTCTACGAGTGAGGAGCGTCAGGGCGTGATCGACTCGACGTAGGTGTAGGCGGCGTCGAGCTGCTCGGCCCAGGTCGCGTCGTCGGCGTCGTCCGGCACGAGCACCCACTCGCGGCGGGGCGTGCCACCCATCGCCATGCGGGCGGCCACGCCCGACTCCTCGAGCGCGTCGGCGTGAGCCTCGGGCACCTTGATCAGCAACCCACCGGCACGTGCCGCGACGGCGAAGACCTTGCCGCGTATGCGCAGGCCGGTCGAGCCGAACATCGGGCCCCAGTCGACTCCGGGCATCGCGAGGAGCTCGACCGAGAGCTCCTCGAGCCGGGCGTGCCCTGCCGCTTGCCGCTCATTGGCTGCCATGACAGCAGCATGCCAGCGACAGCCGACAATCCGCGGGGATCAGGCGCTCTCGCGCAGCAGGTTCTCGCGCTCGTTGATGTTCAACCCGCCCCAGACCCCGAACGGCTCACGGACGGCGAGCGCGTGCTCGAGGCACTGCCGGGCGACCGGGCACTCGGCGCACATGGCCTTGGCGATCGCCTCCCGTGCCCGACGGCGCGGACCGCGTTCGGCCTCGGGGGAGAAGAAGACGGACTCGTCGGCGCCGATGCACGCCGCGTCGTACTGCCACTCGTACGAGTCCTGCAGCGGCTTGGGCAGTCGTCCGATGCTGGCCATCGCTCAGCCCTCCGTGGGGCGCTGGATCGACAGCTGGAAGACGTCGAGATAGCCCGTGCGGAACCCGGCCTCGCAGTAGGCCAGGTAGAACTCCCACATGCGTCGGAACGTCTCGTCGAACCCCTGCGTCCGGATCGCGTCCCAGTTGGCGTTGAACGTGTCGCGCCACTGGTGCAGCGTGCGGGCGTAGTCCTGACCCAGCGATCGCCGGTTGGTCACCGCGAGCGAGGTGTGCTCGTGCAGCGTCTGGTCGATGGCCTCGAGCGAGGGGATGAGCCCGCCGGGGAAGATGTACTTCTGGATCCACCCGTACGAGTTGCGGGTCGCGAGGTAGCGATGGTGCGCCATCGTGATCGCCTGGATCGCGACGTGGCCACCGGGTGCCAGCAGCTTGTCGATCGTGGCGAAGTACGTCGGCCAGTACTCCTCGCCGACCGCCTCGATCATCTCGACGCTGACGATCGCGTCGTACTCGCCGGTGACCTCGCGGTAGTCGACGAGCTGGAGGTCGACGTCGACGCCGGCCTCGGCGAACCGCTCCTGGGCGAGGGCGGCCTGCTCGGACGACAGCGTGATCGTCGTGACCTTGGCGCCACGTTGTGCGGCACGGATCGCGAGGGCGCCCCACCCGCTGCCGATCTCGAGCACCCGGGTGCCTGCGGTGACGTGTGCGTCGTCGAGGATCGCGTCGATCTTGCGCATCTGCGCGGCCTCGAGGGTCTGCTCGGGGCTCTCGAACCAGGCGGAGGAGTAGGTCATCGACGGGTCGAGGAACTGCGCGAACAGGTCGTTGGAGAGGTCGTAGTGCGCCTCGATGTTCTTGCGGGAGCCCTTGACCGAGTTGCGCTGGTGGTGGGGCAGCTTCTTGTCGACGAACACGCGGAACTTCTGCAGCGGCACCGGCACGATCGTCGCCATGCGCGCGGCGAACGGCTCGAGCAGGTCGGCGAGATCCGTGCCGGGCCGGTGGTCCAGTCGCCGGCCATGTACGCCTCGCCGAAGCCGATCTTGGTGTCAGCGCCGAGCCGGGCGAAGAACGACTTCGGGCGTACGACCCGCATCTCCGGGGACTCGGCGGTGCCGGCACCCCAGGTGCTGCCGTTCGCGAAGGTCAGCCGGACGGGGACGTGGTTGACGGTGGGCCTGAGGATCGCCTTGGCGACGCGCGCCTTGAGCGGGGTGCGCGGGGCGCGGGCGATCCCGGGCCATCGAGTGGTGGCAAAGTGCGTCATGGCGCGCCTTCCTGCGAGTCGTGCACCGGTGGCCGAACGCTCGGGAGCGCACGGCGGTGCCTTACGCAGGGTGTTCGGCGCAGGAGGCGCATCCGATTGGTCCCGAATGCCATCACGTTGCCGGCCGCCACTGTTCTGACCTACCCCGCGGCGGGGTCGCTGCCCTCGGCGTCCTGACCGGCCCGCTTGCTGGCCTCGGTGATCTCGAAGATCTCGGTGCCGAAGGCGCCGATCTCCGTCGTGATCTTGCGCGCCGACTCGAACAGGATCGCGACGACGTGCCCCGCGCTCGCTATCGCGGCCTCGGTCGACTGCTGGAGGACGTCCTTGGCGATCTCACGCCGGCTCAGTGCCATCGGGGTCCCTCTCAGTCGCAGTCGGCTACGAGGTCAATTGTGGCGCACGCGCCTCTTCCTCGCGACGTGCGGCTGCCGCTTCGCGCTTGGCGCGACGCAGGGCCTTGGACTCGGGGCTGTTGCCGATCTTGTACGGGTCGTCCGGCTTGTGGCCGAGCTTGGCGAGCTGGCGGATGACGCTGGCGACCTGCTTGGACAGGCGACCGGTGTTGTACTGCAGGCCGTACTTCTCGACCAGGAGCTTCACGTCCTCGGCGACCTCGGGGTAGCGACGCGCCGGGATGTCGGGGAACAGGTGGTGCTCGACCTGGTAGCTCAGGTTGCCGGTCAGCACGTGGAACGGCTTGTGGCCGGTGATGTTGGCCGAGCCGAGCAGCTGGCGCAGGTACCACTGGCCGCGCGTCTCGTTCTGCGCGTCCTCCTCGGCGAAGGTCTGCACCTCGGCGGGGAAGTGGCCGCAGAAGATGATGATGAACGACCACACGTTGCGGATGACGTTGGCGACGATGTTGGCGACCAGGATGGCGACCGGGGCCCACCAGCCGACGAACGGCACGAGCGCGATGCCGAGGACCGGCCAGGCGATGTAGTCCTTGAAGACCTGCTTGCGGATCTTCTTGAGTGCGCGCTTCTTGCGGCCCTGGAAGTCCTCCTTGGTGATCTTGCCCTGGAGGTACTGGTCCAGCTCGACGCCGTGGTACATGATGCCCCACTCGAAGATGAGCATCAGGATGAACGCGAGCGGCAGGTTGAAGCGGTGGCTGGCGTACCACGGCTGGTCCTCGTCGATGCGGAACATGTTGTAGCCGATGTCCCGGTCCATGCCGTGGATGTTGGTGTAGGTGTGGTGGATGTAGTTGTGGCCGTGCTTCCAGTCCTTGGCGGGGGCGATGTTGTCCCACTCGTAGCGGCTGGCGTCGACCATCGGGTCGTTCATCCAGTCGTACTGGCCGTGCATGACGTTGTGGCCGATCTCCATGTTGTCGAGGATCTTGGCCAGGCCGAGGAACAGGATGCCGGCGATGAACGCGGGCGGGAAGAACGGCATGAAGATGCCGATGCGGCCCAGCACCTCGCTGGCCTTCTGCGCCTTGATGACGCGACGGATGTAGTCGGCGTCCTTCTGGCCCAGGTCGTCGAGAACGCGCTGGCGCACGGTGTTGAGCTCCTCGCCGAACTCCTCGAGCTGCTCGTACGTCATCAGGTCGAGGCCGATCGTGGCCTTCTTGTCGCTGTGGGCGTTGACCAGCGACAGGGGAGCGGCGTTGTGGTTGCTCGCGCTGTGCGGCTTGATGGGCGCGTTCTTGGTCATGGTGGTTCCCTCTCCTAGAGTGCGACGTTGACGTCGCCGACGGGGACGTGCACGCAGATCTTGATGGTCTCGTCGGTGTTGGCGCTGATCTCGTTGCTGATGACGTGGCGCACCGCGCCGTGGTTCTTCTTGACGACGCAGGTGTTGCAGACGCCCATGCGGCAGCCGAACTCGGGCTTGAGTCCCGCGGCCTCGGCCTGCTCGAGGATCGTGGCGCCGGAGTTGTCCGCCTCGATCTTGGCGTCGTCGAACGTCAGGGTGCCGGTGGCGTCCGCCGCGTCGAGGTCGACGGACGGGACCTTGAAGTACTCGAGGCGGAGCTGGTCGGCGGCTCCGAGCTCGGTGTAGGTGTCGCGGACCGTGGCGATGAGCCCGGCAGGCCCGCACACGTACGTGAGGGTCTCGGTCGGGTCGATGCCGAGGTGCTTGAGGTGGTCGACGTGGAAGCGGCCCTTGAGCTCGGCACCCGGCTCGGGCTTGCGCGTGTAAACGCGCTGGACGGTCACGTTGGACTCGGCGGCGAGCTCGTCCAGATCCGAGGTGAACATCTCGTCCTCGTTCGAGCGCGCGTAGTGCAGGAACGTGACGTCACCCTGGTGGCCGGAGTCGCGCAGCGTGCGGATCATCGACATGACCGGCGTGATGCCGGAGCCGCCGCTGACCAGCAGCAGGTTGTCGGGCACGACGCGGGGGAGGACGAACTCGCCCTCGGCCTGCGACAGGTAGACGATCGTGCGGGGCTTGAGCTCGTTGTGCAGGAACTGCGAGACGTACCCGTCGGGGTGGGCCTTGACCGAGACGCTGAAGGTGTCCTTCTTGGCCGCCTTGGAGCTGGAGACCGAGAAGCAGCGGATGCGACGCGTGCCGTTGACCTCGACGCCGAACTGCACGTGCTGGCCGGGGATGAATCCCTTCCAGGCGCCGTTGGGGCGCAGGATCACGGTGCTGGCGTCGCCCGTCTCCTGGATGACCTCGACGACCCGGGCGCGGACGTTCTCCGCTGCGAGCATCGGGTGGATCTGGTCGAGGTAGTGGTCAATCGTGTGGGGGGAGGTCAGAGAGGCGACCGGGCGCGAGCTGAGCGCCTTGCGGATGATGCCCATCTGTAACCTCCTCGAAATCAGTGAACATGCGTACACTCAAAGTGTGCATGACTCTCGGTCCACGCGCAACCGACGCGCCGCGTGACCTCGACCACCAGTGATACATGTGTGCACCGAAAGGGGTGACCTAGGCTGTGAAGGTGTCCGAGTCCGCGCAGTCCGCCCCGCGCCAGGCCCAGAAGGAACGGACCCGGCAGGCCATCCTCGCCTCGGCGCTGGAGCTGAGCCAGAAGCAGGGGTTTGCGCAGGTCAGCCTGCGTCAGGTGTCACGCCACGCCGGCGTGGTGCCGACGGCGTTCTATCGCCACTTCGAGTCGATGGACCAGCTCGGCCTGGCCCTCGTGGAGCAGTCGTTCTCGACGCTGCGCCGCATGATCCGTGACGCGCAGCGCGATCCGCAGGTGTTCGACAACATCATCGACGCCGCCGCCGACGTCCTCGTGGAGGCGGTCAAGCAGAGCAAGGCGCACTTCGCGTTCGTCGCGCGCGAACGTGTCGGCGGCCCCGAAGTCGTTCGCACGGCGATCCGCCACGAGCTCGACCTGTTCGTCAGCGAGCTCGCGGTCGTCCTCGCCCGGCTGCCCAACATCGAGAACTGGTCGAGCGACGACGTCCAGATGGTGTCGCGACTGTTCGTCCGCAACATGGTGTCGAACGCCGAGGAGGTCGTGGAGATGCCCGATGGGCGCCCCGACCTCGAGGAGCAGATCAAGGAGGGCGCGCGCCGGCAGATGCGCCTCATCGTCGTCGGCTTCCGCGACTGGCGCAGCTGAGCCGATCTCGCTGAGCGTGACGTTCCGGTCGCGACTCGCCGTGCGACCCCGACGCAAACGTCACTCTCATCGGGGATGGTTCAGCTGGCTTGGGTGACCTGCTGGCGGCCGTACTCGTCCTGCGCGTACGTCGCGAGGTTGTCCAGCGCCTTGGCGAAGACGTCGTCGCCGATCGAGTCCTCGAGCTCCTGCAGGACCTCGGGCTCGGCGGTGAAGTCGGCCTGCCACGTGACGTACGAGCATGAGTGGCCGGCGTCCTCGACGAGGATCGTCGCGCGGTGGTTCGCGATCGGGAACGGCGGGTCGGGGATGTGGTACGACAGCGTCATCGCCTCGTCGTCGCGCGACACGATCGTCACCACGACGTCGGCCGGGGCCTCGGGGCCGTTGGCATAGATGCGGAGCGTGGGGTGCCATTGACCGAAGTCACCGGCCAGCTGCCACACGTGCGGGGCGGGGGCGGCGACAAACGTACGGCGGGTGATGCGGTGCATGGACTTCCTTCGGCGCGGCAAAGACGTATCCACCCATTGTCACGTGTCGCAGGGTCTCTGGGACCTCGGAGCGATGAGGGATTGCTCACGCGGACGCGGCGATGCCGAGGTCACCCGCGAGCCGAAGCGCCGTCTGCTCGAAGTAGCGCTCGTAGTCGCTCACCGAGCCCACCAGGTGGCCGAACAGCTCGAACGAGAGCGTGCCGAAGATCGTCGACCAGGCCATGAGTGTCCGCATGACGAGCTCGGGCAGGGCCTCGAGACGGATGTCGCTGCGCTCGGCGATGAACGCTATGGCATCGGCGACGATGGCGGACGGATCGGCAGCGCTCGCCGGGGGTCTGGCTGGTTCCGAGGCACGGCCCGATTCGTGAGCGCCGGCGATGATCTCGACGAACCGGACGATGACGCGAGTCGCCGGCATGACGGTGTCCTGCGGCGCTGCGTAGCCGGGAACGGGGGAGCCGTAGATCAGCGCGTAGTCGTGCGGGTGGGCGACCGACCACTCCCGGATCGCCTTGCAGGTCGCCATCCACCGGGCGAGGTGATCCGTGCGGTCCTCGACCGCTTCGTCCGCTGCCTCCGCTGCGGCGCCGAGCTCGTCGTATGCGGCGATGATCAACGCGGTCAGCAGCTCGTCGCGGCTGGCGAAGTAGCGATAGACCGCGGACGAGACCATGCCGACGTCGCGGGCCACAGCACGCAACGACAGCTCGCTGGGTCCCGTCCGGTGCAGCTGGGCACGCCCGGCCGCCAAGATCTCGGCGGTGATCTCCTGGCGGGCCCGGTCGCGGGCGGTTCTGGCGACTGTCATGGGACCACTGTGGACCAATATGAGAGCAGGCGCAACAAACGAGAGCATTGCTCTTGCATTGGCCGCGAGCCTGTGCCATGCTCAAAACCGAGAGCGGTGCTCTCCACAATCTGAAAGGCAACATCATGACGGATCGTCACCTCATCGTCGGAGCCGGACCGGTCGGCCGCCACGTGGCTCAGCTGCTCGCAGCGCGTGGGTCCGAGGTCACCGTGGCCACGAGGTCCGGCACCGACACCGGCATCGACGGCGTGACGCACCTGAAGCTCGACGCCTCGGACGCCGAGGCCCTGAGCGCTGCGGCAGAGGGAGTCTCGGTGATCTACAACTGCGCGAACCCCGCCGACTACACGACATGGGAGAAGTTCTGGCCGCCGCTCGCCGCTGCCTTCCTGGTCGCCGCCGAGCGTTCGGGCGCCGTGTACGCGATCACCGGCAACCTCTACCCGTACGGACCGGTCGACAAGCCGATGACGGAGGACATGCCCGACGCGGCGACCGATCACAAGGGCCGCCTGCGCGCGGCGATGTGGGCCGAGGCCAAGGCGCTGCACGACGCCGGTCGCATCCGCGTGGTGGAGGTGCGCGGTTCGGACTACGTCGGCACGGGTGTCGGCGGCAACGGGCACATCACCCGCCAGATGCCGGGTGCCCTCAAGGGCAAGCGCGCCTGGGTCCTCAACCGGAAGGACGTGCCGCACACGTTCACCGATGTGCTCGACACCGCGCGACTGTTGATCGCCGCGGCCGAGGACGAGTCGGCGCTGGGTCGCACCTGGCACGTGCCGAGCAACCCGCCGCGCACGCAGGAGCAGGCGATCAACGAGGTGCTCAGCAGCGTCGGCAAGCCCGCGGTCAAGGTCAGTGCTGTCCCGATGCCGGTGTTCTCCGCGATGGCGAAGGTCGTGCCGCTCATGCGGGAGCTGCGCCAGCTGTCGTACCAGTGGACCGCGCCGTACGTCCTGGACGACAGCGCGGCCCGCGAGCACTTCGGCATGGAGCCGACGCCGTGGGACGAGGTCTGCCGTCGCAGCGCGGTGCTCTGAAGCGGTCAGTCGACGACGGCGCCCATCAGCGAGAGCATCTCGCAGGCGGGCTCCCAGCCCAGCGACTCGTAGAGCAGCCGGCCCTGGGCCGAAGCAGCCAGGATCCCGCGGCGTGCGCCAGACTCCATGGCGTACGCCGTGAGGATCGCCATGACGTGTCGCCCGAGGCCGCGCCGCTGGAACGCGGGCGTGGTCTCGACCGCGTCGAACGTCGCTTCCTCGCCGAGGATGCCGATCGTGCCCTCGGCGGCGACCCGGTCGCCGGACTCCACGACGTACCGGGCGCGGTGCTCGTTGATGTCCCACCGCGTCGAGAAGTGCGGCTCGAGCGCAGGTGCGTCGATCGGGGTGAAGGTCGTGACCATCAGCGTCTCGTCATCACGGTCGACGCGTACGCCGGGTGGTAGCGGCAGAGCGGAGTAGGGGCTGACGTCGTCGCCGATCACGGTGAGCATCGCTCGGGCGTCGCCGTCGATGTGCTCGAAGAGCGCGGCGAAGGCCTCTGGCCCCGGATCGATGCAGATCAGCTCGGACTCGCGGGTGCGCGAACGCACGTGCACGAGAGGCCATCCGTCGACGGTCGTGGTGTCGAGCGCGCGGGCGTGCACCCATGTGGTGATCCAGCGTTGGACGAGCTCGTCGTCGGTGTCGACCGTCATGCCGCAATTGTGTCAGCGCAGTTCAGGCGGGCGAGTCGCCGTCCTGCTGGGCCTCGTCAGCATCGTCATCCGACGGCTCGCTGGTCTCGGGGCTGTCAGGACCCTCCGCCGGGTCTTCGGGGTGCGGTGTCGTCATGTCCGTTCCTTTCGGTCACGCTGCTCATACCCATCCGGCCCGGTGTCACTCGGAGAGCCTGTCCGTGGCGGCGTGGGTGCGCCATGATGAGGAGCACCGCGAGAGTGAGGAGCCGTGATGGCGACGAATGCGGAGTGGGTCGAGCTCAGGGTGCACGGGGTCAGCGGCACGCCGCCCGAATCGTTGCTGGCGCATCCCCACGTCGCGCAGACCGACGGTGGGGGAGCCAGCCGCTTCTTCAGTGCCGTGGACTCCGACGGCGTGATCCTTCCCGGCAAGGATGGCCAGGCGCTCGAGGCGTACCACTGGGGGCACTACACGTCCGGCACGTCGTGGCAGGCGCTGTGGCTGCTGCTCGTCCCGTTCGGCCTGATCAATGCCGCTCAGTTCATGGTGCCGGCGCCGGCCAGCCGCCCCAAGCGATCCGTCAACGCGCAGGCGGCTGCCAGTGCGCTGTTGCGCCTGCTCGCGCTGTTGCTGACCTTGCTGCTGGTGTTCGCGGTGGGGCTGACCCTGATGGACCTCGTGGCATGGCGATGGGCGCCCACCTCGCGACAGCTCGCGTCGTGGAACCCGTCGGCGGTGCTGATGCTCGCCACCGTGCTCACGGCGGCTGTTGTCGTCGGGCTGTGGCTGCTGGGCCGGATCACCGCGACGTCGGCGCCCAACATCACCGGCGGCATGACTCCCGAAGAGGCTCGGGCCCGCGCCGAGAAGCGGGGCACACCGCTGGCCGACCCGTACTTCTACCAGGGCACCTCTGACTCGCCGATTCTCAGCCGGCTGCACCTCGCTGCCGGGCTGCTGCTGGTCGCGGCGATGGCGCGGTGGGTGCGCGAGCCCGAGAGCGACGGCGTCACGGTCTGGGTGTCGCTGGTGTTGCTGCTGGCGGTCGTCATCGTGGTGGTGCTGCTGGGCGACCCCGAGTCACTCGCCGTCGCCGACCTCGACGAGAAGGGCCTGCGCATGCGGGCCACGTGGCACTCCGCGGTGGCCCGTGTGTCGTGGATCGCCGTCGCAGCCGGGGTCGTCATGATCGGCCGGGCGATGGCCCAGATGCCGGGCTTCACGCCGCCCAAGGACCCCAAGCTGCGGGTCCCGATCGAGGGATATGAGCTGATCTCGGTCCTCCTGCTGCTCGCCGGGGTAGTCGGCGTCTGTGCCCTGGTGCTGGTCAACTGGCGCATCGTCGCCACCACCCCGTCGACGACTCCCGCCGCAGACGATCCGGCGTGGTACTTCCGCCCGTACGCCCGAGGGTGGGCGGCCAGCGTCGTCGCGGCCTTAGCGGTGTTCGTCGGCGTGGGCCTCTCGGCCTCCTTGCCGACGACCGTCTCGTCGGTGCTCCACCTGTCGCGGAGCAAGGTCGGTGTCACCCCGATGCTCGACCGAGTCTCGTACGCGTGGGGGCTGACGTTCTTCGTGGTCCTGGGGATCGGCCTGTGGCTGCTGGGCGACTTCATCGCCCGCAAGGCAAAGCTCGCGGCGCGCGCTCGCGCGATGTTCGTGGGCGCGGCGCCGGTCGATGCAGGGGAGTACGCCGTGCCGCCGTGGCGTCCTGACGCCGGGTCGGCTGTGCTGGCGATGTGGATCGCCCGGCTCAAGAACCACATCCCGTCGATCGCGTTGACGTTCGTCGGCACGGGCGTCGCGATGTCGCTGGCCATCGTCTACGAGATCCATCCGGCCTGGGACGACCCGCGCGACTGGCATCCGCAGCGCGCCTGGGGCTGGTTCGACCAGCTGTCGGCGGGGCGCGAGCGAGTCACGATCTCGCCGGCAGTGAGCTCGTTCAGCAACGTCACGATGGTCGGCGGAGCCTGGATGTTGCTGGGTCTGGCGGCGCTCATCGTGTTCCTGGCGCGCCGCGGGTTCAAGACCGACACCTCGCGCCGCGGCGTCAACGTCGTGTGGGACGTCATCTCCTTCTGGCCGCACGCCGTCCACCCGTTCGTGCCCAAGCCGTACTCCCAGCACACCGTCATGCACCTCCGCAAGCGCATCAAGCAGCACCTCGCGACCCATCCCGACTCCGGACGCGACGTGATCGTCAGTGCCCACAGCCAGGGCAGCCTCATCGCATTCGCGTCGCTGCACCTGCTGAGCGACGAGCAGCGGGCGCGGGTCGGACTGCTGACGTACGGGTCACAGCTGCGCCAGATCTTCCCGCGCGCCTTCCCGGCATACGTCAACTACGACTCGGTCTCGCGGCTCCACCTCGACCTGCACGGCGGCTGGATCAACCTCTACCGCGAGACCGACCCGCTCGCCGGACCCGTCCTGTCGTGGAACCACCTGGGCGAGGGCGCCGACCTCGCCACGTCCGGCCGGTTCGTCGCCGGCACGGCCGTGGAGGACGTCGACGAGTATGTCGGAGGCTCCGGCGTCCGGCGCAGTGGCGATGACTGGCGCCTGCTCGACCCCGCACCGGTCACCACGGACGATCAGTACGGCCCTTCGACCCGGCTGTTCGGGCACACCGACTACTTCCTCGACCCGGCCTACCGCCTGGCGCTGCGCAAGCTGCGGGGGCTCTGACTATCGCTTCGGGGTCTCGTAGCCCTTCGCGGGTACGAGCTGGTCGGCCTTGTGCCACTGGACCGTGAGACTGTTGCCGACGCCGCCGGTGACGACCGCGACGAGCGCGAGCCATTCACCCGAGGACGTGCGCCGCCACTCGATGAGCAGGCCGGCCCAGGGCGTCATCGCGTAGCTGGCCGACGGCTTGACCCACACGTGACGGGCCGGCTGCTTGACGGGGTCGCGGCCTTCCGGGAACTCACTGCTGGATCGGTCGACGAACCCCATGCGCACAGGATAGAACATATGTTCGAGTACCGGGGTCCGGATCGAACGCAGTCAACTGGGTGTGGGTACGCCCCACAATGCGGCGACGTGGCGGCTGTCGGTGCCGCAGCAACCCCCGATGACGGTGAGGCCGGGGGTCTGCTCTCGCATCGACGCGGCGGAGTCGACCAGCAGGTCCAGGTCACCGGAGTCCAGCACCTCCATGGCATCGAGCTCTTCGTGCGACATGGTCGACGCGTTGGGGCGGAAGAAGACGAGCCGCTGCTGCCACGGTGCGCCGTCCAGGCCGGCCGATCACGTGAGTCGGATGGGCGCAGTTCACGCCGTACCAGTCGGCGGGGTCGGTCGCCTCCAGGGCGTCGATGGCGTCCGACAGCGTGCTGCCGTCCGGCAGGCGTCCGTCAGTCTCCACGGTGAACGAGATGGCGACGGGAAGGCTCGCCGCACGGGCTGCGCGTACGACTCCCTTGGCCTCCGCCGGCTCGGTCATCGTCATGGCGTGCACGAGGTCGGCGCCTTCGGCTGCGAACGAGCGCACCTGCGCGGAGTGGTAGTCGGCGGCCTCATCAGCGTCGGCGCCGGCCGCGATGTAGCCGTCGCCGCGCGGGCCGACGACCCCGCTGACGAGGCTCCTCGGTACGTCGGCGGAGTCCGCCACGCCGCGAGCCAGGGCCACGGCCGCACGATTGGCCCGGTCGAGCGCGTTCGCGTCGTAGCCGAGGACCGTGCCCCAGTCCGGGTTGGCTCGCCAGGTCGGGGTCTCGACCAGCAGTCCGGCGTCGGCCGCTGCCGCTATCGCCGCGTACTCGGCGTAGTAGCTCCTGAGGCGTGCCGCCCCTCCTCGTCCTGCACCAGCGGGAAGGAGGCGAACTCCGGCAGGTCGACGCCGTGGTTGAAGAGCAGGTCGGTCTCGAGGCCTCCGTCGGTGACCCACCCGCCGCCGTCCAGAAGGTTGCTTCTGTGCATGATCGCTCCCGTTTCAGACTGATCAGTCTGTTGTATCAGACTGATCAGTCTGAAACAATGGATGAGTGCCAAGGGATGGAAAGCTGACGCGCGAACGGTTGTTGGAGTCAGCCGAACGACTGGTCGAGCGCAACGGATTCGCTGCGACGTCGGTCGATGCGATCCTCGCGGATTCGGGGAGCTCCAAGGGAGCGTTCTTCCATCACTTCGCCAGCAAGCGGGCGCTCGCGAGTGCGCTCGTCGAGCGCTACGTCGACGCTGATCTGGCGATGCTGGGCGCCGGGCTGGAAGCCGCGGAGGCCGAGTCGGACCCGGTGGCGAAGGTGCTGGAGTTCCTCCGCTTCTACGAGAACTGGTCCGGCGACCTGACCTCGGACTCCGCCTGCCTCTACATCGCCGTGATCACCGAGCGTGACCTGCTCGACGACGAGACAGCGGCTCAGGTCGAGCGCGCGATCGTCGGTTGGCGGACGGCGGTTGCCGATCTTCTCCGCAAGGCGTACGCAGCGCGCGGACTCGTCGACGGACCCGACCCTGATGACCTCGCCGACCAGCTCTTCGTGGTCTTCGAGGGGTCCTACCTGGTCTGCCGCGCCCTCGGCTCAGCCGAGCCGATGCGCGCCCAGCTGAAGGTCTTCCGCCAGCTCGTCGAGTCGTTGCTCAAGGGCTGACGTCTGCCGGCGTCGCAGCGATCTCTGTGAGCCTGACGACGGCATCGCCGATGTTGGCCGCGAACCTGCCCAAGGCGGCCTGGGCGCGGGGTTCGTGCAGGTGCTGCGGCAGTGCCTGCATCATGTTGAGTCGGGTGGAACTCACCCATGCCTGCAGATCGGGCTCCGTGCGCCAGCCGCCCTCGGTACGCCAGGTCCGGGCGACCGTCCGCGGCCACTCATCGACCGCTCGGGTGAACGGGTTCGGTGGGCAGAGCCGGTTCTTGTGCTCGTCGTCCTCCCGGTTGGCCTCGACCCACGCCAGCAAGGCGGCATTGAACGGCGGGGTCTTGTGGCGTACCTGCTGCAGGGTGATCCGTCCCGGAGTGAAGATGGGCTGCGGATCGACCAGACGCAGTCCGCTGGCGCTGGCGTCGATGTGCAGGGCGCCTCGGGTGGGCACCTCGCCCTGATCAAGGATCAGCCGGTCCCGCTCGATGCGCGCGACGCGGCCGAGCCGCACCACGTCGGCGACCTGCCGGGCCCGGCCGACCTCGTACGTGCTCAGCATGGCGCCGCGATACATCGTCGCCGGAATCGCCGGGTCGAGTCGGATCAACCGGCCGTTCGCCTCCAGATCGGCGACGAGGTCGGCCAGGTTCGTTGCCCGGGCACCCACCTCGGCGTCGACCGCGAAGCCCTCCAGCGCATCCACCACCAGGTCGAGGGCTTGGAACGCCTCGCGGTCGTGGAAGTACGCCTCACGCGGCCGGACCCAGCGGACCCGCTCCGGGTCGACATCGTTGTCCAGCAGCCACAGCACAGCGTCGACCGCTGTCTTGCCGGAGCCGAGGACCGTGAAGGCCGGGGCGCCGGCGGCAGCCTCGGGCAGCAGGTGCACGGGCACGAACGACGCATCTGCGGCGATCTCGAACGACGGAGTGTGCGTCGCCGGGACCGAGACCTCCAGGAACCGCGCATCGACGACACGGCGCCGTACATCGATCTCGTGGAGGGTGCCCGAGCTGTGCTCACGGACCTGCACCCTGCCGGGTCCTTCGTCCACCACCTCGTGATCCAGCAGGATGCGCACCCGGCCGGTGGCGACGAGGCGCTCAGCCACGTCGGCGAAGTAGGACCACAGCTCCGCAGCCGTGGCGCGCTCGTAGAGACCCGTATTGGGCCCCTCCGTGTCGATCCGGTCGTGACCGAGTCGCATCGAGCTGACCCCGTAGTAGGCCGAGGGGGAGTGGAGGCGTACGAACGGATAGACGTCGGTCCAGTGGCCGCCGGGCGCACTCCGGCGGTCGACGATCACGACGTCGGCATCGCTGTGCGCGATGAGGGTGTCAGCGAACGCCAGCCCGCTGATGCCGGCCCCGATGACGAGGTAGTCGGTGGTCAGATCCACGCCCCCAGCATCACCGAAAACGGCTGCCGCCGGAAGACGGACGATGGTCTGCTCGAGCTCCCACGATCGCCTTGGTGGGCTACAACAGAACGCGAGGGCGCGCGGTCACCACCAGTTCGGGCTCGTCGACAGGCCGCCTGGCCCGTGCCGGAGAGGTGGTACGGCAGGCCTGACGCGAGTCTGGAATCTCCCGCCAGGCCCGCCGGAACGGGGGCCGAGGCTGGCGGCGAAGATCGCCGTCCGCCAGCCGTCGGCGTCACGAGCCAGGATCAGTTGCTCGACCTCGGTCAGGTGGCGAAGATCTGGGACGACGATGCCCCATGCCGCTTCGTAGTGCCCCACCTCCGCCATGAGGGCGCTGAAGGTCGCCGGCGCATCGCCCTCGGCCACGGCAACTCCGCCCAGGTTGAACTGCTCGCGGTCGGCGAAGGTTTGGAGCTGAGCTCTCGCCTGCGTCAGCTTGGTGCCGTTCCTGAGCAGGTCGGCACGGATGTAGCCCAGCAGCAGCGGCGGCTCCTGGTCGTGCGCTCATGACCCGGCCTCCAGGAGGAACCATCCGGCGCTGTCCGGCGGCACCTTGTCCCCGACGTCCGGATCGCTGCCCAGCAACAGCTGGGAGCCGGTCGGGGCGCACACGGGTCGGTCAGAGCAGTTGACGACGCATACGAGGTTGTCGCCGCGCGTGAAGGCGAGCACGCCCTGTTCTGTCGGCAACCAGCGGAACCGGCCCGTGGACAGTGCCGGCACACGGTGTCGCAGGGCGATGGCCTCGCGATAGAGGTGGAGCATGGACTCGCCGGACTCGAGCTGGCGGTCGACCGCGTAGTGGGCGAACCATTCGGGCTGAGGCAGCCAGGGCGACGTGTGACTGCCAGTCGGGGAGAACCCGAACGCGTCATCGGCGGCTGTCCAGGGCAGCGGCACCCGGCAGCCGTCTCGCCCACGGCGAGCACCACCGCTACGGCGGAACATCGGGTCCGTCAGCACGGCCTCGGGCAGGTCCACCACCTCCGGCAGACCGAGCTCCTCACCCTGATAGAGGTAGACCGACCCCGGCAGCGCGAGCATCAGCAACGCGGCCGTCCGGGCTCGGGTCAGTCCCAGGTCGACGTCGCCCGCGGACACGCCGGGCGCACCACCGGCGTACCGCGTGACAGACCGTGGCATGTCGTGGTTGTTGAGCACCCACGCGACCGGGGAGTCGTGAGCCCCGACGGTCTCCAGCCCGCGGTCGATCACCCGCGACAGCGACTCGGCGCCCCAAGGCGCACGGAGGAACTCGAAGAAGAAGCTCTGGTGCAGCTCGTCGGGACGCTGGTACGAGGCGAGCTCGGCGGTGTCCAGCACGCCGACCTCCCCGATCAGCACCCGTTCCCGGCCGGTCCGCTCGGTGTACTCCTCCGCCAGGACTCGCCAGCTTCGCCACACCTCGTGCACCTCGGGCTGGTTCCAGGCGTACGGATTGACCGGGTCGCCAGTGAGCTCGTCGTCGATCGCGAACTCGTGGTCCGGCAACCCGTCGCGCTTGTGGAGGCCGTGCGCGACATCGATGCGCACGCCGTCCACTCCGCGGTCCAACCAAAAGCGGAGGACCGTCTCGAAGTGCTCGGCGACCGCCGGGTGGCGCCAGTTGAAGTCGGCCTGCTCGGGAGCGAAGGTGTGGAGATACCACTGTCCCGGCGTGCCGTCGGGCTCGTTGACCCGGTGCCAGGCCGGACCGCCGAAGATCGAGCGCCAGTTGTTCGGCGGCAGCTCGCCGTGCGGACCCCGGCCGTCGGCGAAGTGGAAGCGCCGCCGCTCTGGGCTGTCCGGGCCGGCGGCCACAGCAGCGGTGAACCACGGATGCTCGATCGAGCAGTGGTTGGGCACCACGTCGACGATGACCTTGAGGTCCAGCTGGTGGGCGTCGTGGACCAGCCGGTCGAATGTTGCCAGGTCGCCGTACTCCTGGTGGACGGCCAGGTGGTCGGAGATGTCATAGCCGTGGTCGTGCTGCGGCGAGGCATAGAAGGGGTTGAGCCAGATCGCGTCGACGCCGAGGCTGCGCAGGTACGGGAGTCGTGCCCGCACGCCACCGAGGTCGCCGACGCCGTCACCGTCGGAGTCCTGGAAGCTGCGGACGTAGACCTGATAGACGACGGCCGTCCGCCACCACCCGAGCATGTCGCCAGGCCGGCCGCTGCTGGCGGAGATTGCGTCGGCGGTCATGGTGGACATGTGGGGACCTCGGGTGGTGGGGACGGCGTGTGTTAACGCTCACCCGAGGCCGGCTCCCAGACATCGGGACAAATACGGAGATGACTACGTAGATGTGCAGACCTACGTAGTTCGCACGGCCGTCGCCGTCAGCGAGGCAGGTGTTCGGCGACCCAGCCGGCGACCTGAGCACGGGAGGTCATCCCCAGCTTGCCCAGGATGTGGTCGACGTGAGTCTCGACCGTGCGCTGGGCGATGACGAGCCGCGCCGCAATCTCCCTGTTGCTCAGCCCCTCGGCGAGGAGCGCGGCGATCTCGCTCTCGCGCCGGGTCAACCCGCCAGGCGCTCCGGCTCGCGCCGCGGACGTGGAGGCTCCCTCGGAGACGTCGGCCTCCTCGTCCTCGCTGAGGGCGAGCGCCACGGCCTGCTCGAAGGAGTACGACGCTCCCTCCGCGAAAGCGATCTCGAACGCCTCGGAGTCCAACGCTCCGGAGCCCAGCGTCTCTCGCAGCATGACTTCGGACTTCTTGTCGAACACGCTGTACGCGTTCGTCTCGTCGACTTTCGCACCGCTCGTCCGCCAGACGGCCTGAGCGGCGCCGAGCAGACGGGCCGCCCGCTCGTCAGGTTCGGCGAAGGCGGCACACCACGAGAGCGCCTGCACGCCGAAGCTGACGCCGGTCAGGTCGTGCATCGGCAGGAAGAGCCGGACGCTTCGCCGCAAGGAGCGTGTCGCCTGAGCGAAGTCACCCGTGCGCCATTGCGCGATGCCGACGCTCCAGAGCCCGTAGCCCATCGAGGACTGCGCGCCATGGCGCTCGGCGAGCTCCAACGCGTCCCGGCTGAACTCGCTGGTTCTCGGGTCGTCGAGGAAGAAGGTGCACGCCGTGAGCAGGATCAGCGTGTCGAACTCCCCGAGCGGGTCCCCGAGGGCGTGGAACTCGCGGCGAGCCTGCTCCAGCAGCTCGATGGCGCCGGGCAGGTCGCCTTGGTAGAGCGTGGCGTGCCCGCGGCACTCCTGGATCCGCGCGTGCAGCAAGTCATCGTCGAGGCCGGCGGCGATCTGTTCGCATTCGGTCAGCATCGTGGCGTTCCGGTCGAACTCGGTCGCGAACATGGCCAGATAGCTGGCCGCCCACAGCGCGTGCGCCCGGCCGCTGGTGGGTTCGGTGGCCAGGTCGAGCCCTCGGATCAGGTAGCGGTAGCCCTCGCGGAGGAACCCGGCGAACCAGAAGTTCCAGATCGAGGCAGCGATGTCGCATGCAGCGGGGGCCTCACCTGGCTCGGTCAGGCAGAACTCCAACGCCGCCCGGATGTTGCCGGACTCCCCACGCAGTCGGACGAACCAGTCCGCCTGGTGCGGGCCGAAGCCTTCGTCGGCGAACCGGTGTGCCAGCGATCGGTAGTGGTCTCGATGCCGGATGCGCAAGGATCGCAGCTCGTCCGGTTCGGTGATGCGCCCGGCGCCGTATTGCCTGATGCTCTCCAGCATCTGGTACCACGCGGTGTGGTGATCGGTCGCCTGATGCCGGAGGACGATCGACTTGTTGACGAGGCTCGCGATCAGGTTCAGGACGTCGTCGCGAGAGATCCCGTCGCCGGCGCAGACCTCCTCGGCGGCCTCGAGGTCGAACCCTCCGGAGAAGACCGAGAGCCTGGTCCACATGACCTGCTCAGCGGGGGAGCAGAGGTCGTAGCTCCACCCGACTGTGGCGTCCAGCGTCTGCTGCCGGGCCGGCGCCGCGGGTCGACCGCTGGCGAGCAGCCGGAAGCGATCCTCGAGCCGTTCGAGGATCTGGGCAGGGGAGAGGATGCGCAGCCACACCGCCGCGAGCTCGATCGCCAGCGGAATGCCGTCGAGCCGTCGGCACAGCTCGACGACCGCGGGTCGGTTTCCCTCGGAGATCGCGAAGCCCGGCGCCACCGCTGCAGCGCGGTCCATGAAGAGGCTCACCGACTCATAGCGAGTGGGATCGCCGGCGCCCACTTCCGCCTCGGCGTTCGGTGTGGACAGTGGGGGCACCGAGAGGATCTGTTCGCCCTCGACACCGAGCACGTGCCGGCTGGTGGCCAAGATGCGCAAGTCCGGGGATGCGGCCAGCAGCTTGCTGGCCAGCTGGGCGCAGGCGTCTGTGAGGTGCTCGCAGTTGTCGAGCACCACCAGGAGACTCTTCCCCTCCAGGTAGTCGGCGAGGTCACTCGAAGGGTCGGCCGAGACCTGACGCAGCTCGAGGGTGTTGGCCACGGTGTGGGGCACGAGCTGCGGGTCCTGAAGGGCCGCGAGCTCGACGAACCACACCCCGTCGGGAAACGTACGCCGTACCTCGGCCGCCATCCGCAACGCCAGCCGTGTCTTTCCCACCCCACCGACTCCGGTCAGGGTCAGCATCCGACCGCCGGCCAGCAGTCGCCGGGTCTCGCTCAGCTCGCGTCGACGTCCGACGAAGCTGGTCAGCTCGGCCGGGAGCGACCCCCGGCTCGACCTCGCCTTCGTCGTCGCCATACCGGAACCGCCTCCGCCTTGATGCCCGTGATAGCGCGCCCCGACGCGCACACGTCGCAAGGTGAGTCTATGACCGGCGTACGCATTGCGCTGAGCGCTCGTGTGCGGTGGTTCTTGAGGGAAACGCAGAACGCCCCTGACCGTGGTCAGCGCATCGTCGCGGAGGCCGGATCCGTGCTGAGCACCCGGACCGCGAGCGACGTCGTCGCCTCGACGTTGAGAAAGCCCACAACCCGGTTGACGCGTTCGGCATCGAGCGGAAGCAGTCCCGGGGAGCCGGGCACGTCGGGGGTGATGCCGAGGTCGAGGTCGTCGCGGCCCGCCATGAGCCGCACGTTGAAGTCGTAGCGGTCGCGAGCGCCCGGGGCTGCAAGTCGGCGGACCACGGTGGCTCCCATCCGTCGTGCGCCTTCCTCGGCAGCCCACGAGTCGAGTGTCGCGGCGACGCCACGACCCTCGTTGTGGTCGATGTCCGCCCAGACGCTCTGCATCGACCCCACCTCGGTGAGAAGGACCGCTGCGGTCTTCTCGCCGATGCCGGCGACGCCCGGCAGGTTGTCGCTGGCGTCGCCGCGCAGGGCCGCGAAGTCGAGATAGTGCTCGGCGGCAACGCCGTACAAGGCGACGAGTCGCGCCGGGTTCAGCAGTGGCGACGCGTTGATGCCGCCGTTGATCAGCCGCAGCACCTGGGTGTGATCACTGATGTGTGCGAACGCGTCGCGGTCGGAGGTGATGATGACGCAGCTCCAGCCGTGGTCGCGGGCCCACGTGGCACCGGATGCACTGACGTCATCGGCCTCGAGGCCCGGGGGAGTGAGCGTGGCGAGGCCGAGTGCGTCGAGCAGTGCTCCGGCGCGCTCGAGCTGGTCGATGAGCGCCGCGTCCTTCTCGGCCCGCCCGGCCTTGTAGTCCGGATAGAGGTCTGCACGCAGGGACGCGGTCCGGTCGTCGAGTCCGAAGATCACCGCATCGGGCGCGAATCCCTCGATTGCTTCGAGGATCTGGCGCAGCATGCCGTGCAGGGCCCACGCAGGTCGTCCCGATCGGTCCGTGATCCCCGTATGTGCCCGGGCGTGGTGACTGCGGTGCAGGAGGGACGGGGCGTCCACGACGAGCAGCAGCTTGCGGGGACGATCGAGTCTCAGGAGCAGGCATGAGGATCGCTCGTCATCGTACGCAGGACGCCCCCGACCCGACGGGGGTCAGGGGCGTCCTGGTCACGCCGTCGTGACCGGTGCGTCAGCAGGTGGTGGCGTGAGCGACGGAGGGGTCACCTCGCCGGTCAGACAGCGCCTTGCCTGCTCTACCAGTCAGATGTCGTAGTAGAGCTCGAACTCGTGCGGGTGCGGGCGCAGCTGCACGGGGAGGATCTCCTCGTTGCGCTTGTAGTCGATCCACGTCTCGATCAGGTCGGGCGTGAACACGTCACCAGCGGTGAGGAACTCGTGGTCCGCCTCGAGCGAGTCGAGCACCGCGTTGAGCGACGTCGGCACCATGTCGATGGCTTCGTACTCCTCGGGCGGCAGCTCGTAGATGTTCTTGTCGATCGGGGCCGGCGGCTCGATCTTGTTCTTGATGCCGTCGAGTCCGGCCAGCAGCAGCGCCGAGAAGGCGAGGTACGGGTTGGCCGACGGGTCGGGGCAACGGAACTCGATGCGCTTGGCCTTGGGGTTCGAGCCCGTGATCGGGATGCGGACACAGGCCGAGCGGTTGCGGGCCGAGTAGACCAGCGCGATCGGGGCCTCGAAGCCCGGCACCAGACGGTGGTACGAGTTGACCGACGGGTTGGTGAACGCGAGCAGCGACGGCGCGTGCTTCAGGATGCCGCCGATGTAGTGACGCGCCAGGTCGGACAGTCCGCCGTAGCCGGCCTCGTCGTAGAACAGCGGGCTGCCGTCGTTCCAGATCGACTGGTGCACGTGCATGCCCGAGCCGTTGTCGCCGAAGATCGGCTTCGGCATGAAGGTGACCGTCTTGTCGTTGGCCCACGCCGTGTTGCGCACGATGTACTTGAACTTCATGACGTCGTCGGCGGCCTTGAGCAGCGTGTCGAAGCTGTAGTTGATCTCGGCCTGACCGGACGTGCCGACCTCGTGGTGGCCGCGCTCGAGGATGAGGCCGGCGTCGGTGAGGTTGCTCATCATGTCGTTGCGCAGGTCGGCCGTCTTGTCGGTCGGCGCGACGGGGAAGTAGCCGCCCTTGTAGCGGACCTTGTAGCCACGGTTGTCGTCGATCGAGTCGCCGGTCGACCAGGCGGCCTCGGCCGACGTGATCTCGTAGAACGACTTGTTGGCGCTGGTGCCGTAGTTGACGCGGTCGAAGATGTAGAACTCGGCCTCGGGGGCGAAGTACGCCGTGTCGCCGATGCCGGTCGTCGCGAGGTAGGCCTCGGCCTTGCGGGCGATGTTGCGCGGATCGCGGGAGTAGGCCTCACCGGTGATCGGGTCGTGGACGAAGAAGTCCATCGCGATGGTCTTGCGAGCCTTGAACGGGTCGACGTACGCGGTCTTGATGTCCGGGAACAGCACCATGTCGGACTGGTCGATGGTCTGGAAGCCGCGGATCGACGAGCCGTCGAACGCCACGCCGTTGGCGACCATGTCGGCGTCGAACGTCGAAGCCGGCAGGGTGACCTGCTGCTGGATGCCGGGAAGTCGGTGAAACGGACGTCCAGGTACTCGACACCTTCGTCCTTGATGAACTTGAACAACTCGTCGGCATTGCCGAACATGGGGCCTCCTCGACCGCTGTGCGGCCTGTGTTGTCGATGACAGGTGAGTGCGTCGCTGCACCGTACCGTTGACGCTAGGCTCGGGCAGTTTCCCGACAGTCACTGAATTGTTTCAGGAATGTTACAAGTGCCCGTGACGAGCGCAATCACGGCGTCTGTAGGCTCGCCGCGTGCAGACCGTCTCCCTCGGCCGCCGCCTCGGCGCGCTCTTCATCGACTGGATCATCGCGGCCCTCAGCGGGGTCGCCGTTGCCGGCGTCAGCTACCCGCCCAAGGATCCGAAGGAGAACCTCATCATCACGGGCATCTTCATCGTCGAGGTGGCGCTGCTGACCGGCCTGCTCGGCTTCTCGATCGGCAAGCGGATCTTCGGGCTCAAGGTCGAGAACGTCGACGGTCGACCGATCGGCGTGGGCCGGGCCGTCATACGTACGGCGCTGGTGTGCCTCGTGATCCCGGCGATCGTCATGACGGACGACCAGCGCGGCCTGCACGACCTCGCCGCCGGGTCGCGGGTCATCCGGGCCTGAGGTTCGTTCGCCAGTGAGGCCGCCCGCGGCCGAACGTGAGCGTCCTCACCGTTCGCCAGTGAGGCCGTCCGCGGCCGAACGTGAGCGGAGCGAGGCGAAGATGCGTGAGGTCTTCACTCACGCGAGCACTTCGTCTCACCACGCCTCGCTGCTGGCGGCTTCGCCGCGATCGCTCACGGTCGCTGCGCTCCCTGGCGCGCGGCTGAGTCTCGGCCGCCAGCGGCTCGATCAGCCGCGCATCGCCTTGCGGGAGCCCTTCATGCTCGTCGGCACGGGGCCGCGGGGCATGGGCGCGGCGGGACGCATCGCGTCGAGCGCCTTGAGCTTGTAGAGCACGGCGGTCATCTGCGCCGGCTTGATGTTCTTGGGCAGCTTGCGCATGTGCTTGATGAGCTTGGTCAGCTTGACCTCGTCGGGGCCGTTGCCGACGACGATGTCGAGCACGGGGACCTCGTCGCCACCGATGCGGGCGTGCTTCTTCTTCTCCGCGGTCAGCAGGTTGCGCACGCGGGTGGGGTTGCCCTCACCGACCAGGATGATGCCGGGACGGCCGACGACGCGGTGCACGACGTCCTGGTTCTTGGTGAACGCGACGGCGGGCTTGAGCTCCCAGCCGCGGCGCAGCATCTGCAGGGCACCGGCGGCAGCGCCGACCTGGCCCTCGACCTGCGCGTATGCCGCCTTCTCGGCACGGCGGCCGAAGACGATGAGCACCGCGAGGATGCCGATCAGGATGCCGAACACGATCGTGATGATCAGCCCGAACGTGCCCGTGCCGAACACGAAGTAGCCCAGCGTCGCGGCCAGACCGCCGGCCAGCAGGAAGGTCAGCAGCAGGATCAGACCGATGTTGCGGTCACTGCGCTTGGTGATCGTGTACGCCTGGCGCATCTGGCCCAGGCGACCCTTGGCGGGTTCGGGGGTGGCATTCGACATGGGGGTCAGTCTACGTCGCGTTGCGGAGTGCGACGCTGCCGCGTCCTGACTCGATTGCCTGCTTGTAGAGGCTGCCGGCCCGGTAGGACGAACGGACGAGCGGTCCGGACATGACTCCGGCGAAGCCGATCTCGTCGGCCTCGGTCTTGAGCTCGACGAACTCCTCGGGCTTGACCCAGCGCTCGACGGGGTGGTGACGCACCGACGGGCGGAGGTACTGCGTGATCGTGATCAGGTCGCAGCCGGCCTCGTGGAGGTCGACCAGCGCCTGGGAGACCTCTTCGCGGGTCTCGCCCATGCCGAGGATCAGGTTGGACTTGGTCACCAGCCCGTAGTCGCGCGCCTGCGTGATGACGTCGAGCGAACGCTCGTAGCGGAACGCCGGGCGGATGCGCTTGAAGATGCGCGGAACGGTCTCGACGTTGTGCGCCAGCACCTCGGGGTGGCTGTCGAAGACCTGCTCGAGCAGCTCGGGGATGCCGTTGAAGTCGGGGATCAGGTTCTCGACGCCGGTGCCGGGGTTGAGCTCGTGGATCTTGCGGACCGTCTCGGCGTACAGCCACGCGCCACCGTCGGGCACGTCGTCACGAGCGACACCGGTGATCGTGGCGTAGCGGAGCTCCATCTTCTGGACGGACTCGGCGACGCGGCGGGGCTCGTCGCGGTCGATCGGGTCGGGCTTGCCGGTGTCGATCTGGCAGAAGTCGCAGCGCCTCGTGCACTGCTCGCCGCCGATGAGGAACGTCGCCTCGCGGTCTTCCCAGCACTCGAAGATGTTGGGGCAGCCGGCTTCCTGACAGACCGTGTGGAGGCCTTCGCCCTTGACGAGCTTCATCAGCTCGTTGTACTCCGGGCCCATCTTGGCCCGGGTCTTGATCCACTCGGGCTTCTTCTCGATGGGGGTCTCGGCATTGCGGACTTCCAGACGCAGCATCTTGCGTCCCTCAGGAGCGATAGTCACTGTGCCAGCCTACGCCCGTGCCCCAGCCGTCACGCCGAGGACCGGCACGCTGGGGTGCTCCTCGTGCGCGAGGTCGGGGGAGGGCTCGTACGTCTGCCACTCGAGCAGCTCGCGCAGGTGCGGGGCGATGGCGGCGGCGGCCTCACGGACCGTCACGTCACGGCCGAGCTCGGCGCTGAGAGTCGTGACTCCGGCGTCGGCGATGCCGCACGGCACGAAGCGGTCGTAGAAGCCGAGGTCGACGTCGGCGTTGAGTGAGAAGCCGTGCATCGTGACGCCGCGCGAGACCCGGATGCCGATGGCGCCGACCTTGCGCTCGATGCGGCCCTGGCCAGCGGCGAGCCATACGCCGGACCTGCCGGGCACGCGTCCGGTCGTGACCCCGAGGTCGGCACAGGCGCGGATCATGGCCTCCTCGACCCGTCGCACGTAGTCGACGACGAGGACGTGGGAGGGCAGCTTGGTGATGGGGTAGCCGACGAGCTGGCCGGGGCCGTGGAACGTGATCTTGCCGCCGCGGTCGACGTCGACCACAGGCGTGCCGTCGAGGGGCCGTTCGTGCGGCTCGGTGCGCCGCCCAGCGGTGTAGACCGGCGGGTGCTCGAGGAAGAGCGCCGTATCGGTGATCTCGTCGGCGACACGCTGGGCGTGCAGCTCGCGTTGGAGCTCCCACGCATCGACATAGTCGATCGCATGTTCGCCGTACCACTCGTCAAGGATCTGCAGCGTCACGTCTCCAGAGTAGTCCGCCTGTGGATGGAGCCGAGCGGGCTGGTGGCCCACGGCGGCACAGTGACGGTATGGACTGGCTGTGGGTGCTGATCACCGCCCTGCGAGCCGTCTCGCCCGCACCCGGGGATCAGTGGGCCACGCGGCTCAGCGAGCTCGACCAGGTGCGGGCCGAGGCTTTCGCGACGACGGATCCGAGCCTGCTCGATCGTGTGTACGTCCGGGGGAGCCGGGCGATGGCTGCCGACGCTGCGACGATCACGGACTACCGCAGGCGCGGTGGCCGGGTCGTGGATGCCGACCTGTTGGTCGTCTCCTGTCGAGTCCTCGCCGCGTCGCACGCAGCGGGCCCGGCTCGAGGTCGTCGACCGCCTGGGGCCCGCGCGGATCGTGTGGACGGACGGCTCGGCGACCGAGCTGCCGCGTGACGAGCCGTCGCGGCGAGTGATCACCCTCGTACGTACGCCTGAGGGTTGGCGCATCGCAGGGATCAGCCTTCGCCCGTCGTCCCGTCGATGAGCTCGCGCACGATGTCGAGGTGGCCCATGTGCCGGGCGTACTCCTGCGTGACGTGGAACAAGATAGCGAGGAGCGTCGGCGGCTCGGCGTCGGCGAACCGACCCTCTGCCGAGGCGATGTCGGTCAACGCCATGGGTGGACACGATCTCGCGGGTCCGCACGCCGCCGGCGTCCAGGGCGGTCGAGCATCTGGTCGAGCGTCCCCGTGGTCCGCCAGCGATCGCCGTCGTCGCGATCGGCCCATGGGTTGCCGACGTCCTCGCCCAGGAATCCCCAGACGAACCAGCGACGCTCCATGTGCACCAGGTGCGACACCAGCTCGGCCGGCGTCCAGCCGGAGGGAACGCGGCTGGTGCCCAGGTCGGCATCGCCGAGATCGGCGACCTTGCGGCGTACCTCGGCGCGGAAGTAGTCGAGGTAGTCCAGGAACTTCGCGGCCGGATCGACGCCGTCAGGCCCTGGCTCGGGAAGCTTCATCGCAATGCGGCCTCGAGCGCCGAGCGCAGGTCGGGCTGTTCGAACGTGAAGCCGGCGTCGACCAGGGCCGAGGGGGAGACGCGCATCGACCCGAGCAGGTCGCCGGCCATGCTGCCGAGCGCCGCCTTGAGCGCGAACCGGGGCGCGACCAGGAACGTCGGCCGGTGCACGACCTCGCCGAGGGTGTCCGTGAACTCCGCGTTGGTGACCGGGACCGGCGCGCCGAAGTTGAACGGGCCGCTGAGCTCCGGCGACTCGATCAGCAACGTGGCGGCGCGCACCCAGTCGTTGAGCGAGATGAACGACATGTAGTGGCGGCCGGGCCCGAGCCGGGCGCCCAGGCCGAGCTTCCAGGCCGGCAGCATGAACCTGAGCAGGCCCTCGTCGTCCTTGAGCACCAGGGTCGTACGGATGAAGCAGACTCGCGCGCCGGCCTCGACGGCCGGTGCTGCCGCACCCTCCCAGGCCTGGACGACGCCGGGCAGGAAGCCGGAGTCGGCGCCCGCTGTGCTCTCGGTGAGCACCTCGTCGCCGCGGTCGACGCCGTAGTAGGACATGCCGGAGGCCGAGATCAGCGCCGGCGGGTTGGCCGAGGCCGCAACCGCCTTGGCGAGCGTTCCCGTGGCAGCCGTACGAGACTCGAGGATCATCGTGCGACGCTTCTCGGTGCGCGGCCAGTGCGCGACGGAGGCACCCGACAGGTTGACCACCACGTCGGCGCGATCGATCACGATCTGGTCGATGCGTCCCGTGTAGGGGTCCCAGACGGACGCGTCGTCGGCAGGGTCAGCGGAGCGCACCAGTCGGGTGACCTGGTGCCCGCGCTGACGCAGGTGCTGCGTCAGCGCGGTACCGAGGAACCCCGAGGCGCCTCCGATGACGACCTGCACGGGTCAGGAACCGAGCTCGCCCTCGAACTGGCCGCCCTCGAGTCGCTGCTTGACCGCCGTGAGGAAGCGACCGGCGTCGGCGCCGTCGATGATCCGGTGGTCGTACGTCAGTGAGAGGTAGGCCATGCTGCGCACGGAGATGCTGTCGCTGCCCTGCGAGTCGGTCACCACGACCGGACGCTTGACGACCGCGCCGACACCGAGGATCGCGACCTGCGGCTGGTTGATGATCGGCGTGTCGAACAGCGCGCCGTTGCTGCCGAGGTTGGTGATCGAGAACGTCGCACCTGAGAGCTCGTCGGGGGAGATCTTGTTGGTGCGAGTGCGCTCGGCGGCGTCGGCGATCTTGCGGGCCAGGCCGGCAATCGACAGGTCTCCCGCGTCCTTGATCGTCGGGACGATCAGTCCGCGCTCGGTGTCGACCGCGATGCCCAGGTGCTCTCCGGCGGGGTAGGTGATCGTGCCGGCTTCGAGGTCCAGCGCCGCGTTGAGCTTGGGGTAGACCTTGAGCGCCTCGATGGTCGCCTTGGCGAAGAACGGCAGGTACGTCAGCTTGACGCCTTCACGCTCCAGGAACGCGTTCTTGTGCCGGGCCCGCAGGCGAGCCACCTCGGTGACGTCGACCTCGTGGACCTGCGTCAGCTGGGCCGAGATCTCGAGGGACTCCACCAGCCGCGAGGCGATGACCTTGCGCAGGCGGGAGACCTTCTCGGTCTTGCCACGCAGGGCAGAAGGCTCGGCCGACGGCGCCGGTGCCGAGGCAGCAGCAGCCGGAGCGCTGGATGTCTCGGCTGTGGGCGCGGCCTGCGACTTCTCGGCGGCGTCCAGCACGTCCTGCTTGCGGATGCGGCCACCGACACCGGTGCCGGTGACGTTCGCAAGATCGACGTCGTGCTGCTTGGCGAGCTTGCGCACGATCGGCGTGACGTAGGTGTCGCCGTTGGCACTCGGTGAGGCAGCAGGCACCGGAGCGGGCTCCGGTGCGGCAGCGGGCTCGGGTGCTGCAGCGGGCTGGGGCGCGGCAGCGGGCTCGGGAGCGGCTTCGGCTGCAGGTGCCGACTCCTGGGCGGGAGCCTCGGCCTCGGCGGGCGGGGACGACTCGGCCGGGTTGGCCTGCGACTCCGGATCGGCGGGAGCCGGCTCGGAGCTCGGCTGCCGACTCGGGCTCGGGCGCCGACTCGGGTGCGGGCTCAGCGGGAGCACTCTCGGCGGGAGCCGCGTCGGCGCTGCCGATGATCGCGAGCTCGGCGCCGACCTCGACGGTCTCGTCCTCGGCGACCTTGATCTCGAGGAGCTTGCCGGCGACGGGTGAGGGGATCTCGGTGTCGACCTTGTCGGTGGAGATCTCGAGCAGCGGCTCGTCGACCGCGACGTCGTCGCCGACCTGCTTGAGCCACTGGGTCACGGTGCCCTCGGTGACGCTCTCGCCCAGTGCGGGCAGGGTCACGGCCGTGCCACCGCCGGAGCTGGCGCTGGTCTCGGCCTGCGGTGCGGGGGCGTTCTCGGCGGCGGCCTGCTCGGCTTCGGCGCTGCCGGCGGGCGCGGGGGACCGCTCCTCGGATGCGCTCTCGGCAACCGGCTGCTCGGCAGGCGCCTCAGCGGCGGGCTGCTCGGCGGCGGGCTGCTCGGCAGCGGGCTGCTCGGCGGCGGGCTTCCTCGGCGGGTGCCTCGGCAGCCGGAGCCTCGGAGGCAGGTGCAGCGTCGCCGCCGGTGCTCTCGCCCTCCTCGCCGATGATCGCGAGCACAGCACCGACCTCGACGGTGTCGTCCTCGTTGGCCTTGATCTCGAGCAGGACACCGGCGACGGGCGACGGGATCTCGGTGTCGACCTTGTCGGTGGAGATCTCGAGCAACGGCTCATCGACGGCGACGGTGTCGCCGACCTGCTTGAGCCATTGGGTGACTGTGCCCTCGGTGACGCTTTCGCCGAGAGCGGGAAGGGTGACAGACGTAGCCATGATGTCCTCTGGTTCTCCGGGTCAGGCGTGTGAGTGGAGCGGTTTGCCGGCGAGCGCGAGTGCTGCCTCGCCGAGTGCTTCGTTCTGGGTGGGGTGGGCGTGGATGAACTGCGCCACGTCTTCGGGGTAAGCCTCCCAGTTGACCATCAGGGATGCCTCTCCGACCTGCTCGCCGTAGCGGGCACCGATCATGTGGACGCCGACGATGGGGCCGTCCTTCTCGCGTACGAGCTTGACGCTGCCCGCCGTGCCGAGGATCTGCGACTTGCCGTTGCCGCCCAGGTTGTAGTCCTGGATCTCGACCTTGTCGTCGCCGTACTTCTCGCGGGCCTGCGGCTCGGTGAGTCCGACCGAGGCGATCTCGGGATCGCAGTAGGTCACGCGGGGGATGCCCGAGTCGATGACCGGCTGCGGCTTGAGCCCGGCGATCTCCTCGGCGACGAAGATGCCGTGCGCGAAGCCACGGTGTGCGAGCTGCAGGCCGGGGACCAGGTCGCCGACCGCGAACACGCCGTCGACGTTGGTCGCGAGCCGCTCGTTGGTGGGCACCCAGCCACGGTCGACCGTGATGCCGGCCTCCTCGTAACCCATGCCGGCGGAGTTGGGTCCGCGACCCACGGCGACGAGGACCAGGTCGGTCTCGATCGTCGTGCCGTCCTCGAGGGACACCGTGACACCCGACTCGGTCTGCTCGACGCTGGAGAACTTGACGCCGGTCTTGAAGTTGATCTTGCGCTTGCGGAACGCGCGCTCGAGCTGCTTGGACGAGCGACGGGTCCTCGAGCGGGATCAGCGTCGGCAGGCCCTCGATGATCGTGACGTCGGCGCCGAACGACTTCCACACCGAGGCGAACTCGACGCCGATGACGCTGCCGCCGATGATGACGACCTTCTCGGGCACCTCACTCATCGTGAGGGCCTCGGAGCTCGTGATGACCCGGCCGCCGATGTCGAGGCCCAGCGTGCGGGAGACCGAGCCGGTGGCCAGCACGACGTTGGTGCCGGTGTAGCGCTCGCCGTTGACCTCGACGGTCTTGGGATCGACGAGCTTGCCCTCGCCCTCGACGACCGTGATGCCGCCGGACTTGATGAGTCCCTGCAGGCCCTTGTAGAGCCGGTCGATGACGCCGTCCTTGTACTTGTTGACCGCCGGCATGTCGACTCCGTCGAACGTCGACTTGATGCCGTAGTGCTCACCGTCGCGGGACAGGTCGGCGACCTCCGCGGAATGGAGCAGCGCCTTGGTCGGGATGCAGCCGGTGTGCAGGCAGGTGCCGCCCAGCTTGCCCTTCTCGATCAGCGCGACGGACTTGCCGAGCTGGACCGCACGCAGCGCGCAGGCATACCCGCCACTGCCGCCGCCGAGAATCACGATGTCGAAGTTGTTGCCGGCGACGTCCGCCACAGTTCCTCCCAAGGATGTCGTTCGTCATCATCTTGTCACCTGAGGCAACCACGCTGCCACCGGGGTTGATCGGGGTATGTCGCACGATCGGGCACACTTGTCCCATGGGAATCTTCCGAGGGCGTAAGGCCCGGACGGACGGTGGCGCCGTGGTCTCGGACCGCAACGCGAGCCGTGCGGACCTCGATGCGCTTCGCGCCTTCGCCGAGTCGCGCAAGGGCGTGGAGGCCTACGTCGAGCCCAAGACCTCGGTCACCCAGACGACCTTGTTGCTGGTCGCGGCAGACGGCGAGTCGATCCGTCGCCGGGTCGCGTCGGCGCAGGCGGCATACGAGTTCGCCCGCAAGAAGCTCAACATTCCTGTCTACGACGCCAATCTCGTGGGCGTGCCGTCGCGCAAGCGTGACTACGACCTCCGCAAGGCCAAGGGCACTCCGCCACCGCAGTCGAACCCTGCCACCTCGGCGCCGGCGAAGCAGACGCCCAAGGAGCTCGCCGCGATCATGACGCTCGAGTCGATCGCCGGCGTCGACCCGTTGCCGACCAACCCGTCGTTCGACGACCTCATGCGGGTCTACCGCAAGGCCCGCAAGCAGGCGCACCCCGACCGGCTCGGCGGCGAACGCACCAAGTGGGACACCGTCGAGGACGCCGCAAGGGCCCTCGGTCTGCCCGACTGACGTGCCACACTGCTCGTCATGGCAGAGCGTTTCGACACCGTCGACGAGTACATCGCCTCATTCCCCGCCGAGGTGCAGGTCATCCTCGAGGACGTGCGCTCGACGATCAGGAACGCCGTGCCGGGATCAGGCGAGACGATCCGCTACCAGATGCCGTGCGTCATGGTGGGGGACCGCTACCTGGTGCACTACGCCGGCTGGACCAAGCACATCGGCCTCTATCCGGTCCCGGTCGCGGATGCAGACCTCGAGACGGAGATCGCGCCGCTGCGCTCCGACAAGGACACCGTCAAGCTCATGTACGACCGGCCGGTGCCGCACGACCTGCTGAGCCGGATCGCCCAGTTCATCGCCGCCCAGCACGCCTGAGCCCTTCGGGATCGTCCTCAGTGCCAGCCGGACTCGTCGATGCCGCCGGGGATCGTGGCGTCGGGGTCGTAAGGCGTACGGGTGAACACGAACGAGGCCACCACGAGGCGTATCGCCCGACCTGACGCGTCTCGCTCCAATGCAAGCGGCTCACCGGTGTAGTAGCCGTCGAGGCCGATCCAGCCGTCACCTTGGGGCTTGAACCGGGCGCCGCGGCCCTCGCCGGGCGTCCCGAGCCGCAGGATTCCGTCGCGTGTCAGCGAGAGCCTGAACTCGTACGGGCCCCAGAACCACGGGCCGGCGAGGTCGAGGTTCGCCGCCTGCGACGCGTCCGCGGTCCACGGTTTCGGGAGTGCTGGCTCCTGCTCGGTGAAGAGGGTGAGCAGCTCGGAAGTCGCCTTGCCGAGCCCGCCGGTGGCGTTGGTCATCAGCACGATGCCGTCCCCGGATTCGGTGTCGACCCGGAGATCGGCCAGGAAACCGGGCATCGAACCGCCGTGACCCGCGAACCGGCGACCCTCGACGTTCCAGGTCTGCCAACCGAGGCCGTGGGCCCCGGTCCAGGCCGCACCGGGGACGTCGTTGACCGCGATCGGCCGGAGCATCTCCTGCAGGGTCGCCTCGGCGAGGACGTCGCCCGTACGTCCGCCGAGGAACGCCGCCCAGCGAGCCAGGTCGCCCACGGTCGACCAGAGCTGCCCGGCGGGCGCCAGGGCGACGGCGTCGTGCTCGGGCTCGACGTGCACGAGGTCGGCGAGCGGGTGCACGGCCAGGCCGGGCGCGGCAGGAGCGACCGGCCTGGTCGTCGTCCTGGTCATGCCGAGCGGTTCGAGGATGCCCACGCGCACGGCTTCGTGCCATGGCTGGTCGCGCAGCCGGGCGACGAGCTCACCGAGCACCGCGAAGCCGACGTTCGAGTAGTGGAAGCCGGTGCCCGGAGTGGCCCGCAACCGGGGACCGGCAGCCATCAGGGCAGCCCAGGAGTCGCCCGGGGTGCGCTCCCACCAGTCGCCGTCGGTCTCGGCCTGCAGGCCGGACGTGTGGGTCAGCAGCTGCGTGACGGTCACCTGCGGGAACGGCACCTCCGGCAGGTGTGTGCCGATCGTGTCGCCGAGCTCGAGGCGGCCCTCGTCGCGCAGGCGCAGCACCTCGACCGCGACGAACGTCTTGGAGATCGAGCCGATCCGATATTGCGTGTCGACGGTCGGTGCGGGCCCGTCCGGTCTGCCGTCCAGGCTTCCGGCAGTGTCCGACCACACGAGCTCACCATCACGCACGATGCCGGCGGCAATCGACGGGAGGCGCTGCTTCGACTGCTCGACGGCGAGCCGGTGTGACAGGGCCCGAGACGTGGAGGAGTCGATCGTCATCGAGCCCCGGCCAGCTCCGTCGCGAGGCGGACGAGCGTACGTACGCCGGTGCCAGTGCCGCCGACAGGCGTGTAGTCGACCGCGCTGCCTTCGTTGAACGACGGACCGGCGATGTCGAGGTGCACCCACGGGATGTCGTTGACGAACTCGCGCAGGAACGCCGCCGCGAACAGCGTGCCGCCGTACGGCTTGGGGTTGTGCTGGCGCAGGTCGGCGATGCTCGAGGAGTTGACCTTGCCCTTCATCTCCTCGGTGATCGGCAGGGGCCACATCGACTCGCCCGCGGCCTTGGACGCCGCGAAGACCGTCTCGCTGAACTCCTCGTCGTTGCTGAGGATGCCGCTCGTGAGCTCACCGAGCGCGACGACGCAGGCCCCGGTCAGCGTGGCGACGTCGACGATGCGGTCGGGCTTGGCCTCGGTCGCGAGAGCGAGTCCGTCCGCGAGCACGAGGCGCCCTTCGGCGTCGGTGTTGTGGACCTCGACCGTGGCACCGCTGCGCATCGTCAGCACGTCACCGGGTCGGGTGGCGCCGCCGCTCGGCATGTTCTCGGCGATGCAGGCGAACGCCGAGATCTTGATCGGCAGCCCCATACGAGCGATCGCCACGGTGGCGGCCACGATCGCCGCGGCTCCGGCCATGTCGAGCTTCATGGTCTGCATCGAGGCGCCCGGCTTGATCGAGAGTCCTCCCGAGTCGAACGTGATGCCCTTGCCGACCAGTGCCAGGTGCGTGACGGCGTTGGCCGGCGCGTACGTCAGGGCGACCAGACGGGGCGGGCTGTCGGATCCCTGGCCCACGCCGAGGATGCCGCCACACTTCTCCTTGGCCAGCCGCTTCTCGTCCCAGACCGTGACCTTGACGTCGGTGCCGGCATGCGTCGTGATGGCCTCGGCGAAGTCTGCGGGACGCAGGTCGCCGGGAGGCGTGTTGACCCAGTCGCGGGCGATGTTGACCGCCTCGGCGACCGTGGCGGCGCGCTCGACGGCCTTCGTCGCGGTGGTCTGGCGCGCGAACGGGCTGAGGATCACGGCGCTCTTGAGCCTGGGCTTCTTGGCGTCGCCCTTCTTCTTGGTCTTGTACGTCTCGTACGTGTAGGCGCCCAGCGTCACGCCTTCGGCGATCGCCTCGACCTCGTCGACCCCGGCCGGGTGGAGCGCGATGGCGAGGCTCGTCGCGTTCTTGGCGGCACGCACACCTCGGGCCGTGGCCCGGCGCAGGTCCTCGGCGGTCGGCTCCTCAGGGAGCGCGACGGCGACGATCAGGGACGTCTTGGCGGCATCGCCTGCCGGGAACGTCACGGTCTGCCCCTTCTCGCCGGTGAAGCCGAGGAGGTCGAGCGTGGCGGCCAGATCACCCTTGTCCTCATCGCCTCGGATCCCGAGGATCAGGGCGTCGGCGCGTGCGGTGGTCGGCTTCGCGGTGCTGAGGGTCACAGAGAGCATGTCCGCCACTCTAGAGTCGCGAGGCACACGGGCGCGAGGGGCGTCCTCACGTGCCCTACCTTGGGTGCCATGGATCTGCTGCACTCGCCCTTGCACGACCGCCACGTCGCCCTCGGTGCCAAGCTCGCGGAGTTCGGTGGCTGGGACATGCCGCTGGAGTACGCCGGAGGTGGCGTGCTCGCCGAGCACAAGGCCGTACGCGAGGCGGTCGGCCTGTTCGACGTCAGCCACCTCGGCAAGGCGCTGGTGCGGGGCACGGGCGCTGCCGGGTTCGTCAACCAGTGCCTCACGAACGACCTCGGCCGCATCGAGAGCGGCAAGGCCCAGTACACGCTGTGCTGCGACGAGGACGGTGGCACGGTCGACGACCTCATCGCCTACCTGCGCAGCGATTTCGAGGTGTTCCTCATCCCGAACGCCGCCAACACGGCGGCCGTCGTCGCGCGCCTGCAGGCCGCCGCGCCGGCCGGCATCGACGTCACCGACCAGCACCGTGACTACGCGGTCCTCGCGATCCAGGGCCCGTTGAGCGACGAGGTGCTGACGTCGCTCGACCTGCCGGTCGACCACGAGTACATGTCGTTCGCCGACGCGACGATCGCCGGGCAGGACATCACGGTGTGCCGCACGGGCTACACGGGGGAGCGCGGCTACGAGCTGGTCGTCCCTTCGGCGTCCGCCGGCGAGGTGTGGGATGCGGTCATCGCAGCGGGGGAGCCGTACGGCATCCGCGCCTGCGGCCTCGGCGCACGCGACACGCTGCGCACCGAGATGGGCTACCCGCTGCACGGCCACGAGCTGTCGCCCGAGATCAGCCCGGTCATGGCACGCGCCGGCTGGGCCGTCGGCTGGAAGAAGCCGGCCTTCTGGGGCAAGGAGGCGCTCGAGCGTCAGCGCGCGGAGAAGACCGTGCGCACCTTGCGCGGCCTCCTGGCCCAGGGCCGCGGCATCCCTCGCCCGGGCATGACGGTCGCCGACGCCGACGGCACCGAGCTGGGTGAGATCACCTCGGGCACGTTCTCGCCGACGCTCCGCCAGGGCATCGCGCTGGCGCTGCTGGAGCCCGGTGTCGAGGACGGTGCGACTGTCGTCGTCGACGTGCGAGGTCGCTCCGAGTCGTTTACGGTCACCAAGCCCCCATTCGTGCAACCGTCGACCAAGGAGAGCTGATCATGGGCTGGACATGGACGTTGGAGGACTCGCTCGGCGACGTCAAGAGTCGGTCGGACGAGTTCGAGAGCCGGGGCGACGCGGAGTCGTGGGTCGGCGAGGAGTTCGAGACGCTGCTCGAGCAGGGCATCGACCAGGTACGCCTGTTCGACGGTGAGACCGAGGTCTACGGCCCCATGTCCCTACACGCGGACTCGTAGACCGATCCGCGCTCTCGACCGCTAGTAGCGGTCGGGGAGGGGTGCGCCGCGCTTGACCTGCGGCTTCGGCAGCCGGAAGCGGCGCAGCTGCGTGCTGCGCAGCACCGCGTACGCGGTGTTGCCGCGAGCCTCGTCGGCTGAGAAGCGCTTCTTGAGCTCCTTCTTGAGCCCGCGTACGAGGAACAGCTCGTCGATGACTGTCGCGAGGATCGCGATGGGATAGGCGACGGTGGTGAGAAGCGTCTGCACCGTCGAGCTCTGGCTGCCGACGATGATCGCGACGACGGCAACCGCCAGGAACGGCAGCAGGAACTCGGCGACGTTCCAGCGCCGATCGACGTAGTCACGGCAGAACTTGCGCACCGGACCGCGCTCGCGAGCCGGCAGGTACTTCTCGTCGCCGGTCTTGAGTGCCTCGCGCTGCTTGAGCCGGATCTCCTCGTTGCGGGCCCGGTCGCGCTTGGCCTGCTCCTTGCGGGTCACGGGGACCTTCATCTGCTTCTTGCGCGCGGCTTCGGCCTCTTTGCGCGTCGGCGTGCGACGCCCCTTGCCGGCCTCTGTCTCGTCTACCACCCGCGACACCCTACGCCGTAGGCTTGCGAGCATGAGCATCGGCAAGCGCATCGCCAGGATCTTCCGTTCGTGGCGTTTCCGCGGCAACGATGTCGAGGACCTCAAGGACAAGCTCGACGAGACCTATCGCACCCAGACGGCGCTGCTCCGGCAGGTACGCCGTGGGGTCGCTGACGTGGCGACGAGCCGCAAGCGGGTCGAGCTCCAGCTGGCCGCACTCGATCAGCAGGCCGACCCAGCTCGATGACGCCGCGCGGCAGGCAGTCGCTCACGGCAACGACGAGGAAGCTCGTTCGGTCCTGACCCGCAAGGTCACGCTCGAGAAGGCGGCCGCAGACCTCAAGACTCGCCATGCTGACCTCAAGGCCGAGGAGGACAAGCTCGAGGCGACGGCGCTCAAGATCGAGCAGGAGGTCGAGGCGTTCCGGGTCCGCAAGGACACGCTGGCCGCGCGGCACACCGCCGCAGCGGCTCGCGCCGAGATCAACAGCGCGACCCGCGGCATCAACTCCTCGGTCAGCGACGTCGGCCAGGCGGTCGAGTCGGCCGAACGGCGTACGCGTGAGCTCGAGGCCACGGCTGACGCGGTCGACGAGCTCGTCGCCGACGGCGTCATCAGCAAGCCCGGTGAGAGTGCCGACGAGGCGCTGCGCCGACAGTTCGATGCCGCGCTGGACAGCGCCGAGGTCGACCGGCAGCTCGAGCAGATCTCCACTCCCAGGAAGGACGACGATGGCTCGGACGCGATTCAGAGGTGACCGCGGCCTGACCCTCCGCATGGGCGGGGTCGGGCTGGGTCTCGGCGCGCTCTACGTGGCGTTCGGCGTGGTCCTGATGACCACGACGAAGCTCGGCGCGTTCGGGATCGTGATCGTGCTCGGCATCGCGTGGGGGCAGTGGTACTTCTCGGACTCGCTCGCCCTCAAGTCGATGGGCGCCAAGGTCGTCGAGCCCGAGCAGGCGCCCGAGCTGCACGCCATGATCGACCGGCTGTGCGCGCTCGCCGACATGCCCAAGCCGCGCGTGGCGGTGGCCGTGACGGACATGCCCAACGCGTTCGCGACCGGCCGTTCGCCCAAGCACTCGTCGGTCTGCGTGACGACCGGCATCATGCAGCGCCTCGACGCTGACGAGCTCGAAGGCGTCCTGGCGCACGAGCTGTCCCATGTCGCCAACCGTGACGTCACGGTCATGACGGTGGCCTCGTCGATCGGCCTGCTGGCCGGCTTCATCACCAGGTGGGGCATGTACGCCGGCAACATCTTCGGCAGCCGCGGCAACAAGAACAGCGGCGCGGTGTTCCTGGTCGTGTTCCTCGTCAGCATGGTGGTCTACTTCGTGAGCTTCGTCCTCACGCGCTCGCTGTCGCGCTACCGGGAGCTCAGCGCCGATCGCAGCGGCGCCTACCTGACCGGCCGGCCCTCCAAGCTCTCGTCGGCCCTGGTCAAGATCTCCGGCGACATGGCCCGCATCCCCAACCGCGACCTCCGCGAGGGACAGGCGATCAGCGCGTTCTTCTTCGCACCGGCGATCAACCGGGAGTCGATCGGCGCGATGTTCGCGACGCACCCGCCGCTGCAGGTGCGCCTCGACCAGCTCGCCAAGGTCAGCGCCGAGCTCTCCGAGCAGGGCTGACCGCAGGTGGGTATCTTCGACGCGATCCTCGGGCGTACCAAGCCGCCGCAGGCCGACCTCGACGTGCTGTTCGCCGTGCCACAGGCCGCACTGTCGCTGCAGACCGACGGGTTCGTGGCGACGGGTTCAGGGTCGGTGTGCTTCCGCGACGTCGAGGGCAACGCCGACGACATCGTGATGGCCGACGCCGAGAAGCTCATCACGACGACCGCCGGCGCCACAGTCACCCGCAGCACGGACCGGTTCGGCTTCCATTGGCTCACGGTCACGCGTACGGACCGGGACGTGTCGGGGCTCGTGACCGACCTGCACGCGGTCAACAGCTCGCTCGCCGATGCCGGCTTCGGCTCGGCCCTGCTGTGCTCGACGATCGGGTTCACGACGGCTGACGGCAAGCCGTTGGCGCTGGTCTACCTCTACAAACGGGGCACGTTCTACCCGTTCGTGCCCCTCGCCGGCGAGAAGCGTGACAACGCCCTCGAGCTGCAGATCCGCGGCGTCGTCGGCGAGGACGTACCGGTCGAGCCCGACCTCACCAAGTGGCTGGCCATCTGGGGCGCTCCCGGTCTCGGCTGAGCCACCGTGGCCGGATAGGTTGGACTGGTGACGTTCGACACCCTCTCCAGCAGACCAGATCCAGGCCCTCCTCGACGAGCAGACCGCGGCGTACCAGACGCTCAAGGACTCCGGTCTCAAGCTCGACCTGACGCGAGGCAAGCCCTCGCCGGCGCAGCTCGACCTGTCCAACGAGCTGCTGTCGATGCCCGGCGCAGACTTCAAGGACGCCGCCGGCACCGACACCCGCAACTACGGCGGGCTCACGGGCCTGGCCGAGCTGCGCGAGATCTTCGCGCCGATCATGCAGGTGCCGGTCGACCAGGTCATCGCCGGCGACAACGCGAGCCTCGCGATGATGCACGACAACCTCGTGTTCGCGCTGTTCCACGGCGTCGCCGACTCCGAGCAGCCGTGGGGCGTCGAGGAGTCCGTCAAGTTCATCTGCCCCGTACCCGGCTACGACCGGCACTTCGCGCTGCTCGAGGAGTACGGCATCGAGATGCTGCCGGTCGACCTGCTCGATGACGGGCCGGACGTTGCGGCCGTACGAGAGCTGGTCAAGGACCCTGCGGTCAAGGGCATGTGGCTCGTGCCGACCTACAGCAACCCCACCGGTGCTGTGGTCAGCGAGGCCGTCGCCGCCGAGCTCGCCGCGCTCGAGACCGCGGCACCGGACTTCCGCATCTTCTGGGACAACGCCTACGCCGTGCACCACCTCACCGAGCAGCACACCAAGACCGCCGACATCCT
Source organism: uncultured Actinomycetota bacterium (assembly GCA_963806345.1). Taxonomy (GTDB): domain Bacteria; phylum Actinomycetota; class Actinomycetes; order Propionibacteriales; family Nocardioidaceae; genus Aeromicrobium. The sequence goes on along the minus strand of CAWDXV010000003.1, from coordinate 6,302 downwards.
CGGTCTCTGCTCGGCGTCCGGGCACCCCAACCGCGCGGTCATCTTCGCGTCGACCTCCAAGGTCACGTTCGCCGGCGCGGGCGTGTGCTTCCTCGGCAGCTCCGCGGCCAACATCGAGTGGTACCTCAAGCACCTCGGCAAGCGGACGATCGGCCCCGACAAGGTCAACCAGCTGCGCCACGCCAGGTTCCTCAAGAGCACCGAGGGCGTGCACGCGCTGATGGACGGTCACCGGGCCATCCTGGCGCCGAAGTTCGAGGCCGTCGTCGAGATCCTGCGCGCCCGGCTGGGCGACTACGCCGTCGCGAGCTGGACCGAGCCCAAGGGTGGCTACTTCGTGAGCCTCGACGTCCCCGACGGCACGGCGTCGCGCGTCATCCAGCTGGCCCGCGAGGCGGGTGTCGCCATGACGCCGGCCGGTGCGGCGTTCCCGTACGGAGACGATCCCCGCGACCGCAACATCCGCATCGCCCCGTCATTCCCGTCGCCACAGGAGCTCGAGGCAGCGATCGACGTGCTCGCCACGTGCGTGCTGATCGCCGCCTGCGAGCAAGCCCTCGCCCAGTAGCACCAGCCCGTACGCATGAGGGTCCTGGTCGCGCCGGATGCGTTCGGCGGCACGCTCTCGGCCCCGGAGGCGGCGCGGGCGATCGTCGAGGGCTGGCAGCGTCACGCGCCCGATGACGAGCTCTCCGTCGCGGCGATGGCCGACGGCGGCCCGGGGTTCGTCGACGTCCTGCACGAGGCGATCGGGGGAGAGCTCGCGGTCGTCACCGTGCGCGGCCCGGTCGGTGCCGACGTGCCGGTCGCGGTGCTGCACGCCGACGGCACGGCGTACGTCGAGAGCGCTCAGGCCTGCGGCCTGCACCTCGTCGACCCGCAGGACCCCATGCACGCGACGACGTATGGCGTCGGCCAGGCGATCGGCGCTGCGCTCGACGCGGGCGCGCGGCGCATCGTCGTGGGACTCGGCGGCAGCGCGACCAACGACGGCGGAGCGGGCCTGCTCGCCGCGCTCGGGGCCACCGCTGACGTGCCACTGGACGCGGGGCCCGCTGCGCTCAGCGGCGTCACCCAGGTCGACCTGGCTCCGGCGCGCTCGAGGCTCCGAGATGTCGAGCTCGTCATCGCCGCCGACGTCGACGTCCAGCTGCTCGGCATGTTCGGCGCCACCAAGACATTCGGCCCGCAAAAGGGCCTGACTGACGAGCAGATCATCGCCGTCGACGGCACGCTCGACCGCTTCGTCGAGGCGACGTGTGGCTCGACGCCGGCCGAGCGCCGCATCGCGGACGCCAAGAGCGCCGGGGCCGCGGGCGGGTTGGGATTCGCGCTCATGCTGCTCGGCGGGAGCGTCACCTCGGGGATCGACCTCGTCGCGGACGCCGTCGGCCTCACCGCTCAGGCAGGCTCGCACGACCTCGTCGTGACGGGGGAGGGCACCTACGACTTCTCGTCCCGGGCCGGCAAGGTCGTCTTCGGCGTGGCGGCAGTCGCCGGTGCGGCCGCCCGGCCGTGCATCGTGCTGGCGGGCCAGGTCGTGGTCGGCTCCCGTGAGATGCGCGCGATGGGGGTCGAGAGCGCCTACTCGATGTCAGATCTGGTCGGCCTCGACGCGGCGATGGGTGAGCCGTACGCCAGCCTCGCCAGCCTTGCCGAGCGTGTCGCACGTACGTGGTCGCCTCGGGCTGGGGACTGACGGCGTACGATGGAATGGAATCGGCACCGAACATGTTGACCCCGGTGCCGTGACCAAAAGACCAGATCCATGGGAGACCACATGACGATCGAGACTGACCAGTCCACCGTCGAGACGACGCCGGCGACCGGAGTGACCCTCAGTGAGGGCGCTGCCGAGAAGGTCAGCAGCCTCCTGGCCCAGGAAGGCCGCGACGACCTCGCGCTCCGCATCGCGGTGCAGCCCGGCGGCTGCTCGGGACTCCGCTACCAGCTGTTCTTCGACGAGCGTTCGCTCGACGGCGACCAGATCTTCGAGTTCGGCGGCGTCAACGTCGTGGTCGACCGCATGAGCCTTCCCTACCTCGGCGGCGCGACGATCGACTTCGTCGACACGATCGAGAAGCAGGGCTTCACGATCGACAACCCGATGGCCACCGGCTCCTGCGCCTGCGGCGATTCTTTCCACTAAGACATACAACACACGACGGCCTCCTGCATTGCGGGAGGCCGTTGTCTATTGTGTGGGGGTGCACCTCGCCATCACCGGTTCGATCGCCACCGATCACCTCATGACCTTCCCGGGCAAGTTCGCCGATTCACTCGTGCCGGACCAGCTCGACAAGATCTCGCTGTCGTTCCTCGTGGACGACCTCGACGTACGCCGTGGGGGGTGCGCGGCCAACATTGCGTACGCGCTCGCCAGGCTCGGCCACCGGGCGCTGCTCGTCGGAGCGGTCGGTCGTGACTTCGAGGCCGAGTACCGCGGCTGGCTCGACGACGCCGGGGTCGACACCTCGGGCGTCCTGGTGTCGGAGACCCGCCACACCGCCCGGTTCGTCTGCACCACTGACACCGACCTGGCGCAGTTCGCCACGTTCTACGCCGGAGCGATGTCCGAGTCCCGTGACATCGACCTGTTCGCGATCGGCCAGGACTTCGACCTCGTCCTCGTCGGCCCCGACGATCCCGAGGGCATGCTGCGCCACACGCGCGCCTGCCGTGAGCGTGACGTTCCGTTCGCAGCCGACGTCTCGCAGCAGCTTGCGTTCGCCGAGGGCGACATGATCCGCGACCTGATCGACGGCGCGACCTACCTGTTCAGCAACGACTACGAAGCCGCCCTGATCGAGCAGAAGACCGGCTGGTCGTCGGCCGACGTCCAGGCCCACGTGAAGACCCGCATCGTGACGCGCGGCAAGGCCGGCGTGACGGTCTACCCGGCCGACGGCGACCCGATCGAGGTCAAGGCCATCGAGGGAGTCGTCGCGGTCGACCCGACCGGCGTCGGCGACAGCTTCCGCGCCGGATTCCTCGCCGGCGTCGCGGCCGGACTCGACTTCGAGCGCTCGGCCCAGATCGGCTGCACGATCGCCGCCAGCGTCGTCGAGACCGTGGGAACGCAGGAGTACGAGCTCGACCGCGAGGGCTTCCTCAAGCGGATCGGTACGGCATACGGTGAGCAGGCGAAGACCGAGGTCGACGCGGCGCTCTCACTCGCGTGACACGCCCGTCAGACACGCGTCCAACACAGGCAGACCTCACCGCAGGTCCCCGGTCCTGCTCAAGTAAGGTGCTTCACGTGTCGTCACGTGACAGTCATGGTTCAGAAAGGCGCCCCGTGGGTCGGATGAAGCTGGCGGTTCTCGCCGTCGCCGCCGTCGTTTTGAGCGGCTGTTCTCCCGTCGATGATTCCGACGTCAAGCGCCTCGCGCTGCCCGTCGAGGCCAGCGACCGTTCGCGCACCATGTGGGACGTGTGGCTCGGCGCCTGGATCGCGGTGCTCGTGGTGTTCCTGCTGGTCTTCGGCCTCATCGTCTACTCGATGGTCCGCTACCGCCGGCGCAGCGACGACGAGGTCCCGGTCCAGATCCGCTACAACCTCCCGATCGAGGCGCTCTACACGTTCGCCCCGGTCATCATCGTGGCGGTGTTCTTCTTCCACACCGTGACGTCGCAGAACGACATGCTCCGGGACGTCAAGAACCCCGACCACACGGTCGAGGTCGTCGGCAGCAAGTGGCAGTGGGCGTTCAACTACCTCAACGAGGACGCGACGCAGGGCGAGGACGTGTTCGACATCGGCACGCCCCAGGACCCGACCGAGCTGTGGCTCCCGGTCGACGAGTCCGTGCGCTTCAACCTGCTGTCGCCCGACGTCATCCACTCGTTCTGGATCCCCGAGTTCTACTTCAAGATGGACGTCGTTCCCGGCCAGCGCAACCACTTCGACATGACGCCGACCCGCGAGGGCGTGTTCACCGGACGCTGCGCGGAGCTGTGCGGCCTCTATCACTCACGCATGATCTTCAAGGTCCACGTGGTCTCCAAGGGCGAGTACGAGGCGCACCTGGCCGAGCTCAAGGCCGACGGCCAGACAGGTGCGCCCAAGGGCGCCAAGGAGGCCAACACGATTGCGGGCCTCCGCGAAGAGGGCAACGGCGACGCCGAAGACGTCCAGGAAGGAGCGGGGCACTGATGGCCGAGGCAACAGCGGCATTCGACGACGGTTCGGAGGCACTCCGCGCGGGCACGCACGAGCGCACCCTCGGCCAGAAGGTCGTCACGGTCCTCACCACGACCGATCACAAGGTGATCGGCAACATGTACCTCTTCACCTCGTTCGCGTTCTTCATCATCGGCGGCATCCTGGCGCTGCTGATCCGCGCCGAGCTGGCGCAGCCCGGCACGCAGATCGTCGACGAGGAGACCTACAACCAGCTCTTCACGATGCACGGCACGATCATGCTGCTGATGTTCGCGACGCCGCTGTTCTTCGGCTTCGGCAACGCGATCATGCCCCTGCAGATCGGCGCGCCCGACGTCGCGTTCCCACGGCTCAACATGTTCAGCTACTGGCTCTACCTGTTCGGCTCGACGATCGTCGTGTCCGGGTTCTTCGTGCCCGGGGGAGCGGCGAGCTTCGGCTGGTTCGCGTACGCACCACTGAGCGACGCGGTGAACTCTCCAGGCATCGGCGGTGACCTGTGGGTCATGGGCCTGTGGATGTCGGGTCTCGGCACGATCCTCGGTGGCGTCAACTTCATCACCACGATCTTCACGATGCGCGCGCCCGGCCTCACGATGTTCCGCATGCCGATCTTCGTGTGGAACACGCTGGTCACGAGCATGCTCGTCATCATCGCGTTCCCGATCTTCGCCGCGGCACTGCTCTCGCTCGAGGCCGATCGCCGCCTCGGCGCCCACGTCTTCGACGCCGCCAACGGCGGACCGATCCTCTGGCAGCACCTGTTCTGGTTCTTCGGGCATCCCGAGGTCTACATCATCGCGTTGCCGTTCTTCGGCATCATCACCGAGATCCTGCCGGTCTTCTCCCGCAAGCCGATCTTCGGCTACATGGGCCTGGTCGCCGCGACACTCATGATCGCTGCGCTGTCGGTCGCGGTCTGGGCTCACCACATGTTCGTGACCGGCTCTGTCGACCTGGCGTTCTTCTCGTTCATGACGTTCCTGATCGCGGTGCCGACGGGAGTCAAGTTCTTCAACTGGATCGGCACGTTGTGGGGGGGATCTCTGTCCTTCGACACCCCGCTGATCTTCTCGCTCGGCTTCCTCACGACGTTCCTCTTCGGTGGCCTGACCGGCGTCATCCTGGCCTCGCCGACGCTCGACTTCCAGCTGTCCGACAGCTACTTCGTCGTCGCGCACTTCCACTACGTCGTGTTCGGCACCGTCGTGTTCGCGATGTTCGCCGGGTTCTACTTCTGGTGGCCCAAGCTGACCGGCCGCATGCTCGACGAGAAGCTCGGCAAGATCCACTTCTGGCTGCTGTTCATCGGCTTCCACATGACGTTCCTGGTCCAGCACTGGCTGGGCGTCGAGGGCTTCCCGCGCCGCTACGCCGACTACAGCCCGACCGACGGGTTCACGACGCTCAACGAGATCTCCTCGATCGGCGCATTCCTGCTCGGCGCCTCCACGCTGCCGTTCTTCTACAACGTGTGGAAGTCGCGCAAGGGCCCGCTCGTCGGGCTCGACGACCCGTGGGGCTGGGGCCGCTCGCTCGAGTGGGCGACGTCGTCACCGCCCCCGCGTCACAACTTCACGTCGCTGCCGCGCATCCGCTCCGAGAGCCCGGCGTTCGACCTGCACCACCCCGAGATCGCGAGACTCGAGCTGCTCGACAACCCGGGGGAGACCTCACCGATTGCCGACGCGCCCGATGTCGAGGGCAAGGGCGAGGCGGCGACAGACAACACCGACGGCAAGGACGGTCACTGATCCATGAAGGCCGAGTACTGGACCATCGTCGCGTGCGGCATCTTCTTCGCGATCGTCGCGCCCGTCTACTGGGTTCTGACGCACGATCCGACCGGCACGGCGGCGTTGACCATGACGTTCCTGCTGACGGCGCTGCTGGGCTTCTACCTCGGTGTGGTCGCCAAGCAGATCCCCGACCGTCCTGAGGACCGCAGCGACGGCGAGATCGCCGACGGCGCGGGCGAGCAGGGCTTCTTCCCGCCCTACAGCTGGTGGCCGCTGTTCGCCGCCTCGGCGCTGGCCGTCGTGGTGCTGGGTGTCGTGATCGGCTGGTGGCTGTTCATCATCGGTGCCGTGTTCGTCTCGGTCGCCGCGATCGGTTGGATCTTCGAGTACTACCGCGG
>CAWDXV010000002.1:0-22833 GCA_963806345.1 uncultured Actinomycetota bacterium | reverse complement strand
CACGAGGGCACGGTCGACGAGGTGCTGCTGCCGAGCGCCGGGCTGGTGACGATCCCGCCGAGTGCGACACCGGTCGACGTCGAGCGGGCGTGCGCCGAGACCGGATTCTCCCGCTTCCCGGTGCTCGACGCCAACGGTGAGATCGCCGGCTATCTCCACATCAAGGACGTCCTGGAGACAGACGACGAGTCCCGGCTCGAGACGATCGCCGACAAGTGGCTGCGTCCTCTGGCGACGGTGGTCACCGGCTCGGGGCTCTACGAGGCCCTTCGCACGATGCAGGCACGTGGCTCCCACATGGCGCGGGTCGCCGACGAGACCGGTGCCGTGCTGGGCGTCATCATGCTGGAGGACGTGCTCGAAGAGCTGGTAGGAGAGATCCGCAGCGCCGAGCGCGCGTAAGCCCTACCTCCGAGGGTCCACGTCGTGGGCGTCGACGACGCGCTGCAGGCCCTTGGCGATGGCGTCCTGCTGTGCCCCTGTGAGGTGGCGGCTGAAGTGCTGCTCGATGCCGGCCAGGTAGACCGGCGCGGCCTGGCGGCGAGCGGTGCGGCCCTCGGGCGTGATGCGTGCCAGGGTCGCGCGACCGTCGTCGGGGTCGGGAACCCGCTCGATGTAGCCGACGCGCTCGAGCTCTGAGACCAGTCGGCTCACGCGGGTGCGGGACAGCACGACCCGCGCTGCGAGGTCCTGCATCCGCAGCTGGCGGTCCGGCGCGGCGTTGAGCTCGAGCAGGACGTCGTACCAGGACAGGGGGATGAGTCCCTGGTCGTGCAGGTCCTGCTCGATCGCCCGGAGGGCGCGGTTCTGGGCACGCAGGACGGCCTGCCACGCAGCAACGGGATCCCGGTCTTCAGCCATGCGGCGAATCTACTACTTGCGTGCATCCGCACGCAAATGTATAGTGTGTGCACACGCACATAACTACTCGTAAAGGAATGATCATCATGAGCACAGCACCCGTCATCGAACAGACCCAGCTGCCGGCCGTCGGCACCTGGACGATCGATCCCGGCCACGCCGAGGTCGGCTTCATTGGCCGCCACTTCGGCCTCACCAAGGTCCGCGGCCGCTTCACCGGCGTCGAGGGCACCGTCACGATCCGCGAGCCGCTCGACATGTCCGAGGTCGAGGTCGTCATCGACATGGGATCGGTCAGCTCGGGCAACCAGACCCGCGACGACCACCTGAGGTCGGACGACTTCTTCGACGCGGCGAACCACCCGCAGGCCACCTTCCGCTCCACGGGCGTCGCGACGAGCGGCGCCGAGGCGCAGATGACCGGCGAGCTGACGATCAAGGGCGTCACGCGTCCGGTCACGCTCGCCGCGGAGTACGTCGGACAGGCGACGGATCCCTGGGGCGCCGAGCGCACGATCTTCAGTGCCTCCGGCACGATCAACCGCGAGGACTGGGGCCTCACCTGGAACATGGCGCTCGAGGCCGGTGGACTCCTCGTCTCCAAGGAGATCCGCCTCGAGATCGAGGTCGAGCTCGTCCGCGCGGACCAGTCCTGAGTCCGCGGCTCACGGCACGCGGAACACGCCGCCCGGGGTGACCGCCAGCTGCACGGGTACGTCGTGCGGTTCGTGCGGCACCTCGGGCAGCAGCTCGTGGCTGAACACGAGCGCACACAACGGCGCTCGTACGCCGGCCAGTGCGCGGTCGTAGTAGCCCGCACCCCGGCCCAGTCGGTAGCCCGCATGGTCGACCGCGAGGGCGGGGACGATGACGACATCGCACGAGTCCAATGCCCCCGCCCCCAGTCGCTCGCCAGCCGGCTCAGGGATGCCGAGCGGAGTCGTCACGAGTGCCGACTCCGGCTCGTACGCGACCCAGTCGAGCGTCCGGTTGTCGAGGCTGAGCGGCACGATGACCTCGATGCCGCGAGCCAACAGGCCCGTGATCAGCGGACTCGTGCCGGGCTCGGACGGCATCGAGAGGTAGCAGGCGACCCGCTTGGCTCGTGCCACGACCGGCGCTGCGAGGACGTGGAGCGCGATGGCCTCGGCTGCTTCGAAGCGCGCCTCGGAGCTCATGGCACGCCGTCTGGCGAGGAGGTCCAAACGTGCCTGTGCCTTCGTCACGCGCTGACGCTAGCGTATGTGGAATGTCGGGTCTCGAGATGGCGCAGCAGCGCATGCAGGACGCGGGCGTGCCCCAGCGTGCGATCGATGTCTTTTCCTCCTTCTACGCCAAGCTCGAGCAGGGCGAGAGCGGGATGATCCGCGAGGCTGACGTCGATCCGCTCGATGGCATCGACCATGCCGGCTCGCTCCAGCTCAGCGATGAGGAATGCCGGGCCGCGGCGGCGGTGACCGCCGTCATCAAGCTCAACGGTGGCCTGGGCACGTCGATGGGCCTCGATCGCGCCAAGACGCTGCTTTCCGTGCGCCCCGATCTGACGTTCCTCGACGTCATCGTCGGCCAGGTGCGCCACGTGCGCCAGACCCTCGACGTACGCCTGCCGCTGCTGTTCATGAACAGCTTCCGCACGCGCGACGACACCCTCGCAGCGCTGGCGAAGTACGACGATCTCGAGGTCGAGGGCCTGCCGATCGACTTCCTGCAGAACCGCGAGCCCAAGCTGCGCGCCGACGACCTGACGCCGGTCGACTGGCCGGCCGACCCGTCGCTCGAGTGGTGCCCGCCGGGCCACGGCGACCTCTACACGGCGCTCGAGGTGTCGGGCATCCTCGACGCCCTGCTCGACGCCGGCTACCGCTACGCGACGGTGTCCAACGCCGACAACCTAGGATCGGCGCCGGACCCGGCGATGATGGGCTGGTTCGCCGCATCGGGTGCCCCATACGCCGCGGAGGTCTGCCGGCGAACGCCCGCCGACGTCAAGGGCGGCCACATCGTCGTACGCAGGAGCGACGGCCGGCTCGTGCTGCGCGAGACGGCCCAGGTCGACCCCGATGACGCGGCGCTGGCCGACGACCCCCAGCGGCACAAGTACTTCCACTGCAACAACCTGTGGTTCGACCTGCGGGTCATGAAGGCGACGCTGGAGGCCCGCGACGGCATCCTCGGCCTGCCACTGATCCGCAACGCCAAGACCGTCGATCCCACGGACCCGTCCTCGACCAAGGTCGTGCAGATCGAGTCGGCGATGGGCGCAGCCGTGGAGGTGTTCGAGGGTGCCACCGCGATCGAGGTCGATCGTTCGCGCTTCCTGCCGGTCAAGACCACCAACGACCTCCTGCTGCTGCGATCCGACGTCTACGGCGTCGGCGAGGACTTCCGCCTCCGGGCACAGGTCAGCTCGGCGCCGCTGGTCGACCTCGACCGCCGGTTCTACACGACGATCGCCGACTTCGATGCGCGCATCCCGGAGGCGCCGTCGCTGGTCGACGCCACGTCGCTGAAGGTCAAGGGTGACTGGCGGTTCGGGCGCGGTGTCACGGTGCGTGGCGATGTGGCGCTCGACGACTCCGGCGCGGCCCAGAGCGTCCCGGCGGGCGCCCAGTTAGGCTGACTCGCATGTCACCAGGAGAAACCGACGACGGGCCGGAGCAGAACATGCTGCCGCTCGGCTCGGACACTCCGCCCGATCCGATCCCCGGATTCCCCTCGAGCCCCGCCTCCGAGGACGAGCAGACCCAGCCCGTACGCCTGCCTGACCCGCCTTCGGCCGAGCCGACTGCGCCTGCACCGGTCGATCCGAGCCCGCCCGCTGAGCCCGCCGAAACCCCGTCCGTCGCTTCGACAAGCTCAACGACCGAAGAGGCGCCCACCCCGCCTACGTCCCCCGAACCGGCGCCCGCTGCTGCGCCAGCCGCGCGACCGCGGCCGGCCAGCGTCCGTGAGGGCATGCTGACCGTCGAGGACCACCTCGAGAAGATCCTCCGCGGCATCGGGCCGCTCGGTGCGTACGACCAACCGCTCGTCGAGTCGCTCGGCCTGCCGCTGCACGAGGCATTCGTCAGCCCGTCCGACCTGCCCCTGTTCGACAACTCCGCGATGGACGGCTACGCGATTCGCGCCGAGGACCTTGCCGGGGCGAGCCGTGCGCAGCCGGTCGTGCTGCCGGTCGTCGGCGAGATCGCGGCAGGTTCCGGCCGGCCGTTCGCGATCAGCGCCGGCACCGCGGTCAAGATCATGACGGGTGCGCCGATCCCGCGTGGCGCAGATGCGGTCATCCCGTTCGAGAAGACCGACCACGGCAACGCTCGCGTCGAGATCTACGAGTCCACGACACCCGGCGCGTGCATCCGGCCCAAGGGCGACGACATCAAGGCCGGCGACACGGTGCTGGCCGAGGGCACGGTGCTGGGACCCCGCGAGATCGGCCTGTTGGCCTCGCTCGGAGCACCACGCGCCAAGGCCCGTCCCCGGCCGCGCGTCGTGGTGATCTCGACCGGCGACGAGCTGCGCGAGCCCGGCACCCACCTCGACTTCGACTCGATCCACGACGGCAACAGCTACATGCTCGCCGCGGCCGTACGCGACGCCGGTGCGATCTGCTACCGCGTCGGCGCTGTCGAGGACAGTCCGCGAACCTTCCGCAAGGTGCTCTCGGAGCAGCTCGTCCGCGCGGACCTCGTCGTGACGAGCGGCGGCATCAGCAAGGGTGACCACGACGTCGTCAAGGAGACGCTCTCGGCGCTCGGCACGGTCGACTTCGTCGAGGTCGCGATGCAGCCGGGCAAGCCGCAGGGCTTCGGCCGCGTCTACGACGAGCAGACCCCGATCATCACGCTGCCCGGCAATGCCGTGTCGGCCTATGTCTCGTTCGAGGTGTTCGTGCTGCCGGCGATCCGCCGGATGATGGGCCGCACGCCCTACCGCCGTCCCATGGTGCACGCCGTCCTGGCCTCGGACCTGCGGTCCACGCCGGGCATCCGCCAGTACGTTCGCGGCGTCTTCGAGGTCACCCACCGCGGGGCCAAGGTCACGCCGATCCTCGGCAACGGCTCGCACCTCATCGGCTCGTTGGCCAAGGCCAACGCACTGATCATCGTCGGCGAGGACCAGACCGCGCTCAACATGGGCGACACGGTCCGCACCCTCGTGCTCGATCGGCCGTTCTGACCATGCCCGACCGGCTCACCCATGTCGACGACTCCGGCGCTGCCCGCATGGTCGACGTCACCGCCAAGGACGTCACGTCCCGCACCGCCACGGCGCGCGGTCGTGTCGAGGTCAGCCCCGAGGTCATCGGCCTGCTGCGCGGCGAGGGGGTGCCCAAGGGCGACGCCATCGCGACCGCGCGCATCGCCGGCATCATGGCGACCAAGCGGACCCCTGACCTGATCCCGTTGTGCCACCCACTGGCGATCGGTGGCGTGGAGGTCGACCTCGTCGTCGAGGACGACGCCGTGGCGATCACCGCGACGGTGCGGACCGCCGATCGTACGGGCGTCGAGATGGAGGCCCTCACCGCCGTGAGCGTCGCCGCGCTCACCGTCGTCGACATGGTCAAGGCCGTCGACAAGCTCGCCCGCATCACCGACATCGAGGTCGTCGCCAAGTCCGGCGGCAAGAGCGGCGACTGGACGCGAGCATGAAGGCAGCCGTCGTGGTCGCGTCCAACCGGGCGTCGACCGGGGTCTACGAGGACACGACCGGCCCCCTGATCGTCGACGCGCTGCGGGCGTGGGGCTTCGAGGTCGGCGAGCCGGCCGTCGTGGGTGACGGCGAGCCCGTCGCCGAGGCGATGCGGGCGGCGCTCGCCGACGGTGTCTCGGTCGTGCTGTCGACCGGTGGCACCGGCATCAACCCGACCGACCGCACCCCCGAAGCGACCCGCCCGCTGCTCGACCGGGAGCTGCCCGGTGTCGCCGAGGCGATCCGCGCCCATGGGGTTGCCAAGGGCGTGCCGACCGCGATGCTGTCCCGAGGGCTCGCCGGTGTCTCGGGCAAGGCGGTCATCGTCAACCTGCCCGGCTCGCGCGGTGGGGTCAAGGACGGCCTCGAGGTCCTCGCGGACGTACTGCCGCACGCGGTCGACCAGCTGCTGGGTGGCGACCACCCCGGCGCAGGGAGCGGGTCCTGAGCCCCGGTTGGCCGGTCGTCCTCACGCATGGGCGCATCGGCGTACGCCCGCTGCGTCGTCGCGACGCCCGTACGTGGTCGCGGTTGCGCTCCGAGAACGCCGACTGGCTCGGACCGTGGGAGGCCACGCTGCCGCGTGAGGCCGGACCGCCGGCCACGTCGTACGTCGGCATGGTCGGGACGCTGCGCCGTCGGGCGCGCATGGGCCAGGCGATGCCGTTCGTGCTGACGTGGGACGGCGAGATGGTCGGCATGCTCACGGTCAACGGCATCACATGGGGCTCGGCGCGCTGGGCCAGCCTTGGCTACTGGGTCGCCAAGAGCCATGCCGGCAGGTCGATCACGCCGACCGCGGTGGCTCTGGTGACGGACCACCTGCTGCTGACGGTGGGCCTGCACCGCGTCGAGATCGCCATCCGGCCGGAGAACGCGGCGAGCCTGCGCGTCGTCGAGAAGCTGGGCTTCGCCGAGATCGGGCTGGCCCGCCGCTTCCTGCACATCGCGGGGGAGTGGCGGGACCACCGGATCTTCCAGGTCCTCGTCGAGGACGTCCCCGGTGGTCTCATGAAGCGCCTCGGCCCGCCGTCGTCTCGGACCGACGATGAGCGTTCCGGGTAGCTCCAGCAGCCGCAAATCCTCACCCTTCGTCCGCCACCGGACGCGCCGAGTCACACCCGTCCCACAAGTTCTCAGGCGACACACGGCCATGGCTGCCGGGCAAGTGGACCCGCACCGCCTACCGTTTTGCACGTGGGTGCCAGCAGTGGGTTGATCATCGCGTTTGTCGTGGCCGTCTGGGCCGCGTACTTCGTGCCCCTTGCCCTGCGCCGATACGACGAGGCCAGCAAGAACGCCTCGGTCGAGACCTCCGGCTCGCAGTCCCGCGTCATCGCCCGTCCCGTCGCGAAGCCGACACCATCGGTCGTCGAGCCGGTCGCCTCGGTCGTCGAGTCCGTCGCAGCGCCCCCCGTTGCAGAGAAGGTGACGACACCCGCAGCCCGTACGCTCGACCGTCCCGCAGCGCGGCTTGCTGCCCGGCGCCGTCGTCGTACGCTCCTGACCCTGCTGGCCTCCGCCGCAGTTGTCGGAGGACTGGCCGGCACCTCGGTGATCGCACCGTTCTGGGTCGCCGCTCCGGTCGCCTTGATCGTCGCGTGGCTCATCGCCTGCCGCATCCAGGTGCGCAGCGAGCTCGGCATCGCCCGGGTCAAGACGCCGAAGCAGCCGAAGGCCGAGAAGAAGAAGGCCGCATCGACGGCCGACGACGAGGAACAGACGATCATCGTCTCGGGCCAGTTCGAGGACATCAACCCGGGCCGCAAGCATCAGATGGAAGACCTGCCGCTCGAGGCCAACGCGCTCGACGACCAGATCGTGATCGCCGTGCCGTCCGTCTCGACGACCGGCGAAGCCCTCTGGGACCCGCTCCCGGTGACCCTGCCGACATACGTGACGAAGCCCCGCGCGGGCCGCACGGTCCGCACGATCGACTTCGGCCAGGCCGGCGCCTGGACCTCGGGACACATCGAGGGCGAGGACGTCGAGCTGCCCAAGCGCAGCGACGACACCGGCGACGAACGCCGCGCAGTGGGTCACTGAACCGCCTGATAAAGTTGCCGGGCAGCACGAGGGGCATTGGCGCAGTTGGTAGCGCGCTTCGTTCGCATCGAAGAGGTCAGGAGTTCGAATCTCCTATGCTCCACCAATCAGAACGACCCGGTTGCTCTTTGACCGGGTCTTTCTGATTGGTATCAGGCACAGCGATTCGAGGAGGAGCGCGCGTCGCGTCTCCTGGGTTTGCTGAGTATGTGGGTCAACGTGTGTGCGAGCGCGCGCGACGGAGTCTCCTATGCTCCACAAAGGATAAAGACCCGGTTGTTCCTTGACCGGGTCTTTTCATGTCGCGGCCTGGTTGGCTCACCGCCGGGAAGCAACGACGCCCAGCGCGAGTTGAACCAGGTGTGAAGCTCTCGCTCCTGGACCGGTCGCGTACGCGGGCAGGTCGTCCCGAGGCAGAGGGGCTGACGGGCTCGATCGACCGGGCGATCAACGCCGAGCGGCTCGGGTATGACCGGTTCTGGGTCGCCGAGCACCATGCGGTCCCCGGCATCGCGAGCGGCTCGCCGCCGGTGCTGCTGGCCGCGATCGGCGCCCGCACCGAGCGCATCCGCCTGGGCTCTGGCGGCGTCATGTTGCCGCACCACCAGCCGCTCGTCGTGGCCGAGCAGTTCCTGATGCTCGAGGCGTTGAACCCCGGCCGGATCGATCTCGGGCTCGGCCGGTCGCTCGGGTTCACGGCGCCCGTACGTGAGGCATTGCGTGACCATGGTCCAGACACGTTCGAGGATGACCTGCGCGACCTGCGGGCATACCTCGAAGGCGAGGCGGCGGTGACCGCCCGGCCGCAGGGAGCCGGCCGCGTGCCGATGTACGTCCTCGCGACCGGCCGTGGCACGGTCATCGCGGCGCGACTCGGGCTGCCGGTCGTCATCGGTGGGCCGATCCTGGCAGAGGAGCGGATCGGCGAGGTCCTCGAGTCATACCGGCGTGACTTCCGGCCGAGTCCTGGCGTCGAGCGTCCGTACGTCGTGGTGTCCCTCGACGTCACGGTCGCCGACGACGACCTGACGGCGCGCGAGCTGGCGTTGCCGGAGGCGTGGGCGATGGCACGGTCGCGACAGACCGGTGAGTTCCCGCCGTTGGAGCCGGCCGCGGAGATCCACCGGCAGCCGTGGACCGCGCAGCTCACCGACCGGGTCGAGAAGTCCCTCGACCGCGCCGTGGCCGGGAGCCCCGAGACCGTACGCCGCGCGCTCGAGCAGCTCGCCGAGAGGACGGGCGCCGACGAGCTGCTGGCGTCGACCTCGACGTACGACCGCGAGGCGCTGTTCGCCTCCGACGCAGCGTTGCGGGACCTCGTCGCCTAGGAGTCGAAGCCGAGGCCGAGCCGGTCGAGCAGGCGCAGCCACAGATTGCGCTTGCCGGTGCGGTCCGCGCGCTTGAGTGACCACGTCGTGATCTGGATGCCGATCCAGGCGAACGGCTCCGGCGGGAACGGCAACGGCTTGGTGCGAACCATCTCGAGCCGCGTCCGTTCGGTCTCCTCGCCGGACAGCAGGTCGAGCATGACGTTGGCGCCGAATCGCGAGGCGCCGACGCCGAGCCCGGTGTAGCCCGTCGCGTACGCGACCTGGCCGTGGTGCGCGGTGCCGAAGAAGGCGCAGAACCGGGTGCACGTGTCGATCACGCCGCCCCAGTGGTGCGAGAACGTCAGGCCGGTGAGCTGCGGAAACGTCTCGAAGAAGTTCGCCGCCAGCGCCGCGTACGTCTTGGGGCGGTGCTCGTACTCCGGCAGGATCCTGCGGCCGAAGTGGTAGATCGCGTCGTAGCCGCCCCACAGGATCCGGTTGTCGGCGGTGATCCGGTAGTAGTGGAACTGGTTGCCCGAGTCCGACAGGCCCTGCCGGTTGCGCCAGCCGATCGACGCGAGCTGCTCGTCGCTCAGCGGCTCGGTCATGAGCACGTAGTCGTACACCGGGACGGTGTGGAACTTCAGCCGCTTGAGCAGCGAGGGGAACGCATTGGTGGCGAGGGCGACCCGCCGGGCCGTGACGCCGCCACTCTCGGTGGCCAGGGCGATCCGGTCGCCGTACGCCTTGAGGTCGGTGACCGGCGTATGTTCGACGATCCGCACGCCGGCCGCCTCGGCCGCCGCCGCGAGCCCCCAGGCCAGGCGTGCGGGGTCGAGCATCGCGGTGCCGTCACGATCCCACGTGCCGCCGAGGTACGTCGGCGAGTCGACCTGCTCGCGCAGCGCCTCGGCGTCGAGGAAGTCTGCCGCCGACGAGTCGTACTCCTCGAGCTCATGCGGTCGCGTCGCCACCGCGAGCTCGCCGGTGCGCTGGAAGTCGCAGTCGATGCCGTAGCGCTCGATCGTCTCGGCGATCTCGTCGAGATTCTCCATGCCGAGGCGGTGCAGCTCGTCGTACTCGTCCGGCCACCGTTCGCGTCCGTTGGCCTCGCCGTGGGTCAGGCTCGCGGAGCAGAAGCCGCCGTTGCGTCCGGTGGCCTCGCCGGCGATCCGGCCACCCTCGATCAGCAAGACGTCGCACGCTGGATCGCGCTCCTTGGCCATCAGGGCGGTCCAGAGGCCCGTGAACCCTCCACCGACGACGGCGAGGTCCGTGTGGAGATCACCGTCGAGAGCCGGCCGAGCGGCGGGGCGGTCTGGCGTGTCGAGCCAATACGGATGCGGCGCGGCGTCGGACCAGCTCGTGCGGCGATCGTTGGGTGCGGTCACCCCGTCATCCTGTCAGGGGGAGGGCGCAACTGTCCTCGCTGAAGCGTACGTTCGGAGCATGATCACGGTCGACGACGTGCGTCAGGTCGCGCGGACGCTACCGCGGGCGTACGAGGTGCTGGTCCGCGACCGCATCAAGTTCCGCGTCGGCAGCCTCGTGTTCGTCGCGTTCTCGCGTGACGAGACGTTGATGGGCTTCGGCTTCCCGCGTGAGGAGCGCGAGCACCTCGTCTCGTCGCGGCCGGAGACGTTCCAGATGCCACCGGCGAGCGACATGCGCTATCAGTGGGTCGTCGCCGACATGGCGGCGCTCGAGCCCGACGAGATGGAGGAGCTCGTGATCGACGCCTGGCGCATGTGTGTGCCCAAGGGTGTCGCCCGAAAGTTCCTCGGTGAGGGGTAAGGCCTGCTGACCTGGCCGTGGGTGGGCAGACGGGTGCCGTCCGTCTAGGGTCGCCATCGGTGGTTTCTCTTCCAGACCTGCGTGCCGGGTGGCTGGTATTCGGGGTGGCCGTCGACCGGTGACATCCGGATCGCCCAGCCTGTGTCGTGGATGGTGCGGTGGTGGAAGGGGCAGACCAGGACACCGTCGTCGAGTGTGGTTTCGCCGCCGTCGGCCCATCGGGTGCGCCAGTGGTGCGCTTCGCACCATTCCGGCGGGCGGTCACAACCTGGGAAGGTGCAGCCGCCGTCGCGGTTCTCCAATGCCTGGCGTTGGGTCTTGGTGAACGTGCGCTGTTCGTGGCCGTGGTCCAGCGGGAGGCTCTTGCCACCGAAGACTTGGGGGATGATGCCGAGCCGGCAGGCCATCTGGCGGACTTGCTTGGCCGAGATGCGGGTGCCGGTGGACAAGGTCGCGGCCTTGATGCCGTCGACCAGGGTGTCGTGGTCGAGACGGACGATCAAGGTGGCGCCGAGTCCGCCCTTGCCGGGGAGCTGGTCGGCGGGCAGGTGACCGCACAGCTCGGCGAATCCCATGCCGAGACGGTGCCGGTGGGCCAGGTCGCGGTCGTAGTAGGACTCCGCAGCCGGCGAGTCATCGTGCAGGTGGTCGCGGCGGGGTGCGCTGATCGCCTCCACAGCGGTCCGCAGCATGTCGGCCTGGGCGTCGGGGATCACGAACCCACCACGGTGGGTGCCGTCCCGGTTGTCCACCATCCAGAACTCCGCACGTCGCCACGCGTCCTTCTCCCGGCGCTCCAAGACTGGTTCTCGATGGCGTCGACCTCAGGTGCGGGTTTGAACTGGTCGGTGATCCTCCTCGACCGTGACCGCAGGTCCTTCAACGTGTATCGGCCGGCGTCGCCGATCAACGTGTCCTCACACGCCTGCTTCTGCTCCGGCGTGGTCTCCTCGGGCAGCTCCGCGATCGCGCCAGCGATGATCGCCGCCTGGGACGGCCCGATCTCACCACGGGCCAGTGCGTCCCCGGTGGCGGGGGCACGGTCGAGCTCCTTGGCCCGGTTGACCAGGCCGTCAGCGGCACGCCGGTCGCCACCGAACGCACCGGCCAGCATCGCACCGGTCGACGACGCGCCGGAGGCCTTCGCCAACCCGGTCTCGTCCAGTGCCCGGGTGACAGCCATCAGCTGCGCCTTGACCCGCGCCTCGACCCGCATCAACCGCTCGGCGGACTGCCGCAGCGTGCCAGGCTCCAGGCCCGACCACCCGGCAACGGGCATGCCGTCCAGCGCGCTCTCGATCTGCTCGACCGCACCCACCAACGGGTGCGGGAGCGACACGACCGGAGCAACAGACACGACAAACCTCAAGCCAATAGGACGGTCGCACGCTTGGCCACTGTCAGAGTGCGGCACACCCAAGCTCGATGCACCACGGGCCGGTCTCAGTCAGATCCAGTCACGTCGAGAGATTGCTGCGAAGACTTCACCCTCGATCCCACAACCATACCGCCAAACCCCGACATTGTCGAACACCTGTTCGAATATTGAGACCTTGGAGCAGTAGCGAAGGGAAATTCAGTTGCCGCGGCGGCGGGCGATGAGCCGGTAGACCCCGTAGAGCGCGATCAGGATCGCAGCCCAGGGGAGCAGGACTCCCGCGACCTCGACGACGATGTTGACCGTCGACACCAATGCGTTCCAGCCATCGGTGAGGCCGCCCTTGAAGCCGCCGGGCTCGACCGAGTCAGCCTTCGCCTTCTGGGAGAGGTCGATCGACAGTGTCGAGAGCGAGACCTGGTCGGCGATCTGCTTGCGCTGCGCCTCGAGGCTCTCGAGCTGCTCCTGCCGCTGGGTCAGGGCGTTCTCGGCCTTGATCAGCTCGGCGCTGGTGTCGGAGCTCGCCATGATCTTCTCGAGCCGGTCTATCGACAGCCGAAGAGCGTCGATGCGGGCATCGAGGTCCTTGGCCTGGGCCGTGACGTCGTCGTTCTGCAGCGAGACGTTGGTGACCTTGCCGTACGTCTTGAGCCGGTCGATCGTGGCGGTGACCTTGGTGCTCGGCACGCGCACGGTGACGAACGCCGACGCATCGTCGCCGTCACCGTGCTCGGTGCGGGTGTCGACCCGGCCGCCGATCGACTCGGCGTAGGCGCTGATCTTCTGCGCGACCTCGCGGGGGTTCGTGACCGTCACGTTGATCTCGCCGGTCGTGATCACCTCACGGTCGGCGTCGGGCGCGGCCTTCTTGTCCTGCTCGGTGAGGGCGCCGTCCCGACCGGCCGTGTCGTCGGCGGCGCTGGGCTGCTCGAGCGACGTGCTGCTCCCGGCGCTGTCGCCACTGTCGGCGTTGCTCGCTGCTGTTGCTGATCGCGTTGATGCCGATCGAGCCGAACCCGACGACGAGGACGCTGGCGGCCGCGAGACCGATCGTGGTGCGGGCTCGGTGGCCGCGCTTGGCGATGTCCCGATCGACGGCGTGCATGACCGATGAACGCATCGCGGCGACGCGGTCGTCGTTGAGTGTGGGGGTGTTCATGATGTCTCCCTCATCGAACGGAGGTCGGCGCGCAGCCGGGTGCGGAGGCGTGAGATGCGGTTGCGGACGACGGCGTGGCTGACGCCGAGCTCGCGAGCCGCCAGCTCGTACGTGTGATCGCCGACGACGCACAGCTCGTAGAGCCGGCGGTCGGTCGCGGACAGCGTGGCGACGGCCTTGTCGATCTCGCTGCGGATCTGTCCAGCGACGACCGCGTCCTCGACCGACGAGTCGTCGGGCAGCTCGGCGTTCAGCTCGATGCTGCGCGCCCGCACCTTGTGCGACCGGCGCCTGGCGTTGAGTGCCGTGAACCGGGCCGTGACCAGCAGCCACGGCAGCACCGACTCGTCGACGACCGAGATCCGGCGAATCTTGTCCCACGTCGTGATGAACACGTCCTGGGTGACGTCCTCGGCTTCGTCGGCATCCTGCACGACGGCGTACGCCTGCCAGTAGACCGGCCGCACGTGGCGGTCGTACAGCTGGCCGAAGGCAGACCGGTCACCGGCGGCGGCGCGGGCCAGCAGCTCGCGGTCCCCGGTGCCTTCGGCGGTGGTCGTCGGTGATGTCACCCGGCGCTCCGATCTGTGCGGTGTGCGGACGTCTCACCTACAGATGTCCGGACGAGCCACACCGTCTCACGTTCCGCCGGACTTTTTCGGAAGTCGTGCCGGCCGGGCGCCGGCTCGTACGATGGAGGAGCAGGAGGTGGCACCGTGAAGCGAATGCTGGCGGCACTGGTCGCGGTCGCGACCGTCGCGCTCGGCGTGATCCTGCTGAGCGCGGGTTCCGGCTCCGACACACCGACGGCATCCTCGGGCCCGACTGCGCTCGAGACGGCGAGGCTCGATCAGGTCAGCAAGCCCATACCGCCGCCGAAGGCCAAGTTCGTCCGCACGATCTACGCGACCTCGAGCCTCAAGCGATCCGAGCTGATGCTCGACTTCTGCAAGGGTCCGATCGCCGTGTTCGTGGGCGAGCACCGCCCGCGGCTGATCGCCGAGCACGACTACTGCGGCGGGCTGGCGTGGATCCCGAAGCTTGGCAAGGGCGACGCGATCAAGCTCTCCGGCGACGGCGTGCAGGACGGCACGTACGTCGTGAAGACGATCGGGCACGGCATCCGCAATGCGACCAAGGTGCGCGACCTGCCCGACACCGACATCGTCCTGCAGACCTGTGTCAGCCACAACACGATGGTTTTGGTCGGCATGGACCTGTTCGATCCCATGGTGCCGTCCTGACGGTTTCGGGGACGGACGCGCCGTGCCGACGTTACCTTGGAATCGCAGGGCCGATGGGAGTGTCGGCCCCCACGAGGGAGTGCAACATGAAGAACATTCGTCGCGTCGCCAGCCGGCTTTCACACGGCTCCAAGCACGAGGACGCGGGAATCACATCCATCGAGTACGGCCTGGTTGCCACGGCAATCGCCCTGCTCGTTATTGCCGGGGTCGGGAGCCTTGGCCCGAAGATTCTCGCGCTCTTCCGTGGCGATCGGGACGTGAGTGTCCTCTTGCGACAGCTGTTCGCCAATAGTCCTTCATGACCAAAAAAGATCACCCGTAACTTTTGGAGAAATCGCCGGACACGGAAGGTTGCGACGCCCTACCTTTTTGGCAGGGAGAGTCACCCGTTTGGGTGACTTAAAAAGTTAGAGGGAGTAACTCATGTCTGCTTTCAACAAGATGTTCGCGATTCTGTCGACGTTCCAGGTCCGTGCCGAGGCGCGCAAGGACGAGAAGGGCGTGACCGCGATCGAGTACGCACTGATGGCCGGCGGCATCGCAGTGATCATCGTCGCCGCGCTGGCGATCCTGGGACCGAAGATCAACGGCCTCTTCAACGGCATCAGCCTGACGTCGTCGTAGATCGAACAACCACACACGGCGCACTCGGGCGCTGGAGTCGCGCCGTGAATCCCCGGGTTCACGGCGCGACGTGGTTCTCGATCTCGCTCAGTCATGGGTCCTCGATCCAGGGACCAGCGCGGCGTAGCAACTCTTGAGTTCGCGCTGATAGTCCCGTTTCTCTTGCTGCTGGTCTGCGGAGTCATCGATTTCGGAGAGCGGTACAAGACGGCCGCGGTCTACAACAACGCGGCGTTCGCTGCAGCTCGCTCGATGACCATCGAGAACAGTGTGACGAAAGCAAAGACGGCCGCGGTCAATGCCGGCATGCCGAGCACATTGTCGCTGGTCATCACCTACACCCCTGGCTACTCGTCGTGCGCGCAAGCCGGCGACGGTTCTTTCGGCAACGTGACCGTCAAGATCACCAACCCGGCGAAGGCATCCGCGACGAAGTTCTTCGGGACCACCTACTCGGTTACTGGAAAGGCGGTTGCGAGATGCAGTGGCACATGAAGCAGCGCGGCAGTCGCCGCGATGAGCGTGGGGTCACGACGGTGATGATTGCTCTGCTGGCGACCACGCTGATCGCGGCCGTCGGCATGAGCGTCGACGTCGGGAACGCGTACTCGCAGCGCCAGCGGCTCCAGACCGCGACGGACAACGCAGCCCTGGCCATCGCCCAGGACTGCGCGCTCTACCGATCCACATGCACCACCGCCGGCACCAATCCGGCCAAGGCCACCGCCGATCTGGTCGTCGGCCAGAACATCAGCGGGGCCAGCACGACGGTCACGGCCCCGGTCAGCGCGACGTCCATCCTCGGTCAAGGTGACCTCGACCAAGTCGATCCCGTTCTCCTTCGCATCCGTGATCGGCGTGACGCCGAAGACCGCGACGGTGACGGCGACGGCGACATGGGACAAGGCCGCTCAGGAGGGCTATCCGCTCCTGCCCGATGGCCGTTGGCTACTGCCAGTACAAGGCAAATGCGTTTCCCGCGACGAACCACATCCTGATCCGCACCGATCTGCTCAGCGCCACGCTCAAGGGCCTGATCGCGACCCTCAACCTGCTGGGGATCCCGCTGACGAACTTCTTCCCAGCCTCTACCTGCACCGGTAGCCAGGGCACCACGCTCAACATGAGCAACGGGGCAGTCTGGCTGACGGCCCTCGTCGACGCGCTCGATCTCTTCGACATCAGCAACATGTCGTTGTGCAACATGAAGGTCAAGATCTTCACGACCATGCTGGTGACCGCCGTGACTCCGGTGATCGCCCCGACAGCCTGCGTCAACAAGCTGAAGGTTGGCACGATCGCGATGATGCCGATCTACGAGTCGAGCTCGCCGCTGACGGTCCTGTCGTCGTCGATCACGCTGCGCATCGTGGGATTCGCCCCGTTCAAGATCACCGGCTGGCAGGAGCCGGGCAACGCCAAGAACGACGCCACCGCCTCGCCGACCTGCCTCAACATCCTGACGCTCACTTGTCAGGGCATCCAGGGGTACTTCGTGCGGTCGGTGGTCCAGGACCCGGATCAGGTGTTCGCGTACGACGACGACGCGCCGGACCTTGGCGGCGTCAAGCTCGCGACCCGGCTCACGAACTAGGCACGGAAAGGGACAGAACCGTGAAGAAGAAGTTGATTGCACTGATCAGTGCGGCGGCTCTGACCGTCGTCGGGGTCGTGTCGCTGATCTCGTACGCCAACGGCGCGGAGGATCGCGCCTACGAAGGAGCCAAGCTCGTCGAGGTCCTGGTGGTGAAGACGGAGATCCCTGCTGAGACGCCGGCCAGCCGCATCACCTCGGCCGTCCAGCTCAAGAAGGTGCCCGTCTCGGTCAAGGCCGCCGGCTCGATGACCGACCTCGACGTCGGTGAGCGACCTGTCGACCAACACGGTCCTGGTCCCGGGCGAGCAGGTCCTGCGGAATCGATTCGGCGCCACGGCGGACAAGACGAAGTCCTCGGGCCTGCCGAGCGGCATGCAGGAGGTCTCCATCTCGCTCAGCTCGCCGCGCACGCCGAACGGCAAGGTCAAGGTCGGCGACAAGGTGGGCATCGTCGCCAGCTTCGCCGCCAAGGGCGGAGACGGTGGCTACACCAACATCATCAAGAACAACGTCCTGGTCACTCAGGTTTCGGAGTCGGTGGTGGGCAAGGCCGCGGGCGACGACGTCGGGGTGCCGACCGTCGTCACCTTTGCGGTCAAGCCGATGGACGTCGAGAAGATCGTCAACGCGGCCGAGTTCGGCAAGGTCTGGCTGACGGCGCAGAACCCCCAGACCGACACCGACGGCTCGAAGCTCATCCATTCGAGGGACGTGGTCAAATGAGCAGGATTCTTCTCCTCGGCGGCGATGGCGGCCTGGAGTACCGATTGGGACAGTTCCCTGGGAACGTCCTCGTGCCGGTCACGGCAGCCACGGTCGAGAGATCAGACTTCGACATCCGTACCTTGATGGTCGACGAGCACGTGCCCGACATCGTGGTCCTCGGACCGCAGGTCAGCCGGCACACGGCGATGTCGGTCGCCAGCATGCTCGACGCGATGGCCCCGCAGATCACGGTCGTGCTCGTGGCCGAGCCGACCGCCGACGTCATGCTCGAGGCAATCCGCGCCGGCGTCCGGGACGTGCTTGCCGCCCGAGGCGAGCGACGAGGAGTACCGCATCATGCTCCTCAAGGCGCATGACCATGCGACGCGCCGCACGGTGCGTCGTGCGACCGAGGAGCCGGCGGAGATTCGCGTCGTCGAGAGCCGCGTGGTCGTGGTGGCCTCGCCGAAGGGCGGGGTCGGCAAGTCCACCATCGCGGTCAACCTGGCAGTCGGGCTGGCCCGTCAGGCGCCGCAGGACGTCGTGCTGGTCGACCTCGACCTCCAGTTCGGAGATGTCGCGACGCACCTCGACCTCAAGCCGGCACACTCGCTGGCCGACGCGTTCGCGAGCCGGGGTGGACTGGACACGTTGCTGCTCAAGACGTTCCTCACCGCGCACCCGGCGGGGTTCTACGCCCTGTGCGGCTCGGAGTCGCCCGCGGCGGCCGACAAGATCGGGCCCAAGCAGGTCCGCGAGCTGCTGGCGTCCCTGGCCTCGCAGTTCAGGTACGTCATCGTCGACACCGGCTCGGGACTCGACGAGCCGACCCTGGCGGCGCTGGAAGAGGCCAACGACGCGGTGTTCGTCTCCAGCATGGACGTCGCCAGCGTCCGGAACGTCCGCAAGGAGATCGAGGTGCTGGCCACGCTCAACATCCTGCCGGCCCGTCGCCATCTGCTCCTCAACTTCGCCGATCGCCAGTCGGGCCTCTCGGTCCGGGACGTCGAGGCGGTCGTCGGACTTCCGGTCAACGTCGTGGTTCCGCGGTCGCAGGAGGTCGCCCTGTCGTCCAACCGTGGCGTACCCGTCCTGATGGAGAAGAAGGGCGGACCGGCGGCGAAGGCGATGAACAACGTGGTCAAACGGCTCGAGGACGACGGGTCGAGCAGCAGGGCGGCTTCGCCCACAAGGGGGTTGCGTTGTCATGAGCAGCTCGAGTGAGCGCCTCGAGTCCGCCCGACTGGCGGTCGAGCCGGCAGAAGGGGCGTACGCACATCCGAGCCCGGTCCAGAAGCGCGTCGTCGAGGAGGTCGAGCCGGCACCGGTGGACGCCTTCGCCACGGTCAAGGCGCGGCGCCATCGACTCGTTGTTCGACAGCATCGGCACGCGGATCAGCGACGCCAGCCTCACGGAGGAGCAGCTCCAGGGCTACGTGCGCGAGGAGCTGACCCGCATCGTCGGCGCCGAGCAGCTGCTGCTGACCGGAGACGAGCGCCAGCGACTCATCCAGGACATCGAGGACGACGCGCTGGGCCTCGGCCCGCTGCAGCGCCTGCTGCACGACCCGACGGTCACCGAGATCATGGTCAACGGGCACGAGAAGATCTACGTCGAGCGCGGTGGCCGACTGATCGAGAGCGGTCTGCGATTCGGCTCCGAGCAACATCTGCGGCGGGTCATCGAACGCATCGTCGCCAACGTGGGCCGCCGGATCGACGAGTCGTCGCCCCTGGTCGACGCGCGACTGTCCGACGGTTCACGCGTCAACGCCGTCATCCCACCCTTGGCGGTGCACGGATCGTCGCTGACGATCCGCAAGTTCTCCGAGACGCCGCTCCAGGTCGCCGACCTCGTCCGGTTCAAGTCGATGACACAACCGATGGCGGAGCTGCTGAACGCGTGCGTCCAGGCCCGCCTCAACATCATCGTCTCGGGCGGCACGGGCACCGGCAAGACGACGCTGCTGAACGTCCTGTCGTCGTTCATCCCGACCGGACGAGCGGATCGTGACGATCGAGGACGCGATCGAGCTCAAGCTGCAGCAGGACCACGTCGTCAGCCTGGAGAGCCGGCCGCCCAACGTCGAGGGCAAGGGCGAGGTCACGATCCGCGACCTCGTACGCAACTCGCTTGCGCATGCGGCCCGACCGCATCGTCGTCGGTGAGGTCCGCGGTGGTGAGAGCCTCGACATGCTGCAGGCGATGAACACCGGTCACGACGGGTCGCTCTCCACGGTGCACGCCAATGCGCCACGGGACTCCGTCTCCCGCCTGGAGACGCTGGTGCTGATGGCGGGCATGGACCTGCCGCTGCGCGCCGTTCGGGAGCAGATCGCCTCCGCGGTCGACCTGATCGTGCAGCTGACCCGCCTCAGGGACGGCACTCGCCGCGTCACCCATGTGACCGAGGTGCTCGGCATGGAGCAGGACACCGTCGTCCTGCAGGACATCTTCCTGTTCGACTTCGCCGCCGGCACCGACGCCGACGGCAACTTCCTCGGGGTGCCGAAGTTCACGGGCCTCAGGCCTCGCTTCATCGACAAGTTCGAGGAGTACGGCATCCCCTACTCGGCCGAGAGCTTCATGTCGGCCATGGGGGGTGTCCGATGATGCTCGCCCTCGGCCTGCTGGCGACAGTCGCTGCGTTCGGGCTGTGTCTCGTTCGTGGTCGTGGCACCGAGTGTCGGCAAGGTCGCCCTGTCCCGCCGCCGACCGCCCGGCACCGAGTCCAAACCACCGCTGCGCGCGGTGGCGGACGGACTGGTCAACCTGGTCGACTCGGTGCTGAAGCGCCGCGGCTGGGTTCCGTTCCCGTCCACGGAGATCGAGATGGCCTCGCTGCGGATGACCGCGGGATCTCTGGTCGTCCTGGTCTCGGTCCTGAGCTTCACGGCGTTGCTGCTCGGCAGCTCGTTCTCGGGCAACGTCCTGATCGGGCTGTTGGTCGCGGCCCTGGTCCCGATCATCACCAAGGTGGTGCTGCGGCGGCGCGGCAACAAGCGTCGCAGGGCGTTTGGCGAGCAGCTCGACGAGTCGCTCCAGATGATCGCCTCCGCCTTGCGCGCGGGGCACAGCCTGGCGCGGGCCCTCGACACGGCATCGCGCGAGGCTCCGGTTCCAACCTCGGAGGAGTTCGCGCGCATCGTGAACGAGAACCGTATCGGACGCGACATCGTCGACGCGATGAACACCACTGCCGACCGGATGGACAGCCAGGACTTCCGATGGGTGGCGGAAGCGGTCGCCGTTCAGCGGGACACCGGCGGCAACCTCAACGAGGTGCTCGACAAGGTCGGCACGACCATCCGCGAGCGCAACCACATCCTCCGTGAGGTCCAGACGCTGTCCGCCGAGGGACGCATGTCGGCCGTGATCCTCATGGTGCTGCCGGTCTTCGTCGGACTTGGCATGACGGCGACCAACCCCGGGTACATGGCGCCGATGTTCGACGGCATGACAGGTGTGGTGATCCTCGGCGGCGCCGCGGTGCTCTTCGCGATCGGCGGCCTCTGGATGCGAGTCATCGTGAATGTGAAGGTGTAGCCATGGGCCCCGTGATCCCCCTGATCCTGGGAATCGTCTGCCTGACCACGGCGATCGGCCTGCTGGTTCCGGCTCTCGAGTTCGCACCGTCCACGCGCAAGTCGATCAAGGCACGCGTCCGCGCCATGGCCGTGAGCGCCGGCCCTGAGGGTGCGCCGACGATCAAGCGGACACTCGGCGTCAAGAATCCCGAGCTCGGCGTGCTCCGGGGGTTCGTCACGCGCGGTGCCCTGTCGAAGATCGAGCGCCAGCTGGGGCTCGCCGGCAAGACCCAGGCCGCGCTGCCCATGGTCGTCGCCATGAAGGTGATCGCCCCCGTCGTGGTGGCGCTGCTGATGTACTCGTTCGTGGCCGGCATGGCGTCGCCGTTGTGGTGGCTCATCTACGTCGTGGTGGTCATCGTCGCGTACTTCGTGCCGGACATCATCGTCAACGGTCGGGCGGTCGAGCGACAGAAGCGCATGATGTACGACCTGCCGGACGTCCTCGACCAGATCACGATCTCCGTGGAAGCCGGCATGAGCTTCGAGGGCGCCCTGGCGAGGGTCGGCGCGAACAACCGTGGTCCACTCGGCGGCGAGATCGTACGCACCGTCCAGGACATGAACCTCGGCATGCCGCGTCGGGACTCCTATCTCGCTCTGGCCGCGCGCAACGACGTCGAGGACCTGCGGCGGTTCACGAAGAGCATCGTGCAGGCCGAGGAGTTCGGCGTGCCGATCTCCCAGATCGTCCGGATCCAGGCAGAGGAGATGCGTGACAAGCGGCGACAGCGCGCGCGAGAGACGGCCCAGAAGGTGCCGGTGAAGCTGCTGTTCCCCATGCTGACCTGTGTCATGCCGGTGCTCTTCATCGTGATCCTGACACCGGCGATCCTCGGCATCGGCAAGGCACTGTGACCTAGACCCTCTCGGGATGACATCGCGGGCGCGGGCCGTAGGTCCCGCCCGCGGTGTCATGCCGGGCTGACTCGCGTGGGAGACCGATTGTCCGGATCAGCCGGAGGTCTATAGGATCAGATTGACTGGTATCTCAGGGTTTTTGGGCCGCACCCCAGATGCATGAGTCCACGTGACTACGGGCCGTGGTCACTACGAAATGGTCTTTGGACGTTCGCCCAGAAAACCGTCGCCGCGGGTCTAGTCCTCGCTTCGAGGAGCATTTCGCTCTCTCGTGTGCCATTGATAGGAATCCCCATCATCGTCGTGGACACTGCGAGCGGCTTGACGCACCACACGCTCGCGGCCCTCGAGGTCGCAAGATCGCTGGACTCGTGATCGGGATCCTGCTTCTCGTCGTGTTCGTCACGAAGGAGCCCAACACCTTGACCTGGGCCATCGGGCTGGCGCGGTCTCCTTCGGCTACGTCGCACCGGACGTATTGGTCCTAAACCGCGCCGAGAGCCGGCAGACCTCGATCCAGCGGGAACTGCCCGACGTGCTCGATCAGGTGAGGATCTCGCTGGAGTCCGGCCTCGGCTTCGAGGCCGCCTTCGCCCATATCGGCGAGCGTCGCACGGGTCCGTTGGCCGACGAGATCGTGCGTACGGTGCAGGACATGCGGCTCGGCATGAGCCGCCGCGATGCCTATCAGGCCCTTGCCGACCGGACGGACGTGGAAGACCTCAATCGCTTCGTTCGCAGCATCACGCAGGCAGAGCAGTACGGCGTGTCGATCACCACCGTCGTACGGACCCAGGCTGAGGAGATCCGGCTGTCGAGGCGCAAGCGTGCCGAGGCGGCTGCGCTCAAGGTTCCGGTGAAGATCGTCTTCCCGTTGCTCGTCTGCATCCTCCCGGTGTTGTTCATCGTCATCCTGACGCCGGCGGTCATGACGCTGATGGAGACGTTCAAGCGCTGGTTGCTCTTCCCCA
>CAWDXV010000001.1:0-140798 GCA_963806345.1 uncultured Actinomycetota bacterium | reverse complement strand
CAGGCACGATCAAGGGCAAGGGAGTCGTCCGGTGCGAGAACTGAGCCGCCGGGATGTGCGCGAGCGCGGCGTCACCGCCGTCGTGGTGGCGCTGTGCGTGACGATCTTCGCGGGTGCCGGCGCCATCAGTGTCGACTACGGTCATGCGGCGTTCGAGAAGCGGCGTGTGCAGAAGGCCGCCGACGCGGCAGCCCGCGCCGTGGCCACGGACTGTGCGCTCGCTCCGGGTGCCGCCACCTGCAACAACACCGCGGTGGGGGCGACGATCAACGGGCCTCACGACCTCGAACGCCAACCGCTGCCACCAGCGCACCGACCAAGACACTCGTGGTCGGAACCACCGGTGGCAACATCACGGTCGGCACATCCCAGAACGTGCCCTACACGTTCGCGCGAGTCATCGGCGTGAACAACAAGACCGTGACCGGGCGCGCGGTTGCCACCTGGTCCTACGACACCCAGCAGCCGACCGAGGAAGTTCCCGGTCCTGCCCATCGGCATCTCCTACTGCACGTTCAAGAACAACAGCTCCCTACCTGGCCGACCGGAGCCGCGGCGAGCAACCCCCATGCTCCTGCGCACCGACACGTTGCAGGCCGCTGAGCAGCGCTGTGTCGGGGCTGCCGATCGTCGGCGGGCTGCTGGACCGCTCGTCAACCTGTTGGTCGGCACCAAGGAGACGTGCACCGACGGCGCCGGGCCAGTCGGTGACGATGCTGAGTGGCGCCGTGTGGCTGTCAGGCGTGCAGAGCACGCCTCTCGGGCATCTTCGACTTCCTGCCGTCGCAGTGCAAGCTGCGCATGAGCAGCGACGCGAACGTCAAGCTCGGCTCGCTGACGAACGGCCTGGTCATCCCCGACGGGTGCGTTGCCAAGCTCAACGGGCTGGCCGGCAAGATCGTCCTGCTGCCGGTCTACCTGCCCAGGGACAACCTCAACGTGGCCTTGAAGCTTCGGCTACTGGGTGGCTCGGCGCTCCTCAACCTCAACTGCGTGACGGCGCTCAGCGCCAAGATCGTCGGCTACGTCCCGTTCAAGATCACGAGCTACAAGTTCGGCTCGGCCGTGTCCTCGCCGGCACCGCCGTCCCTGCTCTTCGATCGACATCAGCCTGAGCCTGCTCAGCCTCCTGAGTCCCAACCTCTCGATCGGGTGCAACGGCCTGTACGGCTCGTTCGTCCGCACCATGAAGCACGACCCCGACTTCACCCCGGGCCGATCCCCGCGACGAGTGAGCTGCTGAAGCTCTTCGTCAAGGTCAGGCTCACGGGATGACCACACAGTCCATGCATGACGGGAACAGGGAGACCCAACCATGAGGAAACAGCTCATCGCAGCCGGCGTCGCGGCGCTGCTGGCCATCGGCGGCATCGTGGTGCTGGTCGCCTACGCCAACGGCGCCGACGACCGCGCGCTCAAGGGCACCAAGACCGTCGAGGTCATGCAGGTCGTGAAGCAGGTTCCCAAGGGGACTGCGGCCTCGGATCTCGGGGACAGCGTGGCCTTGAAGAAACTGCCGCGGTCGGCGGTGGCGGACGGCTCGATCTCGA
Source organism: uncultured Actinomycetota bacterium (assembly GCA_963806345.1). Classification (GTDB taxonomy): domain Bacteria; phylum Actinomycetota; class Actinomycetes; order Propionibacteriales; family Nocardioidaceae; genus Aeromicrobium. The sequence continues at coordinate 139,248 of CAWDXV010000001.1, read as the reverse complement.
ACATCAACGATGTCGACGGACTCGTGACCAGCGCAGCGCTCCAGCCCGGCGAGCAGCTGCTGTCATCGCGGTTCGCCAAGAAGGGCTCGGCCGCAGACAGCTCACTGCCCAAGGGATTCCAAGAGGTCACCGTGCCCCTGACCCGCGCCCGACTCGTCGGCGCATCGATCGCAGCCGGCGACCGGGTCGGCATCATCGCCAGCTTCGAGCCGAAGGGCAATGTCCCGCAGATCTCGGCGATGGCGCTCAATCAGGCGCCTGATGCACCAAGGTCGACACGACACCACTCAAAGCCGTGCTGGACGAGAACATCACCGGCGAGATCACGTTCGCCGTCAAGACGCTGGACGCCGAGAAGATCGTCTACGGCGCCGAGTGGGGAAAGCTCTGGCTGACCAAGCAGACGTCCGACACCGACACCTCCGGCGGGAAGACCATCGACTACAAGGATGTGGCCAAATGAGCGTCGTACTGATCGTCGGTGGGGACGAGGACACCGCTGCCCGGATCGGCGCCGCGACGGGTCACCAGGCCGTTGCGTTGTCCGCGGAGGCCGTCTCGCAGGAGGCGTCGAGCCTGCTCCGCGGTCTCGACGCGAGCAAGCTGCCAGAGGCGATCGTCTTCACCTCTGCCGTGCCGCTCGCTCGCTCGCTGGCGATGGCGGCCGAGGTGCAGGCCGTACGCCCGGACGTCGACATGGCACTCGTGGCGGCGTCGGAGAAGCACATCATCCTCGACGCGATGCGCGTCGGCATCCGCGATGTGACGTCGTCGCTCGAGGACGCGACGTTCCTCGCCGCCCTTCGCAGCCGGCTCGACAGCAGCAACGACGAGGTGTCCGCGGTCAGCGAGATGAAGACGCGACCCAAGGTGCCGATCGACTTCACCAGCCGCACGATCACGGTCGTGTCGCCGAAGGGTGGCGTGGGCAAGACCAGCATCGCCACCAACATGGCGATCGGGCTTGGCGGAGGACTCGCCCGTCCGACGTCGTGCTCGTCGATCTCGACCTGCAGTTCGGCGACTGTCGCCTCGACGCTCGACCTCACACCGGCCCACACGATCGAGGAGGCCCTTCGCCGTCCGGCGGCCGCGACAACCTGATCGTGAAGACGATGTTGACCGTGCACTCGGCAGGCTTCCACGTGCTGTGTGGAGCCGAGTCGCCGGCCGCCAACGACGAGGTGACGGGCCGCAGATCGTGCGGCTGCTGACCCAGCTGCGGACCCAGTTCCGCTTCGTCATCGTCGACACGGCGGCGGGCTCGACGAGCCGACCTTGGCGGCGCTCGAGGTGACCGATGACATCGTGCTGGTGTCGACGATGGACGTGGCCTGCGTGCGCGGCGTGCGCAAGGCCGTCGAGCTGCTGTCGCAGATCGGCCTGCTGCCGCCGCTCGCGGGTGCTCGCGCTCAACCTCGCCGAGCAATCGTTCGGCATGAAGGTCAAGGATGTCGAGGCCGCCGTCGGGCTGCCGGTCGACATCGTGATCCCGCGGGCGAATGACGTGCAGCTTGCGGCCAATCACGGCGTCCCGCTGATGCTGAACAAGAAGAAGGGCGGCCGTTCGTCAAGGCGATCCGCAGCTCATCACGCGATCTTCGACGAATCCGGAGCCGCCGAGGAGAAGCAGGACCCACAAGCGACTGGACGTCGCATGAGCATCAGCGACCGGCTGGCACGGCCGCGAGATCCGGTCGCCTGCAGCGCCGAGGACCGCAGGCCGGACCCGAGCTCGCGCCGACCCGCGAAGAAGGTGCGGACCCAGCCGTCGTCACCGATGCGCTCGCCGCGGTCAAGGCGCGCGCGGTCGAGGAGCTGTTCAAGCGCCTCGGCACGCGCATCAACGACCCGTCGCTGACCGAGGCCCAGCTGCACGAGTTCGTGCGCGAAGAGCTCGTCGCGATCATCGAGGACGAGCAGCTCCTGCTCACGTCCGACGAGCGCACCCGCCTCATCCAGGACATCGAGGACGACGCCCTGGGCCTCGGCCCGCTGCAGCGGGTGCTCGAGGACCGAGCGTCACCGAGATCATGGTCAACGGCCACGACACGATCTACGTCGAGCGCGACGGCAAGCTCACACGCAGCCCGACTGCGTTCGCCTCCGAGCAGCACCTGCGCCGCGCCATCGAACGCATCGTCGGCCGGGTCGGCCGGCGCATCGACGAGTCCTCGCCGATGGTCGACGCCCGCCTGCAGGACGGCTCGCGCGTCAACGCGGTCGTTCCGCCGCTGGCCGTCGACGGCTCGTCGCTCACGATCCGCAAGTTCTCGGCCAAGCCGTTCACGGTCGGACAACCTGATCGAGTTCGGCTCGATGACGCCGCAGATCGCCGAGCTGCTGCGGCGCTGCGTCAGTCGCCGGCTCAACATCCTGGTCAGCGGCGGCACCGGCACCGGCAAGACGACCCTGCTCAACGTCCTGTCGAGCTTCATCCCCGACGGCGAGCGCATCGTCACGATCGAGGACGCCATCGAGCTCAAGCTGCAGCAGGAGCACGTCGTACAGCTCGAGGCCGGCCGCCCAACATCGAGGGCACGGGCGAGATCACGATCCGCGACCTGGTCCGCAACTCGCTGCGCATGCGACCCGACCGCATCGTGGTCGGCGAGTGCCGCAGCGGCGAGGCGCTCGACATGTTGCAGGCCATGAACACCGGCCACGACGGCTCGATCTGCACGCTTGCACGCCAACGCCCGCGCGACTGCATCGCTCGTCTCGAGACGCTTGTGCTGATGGCCGGCATGGACCTTCCGCTGCGCGCGATCCGCGAGCAGATCGCCTCGGCGGTCGACCTGATCGTCCAGATCCAGCGCTTGCGTGACGGCACCCGCCGGTCACCCACGTCACCGAGGTGCTGGGCATGGAGGGCGACGTCGTCGTCTGCAGGACGTGTTCATGTTCGACTTCTCCGCCGGCGTGGATGAGCACGGCAAGTTCCTCGGTGTCTGCAGATGCCGACCGGTGTGCGGCCGCGTTCACGCGACAAGTTCGAGGAGTACGGCGTCGACTTCGCCTCGACTTCTTCGCCAGGCCGGAGAGGCGGTGCTGATGACCCTCGTCCGATGGGTGCCCTGTGCTGGCCGGCGCGGCCGGGCTGGCATCACGATGCTTGTCGGCGCGAGCCGGTCCTCGGCTCTCGCGCGAGCGGATCGCCGGCACGGTCGCGGCTCCTGGGCCGCAGCGCAGCGCTCTGAGCGGTGTCACCGACCGGGTCGTCACGGGGTCGACAGGTCATGCTCAGCCGTGGCTGGGTGCCGTTCCGCGCCGCCGAGCTCGAGATGGCCGACGTCAAGATAGCGCTGCGTCGCTCGTGGTCATGATCGCGGCGCGACCGATCATCGCGTTTGCCGTCGGGTTCCTCGTCATCGGCAGCGGGTGGGTCGGACTTGTCCTCGCCGTGAGCGTTCCGCTGATCGCCCGGTTGGTGCTGCGACGTCCGCGCTCGGCGCCGGCGCAAGGCGTTCGCCAATCAGCTCGACAAGACGCTGCGGATCATGGCGTCGGCGCTGCGCGCGGGCCAGAGCTTCACGCGCGGCCTCGACTCGTTCGCAGGATGCCGAGCCGCCGATGTCGGAGGAGCTCACCCGGATCGTCAACGAGAACCGCCTGGGACGCGACCTCGTCGAGGCGATGAGGACGCCGCGACCGCATGGACTCGAAGACTTCATGTGGTCGCAGGCGGTCAGGTGCAGCGCGACACCGGCGGCAACCTCAACGAGATCATCGACCCGGTCGCCGAGACCATCCGCGAGCGCACCGAGATCCGCGAGCAGGTCCGCGCGTCTCGGCGGAGGGCAAGCATCTCCGCTACGTGCTGATGGCGCTGCCGATCGTGCTCGGCGTCTACTACTCGCTGATGAACCCCGGGATCATGGACCCGCTGTTCACAGCACGGTGGGCGTGATCCTGCTCGCTTCTCCGTTATGATGTTTCTGCTCGGTGGCTGTGGATGCGCACCATCGTGAACATCAAGGTCTAGGGGTCAGTCATGGTCCTCATCGGCATCACGCTGCTCGCCGCCGCGGTGCGCGCTCTCGGTCTCAGCCGGGCTGGTCGGCGCCGGTCCGAAGAGCGTCCGTCAGCGGCTCCTGGCACGGCCCCGATCGCTGCGGACGAGCGGGTCGGACGCGGAGCAAGGTCAAGATCGACGTGCATCGCCCGAGGACGCGCGCGGAGCCCTGACGCCGCCGGTCCTGATCCGCAAGATCGAGCGCAACCTGCTGCTGGCCGGCTATCCGGCGGCTGGTCGATGCGCAACATCATCATGGCCAAGCCGGTGTGCCTCGCGATCGGGGTGTTCCTGGCGATCTCCGTCATCAGCTCAGGTATCCCGCTGATCGTGCGGGCCATGGTCGGATCGCTGGTCGCGGTGTTCTACTTCGCGCCCGACCTGCTGCTCTACAACCCGGCGATCAAGCGGCAGCAGGAGATGAGCAGGGCCTGCCCGACCTGCTCGACCAGATCGTCGATCTCGATCGAGGCCGGTCTCGGCTTCGAGGCCGCGCTGCGACAAGGTCGGCAGACCGGCAAGGGTCCGTTCGCCGACGAGCTCGTCCGCGTACGATCCAGGACATCAGGCTCGGCATGTGCCGCCGCGATGCCTATCAGGCGCTGGCAGGCGCGGACCACGTCGACGACATCCGGCGGTTCGTCCGAGAGCATCATCCAGGCCGAGGAGCACGGGCGTCTCGATCTCCACGGTGGTGCGGATCAGGCGCAGGAGATGCGGATGAAGCGCGCGTCTGCGAGCGGAGGCCAAGGCCAGCAGGTTTCGGTCAAGATGCTGTTCCCGCTGATGGTCTGCATCTTCCCGGTGCTGTTCATCGTCGTGCTGGGCCCGTCGGTCGTCAGCGCGTACCGGATCAACTAGGACCTCGGGGGCACCGTGTGCCCGGATCCGTCCGGGCCCACGGTGCCGTAGTCCGGGTCTGATCGGACGGCAACCCATTGCCCTTCTACTTTACATTTGCTACCTTCTTGTAAAGCGCCTCTCCCAGGGCGTACGAGGAGGAATGCAGCATGACGATCCAGGCAACCGTCGACGGCCAGGTCATCCAGTGGCGCGACAAGAAGCGCTACCTGTGGATCATGGGCGCGATCATCCCGCTGATCCCGCTGATGATGTGGGGGCTCTACGCGTGGACCGGCGCGACGATCGTGTGGTTCTTCGGACCGTTCTTCGTGTTCGTCCTGATCCCGCTGTTCGACCTGCTCGCCGGGCTCGACCCCAACAACCCGCCCGACGAGCTGATCGAGGCGCTCGAGGAGGACCGCTACTACCGCTGGGTGACCTACGCGTTCATCCCCGTGCAGATCGCCGGCCTGATCTGGGGCGCCTACCTGCTGGGCGGCGGCACGCTCCCGGGCATCGACGACCCGCTGACGGTCGTGCAGAAGATCGGCCTCGCGCTCGGTCTCGGCATGGTCGCCGGCATCGGCATCAACACCGCGCACGAGCTCGGCCACAAGAAGGAGGAGCACGAGCGCTGGTTCGCCCGCGTCGCCCTCGCCCAGACGTTCTACGGGCACTTCTTCATCGAGCACAACCGCGGCCACCACGTACGCGTCGCCACCCCTGAGGACCCGGCCAGCGGCCGGCTCGGCGAGACGGTGTGGGAGTTCATGCCGCGCACGATCCTCGGCAGCCTCAAGAGCGCCTGGGGGCTGGAGAAGAAGCGCTTCGCCCGCCAGAAGAAGTCGCACTGGACGATCAAGAACGACCTGTTCAACGCCTGGGCGTTCTCGGTGGTCCTGTGGGGCGCCCTGACGATCGCGTTCGGCTGGGAGATCCTGCCGTACCTCGTGATCCAGGCGGCGGCCGGCATCTGGCTGCTGGAGTCGGTCAACTACCTCGAGCACTACGGCATGAAGCGCGCCAAGCTCGACTCCGGCCGGTATGAGCGGGTCAACCCGAGCCACAGCTGGAACTCCAACAACATCGGCACGAACGTGCTGCTCTACCACCTGCAGCGGCACAGCGACCACCACGCCAATCCGACCCGCCGCTACCAGGCGCTGCGCGACTTCAAGGAGGCCCCGGTCCTGCCCACGGGCTATGCGGGCATGATCGTCCTGACGTGGGTCCCGCAGGTCTGGCGCAAGGTCATGGACAAGCGGGTCCTGGGTCACTACGACGGCGACATCGGCCGCGCCAACCTGCACCCGCGCACCGCCGAGGCGTACGTGCGGAGGTACGGCGTGGGCACGAGCAAGGACGAGGAGATTGCCGCATGAGCAAGTTCATCTGCCCCAACTGCGAGTACGTGTATGACGAGGAGCAGGGCAATCCGAGGGAGGGGTGGCCGGCCGGAACGCCGTTCGCCGAGATCGACGCCGACTGGACGTGCCCGGACTGCGGCGTGCGCGAGCAGGTCGACTTCCTGCCGATCGAGGAGTTCGAGCACAACGACCAGGACGGCAACATCATCGCCGCCGAGACCCGGGCCGAGGTGCAGCGCAAGTCCGCCGAGCGGCAGGATGCGGCCAACGACGACGTAGCGACCGAAGGAGAAGGCCAGTGAAGCGTTGGGAATGCCAGCAGTGCGGGTTCATCTATGACGAGGCCGAGGGCTGGCCCGAGGAGGACATCCCGCCCGGCACCAAGTGGGAGGACATCCCCGACGACTGGACGTGCCCCGACTGCGGTGCCGCCAAGGCAGACTTCACGATGCTCGAGCTGGTCTGAATGACCCACCGGACGGTCATCGTCGGAGCCGGCATCGCCGGGGTCAGCGCAGCCGCAGCGATGAGGCGCAGCGGCTACGAGGGCGAGATCGACCTGCTGGGCGCGGAGCCCGAGCTGCCCTACCGCCGGCCGCCGGTGTCCAAGGAGATCGTCCGCGGCGAGAAGACGCCCGACGAGATCCGCATCAAGAAGCCGGAGTGGTACGAGGAGCAGTCGGTCAACCTGCGCACCGGAGTCACGGTCGAGTCGATCGACGCCGACGCCCACGTGGTGCGCCTCGCCGACGGCGAGGAGGTCGCGTACGACCAGCTGCTGCTCGCCACGGGTGGCCGCGCCCGCAACCCGTGGTCGGCAACCGGCATTCGTACGCTGCGCACCCTCGCGGACGCGCCGGACCTGCAGGCCGAGCTCGCGCCGGGGCACCACCTGATCGTCGTCGGGGCCGGCCTGATCGGCTCCGAGATCGCCGCGAGTGCCCGCCAGATGGGCTGCGACGTGACGTTGCTCGAGACCGCCGCGCTGCCGCTCCCGCGCCTGCTGCCGCCCGAGCTGGGCGAGCTCTACGTCGACCTGCACAAGAGCGAGGGCACCGACCTGCACACCGGCGTCGAGGTGTCGTCGATCGACGACGAGGACGGCCAGACCGTCGTACGCGCCAGTGACGGGCGCACGTGGTCGGCGCCGGTCGTCGTGGTCGCGGTCGGCATGGAGCCCAACGTCGAGGTCGCCGAGGCCGCGGGCATCGAGGTCGCCAACGGCATCGTGGTGGACGAGCTCGGCCGCACGTCCGCACCGGATGTCTTCGCGGCCGGCGATGTCGCCAACCAGCCCAACGGCGTGCTGGGCGGCCGGCACCGGGTCGAGCACTGGCAGGGCTCGCAGAACCATGGCACGGCGATCGGCAAGGTCATGGCCGGTGGCGAGGACCCGTTCGTCGAGGTGCCGTGGTGCTGGTCGGACCAGTACGGCCACAACCTGCAGGTCACCGGGTGGCCCGAGACGTCCCACGAGCTCGTGGTCCACGGCTCGCTGGCCGACCGCGACTTCATCGCGTACCTGCTGGACGGCGGGATCGTGCGCGGCGCCGTCGGCATCGGACGGCCGCGGGACATACGCGCCGCCGAGAAGTGGATCGCCGCAGGTCAGCGGCTTGACTACGCGCTGGAGGGCGGCGCATGACCACCGAGGCGGTAGTGGCTCCGGTGCGCGAGCGCCTCCTCGATGCGGCCCAGTCCATGATCGAGGACTCGGGCTGGTCGAGCGTCACGATGGCGCGCATCGCCGAGCGCGCCGGCGTGAGTCGGCAGACGGTCTACAACGAGTTCAGCAACAAGCACGGCCTGGCCGAGCAGCTGGCGATGCGGGAGCTGGCGCGATTCCTCGCGGTCGTGCGCGAGCGCATGTCGGCGGAGACGGCGCTCGTCGACGGCATCCGCGCCGCCTGTGAGGGTGCCCTGCTGATGGGGGAGCAGAGCCTGCTGGTCCGCACGATCGTGACGTCGCTGCCCGAGGAGCAGGATGCGGACTTCCTGCAGATCCTGACGACGGAGTCCGGCGAGATCGTCGAGGCGGCCGTGATGGTGGTGAAGCAGTCGATCGCCGACCTCTACCCGCCGACGCCGCTGACCGACGCCGAGCTGACCGTCGCGGTCGAGGTCGTCGTACGCCTGGTGCTGTCGGCGATCACCCGGCCGTCCAAGCCGGCGCGCGAAGCCGCCGCCGACATCGCCTGGATCACCGGCCTGGCCCTCAAGGGCGCCGAAGGCTGACTACGGCGAGGGCGTCGGGATCGTGGGCGTCGTCGGGAAGCTCGGCGTCGGGGTGCTGGGTGTCGGGATGCTCGGCGTCGGCTCCGAGGGCGCAGGCGTCGTCGGGGTCGAGCCGCCCGCAGCGTCCTGCGTGACGTAGACGAGTCGGCCGTCGGCGAGGCGGTAGACCGTGCCGACGGGCGTGCCGCGGCCAACGGTCTTGGTGCCGTTGGGCGGGACGTCCTTGACCTCCTCGCCGGGCGTCGTCTTGACCTCGCCGAGGGCGGGCTTGATGAGTCCCTTGTCGCTGACCGCACCTTCGAGGCCGAGCGACGACAGCGCGGCGAGCAGGAACGCGACGGCGAGGACGATGCCGATGTCGAACATGTTGACCAGGCCGTCGAGCGGGTCGCCGGCGCGATCGCGGGAGATGCGCGCCCGCGGCGTCACGTGGATCATGACGTGGACTCCGTCAACGGAGGCGTGTCGGCCCTGGGCGTGAGCGGAGCCGGGTCGCGGGGGACCGGCACGGGCTTCTTGGGGATCGGGGTCACGGCCGAGGCGCCGGTGCCGTCGTCGGTGAGGATCGCCGCGATGTACTCCAGGTCGGAGAAGTCCTGGCCGTACAGCCGCTCCCGCACGAGCGACAGTCCGAGGGCGATCGCGCCGACCAGGATGCCGAGCACCGTGATCGAGAACGCGAGCCGCAGGTTGTCGGTCAGGGCGTCGACGTCCCCGCGCGCCAGGCCGTCGAGCGCCGGGGTCAGCGGGATCAGCGTGCCCATGAGGCCGAGGGCCGGGCCGATGCGGACCAGCAGCCGCGTGCGGGCGAGGCGACCCTGGCGGGAGAAGTCGAAGTCGGCGAGCTCCTTGGCGATGCGGGTGTCGGCGCCGGGCTTGCCGACCTCCTTGACGATGACGCTGAACGCCGCACCAACGGCGGAGCTCCAGGCCACGGTCTGCAGCAGTGCAGACGCCTCGGTCGTACGGCCGGCGTCGACGGCCTCGCGGGCCGAGGCTCCCGAGCGGGCCAGTGCCGCGAACGTACGGCGACGGCGCTTGACCAGCTCGACGATGAACATGCCGGTCTCGACGAGGACACCGGCGAGAGCCAGCAGCGCGAGGATCACGACCGGCAGCTCGAGCGCCTCCGCGACGTGGAAGATGACGTTGTAGATGCCGTCGCTCATGCCGGAGCCTCCGTCGGACTGCTTGGACTGTTCGCTCGCTCATGCACGTCTCCTCAGGTGAGCCAGCCTGGTGCTGGCCCATCGTGTCTCGATCTCGGCGCCGAGTCCCAGCAGCAGGAGGACGGCGAGGGCGCCGATCACCGCGCCACTGATCTTCCGGCTGGTGGACAGCTCGCTCGCCTTGGTCGGCTGACTCGCTGCTTGGGTTCCGGGGATGCTGTCGCCCTCTTCGGCCCCGGCGCCGGCGAGCACGAAGCCCTCGACCTCCTGCAGGCCGTCGTCGACGGGTGTGGTCGGTGGCTCGATCGTCGGTGGGGTGTCGACCTTGGGCGGAGTGGTGGTGTCCTTGGGGATGTAGGGCGGGATGTAGCCGCCGCCCGTGCCCCCGGTCCCGCCAGTCCCGCCGGTGCCGGTCCCGCCACCGCCGGTCGTCGTCTTCGGCGGCTTCGGAGGCTTGCCCGACCTTCATCGCTGGTCGTCGAGGCCGTCGGCCGTACGATCCGTCTGTCGCCGTACACCTGGACGAACGGCCGAGTAGGTGTCCGTCTTCGTATAGATGTGACGTGCGTGCCTTGTACTTGGACTAGAACTCAGTGCCATCGCCGAAGTTCCAGCGATAGCGGAGGATGCGTCGGTCCTCGGGTCTTGACCGTCACGGAGAAGGCGGTGTCTTGGTCGTGATCGTGTCGACCGAGGTGTCGCCGACGGTGAGCGTCGGCTCCAGGAGTGTCCCGGTCGTGTGGAACGTGAGGATCAGGGCGTCCCGGGACGGAGTGATGAACATGATCGGCGGCGTTGACGTCGTCCTCGCTCGTCTTAGCGGTCGGATGTAGCCGATCCGTTGCCGTGGTACGACGTAGAGCGCCGGGCAGCAGGTCGTCAGGAATGGCTGCTTCGGGTCGTTCGGGTCGCGGAGGTCATCCTGGGCGAGCACCGAGGGGATGCCGCGCAGCTGGGACCTCAGAGAACTTTGTGTCAGCGAGAGCGTCGTCGCCGATGCGCTGGAGCAACGCGCGCAGCGGGAGCGCCGTTGGCCGGGCGCGGCGTGGGCTCGGCTTCCTTCTTGGCGCTGCTGCGAGTCCAGTACTCGGGAGCTTGTCGACGAGGTCGAGTCTCCGCTTGAGATGTCGGCGACAGTGAAGTATGACGTGGAGATCGGCGTCACTTCGCCGTCCTTGGTCGACATCACGCGGACGTCGACGCAGGGCTGGCCTGCAGGGCAGTCGGTGTCGCCGCATCGGCCATGGACGACGACACGAGAGGGACGCTTGCGAGCGCGACGACACCGCCCAACAGCGTGCGCCGGATGCGGCGCATGGTGGTGCTCACGGGTCTCTCCCTCCAGAGATCGTCGTCGACTATCCAGTATGAAGTGCGAAAGGGTCTCGCGCTGACCCTTCAATGAGTTGATCGTACGAACATCTGGCGACGAGCGCGCATCCGCACTAGATCCAGTGGTCGAACCACATGCGTTCGTGCCATGCGTCGTACGTCGTGATCTTGCCGGTCAGCACCGGGTGGAAGAACCAGAAGGACACCACGACCGCGGTCAGGAAGAACCCGGCGACGAACCACACGACATACCGGTGCCGTGGCGTCTCGGCCGCCCGGACGAGCTCGTGCACGACGAGCGTGATGGCGATGATCGTGAACGGGATGATCGCGACGGCGTAGTAGGAGAAGATCGGCCGGTCGGTGCTCATGAACCACGGCAGCCAGCTGACCAGCACCGCGACGACCGGCACGCCCCAGCGTCCGTTGCGGGTCACGAACCAGGCGGCGATCGACGCCAGCAGGGCGAGCGCTCCGGACCACCAGATGATCGGGTTGCCGAGGATCATCACCTCGCGCACGCACGATCCTCCGGCGGCGGCCCCGCAGTCCGAGAGCGGGAAGTCGCCCTTGTAGTCGACGACGACCGGGCGCTCGAGCACGAGCCAGCCGGCCGGGTTGGACTCGTAGGGATGGTGCTCGGCGGTGTTGAGCCCGGACCACGAGAAGTCGAACGTCATGACGTGGAAGTGCCACAGCGACCGGAACGCGTCGCGCGTCTCGCCGAGGAAGCCGGGGGTCGGCTTGTCGACATATGCCCCCCACGGCGCCGAGTAGTCGCCGTAGCCGTGACCGAACCTCGCCTCGTACGCGTGATGGTGGATCAGGAAGCCGGTCCACGTCGCGATGTAGACCAGGCCGGCGACCACGACGATCGACGCGAAGGCCGGCACGCCGACCCGCAGGGTCGTGACGACCCAGCTGTTGCGCTTGGCCGCCGGGTCGACGATCCCGCGCTTGCGCGCCAGGACCTCCCAGATCACGGCCAGCAGGCCGAAGGCGGCGAGGACGTAGACGCCGTTCCACTTCGTGCCGCAGGCCATCCCGAAGCACAGGCCGGCGGCCAGCTGCCAGGGCCGGATGATGCGGTAGCGGTCGAGCCGTTCGCGGATCCAGTCGCGGTCGGCGACGATGCAGGCGACGCCGCAGACCACCCAGAACGCGAGGAAGACGTCGAGCAGGGCCATCCGCGACATCACGAAGTGCAGGCCGTCGAACGCCAGCAGCAGTCCCGCGAAGCAGCCCATGACGGTCGAGCCGGTCAGGCGGCGAACGAGCCGCGCGAGGACCAGGACGGTCAGCGACCCGATCACGACAGCGGCGATGCGCCAGCCGAACGCGTCGAGGCCGAACACGCGCTCGCCGAGAGCGATGAGCCACTTGCCGCCGTCAGGGTGCACGATCCACGAGGGATCGCCGGTCATCAACCCCGTCGTGTGACCGCCCTGGATCTGCTTGTTGGCGTTCTCGGTGAAGTCCTGGACGTACCCGTGCTTCAGCAGGGACCACGAGTCCTTGGCGTAGTAGGTCTCGTCGAACATCAGGATGCGCGGCTTGCCGACGTTCCACACCCGCAGCACGAACGCGAGGACGGCGACGGAGATCGGGCCGATCCAGCCCCATGCGCGATCGGAGACCCTCGCCAGCAACGTCACCGGGCAAGCCTAGGTGAAATGCCCAGGAGACCTCGCAACGGTGGATTCGCAACCGTTTCGGGTTCGAGCGGTGGATTCGCAACCGTATGACCTCTCATTCGGTTGCGGATCCACCGGCGGCTCGGGGATCCACACGTCAAGCGCGTCCCGGACGGTGTCCACAGTTGTACGTGGACAGGGCGCGACTTCCCTGTCTGACTTGGTGCCGTGGAGCATGCGTACACCGACGCGAGTGCCCGAGAACTTGCAGCAGCGTGCTTTCAGCAGGCAGGAGGCCATGGCTCACGGCATATCGCCACGGATGTTGCAGCACTCTCGCTTCGAGCTGATCTTCCCGTCGGTCTACGTTCTCGCCGGCACCCGTCTCGACGCGGCGGGCCTGATCGATGCCGCTGTGCTGGCACTCCCGGACGACGCGCGCCCCAGTCATCTCACCCGGATGCGCAGGTTGGGCCTTGACTACGGTCCCGTGACTCCGCTGCACTTCACGGTCGGTCGCGACCTGCACCTCGACATCCCGATGATCTTCCTCCACCGGACCATGGCCATGCCGCCCGCAGACGACGGCGGGGTCTGCGTCGAGGCCGCGTTCATCGGTGCCGCGGCTTCGTGGAGGTTGATCGACCTGGTGAAGATCGGTGACTGGCTGCTCCATCGCGAGCACATGACGATCGCGTCGCTCGTCGAGCTGATCCGCGCCCAGCCCTGGCGTCCTGGCGCGGGCGCCGCGATGGCGGTGATCCCTCACCTCGACGCGAGGTCGCGCTCACTCAAGGAGTCCGAGACGAGGGTCGTGCTCGTGTTCTCCGGACTGCCTCCGCCGGAGGTCAACGTCGATGTGTTCGATGCGGACGGGGTCTTCGTCGGGTGCGGCGACCTGGTCTATCGCCTGTGGAGGTTGGTGGTCGAGTACGAGGGCCGCCAGCATGCCTTCGACGACACTCAGTTCGCGCGCGACATCGACCGGTACGCCGCGTTCAGGCTGTCGGCATGGGAGTACGTGCAGGTCACCCAAGCCAAGCTGGATCGTCCTCGATCCCTGGTCGTGTACGTCCACCGCCGGCTGGTCGAGCGCGGCTACGACGGTCCCACTCCGTCCTTCGGCCCACGGTGGCGATCGCTGTTCGCCCGCCCGATTCCGGTGCCGCTCCACCCGAGCGGTGGATTCGCAACGCTATGACCCCGCAATCAGTTGCCGATCCACCGCTGCCGACTGTTTCGGTTGAGAATCCACCGCCGCAGCGGACCTGACATGCTGGCGGCATGCTGATCCTCGCCGCGACCCCCATCGGCCAGGCCGCCGACGCGAGCGGCCGTCTCGGTGCGGCGCTGGCGACGGCCGACGTCGTGGCGGCCGAGGACACCCGCCGGCTCAAACGCCTCGCCTCCGAGCTCGGTGTGGAGATCGGCGGCCGGATCGTGTCCTACTTCGAGGGCAACGAGGAACGCCGCACTCCGGAGCTGGCCGCCCTGCTCGCGGAGGGCTCGACCGTCGTGCTGGTGACCGACGCCGGTATGCCGAGCGTGTCCGATCCCGGCTATCGGCTGGTCGTCGCGGCGATCGCCGCCGATGTCGCCGTCACCGCGATCCCCGGACCGTCGGCCGTGCTGACCGCACTCGCGGTGTCGGGCCTGCCGGTCGACCGGTTCTGCTTCGAGGGCTTCCTGCCGCGCAAGGCAGGCGAGCGTACGCGCGCGCTGACCGAGCTGGTCGCCGAGCGGCGCACGATGGTGTTCTTCGAGTCGCCGCACCGCACCGAGGCGTCGCTGCGGGCGATGGCAGACGTGCTCGGCGCCGACCGGGCCGCGGCGGTGTGCCGCGAGCTCACCAAGACGTACGAGGAGGTGGCCCGGGGGAGCCTCGAGGACCTCGTCGGATGGGCCGCCGGCCAGGAGCAGGGGGTACGCGGCGAGGTCACGATCGTCGTCGGCGGCGCCGCCCCGGACCGTCGGACGTACGGGCCGGACGACCTGCGGGAGCTCGTCACCGCCCGGCAGGCCGAGGGGCTCAGCCGCAAGGACGCGATCGAGCAGGTCGCGGGCGAGACGGGCGTACGCAAGAAGGATGTCTACGACGCCGCGCACTCCTAGCGGGGATGTCCGTCGGGTCGCGGCAGGTCACTAGGATTGAGGACGTGTCCGACTCCACGTTCTACGTCACCACGCCGATCTACTACGTCAACGACGCGCCCCACATCGGGCACGGCTACACGACGGTCATGGGTGACATCATCACGCGCTGGCACCGGCAGCGCGGCGAGAGCGTCTGGTACCTGACGGGCACCGACGAGCACGGCCAGAAGGTCCTCCGCAAGGCCGACCAGAACGGCGTCTCGCCGCAGGACTGGGTCGACAAGCTCGTCGAGGAGGAGTGGAAGCCGCTCCTCGAGACGATCGACATCGCCAACGACGACTACATCCGTACGACCGAGCAGCGCCACCTCGACGGTGCCAAGGCGTTCTGGCAGGCGCTCTACGAACGTGACGCGGTCTACAAGGGCTCGTTCAGCGGCTACTACAGCGTCGGCGCCGAGGAGTTCGTCGGCGATGACGACGTGGCCGACGGCGAGGGCGAGGACGAGGGCTTCAAGGTCTCCAAGCTCGACGGCAGCCGGGTCGAGCACATGACGGAGGAGAACTACTTCTTCCGGCTCAGCGACTACCAGCAGAAGCTGCTCGACTTCTACGACGCCAACCCCGACTTCATCCAGCCCGCGTCGGTGCGCAACGAGCTGATCGCGTTCGTCAAGCGCGGCCTGCGTGACCTGTCGATCTCGCGCTCGACGTTCGACTGGGGCATCCAGGTGCCGTGGGACGACAAGCACGTCATGTACGTCTGGATCGAGGCGCTCCTCAACTATGTGACGGCGGCGGGCTATGGCGTCGACGACGAACGCTTCAAGGAGCTGTGGCCGGCCAACATCCACATCGTCGGCAAAGACATCGCCCGGTTCCACGCGGTGATCTGGCCCGCGATGCTGATGGCGGCGGGGGAGCCCGTGCCGCACCAGGTCTTCGCGCACGGCTGGATCCTCGTCGGCGGCCAGAAGATGTCGAAGTCGAAGGCCAACGGCATCCGCCCCGACGAGATCGTCGACACGTTCGGCTCCGACGCCTACCGCTACTACTTCGCGCGGGCCCTGACGTTCGGCAGCGACGGCTCGATCTCGTGGGAGGACATGCACGCCCGCTACCACGCCGAGCTCGCCAACGGCTTCGGCAACCTCGCGTCACGGGTCGCCGCCATGATCGGCAAGTACTTCGACGGCTCGTTGCCGGCAGCCGGTGCCACGTCGCCGGCCGAGCAGAAGGTCATCGACCTCGTCGCCGAGGCCGTGGCCGACGCCGACGCGGCGATCGAGGCGGTCGCACCGCAGGACGCGCTGACCGCGATCTGGCGCATCGTCGACGAGCTCAACGGCTACATCACCGAGCAGGCGCCGTGGAAGGTCGCCAAGGAGGACGCCGAGAGCGACCGGCTCGCGACGATCCTCAACACCACCGCCGAGGGCCTGCGCGTGCTCGCGGTGCTGCTCAACCCCGTGATGCCCAAGGCGTCGGCGGTGCTGTGGGACTCCCTGGGCGCCGAGCCGGCACTCGGTGCGCTCGCCGACCAGCGCATCGACGCCGTCGCCGGATGGGGTCAGCTCCCGGAGGGCACGACGATCACCAAGCCGGCGTCGCTGTTCCCGCGCATCGAGGCCGCGGCCGAGTGACGCTCACCGAGGGCTGGCCCAAGGCGCCGGAGGCGCTGCCGTCACCGGTCGTCGACAACCACTGCCACCTCGACCACCGCGCGTACGCCAAGGGCGTCGAGGGCGGGCTGCTGATCCCGGTCGACGAAGCACTCGACCGGGCCGCGGCCGTCGGGGTGACCCGCATCGTGCAGGTCGGCTGCGACCTCGAGGGTTCGCACTGGGCGGTCGACACCGCCGCGGCGTACGACTCCGTGGTCGCCGCAGTCGCGCTGCACCCCAACGAGGCGCCCAAGCACACCGAGCTGGGTGACCTCGACGAGGCGTTGGCCGAGATCGATGCGCTGGCCCAGTCGCCGTACGTGAGGGCCGTGGGCGAGACCGGTCTCGACTACTTCCGCACGGGCGAGTCCGGCCGCGACGCGCAGCACGCGTCGTTCCGTGAGCACATCCGCATGGCCAAGCGGCACGACAAGACCCTGGTGATCCACGACCGCGACGCACACGACGACGTGCTCAGGGTGCTCGACGACGAGGGCATCCCAGAGCGCACGGTCATGCACTGCTTCTCCGGCGACGCCGCCTTCGCGCGCGAGTGCCTCGACCGCGGGGCCTACCTGTCGTTCGCCGGGACCGTCACCTTCAAGAACGCTGAGAACCTCCGCGAAGCTCTCCGTATCACGCCATCTGACCGTATCCTTGTCGAGACCGATGCGCCTTTCCTCACACCCACGCCGCATCGCGGGAGCCCGAACGCTTCGTTCCTGATCCCGCTCACGGTGCGGTACATGGCTGGAATTGCAGGCAAAACGGTCGAGGAAATGTGTCGGAACATCGATGCGAACACGGTTTCTGCATTCGGTGGTGACTGGCCTCACAGAATTTGACCCAGGAAGGGGCATCCGTATGGTTGAAAGTCGGCCCCGTCACCGACTGTCAAGGAATTCTGTGCAGCCAGACTCAACCGCCCGACGTACGCCCACCTCCGGAAAGCGTCGTCATCGCAAGTCTTTCCCGCTTCTCGCCCTCAACCTCGCGATCGTCCTGGTCGTCGCGGGAGGCACCGCCGCCTACGGAGCGCTCAGCCACACGGTCACCCTGACCGTCGACGGCAAGAGCAACAAGATCCGTACGTTCGGCGACACCGTCTCGGACGTGCTCGCGTCCAAGCACATCACGCTGCGCGCGGACGACCGGCTGAGCAAGCCGAAGTCCGACTCGATCTCCGACGGCGACACGATCGCCGTCTCGTACGCCAAGCCCGTCACCCTCGCGGTCGACGGCACCGTCACCGAGCACACGGTCTACGACCGCACCGTCGGCGACGCGTTCGAGACCCTCGGCGTCGAGCCGACGTCCGGGTCGTACCTCTCTGCCAAGAAGTCCAGCGTCATCCCGCGCAAGGGCGCCCAGCTCGTCGTGAGCAGCTCCAAGTCGCTCACCGTGATCGCGGACCACAAGAAGAAGACCGTCACCTCCAACGCGCCGACCGTCGCCGCGGTGCTCAAGCAGGTCGACGTCACCCTGGACTCCGACGACGAGGTCAAGCCCGGCAAGGACGCCTTCGTCACCCCCGACGACAAGCTGCGTGTCGTGCGGATCAAGAAGGTCACCAAGACCGAGACCGTCCCCGTCGGCTTCAAGACGACGGTCCGCCAGGATCCGGATGCCTCGGTCGGTGAGAAGAACGTCGTGCAGCCGGGCAAGAAGGGCAAGGCGCGCGAGAAGGTCACGCTGATCTACGCCGACGGCAAGCTCCGTGAGCGCGTCGTGCTGGTGTCGCGGTCGCTGGCCGAGCCGCGCCCGCAGATCGAGGAGCACGGCACCGCCACGACGCCGCCCGACAGCGTCTGGGACAAGATCGCCAAGTGCGAGTCCGGCGGCAACTGGTCGATCAACACCGGCAACGGCTACTACGGCGGCCTGCAGTTCAGTGCCGCGACGTGGCACAGCGTGGGTGGCACGGGGCTGCCGAGCGACCACAGCCGCGAAGAGCAGATCAAGCGCGCCAAGATCCTCCAGGCCCGTTCGGGCTGGGGCCAGTGGGGCTGCGCCCATGCGAGGTTCGACTGACGACTCCCCGGCTGCTCGGACCCGCTGACGTCCGACGCCTGGCCGAGTCCTGCGGCATCCGCCCGACCAAGCAACGCGGGCAGAACTTCGTCATCGACGCCAACACCGTGCGACGCATCGTGCGTACGTCCGGTGTCGGCGCCGATGACGTTGTCGTCGAGATCGGTCCCGGCCTGGGATCGCTGACCCTCGGGCTCCTCGAGGTGGCGTCGCACGTCACCGCGGTGGAGCTCGACGAGGTCCTGGCGGCGCAGCTGCCGTCCACGATCGCGGAGTACGCCCCCGACCAGGCCTCGCACTTCGACCTCGTCACCGCCGACGCGATGCAGGTCACCGAGCTGCCCGGGCCGACCCCGACGGCGCTGGTGGCCAACCTGCCCTACAACGTGTCCGTGCCCGTCCTGCTGACGTTCTTCGAGCGGTTCCCGACGATCACGACGGGCCTCGTGATGGTGCAGGCCGAGGTCGCGCACCGCCTCGCCGCAGGGCCGGGCTCCAAGACGTACGGGGTGCCGAGCGTCAAGGCTGCTTGGTACGCCGAGCTGCGGCTCGCCGGGTCGATCGGCCGCAACGTGTTCTGGCCGATGCCCAACGTCGAGTCGGCACTCGTCGCGTGGACCCGTCGCGAGCCGCCCGGCGACGAGGCGCAGCGCCTGCGGACGTTCGCGGTCGTCGACGCCGCGTTCGCGCAGCGCCGCAAGACCATGCGCGCCGCGCTGTCGGAGCTCGCCGGCTCCGGACCCGCAGCGGAGGAGGCGCTCGTCGCGGCCGGCATCTCGCCGCAGGCCCGCGGCGAACAGCTCGGCGTCGAGGAGTTCTTCCGCCTCGGGCAGTTCCTCACGCCGGTCTGACTCCCGGAGCAGACGTAACGTCGGTGAAATCAGCGTGCCACCGCTCTTCACACATGTGCACTACCGTTTCGTGACATGAGGATCGACGAGCGGATCGCTGAGCGGTACGCCGACCTGTCGCCGCAGGAGCGTCGCGCGGCGGACGTGCTGCTGGCCCACCTCGACGACCTCGCGATCTACCGGGCGGCCGAGCTGGCCGAGCTGGCCGGGGTCTCCAAGGCCACGATGAGCCGGTTGTTCCGCCGCCTGGGCTTCGACGACTTCACCGAGGTGCGCGACCACCTCCGTACGCTCCGCAGCAACGGCGTCCCGGTGAGCCTCGAGGGCGCGCCCAGCCTGGCGGCGCACCTCGACCACGAGGTCGCCAACCTGCAGAAGGCGCTGACCGGTCTCGAGGAGGGTGGGCTCGCCAAGGCGGCCACGCTCATCGCGGAGGCGCAGCGGGTCGTGGTCGTCGGCATGCGGTCGAGCTACATCGTCGCGCTGCACCTGCGCCAGTCCCTCAACCAGGCCCGGTTCGGCGTCACCTTGGTACCGCAGCCCGGGCAGGCGTTGTCAGACGAGCTCATCGGCCTGGGCAAGGACGACGTGGCGATCGTCGTGGCGTTCCGGCGGCGGCCCGACAACATCGACGGCCTGATGGAGATCCTCGAGAAGTCGGGCACGCCGATGATCCTGCTCGCCGATCCGTCGGCGCGCGCTCTCGCCGGCCGCTCTGCGGTGTGGCTGGAGTGCCCGCTCGCGACCGACCTGGCGTTCGACAGCTACGCCGTGGCGATGAGCGTGGTCGTGGTGCTGGCCGACCGGGTGCTCGACCTCGCGGGCCGGCCGGGTGAGCAGCGTACGACCAGCATCGACGCGTCCTATCGTGCGCTCCGCGAGATCGAGAACCGCTGAGCGTGGAATGTCACCTGGCCTGATCGGACCATGGCGGTCCGCCGTCCTGCGTCCTACCGTGCCCTTGTAGGCACATCTGCAAAGGAGCAGGTCATGGCATTCATACAGATCATCGAGGGACGCACCAGCCGGTTCGACGAGATGCAAGCGCTCACCGAGGACTTCCGGGAGCGCAGCGAAGGGGCTTCCACGGTCCGCCGGGGGATCGAGACGAGGGACCGGGACGATCCCAACCGATTCATGGTGCTCGTGTTCTTCGACTCGTACGAGTCGGCGATGGAGAACTCGAACCGACCCGAGACCGATGAGTTCTCCCGGAAGATGATGGAGCTCCTCGACGGCCCGCCGACCTTCCACAACCTCGACGTCGTCAAGGACGAGACGTCGTAGGTTCGCCCCGCCGCCCGCCACGCCCTCGACCGGCCACTAGGTTGAACGGGTGACTTCTGCGACCGTCCGCGTGCCCGCCAAGATCAATCTGTGCCTCGGTGTGGGGCCGGTCAGGGACGACGGTTACCACCCGCTGGCCACGGTCTATCAGGCCGTCGACCTGCACGATGAGGTCCGCGCATCGTCCCGCGACGACGACGCGATCACCGTCTCGGTGCACAGCGAGCTCGACGTGCGGGCCGAGTCGGCGCTGGTGCCCGAGGACGACGACAACCTTGCGGTCAAGGCCGCGAGGCTGCTGCGCGAGACGACCGGCACGACAGCGGGGGTCGACCTCGCGATCCGCAAGGTCATCCCCGTCGCCGGTGGCATGGCCGGCGGCTCGGCCGATGCTGCCGCCGCGCTCGTGGCCTGCAACGACGCGTGGGGGACCGGCCTCTCGCGCGCCGAGCTCGAGCAGGTCGCGGCCCAGCTCGGCAGTGATGTGCCGTTCCTCCTGCACGGTGGCAACGCGATCGGTGGGGGACGCGGCGAGACCATCAGCCCGGTCCTGGCCCGCGGGTCCTACAACTGGGTCTTCGCGATGGCGTACGAAGGACTGTCGACCAAGGCGGTCTACGCCGAGTTCGACCGGATCAACGAGGGTTCACAGGTGCAGGACCCGGTCGTGCCGGATGCCCTGCTCGCCGCACTGCGCGCCGGCGACGCCGAGGCGCTCGGCGATGCGCTCTCCAACGACCTGACCGAGGCTGCCCTGTCGCTGCGGCCGGAGCTGCAGGACACCCTCGAGATCGGC
The DNA here is from genome assembly GCA_963806345.1 of uncultured Actinomycetota bacterium. GTDB lineage: Bacteria > Actinomycetota > Actinomycetes > Propionibacteriales > Nocardioidaceae > Aeromicrobium. Next base: position 117,930 of record CAWDXV010000001.1, on the reverse strand, counting down.
ATCGAGGCCGGGGCGCTGGGTGCGATCCTGTCGGGCTCGGGCCCGACCGCCCTGTTCCTCGCCTCCGACGAGCAGCACAGCCTCGACATCGCATTCGCCCTCAGCAGCGCCGCCGGCTGCGCCGACGTCGTCCAGTCCCGCGGCCCCGTGGCCGGAGCCCGCATCACCAGCTAACCTCCGCGATTTGTGAGGTTATGGGCGCTTCGGGTCCGCGATAGCGCCTGAAACCTCACACATCGCGGGGTATGAGGCGGCGGTCAGCCTTCGACGAGCTCGGTGAGCTCGAGCCAGCGGTGCTCGTGGTCCTCGACCTGCTTCTCCAGCTCCGAGACCGACTTCATCAGCTCCGCGAGCCCCGCACCGTCGGTCGGATCGTGCTGCGCCATCTCGACGTGGAGCGCGTCGATGCGGGCCGACAGCTTCTCCATCTTGCGGTCGATCGAGCCGATCTCCTTCTTGGTGTTGCGGAGCTCGGCGCTCGACAGCTTCGGCGTCGGCGCGGTGTGCCCGGCGGTCGAGGGGTTCGACGCGGCGGGGGAGTCCTGCTCCTTGCGCAGGCGCAGGTACTGGTCGACGCCCACCGGGCAGGTGGCGGAAGTGGCCGTCGAGGATCGCGTACTGCTGATCCGTGATGCGCTCCAGCAGGTAGCGGTCGTGCGAGACGACGAGCAGCGTGCCGGGCCACGAGTCGAGCAGGTCCTCCATCGCCGCGAGCATGTCGGTGTCGAGGTCGTTGGTCGGCTCGTCGAGCACCAGCACGTTGGGCTCGTCGAGCAGGATCAGCAGCAGCTGGAGCCGCCGCTTCTGCCCACCCGACAGGTCGCGCACCGGCGTCGCCATCTGCTCGTTGGAGAAGCCGAGCCGTTCGAGCAGCTGCGACGGCGTCATCTCCTTGCCGCCCGACACGTACGCCGTGCGCTGGCGGCCGACGACATCGCTGACCCGGTCGGACCCGACGTCCTTGAGCTCGTCCAGCTCCTGCGTCAGTGTCACGACCTTGACGGTCTTGCCGCGCTTGACCCGCCCTGACGTGGGCTGCACGGCGCCGGTGACGAGGCCGAGCAGCGTCGACTTGCCGGCCCCGTTGGCGCCGAGGATGCCCGTACGCTCGCCGGGTCCGACGCGCCACTCGACGTGCTTGAGCACCTCGTGGTCGTACGACACCGACACGTCGAGGATGTCGACGACGTCCTTGCCGAGCCGCGAGGTCGCCATCTGCTTGAGCACGATGGGATCGCGCGGAGGCGGCTCGTTGGCGATCAGCTCGTTGGCGGCGTCGATGCGGAACTTGGGCTTCGACGTACGTGCGGGGGCGCCGCGACGCAGCCAGGCCAGTTCTTTGCGCATGAGGTTCTGCCGCTTGGACTCGGTCGCCGAGGCGTGCCGGTCGCGCTCGACCCGCTGCAGGATGTACGCCGCATAGCCGCCCTCGAACGGCTCGACGATGCCGTCGTGCACCTCCCAGGTCGCATTGCAGACCTCGTCGAGGAACCAGCGGTCGTGGGTCACGACCAGCAGCCCGCCGGCGTTGGCCGACCACCGCGTCTTGAGGTGCCCGGCGAGCCACGTGATGCCCTCGACGTCGAGGTGGTTGGTCGGCTCGTCGAGGAACAGCACGTCGTCGTCACCCACGAGCAGCGCCGCGAGCGCGACCCGGCGGCGCTGTCCACCGCTGAGGTTGCCGACCGTGGCGTCCCAGGGGATGTCCGAGACGAGCCCCGCGATGACGTCGCGGATCCGGGCGTCGCCGGCCCACTCGTAGTCGGGCTTGTCGCCGACGATCGCGTGCCCGACGGTCTGCGTCTGGTCGAGCGTGTCGGTCTGGTCGAGCATGCCGATGTGCACGCCGCCACGAGTCGTCACACGGCCGGAGTCCGGCTGCATGCGACCGGCGAGGATGCGCAGCAGCGTCGACTTGCCGTCGCCGTTGCGACCGACGATGCCGATCCGGTCGCCCTCGTCGATGCCGATGGTGACCGACTCGAAGACGGTCTTGGTCGGGAAGTCGAGCGCGATGGACTCGACGCCGAGGAGATGTGCCACCGAAGAAGTCTAGGCGGCGCAGCGCAGCTCCCCGACCACGCACGTGCACACGGACATACGTGCCGATTGCATGCGAGATCTGGGTAGTTCTGCCTAACCCGTCCGGCCGGGCTCGTCACACGATGGAGCTCCACCACCGAACGAAGGAGACAGGATCATGGCACTGTTCATGGACATCCACGACAAGGTCGAGGGCCTGACCGCAGACGCCGTCGCCGGAGCGCATGCGAAGGACCTCGAGGTCCAGGGCCAGTACGGCGTCGACTACAAGCAGTACTGGTTCGACGAGGACAGCGGCAAGGTCTTCTGCCTCGTCGATGCACCGGATGCCGCCGCCGCCGAGCGGGTGCACCGCGAGGCTCACGGTCTGCTCGCCGACCAGCTGATCCCGGTCCAGGAAGGCGTGATCCCGGGTCACGAGCACGGCTGAGAACGCGATCACTCCCGGAATCGCAGCCGGCCGGTCCATACTCCTCGTATGACGTCGACGCACGGTGTCATCGACAGGAGGGCGACCAGCCGGCTGCTGATCGGCCGGGAGGACGACCTCGCGCGCCTCGACGCGATGCTCGAGGCGGTTGTCGAGTCCCACCGGGTTCGCGCGGTCTTCGTCGAGGGCGAGGCCGGCATCGGCAAGACGCGCACGGTCCAGGAGTTCGCGTCCCGTGCCGGCGATCGCGGGGCCGACGTCCTGGTGGGTCGTTGCGTCGCACAGGGCGAGCAGATGCTGCCGTACGCCCCGCTCGTCGAGATCCTCGCCGATCTCGTACGCCGTGACGGCCCGGCCGACCTCCTCGAGCTCGCCGGGCCGTCGGGCGGGGAGCTCGCCCGACTGGTCCCGGCCCTGTCGGGCGACGGCGTGCCGTCGGCCACCCGGGCCAGTGCCAGCCGCCTGTTCCAGGCGTTGTGTGCCGTCATCGACGGCCTCAGCTGCCGCCGACCCCTCGTGCTGGTCGTGGAGGACCTGCACTGGGCCGACCGGTCGACGCGGGAGATGCTGGCGCTGCTCGCCCAGCAGCTGCGCGGTGACGTGCTGCTCCTCTTCACACTTCGCACCGACGAGTCGCCGCAGGACCCCGGGATCACCCGATTCGTCGCCGAGACCGGCCGCGGCGCCGATCACCGGCTCCAGCTCGACCCGCTCACCCGCGAGCAGCAAGCACGACAGATCAGCGACATCCTCGGCGTGCCACCGGTCAAGAACCTGCTGGACGACGTCTACGGGCGCGCAGAGGGCAACCCGTTCTTCGCCGAGGAGCTCTTGGTGCTCGGGTCGGACGGCGAGCTGCCGGGCACGGTCCGCGACCTGCTGCTGGCCCGCCTCGACGCGCTCGCACCCGCGACTCGCCAGCTCCTGCGCTCCGCCAGCGTCGTCGGTCGACGGGTGCCGCACCGGCTGCTGGAGGCGATCACCGATCTGTCCGGCGATGCGCTCGACCGTGCGATCCGCCCCGCAGTCGAGAACCACGTGCTGACCACGGATGACGCGGACGGCGGCACGTACCAGTTCCGGCATGCCCTGCTGCAGGAGGCGATCGCCGGAAGCCTGCTGCCGGGGGAGTCCCGGCGCATGCACGGACGGGTGGCCGCGGCGCTGGTCGAGGACCCGACTCTCGGTGGTGGCGCTCGATTCGTGGCCGGCCGCATCGCCAGCCACTGGTACGCATCGGGCGAGTCCGCCAAGGCGCTCGTCGCTGCTGTGGACGCTGCCCGCGCGGCGAGCGAGGCCTTGGCCTTCAGCGAGGCGTTGTTCCACTACGAGCGCGCGATCGAGCTGCTCGACGACCTCCCCGGCACAACCCTGCTCGACGTCCCCCGCTATCGACTGCTGTGGCAGGCCGCTGAGGTGGCACACCTGTCCGCACACCCGGGCCGCGCGGCCGAGCTGATCCGTGCCGCGATCGACGCTGTGGACGGCCGCGACCCGCTGCACCGCGGCTACCTCCACGAGCGGCTGGGACGCTACCTCTGGATGTCGGCCGAGGGCGAAGCCTCGATGCGGGCGTACGAGACCGCCATGGAGATCACTCCGTCCGACCCGCCGACCTGTTGGCGCGCGGCCGTGGTGAGCGGCTACTCGCAGATCCTCATGCTGGCCAGCCGGTACGAGGAGGCCATCACGTACGCGCGAGAGGCCATCGAGATCACCCAGCACGTGCCGAAGTCCCGCTCCACCGAAGGCCACGCCCGCAACAACCTGGGCGTCTCGCTGGCGCACCTCGGCCGGTTCGACGAAGGGGTCGCCGAGCTGCTCGTCGCGCGGCAGATCGCGGAGGAGGAGATGGAGGACGTCGACGACGTCGCCCGGGCGATCGTCAACCTGCACTCGGTCTACCTCAACGCCGGGCGTCTCCGTGAGGCAGCCGACGTCGCGATCGAGGGGATCGAGGTGGTCGAGCAGCTGGGCCTCCAGCGCCGCAAAGGCGTGTGGTGCCGGTGCGACGCGGCGCAGTCGTTGCTGATGCTCGGCGAGAACGACCACGCCCTCGACCTCCTCGGGAGGCCGACGAGCTGAACCCGGCCGGCATCGACCGGGTCGTGGTCGACCTGACGTACGGGCAGGTCCTGCTGAGGACGGGCGAGCTCGATCGTGCAGGCGAACACCTCGAGGCTTCCCGCGCCGGCGGCACGCAGCTGATCGACGGGCAGCTGATCGGGCCGCTGTATGCCGCGCTGGTGGAGGTGCGGGCCCGGCAGGGCGACCTCGCTGCGGCTCTAGAGATGGCTGAGGAGGCCCTGACCAGGTTCGACCCGAACGAGGACCCGACCTTCTGTGTCCCCGTACACGACGCGGCAGCCGCTGCCGCGACCGAGCAGGTCTTGCATGGCGCCGGCGACGAGGAGCCGGTCGTCCGGTGGGTCACGGCATCGGAGGAGGCGCTGGCGCGCTGGCCTGCCGACGTGCCGGTCGCCCGGCTGCACCGCGAGGCGGCCCGCTGCGAGCTGGCCCGCGCCCGCGGGGAGTCCGATCCACTGGCATGGAGTGCGTTGGCCGCGAAGTGGGACGCGCTGCCCAAGCCGTACCGTGCGGCGTACGCGAGGCTGCGCGCCGCGGAGGCCTACCTGACGGGTACGCCGGACCGGGCCGCCGCGACGGCCGAGCTGAGGACGGCCTGGGCCCAGGCGGACAGCATCGGCGCACGCGTGATCGCCGCGATGGTCGAGGACGTCGCTCGCCGATCGCGGATCAGGCTCGCCTCGTCGGCAGCCGCCGAGACCGAGCCGAGCCCGTTCAGGATGACGCCGCGCGAGAGCGAGATCCTGCTGCTGGTCGCCGAGGGGCTCACGGATCGCGAGATCGGCACTCGGCTGTTCATCAGTCACCGCACGGTGGGGCACCACGTGTCGAGCCTGCTGGCGAAGCTCGGCGCAACACGGCGTTCGGAGCTGGCGGCGCTGGCGCACCGCACCGGCCTCGTCGCCGGGTCAGCGATCGAACGGTAGCGAGAGCGTACGCAGAGCGCCGGCGAGCGAGGTGGCCTCGTCTGGCGACAGCCCGGCCAGCAGCTTCTGCTCGTGCCCCAGCAGGGCATCCAGAGCTCCGTCGACCGCGTTCTTGCCCGAGGTCGTGAGCCTGACCTGTACGCCGCGTCGATCGGCGGGATCCGGCAGCCGCTCCACGAGGCCCTTGCGCACCAGGCGATCGACGCGGTTGGTCATGGTGCCGCTCGTCACCAGCGTCTCGTGCACGAGCTGGCCGGGGGAGAGCTGATAGGGCTTGCCGGACCGGCGAAGCGCCGACAACACGTCGAACTCCGAAGGCTCGAGGTCGTGGTCCGCGAAGGCCTGCTTGCGAGCCCGGTCGAGGTGGAGCGCGAGCCGGGTGACGCGGCTGAGCACGTGCATGGGGGAGACGTCCATGTCCGGACGCTCCCGCTGCCACGCCGCGATCAGTCGATCGACATCGTCTTCCACACCACCATCCTAGTTCGTCAAGATTCTTGATGTAGAGATATCCCTCGCCCATTCGACCACCGAGTGCTCGCTCGAGTACTCGCCGGTCGAGTAGCAAGCTCGCTCTGCGAGCGGCGTATCGAGACCTCGTGAGCCGAAAGGCTCGCCCGACCATGGCTGATCGTGGCTACGCTCTGGCCATGACTCCTGCTGAGGCCGTTGCTGCCGGACCGACCCGACAGGGCGAGCTCCTCGCCGCAGGCACGCTGACCTCGCGTGAGCTGACCCAGGCGACGCTGGACGCCATCGATCGTGAGAACCCGGCGATCAACGCAACCGTCGCGGTGTATGCCGAGGAGGCGCTGGCCGCCGCCGACGACGCGGACAGGCGTCGTGCGGCCGGCGAGAGTGGACCGCTGCTGGGCATACCGGTCGCGGTCAAGGACGACCTCGACATCGCGGGCCAGGTCACCGGCAAGGGCAGCAGCGCCATGCTGCTGCCGGCGAACCAGGACGCCGAGCTCGTCGCGGCGATGCGTGCCGCCGGCATGGTCGTCGTCGCCAAGTCGGCGCTGCCCGAGCTCGCGATCTTCGGCTTCACCGAGTCCGAGGCGAACGGCATCACGCGCAACCCGTTGAACCTGGCCCACACGAGTGGCGGATCGTCCGGTGGCTCCGCCGCGTTGGTCGCCGCCGGAGCAGTCGGCATCGCCACGGCGTCCGACGGCGCAGGGTCCATTCGCATACCGGCTGCCTGCTGCGGGCTCGTGGGATTCAAGCCGACCCAGGGCACGATGCCGAGCTCGGGTGGCTGGCACGACCTGTCGACCCAGGGCTGCCTCGCGGGGCGCGTGACCGACAGCGCGCTGTTCCTCGACACCTTCGGCACGTTCGCCGAGTCGCTCGTCGAGGCCGCCGCCAAGGATCCCGCACCGCTGCGGATCGGTATGTCGTTCAGTGCCTCTGCCGCGACCAAGGCGCTGCCGCTCGACCCACGCGTGCGCGCGGCCGTCGAGCGTACGGCCGCGGACGCTTCCGCGCGGCCGGCCACACGGTGACCGAGGTCAAGATCCCCTACCGGCTCGGCTCCAAGGCGCTGACGGTGCGCTACCTCGCCGGCATCCGCGACGGCGCCGACGGCACGGACGATCCCGGCCGGCTCGAGAAGCGTACGAAGGCGATCGCGCGGCTGGGCCGCCCGTTCGGCGCCAGGTCCGTCGAGTGGGCCAAGCGCAAGGGCCGCGCGTGGGGCGACCGAGTCCACGACGACCTCGGCGTCGACGTGCTGCTGACGCCCGGTGATGTCCGGCCCGGCGGTCGAGGTCGAGCACTGGCGCGGCAAGGGCGGCCTGTCGACCGTGCTGTCGATGAATGCGTTCTATCCCTACACGGCGCAGTGGAACCACGCCGGCGTGCCGGCGGTCTCGATGCCGGCCGGTCGTCACCGCGGACCGGCTGCCGCTGGCGGTGCAGCTCATCGCCCGCCGCGGAGACGACGCCCGGCTGATGTCGCTCGCAGGCCAGTTCGAGCGCCGACAACGCTTGACGCAAAGTATCTTGACATCAAGATAAGTCGGTCGTACGGTCGGAGTCATGACGACCTGGGACCCCACGCGCTATCTGCAGTTCGCCGACGACCGCTCCCGCCCGTTCGTCGACCTCGTCGCTCGCGTGCAGGGCGAGCCCGCCACGATCGTCGACCTCGGCTGCGGACCTGGCCACCTCACCGCGGTGCTGCGCGCGCGCTGGCCGGAGGCGACGATCCACGGCGTCGACTCCTCGCCGGACATGATCGACAAGGCCCTCGCTGACAATGCGGACGACCGCGCAACGTACGAGCTCGCCGACGTCGCGACCTGGACGACGCCCGAGCCGGTCGACCTGATCGTCTCGAACGCGCTGTTCCAGTGGGTCCCGGACCAGCTCGCCGTGATCGGGCGCCTCGCCGAGCTCGTCGCTCCGGGCGGCACTTTCGCGCTGCAGGTGCCGTGCAACTACGACGCGCCGAGCCACCGGCTGCTGCACGAGATCTCGTCGCAGCCTCCGTACGGCGCGCACACCGAAGGGCTGCACGCCGACCGCGGCACGCACCCCGAGACGTACCTCGACCTGTTCAGCGACCTCGGCTGGGCCGTCGACGCGTGGGAGACGACCTACCTCCACGTGCTGCAGGGGGAGGACCCCGTTTTCGACTGGATCTCCGGCACCGGAGCGCGTCCGATCCTGCAGGCGCTGCCCGATGGCCTGCGCGAGGAGTTCGTCACCGCCTACAAGGCCGCACTTCGCGAGGCCTATCCCGCGCAGGCCGTGGGGCACGGTGCTGCCGTTCAGCCGTACGTTCGCCGTTGCCCGGCGGGAGGCCTGACTCCGGTACGCCTTGGTCTGCTGCCGTTCCCGGTGTCTTCGGCCAGTGGACCTGGCAGGGGCGTAATCCCCGGTTGGTCTGCCGGCAGGGCCCGCCGCACTTTGAATGCGGACAAGCGACGTAGGTTCGACTCCTACCCGGGGAGCCAGCAAGGTCCGTCGACGAAGGAGTCTGGTGAGCGATCAAGTCACGGCCATCGTGCTGGCAGCAGGAGCGGGCACGCGCATGAAGTCCAAGCGCGCCAAGGTCCTGCACGAGATCGCCGGACGCAGCATGCTCGAGCACGCACTGGTCGCCGTCGCCGGCGCCGGTGTGCACACGACCGTCGCCGTCGTCGGCCACGATCGCGAGCAGGTCTCCGAAGCCATCACGTCGTACGACCCGGCGATCGTCCAGGCCGTGCAGGAGAAGCAGAACGGCACGGGTCACGCCGTCCACGTCGCGCTCGAGTCGCTCGACAGCGCACCGGAGGGCACCGTCATCGTCACGTACGCCGACGTGCCGCTGCTCTCGGCGCAGACGCTGTCCGAGCTGCTCGTCAGCCACCGCGCCGCCGGGCACACCGTCACGATCCTCACCGCCGAGGTCGACGATCCGACCGGCTACGGCCGCATCCTCCGGGCCGACGACGGTGCCGTCACGGCGATCCGTGAGCACAAGGACGCGTCCGACGACGAGCGAGCCGTCCGCGAGATCAACAGCGGCATCCTCGTGGTCGACGGCGAGTTCCTGACCGCCGCGGTGGCCAGCCTCGAGGCCAACAACGCGCAGGGCGAGCTCTACCTCACCGACATCGTCAGCAAGGCCGTCGCCGAGGGGCGCCCGGTCGGCGCGCACGTCCTCGAGGACGTCTGGCAGACCGAGGGCGTCAACGATCGCGGGCAGCTCGCGCGACTCGGTGCCGAGCTCAACCGCCGCATCACGACGCACTGGATGTCCGAGGGCGTCACGATCGTCGACCCCGCGACGACCTGGATCGACTCGGCCGTCACGATCGAGCCCGATGTCACGATCCTGCCCGGCACGCAGCTGCTCGGAGCGACCGCTGTCGCCGGCGGCGCCACGATCGGCCCGGACACGACGCTGCGCAACATCGAGGTCGGCGCCGGAGCCACTGTCGTTCGTACGCATGGCTCCGACGCCGTGATCGGCGACGAGGCGACGGTCGGCCCGTACGCCTACCTGCGCCCCGGCACCGAGCTCGGGGTGCGCGGCAAGATCGGCACGTTCGTCGAGGTCAAGAACTCGCGCATCGGCGAGGGCGCCAAGGTCCCGCACCTGAGCTACGTCGGCGACGCCGACATCGGCGAGGGCGCCAACATCGGCGCCGGCACGATCTTCGCCAACTACGACGGGGTCAACAAGCACCGGTCGACGATCGGCAAGCACGCCAAGACCAGCTCCAACAACACGTTCGTCGCACCCGTCACGGTCGGCGACGGAGCGTTCACGGGAGCCGGCTCGACGATTCGCGAGGACGTACCACCGGGGGCGCTGGCCGTCAGCGCAGGTCGGCAGAGGAACATTGAGGGGTGGGTGGCCGACAAACGTCCGGACACCGCATCCGACCAGGCCGCACGCGCAGCGTCATCCGAACCGGCAGAGGAGACCTCCGGTGAGTAGCTTGTCCAAACGCACGCCCACGCGGAACATGCTGCTGTTCTCCGGCCGCTCCCACCCGACGCTGGCGCAGGAGGTGGCCGACCTCCTCGAGATCGAGGTCGTGCCGACCACCGCCTACGACTTCGCCAACGGCGAGATCTACGTACGCTTCGACGAGTCCGTGCGCGGCTGCGACGCGTTCGTGCTGCAGAGCCACGCCGCCCCGATCAACGAGGCGATCATGGAGCAGCTCATCATGATCGACGCGCTCAAGCGCGCCTCGGCCAAGCGCATCACGGTCATCCTGCCGTTCTACGGCTACGCCCGGCAGGACAAGAAGCACCTCGGCCGCGAGCCCATCTCGGCGCGCCTCATGGCCGACCTGTTCCTGACCGCCGGCGCCGACCGCCTCATGACCGTCGACCTGCACACCGCCCAGATCCAGGGCTTCTTCGACGGGCCGGTCGACCACCTGCTGGCGATGCCGATCCTCACGCGCCACGTCAAGAAGAAGTACGGCAAGAAGCCCCTCGCCGTCGTGTCGCCCGACGCCGGCCGCATCAAGGTCGCCGAGTCGTGGGCCGCTGCTCTCGCCGGAGCGCCGCTGGCGTTCATCCACAAGACGCGCGACCCCCGCAAGCCCAACGAGTCCAAGGCCAACCGCGTCGTCGGTGACGTCGAGGGTCGCATCTGCATCCTGGTCGACGACCTCATCGACACCGGCGGCACGATCGTCCAGGCAGCCGAGGCGCTCATGGCCGACGGTGCCGAGGACGTCGTGATCGTCGCGACCCATGCGGTGTTCTCCGGCCCGGCGGTCGACCGGCTCAAGAACTCGACGGCCTGTGAGGTCATCGTGACCAACACGCTGCCGATCGCCGACGACCAGCGGTTCGACAAGCTCACGGTGCTGTCGATCGCCCCGCTGCTCGCCCAGGCCACGGCGGCAGTCTTCGAAGAAGGCTCGGTCACCTCGCTGTTCAAGAGCTGACCCGAGCATCGCTCGCCAGTGAGGCCGCCCGCGGCCGAACGTGAGGGAGCGCCAGCGACCGAGGCGGGACAACGCACGGCCCACGCTTGCGCTGGGAACGTATCTCACCACGCTTCGCTGCTGGCGGCTTCGCCGCGAACGCTCCCGCACAGCTAGCGCGTTTCGACGCTCGGCCGCTGGCGGCCTCGGTCTCAACGGATTTCTCGCTCAGGTGCCGCTGCGATAAGATCGTCAGGTTGCCTCGGCGAGGGTCCCTTCGGGCCGTGATCGACAGGGCGCTCCACGGAGTGCTGTGTCGAGCGCCTGGTGACAGCCGACTTTCACGCAACACTCTTCAGGAGAATTTCCCCATGGCTGAGATCAAGATCGCCGCCGAGACGCGCACCGAGTTCGGCAAGGGCGCCGCCCGCCGCATCCGTCGTGCCGACAACGTGCCCGCCGTCCTCTACGGACACGGCTCCGACCCCGTGCACGTCACGCTGCCGGGCCACCAGCTCATGCTGGCGCTCAAGAACTCCAACGCGCTGCTGACGATCGACCTCGGCACCGAGCAGCACCTCGCGATCCCCAAGCAGGTCCAGCGCGACCCGCTCAAGGGCTTCATCGAGCACGCCGACCTCCTGATCGTCCGCAAGGGCGAGAAGGTCACCGTCGACGTCCGCATCAACGTCGTCGGCGACGCGATCAGCGGCAACCTCGTCATCCTCGAGAACGCGACGGTCTCCGTCGAGGCCGAGGCGACCCACATCCCCGAGTCCTTCGAGGTCTCGGTCGAGGGCCTCGACGCCGGCGCGCAGATCCACGCCAGCGACCTCGAGCTGCCCCGCGGCTCGACGCTCGCCGTCGACTCGGACATCCTCATCGTCAACATCACCGCGGCACCCACCGAGGCTCAGCTCGACGCCGAGCTCGCCGAGGCTGAGGCCGAGGCCGGCATCGAGCACGACGCGACCGACGCCGAAGAGGCCGAAGCCGCTGCTGAGGCACCGGCCGAGGGCGAGGCTGCGGAGAGCTCCGAGTCCGAGTGACCTGGTTGGTCGTCGGGCTCGGCAATCCGGGCCCGGCGTACGCCAGCACTCGTCACAACGTCGGCTACCTCGTGGCCGACGTGCTCGCCGCCCGTGTCGGCGGATCCTGGAAGAAGCACAAGTCCGGTCGCGCCGACGTGATCGAAGGACGCCTGGCCGGTGAGCGCGCCGTTCTCGGACGCTGCCGGTCGTACATGAACGAGAGCGGCGGCCCGGTGTCGACGCTCATGAAGTTCTACGACGTCGAGCCCGACCACCTCGTGGTGATCCACGACGAGCTCGACATCGACTACGGCATGCTGCGGGTCAAGCTCGGCGGCGGCGACAACGGCCACAACGGCCTGAAGTCGATCCGCCAGTCGATCGGCACGGGCGACTTCTACCGCGTGCGCGTCGGCATCGGCCGCCCGCCGGGTCAGCAGAGCGTCCACGACTTCGTGCTCAAGCCGTATGGCACCGCGGAGCGCAAGGACCTGCCGACGTACGTCGAGGAGGCCGCCGACGCAGTCGAGAGCCTCATGACGCAGGGACTAGAAGCGACCCAGAGCGCGTTCAATCGTTAGAGATGACACTCTCCAGACTCGCGGCCCTCGTCGCCGCCGAACCCACGGTCCAGCAGGCGCTCCAGGACAGGGCTGACGGTCTCAGCACGCTCAACGTCCAGGCTCCTGAGCCGCTGCGGCCGTTCCTCACGCATGCCCTGGCGCAGCAGTCCACGGTGCTCGCGGTCACCGCCACCGCCCGCGAGGGTGAGGACCTGGTCACCCAGCTCGGTGAGCTGCTCGGCCCTGAGGTCGTCGCCTACTTCCCGGCATGGGAGACGCTCCCGCACGAGCGCCTGTCGCCGCGCTCTGACACCGTCGGTCGACGGCTCGCGGTGCTGCGCCGCCTCGTGCACCCGACCGCGCCCAGCGAGCAGGACTCCGAGACGGCGACGGGTCCGTTGCGCGTCATCGTGGCGCCCGTACGTTCGTTGCTGCAGCCGCAGGTCAAGGGCCTCGCAGACCTCACGCCGGTCGAGCTGCACAAGGGTGACGAGATCGCCCTCGACGAGGTCGTCCGCCAGCTGGCCGCAGCGGCGTACTCGCGCGTCGACCTGGTCGAGCGCCGCGGTGAGTTCGCGGTGCGCGGCGGCATCATCGACGTGTTCCCGCCGACCGAGGAGCACCCGCTCCGCATCGAGTTCTGGGGCGACGAGGTCGAAGAGATCCGCCGGTTCGCGGTCGCCGACCAGCGCACGCTCGAGGAGATCACCCACGTGTGGGCGCCGCCGTGCCGCGAGCTGCTCCTCGACGACGAGGTCAGGGCGCGCGCCGCGCAGCTCGCCGAGGCGCATCCGTCGCTGGCCGAGATCTTCACCAAGATCTCGGAGGGCCACGCCGTCGAGGGCATGGAGTCGCTGACGCCGGTTCTGGTCGATGAGCTGGAGCTCTTCGTCGACCTGTTGCCCGAGCGCTCGGCGATCGTCCTGTGCGACCCCGAGCGCATCCGGGCCCGAGCCGCCGATCTCGTCGCGACGAGTGAGGAGTTCCTGCAGGCGTCGTGGGCTGCTGCAGCGACCGGTGCCGAGGCGCCGATCGACCTCGGCTCGGCGGCGTTCCGCACGCTCGAGGACGTACGGCTGGAGACCCTCGGCCTCGGCCACACCTGGTTCACGGTGTCGCCGTTCGGCCTGGACACAGACGACCAGACCCGCGCGGTCGACATGGAGGCTGCTGCGGCATACCGCGGCGACACCACGGCCGCGCTCGAGGACATCAAGAAGTGGATTGCCGCCGGCATGCGCGTCGTGTTCGTCGCGCCCGGCCACGGCCAGGCGCAGCGCACCAGCGAGTGGTTGGCCGAGAACGACGTGGCAGCGGCGCTCGACGACGAGGTCACGGCGCCCTCACCGGGAGTCGTGCAGGTCGCGTGCGGCGAGCTCGACCATGGATTCGTCTCGCGGCCGCTCGGCCTGGCCGTCCTGACGTACGACGACCTCGTCGGCCAGCGGACTGCCGATCGTACGGAGCGCAAGATGCCTGCGCGCCGGCGCAAGCAGGTCGACCCGCTCGAGCTCAAGACCGGCGACTTCGTCGTGCACGAGCAGCACGGCCTCGGCCGCTACGTCGAGCTGATGCAGCGAGTCGTGCAGGGTGCGGCGCGAGAGTACCTCGTCATCGAGTACGCCCCGTCCAAGCGCGGCCAACCCGCCGACCGGCTGTTCGTGCCGATGGACCAGCTCGACCAGATCAGCCGCTACGTCGGTGGCGAGTCGCCGTCGCTCGACCGGCTCGGCGGCTCGGACTGGACGAACCGCAAGAACAAGGCGCGCAAGGCCGTACGTCAGATCGCCGGCGAGCTGATCAAGCTCTACGCCGCCCGCCAGGCGACCAAGGGCCACGCGTTCGGACCGGACACACCTTGGCAGGCCGAGCTCGAGGACGCGTTCGCGTTCGTCGAGACGCCCGACCAGATGGTGACGATCGACGAGGTCAAGCGCGACATGGAGCGCACGGTCCCGATGGACCGGCTGGTCTGCGGCGACGTCGGCTACGGCAAGACCGAGATCGCCGTGCGCGCGGCGTTCAAGGCGATCCAGGACGGCAAGCAGGTCATCCTGCTCGTGCCGACGACTCTGCTCGTGCAGCAGCACTACGCGACGTTCGCCGAGCGGTTCGGCCAGTTCCCGGTCACGATGAAGCCGCTGTCCCGCTTCCAGACCGAGAAGGAGTCCAAGGAGACCCTCGCCGGCCTGGCCGACGGCTCGATCGACATGGTGATCGGCACCCACCGACTGTTGCAGCCCGGCGTACGCATCAAGGACCTCGGCCTCGTGATCGTCGACGAGGAGCAGCGCTTCGGTGTCGAGCACAAGGAAGCCATGAAGATGCTGCGCGCTGCCGTCGACGTGCTGTCGATGTCGGCGACTCCGATCCCGCGCACGCTCGAGATGGCGATCACCGGCATTCGTGAGATGTCGACGATCGCGACCCCGCCGGAGGAGCGCCATCCGGTGCTGTCGTTCGTCGGTCCCTACGAGGACCGGCAGATCGTGGCGGCGATCCGCCGGGAGCTCCTGCGCGAGGGCCAGGCGTTCTTCATCCACAACCGGGTGCAGAGCATCGACAAGGCCGTCGCCAAGATCAAGGAGCTCGTGCCCGAGGCGCGCGTCGCCGCCGCGCACGGGCAGATGGGCGAGCACCAGCTCGAGGAGGTCATGGTCGACTTCTGGGAGAAGCGCTACGACGTGCTCGTCTGCACCACGATCGTGGAGTCCGGTCTCGACGTGTCCAATGCCAACACCATGATCATCGAGCGCGCCGACACCCTCGGCCTGTCACAGCTGCACCAGCTGCGTGGCCGCGTGGGCCGTTCGCGCGAGCGCGCGTACGCGTACTTCCTCTATCCACCCGAGAAGCCGCTCACCGAGACCGCGCACGACCGGCTCGCGACGATCGCGCAGCACTCCGAGCTCGGCGGCGGCATGGCCGTGGCGATGAAGGACCTCGAGATCCGCGGCGCCGGCAACCTGCTCGGCGGCGAGCAGTCCGGGCACATCGCCGACGTCGGATTCGACCTGTATGTCCGCCTCGTCGGCGAGGCGGTCGCGGAGTTCCGCGGCGACGCCGAGCCCGAGCGCGAGGTCAAGATCGAGCTGCCGATCGAGGCGCACCTGCCGCACGAGTACGTCCAGAGCGAGCGGCTCCGCCTCGAGATGTACAAGCGACTGGCCGACGTACGCGCGTTGTCCGACGTCGACGAGCTGCGCGCCGAGCTGGTCGACCGCTACGGCGAGCCGCCCGAGGCCGTCGAGGTGCTGCTCGATGTCGCACGTCTGCGCGTACGGGTGCGCGAGGCGGGTCTCACCGAGGTCACCGCGGCCGGTCCGAACGTACGCTTCGCACCGCTCAAGCTGCCGGACTCGGCACAGATGCGCCTGCAGCGGATCTACCCGCGCAGCACCTACAAGGTCGCCGCCGAGGTGGCTTTGGTGCCGCGGCCCAAGACCGCGCCGGTCGGCGGCAAGCCGCTCGTCGGTCGCGAGCTGCTGGAGTGGACCCGCACCGTGATCGACACGCTCGTGCCGGCACCCGCGCCGGTCAGCTGAGCGGATAGCGCGAGGGCCCCAAGCGGCTTTCGCCCGATCTCGGAGGCCCTGAACGCAGCCACCGTCGCGACGGATGCCTCGAGCGTCTCATGTTCGTGTCGCTGATCGATGGTCGCGAGCTGAGCGTCGTCGCCGGTCGACGTACAGCCGTTCGCAGCGATCGCATATGGTCCAGAACGTCGGTAGTTGGTATCGCTGACCGTCGTGGACGTAGGTGCTCCTCGCCGAGTCGAACGGGTGGACCCAGCCGGGAACGTCTCCACAGAACGCGCAGCTCTGGTCCTCACTCGTCGTCGGCAGCTCGTCCTCGTCGACCGGCGGTTCGCCGAGGTCATCCCAGATCGCCTGGCGCAGGTCGCCCTCGTACTCGAATGCACCCTCGATCAGCATTCCGAGGTCCTCGACGGCGGACTCGAGGCTCGGCAGGTCGTACGCATGCCCGCTAGGGATCGCGATCGACACGATCCAGGTGCCGATCCCGTCTCGATAGCGGTTGCGCAACCTGAAGGGCGAGACGTGAGGGTCGACCGTAACGAGCTGGGCGCTGACCGCCTCTTCGATCTGTTCCGGGTCGCTGTCGCCGTCGAATGGTGCGGGCATGCCGGAACTGTAGTCACCGGGCGCCCGAGCGTGACTGGATCTTCCGAATACGCCGGTTGCTCACGCTGCTCGGGGTTGTTGCCTGGTGAATCTGGCGTGCCTTCGGGGGACCCGATCCGGGTCGACGCGGGCGGGAGGGATGACCTCGACGACGCCGTCGTCGGCCCTGCGTGCCGTCCACTCGCCTTCGTGCAGCAGGAAGTGGTGGAAGTGGCAGACCAAGGCAGCATTGTCGAGGTCGGTGGGCCCGTCCTCGGACCAGAAGTTGAGGTGATGGGCCTCGCACCAGGCGGGCGGCCTGTCGCAACCCGGCCAGACGCAGCCCTGGTCGCGGACCGCGAGGGCGAGGCGCTGGTGCCGGTCGTAGAGCCGCCGAGCCGTGCCGTGGTCGAGCACCTTGGACTCCGAGTCCAGGTAGAGGGCGACGAGGTGGGCGTTGCAGGCAAGGCGTTGCGCGTGGGTGGCGGAGGTCGTCGTGCCGCTTGTGTTGGTGGCGGTGCCCTGACCGGTGCGCAGGTCGTCGATGTCGATCGTGACGGCGACGGTCGCGGCCAGACCTCCGGCCTTGGGCAGCGCTTCGGTGGGCAGGTGGCCGAACAGCTCGATGAACGCGTGCCCCATCTTGTGGTCGCGGGGCAGTGCGTTGAAGTCATTGACGTCCATGCCCAGACGCGCGGCGTTGAGGTTGGCGCGGCGTGGGGCGATGATGCCCTCGATCGCCGCGCGCAGGGTGTCCGCGTCGGCGTCAGGGACCGTGAACGCTGCCGCGAGTGGTGCCGTCGCCGCGACGCTTCATGGACAGCCGGGTCGCTTCCCAGGCCTTCTGCTCCTCGCGGCGGACCTGCTCGCCGAGCATCTGGTCGGCGCCGTCGGGGTCGATGACCTCGATGACCCGGTTGGCCAGCCTCTTGAGGTCGTCCAGGTTGTGCTCGCCGGCGAGAAGGATCAGGTGGGCCTCGGCATCGCGCCGCGGCTTGTCGTCGACCCAGTCGGGCAACGCGTCGATGGCCTTCATGATCACCGACGCCTGTTGGGTCGAGATTTGGCCACCAGCCCAGGCGGCCCGCGTGGCCTCGGTGGCAGGAGTGCTGAGGTTGGCCATCGCGACCAGACCCGAAGCCTCGCCCTTGGACATGCCGGTCAGGTTGGCCAGCCATGCCGTGGTCGAGGTGGCACCGTCCTCCTTCGGAAGCCCCATCCCGTCAGCACAACCTGCGAGCTCGGACATCACGGCGTCGAGCGCGGTGCGGGCTCGCTGGACGGCCTTGGCGACCTCACGGACCTCCGCACCGGTCAGGGACCACGCCTCGAGCGCGGCAGCGTCGTCGGCCAAGGACGACAGCTGCTCGATGATCATGATCCCCCGATCGCGATAGAACGTATGTTCGATTCTATCCAACGGTCGCGGCCCTCGTCAAGAGAAGTGGACGAGAAATATCCTGAAATTGCAGCACGAAAGAGGCATGGACTGGCAAGTCCAGTCTGGATGAGACCTCCGACACGTCCCCCCTCCCGCGGTTGCGGATCGCAACAGCATCCCTACGGTTGGGGGATGACACTTCGGGGGACGTGGGCAGAGCTCGTACGCACCAAGGACGTCGACGACGTCATCCACCAGAACGATGACGACCCGACCGCGGAGGATCATCACTCCCGGTTGAGCAAGCGATTGTCGTCGTGGGACCTCATGGGGTTCGGCATCGGCATCGTGATCGGCACCGGCATCTTCACCCTGACCGGCGGCCAGGCCAAGGACAATGCCGGCCCCGCGATCATGGTCTCGTTCCTGATCGCCGGGTTCGTCGCGGTGCTGGCGGCCATCTGTTACGCCGAGCTCGCGTCCGCCGTGCCGACCGCCGGCAGCTCCTACACGTACGCCTACACGACGATCGGCGAGATCTTCGCCTGGATCATCGCGTGGGACCTGATCCTCGAGTTCGCCCTCGGCGCCGCGGTCGTGGCCCGTGGCTGGTCGGGCTACCTCCAGCACGCTCTCGGCCTGCCGCACGCGTACTTCGGCGAGGAGGACTCCGTCGTCAACCTCGGCGCCGTCGCGATCGTGGCGGTCATCGGCACGATCGCCGCGATCGGCATCCGCGAGTCCAAGCTCGTGACGAACGCCCTGGTCATCATCAAGGTCTCGGTGTGCGTGTTCGTCATCGCCGTCGGCGTGTTCTTCGTCAAGGTCGCGAACATGAAGCCGTACGTCCCGCACTCCGAGAAGGGGCCCGACGTCAGTGGCCTCAAGCAGCCCCTCTGGCAGTGGATCTCGGGCGCCGACCCGACGGCGTACGGAGTGACCGGCGTGTTCATCGCCGCGGCCGTCGTGTTCTTCGCCTACAGCGGCTTCGAGGCCGTGGCCAACCTCGGCGAGGAGACCAAGGACCCCGGCAAGGACATGGCCCGCGGCCTGCTCGGGACCCTCGTGATCTGCACGACCCTGTACGTCCTGGTGTGCTTCGTGCTGACCGGCATGGTCAAGTACACCGACCTCAGCACGGGAGCGCCGATCTCGGACGCTTTCTCGCAGGTCGGCCTCGACTGGGCGGGCGTGCTGATCGACATCGCCGCGATCGCCGGCCTGACCTCGGTGATCCTTGTCGACATCGTCGCGATGGGTCGCATCGGCTTCGCGCTGTGCCGCGACGGCCTGCTGCCGGCCCAGGTCGGTGCGATCCACCCGAAGTTCCGCACCCCGGCACGCATCACCGTCGTCACCTCGGTCGCCGTGGGTCTGCTGGCCGCGTTCATCCCGCTCAACACGCTCGCCGAGATGGTCAGCATCGGCACGCTGTTCGCGTTCCTGGTCGTGGCGATCGCGGTCATCGTGCTCCGCCGCACCCGGCCGAAGATGAAGCGGCCGTTCCGCGCGCCCCAGGTGCCGCTGCTGCCGATCGTGACCGCGGTGTCGTGCGTGGCGCTGATGACCAACCTCGCGATCGAGACCTGGCTGCGGTTCCTCGTGTGGCTCGCGCTCGGGCTGCTGGTCTACGTGTTCTACGGCCGCCGGCACTCCCACCTGGCCCGCGACGGCAAGAACGCGAGGGACTCCGCCAAGGTCTGAGGGGGCTCGGATAACGTGTGAGCATGCTCACTCGTTCGCGTGCCGCTGTCCTCGTCCTTGCGGGTTTGACGCTTGCTGCCTGCGGCAACGTCCATCCCGGCGCCGCGGCAACGGTCGACGGCCAGACGATCTCGATGAAGATGCTCGACAAGACGGCGAAGGCGTACTGCACGCTCTCGATCGCGGGCTCGGAGCAGCAAGGCGCCTCTGAACCCGACAACTCCGACGTGCGACGGGAATCGGTGAAGACGCTGGTCTCGCTGATCGTCGGCCGCAAGCTCGCCAAGAAGCAGGACGTCACGGTGAAGCCCTCGGCATACGAGCTCACCGGCGCGCAGAAGGACCAGGTCGCCAAGGCGTTCCCCAAGGAGAAGGACGTCGACGAGCTCTACAACCTGATCGAGAAGGGCCAGGAGCTCTCGGCCATCTCGGTTGCCCTGGGCGCGAAGAGCACCGGCGAGACGCCGACCGAGGCGAACTCGTCGCAGCTCGCGCAGGTCGGCCAGGGCGAGATCAGCAAGGCGTTCAAGGACAACGACGTCTCGTTCTCGCCGCGGTTCGGGCTCAGCGACTCGGCCAAGAAGGTCGCCGCGACCGGTTCGTTGTCCGTCGAGCCGACCGACGACCTCGGCGCCGACAAGCCGGACGAGCTGCCCAAAGCACAACGCTGCTCCTGATGCGCATCGTCGTCCTCAGCCCGCGGGTCGCCCCCGGGATCCTGACCTTGCCGGCGTGGGACGCACTGCGTGATGCCTCGGCCGTACGCGCATCCGTCGACGATCCCCACGTACGCGCGATCGTCTCGTCGGGCATACCGGTCGAGATCACCGCAGATCCTCCGTCGTACGCGCCGGATGCCGTGTGGATCGCGCCGACCGGCGACACCGCGTGGGCCCGCACGATCGCGGACGACCTGATGGCCGGTGGGGGAGAGGCTGCCGAGGTCGAGGTGGTGTTCGGGTCGTACGACCTGCCCGGCTCCGCGCTGCTCGACGTCGTCGAGATCATGGACCGCTTGCGTCGCGAGTGCCCGTGGACGGCGCAGCAGTCGCACGAGACGCTGAGCCACTACCTGCTCGAAGAGGCGCACGAGACGCTCGAGGCACTCGACAGCGGGGACAGCGACCACCTGCGCGAGGAGCTCGGCGACCTGCTGATGCAGATCGTCTTCCATGCGCGCATCGCCGCCGAAGGCGAGGGCTGGGACATCGACGACGTCGCGGCCGGGATCGCCGAGAAGCTCGTCTACCGCAACCCGCACGTCTTCGGCGACGTCACCGTCGCGAGCGCCGAGGAGGTCGACGCCAACTGGCAGCGCCTCAAGGCCACCGAGAAGCAGCGCGCGTCGGTGCTCGAGGGCATCCCCGCGACGCTGCCCGCGCTGGCGTACGCCGACAAGGTCCTGAGCCGCGTCGCCGACGTCGATGTCAGCGGTGACGACCTCGGTGCCCGTCTGCTCGCCCTCGTCGCGGAGGCTCGCGCTCAGGGCCAGAACGCCGAAGAAGTCCTGCGCCAGGCCGTACGCCTGCTGGGCTAGCCGCAGTTCCCCTTGTTGACGCGGGTCTCGATGGTGCGTACGTGGAGGACGACCGAGCCGGTCACGTTCGTGGGCATCCTGGCGGCCGAGACGTGCGCGGAGGGGAATCCTTCGTGCAGCTCCGTGCCATCGGCACACGTGGCGGCATCGGACCGATAACGCACTTGGTACCGCAGCTCGATCCATGCATCACCGTCGACCGTCTCATCGACGTCGAAGATGGCATCGCCGTTCTGATCAACCTGATGAGGCTTCCGCTGGCCGTCGTCCATCGGCGTCTCAAGCACGCCACTGCCCGAATCGCCGGGCATCATCCCTGAAAACGTGAGCGAGTCGACGTGCACTGGGTGAGAGCTCTTGTTCGAGACCACGACGCCGAGCCAGCACTCGGCTTTCAACGTCATCGCGGGAGGAAGGTCGGTCGCGGCGGCAGCGTGTCGTACTCGTCTGCCGTGATCCTCGCGGGGATGTCCTTTCCGTCGCACAGGAGCGACCCGGGCAGGACCTCGACCTGCGACAGAGTGTGTTGGCGCGCAGCACCCAGGTCGTCACCATCCCTGCCAGCACGAGGGTGATCGCGCCGACGATCCACCAGCGGCGGCGGCGAGAGGTTGGCGGCGGCGCCGTCTGGGTCATGGCGGCATGCTGTCACGTCCACCGATGTCGGGTGGCAGGTTTGCCGGATTCTCGAGGTCGGCGGTGAGGTGGTCGCCTTCCGGGACCCGGATGGGCGACCCCTCACCGCCACCAGACGAAGGGCGACCAGGTCACCGCCCACGTCTGAGGTGTCCACGCTGGCGAGGCGGTGCGGGGGATTGCGGCGGCAGGACTAGGCTTGTGGCCGCACGTTCATCCGCTAACGAGGAGCAGTCTTGGCACGCATCGACGCCGTCGGCGCACGGGAAATTCTGGATTCACGGGGCAACCCGACCGTTGAGGTCGAGGTCGCCCTCGACGACGGCACGATCGGCCGCGCGGCGGTGCCTTCTGGCGCCTCCACGGGTGCGTTCGAGGCCGTCGAGCTGCGTGACGGAGGTGACCGTTACGTCGGCAAGGGCGTGCTCAACGCCGTCGCCGGAGTCAACGACAAGATCGGCCCCGCGCTCGTCGGCTTCGACGCCGATGACCAGCGCGCGCTCGACCAGGCGATGATCGACCTGGACGGCACCGACAACAAGGCCAAGCTCGGCGCCAACGCGATCCTCGGCGTCTCGCTCGCCGCCGCCAAGGCCGCCGCGGACTCCGCCCGCCTCCCGCTGTTCCGCTACGTCGGCGGACCCAACGCCCACGTCCTGCCGGTCCCGATGCTCAACATCGTCAACGGTGGCTCGCACGCCGACAGCAACGTCGACATCCAGGAGTTCATGATCGCGCCGATCGGTGCGCCGACGTTCTCCGAGGCCCTGCGCATGGGCGCCGAGGTCTACCACTCGCTCAAGTCGGTCCTCAACAAGCAGGGACTGTCGACGGGGCTGGGTGACGAGGGCGGGTTCGCGCCCAACCTCGACTCCAACCGCGCCGCGCTCGAGCTCATCTCGACCGCCGTCGAAGGAGCTGGCCTCAAGGTCGGCACCGACATCGCGTTCGCGCTCGACGTCGCCGCCTCGGAGTTCTTCGCCGACGGCACGTACGCCTTCGAGGGCCAGCAGAAGACCGCCGAGGAGATGTCGGCCTACTACGCCGAGCTCGTCGCGGCGTTCCCGATCGTCTCGATCGAGGACCCCCTCGACGAGGACGACTGGGCCGGCTGGACCACGCTGACCGAGAACCTCGGCGACGACGTGCAGATCGTCGGCGACGACCTGTTCGTCACCAACGTCGAGCGGCTCACCCGCGGCATCTCGGAGGGCGCGGCCAACGCGCTGCTCGTCAAGGTCAACCAGATCGGCTCGCTCACCGAGACGCTCGACTCGGTCGACCTCGCGCACCGTCACGGCTTCGCCTGCATGATGAGCCACCGCTCCGGCGAGACCGAGGACACGACGATCGCCGACCTCGCGGTCGCGACCAACTGCGGCCAGATCAAGACCGGCGCGCCGGCTCGTTCTGACCGCGTGGCCAAGTACAACCAGCTGCTGCGCATCGAGGAGGCCCTCGGGTCCTCCGCGACCTACGCCGGCGCCTCCGCCTTCCCGCGGCTGGCGCTCTAGGACCCATGGCGTCGCGTCCCCCACGTGGCCCCGGCCGGAGGCCGCCCGAGCGCGGGCGGCGTCCGGCCGAGCGTGGGGCGCGCGGCGCAGCGCGCAACCGTACGCCCAAGAAGGCCGCGGTCAGCGCGGGCACGGGTCCTCAGCTCACGACCCGGGCGATCGTGCTGCTGTCGGTCGTCCTGCTGCTCATCGCGTCCTACACCTCGACGCTCCACGCCTGGTGGGAGCAGCGGGCCGACATCCAGGGCACCAAGGCCGAGATCGTGATGCGCAAGCAGGAGATCGCGGGCCTGAAGGACCAGAAGGACCGCTGGAACGACCCGGCGTACGTCAAGCAGCAGGCCAAGGAGCGGTTCGGCTGGGTCCTGCCGGGCGAGGTCGGCTACCGGGTCATCGGCGCCGACGGCACGGTCAAGGGCGATGTGCCGACGCTGGACGCGCCGCCGACCGCCTCCACCAAGACCGAGTGGTACGACAAGGTGTGGGGCAGCGTCAAGGAAGCCGGCAAGACGCCCAAGGCCACCAAGCCCACGACCGACCCGGACAAGGTGCTGAAGAAGAAGTGAACGTGAGTCAAGCCGACCTGGACGCGGTCGCCGAGCAGCTCGGCCGTACGCCCAGGGGCATCCTCGAGGTCGTGTCCCGGTGCCCGTCGGGCCACCCCAACGTCGTCAAGACCGAGCCTCGCCTCGACGACGGCACGCCGTTCCCGACGATGTTCTACCTGACGTGTGACCGGCTCGCCGGCGAGATCGGGACGCTCGAGGCCTCAGGCCTCATGAAGGAGATGAGTTCGACCGACTCGCGGAGGACTCGGACCTCGCGGCTGCGCTACGAGCAGGCACACTACGCCTATCTCGCCGAGCGAGAAGCCATCGGCCACGTGCCCGAGATCGACGGGATCACCGCCGGCGGCATGCCGACCCGGGTCAAGTGCCTGCACGTCCTGGTCGGCCACTCGTTGGCCAAGGGCCCCGGCGTCAACCCGCTCGGTGACGAGGCGCTCGAGCTCCTTGGCGAGTGGTGGGCCGGCAATGCCTGCGGCCCGGGACCCGTCGGCGAGCCGTCGGCCTAGCTCCTCGAGTTTCGCTCGGCTGCGATCCGGGTGACGATGGGGGTGCCGGGGGGCTGTGAGCCCCGTCACGTCGAACGGAGCTCGTATGTCTGACTCGTCCACGACCCCCAAGGACCGCACCCACTACCTCTACCTGGCGGTGATCGTCGCGGTCGTCGCCGGGATCCTGCTCGGATTCCTCGCCAAGGACTTCGCGGTCAAGCTCGAGCCACTCGGCGAGCTGTTCGTCAACCTCATCAAGATGATGATCTCGCCGGTCATCTTCTGCACCATCGTGCTGGGCGTCGGGTCGATCGCCAGCGCGGCCAAGGTCGGGAAGGTCGGCGGGCTCGCGCTCGCCTACTTCCTGACGATGTCCACGTTCGCCCTCGCGATCGGACTCGTCGTGGGCAACATCCTCAAGCCCGGCACGGGGCTCAACCTCGACGACGAGCTGGCCAAGACCGGCGCCGACCAGGTGGGCAAGGCCGAGAGCGGCTGGGACTTCTTCCTCAACATCATCCCGGACACCCTGGTGTCGGCCCTGACCTCGGGCGAGGTGCTGCAGACCCTGCTGGTGGCCCTGCTGTTCGGGTTCGCGCTGCAGGCGATGGGCTCGGCCGGCGAACCCGTGCTCGTGGGCATCGGCCACCTCCAGAAGGTCGTCTTCCGCATCCTCGCGATGATCATGTGGCTCGCGCCGATCGGCGCGTTCGGGGCGATGGCAGCCGTCGTGGGCGCAACCGGTTGGGACGCGCTCAAGGGGCTGCTCACGGTCATGATCGGCTTCTACATCACGTGCTTCCTGTTCGTCTTCCTCGTGCTGGGGACGATCCTCAGGGTCGTCACCGGGGTCAATGTGCTGTCGCTGTTCAAGTACCTCGGTCGTGAGTTCCTGCTGATCCTCTCGACCTCGTCGTCGGAGTCCGCCCTGCCTCGGGTCATCGCCAAGATGGAGCACGCGGGTGTCGACCGGTCGACCGTCGGCGTGGTGATCCCGACCGGCTACTCGTTCAACCTCGACGGCACCGCGATCTACCTGACGATGGCGTCGCTGTTCATCGCCGACGCGATGGACAAGCCGTTCTCGCTGGGCCAGCAGATCTCGCTGCTGCTGTTCATGATCATCGCCTCCAAGGGCGCTGCCGGCGTGACGGGTGCCGGACTCGCGACCCTCGCGGGCGGGCTCAACTCGCACCGCCCGGACCTGGTCGACGGAGTGGGGCTCATCGTCGGCATCGACCGCTTCATGTCGGAGGCGCGAGCGCTGACCAACTTCGCCGGCAACAGCATCGCCACGGTGCTGGTCGGGCACTGGACCGGGACGCTCGACCGCGACCGGCTGGACCGGGTGCTGGGCGGCGACGAGCCGTTCGACGAGCGGACGATGGTCGACGACGAGGTCAGCACCTCGAAGCGGGACGGCACCTAGCCGGCACTGACGGCGCGATACTCCACGTGAGGCCGGCCGGTGCCGCCGTAGCGGGTGGCGCGCGTGGACTGCCCGAGGTCGGCCAGGTGCTCCAGGTAGCGCCTCGCGGTCACCCGTGACGAGCCGATCACCTCGGCGACCTCGCCGGCCGTGAGTCCGCTTTCGGCCTCGGCCAGTGTCGTGCGTACGGCCTCGAGGGTCTCAGCACTGAGGCCCTTGGGCAGTCGCTCGTCCTCCGGTGCCGGCCGCATCGCACCGAACACCGCGTCGACGCCCCGCTGGTCGATCGACTCGTCGCCGGCCTCGAGCGTGCGCCGGAACGTGGCGTACTGGCGCAGCTTGGCCTCGAACATCGCGAACGTGAACGGCTTGAGCAGATAGGCGACGACGCCCTGCGACACCGACTGGCGTACGACATCGACGTCGCGGGCCGAGGTCACCGCGATGACGTCGTACGGGCGGCCGGTCGCGCGCAGCTGGCGCAGCAGGTCGAGACCGTGCCCGTCGGGCAGGTGCATGTCCAGCAGCACCAGGTCGACCGGTTGGCTGCCGAGCACCCGGGCAGCCTCCTGGAAGGACTCCGCCACCGCCACGACCTCGAACTCGTGCATCCGCTCGACGTACGTCTTGTGGGCCTGCGCCGCGATCGCCTCGTCCTCGACGATCAGCACCCGAATCGTCATGAGCCGATCCTGACGTCGAACGTCGCGCCGCCGAGCGGGCTCTCGCCGATCGTGGCCTCGCCACCGTGACGGCGTACGAGCTGGCCGACCAGCGCCAGCCCGATCCCGCGTCCGGTGCCCTCGTCGGCCTTGGTCGACCAGCCGCGGACGAACACGGTCTCCCGGTCCTGGGGCTCGATGCCCGGCCCGCTGTCCTCGACACGTACGTGCAGCAGTCGGTTCGTCGAGGTGATGGTGACCGAGACCTGACGCTCGTCGGACGACTGTGCTGCGTCGATCGCGTTGTCGATCAGGTTGCCCAGGATCGTCACCGTCTCGTGCGCTGTGGTGGCGAGGCCCGTGACGTTGGTGGCCGGCTCGATCGTCAGTGTCACGCCGCGCTCCGCGGCCTGGGCGCTCTTGCCCAGCAGCAGTGCGGCGACCACGGGTTCGTCGATCGACTCGACCATGCGGTCGGTGAGCCGCCGCGCGACGTCGAGCTCGCGCGTCGCGAAGTCGATCGCCTCCTGGCTCCGGCCGATCTCGATCAGCGACACCATCGTGTGCATGCGGTTGGACGACTCGTGGTTCTGCGCGCGCAGCGCCTCGGCGAGTCCGCGCACGGTGTCGAGCTCGGCGGTGACGCTCTGCAGCTCGGTGCGGTCGCGCAGCGTCACGACGGAGCCGACGTCGCGGCCGTCCCAGTGCGCCGGCGCCTGGTTGACGACCAGGACGCGGTCGCCGACGACGTGCACGGCGTCCTGCAGCTGCCGGCCGGACGTCAGCTCGGCGACGAGCACCGGCTCGAGGCCCAGGCGGTCGATCGTCGAGCCGACGAACGAGGTGTCCAGGTCGAGCAGTCGCGAGGCCTCGTCGTTCATCAGCGTCAGGCGACCGGTCGGGTCGAGCAGCAGGAGGCCTTCGCGCACGGCCCGCAGCACCGCGTCGTAGTACTCGTACATCCGGGTGATCTCCTGCTCGCCGAGACCGTGGGTCTGGCGCCGCAGCCGGCGATTGGCCAGCGCTGCGCCGATCGCGCCCAGCACCCCGATCGCCAGCGCCGCGGCGATGATCCGCGGGAGCACCGCGAACACCTCGTCGTCGACCTTCTTGGTCGTGATGCCGACCGACACCAGCCCGCGCACCTCGCCGTGGTCCTTGATCGGGACGACCGCGCGTACCGAGGGCCCGAAGGTGCCGCGGAAGTCCTCGGTGAAGTTCTTGCCCGCCAGCGCCGTCGTCGATGTGGCCGATGAACTTCTTGCCGATGTTGTCGGGGTTCGGGTGCGAGTAGCGGATGCCCTTGGTGTTCATGACGACCACGAAGTCGGTGCCGGTCGCCTTGCGGACGCGCTCGGCGTACGGCTGCAGGACGGCGCTCGGATCGGGGTCGTCCAGTGCGTCCAGCACGGCGGGGGAGGCGGCGACCGCGAGCGAGACGTCGAGGCTCTGGGCGCGGGCATCGGCCCGGCTGTCCTGCCGTGCGTCGAACCAGGCCAGGCCCGTGCCGCCCACGACGACGACCAGCACGACGAGCAGCTGCCACACGAGCATCTGCCGTGCGACGGTACGTCCGCGAGCCCGGGCCATCCCCGCATTGTCCACGATCCCGGCCGCGGTGCTGCGCTGGTGTTGTGACGGCGGTCACGAACTTTACGAACACAACGGTGAGCGGGGTCACACGCGGCCGCATTCTGATGACGCAACCCCTCACCGTCCAGGAGGACTCATGTCATCGAACGCGACGCGCCCGGCCCGCAAGGACCGCACGCACTACCTCTACCTCGCCGTCATCGGCGCCGTCATCGCCGGCATCACGGTCGGCCTCGTGGCGCCGGACTTCGCAGTCGAGCTCAAGCCTCTCGGCACCGGGTTCGTCAACCTCATCAAGATGATGATCGCCCCGGTCATCTTCTGCACCCTCGTCCTCGGCGTCGGATCGGTGGCCAAGGCCTCGCAGGTCGGCCGCGTCGGCGGACTCGCCCTGGGCTACTTCGTGACGATGTCGTTCGTCGCGCTGAGCATCGGCCTCGTGGTCGGCAACATCCTGCAGCCGGGCGACGGCCTCAAGATCACGCCCGACGTGGCATCTGCCGGCAAGGGACAGGTGTCGGCTGATGCGGAGTCGACGACCGACTTCATCCTGCACATCGTCCCGGACACGCTGGCGTCGTCGCTGACCTCCGGCAAGATCCTCCAGACCCTGCTCGTGGCGCTGCTGTTCGGCTTCGCGCTGCAGGCGATGGGCTCGGCCGGCAAGCCCGTCCTGACCGGCATCGGTCACCTCCAGAAGGTCGTGTTCCGCATCCTGGCGATGATCATGTGGGCGGCCCCGATCGGTGCGTTCGGCGCCATGGCCGCTGTTGTCGGTGAGACCGGTGTCGACGCCCTCAAGGCGCTCGCCGTGATCATGTTCGGCTTCTACATCACCTGCGCCGTGTTCGTGTTCGTGATCCTCGGAGCGATCCTCCGCGTCGTCACGGGCATCAACATCTTCTCGCTGCTCAAGTACCTCGGCCGTGAGTTCCTGCTGATCTTCTCCACCTCGTCGTCCGAGTCGGCGCTGCCGCGACTCATCGCCAAGATGGAGCACGCCGGCGTCTCGCAGCAGACCGTGGGCGTCGTGGTGCCGACCGGCTACTCGTTCAACCTCGACGGCACGATGATCTACCTGACGATGGCTTCGCTGTTCATCGCCGACGCCATGGGCAGCCCGCTCGCGATCGGCGAGCAGATCTCGCTGCTGCTCTTCATGATGATCGCGTCGAAGGGCGCCGCCGGAGTCACCGGTGCAGGCATGGCCACCTTGGCCGGCGGCCTCAGCTCGCACCGCCCGGAGCTGCTCGACGGCGTCGGCCTGATCGTCGGCATCGACCGGTTCATGTCGGAGGCCCGTGCGGTCACCAACTTCTCCGGCAACGCGGTCGCCACGGTCCTGGTCGCGTCCTGGACCAACACCCTCGACCGGGAGCAGCTCGACCGGGCGTTGTCCGGTGAGGACCCGTTCGACGAGGCCACGATGATCGACACCGACGATGACCCCGTGGCGGAGTCTGCGTCCGTCGCGGTGGAGGCGGGCGGTCCGGACGCGGCGCCGCGCGTGCCGGCGAAGGTCTGACCGACCGCCTCGAGGGCGGGGCTCCCGGATGATTCCGGGAGCCCCGTTCTCGCCGTCTGCGGCACCGATACCCTCGTCGCATGCCTGATCAGCGCACACGCGTGGCCGCGATCGACTGCGGCACCAACTCGATCCGCCTCCTGGTCAGCGACGTGGGCGACGACCACAAGACCGACCTGGTGCGCGAGATGAGGATCGTCCGCCTCGGACAGGACGTCGATCGCACGGGTCATCTCGCTGAGGAGGCCATCGCCCGTACGTTGTCGGCCACCCGCGAGTACGCCGAGCTGATCGCGATGTTCGGCGCCGACCAGGTGCGGTTCTGCGCCACCTCCGCCGTGCGCGACGCCGACAACGCCGCCGAGTTCGAGGACGCGATCGAGGGCATCCTCGGCGTACGTCCGGTCGTGCTCGCGGGTCTCGACGAGGCTCGCGCCTCGTTCCTGGGCGCGACGCGTGACCTCGAGCAGGTCCGTACGCTCGTGGTCGACATCGGCGGTGGCTCGACCGAGCTCGTGATCGGCACGGGGACCGACATCGAGTGGTCCGTCTCGCTCGACATCGGGTCGGTACGCCTGACCGAGCGCTTCCTGGCGAGTGATCCGCCGTCCGTCGCGGAGGTCACGGCGTGCATGAGCCATCTCGACGAGGTGCTGTCACCCGTCGTCGCGGGCCTCGAGCCGGTCGGCTCGTTCGTCGGGGTCGCCGGCACGGTCACGACCGTCGCGGCCCATTCACTGGCCCTGCCGTCGTACGATCCAGCCGCGATCCACGGCGCGAAGCTCGCACTCGACGACGTGCGCGGGGCGTGCCTGTCGCTCGTCGGCATGTCGGTCGCGGACCGCCGCGCCCTGCCGTTCATGCACGCCGGCCGCGCCGACGTGATCGGTGCCGGTGCGCTGATCCTCGATCGCCTCGTCGACCTCGTGCCGCTCTCGACCGACATCATGGTGGCCAGCGAGCACGACATCCTCGACGGCATCGCCTGGGACATCGTCAGCTGAAACTCTGGAGGGTCAGGCGGAGGTGGAGCGGCGGACGACGAGCTCGGGCTTGAGGGTCGTGTGCTTGACCTGCGAGCCGGCGGGATCGGCGATCACGTCGAGCAGCAGGGTTGCCGCGGCGGAGCCGAGCTGCTGCGCCGGCTGCCGTACGGACGACAGCGGGATCGCGGCCGAGGCGGCGAACTCGATGTCGTCGTAGCCGATGATCGCGATGTCGTCCGGCACGCGTACGCCGGCCAGCGTCAGCGCCTGCAGCACGCCGAGAGCAACCAGGTCGTTCGCGGCGAACACCGCGTCAGGGCGCTGCGCACGTGGCAGGGCAAGGAGTTGCTCGGCACCCCACCGGCCGGCCTGGGCGTTCATCGTCTCGGTCTCGACGAACACGATCTCGCCCGAGCCGTGCTTGTCGACCGCAGCACGCGCAGCGGCGAGACGGGTCTTGACCTGCGACAACCCGCCCGGGCCACCGATGAAGCCGATGCGCCGGCGGCCGATGTCGAGCAGGTGCTCCGTGGCGATGCGGCCGCCCATCTTGTCGTCGATCGAGACCGACGAGAACTCCTTGGCCCGGCTCATGCGGTCGACCAGGACCACGCTCGTACCGCGGTCGCGCAGACGGCGAAGCCGATCCATGACATCGCCGACCGGAGTGATCAGGACCCCGCTCATGCGCTGCTGCTCGAACAGGTCGAGGTAGGAGACCTCGCGAGTCGGCTCCTGCGCGCTGTTGCCGAGGATCAGGGGACGGCTGTCGGCGATCAGGATGTCCTCGACGCCGCGCGCGACGTCGGTGAAGAACGGGTTGGCGATGTCGAGCACGATCATCCCGATGGCGTGGTTGGTGCCGGCTCGCAGCTGACGGGCTGCGTCGTTGCGGACGTAGCCGAGCTCATCGATCGCGGCCTGGATGCGGGCCAGCGTCGCGGGGGACACCTTCGCCGGGTGGTTGAGGGCATTCGACACGGTGGCAGGCGAAACCCCTGCGAGAGCGGCGACGTCCCGCACCTGAGCCACGGCCATGTCGAGGAGGTTAACACGATTCAACATTCAGGGTTGACGGAACTGTGATGGGCGTCATACAGTCTGCGGAAGACGCGATTAGAACGATTCAATTCGCCTCGAGACACCAGCCCCCAGCAGACACGGAGTCCCCATGAGCACGAGCGGTCCTGTCGCCCTGCAGCTCGTGCAGGTGCGCAAGTCGTTCGGTCCCGTCGTCGCCCTGACGGTCGGGGAGCCTCACGGTTCACTCCGGCTCGATCCACGCTCTCGTGGGTGAGAACGGCGCCGGCAAGTCGACCCTCGTCAAGATCGTCGCCGGCGTCTACCAGCGCGACGGCGGCGACCTCCTGCTCCACGGAGAGAGCGTCGACTTCTCGTCGACGGCGGCCTCCAAGGACGCCGGCATCGCCGTGATCTACCAGGAGCCGACCCTCTTCCCGGATCTCTCGGTCACCGAGAACATCTTCATGGGACGCCAGCCCCTCGGCGCGGGTCGCCGCATCGACCGCAAGGCCATGCACGACGAGGCCCTCGGCCTGTTCAAGCGCCTCGGCGTCAACCTCGACCCGCGGCGCCTGGCCGAGGGCCTGTCGATCGCCGACCAGCAGATCATCGAGATCGCCAAGGCCATCTCGCTGGACGCCAGCGTGCTGATCATGGACGAGCCGACCGCCGCGCTCAGCGGCGTCGAGGTCGAGCGGCTGTTCGCGGTCGCCCGCAGCCTGCGCGACGAGGGTCGCGCCCTCGTGTTCATCTCGCACCGCTTCGACGAGGTCTTCGCCCTGTGCGACACCGTCACCGTGATGCGCGACGGCGAGTACATCTCGACCGATCCGATCGCCGAGACCACCAGTGGCCAGATCGTCGCCAAGATGGTCGGTCGCGAGGTCGGCGACCTGTTCCCCAAGACGCCCGCCGAGATCGGCGAGCCGGTCCTCAAGGTCAGCAACCTCGAGTCCGCCGGTGTCTTCCACGACGTGACCTTCGAGGTTCGGGCTGGTGAGATCGTCGCCCTCGCCGGGCTCGTCGGTGCGGGGCGCAGCGAGATCGCCCGCGCGATCTTCGGCGTCGACGGCTACGACTCCGGCACCGTGGAGCTCAACGGCAAGCGCGTACGCCCACGCAATCCTCGCGCGGCGATCCGCGCCGGCATGGGATTCGTCCCCGAGGACCGCCGCCAGCAGGGTCTCGTCACCGAGGCGTCGGTCGCGCACAACGTGGCCGCCGTGATCCGCTCGCGCATCGCGAGCCTGGGACTCCTGACGACCGGGCGCGAGACGCGTACGGCCGGGCCGTGGGCGGGACGCCTCGAGGTCAAGACCAATGCGCTCGACATGCACGCGACCACGATGAGCGGCGGCAACCAGCAGAAGGTCGTCATCGCCAAGTGGCTCGCGACGCAGCCGTCGCTGCTGATCATCGACGAGCCGACCCGTGGCATCGACATCGGCACCAAGGCCGAGGTGCACCGCCTGATCTCCGAGCTCGCCGGGCAGGGCATGGCGATCCTCATGATCTCGTCGGAGCTGCCCGAGGTGCTGGGCATGGCCGACCGCGTGCTGGTGGTCCACGAGGGCCACATCACCGCGAACCTCGACCGCGCGGACGCGACGCCCGAGAGCGTCATGACCGCCGCCACCAACACGATGGAAGTCACCGCATGACTGAGACCTTGGTGGCGCCGAGCCGCCGCACCACCGCGCAGCGCGTGGTGTCGACCCTGTTCACGTCGCGGGAGTCCGCGATCGCCCTCGTGCTGGTCCTCGTCGTGGCCGCAGCGACGCTCAACACCAAGAGCTTCCTGTTCAGCGAGGACGGCTGGCGCGACCTGCTGCTGACGCCCGCGATCCTGCTGCTGCTCGCGACCGGCCAGGCCGTCGTGATCATCACCCGCAACGTCGACCTGTCGGTCGGCTCGACGCTGGCCCTCACGGCGTACCTGACCGGGCGGCTGTTCGTCGACAACCCCGGCATCCCGATCATCCTGGTCGTCCTCATCGGCATGCTCGCCGGCGCGGGACTGGGCCTGATCAACGGCCTCCTGGTCGCCCTCGGGCGCGTGCCTGCGCTGGTCATCACGCTCGGCACGCTCTACATCTACCGCGGTGTCGTCCTCTCGTGGGCCGGGTCCAACCGCATCAACGCCTCCGACATGCCCGACGGGTTCCTGTCGCTCGGCACCAAGGCGATCCTCACGATCCCGGTGCTGACGATCATCGCGCTGGTGGTGCTCGGCATCGTCGGCTACTACCTGCGCACCGCCCGCGGCGGCCGTGAGCTGTACGCCATCGGGTCCGACCCGGACGCGGCCAACCTCTACGGCCTCAAGGTCCGTCGCCGGGTCATCGGCGCCTTCGTGCTCTGCGGCGCGCTCGCCGGGCTCGCGGGCGTCGTGTACGCCGCCCGCTACGGCACGATCAGCTCCGGCGCCGGCCAGGACATCGAGCTCCAGGCCGTCGGTGCGGCCGTCATCGGCGGCGTCGCGATCTTCGGCGGCAGCGGCACGGTGTGGGGCGCCGCGATCGGCGCCTGGCTGCTCATCACGATCAACCGCGCATTGCCGATCCTCGGCGTGCAGGACTTCTGGCAGCAGGCCGTCGTCGGCGCCCTGATCCTCGGCGCGATCGT
The DNA here is from genome assembly GCA_963806345.1 of uncultured Actinomycetota bacterium. Taxonomy (GTDB): domain Bacteria; phylum Actinomycetota; class Actinomycetes; order Propionibacteriales; family Nocardioidaceae; genus Aeromicrobium. Next base: position 83,666 of record CAWDXV010000001.1, on the reverse strand, counting down.
GCTCGACCGGGTCCTGGCGGCACGCAGATCACGCAAGCTCGTCGAAGCGAGGGACGCATCATGACGACCACCACCGCCGTACGGACGTACGCGTCCCACGCCAAGCCGCTGTGGCAGCGTGCCCTGCTGACCCGCGAGTTCGCGATCATCGCGCTGCTCGTCGTGGTCTACCTCTACTCGCGCAGCAACGTGCCGGCATTCGACGGCCCGCTGACGGTCTACTACCTGCTGCTCGACGCCGCCGCGATCCTCCTGATCGCCCTGCCGATGACGATGATCATCATCACCGGCGAGATCGACCTGTCGGTCGCCAGCACGGTTGCGCTCAGCAGCGTGCTGGTCGGTGACCTGCACCAGCACGGCATGTCGATCCCCATGGCCGGACTGATCGCGATCGGCGCCGGCGTGGTCTGCGGAGCCTTCAACGGCTTCCTCGTGGCGTACGTCGGACTGCCCTCGCTGGCGGTCACGATCGGCACGCTGGCGCTCTACCGCGGCATCGCGGTCGGCACGCTCGGCACCAAGGCCGTCACGGACTTCCCCGAGAAGTGGACCGACCTGGCCAAGCAGCACATCGGCGACAGCAGCTATCCGGTAATCGTGATTCCATTCCTGGTCTTGGCTGTTGGGTTCGCATTGCTCTTGCATTTCACGTCGTTCGGTCGCGGGGTCTACGACATCGGCCTCAACTCCGAGGCTGCGCACTTCACCGGCGTCAACGTCGCGCGTACGAAGTTCATCCTGTTCGTGCTCTCCGGCGCCGTCTCGGCCTTCGCGGGCATCTACATCACGCTCCGCTACGGCAGCGCACGCGGCGACAACGCGACCGGCCTCGAGCTCCAGGTCATCGCCGCGGTCCTGCTCGGCGGCGTGTCGATCTTCGGCGGTCGCGGAGCACTGCACGGCGTCATCGCCGGAGTCCTGCTGATCGGCGTCATCTCGAGCGCCCTGCGCCTCGAGGACGTCACGGTCAACGTCATCAACATCATCATCGGGCTGCTGCTCGTGCTCTCGGTGATGTCCACCAGCTTCCTGTCCTTGGTCACTCGGGCGTCGGCAGGAATCAAGAAACGCAGTTCCAAGAGCTCCGATGAACGCCAGCAGCTGGCGTCAGCTCACCACGAAGGGAAGAACTGATGAAGTTCAACAGAAGGAAGGCCAGCGCACTCGGTGCGCTCGCCGTCAGCGCCGCGCTCGTTCTCTCCGCCTGTGGCGGGAGCTCCGACGGCGGCGACAAGGGCGGCAGCGGTGGCTCCGGCAAGAGCGTCTCCGTGACGTTCCTGCCCAAGAACCTCGGCAACCCGTACTTCGACACCAGCGACAAGGGTGGCAAGACCGCGATCGGCGAGTTCGGCGGCAAGTACGCCGAGGTCGGACCCGAGAAGGCCAGCCCCGACGCACAGGTCCCGTTCATCAACACCGCGGCGCAGCAGGGCATCAACGCCCTCGTCGTCTCGGCCAACGACCCCAAGGCCATCGGCGACGCGCTCAACGAGGCGCGCGACGCGGGCACCAAGGTCGTGACGTTCGACTCCGACACCGATCCCAAGTACCGCGACCTGTTCATCAACCAGGCCACGGCCGAGGGCATCGCCAAGGTGCAGGTCGACATGATCGCCAAGCAGATCGGCGACAAGGGTGACATCGCGATCCTCTCGGCGGCCGCCAACGCGACCAACCAGAACGCCTGGATCGACCTGATGAAGAAGGACCTGTCGGCCAACCACCCGGGCATCAAGCTCGTCGACACGGTCTACGGCAACGATGACGACCAGACGTCGTTCGACAAGACGTCGGCGCTGCTCCAGAAGTACCCGAACCTCAAGGGCATCGTGTCGCCCACGACCGTCGGCATCGCCGCGGCCGCGCGCTACGTGTCCGACTCGGAGTTCAAGGGCAAGGTCCAGGTCACCGGCCTCGGCACCCCCAACCAGATGCGCAAGTACGTCGAGGACGGCACCGTCCAGGCGTTCGCTCTCTGGAACCCCGAGGACCTCGGCTACCTGGCGGCGTACGCGGCCAAGGCGCTCGTCGACAAGACGATCACCGGCAAGGAAGGCGACACCTTCAAGGCCGGCAAGCTGGGCGAGTTCACGGTCGGCAAGGACGCGACGGTCCTCCTCGGAGACCCGTTCCAGTTCAACAAGAGCAACATCGCGAAGTTCAACTTCTGATGTTCCCGGTGCCCGGCCGGCAGCTTCCTCCCTGCCGGCCGGGCACCACCCCTTCCCCGAGAGGCCGATGACATGCAACGGGTGTGCTTCCAGCTCCAGGTCCAGCCCGATCGGATAGCGGAGTATCGCGAGCGCCATGCGGCGGTGTGGCCCGAGATGCTGCAGGCCCTCGCATCGACCGGGATGGCACAACTACTCGCTGTTCCTGCGCGAGGACGGCCTGCTGATCGGCTACGTCGAGACGCCGTCGATCGCCGAGGCGCAGGCAGGGATGGCACGCACGGAGGTCAACGGCCGCTGGCAGGCCGAGATGGCCGAGTTCTTCGTCGACCTCGGCGATCAGCAGCCGGACCAAGGATTTCTCGTCCTGGAGGAGATCTTCCACCTGGAGGACCAGCTCGCCGGGCACGACCAGAGCACGACGCAGCTACGACACAGAGCCCCACTCAACCCATGAAGAAGAAGACGTGAGATGACGACTTTCAGCGCGATCAGCGCGCAGCTCGAGGGACAGGCGATCGAGGTCCCGTCCTGGGCGTACGGCAACTCCGGCACCCGGTTCAAGGTGTTCGGCAGCCCCGGCACGCCTCGTACGGTCGAGGAGAAGATCGCCGACGCCGCCAAGGTGCATGAGTTCACCGGCCTGGCGCCGCTCGTGTCGCTGCACATCCCGTGGGACCAGGTCGACGACTTCGCCGCGCTGCGCCGCTACGCCGAGGACCTCGGCACCGGCCTCGGCACGATCAACTCCAACACGTTCCAGGACGACGACTACAAGCTCGGCGCCCTCACGCACACCGATCCGCGGATCCGCCAGAAGGCGATCGACCACCACTTCGCCTGCATCGACGTCATGAACCAGACCGGCTCGCGCGATCTCAAGATCTGGCTCGCCGAGGGCACCAACTACCCGGGCCAGGGCGACATCCGCGGCCGGCAGGACCGGCTCGCGGAGTCGCTCGCCACGATCTACGACCGCATCGGCGACGACCAGCGCCTCGTGCTCGAGTACAAGTTCTTCGAGCCGGCGTTCTACCACACCGACGTCCCGGACTGGGGCACGTCGTACGTGCAGGTCAACGCGCTGGGCGACAAGGCGTACGTCTGCCTCGACACCGGCCACCACGCGCCCGGCACCAACATCGAGTTCATCGTGGCGCAGCTCCTGCGGCTCGGGAAGCTCGGCTCGTTCGACTTCAACAGCCGGTTCTACGCCGACGACGACCTCATCGTGGGAGCCGCCGATCCGTACCAGCTGTTCCGCATCCTCTACGAGGTCATCCGCGGCGGCGGCTACGGCCCGGACAGCGGCGTCGCGTTCATGCTCGACCAGTGCCACAACATCGAGAAGAAGATCCCCGGGCAGATCCGCTCGGTGCTCAACGTGCAGGAGATGACGGCCCGGGCGCTGCTCGTCGACGCCGGTGCCCTCGACAAGGCGCAGAGGGACGGCGACGTGCTGCTCGCCAACGAGATCTTCATGGACGCGTTCTACACCGACGTCCGCGCGGATCTCGCCGCCTGGCGCGAGGAGAGAGGCCTGCCGGCGAACCCGCTCAAGGCCTACCTCGCCAGCGGCTACCAGGAGCAGATCGAGGCCGACCGCGTCGGCGGCACCCAAGCAGGATGGAACTGATGACCAACAACAGCAGCAGCGGAGCTCATCGCCCGGTCCAATCGCCTGGGCGCCGACCCGCGCAACACCAACTACGCCGGCGGCAACACCTCCGCCAAGGGCACCGAGACCGATCCCGTCACCGGTGAGGACGTCGAGCTGCTCTGGGTCAAGGGCTCCGGCGGCGACCTCGGCACGCTGACCGAGAGCGGGCTCGCCGTGCTGCGGCTCGACCGCATGCGCGCGCTGGTCGACGTCTATCCCGGCCTCGACCGCGAGGACGAGATGGTCGCGGCGTTCGACTACTGCCTGCACGGCAAGGGCGGTGCCGCGCCGTCGATCGACACCGCGATGCACGGCCTCGTCGACGCCGCGCACGTCGACCACCTGCATCCTGACTCCGGCATCGCCATCGCGACCTCCGCCGACGGCGAGTCGCTGACCGAGACGGTGTTCGGCGGCAAGGTCGTATGGGTCCCGTGGCGCCGTCCCGGCTTCCAGCTCGGCCTCGACATCGCCGAGATCAAGGCCAAGCACCCCGAGGCGATCGGCTGCATCCTCGGCGGTCACGGCATCACCGCCTGGGGCGACACCAGCGACGAGGCCGAGCAGAACTCGCTGTGGATCATCGAGACCGCTGCGGCGTACATCGACGAGCACTCGCGGCCCGAGCCGTTCGGACCGGCGCTCGACGGCTACGCCGCACTGCCCGAGGCCGAGCGCCGCGCCAAGGCTGCCGCGCTGGTGCCGACGATCCGCTCGATCGCCTCGGCCGACAAGCCCATGGTCGGGTCACTTCACCGACAGCGACGTCGTGCTGGACTTCCTCGCCTCGAGCGAGCACCCGCGCCTCGCCGCGCTGGGCACGAGCTGCCCGGACCACTTCCTGCGTACGAAGGTCAAGCCGCTCGTGCTCGACCTGCCTGCGTCGGCGACGGTCGAGGAGTCGATCGCGAGGCTGCGCGAGCTCCACGCGGCCTACCGCGAGGACTACCAGGCGTACTACGACCGCAACGCCAAGGCTTCGACAGGCTCAACCGGCGTGGCCCGCGATCCGCGGGGCCGATCCGCTGATCGTGCTGGTCCCCGGCGTCGGCATGTTCAGCTTCGGCAAGGACAAGCAGACCGCCCGCGTCGCCGGCGAGTTCTACGTCAACGCGATCAACGTCATGCGTGGCGCCGAGGGACTGTCGACGTACGCCCCGATCGACGAGGCGGAGAAGTTCCGCATCGAGTACTGGGCGCTCGAGGAGGCCAAGCTGCAGCGCATGCCGGCGCCCAAGCCGCTGGCCACGCGCATCGCGCTCGTCACCGGCGCCGCGTCCGGCATCGGCAAGGCCATCGCGCACAAGCTGGCCGCGCAGGGCGCCGTCGTCGCGATCGCCGACCTCGACCTCGCCAAGGCGCAGGCCGCTGCGGCGGAGATCGGTGGCACGGATGTCGCCGTCGGCGTGCAGGCCGACGTCAGCGACGAGGACGCTGTCAAGGCCGCGGTCGACGCGACGCTGCTGGCCTTCGGTGGCCTCGACCTGGTCGTCAACAACGCCGGACTGTCGCTCTCGAAGTCGTTGCTCGACACGACCGTCGCCGACTGGGACCTGCAGCACAACGTCATGGCCAAGGGCTCGTTCCTGGTCTCGCGCACCGCGGCGAAGGCGCTCATCGAGCAGGGCCTCGGCGGTGACATCGTCTACATCTCGTCCAAGAACTCGGTGTTCGCCGGGCCCAACAACATCGCGTACTCCGCGACCAAGGCCGACCAGGCCCACCAGGTACGCCTGCTGGCCGCCGAGCTGGGGGAGCACGGCGTACGCGTCAACGGCATCAACCCCGACGGCGTCGTGCAGGGCTCGGGCATCTTCTCCAGCGGCTGGGGCGCCAACCGCGCCGCGGTCTACGGGGTCGAGGAGAAGGACCTCGGCGCGTTCTACGCCCAGCGCACGCTGCTCAAGCGCGAGGTCCTGCCGGACCACGTCGCCAACGCGGTCTACGCGCTGGTCGGACCCGACCTGACGCAGACGACCGGCCTCCACATCCCCGTGGACGCCGGTGTCGCGGCGGCGTTCCTGCGCTGACGTCATGACTCTGCCCTCACAGCGGCACAGCGTTGCCGCGATCGACCTCGGGGCCTCCAGCGGCCGCGTCATGGTCGGCGAGGTCGGAGCCGATCACCTCGAGCTGCGCGCTGTCGCGCGATTCGCCAATGAGCCCGTACGCACGTCGGACGGGCTGCACTGGGACCCCCTCGAGCTCTACCGCCACGCTCTCAGCGGCCTGTGGACTGCCGCGAGCTCGTCACCTGACGGGCTCGAGAGCGTGGCGGTGGACTCGTGGGCGGTCGACTACGCCCTCATGCGGGCGGACCGCATGCTGGGCGTGCCGTTCCACTACCGGGACGAGCGCACGGCCGCGGGCGTGGAGCGCATCCACGCCCGCGTGCCGTTCGCGGACCTGTATGCCCGCAACGGCCTGCAGTTCCTGCCGTTCAACACGATCTATCAGCTCGCCGCCGACGGCCTCGCCGACGAGGCCGAGCGGATGCTGCTGATCCCCGACCTGATCGGCTACTGGCTGACCGGCGAGATGGTCACCGAGCGCACCAACGCGTCGACGACCGGGCTGCTGGACGTACGCACGGGGGAGTGGGACACGCGACCTCATGGCTCGGGTCGGCCTGCGGCCCGCTCTGTTCACGGATCTCGTCGACCCCGGGACGAGGATCGGCACGGTCACCGACGAGGTCGGCAAGCAGATCGGCGTACCCGGTCTCACGGTCACCGCGGTCGGCTCGCACGACACCGCGTCGGCCGTCGTCGGCGTGCCGATGCAGGGCGACGACGCGGCCTACATCTCGTGCGGCACGTGGGGGCTGGTCGGGCTCGAGCTCGACGCGCCGGTGCTGACCGACGAGGCGCGCAACGCCAACTTCACCAACGAGGGCGGCGTCGACGGGCGTACGCGGTTCCTCACCAACGTCATGGGCACGTGGCTGATCAGCGAGACCCTTCGCGAGTGGGAGCGCGCCGGCTTCAACGTGTCGCTGCCGGACATCCTGGCCGCCGCGGCCGGCGTCACCACCGAGGTGACGGTGTTCGACGTGCAGGACCCGCGATTCCTGCCGCCCGGCGACATGTCGACCCGCATCGCCGAGCTGTGCGACGAGCAGGGCGTTCAGGCGCCGGACGACGAAGGCCGAGCTCATGCGCAGCATCGTCGAGAGCCTCGCGTACGCCTTCGCGTCCGCGCTCGACACCGCCGAGCGACTCGCCAGTCGGCCGATCCGGATCGTGCACGTCGTCGGCGGCGGCTCGCTCAACCGGCTGCTGTGCCAGGCGATCGCCGACCGCAGCGGCCGGCCGGTCCTCGCCGGCCCGGTCGAGGCCACCGCGCTCGGCAACGTGCTGATCCAGGGCCGCACGCTCGGCGCGGTCTCGGGGTCGCTGGAGGACCTGCGCGGTCTCATCGCCCGCACCCACGACCTCGCGCGCTACGAACCCAGAGCATGATCGACGTATGACTCTTCGTGTGACCGTCCCCGACGAGGGCTGGCTCGACCGACTGGCCGATCTCGGCGACAGCGTCGAGCTCGTTGTCTGGGACTTCTCGACCCCGCAGCCCGAGGGCCACATCGACCTGGCCGTGCGGCCGTACACCCCGACCACCGACGGCCTCGACCGCCTCGACCCGTCGGGGCTCGAGGTCCTGCAGCTGCAGACCCTCGGGTTCGACGGCGTGCCGGAGGTCCTGCCGGCCGGCATCACCGTGTGCAACGCGGTCGGCGTCCACGAAGGCTCGACGGCAGAGCTTGCCGTGGCCCTGCTGCTGGCCTCGCAGCGGGAGATCGACGCCTTCGCCCGCGAGCGCGGCGAGTGGAACCGGCGCTTCACGGCGAGCCTGCTCGACCGGCGCATCATGCTGCTGGGCTACGGCGGCATCGGCACCGAGGTCGAGAAGCGCCTCGAGGGATTCGACGCCGAGCTCGTACGCGTTGCGGGCCACCGGCGCGAGGACGAGCGCGGGATCGTCCACGGCAACGCCGAGCTCGCCGAGCTGCTGCCGACCGTCGACGCCGTCGTCGTCGCGGTCCCGCTGTCGGACGCGACCGTGGGGCTGATCGACGACGAGTTCCTGGCCGCGCTGCCTGACGGTGCGATCGTCGTCAACGTCTCCCGCGGCAAGGTCGCCGACACCGACGCGCTGGTGCGCCAGGCCGGCCGCATCCGGTACGCCACGGATGTCACGGACCCCGAACCGCTGCCCGGCGACCACCCGCTGTGGAGCGTGCCCGGAGTGCTGATCTCGCCCCATGTCGGCGGCATGTCGAGCGCCATGCAGCCCCGCATCGATGCCGTCGTCCGCCGTCAGATCGCCAACCTGCTCGAGGGTCGCGGACCCGATTCCGTCGTCATCTCGGCGTAGCAACCGGGATCGCGACTAGCTGATCAGGCCGGCATCGCGAGCGAAGGCCAGGATGTGCTCCTCGGCGAGCAGCGCTGCACGCTCGCCATCGCCCTCGCTGAGACCCGCCACGATCGCGTGGTGCTCAACCCGCAACCGCGTGGCGATCGCCTGCCAGTCGTCGAGGCGGGGGGCGGCGTCGAGGACGTAGCTCTCGATGGAGGAACGCAGGGAGGACATGATGGCGTTGACCAGTGGATTGCCCGCGAGACGGACGAGCTCGAGGTGGAACTGGGTGTCCAGGTGGTGGAACTCGACGGGGTCGTCGGCCTGCTCCATGGCGTCGAGCAGCTCCCGCGCTGGCTGCAGGAGGTCCGCCGGCAGTCGTGGCAACCCGCGGTAGGCCCACGACTCGAGCATCACGCGCGCGTCGATGACGTCACCGACAGACAGCGAGTCGACGGCCACGTGCAGCCGGAGGGAGGCGCTGAGGGCGACCTCCGGATCGGCAACGACCTGCGCCCCGGCCGAGGGTCCCGATCCAGGCGCGCTGCGGATGATGCCGAGTGTCGACAGGACGCGGATCGCCTCACGTACGGACGTCCGACTGACGCCCAGCCGGTCCGCGAGCGCGCGCTCGCCCTCGAGGCGGTCGCCGAGCTTGAGCCGCTTCGAGCGAATCATCGACTCGATCTCCTCGATGACGGTCTCGTACGCCTGTGCGCTCACCCGGTCTCCTTGGTTGCCGTGTGGTTGGACCACAGGTATCGTGTGGTCCAACCACAGCCTAGTGGAATGCAGTCCCGAAAGGTTCGCCATGGCATCGCCCCTGGTCAAGCAGCACCGCCGGTTCCCGCGGCCGCGTGACTTCCTGCCCCTGCTGAAGTTCAAGAAGCCCGTCCTCAACCCGACGCGCCGACGTCTGGCGCGGGCGCTGACGATCTGGGACCTGAGGACGATCGCCAAGCGCCGCACGCCCATGGCTGCCTTCGACTACACCGACGGCGCCGCGGATGCCGAGCTGTCGCTGGCGCGGGCGCGTCAGGCGTTCGAGGACATCACGTTCCACCCGGCGATCCTGCGTGACGTGTCGGTGGTCGACACCTCCGTGGAGGTGCTGGGCGTACGTTCGGCGCTGCCGTTCGGGATCGCGCCGACCGGGTTCACCCGGATGATGCAGTCCGAGGGTGAGATCGCCGGTGCCACCGCGGCGGAAGCGGCAGGCATCCCGTACTCGCTGTCGACGATGGGCACGACCGCGATCGAGGACGTCGCAGCTGCGGCGCCGAACGGGCGCAACTGGTTCCAGCTCTACATGTGGAAGGACCGCGAGCGGTCGATGGCGCTGGTCGATCGCGCGGCCAAGGCCGGGTTCGACACGCTGCTGGTCACGGTCGACGTGCCGGTCGCCGGCGCCCGGCTGCGCGACACCCGCAACGGCATGACGATCCCGCCGACCCTGTCGGCGCGCACGGTGCTCAACGCGATCCCGCGGCCGGCGTGGTGGCTCAACTTCCTGACCACCGAACCGCTGGCGTTCGCGTCGCTCGACAAGTGGTCCGGCACCGTTGCCGAGCTGCTGGACACGATGTTCGACCCGACGGTCACGTTCGACGACCTGGCGTGGATCAAGGACCAGTGGCACGGCAAGGTCGTCGTCAAGGGCGTGCAGAACGTCGACGACGCGGTCAGGCTCGCCGATCTCGGTGTCGACGCTGTGCTGCTGTCCAACCACGGTGGCCGCCAGCTCGACCGGGCGCCCGTGCCGTTCCACCTGCTGCCGCAGGTCAAGGCCGCTGTGGGCGACTCCGTCGAGATCCACCTCGACACCGGCATCATGTCCGGCCAGGACATCGTCGCCGCGCTCGCGCTCGGGGCCGACTTCACGCTGATCGGCCGGGCGTACCTCTACGGCCTGATGGCAGGCGGACGCCGAGGCGTCGATCGTACGATCGAGATCCTCACGAAGGACATCGAGCGCACGATGCGACTCCTCGGAGTCACCAGCGTCGCCGAGCTGGAGCCGGGCCATGTGACCCAGCTCCAGCGCCTGTTGCCGCGAGACTGAGTCACGCCAGCGGGCTCTTCGCCGGCTGCGGCTCCGGTCGGTCGGCGGGCGGCTCGATGCCGAGCTGCTCGCGGGTGTTGAGCATCCACGACAGGAAGCCGGTCACGATCACGCCGGGTACGGCGGACCACAGCCACCAGGGCGAGTCGATCGACTGGGTGACGACACTGATCATCGCCCAGACGATCAGCTGGACGGCCGTGGTCAGCGCCGTGAGTGCGGCGGCGGCCCAGCGCGCGAACCGCAGCCAGTCCGTCGGTGCCCCGGCTGGGCGGGGGGTCATCTGGTTGGGCCAGAACAGGTGGCCGAGGGCCTTGGTCAGTGGGTTGATCTCGTTCATGAGGTGCTCCTGGGGTGCGGGCCGAAAAGGCGGGAATCGATGTCTTCGACGCTAGTGATCCCGCAGCCGCGCAACGATGGGCTCAACCTGCCTCTTGCCGGTGGGCCTGGACCCACCTGCGTACGCCGATAGGCTGGCGAAGGCTCCCGTAGCCCAATCGGCAGAGGCAGATGGCTTAAACCCGTCACAGTGTGGGTTCGACCCCCACCGGGAGCACGTGGACTGGTGTCGCGTTTCTCCTGCTATTGCAGCGTTTATGCGGGACGTGAGGAGTGGCTTAGACCCCGCGTGAGCACATTTTGAGCACACATTGACGGCGCTTCATGAGATGTAGGGCGCTGCGGCGGCATGCAGGGCGATGGCTACGGCGTCGAGATCCTCATCGAACAGGTCGGCGTAGGTGTCGAGTGTCATCGCCGCTGAAGCGTGTCCGAGCATTCGCTGGACCGCCTTCACGTTCGCGCCGGCCGAGATCGCGAGGGACGCCGCGGTGTGTCTCAGGTCGTGTGGTGTCAGCCGGGGGACACCCGACCGAGCCACGGCGCCGGCGAACCATCCGCGCGTGTTGTTGTGCATGAAGTTTCCGTCTGGGGCGGGGAAGACCAGTGCCGTGGGCGACTTGTCCTTGCACGCCTCGCGCAGGCTTGCTTCGAGCAGCTCGGGAAATGGCACGGTGCGTCGCTCGTGGCTCTTGGGAGTGCCGACGATGAACTTGTGCCCGACCTCGACGGCGTTCTGCTCGACGCTGAGGCGACGTCGTGCGAGGTCGATGTCCTTCGTCCTGAGAGCGGCCATCTCGCCCCACCGGAGACCGCAGTAGGCCATCACGAGCACGACCGGGCCGTACTGGCCGGCTTCGCGAGCCAGTGCCTGGACCTGCGGGTGCGTCAGGTACGAGCGGGGCTTCTTGACCTTCCGCGGCGTCTTCACGCCGGCTGCCGGGCTGGCAAACAGACGACGGTCTCGCACCGCCTCGTCGAGGATCCCCGTGAGTACCGCCAGTGCTCGCTGAACGGTCGTGGCACCGCGAGTCTCGCTCATCGTCGACACCCAGTCCTGTACCTCGGTGTGTGTGATGTCGCTGAGGCGGTGTCCGGCCCAAGTCGGCTCGACATGAACACGCCAGGCGATTTCGAGCGGGCGGTACGACGACGGCTTGAGATGGGTCTGACGCGACAGCCACGCCGGCCCGAGCTCGCCGACGCTCACCCGCGCGGAGCGCGGGTCGATGTATTGTCCGCGATCCTTTGCGACCTCGATCTCCGAAGCGAACCGTTCGGCGTCTCGCTTCGTGCGAAATCCTCGCTTCGTTGTCTGTCGCCGGTTGGGCTTTCGATAGCGGACCATGTAGCGCCTACCGCTCGCCGTCTCGTACGACTCGATGGTCGCCACAGTTGATCACCTCCTCTTTCGGCCTATCGCGGTCAGCGAGTTTGACACCAGCTTTCGCCACAGAGTTGTGGACAAGCTCGGTGGGCCGAAGTGGGTGTGGACGACCGCCCTCTACTCATGTTCGAATCCGTCGCTGTCCGTCGAGCCAGGTCCGGACGTCCGACAGCGAGTACCGCACCCGCGTGCCAACCTTCACGTACTCCGGCCCGGTCCCGAGGTAGCGCATCTGAGCCAGCTGCCCTGTTGTCACCGCGAGCAATTCGGCGAGATCCTCTGGTGCGACGAGGCGCTCCATCACCTGATCAGTCATTTGCTTCCTCCGTATCCGTTGGCATCACACCTACCTAAGGCCGCTCAGGTGCGCTCGAAGGGCCAGAGAACGTTCAAAAATCGGGGGGACGTCGGGGGGAACATTTCGGGAGACGTTGGGGGGAACGTTGATCGGGACGAGCTAGGTGGCCAGGCTCCCCGGCGCGTGCCAACCCGGTACAGCATCTCTGAGACCGCGAAAAGAGGAACCGGTGGAACGACCCACTTCCGCGGTGGAGGCGGGATTCGAGATATGTCGTCCGGCATCTCTTTTCCCTGCAAGGTGAGACCGTGAATCTTCACTCTTCCGTGCTGTCCCTCAGGTGTAGATTTGCTCGACAGAGATGAGGATCTGGCATCTTGAGGTCAAGCAAGGGTGTCGCCCATCTGCGCAACTGCCCCGGCGTAGGTGCGCTACCGTTGGAAAGAGGGAAGGAGCAGCGATGACCAAAAGGACTGTGTCGGAAAAGACGCGCCGCCAGTTCGTCGCGCGCTCAACCAAGGCGTCGGCGCGGTTGGAGCACCGCGACGTTCCCGCTGAGCATGTCCGCTCGGCCAAGGTCGAGAAGTTCGTGGAGTCGCTACGCTCGAAGGCCTGATGGCTCTCGAACCTGACTACGGCGAGACTCTCCTCACCTACGAAGAGGCCGAAGCGCTCACGCCCGAAGCTCGTAAGTTGCTGGGCAACCCGATCCGCAAGGCCGACCTGTACGACCTAGAGCAGCGCATCCAGGTGGAGGTCGCCGACGAGTGGTGGGGAAACCTGCTGAATTTCAACGTTCCGATGCGCGACCTGCTCGACGACCACTTCGTGCGTGACCTCCACCGCCGTCTCTATGCGCCGGTCTGGGAGTGGGGAGGGCGCCAGCGCCGGCGGGAGACCAACATTGGCATCGCCCCGGAGCGCATCGCCGTTGAGATGCGCAACGCGTTGGACGACCTCAACTATCACTGGAAGCACCAGACGGGTATGGACGCGCGAATGCTGGGCATCGCCGCTCATGCTGCCTTGGTCCGCATCCACCCGTTTGTAGATGGCAACGGTCGCGTGACCCGACTGCTGGCGGAACTTGTGTATCTCGCGGGGCAAACAGGTTGGGAGCCGGTACACACCTACGACTGGGAGGTCGACCGCGCCACCTACATCCGGCTCCTGCGCGAGTACGACGTGACGCGCGACCCTCGCGCACTCGCCGAGTTCATCACCGTCATCAACCTCGAAGCGACGGAATAGGCGCCCCGACAGGTGGCCCCTTCGGGGCGAAATGGCTTCGACTCAGGCGGCACTCGGCGGTCTACTGGCGTCGGTCGAACGGCGTGTATAGGGCATCCATGAGTCCGTTGCGTATGGCGTTGTAGGTCGATTCCCATCTGGGATCTGACTGCAAGGTTCGCTCGCGAGCAAGTCGGGCCAACTCGTAGACGACCCGTCGACACCCAGCTGGTGACGCCAGTGTGCGGTCGACGCAGGTGCCAATCGAGTGCTGGAGTGTCTCAACGCGGTCGACCACTTCGATGGCGATAGCACCTTGAGCGGCCGCGCGGCGTTCCTCGTACGCGGCTCGTCGACATGCCTGCGAGCACCAGATCGGTGGTCGTCCGGTCGACTTCCTTTGCACACCTTTGCCGCATCGGGGGCATGTTCCCCCTGCGAGCTTTCGGTGGTTCGCCTCGCGCTTTTCGCGCTCATTGTCTGTACTCATGACCCCTAAGGCCTTTCGTACGGACGCAAGGGGACACCGAGAATGGGCCTCTATGTAAAGAGCGGTGGTCGAACTATCGTGCTGGGCTGGTGGGTGCGGCTGATCGCTTCAGCGAAGAGCAGGGTTGAGGCTGGAAGCCCTGTCACGCAGCTTGCCTCTGGGCAGTCAGTCGGGCCTCGTTTGCGTCGGCCGCATCCACCACCATTGTCGGCGGACTGCTCGAGGTCACCGCGCATGGTTCTGAAGACCTGGTCGGACAGTCGTCGTTTGAGGCAGCGGACGGCTTCGCGGCTGGTCTTGCCGGCGGCTCGTTTGCGGTCGTAGTAGGCCCGGCCTTCGGTGTCGGCTCGGATCTGGGTGATCGCGATTGTGTAGAGCGCGCGGTTGAGTTGCCGGTTGCCGCCGCGGTTGAGCCGGTGCCGGACGGTTCGTCCTGACGAGGCCGGCAGGGGAGCGGTGCCGTTGGCGGAGGCGAAGGTGTCGCGGTTGGGGTAGCGGCGGACGTCGACGACCTCGGCCAGGAACCTGGCGGCGACGAGCGGTCCGACGCCGTAGATGGTCGGTCAGTGTCGAACCGGATGCGTCGACCATGGCTGGCGATCTGCTTGGTCAGCGTCGGCGATCTCGCAGCGTCGATTTGCTGGACGCGTTGCAGCCGGCGGACGGCACAGATCGGCACGCACTGAGGTGTCATTGCCGAGCAGCGCCAGGGCCGCGGTGGTCTGCCACTTGAGTGCCAGGGCCGGGATTGTGGCCTGGTATCCCGGGAGGAGGCCGGCGCAGCTCGGCATGGACGCGGTTGCTGGCGGCGGTGCGTTCGGTGAGCAAGCTGCTCGCGGTAGTCCAGCAGACGCGCGAAGGTCCGCAGGCCGGTCCGATGGTCAACCGGACCGGTGGGAGGCTGTGCTCGCGTGCGGTGATCCGTGCGATCGCGACAGCGTCGACCGGGTCTGTCTTGCCCTTGCCCGGTTGGCGCGCCGCGTTCGCGCGACGTCATCAGAGTGGGGACCTCGACGACGCTGACAGCTCGGTGGCTGACCGATGCGACCAGGTGGATCGCGATCGCGCGGCCGTAGCTACCGGACCCTTCGATGCCGACCCGGACCACCTGCGTGGTGTATCGAGCATCGTCGCTTGAGGTCGACCGAAACCGCGTCGGTGTTGGGCACTGTCCTCGACGACTCTGGGGCCGGCCGGCCGTCGTCGATGATCGCGAGTGCGAGAGTGTCTTTGTGGGTGTCGATTCCTGCGAACAAGATCGTTCCTCCATGCGTCGGGATTGATCCGCTGAGGGACGGCAGAGCGCAAGCATTTCTCGGGACGTTCCCAAGCCTCTATTGAGCGTCACCGCCAGACCACTGACCGTCGCCGGGAGGCAACCATTCTCAGAGCCACAACGAGCCCGGTGGGCAGCAAAAGGTAGGGCCTTCCCGACGACGTCGCGGGCCCGCACAGATACGTACGGACGAAACGACCCTCCCAGAAATGCAAGAGGTGTGTGGATGTGGGTGGGCCTGATTTGGTCGGAAAGCGTTTGCTGATTCATCGCCCTGCTGTGTGTGACGAACCGCGCACTTTTCGAAGGGACGCAATGCGTGTAGCGGCGCAGTTGGGTCCTTGATGCTCCGGGCGCTGGGCTCGTAACCCAGAGGTCACAGATTCAGGGCTCAGCTACACCTCGAACGACGTCCACCACTGGGACATCCAGACGGCCGCGGCACTCTCGAGGTCCGAGCATACGGAACGAAAGCCCAGACGCGTCACCAGCCCAAGAGTCGTGGACAGTCAGTGCGACTCGATGAATTCAAGCATTTGGCGGTTGAAGTCCTCTGCCTCGGTCACGTGTGGGGAGTGTCCGCTGTTCTCGAAGCACGTCGCACGTCCGTTCGGCACCGCGCTGGCAAACCATTCCATACCGGCGAAGTCGTAGTACCCGTTGCGCCGGCCGCCGACGACCCATACGGGGATCGGGATACGGGGGAGCACGTCGCGCCAGTCAGCCACGAGGTGGTCCAGTCGGAGCTTGTTGACCTTGGTGTGGTCGAACGTGTGCTCGGTCGCCGCCATCGCCGTGCCTTCCGGAATCAGTACTTCCAGTTCGGGCTGGCCCAGCTCTGCTCGGAGGTACGCCAAGTCGTGCACGTTGTCCCACGTCAGGCCCCGCACGCCCCAGTTCCAGCCTTCCTCGTTGACCAGCTTCGGCGTCTGCTCGATCGCGACGAACCGTGCGATCGGATCGACCCCGGAGATCGAGAACATCGCCAAGGCGGTCGACACACCCATGGAGTGGCCCATCAGTGTCACGTCGCGCAGGTCGAGCAGCTCTATCAGCTCACGCAAGTCCTGACCGAGCCGAGACATCCTCAACCCGTGCTCGGGCGTATCCGAAGCCCAATGCCCGCGTTGGTCCAGCGCCACGACGCGGTAGCCCGCATCCAGCAGCGCCGCACGCTGGAACTCCCAATGGGCGCGCAAACCGTCGTACCCGTGAACGAGTAGGACTGGCGCACCCTCGCCCTCGTCGTCGTAGACGATCGTGATTCCGTCGGATGTGGTCATGGTCAAGTCGACACCTGGCATGTGAGTTCCCGTCCTCTTAGTGCATTGAATTCCTGCCACGCCATGATGCGTGCGTCGCTCATGGACTCCCACGCGACAAGTTCCGGTGTGATGTACCGGACACCACTGCAGGGTCCCTTGCCGCTCTTCTGAGCGGCACCTCCTGCAGTCGAATCCCTGCGTCGGCCATTTCGACAGCGGTCGTAAGGATCGAGCCGGGGGCAGCGGGCATGCCCTTAGGAGCGCCAGCAACTTGATGCCAGAATGCAGGACCGGTCGTCGCCGTTCGGCCATGTGTCAACCGCGGCGGGAGTCCTCATGTGTTCGACATTCGTAGGAACACCGCACCTTGCGCTCAGTCGCCTGTCCATTGTGGCGAAACCCGTATCAGTAGCACCGTGAGTGCGTCGAGCAGTTCCGGGGCCTGCGATTGATACGAAACGCGATGACATAGGAGATATCGGATGCTGGCACTTGAACGAGGTCGTACGACGGTTCGCGCACGAGGTATGAGGCGACTGAGCACAACGCTCATCGTGGCGGTGCTGGCGGCAGCCGTACTCACTGCATGTGGGGGTGGCGACGGATCCACATCATCGTCATCCGACAAACTCACGATCGCGCTCCCGGGCACGACCCCCGAGAGTTTCGACCTGGCGACGACCTGCTCGAGCGCAACACTATGGCTTGCGTACGAGCCGCTGATCAGGATCTCCTCGACAGGCACCTACGAGCCCGGCATCGCCGAGTCCTGGAAGTACTCGGAGAACAACACTGTCTTTACCCTGAAGATCCGCAAGGGCATCAAGTTCGCCGACGGCACCGACGTCACTGCCAAGTCGGTCGTTGACACGCTCAACTACTACAAGTCCGTCCCGGGTCTCAACGACGGCTTCATCAAGCCCTTGACCATTGAGCCCGAGGGAACCGACTCGGTCCGCATCAGCTACAAGGAGCCTTTCCGAGGTCTCGAGTCAATCTTGTCAAGCGACGGCAACTGCAACAACGGTCTGATCATCAGCGCGGCGGGACTCAAGCATCCGGAGAAGTTGAAGACCGAGATGTTCGGCGCAGGACCATACGTCTACGTCGCGAGCGAGAGTGAGCCGGGCGACCACTACACCTATACGCCGAACCCCAACTACTTTGACAAGTCCCGCCAGCACTGGAAAAAGATCGTTCTGCGGGTGATCCCGGATCCCAACACCGCGTTCAACGCCCTCGCGGCCGGACAGGTCCAGGTCGACATGGTCGGCGGCGAGGCACTCCTGAACAATGCCGAGTCCAAGGGCTTCGATTCCACCAAGCGTGACGCTTGGGGCACCGCGATCATGGTGTGGGACCGAGCCGGCGAGATCTCCAAGCCATTGGCCGACATCCGCGTCAGGCAGGCGATGGCGTACGCCCTGGATCGCGACATCATTGCGAAGGCTGTTGGGCCGGCGAGCAAGGCTCACGACCAGTTTGCACTTCCGGGCCTCACGGGCGCCGACCCTGCCCTTCCATCGAAATACAGCTATGACCTCGATAAGGCACGCCAACTGCTGGCCGACGCGGGCTACGCCGATGGGTTCACCGTGACGATGCTGACCGACTCCAATGACACGGACGCGAAGACTGCCGTGGCCGCCACCGTCGACCAGCTCGCAAAGATTGGCATCAAGCTCGAGCTGAAGTCGTCTCCCGAAACGACCTTCTACAGCGACATCGCATCGAAGAAGTACGCACTTGGCGCTGTCTCGTGGGGCCTTCTCGGTGACGTTCCGGTCGACGCGGACCGTCTCTACAAGTTGCCGTACTCGGCAGTGTGGAACCCGTTCGCCTCAGTCGACGCGGACCTGACAGCCGCCTACGATGCGCTGGCCACCTCCGATGCAAAGTCCCTCGAGGTCAATGCGAAGAAGTTCAACGAGGTCATGACGGCCAAGGCTTGGTACATCCCTATCACCTACTCCAACCGTTACATCTATTCCAAGGGCATCGACATCGGCTCAACCGGTCCACTTGGCGAGTTCGACATTGCGTCCTGGAAGTCGAAAGACTGACGAAGCCCGGCCGCGGAGCCCCATCTTCCGGGGCGGCATCTAAGCCACCTCGGAAGAGGAGCGCGGCGCCCTGTCAGTGCGACACGGGGCTCGAAGCATGAGCGTGCAGAGCAGAGATGCTGGTCGGGGGCCAAGCAACTGCGCCACTGGCTAGGTGTGCCCGGCCAGAACGTCGGGAGCGGGCCATCGCCGCCTCAAACGATCACGTCAGCCACCGACATCGCCCGCAAGATCCCCGCCTGTGACCTTCAGGCTGCGGAGTCGATGTGGACGGTGTGGCCGAGCTTCTCCAGCTGCTTGACCAGCCGATAGATGCGGGGTTTCCTCGTTGCGTTTGACCAACCGCTGCGGGTCGTGAAGGGCTGGTCGGGTTCCGCGCCACCGGTCCGGCGGCCTCGACCAGCATCCCCGTCAACGACTTGTTGCTGCGACGGGCAGGCGACGAGAGCGTGAGGTGAGATGTTCCCACGAATGTCGAAGGCTCATGTCGCACCAACAAGCCCTGGGCTTGACATCTAGCCAGCACCTCCTGTGTGGAGGCTCTGATAGGCCAACTCGGGACTGATGCGTCCCCAACAAGCGGTCGCGGCGGAGGCTCAGCCGCCCCGTGGTCCCCCGACCTACCCACAGGGGCGGCGGAAGCCTAGTCGCCCGTCGGCACTCCGAGGCCTTTGATGACCGCGAAGCTGTCGACCGTGCCCAGTGGCCCTTCGTCGGTGTCCTGGACGATGACGGGATTGCCCGTCTGGGTCAGGCCGCCCATGACCTCCCACAGCTTGGTCTCTGGCCGGACGATGTCGTAGGTGCCGTTGCGAAGGGACTCGAGCCCGGCAGCGTTGCCGGCATACGTGAGCTGGTCGCGGGTGACGACGAACGGCACGCGACCGGCCACGATGGCGAACGTGAAGCCGCCGGAAGACACCATCGCACGAGCCTCATCGACCGACTCCAACCCGGAGAGGACTGCGGACGGCACCGCCGCCGTCCTGGCCGTTACGACCTTCGCACGTGGCGCCTCGAGCGCGAACCGGCGCACGTAGTCATCCTTGGGTCGCAGGACGATGTCCTCCGGCGTGCCCACCTGCACGAACTGCCCGTCGCGCATGATCGCGATGCGGTCACCGACCTTGAGTGCCTCGGACAGGTCGTGCGTGATGAACACCGAAGTCTGCTTCACGATCTTGGCGAGCCGGAGCAGCTGGTCCTGGAGGTCAGTCCGGATGAGGGGGTCGAGCGCGCTGAATGGCTCGTCCAGCAGAAGCAGCCGCGGATTGACGGCGAGCGCTCTGGCGAGGCCCACCCGTTGCTTCATGCCGCCGCTCAGCTCATGGGGAAACTTGTCCTCCACGTCCGCGAGGCCGACCAGCTCGGTCATCTCTCGCGCCTTGGCGTCGCGGTCACGGCGGCTATGCCGCCGACCTCCAGTCCGTATCCGACGTTCTGCAGGACCCGCCGGTGCGGCATCAGGCCGAAGTGCTGGAACACCATCGCCCAGTCGTTGCGTCGCGTGTCGCTCAGCTGGCGGCGGTTCATCGCTCGAACATCGACGCCATCGATGTCGATCTGACCCATCGGTGGGCTCGACCAAGCGAGTCAGGCAACGTACGAGCGTCGACTTGCCACTACCGGACAGGCCCATCACCACGAACGTCTCGCCAGGAGTCACGTCGAACGAGACGCCACTCACCGCGGTCGTGTAGCCGTGCTCGGCTCTCGAGGCGCCCGCGCGGACGGCTGCCAGATACTTCTGGGTTGATGGCCGTACACCTTCCACAGGTCCCGGACCTTGATGCTGGCCCCGCCCTCTCGGGTCTGGGGTTCCACTGTTGTGGTTGTCGTCGTGGTCATGCGTCTGCCTCAATTCGTTCCTGTGGGGTGTGCGTGACGGTGCTGAGCTTGCGTGCCGCGCCCTGGAAGAGACGGTCGATGATCATCGCCAGCAGCAGCATGGCCAGCCCACCCTCGATGCCTCGGGCGAGATCGAACCTCTGCATCGAGTACAAGATGTCCTGTCCCAGACCGGGTGATCCGATGAACGCGGTGACGACCGCCATGGCCATGGCCAGGAGGACGGCCTGGTTGAGACCGACCATCAGGGTCGGCAGTCCCAACGGGATCCGGACCTGCCGGAGGATGTGACCTCGCGAGGCCCCCGCCATGACCGAGGCTTCGACCACCTCAGGGTCGACACCGCGGAGCGCTGCGTTGGTGTACCTCATCATCGGCGGTGTGGCTGCGATGAACGTGGCGATCGTGCCTGCCACCTCCCCGGTCCCGAGGAAGATGACCGCCGGAATGACAAAGAGATAGACCGGCAAGGTCTGCATGACGTCGAGGATGGGCTTGAAGACCGCTTCCACATGGTCGCTCATGCTCATCAGCACGCCCAGGGGGAACGCGACGACGATCACGAGCCCGATGGCCGTGGTGATCACGGCGAGCGTGTCGGCAGCCGAGGACCACATGCCGATCACCCCGATGGCCAGGACGCCGAGCGTCCCGCGCGATGGCCCCGAGGCGGCCCAGGACGACAGCGCACATGCTGGCCACGCACACCACGACGACATACCAAGGAATGTTGGTGAAGAACGAGCCGAGGGGGTTGAGGCCGATCGACTGGACCGAGGTCTGGAACGCATTGAACTGGTCGCCGAGACTGGTGTTGATCCACTCGATCAGCGAGTCGACAGGATTCCGCAGCGAGACCACCTTCTCCCACGGCGGATCGGCGAAGTTCTGCCATTGTCCCGGGAAGACGACTGTCGTGATCACGGTCCCGACCACCAGGAGACCAGCGAAGCAGCGCCCGGAACTTGAGGCGACGTCGTGCAGCTGCCACGCTGCGGCGGGCCGACTGGCGCGACGAGTGCCCGGCACTCACGCGATCGAGCAGGATGGCGAGGAGCACCAGGGCAATGCCGCCCTCGAGAGCGTCGCCGAACGCGAGGCGGCCCAACCCGCCCCACACCGGCGCCCCCAGCCCCGCGGCGCCGATCATGGCCGCCATGGTCGCCATGGCGATGGCGTACATGACGTCTGGTTGAACCCTGCCTGGAGGCTTTGAGCCGCCATCGGCAGCTTGACCCCGAAAAGTATGCGGCTCCGACTTGCTCCGGTCGCGACGGCCGCCTCGACGGTGTCGGGCGAGACGCCTCTGAGCCCCACGCTCGTCATGCGGGCGAGCGGAGGCGCTGCCCAGATGATCGTGACCACGAGCGCCGCGGAGTTGCCGATGCCCAGCAGGACGATCGCCGGCACCATGTAGGCGAACGACGGGAACGCCTGCATGACGTCCACCAGCAACCGAACCGCGGTGTCCAGCCTTGAGCTCAGGGAACCCACGATTCCCAGAGTCAGCCCGGCGACAGCGCTCAGAATGACCGCCACCAACATGAACGCGAATGTCTCCAGGGTTGGTTGCCACAAGTCCGTGAGCAGCACCCATGCGAACAGGGCGACGCTGAGGAGTCCGAGTCGAAACCCTCTGAGAACCGTGACGATCCCGACGACCAGGGCAACGATCACCGGCGCGGCCATCAGTGTCATCGAGTCGAGGAGGCCGTCGAAGACAGCCGTGAGCTGCTTGGCGAGTGGCTCGTAGAGCCAGGTGCCACTCGCCACGAACTTCTCGTACTGCCGTTCGAACCACGACCCGACGTGCACCCGCAGTGCCTTGGGAAACACCGTCTGCCCTGCGACCAGGGCCGAGACCAGAGCCGCCAGCAAGACGGCTGGAAGCACGTGCCACTGCTTCAATCGAAGCTGGGGTGGCCCCCCCGCTCATCCGCGCCCGGCCGATGGCACCGCGAACGTCCGCGGTGCCATCGGTAGGCGCGGCCACTGGTACAGCCACTCGGGTCGTTTCGTTGGTCATGTGAATTCCCATGTCTCGACGTTTGCTGGCCCAGTGACTGACCAATGGTTGTGGCATCGTTCTCGAACGGCGACGCCCGGTTCCGGGCTGTCTAGACCTTGCCCCAGGCCTTCCAGACGTCTTCGTTCTCGTCCACCCACTTCTGTGCTGCATCGGGGAACGTCATGCCGTCATCGACGACGTAGCCCATCAGCTGCTTCAGGCGGTCATCCGGCATCTCGTAGTTCTGCAGGATCTTCCAGGCCGTGGGGTACTTGTCCTTCATGCCTGCGGACGCCAACTGATAGATGGTGGTCTTGGGCCACTGGCAGGCGTAGGTCTTGCCCCAGCACTCGTCGGAGTAGTCGGGGAACTCGACTCGGGTGAGATCCATGATCTGAGTCATGTAGTTCGGTCGCCACATGAGGCCGAGCCACGGCTTGCCCTTCTGGTACGCGGACTTGAGCTCGGCGAACAGTGCCGGCTCGGAGCCGGCGAACACCATCTCGTAGTTGAGCTTGAGGTTGTCGATGCGCTTCTGGTCACCGTAGAAGGGGGCCCAGGACTCCGCGCCCTCCATGTACTGGCCCTTGTCGCCGGTCTTCGCCGTCGCAAAGACGTCAGCGCAGTCGTTGAGTGCCTTCCAGTCCGGCAAGCCGGGACAGGTGGGCTCGATGCCCCGCTTCTTGTCACCCTTGATGACGTAGGTCGGGACGTACCAGCCCTCCTCGCCCTTGTAGTCGGTGGTGCCGATCTCGACGATCGACTTGTCCTTCTCGACGAACTTCGACCAGATGTCCGGAGCCTGCCAGCGCCAGAAGTCCAGCACGGCCATGTTGTCCGCCTTGGACATCGCGGTGGCCATGACCGTGTAGTCGGTGATGGGCTGGAGGCTCGGCTTCGCCGCCGAGCTTCTCGATGACCTTCTGGAGCAAGTTGGCCTGCAGGCCGTTCTCGAGCTGTCCGTCGGAGCTCATGAAGACGACCTTGCCCTCCTTCTGGAGAGCAGCGGCCACATCAGAGCCCGACTTCGAGGTCGACCCTCCGGAGTCCGTCTGCGCGCAAGCCGCGAGCGTGGCGATCGAGAGGCATGCCGCGACCGCGGTGACTACGTGCGTTCGACGACCCCCTCGCCGTGTCTGACGTTTGAATACCGAGCGAGTCATCTTGTGCTCCTTTGATAGGCGTGCGATGCCCGAGACGGCTGAGCGCCTGGCGGCTTGCTCGACCTCATCGACGTTTGGTCGTGACGTCAGCGTGGTGAAGTCACGGCGACAGCCTCAGTGAACTGGCTCACATACACGGCGCCTATCGGAGCGTTTACAAGGATCCGCGCTTCCTTAGTGCATTCTCACAATTCGCTGCGCGCATTTAACGATTCCGTGACACAGCTGCGCACGACGCATCGCTCGTTGACGCATCGTCGAGCCCGCTGATCGCAACGCACTCGGCGCGCGCAATCGGACTACGGCGTGGGGACGTAGATGGCGCCGCGCTCGCGAACTGGTGCGAGCAGCTCCTCGGAGTACGTCTCCTCGGGCGTCGCCTGCGAGACGGGCCGACGCGCTTGCCCCGGGTAGCCGAGAGCCTCGAGTACCTGGGGAGAGATGTAATAGGCCGAGGTCAGGGCGAACACGACCGACTCGACATCGGTCCCTGCCCAGCTCTCCAGCTCGGCAAGTGTGCACGCGTCGCTGCTCGCCGCCGCGTCTCCCACGGAGCGCACGGCGTCGACGAGTCGCGGATCCGCTTTGAGGACTCGGTCCAGCAGAGACCCCTGCACGCCGACGCTTCGAGCGGAGGGCAGTTTTTCGCCACCTGGGAGTAGGATGTCGAGGACCTTTGCCAACCTTCGCGGGTGCGCTCGTCGAGCGTCATGTCCGCCGCTCTCATGGTCGGTCATGCCGGCCTCCTCTGCTCGCCGGCCTTCTCCATCATGTTCTCGACAGCACGTGCGGCGAACGCCACGATCGTGGGCGTCGGGTTCACGGAGGAAGACGTGACGAAGACGCTTCCGTCGAGCACGAAGAGGTTCGGTACGTCGTGGGAGCGCCCATATCCGTCCACGACCGAAGTGGCGGGATCGTCGCCGCATCTGGCAGTTCCCAGGAGATGCCACCCGATGGCGGGGAGATAGGGAATCTCCTTGGTCTCGATCGCGCCGGCCGCTCGATGGGCCTCGTGCATGCGCTGGAGGTTCCACTCCATGTTCCTCCGGCTGTCCTCGGAGATCTTGTAGGTCAGCTTCGGCGCGGGGATCCCAGAGCCATCGACCACATCGGGGCTGAGCGTGACGGTGTTGTTCTCGTCGGGCAGATCCTCGATCTCGGCACCCCACTCGAAGGAGCGTCCCAGCGTCCGTTCGATGAGCGCGGCCCCTGCAGCGCCGGTCCTCTCCTCGAGAGGCAAGTCGGAGTAGCGCATCAGGATCTCCATGGGCCCGGGGATTGGGTTGGCGCACCACTTGGCCCCACGTGCGAAGCCACGGTCTGGGTCGGTCTCCGCGAACTGCAAGGACTGGAGCACGGACCCGAACGGCCCGAGCCAGCTCTCCATCTCCTCCTCGTACACCCCGACGACGCCGACATACGGGTGCATCATGAGGCGCTTGCCGACGAGTCCGGAGGAGTTGGCCAGCCCGTCGGGGAAGAGGTTGGAGGCGGACAGCTGCAGCAGGCGCGGCGTACCGATTCCGTTGCCACAGACGATGACTGAGGCGGCACGCGTGTGGTGCTCCCCACCGTCGACGTCCAGCCACGTGGCGCCGTTGGCGAGTCCGGCCTTGTCGATCGTGATCTCACGGACCCGAGCCTCTGTGACGAGCGTGGCGCCGGCCGCGAGCGCGCCGGGCCACATCGCGACATCGAATGATGACTTAGCGCCTTCTGGACAACCCGACATGCAGGTCGCCCAGCGCGCACAGGCTCCACGGTCGCCATGGCTCCTCGTGTTGATCGCCAGAGAGCTCGGCCACCAGTGCCATCCCAGCTTGTTCATGCCTTCTGCGGCCTTGCGGCCGATGCGCCCGATGGGCACCGGAGGCATCGTGTGCTCCAGGCCCGGAGGCAGAGCCGGGTCACCGGCCAGACCGGATGTCCCGACCATCTCGCTCATCAAGTCGTAGTAGGGAGCCAGTTCCTCATAGCTGAAGGGCCAGTCGTCCGCGACGCCGTAGAGGCTCTTGACCTTGAAGTCTGAGGGGATGAAACGGGGCCACTCCGCTCCCCACATGACGCTGCTGCCGCCGACCCCGTTGTAGTTGAGGGGATGCATGTCGGACTCGGTGACGTCGCACGGATAGTCCCACGCGTTCTGCCGCACGTTGGGGTCCGGTGACCATGAGCTGGCGATCAGCACGTCACGCTCGGCCTTCTCGCTGGGATAGTCGGCGCGGTTGACCCATCCGCCCTGTTCCAGGCACGTGACCCGGAAGCCGCTCTCCGCGAGCATGCGCGCGGCCGTGGCGCCGGAGGGACCAGCACCGATGATGAGCACATCGGTCGCAGTCGCGTCGGCGGGCCGACCGAGTTCTGTCATGAAGTTCCTCCGGATGGCTGATCTTGTCGCTTGAGGCGCTTGCAAGACCTGTCGTGGCTGCACAGGGAGCGAGTGCGAACACTGTATGCACGTCAGGTCCGCGCCAGAACTGGGTCGCGACTGAAGCGCGCACCTCGTGATTGTGAATTCTCCAACGTCGCCGCTTAGACACCTGTAGGAAGAATGCGCTGCTTCTTCCGTCGTTGCCCCGTGGTCCAACCTCCGCAGCCGGACTGATGCTGGTGTCATCGCCATCACATGTCAGGAGTCGGGGTAGATGACAACACGTGCCGTCAGCGGGCGCCCGGCAGCACCGGAACACATCATCCGCAAGCGCGTCATGGGCAAGGTCGCACGTCGGCTGATCCCGTTCCTCGGGTTGGCCTACATGCTCAACTACCTGGACCGGACCAACATCGCCTTCGCCAAGCTGACGATGAGTGCCGACCTCGGCATGACCGAGACGATGTACGGATTTGCGAGCGGCCTCTTCTTCATCGGATACGTCTTCTTCGAGGTGCCCAGCAACCTCGCGCTTCATCGGTTCGGCGCGCGGCGTTGGATCGCCCGCATCATGGTGAGCTGGGGCCTGGTGGCGACCCTGATCGCGTTCGTCCCGAACACGGGATGGCTCTACACGGGAAGGATCGTGCTCGGCATCGCCGAGGCGGGATTCTTCCCAGGCATCATCCTCTATCTCACGTGGTGGTTCCCACGAGCCGACCGGGCGCGGTTGGTCGGCCTCTTCATGGTCTTCCTCCCGCTGTCCTCCGCGATCGGTGCGCCGATCTCCGGCTTGATCCTGCAGGAGTTCCACGGCTGGCTCGGCCTCGAGGGATGGCAGGTGCTGTTCATCCTCGAGGGTGTGCCGACCGTGCTGCTGGGGATCGTCGCGTGGTGGTATCTGACTGACCGGCCGAAGGACGCGACTTGGCTGTCGACCGACGAGCGAGCCTGGCTGCACGCCACGATGGAGGCCGAGCAGGACGAAGCCGCAGCATCCGGTCACCACTCACTGGCCGCGAGCCTTCGAGACGTCCGCGTCTGGGCCCTGGGCGGTGTCTACTTCGGTCTCGGCTACACCCTCTTCGCCCTGGCCTTCTTCCTGCCTTCCATCGTCGCGGGCTTCGCCGAGACCTTCGACACCTCGTTCTCGATCCTCCAGACCGGGCTCATCGTGGCTGTTCCCTTCGCCGCCGGTGCGGTCGCGATGATCTTCTGGTCACGGCACTCCGACCGGCACGGCGAGCGGATCTGGCACGTGGCCGGTCCCATGCTGGTGGCCGGCGTGACGGTCCCCGTCGCCCTGTACATGGATTCTCCGTTCGCCACGATGGCGGTCATCACCGTCACCGCGGTTGGAGTCTTCGCGGCCTTTCCGGTCTTTTGGTATCTGCCCGCGGCGTTCCTCGCCGGACCGGGTGCGGCGGCCGGCATCGCCCTCGTCAACACGATCGGCGCCGTGTCTGGCTTCATCGCGCCGTATGTCACCGGCTGGCTGGTCGACCTGACCGGCACGGCTCGCACCGGCCTGTGGGTCGTGGGAATTCTCTCCGTCGCTGCAGCGACAGGTCTTCTCGCCCTGAGCCGCCACCTGCCAGCCGGTCGGCTCGCTGAAGGGAGTCTTCGATGATCGCGCTCGATCTTCAGGACAGGACCGTGGTCGTCCTTGGCGCCGGCTCCAGCGGGGCTGGCCTCAGCAACGGGGAGGCAGCGGCATTGACCTATGCCCGGGCCGGAGGCGTCGTGGTGGCTGTCGACCGGAACGCCGATGAGGCAGAGCGTGTCGCAGCACGGATCAACACCGAAGGCGGGAAAGCCGTGGCAGTGGCGGCAGACGTCACCGTTGACGACGACATGGAACGGGTCTTCAAGGACACGATTCACATGTTCGGCACACCGCACGTCGTTCACAGCAACGTGGGCGTGGCCCGAACCGGTTCGGTACTCGACCTCGATCCTGATCAGTGGCGAGCTGCAGTCGACGTGAACCTGACCGGCGCCTACTTGGCGTTCCGGCACGCCTTGCCCGGCATGCTGGAGGCCGGACGAGGTGTCTTCGTCAACGTCTCCTCGCTTGCGAGCATCCGCTACACCGGATATCAATATCCGGCATACAGTGCCGCGAAGGCGGCCCTGAACCAGCTCACGACGTCGATCGCTCTCGAGTACGCAAGTCGTGGAATCCGAGCGAACGCGATCCTGCCGGGGCTCATCGACACCCCGCTGGTCGGACAGCAGCTGACCAGCAGTCCGGAGGAAACCGCGAGAAGGCACGCGCTGAGCCCGACCGGCAAGATGGGCTCACCGTGGGACGTCGCACATGCGGCCGTGTTCCTGGCGTCAGACAACGCTGCGTACATCAACGGGATCTGCCTTCAAGTCGACGGCGGCCTGGCCGGCCGTATGGGCTGAAGCCACCGGTCGACACGTGATTTCTGAGGCTTTCGACATCTGTCGAATCGTGACCGATCTACTCTCGGCGGGTGTACGTAGTGATCTCGGGCACACGAACCCATCCTGATCTCATCGGCCCCCGCCGATTCAGTGGCAGAAGCGATCGTCGTCCGACGGCCCGTGCTGCGCCAGTCGAACCCCCGGCCGTCGAAGTTGGACGGCAACGACAAAGGAGTGACGCGAATGTTGGCAACAAGACTCAGGTCGATCGACGAGCGGGCCGCGGCGCGGCCGGCGAGTGGTCGCAGCATTGTTGGTCGGGGTTCTTGCATCGGCAGGCCTCGCTGCCTGTGGCGGCGGCAGCGGAGGCGGCTCGTCGAAAGGCATCAGACACTCTGACGGTCGCACTGCCCGGCTACACGCCGCAGAACTTCGACCTGCCCACCAACTGTTCGAGTCCGCTGTTCGAGCTCGCCTACGAGCCGATCATTCGACTCAATGGCGCCGGCAAGCTGGAGCCGGGGATCGCGGAGTCCTGGAAGTACTCGGACAACAACACGGTCTTCACCCTCAAGATCCGCGACGACATCAAGTTCGCCGACGGCACCGCCCGTGACCGTGAAGTCGGTCGTGGACACCCTGAACTACTACAAGTCGGTCCCCGGACTGAACGACGGATACCTCAAGCCGCTCACCATCAAGGCCGAAGGTACTGACGGAATTCGCATCAGCTACGACAAGCCGCACCTCGGGCTCGAGTCATTCTTCTCGAGCGACGGCGTGTGCAACAACGGCATGGTGATCAGCGCTGCTGGCCTCAAGGACCCGAAGAAGCTGAAGACCGAGATGTTCGGTGCGGGTCCCTACAAGTACGTCGCCAGTCAGAGCGAGCCGGGCGACCACTACACCTTCACGCCGAACCCGAACTACTACGACAAGTCCCGCCAGCACTACAAGAAGATCGTGCTGCGCGTCATCGGTGATGCCAACACCGCCTTCAATGCACTCGCTTCTGGTCAGGTCCAGGTCAACACCGTCGGCGGGGAGAATCTTCTCGCTCAGGCGAAGTCGAAGGGCTATGACGTCACCAAGGGGATTCCGTGGGGATTCGGCGCGATGGTGTTCGACCGAGAGGGCACGATCACGAAGGCTCTCGCCGACGTGCGGGTGAGGCAGGCGATGGCGTACGCGCTCGATCGCTCCACCATTGCGAAGGTCGTCGGACCGGCCACCGAACCGCTCGACCAGTTCGGACTGCCCGGCCTGGCAGGTGCAGACCCGCAGCTGCCGTCGAAGTACACGTTCGACGTTGCCAAGGCCAAGCAGCTGCTGGCCGACGCCGGCTACCCCGACGGGTTCTCGACGACCATGTTGGTTAACTCCGATGACCCCGACTCCAAGAACGGCATCTCCGCCATGGTGGAGCAGCTGGACAAGATCGGCATCAAGGTCAAGCTGAAGTCCTCTCCCGAGACGACGTACTACAGCGACGTGGCATCCAAGAAGTACCCGATGACGGCCGTCTCGTTCGCCATGCTGGGCGATGTGCCTGCGGAAGCGGATCGCCTCTACCAGCAGCCGTACTCGGCAGTGTGGAATCCCTTCGCCTCGGTGGATCCGGACCTCGACAAGGCCTACGAGAAGCTGGCTACCTCCGACGAGTCAACGCTCGAGGCCAACGCGAAGGCGTTCAACGACGTCATGACGGCCAAGGCCTGGTACATCCCGATCTCGTACTCCTACCGGTACGTGTACTCGAAGGGCGTCGACGTCGGGAAGCCTGGCACCGCCGGAGAGTTCGACGTGTCGTCCTGGAAGCCGAAGGGCTGACGCTCGGCACCCGCCATGCCCGGGACGACGGATCGTCTCCTCGTCCCGGGCATGGAAGTCGGCTCCGGGGCCGGCAATCTGACCTAACTTGGAAGCACTGAGGACGAGAGGAGGCAGCGATGCTTGGAGTTGTTGTTCGCCGGTTGCTGCTGGCGATCCCCCTGATGGTGATCATTTCGCTGGTGGTCTTCGTCCTTGGTTCACTCGCGCCGGGCAGCGTCGCTGAGTCCATCCTCGGGTCAAACGCCACGCCCGACTCGGTCAAAGAGCTGAATCATCAGCTCGGCGCGGACCGCCCGATCCTCGTCCAGTACGGAAGCTGGCTCTCGCACGCTTTCTCGGGCGACCTGGGCACCTCGATCACCAGCGGCCGACCAGTGACCGAGATCCTCTCGGCTCGCATGCCGGTGACCCTGTCGCTGGCTTTCGGCGCGCTGCTCCTGGTCATTGCGCTGGGGGTCACGGTCGGGATGGTCGCCGCGGTCCGCGGCGGCTTCATCGGTCGCATCATGGAGTTCCTCGCTGTCCTGGTTCGCGGCCTTCCCAGCTTCTGGATCGCGATGGTCGCCGCTTTGATCTTCGGGGTGAACCTGGCGTGGTTCCCCGTGTCGGGTTATGTCCCATTCGCCGATTCGCCGGCCGACTGGGCCCGGTCGCTGGTGCTTCCGGTGGCGGTGCTCGGCTTGGGTGAAGCCGCACTCGTCGCGATCGTCACCAGGGCCGAGATGTTGGCGTCGATGCGCAGCGACTACGTGCGCAGTCTTCGAGCCAATGGCTATCCGTGGAAACGCATCGTCTTCAAGCACATCGCCAAGAACGCCGCAGGACCAGTGCTGACCATGGTCAGTCTCGTCTTCGTGGGTCTGCTCGGCGGCACCATTCTGATGGAGCAGATCTTCGGCATGCCAGGCCTCGGCACGCAGATGGTGAGCTCGAGCGGGACGCATGACCTGCCGGTCATCCAGGGATTGGCAGTCTTCTACACCGCCATGGTCGTGATCATCTTCCTCCTGACCGACATCGCTCAGGGCCTCCTCAACCCGAAGGTGATGGCCCGATGAGCGCCGTCATCGAGGGTCTGTCGACGGAGGCCGAGGTTCGGGCGGCAGCAGAGCGCAGCTTCGGGTTCACCTCTCGTCTGGTTCGCCAGCCCCTGACCATGGTGTGCGCCGTCGTGCTCCTGGGCGTCGTGGTCGCGACCGTGCTCGCCCCGCTCATCGCCCCCAGCGGGCAGTTCGACCAGGACCTGCTCAACACGTACGCTCACCCGTCCGCCGACCATCTGCTCGGCACGGATCAGCTCGGTCGCGACATCCTGAGCCGGATTCTGTACGGGGGCCGGGTCACCCTGTTGGGCGTTCTCCAGGCGACGCTCGTCTGCACGTTCCTCGGAATGCTGCTCGGCGTCGCCGCGGGGACGGCAAGCGGCTGGGTCGAGATCGCCGTCATGCGCCTGTGCGACATCCTGCTGGCGGTGCCCGGCCTGGTCCTCCTGCTGGTCATCCTCGCGATCTTCGGCCAGAACGAGACGGCAGCCATGGTGACCTTCGGGGTCATCATGTCGCCCACGCTCATCAGAGTCGTCTATGCGGCCACCGTCGCCGTCCGCGAAGAGCCGTACGTTGCAGGCGCTCGCGTTGCGGGGCTCACCAGCGTGCAGATCATGAGACGGCACATCCTGCCGGCTGTCGCCGGGCCGGCACTGACTCAGATCAGCATCGTCGCTGCTCTCTCCTGCTTGGCTGAAGCCGCCATCGGCTTCCTCGGGCTGGGGGTGGCCGCCCCGGCCGCGAGCTGGGGCAACATGGTGACGGACGCGCAGCAGGCCGTAGCCGTGAGCTCGTGGATGTTGGTTCCCGCGGGCGGCATCATCGCCCTTGTCTCGCTGACACTCACCCTGATCGGCAACGGGATTCGCGATGCCTACGCAGGGCGGTCGAGTGGTTCGGCCAATGCGTTCAGCTGGCGCGCGTTGAGCGCTCGGGTGCGAAAGGATGCGTCAGATCTCCCCGCAGAGTCACCGGAGTCGCCGCCGGTCCTGAGTGTCAACAACATGACCGTCAGCATCACCCGAGGAACGGATGACGTCCGCATCGTTGACGGCGTGAGCTTCGACGTTCGACCGGGTGAGGCGCTCGGCATCGTCGGCGAGTCCGGGTGCGGCAAGTCGATGACGATCTCGGGTGTGCTCCGGGTGCTTCCCCTGGGTGCCCAGCTTGCAGCCGAGTCGATCACGTTCAACGGTGTGGAGCTGACCTCGTTGAGTGAGCGGGAGATGAACGCCATCCGCGGAACCGGGATCGCCTTCATCTCCCAGGAGCCGATCTCGAGTCTCAACCCGGCATTCACCGTGGGACACCAGCTGGCGGAGGCCGTGCGTCTGCACCGCGGCGTGGGAAGGTCCGAGGCTCGCACGATTGCGCGGGACCTGATGAACCAGGTACGGCTGCCCGAACCGGACGAGGTGGCGAAGAAGTATCCACATGAGCTCTCCGGCGGGATGGCGCAGCGCATTGCGATCGCGCGCGCTCTCGCAGGCGAGCCGGAGCTCTTGATCGCTGACGAGCCGACCACGGCACTCGACGTCTCCGTGCAGGCGGAGATATTGGATCTCCTGCGCGACCTGCGGCAGCAGACCGGAATGGCCCTGATCCTGGTCACGCACGACTGGGGTGTCGTTGCCGAGGCATGCGATCGAGCCATGGTGATGTATGCCGGCGAAGTGGTGGAGACGGCCGATATCCGCTCCCTCGTCAGGGTCCCCGGTCATCCGTACACGAAGGCGCTCCTCCAGTCGGCCGCTGTGGGTGTCGAGCCGCGGCATTCCCTCCCGGTGATCGCCGGTGTCGTGCCGATGCCGGGCTCGTGGCCCACCAGCTGTCGTTTCGCCAGTCGGTGCAAGCACGTCACTGAGCGATGCACCGAAGGGCCGATCTCCCTGATCCCCATCGACAACGGCGCGAGCGCCCGCTGCATTCGCGTCTCCGCCGTCCGCGAGGGGGACACGTGAGCTCATTGCTGGAGATCCGGGACCTGGGTGTCGTCTACAAGGGTCGCGGACGACGGAAGGACAAGGTCGCGCTGGACGGCGTGAGCGTCGGCATCGAAGCCGGTGAGACCCTCGGACTGGTGGGCGAGTCTGGGTCCGGCAAGTCGACGCTCGGGGCCTGCGTGCTCGGGCTGGTTCGACCGGCGTCGGGCCAGATCACGTTCGACGGCCAAGACATCACGTCGGCGTCGCCCCGGGAACGGCGTGCGCTGAGCACGCAGATACAGGCGGTCTTCCAGGATCCCTACAGCTCGTTCAACCCCCATCGCACGATCGAACAGACCGTCGGGGAGACGTTGACCAACGAGCACGGTCTGTCCAAGGTCGACAAACGCAGACCGCGTCGTGGCGATGCTCGAGCGGGTGGGCTTGGATCAGTCCGCGCTCGGCAAGTTCCCCTCCCAGTTCTCCGGCGGTCAGCGTCAGCGCATCGCCATCGCCCGGGCCCTGCTCCCGGATCCGCGCCTGGTCGTGTGCGACGAGTCGGTCTCGGCGTTGGATCTGTCGGTTCAGGCGCAGGTGTTGAACCTTCTTCTTGAGCTGCAGCGGGAGCGAGGTGTCACGTACCTCTTCATCACCCACGATCTGGCGGTCGTACGACACATGAGCACCCGCATCGCCGTGCTCGAACACGGTCGGCTGGTGGAAGAAGGAGCAGCCGACCAAGTGGCTGAGCACCCGACGCAGCCATACACGCGGCGGCTCATTGCTGCGTCACCGCAGTCGGACCCCGACATCCAGGACGCGCGACGAGCCACGCGCAAGGTCGATCGCTCGACTGGACCTTGACCCAGGCGACGTGAGCGGTCCCGGCAACGAGATGTTGCGTGCGTTGGAGACGCAAGCGGTCGTCGAGGCACTCGGCCAGCCTTCTCCGGATGTGACTGCTCTGGATCGTGCCCTGGCTCGACTGGAAGAAGACCGCGCAGACGTGACGCGCCTCGATCGAGCTGCGCGCAGCGATCCCGCAGCTGGCTGCTCGGACCTCGGCTGCGCTCACCGCTGACCGGCTCCTGGCCAAGACGCAGGCAGCACGTGCCGAGCTGTGCGGCGAGCTGGCGGCACGCGGCGGGATCGACCAGTTCGTGGCGCGCTGTGAGGAGCTTTCCGCCGCCCTCAAGCTCCAGGCGCGTGAACGGGCACTGGCAGCCGTGAACGCACTCGACGATGCGCAGGGCATCGTCGACCCAGTGAAGGTGGAGCGATAGCAATGCCATCTCGGCCGGACGACGTGGACATGCGCCCCGTTGACACGACCCACCTTCACATCAGTGAGGAAGACGCGTGGGCGGAGTTCTTCAAGCTGAACATCTCGGGCCAGGACAAAGCGGTCTACATCCGTTCCTGGGACCGGACGTCGGACTACGCGCTCAGCCCGGACTCGCTCCCCAAGAGCGGCGTGCCGCCGGACGATTGCTGCACTTCCGGTGGTCGAGTCACACCGTCTATCCCGGCGTCAATCGCGATGCCTGGCTGTACCTGCCGCACGGGTCTGAGGAACACGACAAGGTCAACCTGCTGGTGTTCCAGGACGGGTCGACCTACTTCGATCCACAGTTCAACGCGACGGTTGTCCTGGACAACCTGATCCACGCTGCTGAGATCCCGATGACCGTCGCCCTCTTCGTCAACGCGGGCGAGACGGGCCCCGGTTATCCGATCTATGGCGGTGACGACAACCGGAGCATCGAGTACGACACCGTGAACGGGGACTACGCCCGATTCCTGGTGGAGGAGCTCTTCCCGGTGGTCAGGCGGCACGTCAACCTCACCGACAACCCAGCCGGCCGGGTCATCTGCGGGATGTCGTCAGGGGGCGCCTGCGCCCTTACAGCAGCCTTCCACCGTCCCGACCAGTTCGGCGCAGTCATCGCTCACTGCGGCAGCTTCATCAACATCCGCGGCGCCCACAACCTGCCCTCGATGATCCGTCAGTCCTCGCGCAAGGCGATCAAGGTCTGGCACCAGACCGGAACCCGGGATGTGGATGGCATCTTCGGCAGCATTCCCATCGCCAACCACGACCTCGCGGCGGCGTTGACGTATCGCCGGTACGACACCCGATTCGAGTTCGGGAACGGCGGCCACACCCTCCGTCACGGAGGTGCGGTGTTCCCCGAGACCCTGCGGTGGATCTTCCGCGACCAGGTCACCGACGAGGTCAACCTGTGATTGTTGGAAGCTTTCCAATAGGCACGCGACCCGACCAGCCGTAAAAACGTCCTTGAAGCATCACCCGCCAGGTCCTCTGGCCCCCGACCGAGCGTGCCCGCTCGTCGGCAACCCTCAGGAATTGAGCAGCCGTGACCGATGTGACCGTTGAGTTCGATGTGCCGGTTCCGATGCGGGACGGGGTGATCCTCCGCGCCGACGTCTACCGACCGGCAGTCGCCGGCTCCTATCCGGTGCTCCTGCAACGCACGCCGTACAACAAGGCGACATTTGACGGAAAGCTGTACATGGACCCTGTGCAGATGGCTCGCCGCGGATACATCGTGGTCCACCAGGACGTGCGCGGACGAGATGCGTCCGACGGCGTGTGGCTGCCGTGGGCGCACGAGGAGCAGGACGGATACGACACCGTGGAGTGGGCCGCGCAAGCTCGAAGGCTGCAACGGGCGCGTCGGGATGTTCGGCGCGAGCTATACCGGCAACACCCAGTTGAAGGCGGCCATAGCGGGTCCCCCCAGTCTGCGGGCGATCGCGCCGATGCAGACCTGGGCCGATCCAGCAGACGGTCTGATGTTCCGGGGCGGTGCCATGGAGCTCGGGATCAACAAGATCTGGACTCTCGGTCAAGCCGTCGGGGGCTTGATGAAGACGCTGGACGGGGAGGAGCTGGGCCACGCGCTCGTCGCCACGGTGCACGACATCGACAACCTCCACCAAGACGGATACTGGCATCTCCCGTCAGCGAGTCCCGCTGGGTCTGCCCTGGCTGGTCAGCCGGACATCGGCGTGGCGCGAGCCCTGGAGGATCCAAGCACCCTTGACGAGAGCCGGGTCGCCGGGCACTACGACGACGTCACGGTGCCGAGTCTCAACATCGCCGGCTGGTACGACATCTTCCAGCAGGGCACGTTGGACAACTACGTCGAGATGCGCAGTCGCGGACGTGTCACGCAATTGGTCGTCGGCCCGTGGGACCACATGTCCGTGTACGGCATGACGCTCGGCCAGACCGGTGACGTCCATTTCGGCATCGCATCCATACCGCCCGGTCCGGATTCAGCCGACCTGAGCGACGGACTGCTGACGTGGTTCGACCCTTGGCTGAAGGACACCGAACCCGAGGCTGAGCCGGCGTCCGGGGTGCGCATCTTCGTGATGGGTGCGAACGAGTGGCGAGACGAACCCGATTGGCCGCTGGAGCGGGCAGTCGACACGCCGTTGTACCTGGCCAGCGGGGGTGCGCTCTCGTTCGAACCGCCGACCCAGGATGGGGCCGCCAGCTCGTTCACCTACGATCCGATGGATCCAGTCCCCACCACTGGTGGAGCCCATTTCACCGATCCACACTTCCCGCGTGGTCCCGTGGATCAGCGTGAGGTGGAGCAGCGCTCAGACGTCCTCGTCTACACGACGGCGCCACTCGAGCAGGACCTCGAGGTCACAGGACGGATCCGCGCCACGTTGTTCGCCGTCACTGACGCACCGACCACCGATTGGGTGGCCCGGTTGTGTGTCGTCGACCGGCACGGAGTGTCCCGCAACCTCGTCGACGGGATCGTTCGGGTGAAGGTCACGCCCGGCGAGATTGCCGAGCACGAGATCGACCTGTGGTCCACGAGCGTCGTGGTCGCCGCGGGTGAGCGCCTCCGCGTCCACGTGACATCGAGCAACTTCCCGCGCTGGGACCGCAACCTCAACACCGACGTGCCGAACGCGAACGCGACGCGGCACCAGGTCGCCTCGCAGTCCGTCTGGCACGACGTCACGCGGCCCTCGCGACTCATCCTTCCCGTCGTCCGGCCGTGACGGGCGGGTCGTGGACCGAGCTCGTCCCTAGACTGTGAGAATGCCCAGTGCTGAGGTGCAAGCCGTCATCGATGAACTTGCCGAGCACCTCAAGCGATCCGTGGTGATCGACGATCCCCAGCTGGGCCTGCTCTACAACAGCGCCCACTTCGGCGACGAGGATCCCGTTCGGGTGGAAGCCATGCTCAAACGGCGTACGAACAGCAAGGCCATCGGGTACGTCATGAGCTGTGGCGTGATGGCGTGGACCCGCCCCGGAGTCATCCCCGCCAACGACGATCTGGAGCTGCGTGCCCGGGTGTGCGTTCCGGTGCGTTGGCAAGGAGAGCTCCTCGCCCTCATCATGGTGGTCGACGCTGATGGCTCCATGACGACCGCAGAGACGATGATGGTCTCGAGCGTCGCAGAACAGCTGGCCCCGATCCTGGTGACAGAGCTGCAGACGGGAGACCAGACCGCGGAGCAGACGGTGCTCGACTTGGTGCATGACGATGGTGCACTTCGTCGCGCGGCCCTCGAAAAGCTTGCTGCCGCAGAAGCCTCCTCGGGCGATGAGCTGGCGGTGACCGCGATCCGGTTGTCCGTGCGAGACGGTGCGGTCGACGCTTCCCAGGCGCACATCAAGGTCGCTCTGCGAAGCGCCTTGAAGCTCCCCGGTCTGACCGCTGCCCGATTTCAGCTCGGCGCCGTCGGTGAGGACGGTGCGGTCCTGGTCATCGGCAGCATGCGGCCCCTGTCAGCCGAGACGACCCGGCTGCACGCCCAGCACATGGTCGCGCGGGTGAACGACCTGTCTTCGGGTCGGTTCGAAGCAGTGGCAGGCATCGGTCCCTCCGTGGAGGGGCCTGAACCGCGCGCACGAGACGGCCGAGCTGGCCGCACTGGCCACTCGTGCCGCAGTCATCGGGCTGACTGGCGACGTCACGACCTGGGATGGATTGGGACCGTACGGCCCGCTGCTTCGCATACCCTCGAACCAGCTCTCCCGTCACACGCTTCCGGCCGAGGTGCAGCGCCTCCTCGACATCGACGCCGACGGCAATCTCGTGAAGACGTTGCGAGCATTCCTGGACCACGCCGCGTCGGCTCCCGAGGCATCCGAGGCCCTCCACATCCACCGCACGACGCTCTACTACCGGATCTCGCGGATCGAGGAGCTTCTGGGCATCGACCTTTCCGACGGCCGTACTCGGCTGAGCCTCCACATCGGAATCAGCCTGTTGGACCTCATTCCCGACTTCCGGCGAGAGGCAGACGTCCCGCAGAAGACGTCCACGCCTGCCCCATAGTCCGCGCCTAGGTCAGCCTGCCTCGATACATCTGGCCCACGAACCTGAGGTCCGGCAACCGGGGTTCAGGCGGCTCGGGGTCGGGCAGCGAAGGTAGGAGCAGGACCTTCCCGGCCTCGCCTTTCATCAACGCGAGCGCGTCGGGGAAGCCGCTGAGCGGGAGCTGGTGCGTGATCAAGCTCGCGAGGTCGACATTGCCTGCCACGACTAGTGCTGCCAGTCGATGCCACGTGTCCCAGATGGAGCGTCCCCAGCTGCCCCTGAGCGTGATTCCGCGAGAGATCAGTGTCGTGGTGGTGTCGAGTGCCAGCGCCCCTTTGACCAGCCCCACGGACACGACGGATCCTTCGCGCCGTACGGAGTCCAGCGCCAGGCTCAAGGCCGGCAGTGCGCCGGCGCACTCCAGGGCGAGCTCGAAGCCGCCGCGGGCGCGCGTTGTCGCATCACCCACATCCAGTGGGTCGACCCCGGCGTCGATGGCGACTGCTCCGAGCTTCTCGGCCATCCCACGGCGATACGCATTGGGCTCCAGCACGACAACCTGGCGCGCCCCCAAGGCGTTCGCGATCTGGATGGCCACGAGGCCGACTGCGCCGGCACCCGTCACGAGGACCGAAGCCCCCGCGAGGTTGACGCCCGACCGCAGCACGCCGTGCATCGCGCTGCCGGCCGACTCGAGCAGTGCGGCAGAGTGCGGGTCGATCCCGTCCGGCAGGGTGAAGCAGCTCCGTGCCTGAACGACGAGGCGCTCCGCGAACGCGCCGTCGACGGTCACGCCCAGGATCTCCATCCGCGAGCAGTTGTGCCCGTTGCCTGACAGGCAGTTGAAGCACGCACCGCAATGCAGGTGCGTCTCGACCGCTACTGGTGTCCCGACAGTGAGGCCTCCGGCATCGGGCCCGACCTCGACGACCGTTCCGCCGACTTCGTGCCCCATCGTCCTCGGGAACGTCATGCCCATGTCCCCTCCGGCGTTGCCGGACTCGAAGAATGCCGCGTCCGAACCGCACACCGAGGCAGCAGCGACTTCGATGCGTACCTGCCCCGTCTGGAGATCAGGTTCTACTCGGTCGTGGACGAACTGGCAGCCGCGACCGGGGGCGGCTTTCACTACTGCGCGCATTCCTCAAGGGTCAGTCTGGTCCCGCTGGCGTACCACCGTCGGGTGCCGAACATATCGACGGTTGATCGCGACACGTGTCGGAAGGCAGGCGCGGTCATCGCGCCGTCGCCCGGCTGACCTGGTCGTGTTTCCTACAGGTGTCGTAGTCGTGACGAGTCAGATTCGGCACCGGGCGGTTGTTGCGGTCACCCCATCGGCGCACGCTTCTGGAGTCCCGATCTCGAGTCGTCAGCAGCAACCAGGAGGTTCCAGCCGTGTCAGTCAGCAGCCGAGACATGACGTCGATCATCGGATGGGAGCACTCCGCGTTCGGAAAGCTCGCCAACCACCCCGACACGATGTCGCTCATGGGCTCGGTGGTTCCCGGTGCGATCGCCCACGCCGGCCTGACGCCGGAGGACGTGGATGGCATCTTCGTGGGCGTCTACAACAACGGGTTCACGACCCAGGACTTCCAAGCCGGCTTGATCTCCATGGCGGTACCTGCACTGGCGGAGGTGCCGGCCGCTCGACTCGAGAACGCGTGTGCGACCGGCTCGGCTGCGCTGTATGCCGCGCTCGACTACATCGAGGCGGGCCGCGGGAAGGTCGCACTCGTGGTCGGTGCCGAGAAGATGACCGGTGTCACCTCGACCCGCGCCGGCGAGATCCTTCTCTCCGGCTGTTACGGGCCCGAGGAGTCGGCGGTCGAGAGTGGATTTGCCGGCGTGTTCGCCGGGATCGCTGCGGCGTACTCGGAGCGTTATGGGGACCCGAGCGACGACGTTGGCACGCATCGCTGCCAAGAACCATCGCAACGGCGTGACGAACCCGTACGCACAGATGCGCAAGGACCTGGGGTTCGACTTCTGCAACACCATCTCGGAGAAGAACCCGATGGTGGCGCCTCCGCTTGCGACGTACCGACTGCTCACTCATCTCCGACGGCGCCGTGGCGTTGGTCGTCGCGGCACCCGACGTGGCCCGGTCGGCACCGCGCCGGATCGGGCTTCCGCGCCCGTGCCCAGTCCAACGATTTCATGGCGCTCTCCAAGCGTGACCCGCTGGAGTTCGCCGGCGTGCGGCGCGCGTGGAACGCAGCCATCGAGCAGGCTGGCATCGCCACGCTCGATCTCGACCTGTTGGAGACCCACGACTGCTTCACGATCGCCGAGCTGCTGCAGTACGAAGCCTTGGGACTGGCTGAGCGAGGTCAGGGTCATCGCGTGCTGGACGAGGGTCTCGTCGCCCCCGACGGCAAGCTCCCGGTCAACAGGTCGGGCGGCCTCAAGGCGAAGGGGCACCCGATTGGCGCCACGGGCGTCTCGATGCATGCCATCACGGCCATGCAGCTCAGCGCCGAAGCCGGCGATATGCAGCTTCCGGGTGCAGAGCTCGGCGGTGTCTTCAACATGGGCGGCTCCGCCGTCGCCAACTACGCGAGCATCCTGGAGGCCTGGTGACGTATCCGCGCACCTCCGTGATCGCCAAGGGAGCCAGCAATCTCTCCTCCCTGCTCCGGCAGACAGCGGCGCGTCTCCCCGACCGTGTCGCGCTGGTCCGCGACGCCGTGGAGTGGAGCTGGGACGATCTGGACCGCCGGGTCGATGCACTCGCCGCGGCGCTCGCGGACGCCGGGGTCGGACGGGGCAGCGTCGTCATGCTGCACGCTCCGAACAGCCGCGACTACCTGACCGTCGTGTTCGCGACGTGGCGGGTCGGCGCCGTCATCACACCCACGAACTGCAAGCTGACTGCCCCGGAGGTGGCCGCCCTGGCCGACGTGGTTCGGCCTGACCTGTTCGTGGTGCAGGAGGGCGCGGCGACGCACGCCGCTGTCCTGTCACCAATTCCTACCTGGACCATCTCGGACAGCATCGGCGCCACCGATCAGCCCCACGTCAGCCAGCTGATCGACAAGTATCTGGGCGTACGTGTCGATGACGTCGAGGTCATGACCGGCGACCCGGCATGGTTCTTCTTCACGTCAGGCAGCTCGGGTCGGCCCAAGGCCGCCGTTCTGACGCACGATCACCTGTCCTTCATCATCAACAACCACATCGCCGACCTCATGCCGGGGCTGTCGAGCACCGACGCCAGTCTCGTACTGGCGCCGCTCTCGCATGGGGCAGGCATCCACGTCCTGACGCACGTCGCCCGCGGCGCCGCGATCGTGCTGCTGCCGGGAGAGTCCCTCGACGTCGCTGAAGCGTGGGCACTCATCGCGCAGCACCGCGTCTCGACGATGTTCACGGTTCCGACGATCCTCAATCGCTTGGTCGCAGCCGTCGACGACACCACAGATCGATCGTCGCTGCGTCACGTGATCTATGCCGGTGCTCCCATCACCCAGCAGGACCAACGCCACGCGTTCGACGTCCTCGGACCCGTCATCGAGCAGTACTACGGCCTCGCCGAGGTCACCGGCGCCATCACGGTCCTCCCGCCGGAGGCGCACGCGGAGGTGCCGACGCTATGAGGGAATCGTGACGGCTGGTCATCCCCGGACGGGCATGACGATCTCGATCCGGGACTCCGATGGTCGCCGGGTGCCGGCCGGTCAACGTGGCGAGATCTGCGTGGTCGGTCCGGCCGTGTTCGCGGGCTACCTGGACAACGACGAGGCCAACGCCAAGGCATTCCGCGACGGCTGGTTCCGCACGGGCGATCTCGGCGTGCTCGACGAGCGGGGCCTGCTCTACATCACCGGCCGCGCGTCCGACATGTACATCTCGGGCGGCTCCAACATCGACCCGCGGGAGGTCGAGGAAAAGATCCTGGCGCACCCGTACGTCCGAGCCGTGGGGGTCGTGGGTGCTCCGGATCCGGACTGGGGTGAGGTGGGCTATGCCGTCGCGGTGGTCGACCCCGGCCTCACCACAGACGAACTGCTGGCCTGGTGCCGGGAGAACATGGCGCGCTACAAGGTGCCGAAAGTCGTTCATGTGGTTGACGAGCTGCCCACCACGGCATACGGCAAGGTCACGACGCCGGTGCTCCGCGAGCTGTTGCAGGCTGCGGGGGAGTGGCCGGAGGTTCGCGTCCGATGAGTGCTTCGTCGTCACGTGGGCTGCTGCCCACCGCGGTGCAGCTGACCCATCCAGGACCGGTGGCCGAGTCGAGGGCGATCTGCGTGCCGACCCGTCTCACCGGTTTCGATGTCGAGCTGCCCGCCGGGACGCCCTTGCTCGTGGCGCTCGAGCAGCTGCTCGACGAGACCGGGTGCCTGTCGGCCAATGGCCAGCTTGTCGGCGGTGAGCTGCGAGAGTTCTCCTACTACATTCCTGACATCGGCCCGGTCGGTGGACCGGTCGCCAACTTCAGTCCTCCCTATCCAGGACGCGCGCCGGGCCGGATGATTCGTGGCGGCATCACGATCGGGCGCAGGGATGGCGAGGTCTTCTGCCACAGCCACTCGCTCTTCGTGGATGCCGACGGGGTGCAGCGGGCCGGGCACCTCATCCCCGAGAAGGTGGTCCTCGGGACGGGTGTGCGAGCCCAGGTGTGGGGCGGACCGGATGTCGCCCTGGAGGTGCAGCCGGATCCCGAGAC
The DNA here is from genome assembly GCA_963806345.1 of uncultured Actinomycetota bacterium. GTDB lineage: Bacteria > Actinomycetota > Actinomycetes > Propionibacteriales > Nocardioidaceae > Aeromicrobium. The sequence continues at coordinate 40,476 of CAWDXV010000001.1, read as the reverse complement.
ACAGATGTCGCTCTTCACCCCACGCCAGGTCGTCGACACCGGCCGGGGAGAGGTGCCCGCTGTCGTGTGCCGGATCCGTCCGAATGTCGATCTGGTCGGCACGGTGGAGGCCATCACCGAGGCCCAGGGCTGGGAGGGTGCGGACGTGCGCGGGCAGGTGGGCTCACTCGCGGGCGGCCGACTCGAGCAGCCGGACGGATCGATCGTGACGGCGGCCGGCCCAGCCACCGAGGTGATGTTCCTCGACGGGTCAGTGCGACGAGTCGACGGCCGGATGACCGCGGACCTGAGCGCCCATCTGGTGGACCGTCACGCAGAGGTCTACAGCGGCCGGGTCGTGCCTGGGGAGAACGCTGTCGCATTGACGTATGAGCTGGTGCTCACCGATGCCTTCTTCGAGAGTCATTCGTGAGTGTTGCGACGCTGCTGACCGCGCACGGTGTTGATTCCGACTCGATACGGGTGCGGGAGCTCGACCTCGCGGCCACGGCCGCCGACGCCTCGCACTACCTGCTCACGCCCCAGGCAGTGGTGGTCGCTCGTGACGAGATTGCGGTGTCTCGCGTGATGGCAGCATGCACCGCCGATGGATTGCCCATGACCTTCCGGTCCGGTGGCACGAGCCTGTCCGGGCAGGCTGGCACCGATGGTGTGCTCCTGGATGTCCGACAGGGCTTCCGTGGCATCGACGTGCTGGACGACGGGGCGCGGGTCAGGGTCGCGCCGGGGACGACGGTGCGAGCGGTCAACACTGCGCTGCGCCGACACGGACGCATGCTGGGTCCGGATCCGGCGAGCGAGGCCGCCTGCACGATCGGTGGTGTCATCGCGAACAACTCGAGCGGGATGAGCTGCGGCATCGACGCGAACGCGTATCGCACGCTTGACAGCATGCGACTCGTGCTTCCCAGCGGGACCGTCGTCGACACCACCATGCCGGACGCCGACGCGCGCTTGGCGCACGCCGAGCCCGACCTGCACTCCGGCCTCTTGCGCCTGCGGGACGTGGTGCGCGACGACGCCGCCGTGCGTAGCGAGGTCGAACGACTCTTCGCCATCAAGAACACGATGGGGTACGGGGTCAACGCCTTCCTGGACTTCGACACCGCGTCGGACCTGCTGGCCCATCTCGTGATCGGCTCGGAAGGAACGCTCGCGTTCGTGTCCTCGGCCACCTTCTGGACCCTGCCCGTTCTTCCCCATGCGAGCACCGCCCTGCTGGTGCTGCCGACGCTCGGGTCAGCGACTGACCTGCTTCCTGACCTGGTCGCGTCCGGCGCCACGGCGATCGAGCTGCTGGACGCCCGGTCCTTGCAGGTGGCGGCCCGCGACCCGCGGGCCGTCGCAGCACTGACTGATATAGAGCTTCACGCGCAGGCCGCGTTGCTGGTGGAGTACCAGGCGGAGTCTGCCGAGGCACTCCACGACATGGTGGCTGCCGCCATGCCCGTTCTGGGAGGCGTCACTCCGTCGTCGGACGCCACGACTCGCGCGGACCTGTGGCACGTACGCAAAGGTCTCTACGCGAGCGTCGCCGGCGCGCGTCGCCCGGGCACAACGGCGCTGTTGGAAGACGTGGCCGTCCCCGTTGAGGCGCTCACCGATACCTGCTCGGCGCTCGACAAAGTCTTCGCGGCGTGCGGGTACGACACTGACGACACTGTCGTGTTCGGTCACGCCAAGGACGGCAACATCCACTTCATGATCACCGAGGACCTCGGTTCGCAGGCTGGCGTCGCCCGTTACGCCGCCTTCACAGAACAGATGGTCGACGTCGTCCTCGATCATGGGGGGACGCTGAAGGCGGAGCACGGGACCGGACGGGTGATGGCGCCGTTCGTGGAGCGGCAGTACGGCGCCGAGCTGCATGACGTCATGCGTGAGCTGAAGTCTCTGTGCGATCCCGCCGCGATCCTCAACCCTGGCGTCTTGCTGACGGCCGATCCGCAGGGCCACCTGCGTCATCTCAAGACCGTGAGCCCGGTGGAGGCCGAGGTGGACAGATGTGTGGAGTGCGGGTTCTGCGAACCCGTGTGCCCGTCTCGGGACCTGACGCTCACGCCGCGGCAGCGGATCGTCGCTCGCAGGGCCGAAGCCGCGCTGCGAGCCGGCGGCGAGCACGCGAGGGCCGACGCGCTCGCGGCCGACTACTCGTACGACGGCGTCCAGACCTGCGCGGCCGACGGGATGTGCCAGACTGCGTGCCCGGTCGGGATCGACACCGGATCACTCGTACGCCGGCTGCGTGCGGAAGAGCAAGGGCGATTGGCGCAGAGTGGCGGCCGATCCGCTGCCCGGCACTGGGCCGGCGCCACCGCCGTGGCTTCCCGGGCGCTCTCGGCCGCCCATGGAATGCAAAGGACCGCGTCAGCAGTCTCGAAGCTCGGTCGGGGTGTGTTGGGCGACGACCTGTTGCCGCTGTGGTCAGATGACCTGCCTGCGGGTGGGTCCGTTCGCCGTCCCCATGCGGACCCCGATCCAGACGCTGTCTTCCTGCCGAGCTGCACCGGGACGATGTTCGGCGGTGACACCTCAGCAACCGATGCCTTCCTGACGCTGTGCAGGCGAGCCAACGTGCGGATCGAGGTTCCGGACGGGATCGCCTCGCTCTGCTGCGGTATGCCGTGGAGCTCCAAGGGCCTGAGCGACGGTGTGGCGATCATGACCGATCAGCTGCATCGAGAGCTGGAGCGGGCCACGCGTGGCGGCATGCTCCCGATCGTCTCGGACGCCGCTTCGTGCAGCGAAGGTCTGGCGAAGCTGCTCGCCGGCAGCCAATACGTCGTCGAGGACGTGGTCGCGTTCGCCGCCAGGGTTCTGGTGCCGCGCCTGAGGCCGCGCCGGGTGTCTGAACGTTTGGCCCTGCACCCGACCTGCTCGTCGACCCGCTCCGGGGACAACGACGCCCTCCATGCTTTGGCGGCGGCGGTGGCCGACGAGGTGTTCATCCCGCCATCGTGGGGTTGCTGCGCGTTCGCCGGTGACCGGGGTCTGCTGCATCCAGAGCTCACAGCCTCGGCAACTCTCGATCAGGCCGCAGAAGTGCGCGACTATGGTGCTGACGCTCACGCCTCGTGCAACCGCACCTGTGAGCTCGGCATGAGTCGTGCGGTGGGCGTCACCTATCGTCACGTTCTCACCTTGCTCGAGGAAGCCACGCGTCCAGACGAAGGAACGGAACGCCCATGAGGGCACGTCACCTCACCCATTTCGGGATGCTGGAAGCAGAGACCGACGGTCGATCGCTGCGCGAGGTCTCGGGGTGGGTCGGCGACCCCGATCCGCGGGCGATCATCCACAACGTGGCGAGCAGCCAGCATCACCCCGCTCGGATCAAACGGCCGGCGATCAGGGAGGGGTGGCTCAACGGAGGGTCCGGCATTGGTCGCGGAGATGAGCCCTTCGTCGAGGTCGAGTGGGCCGAGGCTCTCGATCTCCTGGCGGTCGAGCTCAAGCGGGTCTACGGGACCCTCGGACCGTCCGCCGTCTACGGCGCCTCGTACGGATGGGCCAGCGCCGGCCGATTCCATCACGGGCAGAGTCAGGTCCACCGCTTCCTGAACTGTCTCGGCGGATACGTCTCCGCAGTCGGCGACTACAGTTACGGAACCTCAGGTGCCCTGCTGCCTCACGTCCTCGGGACGTCACCTGCCGCATTGATGATGGATGGCACGAGCTGGGACGTCATCGTCGAACACACCGAGCTGTTCATCTCCTTCGGGGGGCTCTCTGAGAAGAACTCTGCGGTCGGACCCGGCGGGATCTCCAGGCACGGAACGAGGTCGGCAGTGCAACGAGCCCGCGAAGCCGGGTGCCGCTTCGTCGACATCACCCCGATCAGGGATGATGCGTTCGCCGAGGCGCAGACCGAGTGGATCGCACCTCGACCTGGATCCGACGCGGCCTTGATGCTCGCGCTGGCGTACGTGCTCGACGCCGAGGGGTTGGCCGATGTCGACTTCCTCCGCCGGTACACGGTGGGTTACGAACGGTTCATCTCGTACGTACGCGGCGAGGCCGATGGAACACCGAAAACTCCCGAGTGGGCCGCAGCCATCGCGCAGGTCGCGGCGTCGACGATCGCCGAACTGGCCCGATCGATGGCCCGGATGCGCACCATGATCAACATCAGCTGGTCGATGCAGCGCCAGCAGTACGGTGAGCAGCCCATGTGGCTGGGGGTGACGCTCGCGGCCATGATCGGCCAGATCGGTCTGCCCGGTGGGGGAGTGCAGCATGGTTACGGCGCCACTGCCGACATTGGGATGGCGCGTCGTGTCATGAGCCCGCCGGCATTTCCGCAAGGCCGGAACCCGGAGCCGTCCTTCATCCCGGTGGCGCGGGTGTCGGACATGTTGCTCAAGCCGGGCAGCGTCATCGACTTCAACGGCCAGAAGATCACGCTGCCGACCATCGACCTCGTCTACTGGGTCGGCGGCAACCCGTTCCATCATCACCAAGACCTGGCCAAGCTCCGCAACGCGTTCCGCAAACCGACGACTGTCGTGGTCCACGAGCAGTTCTGGACCAGCACGGCCCGCCATGCCGACATCGTCCTGCCCGCGACCATGAGCATCGAACGAGACGACTACGGATCCGGCCGCAACGACCCCTACTTCTTTCCGATGCCTGCACTCACCGAGCCGGCTGGGGAAGCCCGGGACGACTACGCCATCTTCGCTGAGCTCGAGGCACGGCTGGACATCGATTCCCGCTTCTCCGAGGGGCGAACCCCACGACAGTGGCTCGAGCACCTGTATGCGGACTGGGCCGAGAGGATGGAGGCCCGGGGCCATCCTGTACCTGAGTTCGGCGAGTTCTGGGAGTCGGACCACCTCGAGATCCCCGTGCCGAACGAGCACCAGGTCCTGCACGCGGATTTCCGTGCCGACCCGGTGCGACACCCCCTCGCGACGCCGTCGGGCCTGATCGAGATCTACTCGGCAACCATCGACTCGTACGGGTACGACGACTGCCCGGGTCACCCCGTCTGGCTCGAGCCTCGGGAGTGGGCAGCTGTCGACGCCGCGAAGCACCCATTGCACCTCATCTCGAACCAGCCCAAGACCAGGCTCCACAGCCAGCTCGACGTCGGGGACACCAGCCAACGAAGCAAGATCGAGGGCCGCGAGCCGGCCCGGATGAATCCGGTCGACGCAGACTCCCGCGGGCTCCAGACGGGGGACGTCATCCTCGTGCGGAACGATCGCGGATCCTGCCTCGCCGGGCTCACTGTGTCGGACGGGATACGCCCAGGCGTGGTCCAGCTGTCCGCAGGCGCCTGGTACGACCCCGACCCCCTCGACCCGTCCTTCTGCCGCCACGGCAACCCCAATGTCCTGACCGCCGACGTGCCGTCGTCCCGGCTGTCACAAGGCACGACAGCGCAACACACCATGGTCGAGGTCGAGCGCTGGAACAGGCCCCTGCCGCCGATCACGGTCACCGAACCTCCTCGTCTCACAGACCCGGGACCCGGTCCCATGGACCCTGACCAATGAGCTCGCCGACCTCGACCGGTGGACGTTGTGGCCAGGATTGTCTGCTTGGCGGGCTTGCCAAGAACCGGCGCGAGGTTGGGAGATCTACCAGTGGTAGGGCGTCTCCTGCGCTGGCTACGGTGCCGTATGAGCGGTGAACGACCCTCCGACGAGCGGCCCGATGTCGACGCGACAGTTGGGCCCGCCGAACGCGCCAAGCCTCTGATCGAGTGGGGCCCGGAGCGGAACCGGCTCGATCTTGACCACGACGAGGAACCCGACCAGAACTGATCGGTGAACGGAACAAAGGATGGCAATCGAAGTGTCGAACGCAGGATCGTTGAATGCCGCCGCTGGCGTGACCGCGGGCTCCCGTAGACCTGCCGGTCCCAGCGGTGATGGCGGCGACGTTGCTCACCGGTCACGGCGGCGTGGACAAGCTCGTCTATCGCGAGGACGTCCCCACGCCAGAGCCGGGTGCGGGTGAAGTGCTCGTGCAGGTCGGAGCGTGCGGTGTCAACAACACCGACATCAACACCCGAAGCGGCTGGTACGACCGGGCAGTCGTGTCCGGAGTGACCGAGAGCTTCGGCTCCCAGGGTGATGACAGCGATCCGGCATCGTCCTGGAACGACTCGACCGTCACGTTCCCGCGCATCCAGGGCGCCGCCGTTGCCGGCCGGATCGCGAGCGTCGGACCAGAGCGTGGACGCCAACCGCATCGGCGAACGGGTTCTCGTCGACCCGAGCATTCGCGACACCTCGCGCCCGCAGCGGGCGCAACTGGCTGAATACCTCGGCAGTGAGCGCGACGGAGGATTCGCTCAGTACGTCGCCGTCCCAGCCATCAACGCTCACCGGATCACGACGGACCTGTCCGACGCGGAGCTGGCGACCTTTCCCTGCTCATACGACACCGCCGAGGAGATGCTCGAGCGGGCTGCCCTTGCCGATGGCGAGACGATCGTCGTCACGGGTGCGGCCGGGGGAGTGGGCACCGCCCTCGTGCAGCTGGCACTGGTGCGAGGCGCACACGTGATTGCCATCGCGGGCTCGTCGAAGCGCGACCGTCTGCTCGACCTCGGTGCCCACGAGTTCATCCCGCGCGACCACGGTGATCTTGCAACTGCGGTGCGTGATCTGGTCGGGTCCCGCAACGTGGCGGTGGCCGCTGACGTGGTTGGCGGTCCCATGTTCGAGAACCTGATCGGCCTCCTGCAACGAGGTGGCCGTTACACGTCGGCAGGCGCAGTCGGGGGACCGATGACGCAGTTCGACCTGCGCGAGCTCGTCTACAAGGATCTCGAGATGTTCGGCATCACGAACCCCACCGCGCAGACGTTCGCGCGTGTCAGGGACCTGATCGAGGCCGGCAGCATCAGTCCGATGCTGGACGGGAGCTTCCCGCTCCACGAGCTCGGCCAGGCGCAGGTCGCCCTGCTGAAGCGGGAGCACTTCGGCAAGTTCGTCATCACGCCCGGCTGAGTCATGGACGTGAGAGGAGCGGGAAATCGAACGACGGGTCGGCCGGAGCTTCGTAGTTCTCCCACTGCATCTACACGTTCGTCACGCCTAACGTCGAACCACATCCTCACCACCTCAGCTTGGAGCCACACGTCATGAGCGAAGCGTCCCCGGACCAGCCGTACTGGCAGACGGCGGTGAGCAAGGCGACGTCGTCCCATGTCTACATCCGCGGCTACGATCTCGAGGACCTGATCGGTGAGCTGCCGTTCACGGCGGCTGCCTTCCTGCTCATCAAGGGGCGGGTGCCCACGCCGCGGGAGTGCGAGGTCCTCGACGCCGTCCTCACCGGGGTCCTCGACTACTCGCTCCGCAAGCCGGGAACCGCCGCGGCACGGTACGTCGTGTCGGCCAACCCCAGCATGGCTGCCGGGCTGGCGGCCGCCACCCTGGCGGTCGGCAGCAACACGCTCGCCACGGAGGACACGGCGAGGTTCATCGTGGAGACACACGCCGCGTACGTGGAGTCGGGTCGGGAGATCAACGAGTTCGCTGCTGATCTGGTGGAGTCCATGGCGGCGAACAAGCGCAGGATCCCGGGCCTCGGGCATCCGCTGTTCAAGAAGGTCGATCCCCGTGGGGCGATCCTGAAGGACATCGCCGTCCGCAATGGTCTGTGGACCGAGCCGGCGGAGCTGTATGAGGCGGTGCACGCGGCTTTCGCGAGCCGACCGGGGAAGCAGGACATCCCCATCAATGATGTCGGCATCATGGCGGCCGTCATGGTCGAGCTCGGCTTCACTCCTGAGGAGTCGACGGGACTGACGATCATCTCGACGCTTCCGGGCGTCGTCGCGCACATCTCCGAGGAGCTGGTGAGCCGGAAACCGATCCGCGTCATCCCCGACGAGACGGTGCAGTACGACGTGGCGAGTGACAAGGACTTCGCCTGGGACTGGACCGCCGCCGGATGGCCACGGAAGGCACCGTGACCACCAGAGCGCGAGCGCGCACCGGGGCTCTGAGGAATCTCACAATCAATCTGAACTTCCGCATGAAAACGACCAATGGCTTCTGCAAGGCGCCCGCTGCATGCTGAGGGGGTGCTCATGCTGCCATGTGGCACGACCGCGCATCCGTGCGAGCAGCGATGTTTCATCACACGCAACGACCAGTAAGGACAGATCATGAGCCGTCACTCTTCAGCCACGACCGAAGGAACGCGACCCGAGAGTGCCCTCGTCGTCGGCGGCGGCATCGTCGGTGCCGCGACTGCCTTGTTCCTGGCCCGCGACGGAGTGCGCGTCACCATCGTCGAGCGGGAGCACGCGGGGTGGGGAGCGTCTGGCCGCAATGCCGGGTACGTCTCGATGATCACCCGGTCGGGAGGTCCGCAGCTGGATCTGGCGAACCTCTCGCGAACGCTGTACTCCGAGCTGGCCCGTGAGATCGACGACTTCGAGTTCGAGCCCAACGGTGCGCTCGTCTACTACTACGACGAGCAGCTCCCGCTGATCCCAGGCTTCGTGGAGCGTCGGCAGGCCGACGGGCTGCCCATGGAGATCGTCGACGGCGACCGCGCCCGGGAGCTGTGTCCACTCCTCCCGGAGGATGTCGCCGGCGGGATCCACAGCAAGAGCGACTGCTTCATGCATCCCGGCAAGCTCGTGGACGCCCTCGTTGCTGCTGCAGTGAAGCTGGGTGCTGAGGTCGTGACGGGTGACGTCACCGAGCTCGACATCCGGGATGGGCGCTGTGTCGGCGTACGCACGACCTCCGGATCCCTCGAGGCCGACGTCGTCGCCATCACGGCCGGCGCGTGGACCTCGGCGATCCTGGAGAAGGCAGGGCTGCCGTTCAACGTCCTGCACATGCGCATGCAGATGGCCGAGACCGCGCCCGTCGAGCAGCGCTTCAACGTCGCTGCATACGGTCCCAGCCTGTTCCACGAGTACGCCTTCGTGCGGGAGCTGCCCGGCTACGACGACGACATCGTGATGCATCCGCTGCAGCACATCATGCCCGAGGTCGGGCTGCTGGAGCTGATCTGCCAGCGCGCTGATGGCCGACTCTGGCTCGGATGTCCCATCGAGTTCGTCGACGGACCGGACGCGTCCCCGGACCCCACCGTTGCCGGCATGGCGCAGACCTTCGGTGTCCTCGGCGACCACGTCCCGGCGCTGCAGCACATCCCGGTCGAACGAATCTGGGGAGGCATCGCACCGCAGACCGGTGACGGCCTGCCGGTCGTGTCCGGCGTCGAGTCGGTGCCGGGTCTCTACATCGGATCGGGTCATGCGTACGGAGCCACCGTCGGACCAGGCAGTGGACGGATCCTCGCCGATCTCATGCTTGGGCGTGCTCCGAGCATCGACGCCACACCGTTCCGCTACAGCCGGCCGGCGATCACCGAGGGCATGGCCCGCTCGGTGAGCCTCGGATGACCGCAACCCACGAGTGCAGGAGCGCAGCATGACGTCACGACGTGCCGACTGGAGCAAACGGACGGCCAACAAGACGGCAGGAACCACCGTGGTCCTGGACGACGTGCTGGTCGTGCCGGTCACAGCCGACCAGGCATGGAGCCGGTTGGAGGATGTGCCCTTGGTGGCCTCGTGCCTCCCGGGACTCGATCTGTCCACGCTGGTGGCCGAGTCCGAGAATGTCTTCCGCGCGCGCATGGTCAACACCGTCATGGGCATCAGCGCGAACTGGGACCTCAAGGCGACCATCCAGCCCGACCCGGACCAGCGGGTCCTCACCGTGCTTCTCGCCGGAGAGGACACCAAGCTCAACATGAAGCTCAACGGCGATGCCAAGATCCTGGTCCTCGACGGTTCGGTGGGGGAGTCCCTGCTGGACTACACGGCGAATCTTCGGATCGACGGGAGCCTTGCCGCCATGGGCGGGCCGATCATCAGGTCGATCCTCGCTGATGCCATCGCGCACTTCGTCGCGGTCGTCGGCGGTCAGGACGCACCGGTCAAGACGCCGTGGCACCGGAAGCTGCGGGACAAGATTCGCTCGTCGTGGCGGCGTCTGTTCGGGCGATCTGCCAGCGTCAACAGCTGAACGAGCACGGCCCACTATCAAGGAGAAGTCGATCATCATGAGCACTCGAACCGCCGCAATCACCGGAGCCGGCTCCGGGATCGGACGCGCGATCGCCAAGGCGTTCGTCGACGATGGCTACGAGGTCCTGGCCAGCGACGTCTCGGAAGCCCGCATGAAGGAGACCGCCGAGGCACTCGGGTCTCCGTCGAACCTTCGAGTCGTCGCTGTGGACGTGAGCGACTACGACGCGGTCGAGCAGTTCGTCGCCGACGCGGCGTCGTCGACCGGGCAGCTGGACGTCATGGTCAACTGCGCCGGCGTGTTCGACGGCTACGCCGATGTCGAGGAGACGACACCGGAGCTGTGGGCCAAGGTCATCGGGATCAACCTCACGGGAACGTTCTACGGCTGCCGGGCCGCGGCGAAGACGATGATCGCCCAGAAGTCGGGCCGGATCATCAGCATCGGTTCAGTGGCGGGACAGCGCGGCGCGGCGGACGGACTGTCCTATGTCGCTTCGAAGGCAGGCATGGAAGGGCTGCACCGCCGTCTGGCGATCGACGTCGGTCCCCACAACATCACGGCCAACGTCGTGGCTCCCGGCGTCATCAAGACCAATCTGCGCGCGACCTCGGAAGAGGTGCTCGGCGACCTGGTCTCCACACAGCAGCGCGGCATCGGGGTGTCCCCGGAGATCCAGGACTTCCTGATCCCTTCGAAGCGCTCGGCAGAGCCTTCCGAGGTCGCGAGCGTGGTCCTCTTCCTCGCGTCGGACGGCGCCTCGTACATCAACGGCCAGGTCATCGCGGTCGACGGAGGCTGGACGGCGACCTGACAACGACTTCTCGACCAGCCACCCACCCTCACGCCCATCGACAGGAACCGAACGGAGAGACCGAGCCATGATCGCCACCGCGATACGCGATGTCGCTGCGCAGTTCCCCGATCGGCCCGCCGTGATCGACGGCGACCGCACGGTCACGTTCGCCGAGTTCCAGCAGGAGATCGATCGCCGGACGGCTGCGCTCCTGGCCGCCGGACTTCAGGCCGGGAATCGGGTCGCCCTTGTCGCCGAGAGCTCAGTCGACTACCTCACCACCGCGCTGGCGGTCTGGAGTGCTGAAGGCGTTCTGGTCACGATCTACCCGTCGTCCGGTTCGGATGATCTCGAGTACGCGTTGGCCAACAGTGAACCGGCCCTGGTCGTCGTCGGCGCCAAGCAGCAAGGTGCCGTGGCGGACTTCCTGAACGGCACGCCGTTGTGCCTGGTGGAGGACTTCGAGCCGTCGCCCGTACGCACTGACACGTCGCCCAACCCTGAGAACCTTCGCGAGCCGCTGAGCCTGATCTGCTACTCGTCGGGAACGACCAGCCGGCCGAAGGCGATCATGGTCAGCGCGCGCGCCGTGTTCAACACCGCCGACACCTACGGCGAGGTCTGGCACCTCGGTCCGGAGGACCGCGGGATCGTCTGCCTGCCCATGGCATGGATGTACGGCTTGGCGAGCACCTCACTGGCTCTGCTCCTGCGCGGGTCTGCAGTCGTGGTCGTCGGCCGTGCTCGACCCGAGCTTCTCGTGGCTGCGATACGCGATCATCGCGCTACCTTCCTCGCTGGCGTGACGACGACCTTCGCGAAGCTGCTCCAGCACGCGGAGGAGTCAGGACTCGATCCGAGCACGTTCGAGTCGTTGCGGCTGTGCATCTCCGGCGGTGAGCCCCGCAACGAGGGAGCGTTCCAGCGATGGTTCTCGTTCAGTGGGGTCGCCGTGCTCGATGCGTACTGCTCGTCGGAGTGCCTGCCTCTCGTCACCTACGACCCGTTCGTCGACCCGGTCCCCAGGCTCGGGTCCGCCGGAAAACTGGTCCCTCGCTCGAAGTTGCGCATCGTTGACCCGCAAGGGTCCGACGTCACCGTTGGTGAGGTCGGCGAGGCATTGAGCGGTGGGCCCGGCCTCATGCTGGGCTATTGGCGCGACGAGAAGCTGACTGCCGAGGCGATGACCGGCGACGGATGGTTCCGGACCAAGGACCTCGTACGTGTCGACGAGGACGGCTACGTCTATGTGGTCGGACGGCTCTCAGACCTGATCATCCGAGGCGGAGTCAACATCAGCCCCGGAGAGATCGAGCGGGTCATCCGTGAACACGGGGACGTCGCGGACGTCGCCGTCGTGGGCGTGCCTGACGACATCTACGGGGAGCGGGTGATCGCTGCTGTCGTGGCGCGTGGGGACCTCGACCTCGATGACCTGAAGGCGACCGTCGCAGCGAGCCTGACCGCCTACAAGGTGCCGAGCGAGTACGTGGTCGTCGCGAGCATTCCTGTCAGTTCCACCACCGGCAAGGTCGACCGCCGATCTCTGGTCACGCAAATTCACAGCACCGCCCCACCAACCAGCGCCTAACAGTCAGGCCCGTCAAGGGCGTACGCGCGACGACGTCACAAGAAAGAGAGACTGAGATGAAGTCTTCAGCCGCCGCATCCCTCGGTGCCGAGTTGCCGATCTTTGCCTTTTCGCACTGCCGCGACGTGGTCGCCGCCGTCACCAAGGCAGGAGGCGTCGGCGTGCTCGGCGCCGCCTGGATGACGCCCGACGAGCTCGAGATGTCGATCGAGTGGATCGAGAACGAGGTCGGTGACAAGCCGTTCGGCGTCGACCTCGTGTTCCCCGGCACGGCCTCCGACGACGAGAAGAGCCCTGAGGAATACCTGGCGGCGATCCCCGAGTCGCACCTGTCGTTCGTCACTGACCTGCTCGACGAGGCCGGCATCGCAGCGCTCTCGGACGAGGAGCGCCGTGCCTTCATGGTCGAGAACGCGCAGAAGATGGCGATGACCAACAAGAAGAGCCGGGCGCAGTTCGACATCGTGCTGGCCCATCCATCGGTCAAGGTGGTCGTCGGAGCTCTCGGCGTGACACCGGCGTGGGTGATTGAGGAAGCCCACGCGCGTGGGGTCCAGGTCGGCGCGCTGGTGGGCAGTGCCGAGCATGCGAGGAAGCAGCGCGAGGCCGGGGTCGACCTGCTAGTCGCACAAGGGACCGAGGCCGGTGGCAGCGTGGGCTCCATCGCGTCGATGGTGCTGTGGCCGCAGATCGTGGAGGCAGCAGACGGCATTCCCGTGCTCGCGGCCGGTGGCGTCAGCCGCGGCTCCCACATCCTGGCCGCCTTTTCGCTCGGGTGCGAAGGCGTGTGGATCGGTTCGCTGTGGCTCGGCACGGTTGAGGGGGAGCTGAGCGATGAGATGCGCGAGATGCTCTTCGAGGCCAAGTCAGAGGACGCGGTGATCGCCAAGGTCATGACGGGCAAGCAGGGCCGGATGCTCTCGACCACCTACATCGACTCCTGGCAGCAGCCCGGCGCGCCGGCTCCGCTGGCGTGGCCGATGCAGTCGATCCTCAACGGCTACTCCTACAAGCGTGCCGAGCGCGGCCGCAACCTGGACTACTGGACGTACTCAGTCGGTCAGGTGGTCGGCGACATGAAGTCGACGACCACCGTGAAGCGGGAGTTCGAGCGCATGCTCAACGAGTACGGCGACGCGCTGGAGTCGCTCATGCCCGTCATCGATCTCGACTGAAAGGGGTCTCTCGTGAACCAAGCAACCGATTCCGTCGTCGCCCCAGCTCAGGTCGAGCGCGGGCTCTACTTCGATGACCTTTTCGAGGGCCAGACCTGGGTGTCGCCGGCTCGCACCATCACTGAGGCCGACCTGGTGAACTTCGCAGGCCTCTCGGGCGACTTCAACCCCCTCCACACCGACGAGGAGTTCTCGCGGCAGACGCAGTTCGGCGGACGCATCTTTCACGGTCCCGGTGTCTTCTCGGTCGCCATCGGTCTCGAGTCGCGCCTTGGCATCAAGGAAGGCACGGCCATCGCGTTCGTGGGCATGACCTGGAACCTCAAAGGGCCGGTCTTGATCGGAGACACGATCCGGGTCGAGCAGGCCGTCCAGGAGCTCCGTCCGTCCCGGTCGAAGTCCGACCGCGGGATCGTCATCTTCGACGTCCGAGTCATCAACCAGCGACAGGAGACGGTCCACGATGGGGAATGGGTCGTGATGTTCAAGCGGCGCTGAACGGGTCCGCCCGCTCAGCGCAGTGGCGACAGGCGTCGTGAATTCTCCAAGAGTCGGCGCGGAGACCTGAGGTGGCACCAATGTACGAACCGCACGCAGATTGGGAGTCTGGCCTGACGAGCAGGCCTGGACGCGAATGAAGGTGGACGCCGGAATGCACACGACGGAGCACTACATCGACGGCGAATGGGTGAAGTCGCAGGGGACGGAGTCGATCGACGTCTTCGACTCGAACACCGGAGAGGTCTTCGGGAGCGTGGCTGACGGCACCGCCGCAGACATCGACCTGGCGGTGGCCGCTGCCCGTCGGGCGTTCGCCTCGTGGTCACGCACCCCCGTCGAGGAACGCCTCGGGTTCATCGAGAAGCTGGCCGACGCCGTCGAACGCCGCACCGAAGACCTCGGGTTCATGATGGCGCGTGAGTCCGGTACGGCGGCCGAGTTCTCTCTCGACTACCAGGTCGGATTCGCACTGGACATGTTCCGCTCGGCGATCGAGGTGGCCCGCAGCTACGACTTCGAGACTCGGACCGGGTCGTCGTTGGTCGTGCGAGAGCCGGTCGGTGTGGTCGGGTGCATCACGCCATGGAACGCGCCTCTCGGAATGGTCGGCGCCAAGGTGGGCTACGCGCTCGCGGCTGGGTGCACGACCGTGGTCAAGCCGTCAGAGCTGTCTCCGCTCAGTGTGCTCCTCTTCGCCGAGATCGCCACGGAGGTAGGGCTCCCGGGCGGCGTCCTGAACATCGTCACAGGCGGCGCCGAGACCGGCCGGGCGCTCGTGAGCCACTCCGATGTCGACATGATCACCATGACGGGGTCGACCGCCGCGGGCAAGGCCATCATGGCGAGCGCGGCCGAGACCCTCAAACACGTCTCGCTCGAGCTTGGCGGCAAGTCGGCTCTCGTGCTGCTGGAGGATCTCGACCAGGAGACCTTCGCCGCAGCCATCGAGTCCAGCCTCGACGCCCTCTACGGCTACACAGGGCAGCTGTGCGACGGCCTCACCCGCATCCTGGTGCCGGAGAGCCGCAGGGCCGAGGCGGAGGCCGTGGCAGTGTCCAAGGCGGAGCGCACCCGGGTCGGCGATCTCTTCGACGCCGAGACGGAGCTGGGCGCGCTGGCGTCCCAAGGTCAGTGGGACCGCGTCCAGCGCTACATCGATCTGGGAGTCGCCGAGGGCGCGGAGCTGCTCACCGGCGGGCTCGGCAAGCCCGAAGGCATCGAGCGCGGCTACTTCGTCAAGGCGACCGTCTTCTCGGGAGTCACGTCCGAGATGACGATCGCGCAGGAGGAGATCTTCGGGCCAGTCGTGGCGATCATGACCTACGCCGACGAGGACGAGGCGGTTGAGATCGCGAACGACACGGTGTTCGGGCTCTCAGGCGCGGTGTGGGCGGCGGACGAGGCCAAGGCGGTCGACGTGGCCCGGCAGATCCGGACAGGTCAGCTGTCGATCAACGGTGGGGAGTTCAACGTGATGGCGCCGTTCGGCGGCTACAAGCAGTCGGGCGTGGGCCGCGAGTACGGGCTCCACGGGCTGGAGGAGTTCCTCGAGATCAAGAGCCTCCAGCTTCCGAGCTGAGGGATCCGATGACGTTCACGATGCCCGAGGGCAAACGACTGGCGGTGTCGCTCAGCCCGGACTTCGACGCGCAAAGCGTGTGGATGGGCACCTTCCGCTCGACCTCACAGTCCCTCATGTCGAGGGGGGAGTTCGGTGCGGTCGTGGGCACCCCTCGGCTCATTGATGCGTTCAGCCGGCACGGCATCACAACGACGTGGTGCGTCCCGACCCACACGATGCAGACGTTCCCCGAGGCCATCGAGGCCATCAGGGGAGCGGGCCACGAGATCGGGGCTCACGGCGTCTATCACGAGTACGTTCCCTCCCTGGACGAGGCAGAGGAGCGCCGGCTGCTGGAGCTACAGGTCGAGCAGCACGAACGGCTCATCGGCGATCGCCCACGGGGATACCGTTCGCCAGCCTTGGACGTCACCGATAGCACCCTCGCGCTCCTGGCCGAGCTCGGGTTCGACTGGGACTCATCATTGATGGGGCGGGACTTCACGCCCTATCGCCCCCGGATGGTGATCGAGTACGACTTGGAGAACGGCAACCGCTTCGGGCCGCCGAGCGACGTCCTCGAGTTCCCGGTGTCGTGGGTCCTGGATGACTTCCCTGAGCTGGAGAGCTTCAAGGGCAGCCCGCTGATGCAGAGCAACGACGCGGTCCTGTCGCGGTGGATCGACAGCTTCGACTACGCGTACGAACACTGCCCGGGTGGCCTCATGACCTGGACGCTGCATCCACAGACCATCGGACGCGCTCACAACATGGTGATGCTGGAGCGTTTCCTCGATCACGTCACGGCCCACGACGACGTGTGGTTTCCGACCCTCAGCCAAGCATTCGACGCGTGGGACGACACGAAGGGACTCTCATGGTCGCACTGACCGTTGCCTCCGCCCAGTTCGACATGCGGGCCGAACCGAGCCTTGCTGCCTTCCTGACACATGTGGAAGGTCTCGTACGGACGGCGTCCGAGCGAGGCGCATCGGCGATCCTGTTCCCCGAGCTCGCCAGCACCGGGTTGCTGGCTGCGATCGAGGACCACGACGTGACCTCGGCGACCATCACCGCCGACTACTGGGAGCGATTGCCGCTGCACACCGAGGCGATCGTCGAGGGCCTCGTGCGTATGGCGCGTACGCACGGAATCGTCATCGTCGGCGGCAGCCACAACCGGCTCGCCGAGGACGGAACTCTGCGGAACACCGCGTACGTCGTGCACCGCGACGGACGGGTCGAGACCCAGGACAAGATCCACCTCACCCCGCAGGAGCACGCGCTCGGCGCTCGCGGCGGCGATGAGCTGCTGGTGACGAGGATCGGGCCTTTCACCGCTGGCGTTCTCATCTGCGCCGACATCCAGTTCCCCGAGCTTGCGCGGCACCTCGTACGCCGAGGCGTCGACCTGATCTTCTGCCCTTCGCTGACCTGGAACCGGCGCGGCGTGCATCGAGTCCGTACCGGATGCGAAGCACGCGCGATCGAGAACCAGCTCTTCGTGGTGATGTCGCCCTTGGTCGGCCACAGCGGACTCCCGTTGGATTCGCCGATGCATGCAGTCGGCCGGGCTCTCGTGACCACTCCGGTCGACAAGACCTTCGGGATCAACGACGGCGTCCTCGCCCAGGCTGAGACAGCCGGCGAGGAGCTGGTCTTCGCGGACCTCGACCATGACCTGCTCCTGGCCTCGCGGGAGAACCCCGAGGCGCCTGGTCTCAAGCTGCAGCGACCCGACCTCTACGACGCGCTGCGCAGCGTCCCGCAACCTGCGCACTGACACCCACCACCTCAGGAGACATCGATGAACAGCATGTCCGTCACCATCCCCGACTACGACCAGGCCAACGAGATCCAGTTCGGGCCGGCCACGATTGAGAAGCGCACGGATCCGACAGGCCTGAAGGAGCTGGGCACGTCCTTCATGGTGTTCCACGGCGAGGACTTCAGTGACCCCTGGAAGCTTCAGTATGAAGAGACGATCTACGTGATCTCGGGTGAGGCGCGCCTCATCGTGCTGGACGACGACGGCAGCGAACGGATCCTCACAGCCGGTCCCGACCAGCTTCTCGTGCTTCCAAAGGGGAGCACCGTCCGCTACGGCGCCCCGATCGGAACCCGGCTCCTGCTGTCCATCTCGCCCGTCGACTGGCGGGACCGAATCTAGCTTTCGCATTGGAAACACCACAAAAGCGTCGCCCGAAATCGAGGATCTTCCGATTTCCCTGCGGTCCGGGCGGTCAGATACTCAACTCCACCAAGACGCACCGTCGGCCCCCGAAGGTGCGAGCTCGTGAGCTTCAGGAAAAAGATCACGGTCGACCGTCCATGTGCTCTCAGGAGGAATCTCGATGACAACAACTCGCGTGGCCACGGACACAGAACCTCGACTACGCGGCAATCTCGGGGTCTTCAGCCTGTTCTTCAGCGTCATGGCCTGGAATGCGCCCTTGGTCATCGTGATCGGTGTCATCCCGGTCATGCTGATCGTGGGCACCGGCGTGGGCACACCGTTCGTGTTTCTCTGCGCCGGGTTCATCATCGCCGCGTTCGCTGCCGGGTTCACGCGCATGGCACAGGTGTTGCCGAATCCGGGTGCCTTCTACGCCTACATCACGGCTGGTCTCGGTCGGGAAGTCGGCCTGGGGTCAGGACTGACTGCTCTCCTCGGATACTTCTGCGGGTACGCAGGCACCTTCGCGTTCGGCGGAGTCGTTTTCGGGTCGCTGATCTCGGACACCTTCCATGGGCCAGAAGCCCCTTGGTACGTGTGGGGACTCGGCTTCTGGGTGTTCGCCGCCGTCATGGGCTACCTCCGCGTCGATCTGTCGGCGAAGGTGCTCACGGTGTTCCTGATCGCGGAGATCGCGATCATCGTGGCCTACGACGTGTTCGTCCTGGTGCAGGGGGGCGACAGCGGGATCTCAGCGGCTCCGCTCACGCCGGGACACTGGTTCGATGGTTCGTTCGGGCTCGGACTCCTGTTCGGACTCGGGATGTATGGCGGCTTCGAGATCACGGCGCTGTATCGCGACGAGGTTCGTGACCCCGCCCGGACGATCCCCAGGGCCACATATGCGGTCATCTTCTTCGCCATGGCGATGTACTCGATCACCGCGTGGCTGTTCGTGAACGCTCTCGGTGTCGACAAGGCAGTTGCGACGACGCTTGCGGATCCGACGGCAGCCATCAATGGCACGTTTGCGACGTTCGGTGGCAAGGTCTTCCTGGACATCGCAACGATCCTGGTCAACACCAGCACGCTCGCGGTGATCCTGGCCGGGCACAACATCGTCAGTCGCTACACGTTCAACCTCAGCGCCGATGGCATCCTTCCCCGGAGCCTGAGTGCCGTCCACGCGTCATTCGGTTCGCCTCACCGGGCGTCTGTGGCGGCCAGCCTGGCGGCTCTTGCTGCGAACGTCCCAGTCGTCCTCCTCGACCTCGATCCGATCAAGTACTACGCCGCGATGTTGGGTATCACCAGCTTTGTGTTGATCTCGGCGATGCTCCTCACGGACATTGCGGTTCCGCTGTACATGAGGCGAAACGGAGGAGAGCTCTTCACCTGGTGGGCAACCGTGGTGTGTCCGATCATCGCTGGCGTGGGTCTGAGCGTTGTGCTCGTCCTGGCCGCCAAGAACTTCGAGCTCCTCATCGGCGGTTCCGAGACGTTGGCCAGCATCTTGCTGGGCGTCATCGCCTCCGTATTCGCGGCCGGTGTCGTGATGGCGCTCTCGTACAAGCGGACGCGCCCGGACGTCTATGACAAGATCGGCCGCCAGTGACGCCGTGACCGATTGGTGGGGTTCACCACGGCTACGACGGTTGCCGGGAATTTCTCCAGTGTCGTGCTGTTCGAGCTGCCGCTAGTGTGACGACACCTTCCCACCCTCGGTGCGATGATGGGCACCGGCACACAGAACCAAGGAGGGTTCCATGAGCAATGCTGAGACGCTGGCGTCTGCTGACATCGCCATCGTGGGCGCGGGCCTCTCCGGACTGTGCACCGCATACGAGCTGCGCAAACGAGGGTTCACGGTCGTCGTTCTCGAGCAGCGCTTCCCCACCTACGGAAGCTCTGGTCGCAACCCTGGGTGCCTGTGGATCCAGACACGGCGCACAGGGCTTGAGCTGTCGCTCGCGCGCGCCGGCCGTGCGAAGTACGACGAGTTCGTCGACGAGTTCGGTGACGTGTTCGACTACCGCCGGGAAGGTGGCTTGTTCTTCTGGGAGACCGATGAGCAGGCGGCAATCATGCAGGACTTCGTCAAGGATCGGCGCAGCGCGGGTCTGGAGGTCGAGCTGTTGACGCGGGCGCAGGCTGCCAAACGCACACCGATCTTGCCGGACACCGCGATCGGCGCGGCTTTTTGCGCCGAAGATGCGCAGATCGACGCGTTGGGCTTCATGACCGCGATGGAGTCAGCGTGCACCCGTGCTGGCGTGCAGATCTTCCGCAACACGACCGCACTGACCACGTTGCGCGAGGGAGACAACGTCGTTGGAGTTCGCACGGTTCGCGGTGTGGTGAGGGCGTCCGGCGTCGTGTGGGCCACAGGGGCCTGGGCCTCCACGCTGCACGACGAGGGGTTGGAGGTTTCGCTCAGCACCACCCGGATCGGACAAATGATGATGCAGCCGGTCGAGATCGAGTCAGGCGGGATCCTGCACGGCCCGCGTGGTGTGCACGGATGTGGCGCACTGGAGGACCTCCCGTCCTACGACTCCACGGTGTTCGCGCCCACGGTCTCGGCGCACACCAGCGACGTGGACGTGGCGTACGACGACACGATGGCGCTCAACCGAGGCGGGTCACTCTACGTCGGACACAGCGTCGATGGCCGCGGCTCGCTCAACCCGCACATCAGCCTGGGGTCCACCGAGCTGATGGTCACCGCTGCCCAGGACCGCTATCCGCGTTACTCGGGAATGGGAGTGGTCGGCCTCTGGGCCGGCTTGGGCACTGAGACGGTCGATGGGCTGCCGATCGTCGGTCGCGACGACGGAGTCTTCCTGAACGTCGCCCATGCGTGGGGAGTGGCCAGCGCACCTGTGTGTGGCCAAGTGCTCGCAGAGCTGATCACCGGTGAGAAGAGCGAGTTCGCGGATGGCCTCAGCCCGCAACGTCCCGCACTGACGTCGAACATCAGCGACTGAACGAGAGCGGCAGGCGGCGCTGGCGGGGTGTCAGCGGTCGGGCGAGATGACGACGCCGAGGTCGGACCCGCCGTCCAGGCCCATGATCGTGCCGGTGGCCGACGCGGCGACATCGCCGACATCCGCTCCGCGTCCCTTGGCCCGAGGCCGGAGCGTACCTGGGCGACGAGTGAGGTCGATCGCGGTGAGCGCAAGGAAGACCGAGGACACGGCTGACGGCTGCTTGAGGTTGATCGTCAGCAGCTCCTCCACCTTCGCGAGGCGGTAGCGCAGTGAGTTGTGGTGAATGTTCAGGGACTCAGCCGCGATGTTGATGTTCTGGTCGGACTCGAAGTACGCGCGAAGGCCCGCCATCAGGCTCTCGCGGTCAGCCAGAGGGCTCAGGAAGTCTTCGGCCCACTCCACCATCCGGTCGAGACCGACGTCAGCGAACAGCCGCGTCGCAAAGTCGAAGTCCTCGTAGGCCATGAGTCGCTGGTCGACGGCTCCTCGCCGGATGGTGCGTGCGGCCAATTGGGCGTCGTGGAAGGAGTCGGAAACCCCCTCGACCCCCTCGGCCGCCGAGAGTGGTCGTCCGATGCCCACGTTCAGTGCCGGTAGCGCATCCTTGTGGGCGACCAGCATGCGCTCCAGCGCCGGCGCGCTGCACTGGACGAGCATCGTGACACCGTTGCCGCGAGCAGTCAGCAACGCAGGATGGCCCGCCGCCGCCAGAAGCTGGAAAAGATTGTCGAGCAGGGAGTCTCGTGCCTGTTGGCGCTGGTCCGCTCGTGGTGACCGCGACAGCACAGCGACGCAGACCCGCACCTCGGTCTCGAAGGTGATCCCCAGCCCGGCGATACGCGCCGCAAGCTCGTTGTCACTTCGTCCGTGACGTAGCGCGAGGGCCTGCTCCAGCACCGCCGCGCGGATCGCCCGCTCCTGCTGCCGCGCCACGGTGGTCATCCGCTGGCTCGCCTCGATCAGGCTCGCAGCCACGTGCGCCGCAGAGGTCGCGTAGGTGTCAGGAAAATCGGGACGCCGGCTGGTGAGGACGAGCCAGCCGCTGTGTTGATCCCCGAGCTCTGGATCAGCGATGCGAGTCGCGATTCCGCGCCACCCGTCGATGCCGAGCGACTGTGTGTCGGCCTCCGTCGTCGAGATTCGTTCGAACAGCAGGGCACGCGGGACCGGACCCGTGGCGTGCAGCACGGCCCCGTGCCGGTCGATGACTGCGGACGTGGCATTCGTGATGCGCTTCAGGCGTGCGAGAAGTGCCGGGACGGGTGCAGATTCCGCGAGGGCCTGACTGAGGGTCCGCTGCAAGGACGCCAAACGCCGCGAGATTGACTCGTCCATGCTTCGGGTCAGTCGGGCGATGACGGAGATGACCTCGCCGGCTGCCGCGGTCGTCAGCACGACGACGTGCTGACCGATGCTGAGCGCGGCCAGCGCATCGGCGTCGAGCCCCGGGTCACTGACGAGCACGACGCGCGGAGGCGACGACGACAGCACGGGCTCGAGCGCCTCGACCTCGGAGCGAAGCCCAGTGCACACGACCGCCTGGGACGGATCCAGCGGCAGGTCGTCTCCGGGAACCCAAACCGCTGCTCCGCTGAGCGCTGGAGCGCTTTCGGTATCGGCGTGGGGGTGGACCACCACAGTGCCGCCGAGCTCGGCGAGCACAGTGCTGAGCTCGACGACAGGAATCTCGACGGTCATGCCCCACCTTCGGAAACGTCAGCGCGGTCAGGTCAGGTCAAACTGTAGACCACAGGAACTCGCCGCCAACTGGGGATTTTCCATGACTTTCTCAAATGCGTTGGTGAGTTTCCAACCTCTGGATGGAGGCGGGAGCTCAGGCGGTACGCCGCTCGAACATCACGAGCCACTGGCCGTCGTGGCAGACCTCGCCTCGCTGATTCCTGACCTGCACGTCGAACACGACGATCCCTCGATCCGCCTTTGACTTGGAGGGTCGCAGCTCGGCCACCTGCTCCTCGACGTGGATCGTGTCACCGATGTGCACCGGCCCCTTGAGGTTCCACGTCATCCCGAGGAACGCGATCGCGGTGCCTTCCTTGATGCCCAGTCGTGACTCGAGGCCCGTGGCGACGGCGAACACGCCAGGACCATGGAACAACCGTCCGCCGAATTGCGTCTTGCTGGCGAACTCCTCGTCGGTGTGCAGCGGGTTGTAGTCGCCAGAGATGCCGGCGAAGTTCACCAGATCGGCTTCGGTGATGGTGCGTGCAGGCGAGACCCAGGACTGTCCGACAGCGAAGTCGTCGAAGTAGAGGCCGCGGTCGACGGTGCTCTGCACTGCCGTGGGGGTCACGTTCACTGGATGTCTCCTTGTGGCGATCGATGTCCGGCCATTCTGCGAGTGGGACGGCAGGAGCGCGATTGTTCAGTTGCCCAATCGGTCCAGGGATCGTGGTGGGATCACCAACACCTTTGGGGTTGTGCCCTCAGCTCGTGATGTGTCGGACTCTGAAACGACGCCTGAACGTGGCGGGTGACAGTTGTGTGTTTGTCCCAAGGCTCCGGCCGGCTTCGGGAGATTCACCAGTTCAGCCAGCGGCTGGGTGGGAACTAGCGTGGCGCACAGGACCCGACGATGGAGTAGGGGTCCGACCGCTGTGCGGCGAGCCGCACACGATCGACAGATGGAGAGAGCTTGTGACCAAGATCGTTGTCGCTGTGAAGTACGTACCGGATGCCACGGCTGACCGGAACTTCAGCGCCGATAACACCGTCGATCGTGTTGGTGTGGATGGTCTGTTGTCCGAGCTCGACGAGTACGCGGTGGAGCAGGCGCTTCAGGTCGTCGAGGCCGGCGAGGGTGAGGTGACGGTGCTGACCGTCGGCCCCGAGCAGGCTTCGGATGCGGTGCGCAAGGCGCTGCAGATGGGCGCCGACGCGGGCGTGCACGTGCAGGACGACGCGATCCACGGTTCGGATGCGTTCGCGACGTCGCTGGTGCTGGCCGAGGCCATCAAGAAGCTCGACTACGACCTGGTGTTCTTCGGCATGGCGTCGACCGATGGTGGTCTGGGTGTCGTCCCGACCCTGGTCGCCGAGCGTCTGGGCCTGCCGGCCGTGACGTACGCGTCGGAGGTCAGCGTCGACGGTGACACGGTCAAGATCCGCCGCGACGGCGATGTCGCCACGCAGGAGATCGAGGCGTCCGGCAAGGTCGTCGTCTCGGTGACGGACCAGTCCGGTGAGGCGCGTTACCCGTCGTTCAAGGGCATCATGGCCGCCAAGAAGAAGGACGTCCAGGAGTGGACGCTCGCTGATCTGGGCCTCGACGCCGGCTCGGTCGGCCTGGACAACGCCTGGACCAAGGTCGAGTCGTTCGAGCCCCGCCCGCCGCGCACTGCCGGTGAGATCGTCACGGACGAGGGAGACGGCGGCGCCAAGCTCGTCGAGTTCCTCGCCTCCAAGAAGTTCGTCTGAAGGGCCGCGGGAGTGGCCTCACAAGTGTCGGTGCAGCTCGCACGCCGTGACGCCCGGGATCGCTTGTCGCCCGCTGCCTTTCAAGAGTTCGCGTTCGAGCCCCTCCTGACCCGCGAGGACATCGCGACCGCTCTCGCCAGCGTCGTCCACCCGCGGTTGTTGGTCCGGCTGCGAAAGGACGGGCATGTGCTCGCGATTCCGGTCCGCCGAGGATTCTTGTATCCGGCCTTCCAGCTCGATCCGTCTCGGCAGGGCATTGATCCCCGTGTGGCATACATCAACAAGTCGTTGTTGAAGGAAGGTGATGTCTGGGCAGCGCTGGGCTGGTGGTTCGACCCAGCTTCGCGTCCAGCCGTTCCGGAGGTCACCGACGAAATCTTCCGCCGATTGAATGTGCGCGCAAGCGCACTCATTGACCCAAGGAGAAAAGTAGATGTCTGAAGTGCTCGTTCTGATCGACGCCCCCGACGGCAAGGTCACCAAGCCCTCCCTCGAGCTGTTGACGATCGCCCGCCGCATCGGCGAGCCGTCCGCGGTCGTGTTCGGCACCGCCGACAACGACACGCTCAAGGAGTACGGCGCGGAGAAGATCTACACGTACGACGACGCCGCCTACGACGAGTTCCTCGTCGGCCCCAAGGCCGAGGCGCTCGCGCAGCTCGTCGCCGACAAGTCCCCGGCCGCCGTGCTGGTCGGCGCCTCGACCGAGGGCAAGGAGATCAGCGCCCGCGTGGCGCTCAAGACCGAGTCCGGCTGGATCAGCGACGCCGTCGACGTGCAGGCCGACGGTGGCACCATCACCACGACGCAGTCGGTGTTCGCCGGCAACTTCACCGTGAAGGCCAGACGTCACCAAGGGCGCGCCGGTCATCACGGTCAAGCCCAACTCGACCGCCCCCGAGGCCGCTCCGGCTGCCGGTGCTGTCGAGGCCGTCACCGCTGACATCTCCGATGCCGCCAAGACCGCCAAGATCACCTCGTCCAAGCCCAAGGAGGCCTCGGGTCGCCCCGAGCTGACCGAGGCCGCGATCGTGGTCTCGGGTGGCCGTGGCACCGGTGGCGACTTCTCCGAGGTCGAGGCGTTCGCCGACAGCCTCGGCGCCGCTGTTGGCGCAAGCCGTGCGGCGGTCGACTCCGGTTGGTACCCGCACTCGTTCCAGGTCGGCCAGACCGGCAAGACCGTGTCGCCGCAGCTGTATGTCGCCAACGGCATCTCCGGTGCGATCCAGCACCGCGCCGGCATGCAGACGTCCAAGACGATCATCGCGGTCAACAAGGACGACGAGGCACCGATCTTCGAGCTCGTCGACTTCGGCGTCGTGGGCGACCTCAAGGCCGTCCTCCCCGCCGCCACCGAAGAGATCAAGAAGCGCAAGGGCTGAGGGGAGCGCGAGGGTGAAGGTCTATCAGCACCGGGTCCGATATCACGAGACCGATGCGCAGGGTTTCCTGTTCAACGCCCGATATCTCGAGCTGGCTGACGTCGCCATGGCGGAATTCTTCCGAGGGCTCGGGTGGACGTACGAGGCGCTCGTCGCAGGCGGTACTGACCCTTCGGTGGTGACGGCATCGTTGACCTTCAGCCGCCCTGTGCGCCACGACGACGTGCTGGACGTCGACGTGGTTTGTCGCAGCGTCGGAAGCGCAAGCTTCACCTTGTTCTTTGACATATGCCGGGCAGGGGACTCCGTTGCCGTCATCAAGCTCGTGTACGTCAACGTCGATGCCGCTGCGGCCGCATCCAGGCCCCTGCCCGAGAAGGTTGCCTCGGCGCTGAGGCAGAGCGCCGATGCGGGCAGCCCAGCACCCCAGGACGATCAACCAGACACCTGACCTCCTCTACGAAGAGGAACTTGAAGGGCCTTTCGCGAGGTACCGGCCGGTGACGCTCTGCTGGTTTGCGGTGATCTCGTCCGGGGTGCCGGTGGCGACGACCCGGCCGCCGGACGTGCCACCGCCTGGGCCGAGGTCGACGAGGTAGTCGGCGTTCCGGATCATGTCGAGGTCGTGCTCGATGACGAGCACGGTGGCCCCTCGGTCGACGAGGCGTTGCAGGACGTGAAGGAGTACTTGCACGTCGAGGGGATGCAGGCCGATCGACGGTTCGTCGAGGACGAAGAGCGTGTCGTGCTGGTCGCGGTCGAGGTCCCCGGCGAGCTTCAGGCGCTGTGCCTCGCCGCCGGACAGGCTGGGGGTGGCCTCGCCGAGCGTGAGGTAGGACAGGCCGAGGTCGGCGAGCATCTGCAGTCGCTCGTGCACCTTCTTGAGATCCGTGATCTCCTCCAGCGCGTCCGCCACGGTCATCGCGAGCACGTCGCGGGAGGGTGCGTCCCGGATCATCCTCAGGACCATCTTTCGGAATGCGTCGGATCTGGTCGGCGTCGGGTGAGTATCGGGTGCCTTCGCACGCGGGGCAGACGATGTCGACATCTGGCAGGAACTGGACGTCAAGTGAGATCTGTCCGGTCCCGTCGCACTCGGCACAGCGAAGACTGCCCGTGTTGTAGGAGAAGTCGCCGGCTTTGAGCCCGAGCCGTTTCGCTTCGGGGGTGGCCGCGAACGCGCGCCGAAGGTTGTCGAGGATGCCGCTGTACGTCGCGACGGTAGAACGTACGTTGATGCCGATCGGGGACGCGTCGACCACGCTGACCTTGCTGATCCCTGCCGAATCGAGCCCGTGCACATGCTCCGGCAAGGCTTCGTCCTTTGCCTGCGCGATGAGCGCGGGAACGAGAGACTCCAGCACGACCGTGGTCTTGCCGGAGCCGGACACACCGGTCACGGCAATCAGGCGTCTCTTGGGGATCTCGAGCTCGAGAGCATGGACGGTGTGCAGCGGCGCGGTCTTCAGGGCGATGGTGCCCTCGTGGAACATGTCTGTCGCCGGGACCGGCTGGCGGACGATGGTCGGCTGGGTGCCGGCGATGAATCCCGCGATCCTCGACTGCGGGTTCTTGGCGAGCTTCGTGAGCGGCGACGAGGCGATGACCTCGCCTCCCTCGGTGCCGGAGCCGGGACCGATCTCGATGAGCCAGTCGGAGTCGCGCAACAACTGCACGTCGTGGTCGACGACGATCACCGAGTTGCCGTCGTCGAGGAGGTTGCGGATGACGTCGAGAAGCCCGTCGAGGTTGGATGGGTGCAGGCCGATCGAGGGCTCGTCGAGTACGTAGAGAACGCCGGTGGTGCGATTGCGAACGGCCCGGGACAGCTGCACCCGCTGCCGTTCGCCTGTTGAGAGTGTGGAGGAGGCGCGGTCGAGACTGAGATAGCCCAGGCCCAGCCTTTGCAACATCTCCGCCGTGGCGACCATCTGTGTGACGATGCTGTCCGCCATCGCCGTCATGTTCGCCGGCATCTGGGCGGGCAGGGTCTGCACCCACGCAGTGATGTCCTCGAGAGTCTTGCGGGTGGCCTCCGCGAGGTCGATTCCGTCCACTGACGAGGAACGGGCCAGTGCCGAAAGTCGGCTGCCCTCGCAGTCGGGACAGACCTGGATGCTGAGGAACCGTTCGATCCGGGCGAGTCCCTTTTCGGTCTCGGCCTTCTTCAGCGCTTCCTCGACCGCCTGCACGGCGTTGCGGTAGGTCACGTTCAGGTCGAACAGCTTGCCGTTTTTGGCCGGGTACAGAATCTGCCGCTGTTGCTCCGGTCCGTGGAGCACGATCTCCCGTTCCTTCGCGGTGAGATCAGCGAATGGCACATCGAGGCGGACGCCGATGGCCTCGGCGGCCTGCGGGTTCGCCGCCAGCCCGAACAACGACCAGGGTGCGACCGCGCCGTCTGCGATGGAGAGTGTCTCGTCGGGGACGAGAGCGTCGACGTTGACGTCCCGGACGGTCCCGGTGCCCTGGCAGCGAGGGCAGGCGCCGTCGCTGTTGAACGCGAACGACTCGGCCCCCGGCGGCGGGAAGACCACGTCGCAGACCGGACAGGTGAGGTCCAAATCGAGGGCGACGTCGATGGTCGGGTCGAGGCGGTGTCCGTTGGGGCACTCGTGGTGTCCGAGCCGGGAGAAGATGAGCCGCAGGCTGTTGAGCAGCTCGGTCGACGTGCCGAACGTGGAACGTACCCCAGGGATTCCGGGTCGTTGCTTCAGTGCGAGGGCGGCCGGCACGTGTTCGACGGAGTCGACTGCAGCGCGAGCGGTTTGGGTGAGACGCCGGCGGGTGTAGGTGGAAAGCGCTTCCAAGTAGCGGCGGGATCCTTCCGCGTACAGCACCCCGAGGGCGAGGGAGGACTTCCCGGAGCCAGAGACTCCAGCGATCGACACGAGCTTGCCCAGAGGCACGTCGACATCGACGTTCTTCAGATTGTGGACGCGGGCGCCGCGCACCCGGATCGTGTCAGGCGAGTTGACGGGCTTCTTCGCTGTCATGTGGTCGTTCCTCCTGCGTTGTCAGAACAGATCACTCGGGGGCTCTGCGGGGGCGCTTGGCCTTCGGCATCCCTTCGACGACGATGTCGTACGAGCTCGCGACGAGGTCTTCCACCAGGTCTCGGGTGATCCCCGAGCCTTCGGCGATCGTGATCCAGTGGTGTTTGTCGAGATACCGGCCGGGCGTGATCGACTCATGGTCACGGCGAAGGGCGTCTCCATGGTGCGGTGCGACCTTCACGGTGATAACCTGCTCGCCCGCATCTTCAGTGACGATGAGGAACACCTTCTCGCCCACCTTGAACACCAGCAGACCCTCCGTGAATGGATGCCCTGACGACACGTCTGGGAGTGACTGCGCTACCTCCCGCGCCAGATCCTGGAGGTTCGCGCCAGTGAGGCTCATGCGTCGCACGCCCGGCGCGTGGGCGGGCCGGTCGGCCATTCGGCCTGGGGGAACGTCTCCACACGCGTGAGCGTAGCTGCGCGGTGCGCACCCGTTGACTGGCCGTTGCTCAACGGAAGTTCCAGGGCTTGGGAGATCTCACAATTGCTGGTCCTACCCATGGATGGCACGGTGACGTGTTCGCTGACCCGGCTCTGGAATTCGCACGCTGCTCGACTTTCGAGGTGGAGGACCGGCATGACCGCAATTGATGGCCCGGCGGGATCCGCGCACGAGCGCGCCCGCGAGATTCACGCCGACTTCCAGGCCGAAGTCTCGGCGCCTTGGCTGATGTGTGACCGGCACCCGGCCGACGGTGTGGCGTTCCGCTTCGTCGACGAGGCCCTGGTCGAGGAGGTCGTGACATTCGGCCAGCTTCGAGAGCGATCCGAACGCGTGGCGCACGCACTCGCCGAGCATGGCGTCGGCCCCGGCGACCGAGTGGCGAGCCTCTTGGGCAAGGGCCCAGACCTCCCGGCGCTGATCCTCGGCATTTGGCGTCTGGGTGCCGTCTATGTCCCATTGTTCACGGCGTTCGCGGCCACCACGATCGTGGACCGGGTCGCGGTCTCGAAGGCTCGCGTGCTCGTCACGGACATGGATCAGCTCGCAAAGGCCCGCGACGTCGACTGCGAGGTGATGCTCGCCAACATCCGGGGCTCCGAGCGACCTGCGGAAACGAACTTCGTGCTCAGTCATGTCCTGGAGAGTGGCCCCCGGCTCACTGACGACTCACCGGTTCGGGGTCCGGCCACGCCCATCGTGCACATGTTCACCTCTGGGACGACCGGGAAGCCCAAGGAAGTCGTGCATCCCTTGGCCTACGCTGCCGGTTGGCAGTCGTACCTTGAGCTCGGGCTGGCTGCGGGTGAGAACTTCTGGTGCGGCGCGGACCCGGGCTGGGCGTACGGTCTCTACACCTTGATCGTGGGGCCCCTCGCTGCCGGGATCCCGAGCATCTTCACCTGCGGCACCTTCAAGCCTGAGGTGACCTGGCGCATCCTGCAGCGGTTCGAGGTCACCGATTTTGCCGCCGCACCGACCGCGCTTCGTGCGCTTCGCGCGTCGGACACCGGTGTCACGCTGCCGAAGCTGCGCAGGCTTTCGACAGCCGGCGAGCCACTGACAGCGGACGTGGGTGAGTGGACGCGCTCGCGATTCGGCGTCGACGTGCACGATCATTTCGGACAGACAGAGCTCGGTATGACCGCTGGCTTCCCCCACCAACAGGGGATCCGGATCGATCCTGTCCCAAGTGCCATGGGTACATCGCTGCCCGGCTGGTCGATGGCCGTCCTGGAGCTGGATCGTGACACCCACGCGGCGCCGGGCGAAGTCGGGCGACTCGCCGCACGGGTATCGGAGAGCCCCTTCTTGACCTTCACCGGGTACGGGATCGATCGTGCGAATCGCGCGGAGAGGTTCACCTCCGATGGTGCCTACTACCTGACCGGCGACCTGGCGTCGATCGACGACGGCCTGATCCGGTTCTCGTCGCGCGATGACGACGTGATCCTGATGGCGGGCTATCGCATCGGTCCCTTCGACGTCGAGAGCGTCCTGCTCACGCATCCGCTGGTCAGCGAGGTGGCCGTCGTCGCGGCGCCTGATCCCGTACGCGGTGAGGTCATCCACGCGTTCGTCGTGCCGGTCGCTGAGGTCGGCGCCGACGAGGACGAGCTGATCGCGGAGCTCAAGACCTGGGTGCGGGAGAACTACGCGGCACATGCCTATCCGCGGCAGATCACGTTCGTCCCGTCACTCCCGAAGACGCCGAGCGGAAAGGTGCAGCGGGCCGTACTCCGGCAGGAGGTCGCCAGTGCAGCCGGAACCGACGGGAGCGCCAGGTGAACGAGCTCGAGGTCACGCGTCACGAGGCCAAGGCTGGTGAAAGCCGCCTCTCGTCCACGGATGGTGTCGAGGTGTGGACGCTCAACAGGCCCGAGGTGCGAAACGCGCTCGATCCTGCGCTCGTCGATCAGCTGCGTAAGGCGGTCGTGCGGGCAGCAGCGCAGGACACGCGGGTCGTGCTCATCAAGGGCAACGGCCCTAGCTTTTGCGCAGGCGCGGACCTCAGGTATCTGCTGACGTACGGTGCGGCGGACGGCTCCACACCTCGTGACTTCCTTGCCCTCATCTGGGATCTGACGCTCAGCATGGAGCAGAGCGACATCATCTTCGTCGCGGCGCTTCACGGGCACGCGATAGCGGGAGGCCTCGAGCTCGCGCTCGCGTGCGACGTCGTGGCGGCAGCCCAAGGGACCCTGATCGGGGACGGGCACATCAGCAACAGCCTCCTGCCAGGCGGCGGCTCGAGTGCTCGCATGGCTTACGCGCTGGGCAGGAGCACCTCGACCTGGCTGGGTTTGAGCGGCGAACTTCTTGCGGCCGAGCACCCCAGTCTCGGCGGCTGGCTTCGCGCAGTCGTGAGCGCGGAAGATCTGGCGACTACCTGCGACTCGATCATCACGACGCTCCTGGCCGCTCCGGCCGACAGCCAGCGTCAGTTCAAGCAGCTGCTGCGGGCGCAACATCCGTCGGCCACGCCCGAGCAACAACAACGGGAACTCAACGCGTTCGACCGGAACTGGCTCGACAACAACGTCCCGGACGCGCTTCGCAGGTTCCTCTTCAAGAAACGAGAGATCTCATGATGTCTGCCCGTTACAAGGACCAGGTCGTCATCGTCACGGGCGGCGCGCAGGGGCTCGGGCGGGCGATGGTGGAGCGCTTCGCATCCGAAGGTGCTGTCGTGCGTGTCGCGGACCTGAATGACGAGGCAGCTGCCGGGCTGCTGGCATCCGTCGAGGGGTTGCCCGTGGCGTACGACCGCGTAGACATCTCCGACGCGGACGAGGCGAAGTCCTGGATCGACAAAGTGGCACACCAGCATGGCCGGATCGATGTGCTGGTCAACAATGCGGGGATCATCCGTGACAACCGCATCGAGAACATCAGCCTTGCGGATTGGCATGCAGTCATCGACGTGAGCCTGACCGGCGCGTTCCTGTGCACGCAGGCAGCTTTCGAGCACATGAAGGCTCGCAGATATGGACGGTTGCTCTCGTTCTCGTCCATGAGCTGGCGAGGCAATTTCGGCCAGGCCAACTACGTCGCCGCGAAGGCAGGCGTGGTCGGCTTCACCCGCGGCATGGCCCTCGAGGCGGCGCGCTATGGCATCACCGCGAACGCCATCGCTCCGGGCCTCATCGAGACTCCCATGTTGGCCTCGATGAACGAGCCGGCGCGAGAGAAGCTGGTGGCCAAGGTCCCGATGGGCGCCACCGGACAACCGAGTGACATCGCGGCCGCGGCTGCCTTCCTGTGCTCTCCGGAGGCGGGCTACATCACCGGCGTCGTCCTGGATGTCGACGGCGGAATCGGTATCGGCTCCTCGATCAGGTGACGATGGGCCGGGTCACCATTCAACCCCTTCGCACCAACCCGCTGGCAGCAGCGCGTGCTGCTGCCAGCGAGTTCTTGATCTGACCGGTGAACTGGGTCGGCGAGATGCGGCTCAGGCCACCTCGTCCTCAAGGGTCGGGTAGTCGGTGTAGCCGTGGTCGTCACCGCCGTATGCGGTCGTGTAGTCAGGTGTGTTGAAAGGTCCGCCGCGGGCCAGACGAACCGGGAGATCGGGGTTGGCCAGGAAGAGCGCGCCATACGAGACCAGGTCGGCCGCGCCGCTCTCGATCAGCGTGAGCGCATCGGGCCCGGTGTAGGCGTTGGGCGTGAACGGGTTGAGGATCAATGTGCCCTGCCAGGCGTCACGGATGGTGGGAGTGAAGTCGGTGTCGGGCCCGTCGACCAGGTGAAGGTACGCCAGACCGAGCGGGTTGAGCGCCTCGATCAGCGCGAGGTAGGTCTCGCGGTGCCCGTCCTCCACGATGTCGTTGTACGGGTTGGCAGGTGAAATCCGGATGCCGGTGCGGTCGGCGCCGATGGCTTCGGCGATCCGACTCGTGACGTCGGTGGCGAACTTGATGCGGCCTGCCACGTCGCCGCCCCAGTCGTCGGAACGGAGATTGGCGTTCGTCGACAGGAATTGGTGGATGAGGTAGCCATTGGCGCCATGGATCTCGACGCCATCGAAGCCTGCTTCGATCGCGTTCAGCGCCGCGGAGACGAAGTCATCGATCGTGGCGTCGATCCCGTCGGCTTCCAGGGGCACGGGTACGACGAAATCCTTGGGACCTTCTGCGGTGTAGACGCTTCCGGCGGCGGCCACGGGGGAGGGGCCGACCGGGGTGAGCTCGTCGTCGTCGAAGAAGTCGGGGTGACCGATGCGACCGGTGTGCATGAGCTGAGCGAAGATCACGCCACCCTCAGCGTGCACGGCGTCGGTCACGCGGCGCCAAGCCTCGACCTGCTCGGTCGAGTGGAGACCTGGCGTGTCGATGTAGCCCTGGCCGACAGGCGACGGCTGGATGCCCTCCGTGATGATGAGGCCCGCCTCGGCGCGCTGGGCGTAGTACGTCGCGGTGAGGTCGGTCGGCGAGGCGCCCGATCCGTACGCGCGGCTGCGCGTCATGGGTGCCATGGCGATCCGGTTGCGGACCTGCAGGCGGCCGAGTGTTGTCGGTGCGAATGGTGTGGACATGGAAATTCCTCTCGAGGACAATTTAACTGTTCAGGACAGGTAACTCTCCATCAGAGTAGTCCTATTCCCCTGGGACGAGTACTTACCAAAAAAACTGTTCACCACAGGTACGCTCGGTGGTGTGGAGAACACCGCACTTCCGCAGTCGGCTCAGTCCCAGACGGTGAGCTACGCGATATTTCGGTTGGCTCGGGCGCACCGCATGCTCGCAGGGCACCTCCTGCGTGACCTCGGGCTGCGTCCCGGACAGGAGCTGCTGATGATGCATCTCTGGGAGGCCGGCGCGAGCCGGCAAAGTGCGTTGGCAACGTTGTTCAACACCGACTCGGCGAGCATGACCAGGACAGTTCAGCGGCTCGAGCGGTCAGGCTATGTCAGACGTGTACGTGATCCATCAGACGGCCGGGCGACGTTGGTCGAGCCGACGCCGGCGGGGTTGGCTCTGAGGTCGCAGGTCGAGGAGGTCTGGCGCGATCTTGAACAACTCACCTTGGGCGACCTTGGTCCTCCGGACGTGGTCCAGCTCCATTCGACGCTCTCGGCGCTGGAGCGAAATGTGGTGTCGGCCTTGAAGGCGACCTGAGCGAGCCTCGTCGTGAGGGATTGCCTTCCGTCAGTCCGCAGATGGCGGTCGGTTGCTGATCGCATGGACGATCGCGTGGGCCGTCGACACCAGATCCTCCGCCTGCTTTCGGGACAGATTCCGCAGGGTGATCTCCTCCAAGGTCTGCCACATGGCGGCGATCGGCTCGCGCAAGGCGCTGCCCTTGTCGGTGAGCCGGACCACCATCACCCGGCGGTCGTGATCCGCCGGTTCCCGGACGACCAGGCCGGCCTCCTGCATCCGGCGCAACGTCTTGGAGATCGTGGAGTGGTCCAGACCGATGCTTGCGAGCAGCTCGGACTGCGTCTGTCCGTCGCGGTCGTACAGGTGCATGAGAACGAGCTCCTGCCCGGTGTGCAGGTCCATCTCGCGAAGCAGGGTGGCAGCGTAGCCGCGATGCGCTCGAGCAAGCTGAAAGATCGCGTAGCTGACCGGCCCCACCTCGAACGTGCCCGGCGTCGTGGGTGGTTCCGATTTCGGCATGCGCGCCTCCTTGCCCCAGGGCCACCAGCGGCATCTCGTGATGTCGACTGATCGCCGCCAGCTAGAGAGCCTATCTGCAGGAACGGGGCTAGCCCGGTTGCTGCCGCCGGTAGTCGCAGAGCCCCTCGGAGGGGGCGGGCACCTTAATACTTGGCTGGCCACATAAATCTCGATACGATTATGTGGTCAGCCACATTCTTTTCACCACCCTAAGACGGAGCAATCATGAGAGCAATCGTTTTCGACCAGTTCGGTGGTCCCGAAGTCCTGCACGCGGTGGAGAAGGATGTCCCTCAGCCCGGCCCTGGCCAAGTTCGAATCCGTGTGAAAGCCGCGGGCCTGAACGCGATCGACGGCAAGATCCGCTCCGGGCAGATGCAAGCCGTCAGGCCCACGACCTTCCCCGCGGTCCCAGGCGGAGAGCTTGCCGGCGTGGTGGACGCCGTGGGGGAGGGAAGGACTGACCTGAAGGTCGGCGACGAGGTGCTTGGATGGTCTGACACCGGCGCATTCGCCGAGTACGCGCTGGCCACCGTCGTCGCGCCCAAGCCCGCCGGGCTGGACTGGCAGGCCGCAGCTGCGCTGCCGGTTGCGATCGGAACGACCGAGCGGGTCTTGGACCAGTTGGGTGTCACGCGGGGCGAGACCGTGCTGATGCACGGTGCATCCGGAGGAGTGGGAACGGTGGCCGTTCAGCTCGCTGTCGCCCGTGGCGCACGAGTCATCGCCACTGCCGGCCTCTCCAATCAGGACTATCTCGCCTCACTCGGTGCCGTTGCGACGGTGTACGGCGAGGGTCTGGTCGACCGGGTGCGAGCGCTCGCCCCCGAAGGCGTCGACGCAGTGTTCGACCTTGCGGGCAAGGGCGCGTTGCAGGACTCCATCACCCTGCGCGGCGGTACCGAACGCATCATCACCATTGCCGACTTCCAGGCGCAAAAGTTCGGGGTGACGTTCTCCAGCGGATCCTCTCAAGCGCCGGTCGACCGACTGGCCGCCTTGGCAGAGGACGCAGCGACCGGAAAGCTCATCACTTCAGTGACCGAGTACCCATTCGACCAGGTTGTCGCAGCGCAGGAAGCCAGCGACGCGGGACATGCGCGCGGCAAGCTCGTCCTCAGCGTCGGCTGAACGAGGCCGCTCGGCGCCTGCCTCGCGGGTGATCCCTCCGGTGCTCTTGCTCTTTCGACGCACGTAGCAAGTGCAGTGGAAGGTGTTCTTCCGGTGTCGGTGGTCCCGCGCCGCGTGAAATGTGACGGTTGATCGCAACGCGAGACTCGCGTCGCTGTGCGTGAAGACCTAGTCACCAGGAGAGCTCCGTGGCGGAGATGTTCTACGACGCTGACGCCGACCTTGTCCTGATCCAGGGGAAGAACGTCGCTGTCATCGGGTACGGCAGCCAGGGCCACGCCCACGCGCTGTCCCTGCACGATTCAGGGGTGAATGTCCGCGTCGGGCTGCCTGAGGGCTCGAAGAGTCGCGCCAAGGCGGAGTCTGAGGGACTGAGAGTCCTCACCCCCGCTGATGCCGCGCAAGAGGCTGACGTCATCGTCATCCTGGCTCCCGACCAGGTCCAGCGTCACCTCTACAAGAACGAGATCGAGCCGAACCTCACCCCCGGGGACACGCTCGTCTTCTGCCATGGCTTCAACATCCGCTTCGACTACATCACCCCGCCCGAGGGTGTCGACGTCTTCATGGTCGCGCCCAAGGGTCCCGGCCACCTGGTCCGTCGTGAGTACGTCGACGGGCGCGGCGTCCCGGTGCTGGTTGCGGTCGACAAGGACGCCAGCGGCAAGGCTTGGGACCTCGCGCTGTCGTACGCCAAGGCAATCGGCGGTCTTCGCGCCGGTGGCATCAAGACGACATTCGCGGAGGAGACCGAGACCGACCTGTTCGGTGAACAGGCCGTCCTGTGCGGCGGCGCCTCCCAGCTGGTCATGTATGGCTACGAGACGCTCGTCGAGGCCGGCTACCAGCCGGAGGTCGCCTACTTCGAGTGCCTCCACGAGCTCAAGCTGATCGTCGATCTGATGTACGAGGGTGGTATCGCCAAGCAGCGGTGGTCGATCTCCGACACCGCAGAGTACGGCGACTACGTCTCCGGTCCTCGCGTGATCACGCCCGACGTGAAGGCAAACATGCAGGCCGTCCTCGAGGACATCAAGAACGGATCGTTCGCGCAACGATTCATTGACGACATGGATGCCGGCGGCAAGGAGTTCGCCGAGCTCCGCGCCAAGGGCGCGGCCCACCCGATCGAGGCAACGGGCAAGGGGCTGCGCAAGCTCATGGCCTGGGTCAAAAGTCGCGACGCCGATTACGTCGAGGGCAACGCCAACCGCTGAGCCGAAACGCCAAGGAGCTGCACATGCCAGGCACAGACCTGACGATGACGACATCGGACGGGGTCACCCTCGCCTACGACGACGAGGGCCACGGCCGGCCCGTCGTTCTCCTGCACGGATACGCCGGGAATCGACACAACTTCGAGTTCCAGCGGGAAGCGCTCCTGGGAGCGGGCTATCGCGTCATCGGGCTTGACATTCGGGGACATGGGGCATCGGAGACCCCCAGCCATGGCCAGACCATGGCTCGTCTGGGCCAGGACACGCGCGAGCTGCTCGAGCTTCTCGACCTCGAGGACGTGGCACTGATCGGGCACTCTATGGGGGTCTCCGTCGCCCTCGCGATGTTCTCCATCTCCGGCTTCGCCAGGATCGAACGGTTCGTGGCCA
This sequence comes from uncultured Actinomycetota bacterium, assembly GCA_963806345.1. Taxonomy (GTDB): domain Bacteria; phylum Actinomycetota; class Actinomycetes; order Propionibacteriales; family Nocardioidaceae; genus Aeromicrobium. The sequence continues at coordinate 2,981 of CAWDXV010000001.1, read as the reverse complement.
TCGACCAGTCCGCCAAGATCATCAACGACGAGAGCTGGTCGTTCGGGGTCAAGCAGGTCACGTGGGCGAACGCCTATGAGTGCGTCAACTTCCGGGCCGAGTGGGGCACTCCGGGCATGGAACCGGAACCGCCAGAGGGCAGCTCCGAGGCGGCATCGTGGGAGAGCTTCGACAATGACGACCACCACGCAACGCGGAAGCTTCTCTTGGACCACTTCGTCGCCGACTGGCGGGACGTCCTTCCTCGGATCCCCTTGCCGACGTGGGTCATCACAGGCCGCCTGACGAACTTCTACAACCCCGAGGGGCAGCGATGGTTCGCCGACCAGGTGTCCGACAGTACGTTCACCTGTTTCGAGAACAGCGGCCACAGCGCACACGTGACAGAGAGTGACGAGTTCAACAGGCAGCTCCTGGAGTTTCTCTCCTCGCAGGAGAAAGGGCGGCCATGAACGAGAAGTTCAGGCAAATGCTGGCTCGCGGCGAGACCACGTATGGGCTGTGGGTCACCTCCGAAGCCTCATCCATCACTGAGATCGCGGGCGTTCTCGGCCTGGACTGGATCTGCGTCGACATGGAGCACGGATATCTCGACTACAAAGACCTGCAGGGGCACCTCACTGCTGCGCGGGGGACAGATCTGACCGTCCTTGTCCGGCCGCCTTCGCAGGAGCTCGAACCCACCAAGCGTGCCTTGGACGTCGGCGCCCATGGCGTCGTCATTCCGCTCATCAACACCGCCGAGGAGGCGCGCGCGGTCAGCCAGCACGTCTACTACCCTCCGCTCGGCCGACGAGGAATCGGCGGTGAGCGCAGTGTTACCTGGGGTCTGGGACTTGAGGAGTATGTCCGTACTGCCAATGAAGACTTGCTGTTCATACCGATGATCGAGACCCAAACAGGCTACGAGAATCTCGACGACATCATGTCAGTGGACGGTGTCGAAGCCATCTTCCTGGGACCGGGAGACCTGTCCGCCAGCCGCGGCGCGATCGGAGACTGGGAGGGACCTGGTGTTGCTGAGATCAATCTCGACATCTTGACACGTGCCCGTGACCGCGGCATCAGTGCCGGCATCGTTGCCCGCGGCACCGACGAGGCGAAGATGCGTCGCGATCAAGGCTTCGGGATGGTGGCGCTCGGCTCCGACGTGGGTCTGTTGATCCGTCAGATCCGGTCGATGACGGAGGCCCTCGACCGGGACACCCATCAGCACAGTTGGTTCTGATCTCGTGACATCCACCCTCAGTCGATCGGAGAGCCCATCGGTCGGTACTGACCCGAACATCGAGAAAGCGGTAAGCATGGCTGGCGCCATAGTCGAGTACGACGTTCCGGTCGAGATGCGCGACGGGACGGTTCTCCGGGCTGATGTCTTCCGGCCGGCCGGAGACGGGCCCTGGCCGGTGATCGTGGCCAGGACCCCGTACGACAAGTCGGACCCGTTCGTGACGATGCTCCTGGATCCGCTGCTGGCGGTCAGGCATGGCTTGATCGCCGTGATCCAGGACGTGCGTGGCCGCTACGCGTCTGAAGGTGGGCCTTTCATCCCCTTGGCAGCGGAAGCAGAGGACGGCGCCGACACCGTCGCGTGGGCCGCCGGCTTGGCCGGATCCACGGGGCGAGTCGGCATGTGGGGACCCAGCTACTTGGGCAATGTCCAGTGGCAGGCAGCAGGACAACGCCCGCCAGCCCTCGGAGCGATCGCGCCTTCGATCACGTTTCGCACGACTGAGGGAAAGACCACCCGTGGGGGCGCGATCGAGCTGGGCCTCAACCGCTCCTGGAGTGTGTTCGCAGGTTTCGACGCGCTCACGCGCCGGCACGCCGACGACAACGAAGCGGCAGAGCGTGCGCTTGGCGCTCTCATCGCTGCGGCCGACGGTCTGCCAGGACCCACCTATGACGAGCTGCCGACCGGCCGAGGTGTGGAGTCGGATCCGCTTTTGGCGCGGTTGGGACTGCCGGTACTCGATCAAGCCGCCGCGGACGTGTCGGAGGCTCAGTTGAGCGTTGAGGTGCCAGCGCTGAACATCGGTGGTTGGTTCGACGTGTTCCTGCAGGGGACGATCGACAACTTCGTTCATGGTGGCCCGCAGGACCGCCTGATCATCGGCCCGTGGAACCACATGGCCTTGTCTCCTCAGCAGGGCGAGCTGAACTTCGGTTGTGCAGGTAGCGGAGCTGCGGTAGATCTAGGGGCTTCGCTGGGCAGCTTGACGTTCGAGTGGCTGCGCGCGCACCTGCAGAATGAGCCGGTCGAGGATGAGGGCCCGGTCAAGATCTTCACCATGGGTGCCAACCAGTGGCGTACGGAAGATGCCTGGCCGCTCGAGCGGGCCAAGGAGACGCGGTTCTTTCTCGCGCCAACCGGTCTCAGCGACCAAGTGCCGTCTGAGAGTGGCACACGGTCGTTCACCTACGATCCGGCCGATCCGGTGCGGACCTTGGGCGGCAACACGCTCCTCGAGTATCCCCTTGCCGGTACCTACGAACAGTCCCGCATCGAGTCCCGTGACGATGTCCTGGTGTTCACCACAGACCCACTCTCAGAGGCTTTCGAGGTCACCGGGCGGGTCACGGCGACGATCCGGGTCTCCACGGACGCGCCCACGACGGACTGGGTCGTCCGGTTGTGCGATGTGCACCCCGACGGTGCCTCCTACAACGTCTGCGATGGAATCGCCCGCGTGGCATCGGCGCCCAGCGAGGCTCACACCGTCGACGTGGACCTGTGGTCGACGAGCATGCTGTTCAAGGAGGGGCACAGCATCCGGGTGGACGTAACGTCCAGCTCCTTCCCGCGCTGGGACCGGAATCTGAACACCGTTGACGGTCCCGAGACAGGTGAGATGAAGGTGGCTCATCAGACGGTCCACCTCGGTAGCGACTCGTACGTGACCCTGCCGATCATTCCCGTTGCAGGGGACGAAACCTGAATCAACGTACTCTGCGCCTCGCCTGGACGACTGGTAGGCATC